>NZ_JABBXH010000009.1 GCF_012932965.1 Thalassotalea algicola | reverse complement strand
GCTCGTTAAAGTTTTAGTGTCCCGTTCGTCTAGAGGCCTAGGACACCGCCCTTTCACGGCGGTAACAGGGGTTCAAATCCCCTACGGGATGCCACTAATTAAAAAAGCCGACGTTATGTCGGCTTTTTTATTACCTGAAATTTAATTGAATATTGATTGGTAAACAGTCATAAAAGCTAAACAGTGCTTAGCTTTTATGAC
The DNA here is from genome assembly GCF_012932965.1 of Thalassotalea algicola. Classification (GTDB taxonomy): domain Bacteria; phylum Pseudomonadota; class Gammaproteobacteria; order Enterobacterales; family Alteromonadaceae; genus Thalassotalea_F; species Thalassotalea_F algicola. The sequence continues at coordinate 87,802 of NZ_JABBXH010000009.1, read as the reverse complement.
ATTTTTGGACGCTTAAATCAGATTAATGCAGGCTCTTTGTGGTTAAGCATTTCTAAACTTTCTTCAGCAAAACCAACACCAGCTTCATTGTAGAAGTTAAATACTTTATCGATACCTAATGCATGCAATTGCTCTCGCTCATCATCAAAGCGGGCTATTGCCGCAATTTGCCCCTTATAATTTACCATGCGCAGCTGGGTTGTGATATTAATTGCATCTTGCACTGCAGGAACGGCGATCATAACCAGTTTTAATTGGCTTAAATCGAGTGTTTCCCAAAAGTCTCTTGATTCAGCATCGCCGTAAAATGCTTGCACATGCTCTTCATTCAGCCAGTCTACTTTGCTTCGGTCTGCATCTAGGCCCCATACCTGAGCACCTACTTGATGACTTAACGCGTTATATGCACCCATACCAACTCGGCCCATACCAACAACGACGATGGGGGCATTGCATGGTTGAACAAAAATATCTTCAGCTAAGCGTGTTTTGCGTTCAAATTTTTCTAACAATGGTTTGTAGAAGGCATAAATTTGTTCAGAGAAGCGGTAGATCACATTAGTGAATACAAACGAAACAGATACGGTTAAGGCTAAGATAACTAACCATTCTTTACTGAGCCAGCCATTATCAACGCTCAATGAGGCGACAATTAACCCAAACTCACTGAAGTTTGTTAATACCATTGCCGATAAAAAGGCTGAACGTGTTTTTAGCTTTAAGACACTAAACAGCATAAAGAACATTGCAAATTTTATTGGTAGTAGTAAACAAATTACTAGGGCAATGCCTAGCATTTCCCAAGTTGGCAATGCCGTAAATCCAATAAGCAAGAAAAAGCCTATCAAGAACAAATCTTTAAAATTAAGTAAGGCTTTGTTTATTTCGCTGGCTTTAGGATGGCTAGCAAGGAACATTCCCATGAGTAGTGCACCTAAATCTCCTTTTATTTTTACTAACTCAAATAATTCATAACTCCCGAGCGCTAAAAAGAACCCTGTTAGCGGAATTAATTCACCATGGCCAACAGAAGCAATGACTTTATTTAATAGAGGCTTGACAAAAAAGAGTCCGAGTAAGGCTAAAGCCCACATACTCGGCAGTTTTCCTGTGGCTATCACTAAAAATGCAACGGCTATTACATCTTGCATTACCAGTACACCAATCGCCAGCTTACCATGACGAGTTCGCATTTCACCTTGCTCTTCGAGCAATTTTACGACGCAGACCGTACTACTAAAACTTAAGGCGAATGCAATTAATAAAGCTAACTCAAAGCTTAATGAGGCAAAATAATACAAACCCACAAAACTAATCAATTTTACAAAAGCGATAACAACAATAAGCCAAATGCTGGTGTGGCTAAACGCTCCCATCCAAACTTCATTTTTAGTTAGATCTTTTACGTTCAGTTTTAAGCCTATGGTGAATAGCATCAAGGTGATGCCTAAGTTAGCTAACGTAGATAGGTAACTATCAGCTTCTAAGCCCATAAAGTGTAGAACGAACCCTGCGAGCAAATAGCCTATTGATGGCGGCAAAGCAATAAGTTTAGCGGCTAAACCACAGCAAAACGCAAATAATATCCAAATGAATTCCACTAGCGTAAACCTTTAATGGCGTTAGTTAATGTTTTATTCATTAATTCAACTATCATTGGTTGTGCTTCAATATTTGGATGAATGCCATCGCTTTGCATTAACTTTGGTTCAATAGCGATAGCTTCTAAGAAAAACGGTAGTAAAGGAGTTTCGGTTTCACTTGCTACTTCATTAAATACATTGGCGAACATTTTATTGTATCTTGGTCCATAGTTTGGTGGGATTTTTATTTCCATAAGCCATACCGGTATGTTTTTCTCTTTTGCTAATTGGATAATTTGTAACAAATTATTCTTAATTACATCAGTTGGAAAGCCCCTAAGGCCGTCATTTCCACCTAGCTCAATAAGTAGATAATCAAAAGTTTGTTTCGATAGAATTCCCGGTAGGCGAGATAAACCGCCTCCTGTCGTTTCTCCGCTTATGCTAGCATTAATGATCTGGAAGCCTGAATTATTCGTTTCTAGTTGTTGATTCAATAGGTGAACCCAACCTTGGTCTTGTTGCATTCCATAGCTTGCACTAAGGCTATCACCTAATAATAAAATACGAGAATTAGCTATTGCATGAAAACTAAATAGCAGTAGTAATATAGTCATTAAACCTTGAGAAGTGCGTATAAACATGAATTCAGAGTCCGATATTATTTTAAAAGTCAGCGATTTAACTAAATCGGTGACATTGGAAAACCATATTTTAGACCTTTTATCCGACATAAATCTAGCCGTTAGCGCAGGAGAAACGTTAGCAATTGTTGGCGCCTCGGGATCAGGCAAGACGACTTTGCTCTCTTTATTAGCGGGATTAGATTTACCTAGTGGTGGTCGAATTGAGCTAAAAGGCCAAGCTATTCATACCATGGATGAAGAACAAAGAAGTGCAATAAGAGCAAAACATGTTGGGTTTATTTTTCAGCAATTCTTATTGGTCAGTAGCTTAACTGCATTGGAAAATGTCATGTTACCAGCAGAGTTGGCTCAGTTGCCAAATGCAGAACAACGAGCGAAAGCGTTACTGGAACAGGTTGATTTAGCCGATAGATTAAATCATTTTCCGTCACAGATGTCGGGTGGTGAGCAACAACGTGTAGCGATAGCACGAGCGTTTATTACTCAGCCTGATATTTTGTTTGCAGATGAACCAACTGGTAATTTGGATAGCAAAACAGGATTACACATTACTGAATTGCTTTTTGACTTAAATAAACAAAATGGCACCACATTAATTTTGGTGACACATGATGAAAAGCTAGCGGATCGCTGTGGTCGAAAAGTAATTGTTGATGGTGGTAGGTTAGTTGATGACTCAGCCGAAACGTTAAGTAAGTTAAGGACAGTCAATGAGTAACAATGTTTGGATCAAGCAGTCGCTACGATTACTTGGGCATGAGCTTCGTCGTGGCGAGCTGACCATTATTTTTCTAGCCATTGTGCTCGCAGTAGCGACGGTATTTTCTTTATCCGGCTTTTCTCATCAAATTCAGGCTGCAATATTAAGCAAAAGCACTAGCTTTATTGCGGCAGATAGAGTTTTTCGTTCTTCGCAGCCAATTGAAGAGAGTATCTTGGCAAAAAGTGATGAGCTCGGTTTGGAATCAGCACTTAAGCTCGAAATGGGGTCAATGGTATTTGCTAATGACAAATTACAATTAGCGGAAATTAGCGCGGTTGGTGATAAGTACCCCTTAAGAGGTGAACTACTCATTCAAAATGTTCAAGGTGGAGTGAAAGAGCAAAAAGCACCTAAGCCTGGGCAGATATGGGTTGAACAAAAGCTACTAGATATTCTTGGTATCACAATTGGCGAGAACCTTGAAGTAGGCATGGCTCCACTAGAAGTCGCCGGTGTGATAAAGCAAATGCCAGATGCGTCATTTAGTGTGTTTACTTCTGGACCGGCGCTTATTTTAAACGTCAAAGACATGCCTAAGACAGAGTTGATTCAACCGGGTAGTCGTTTAGGTTATAAAGCATTATTTGCAGGTGAGTCTGATGCAATAGAAGAATTTGAAGAGTGGATTAAGCCACAAGTCAATGAAACGCAGCGCTGGTATGATATTCAATCAAGTCGTTCGGCGCTTTCTGCTTCTCTTGATTCTGCTGAGCAATATTTAACGTTAGCTAGCATGCTAGGCATTGTGTTGGCTGCGGTAGCCGTAGCTGTTGCTAGTAGGCGTTATGGACAGCGACATCAACCTATGGTGGCAGTGTTCAAGGCTATGGGGGCAAGTCAGCGACATATAACTAAGCTGTATTTTTTACACTGGGGGCTACTCAGTGCGATATCCGTAGGCGCTGGTCTACTTATTGGCTATGTATTGCAAGAAATTGGTTTGAATACCATGCAAGAGCAATTTGAATTAACCACTCGCGTCTCGATGATGGAGCCGTTAGTCATAGCAATTATAACCGGTGTTCTTTGCTCAGTTGCTTTTGCTATTGCGCCACTTAAACAATTGGTAACTATTAAACCTTTAGCGGTTATTCGTGGATTTGAGCACAACACCTTTCATTACCTTCAAATGTTGCCTGCTATTTTAGCACTCTATACCTTGCTGCATTTATTTAGCCGTGATTGGTTAAAGAGTGTCGTTCTATTGGGAGGCGGAGCGTTAGTTTCAATTATTCTGCTTGTACTTGGTCAAGCGTTCGTAAGTGCAGGAAGAAGCGTTGGTAGTAAATCAGGGCGTGCATTGCATTTAGCTTTTGCTAACTTAAAAAGACGAGCAAAGGAAAATAGTGTTCAATTGGTAAGCTTTACAATAGCGATAAAATTGCTGTTGCTAATTGTTGTCATCCGTAGCGATTTAATAGGGCAGTGGCAGGCGCAGCTTCCAGATAATACTGCTAATCGGTTTTTAATTAATATAAGTGAACAGCAGGTCGATAGCGTTAATCAATTTATGGAAGAATTAGCTATTCCTGGTAGTGGTTTGTATCCAGTTGTTCGTGGCCGTTTAACAGCAATTAACCAAGACTCGGTGACTAGTGATGTCTCTAAAGAAGAAGATAAAGATCCGGAGCAGCAACGACGTGGTGTTGGAAGGGAACTCAATTTAACTTGGCGAACAAACCTTCCAGATAATAATGAAATTATTAGTGGGCAATGGTATAGCGCAGAGGAAGATAAGGCGCAAGTTTCCGTAGAAAGTGGTGTTGCTGAGCGTCTCGATATTAATGTTGGCGATAGTCTAGGATTTCAAATAGGCAGTGAAAACTTTGTTGTAGAAGTGACAAGTATTAGGAAGGTTGATTGGCAATCTTTACAGCCTAACTTCTTTATGATTTTTAACCCGCAAGTGTTGTCAGACTTTCCTGCTACTTATATCTCTTCACATTTTGTAGAGCCTGAAAAAGTCCAGTCATTTAATCGATTTTTAGCGCAATATCCTACTATTTCAATGATTGACGTTGAAGCGATGATTGGCCAATTACGCAGTGTTATTGACCAAGTATCACTCGCTATTGAGTTTATATTAGTAATGGTTGTTATAGCGGGTTCTTTGGTGCTTATTGCTCAAGTTCAAGCAAGTATGGAAGAGCGTGAGCGTGAGATTGCTATTTTGCGTACCTTAGGCGCTAAAGGGAGTTTGTTAAAAAATAGCGTGTTATTGGAATTTGTTTGTTTAGGGCTAGTTGCTGGCCTTATGGCAGGCATGGCAATGGAAATAGCGGTTTACTTTATTCAAACTCAAGTATTCAAAATGTCGGCAAGTTTTCATCTTGAATACTGGGGGATTGGTATGGTTGCAGGTGCAACATTTGTTGGTGTTATGGGGATGATAAGCTGTTGGCGATTACTTAATATGTCTAGTGTTACGCTTATTCGTCGAACGATGTAACGCACATTTCGTATGCGTTCGATTAAATCACTGAGTAAGTAAATTACTCAGTGCTTCCTTTATCGAAGGGTAATAAAATTCGAACCCCTCTTCTTGCAACTTTTTGGGTATAACATGTTGGCCAAAACACACTAAATCACATGCTTCGCCTAAAATTATTCGAGCGACAAACTCAGGTAGTTTTATAAAGCACGGTTTATTGAGGGCGCTAGCCAGCGTTTTTGAAAAGATTTCATTCGATACTGGATTAGGGGCTGTTAAGTTTATTGGACCTTCCAAAGATTCATGGGTGATAATGTAATCAATTGCGCAAATTACATCGTCAATATGTATCCACGACATTTTTTGCTGACCGTCAGCTATTATTGCGCCCAAACCAAGCTTAAATGAAGGCAGCATTTCTGAAAGTGCTCCACCGTTAATACCTAGAACTATACCTGTTCTTAGTAAGCAGACGCGAGTTGCTTTGTGGGCTCTAAGTGCCGCCTTTTCCCATTTTTTACACAGTTGATGGCTAAATTCTCTAAATGGCTCATTCGACCCTTCTTCCACAATTTTGTCATTTTTTTGCCTGCCATAAAAACCTATAGCAGAGCCTGATATAAATACAATAGGCGGGTTTGTCGAGTTTTGTATTAACGTCGATAATGTTTGAGTGACAAAAGTACGGCTATCCTCAAGTTCTTTTTTTTGTTGATGACTCCAACGTTTTCCAAATATAGCTTCGCCCTGCAAGTTGATGATTGCATCAAACTCATCTAAATTTTCTAGTTCATTTAATGAAGTTATAAGCGCTACAGATTTCGGTAAGTTTGCCGTATCTGGCTGGCGAGTCAAAACGGTTATTTGATACTTATTTTGAAACCGTTTTATATAGTTCGAGCCTATAAAACCGGTACCACCAGTTATAAGTAAATGTAGTTTTTCATTCACAGGTTAACTCTTTTAATGACAATAGAGGTTTAACTATAGTGTAGTTCAAAAGATAAATTCGTTGATTTTTGTTTTGTTTAACCAGAAGATAGCTACAAATTAGACTGGATTAGTAGCTATATGGGAATTAACGAAACCTCGACAGGGATATTAAAGGCGCTGGTAGTAATTGCAGCCATTTTTATTGTTTTTGCGGGGATAAAAACAGCGACGAATATTTTGGTACCGTTTCTCTTGTCAGTATTTATTGCGATAATTTGCAACCCAATTGTGGCCAAAGCAAGTGAATATAAGATACCAAAGGGCATTTCTGTCATTTTTGTTATTGTAATGTTCGTCACTATCGCGTTATCTATTGCTGGTCTTGTCGGTAACTCGTTAAATGAGTTGTCTGGCTTACTTCCTGAGTATCGTGCTCAACTAAAAGAGCAATTTTCTTGGGTAACTAGCAAGTTAGCCGAATATAACATTTCAATATCGTCAGCAGTATTAATTGAATACTTTGATCCTGGTGCTGCTATGGGTTTAGCTGCAGATATGCTTAGTGGACTTGGCGGCGTAATGGCTAATTTATTTTTAATTATCATTACCGTTATCTTTATGCTGTTTGAAGCGTCTTCATTGCCAAGAAAATTGCATTTCGCATTAGATGATCCTGAAATGCGCTTAAAGCAAATTGATCGATTCTTGGAGTCGGTAAATCACTATCTAGCGATTAAAACAGTAGTTAGTATTGGTACCGGTATTTTGGTGTCATTCATGCTGTGGGTTATAGGTTTAGACTTCTTCCTGCTGTGGGGAGTTTTAGCATTTTTACTAAACTATATACCTAATATAGGTTCTATTATTGCTGCAGTTCCAGCGATGTCTCTTGCAGTGCTGCAACTTGGACCCGCAGCAGCTGGCGGGATTGGCCTAGGTTACATGGTGATCAATACTGTGATGGGTAATGTGATTGAGCCTCGGTATATGGGGAAAGGTTTAGGACTATCGACATTGGTCGTGTTTTTGTCGTTGATTTTTTGGGGATGGTTATTAGGAACCGTGGGAATGTTATTGTCCGTACCATTGACGATGATAATTAAAATTGGCCTAGAGAGTTCTCAAGAAGGGCGCTGGTTAGCGGTATTACTTTCTAGTGAGGATGAAGTTGATGCTAAAGCTACTTCATAGTTAAATGAGATTAGACAATAAAAAAGGCCATTAAGGCCTTTTTTGTTTTTAAGATCTAACCATTAATCTTTTAAGTGGTGAAAGTCGATGTTTTCGATTTTTGCACCAGCATCTGGGTTTTCAAAAGTCTCTTGGTCAAATTGGTCTTCAGACTTACCTACAACAATGGTAACCATGCTATCACCAGTTACATTCACTGCAGTTCTAGTCATATCGAGTAATCGATCAACACCAATAATCAGCGCTATACCTTCAACTGGTAAGCCCACCTGCTCTAACACCATAGCCAACATAATTAGACCTACACCAGGTACGCCAGCTGTACCGATAGACGCTAAAGTCGCCGTTAGTATTACCATTAAGTAGTCGACTAACGTTAGGTCTTGATTAAATACTTGAGCGATAAATACGGTAGCGACACCTTGCATGATTGCTGTGCCATCCATATTGATTGTCGCACCTAGAGGAACTGTAAATGATGCTATTGAATTTTTTACACCCATCTTTTTTGTCGTAGTTTCAAGTGTAATAGGTAATGTGGCATTACTGCTTGACGTTGAAAACGCAAAGATAGCTGTATCGCGCATTTTCTTTAAGAAGATAATAGGGTTTAGGCCTGTAAATGTTTTTAACAAAATAGGGTAGGTAACCAAGCCGTGTACTAGCAGAGCAAATAAAACGACAAGGAAATAAACAATTAGATTACCAAATGTTTCGATTGACAGGTCGGTGAAAAGTCCAGCTAACAAACAAAATACACCATATGGCGCTATATTCATCAGGATTGTCACCAAGCGCATAATCACTTCGTTCATATCTTCAAAAATGCTTGCAACACGCTCACCTGCTTTACCTGATAATGCCATTGCAATTCCGAAAAGCAATGCAAAAACAATGACCTGTAACATATTGCCTTGAGCGAATGCGGTAAATGGATTGCTAGGGAACATTTGTATTAAAACGGTTGCTAAAGACGGTGCTTCTCTACTTGTAAAAGTAGAATCAGAAGTCATATTTACGCCTTCGCCAGGGCTTATCAGTAGTGCTAAAGAAATAGCAAAGCTAATCGCGATTGCTGTAGTGATAAGGTAGAGACCGACGGCTTTACCGCCAATTTTACCAAGTTTAGTGGTATCTTTAAGTGAGCATGTACCACAAATTAAGGATACAAAGACTAACGGAACTACTAGCATTTGTAAGCTTGATATAAAGATTTGTCCGATAACCTCAAAGACACCATCGACAAAAAAACCTCTGAATGAAAAGTCGAATAAACCAAGTGGAATTAAAAAGTCAGAGCCATTTGGCATTAACCATTGTAGGGCGCTACCTACTAATATGCCCGCAATCATGCCGGTAACAATGCGACGGGTTAGGCTAGAGTGAGTTTCTGTTGTCATAATAATGTTTAAAAACCATTTATTGTTATTGATAAGTCATTAATTACTAAGAGTAACAATTATATTTACCAGAAAAAACTAAATTAATTGCGTAAGTATAAAGGGTTTTTGCATTTTGGTAGTGACCTTTTCGTTATTTATCAGTTAAGATGGGGAAGATTTATAATAAAAACGTTCATGGAGATGACAGTATGGAACTGTTTCGACGCTTAAGTTTTGCCATGGTGCTATTAACCTTAGTTGGTTGTGGTGGTGGTGATGGAGGTCTAAGTAACGGAGGGAATCCTGACCCAGGTGATGGTGACGATAATAACCTAACAATATCACTCGCATTATCCAGTGATACTGTGTCAGAACAAAACCCTGTAACTATAACCGCGACTGTCATGGACGGTTCAAATGCCGTGGCAAATAAATTAGTGTCATTTTTAGTTAGTGATAGTAGCCTTGCTTATCTTTCACCAGAAAATGGTGCTGCTACGACTAATAGTGAAGGTATAGTAGAGATTCAATTGTTAGTTGGTACTAAATCAGGTGGTGGCACAATAACCGCTTCAATTGATTCAGAAACAGTCACTAATACAATTGCTTTTAACAGCGCTGGTGATGGTGAAGTTATTGTCGAAGGGCCTGAAGTTGCTGATATAACGTTAATAGCAAATGCTCAGCAGTTAGCGTCGAGTGGTGCGCAAGAAGTGCTGCTCACAGCAATTGCAAAGGACGGGAACAATAACTTAGTTAAAGATGCTACGTTGGCGTTTTCTTCAGATTCAGGTCAAATTCAAGTGACCAATGCTGTAACTGGCGATAATGGTCAAGCAAGTGCAATTTTACGTACTCAAGGTAACCCAGAGAATAGGACGATTAAAGTTACAGCTATTAAAGGTACTGTTAGTGACGATATTGACGTGTTTGTTGTTGGTACCAATGTTCAATTAACGGGTTCTTCTTCTTTAGCATTAGGTGATGTTAATACTTTTATTATCAATGTTGTTAATTCTGATAGTGAGGGAATTGCTGGTGCAGAAGTGGCTTTGTCACTTTCTGGACAAGCTTCTGAAGCTGGCGGTGAGGTAGCTGATATCACTATTCCTGATTCTGTTATTACGGATGCATCAGGTCAAGCTACAGTAAGTATTGTTGGTAATTCAGGTGGCTCAAATAGCATAGTTGCTTCGACGCTAGGTGCTACTACAACTAAAAGTGTTTCTGTGCAGGCGGACTCGTTTACCTTTACTTCATTTAATGATGGTAACGGTACGATAATTAACCCATCAAGTGCAATTACGTTACCAGATGTTCTACTATCTGATACGGCGACAGTTACGCTAACTTGGAACCGTTCAAATACTCCTGTTGCCGATGGAACTGTTGTCGAGTTTACTACTACTCGTGGTACGTTACCTTCTAACCAGGGGGTAATCACTAATGGTACCGTATCAGTTACAGTTAACTCCTCAGATGCTGGCGATGCGATTGTAACCTTTACCGGTACTGATGGTGATGTTGTTTTAAGCAATAGTTTAGAGTTTGAATTTGTTGCAGAGTCTGTAGACACAGTGATAGCGCAAGCCTCGCCAAGCTCAATTGGCCCAAGTGGTCAAACTTCTACTATTTCTGTAATAGTAAAAGATGCAAATGGGAATTTAGTTAAAAACAAAGTCATTGACTTTAATTTAAGTGATACCACCGGCGGTAGTATTTTCCCTGCAAGTGCGGTTACCGATAGTAGTGGTAATGCTTCTACAGTATACACTTCAAACGCCGTGTCAGCCCAAGATGATGTTGCTATTACGGCGACCGTAAGAGATCAGCAAGATAAATCTGATACTGTTACGTTGACGGTGGCAGATAGAGAGTTGTTTATTGCGTTAGGTACAGGCAATGAAATTCAAGATAATGTTACAACATACACTAAACAGTTTATTGCATTTGTCACTGATGCCGATGGTAATCCGGTAGTAGGTCAAAAATTAACAATTTCCTCAGTGCCAGAAGGTTATTATAAAGGGCAGTGGGTACGTATTTACGACGGTGATGAGTTTATTCGTTGGGAGACGCGTGGAGAAGTTGCGACCAATGGTACTCATTACTGTACGAATGAAGACGTGAATCGTGACGGCATATTAGATCCAGGTGAAGATACTAATAACAACGGTTTCTTAACGCCGGGTAATGTGGTTGCTTCGTTATTAACTGTTTCTGTTGAAAATGATAATACTGTTGTTGTTGAAGCAATTACCGACGATGAAGGTAAAGTAAACATAGATTTAGTTTACGCTCAAAGTTATGGCAATTGGGTGGATATCAACTTGATTGTGTCTGGTAAGGTATCTGGTACTGAAAGTTCGGTGAAAACGACCTACAGTCTGCCGGTTTCAGGTGAAGATGTAAGTAATGAAGATGTAGCTCCACCTATGTCGAACGTTAGTAATTGGGGTCCGTTTGGCTTAAGAGCTAATTGTAGTGTGCCTGATTAACGTCGATTTGATTTAATATGAAAAGCCCCTATATAAGGGGCTTTTTTATTTTCTCTTAGCAAATAAAAAATAATAAAAAACCTGTTTTGCTTGTTTATTATGTATAGGTGTGTATAATTCGCGCCTCGATTATGACTGGTTGGTCAAATCGACATTAAGTAGGGGTTATATCCGCCTTATAGACTTGCCTTGTTCAGCGAATGCGCTGACCTATCGAATGTGCCTCAAGTCTCCTTGGTGGTTTCCTCATTGTTGTATTGCAGGACTTCCTGCCAAGAGATTAAAATTTATGACTGATAAGAACAATGCCGTTGTCGGCTTTGACGCTTTAGGCTTGCCTGAAAATATTTTAACTGCATTAACGAACTTAGGTTTCGAATCTGCTACTGCTATTCAAGCACAGACTATTCCTCCTTTGTTAGCAGGTCGTGACGTATTAGGTGAAGCACAAACTGGTACGGGTAAAACCGCAGCATTTAGCTTGCCCGCTTTAAGTGCAATCGATACTAATTTACGTAAACCGCAATTGATGGTGTTAGCACCAACGCGTGAATTAGCCATTCAAGTTGCGGAAGCCATTGAATCATTTTCAACTAACATCAAAGGATTACGTGTAGCAACGCTATACGGTGGTCAATCATACGGACCGCAATTTCAGCAACTAGAGCGTGGTGCTCAAGTTGTCGTTGGTACTCCTGGTCGCTTAATGGACCACCTACGTCGTAAGAGTTTAAAACTTAATGACTTAAAGCTTTGTGTATTAGATGAAGCTGATGAAATGCTAAATATGGGGTTCTTAGAAGATATTGAATGGATCCTTGAGCATTTACAAGAAAATACGCAAATGGCGTTATTTTCGGCAACGATGCCTGCTGCGATTCGTAAAGTCGCTAATCGTTTCTTAAAAGATCCTGAGCATGTAAAAATTGCAGCCGTTAAAAAAGCGAAAGCTAATATTGCACAATTTGCTTGGAAAGTTAGTGGCATTAATAAATTAACAGCATTAGAGCGTATTGCTGAAACATTTGATTACGACGCGATGATAATATTCGTGCGAACTCGTAATGATACAGTTGAGGTTGCTGAAAAGTTAGAACGCCAAGGTTACCCAGCCGTTGCATTAAATGGTGACATGAACCAAGCGCAACGTGAAAGAACAGTTGATCAAATAAAGAAAGGCCAGTCTTCAATCTTAATTGCAACTGATGTTGTTGCTCGTGGCCTTGACATTCCACGCATTGATTTGGTCGTTAACTACGATTTACCAGGTGACAACGAGTCATATGTACACCGTATTGGTCGCACAGGTCGTGCTGGTCGTAGTGGTACAGCGATATCGTTTGTTCGCCCACGTGAAATGTATTCGCTTCGTCATTATGAGCGTTTAACCTCTGGCGTAATTAATAGTTTCGAATTACCAAGTATTCAAGAAATTGGTAAGGCACGTGTCGCTAGAACGAAAACTGAATTGTTAGAATTAATTGCCAATAAAGAATTAAACGGCATGCAGGAAATCATTGAATCAATGGCAAATGAGTCAGAAGTTTCAATGACAGAGCTTGCAGCTGCGTTACTTTATTTGAAGCAAATAAAACAGCCATTGCAACCTAAAGAAGATCCTAAGCCTCGCAGAGACTTTAATGATCGCAATGACAAAGGCCGTGACGGACGTCGTCGCGATAATAAAGATGCAAGAGGTAACCGCGATAATCGTGGCGAACGTCCGCAGCGTAAAGCAAAACCAGTACGTTCTGACGTAGATTGGCAGACATATCGCTTAGAAGTCGGTAAAGAGCACGGTGCTAAGCCAGGTGACATTGTTGGCGCTATTGCTAACGAAATCTCATTGGATAGCAGTTACATTGGTGCGATTAACTTGCATGAACGCCATACGTTTGTGCAATTGCCTAAAGGTATGCCAACCGCATCATTTAAGCAGCTAAAACGTGTACGTGTTAGACGTCAAGCGTTGGAAATTTCAGTATCTGAAGCGCCAGTTTCAACAGAAAGACCTAAGCGTAGAGAGCGTCGTTCAAGTTAGTTTTATTGGCTAGTTGATTTGATATAAAAAAAGGAGCTACACGCTCCTTTTTTTAATGTTTTGTAAAATTTACATTTGATTAATTTGTTCAATTAAAAAGGCTGATATTTCGGCGCCCACTTTAAGCGTCTTTTCAGCACTTACCGCTCCTTTTCCTGAACTATCCGTAAATGGTGCAATTTCCATCATATCGCCACCTGTTATTGGGTATAGCTTAGAAAGTGAGGTTAAAATTTTCATTGCTTCTTCAGGCGTTAATCCATCATCTTCTGGCGTGCCTGTAGCAGAAGCGAACTCTGCATCTAAAGCGTCTATATCAAAACTAACATATAACTCATCAATATTTTCGTTGGCCAACTGAGCTTTAATATTATTAATAACGCGATCTATACCCAACTCACGTACTTCATTTGCCCAATGCTGTTTTACGCCAAACGTGTTTTCCCAGTGCGATTTAGGTTTACCACTTGAACGAATGCCGACTTGAATTAAGTGATGTGGTGCATGTAAGTCGTCTAGTATATGGGTACACCAACTGCCAAAACATAGATCTATACCTAAACGTTCAATTAATAAATCTGTGTGGGCGTCAAAGTGAATAATTGCACATCGCTTGCCTTGTGCCTTTTTGGCTTGTAAGTATGCCTTGGTAAGCGGGTAGCTGACTGAGTGATCGCCACCTATGGCAAATATACCTTTGTCGGTGTTTTGCGCGTAGAAGTCGTGTAAGACATCTTCAGTAATCGAAAGCGGACTAATGGGTAAATCACTCTGCTCATTTCCATAGAGCGCTTTACGACAATTGCTAATAGTTGCATCATTTAAGTATTTATCATGTAGTAGGTGAGGGATAACTCGAATATCACCCATATCAAAATATTTTAATTCGTTATGCTGCTCTAATAGCGTTGAACGCAAGAATAATGGCCCCCAGTTAGCGCCTCTAAGAATACCGCCGCCACAGTCAGAAGCAACACCTAAAAGAACAGCTTTATCTTCACCGTTGTAGTTTGTAAGCGCACGTTGCCATAAATCATCAATATCTGTGGTAAAGCCATACAAAGCCTTATGCAATTGTTCTTTACGTTCTTTAGCTGTGTTAACGGTAAATACACCATTGCCAGGAGGGCAAAGGCATTGAGTAATTTTGTCTAAGAATACTTGGTTAAAACCTGTCATAGTGTCGCTCTTGTTGTTTCAATCTTTAGAGGTTGTAGACGTTCATAAGAAGTTGACCTATTTAAGGGCTTTTATTGTTGAAAACTTTGCTTTTAAATCTAGCAGATTCAATTTTATTCTTATTAGCCTCTTAAAATTTTCGGCAAAGTCGATTATGATGCGCGAAAAAGTGGCGAATATTATAGCGAAATAAGGTATTTAGGTGAACATAATTAAATATTTACTTGTCACCTTGCATAATTATAGATATACCTACTAATAGTTATCTAAACGTTTTTTACAAAGAATTAATGCAAAAAGTGTTAAAAGTTAAGCCGTATATAGCTCGCATAAAGGTTAACTTTTTATTCATACTTAAAAGTGTTGTTGCATAAAAATATAAGCTGTTAAAGCAGGAAAATTAGAATATATGGCAAAATCTCTGGTAATCGTCGAGTCGCCAGCCAAAGCGAAGACGATTAACAAATACCTTGGTAAAGACTTTATCGTAAAATCTAGTGTGGGTCATGTACGTGATCTGCCAACGAGTAGTACCGGTAAAAAAGTAGCAACGAAGCCAGCGGCAGAAGTGAGAAAAATGTCGCCTGAAGCAAAAGCCAAATACAAAGCGAAGCGTGATCGTCAAGCATTGGTTAATCGAATGGGTATTGACCCAAATAAAGACTGGAAGGCGTCTTACCAAATCTTACCGGGTAAAGAAAAAGTCGTTAATGAGTTAACTAAGCTAGCCGAGAAAGCAGATACTATCTATCTCGCAACCGATTTGGATAGAGAAGGAGAGGCGATTGCTTGGCATTTAAAAGAAATTATTGGTGGTGACGATGACAAGTTCCGCCGAGTCGTGTTTAACGAAATTACAGAAAACGCGATTCAACAGGCATTTGCTCAACCTGGTGAATTAAGTATGCCTGGTGTAAATGCACAACAAGCGCGTCGCTTTTTAGATCGTGTTGTTGGGTTTATGGTAAGCCCTTTATTGTGGAAGAAAGTAGCTAGAGGTCTATCTGCAGGGCGCGTTCAGTCGGTAGCGGTAAAACTTGTTGTTGAAAGAGAAAGAGAAATTAAAGCATTTGTTCCTGAAGAATTTTGGGAAATTAGTGCAGATACGACAACGTCAGGCAAAGAAGCACTAACATTAGATGTCACTCATCAAAATGGTAAGCCGTTTAAGCCTACTAATGAAACAGATACACAAAGTGCAATTTCACTATTAGAAAGTGCGGCATATACCGTAGCAAAACGAGAAGATAAACCTTCAAAAAGCTCACCTTCAGCACCTTTTATTACTTCTACGTTGCAGCAGGCCGCCAGTACTAAATTAGGTTTCGGTGTAAAACGTACTATGGGTCTAGCACAGCGGTTATATGAAGCTGGGCACATTACCTATATGCGTACTGATTCAACCAATTTAAGTGCTGACGCTGTAAAAATGGCGAGAGATTATATTGGTGAGACATTTGGCGAGAATTACTTGCCTGAAAAACCTAAAACCTACGGAAGTAAAGGTAATGCGCAAGAGGCGCATGAGGCGATCCGACCATCGAATGTTAAATTGGAAGCTGCGTTGATAAACGATGTCGACGCAGACGCTAAGCGATTATATGAGTTAATTTGGCGTCAGTTTGTTGCTTGCCAGATGACAGCTGCTCGCTATGATGTTTCAACATTAACTATTTCAGCGGCAGGATTCGACCTAAAAGCAAAAGGTCGAGTTATGCGTTTTGACGGTTGGACAAGAGTTCATCCGCAATTAAACAAAGGTGATGACAAGCATTTACCAGACTTGGCTGTTGGTGAGTCAGTGACGCTTGATAAGCTATCGCCTTCTCAACACTTTACTAAGCCACCAGCACGCTTTGGTGAGGCATCACTAGTTAAAGAGTTAGAAAAGCGCTCCATTGGCCGTCCATCGACTTATGCATCTATTATTTCGACCATTCAAGACCGTGGTTATGTTCGTTTAGATAAAAAACGTTTCTACGCAGAAAAAATGGGTGAAATAGTTACCGATAGCCTATCTGAAAGTTTTAAGAACTTAATGAGTTATGGTTTTACCGCCGATATGGAGCAGGAGCTTGATGATATAGCTGAAGGTTCAATTGAGTGGAAAACAGTACTCGATGAGTTTTATAAAAACTTTAAGAAACAATTAGAAAATGCGGACAAACCATCTGATGAAGGTGGTATGCGTAACAATGAACCGGTATTAACTGATATCGATTGTCCTACGTGTGGCCGTAAAATGGGTATTCGAACTGCGTCAACAGGTGTTTTCTTAGGCTGTTCTGGTTATTCATTACCACCAAAAGAGCGTTGTACAACAACAATGAACTTAACGGCTGGTGAAGAAGCGGTTAGCGTTCTAGCCGAAGACCAAGAAACAGAAGCATTACGTGCTATGCACCGTTGTGCTAAGTGTTCGACAGCAATGGACAGTTACTTAATTGATGAAAAACGTAAACTGCATGTTTGTGGTAATAACCCTGTTTGTGATGGATACGAGATTGAAAAAGGTGATTTTAAGATAAAAGGCTATGATGGCCCTGTGTTGGAATGTGATCGTTGTCAATCCGATATGGAATTAAAATCAGGACGCTTTGGTAAGTATTTTGACTGTACAAATGCAGACTGTAAAAACACCCGTAAATTACTGGCAAACGGTGAAGCAGCTCCTCCAAAAGAAGATCCTGTGCAATTGCCAGAGTTGCCGTGTGAAAAGTCGGATGCTCACTTTGTGTTAAGAGATGGTGCCGCGGGTATTTTCTTAGCGGCAAGTACATTCCCTCGCTCGAGAGAGACAAGAGCTCCTAAAGTGGCAGAGCTAAAACGTTTTCGAGACCGTATTTCTTCTAAGTTCTATTATTTAGCTGATGCACCAGAAAAAGATCCTGAAGGAAACTTATCTGTTGTACGCTTTAGTCGTAAAACTAAAGAGCAATATGTAATGACTGAAGTAGAAGGTAAAGCAACGGGTTGGGTCGCTAAATATATCGACGGAAAGTGGGTAGAAGAGCAAACGAAAAAGTCTCCCGCGAAAAAGAAGAAAAAATAATATAACTCTGTAAAGTGTACAGCCTGAAAATAGGTTGACTCTTTTAAGTTAAAAAGCGCCATAAAGGCGCTTTTTTTGTTTTTAAGAGCTTTGGTAAGCTCTAGCTAAGTGGTATTACATAAATTCTAATTCGTCTATTACACGCCTTGCTTGAGCCGCAGTACAATCAGTTTTGGCAACCAATTGATTTACCGTAATACCTTCTTGTTGTTTGGCAACATGTAGCAGTTCATCGTAGGTAATATCCTCTTGCTGCTTTCGTAAATGTTTTGCTAACCATAACCAGCTAGATTCTTGCGCTTGTTCGATGATTTCAATAATGGCAAGAAGTTGTTGTCGAGTAGCAGTGAGCTTCCAATTGCGAGAGCGACCAACACGAGTTAATTCACAGCCCGCTTCTCTAATATGGGCCTTAAGCGCATATGCTTTCATCGTCTTTCGAAGAAACGATGGCAAGATAATGGTATTTGTTTTAGCTTTACTCAATTTTAGGTCGCAATCACGGTAACATTTAGTATAGGTTTTAGTATAAAAAAAATTACCTAAAGCTAAAACCAAAACAACCAGCAAATTGCTGGTTGTTTTTATAATTAGCGATTAAATTACCATTTCTTTTTAGGTTGAAATAGCATATCCAAATCATCTTCTTCGCTTTTCGCTTTTTTAGCCGCATCTTTAGCGTTAGTATTTTTAAGCTCCGCAGTAATAGTTTCGAGCTTTTCTTCAATTTCAGCACGCTTAGATTGAATATATTCACTTTGATTGGTTGCATTAGATACCGAGGCAAGTGCTTTTTCATAATACTGTCTAGCTGAGCCAAGCATTTCTTTCGAGTAAGCTGTATTGCCGCGCTTTAATAAGCTTTCAATATTAATTTTAACTTGCATTGAATCTAAACGAACATCATGTTGCATAAACGTTTGAGCATCTAACACACCTTTGGTTTGTTCAGACTTCAAGGTTATTCTTAACTTTTTAATACATTGTAAAATTTGTACTAATTGTTGTTCATTATCAGGCAGTGTAAATTTATCAGCAGGTGCCGTTTGATTTGCTGCTAAGTCTGAAGATGCTTGCAATCTAGATTCTAAGTCTTGAATTCTATTTTTTATGCCTTTTAAATCGGGCATAATTTTCAGCATCTGTTTAGCTGCGTTCAAACTGCGACGATTTAATACTTCAATAAGGCCAGGATTTTCCGGCAACATTGCCATATTCAAGATGAGCTCTTCTGTTTCATCAATTATGGCTTTTTGTTTAGCAACAAGCGCACGTTTTTCTGATTCTATTTTTTCTTTATGCTGCTGGATGGCATTGACGACCACTACAATTATAATGAGTACGACAATCAAACCGACAATTATTGCTATCATGTTTCTTTCTCAATCAAAAAATGTCTACTAATTTAGCAGTCTACAAAAATTGTATTCATTAGCATAGCGCTAAATATCTGAATTCTAGAAAAACATTCGAATTTTCAGAGAGAATATATGTTTAACGTTAATCGCATGTTAATTAACAAGCATAATTGTCATTTTTTGCTAAGCTTTTAGTTATAAATTAAATAATTTTAAAAATCATATGGAATATTACTGTCGTTCAGTATATATTTTTGGAATAAAAGAATAGAAATATATGTAGTAATGGAATAAACGATGAAGCTGCAGCAATTACGTTATATTGTAGAGGTGTTAAACAATAACCTCAATGTTTCAGCCACCGCTGAAAGTCTTTACACTTCTCAACCCGGTATTAGTAAACAAGTTCGTATGCTCGAAGACGAATTGGGAATACAAATTTTTGGCCGAAGTGGTAAGCACTTGACTCATGTTACTTCGGCTGGTCATGAAGTGATCAATATCGCGACAGAAATATTGAGTAAAGTAGAATCAATTAAAGCAGTTGCACGCGAGCATACACAACCTGATGAAGGTAAGCTTAGAATTGCGACTACTCACACGCAAGCACGATATGCGTTACCTGATGTTATTCAAGGTTTTATTAAGAAGTTTCCTAAGGTCTCTTTGCATATGTACCAAGGGACGCCGCAACAAATTAGTGAAGCTTCAGCCAAAGGCGATGCAGATTTTGCCATCGCGACTGAGTCACTTCATTTGTACAATGACTTAATTATGTTGCCGTGCTATCACTGGAATCGCAGTATTATCGTAAGAAAAGACCACCCTCTGGCTAATAAAAAAGACCTAACAATTGCAGATATCGCCAAATACTCTTTAGTCACTTATGTATTTGGTTTTACCGGTCGTTCGGAGCTTGATAAAGCGTTTAATGCCGCTGGTTGTGAACCTAAAGTTGTGTTTACTGCAACAGATGCTGACGTTATTAAAACTTATGTACGCTTAGGTGTTGGAATAGGGGTGATTGCAACAATGGCAATGGATCCTGAGGCTGACAGCGATTTGGTGGTGCTTGATGCAAGTCACTTATTTAAGGCAAGTACAACAAAAATTGGATTTAGACGTGGCACCTTCTTACGCAGTTACATGTTTGATTTTATTGAGCGTTTTGCCCCGCACCTTAATCGAGATCTAGTTACTCGTGCTATGTTATTGAAAAATAATCATGAAATAGAAGAACTATTGGCAGATATTGAGTTGCCGGTAAAGTAATGCAGCAAATAGGAAGAATGGTTAATGAGTAATAAAAAAGGCTGCTAATGCAGCCTTTTTTATTACTGTAATTATTTATTATTAAGCTCGTTGAATTTAGCTAATTGCTCAGGTGTAGCGGGTGTTTGGTGTTTTTCTTTCCATTCGCTATACGGCATGCCATATACACTTTCTCTTGCAGTTTCGATATCAACAGAAACACCAAGCTTTTCAGCTTCAGCTACTGTCCATTTAGAAAAGCAATTACGACAAAAACCTGCCAAATTCATTAATTCAATATTCTGAACGTCTTTTCGGCTATCTAGATGTGCTAATAGGCGTCGAAATACGGCGGCTTGAATTTCAGTTTCTTTATCCATTGTTATTCTCTGTTATCTCTTCAGTGGTAATTTCTAGCTCAGGCTCTGGTTTTTTATAGCGTCTTATTTGCACGACCATGCCCATATAAGGGTGATCAAAATAGTGAATTTCTTTACTGATCACTCGTTTGTTTTGCTTAAACGGGATCAGTTTAAATGGCACATTCTTTTCGTTTAATTGTTTATTGGCTTTGTTATTGGGAACGGCAATATTGAAATCTGCAGTAATAAACAAATAGTGATTGAGGTGAAGCTTAAAATACCCGTCTAAAAACCAATCTTGATTCGGTGCAATTGGCGGTGTAAGGGTAATTTCATTTTCACTTACAACTTGTTCGTACAAGCGCGGAGAGTCTAATTCTTCGATTGTTTGCTCAAGTGTAATAGCTTTGGATTCGAGTGTATCAACAAGCATCGATAACATTTCTGACGATTCGACTGACGCAATACTTGATTCATTGTTATCGGCAATATGTGAAGCGTCATCATTATTATCACTTAGTACTTGGTTTAATGCATCAAGAGCCGATTGATATGCAAACGTTTGCTGCGATGTTCTATATTCTTGTTGGTAGTGTTTACCACTAAATAAACGTATCGCTGGTTCCCTAGTTGGTTTTTTTCTATTTGTTAGTGGTTGACGCCATCCTAGGTGCAGTAAAGGCTTAAAGTTTTTGCTACGACGTAGCTGTAGGGTTATGTCCTTTAACTTGAGCGAGTCAGCGTCAATTAAATAAGGCTCATCAGTGTAGATAAACTCATTACCATCAACACGACCAGTAAATGAATCAATAGGAAAGCTATTGCTATAATTTACATTAGCTGCAGCTAGGTAGTCATTTATGGTGCTAGTATCACTTATTGATACTTTTTGACATAGTGCGTCTCGGGAAGTAACGCTGTATTGGTAATCGAAACTGAGCGGCTCTTCCTTGAAAGTTTGCTCTGCTTGGCTGATGAATGTTAGTTCTTTCTCGGTTAATCCGACTAATTCGTCTTCAATTTCAATTTCTGCTGACGACTGTTCAGCATCAAGCGCTGATAAATCAATTTCAGAGGAAGCTAGTGGTTTATTTTCACCTTCGTTAGGCGGCTGAATAGCATCATTTACCATGCCATTTACTGTTGTTTTATCGTTTGCTGAGTTAGCTTCTTCAATACCACCTTCATTAGGGTACAGCAAAGTCGCACTTGTATCAGCAGCGAGTGGGCCACTAACGTTTGAAATATTTCCACTCTCTTCGTTTAGGTAAGCTTCCTCTATTTCAACTAGAGACTTTTCTTTGTGCAATTGCGGTAGTTTGGCCTGACTCGCAAGACTTTCTCTATAATTACCGGTGTTGCATTCAGGTAACTGTAATCTCAATGATGTTGAATCTGGTTGAAGGTAAGGGGTGAGCAAATCTATTACCGTGCGATAACGCGGTAACTCTGCATCACCTTGAAAGTTTTCAAGTAACTTGCTTTTATCGCCAAGCTGACTAAATAAAATTACTTCAACTTCAAACCAGCGTTTATCTACGGCAGCAATTGACTGCCCTGAATAGCTTAGTAACATTGCGATACTAACTGCTGAAATTGTCGAAACTGCTTTCATTTTTATACTTTTTAGTCTCATTATGTTGGTCATCATAACAGATAGCATTAACGCTTTGTAAGTTCAGCTAAAATTGAATTTACTAAAGAAAACCTTTGCGCTGCATCTTCTGTCGCTTTAACAATTTTAAGCTTGTTTGCGCCATCTAGCTTATAGGTCTTTGGTTGTTGTTGAATTAAGCCTATTATTTTTACTGGATCGACTTTTGTCTCATCACTAAATTCTAAAGAACCGCTGGCAGGTCCAACTTCAATTCGCGCAATACCAAGCTTTTGAGCTTTTAATTTTAGTTTGGCAATATGCACTAAATTCTTTGTCGCCTGTGGCAATAAACCAAAGCGATCAATTAACTCAACTTGAATTTCATCAAGGGATTCTTTGTCGGTGCAGCTAGCTATTCGCTTATAAAGACTTAAGCGTAAACTTACGTCGAAGATATAATCATCAGGTAATAGCGCAGGAATCCTTAAATCAACTTCTGCTTGGTTCGCGGTTAAGTTTTCTAAAGATGGTTCTTTACCCGACTTTAGTGCAGCGACTGCTTGATCGAGCATTTCCATATATAAGCTAAATCCAACTTGACTCATTTGGCCGCTTTGATCTTCACCGAGTAATTCGCCTGCACCACGAATCTCTAAGTCATGAGTTGCTAATGTAAAGCCTGCGCCTAAGTCTTCGAGCGAAGCAATGGCTTCTAAACGTTTTTTAGCATCCTTGGTCATGCGCTTTTCGTGTGGCGTTAATAAGTATGCATATGCTTGGTGATGAGAACGCCCAACACGGCCCCTTAGTTGGTGTAATTGTGCTAAACCAAGGTTATCAGCTCTATCCATAATTATAGTGTTAGCGCTCGGTACGTCGATACCTGTTTCAATAATTGTGGTACACACCAACACATTAAATCGTTGATGATAAAAATCACTCATTATGCGCTCAAGTTCGCGCTCTCTCATTTGTCCATGAGCGGTAACAACTTTTGCTTCTGGTACTAGCGTTTCAAGATCTCTTGCTGTTTTTTCAATGGTATCAACATTATTGTGCAAGAAGTAAACCTGACCACCGCGCAATATTTCACGTAAAATTGACTCTCGTATTAAGGCATCTTCACGTTGACGAACAAAAGTTTTCACTGCTAACCTTTTTGCAGGAGGGGTCGCGATAATGGATAAATCACGCATTCCACCCATCGCCATGTTTAGCGTTCTTGGAATTGGTGTCGCAGTAAGTGTCAATATGTCTATGTCGCTACGAAGTTGTTTGATTTTTTCTTTTTGTTTAACACCAAACCTGTGTTCTTCGTCAACAATGAGTAAACCTAAATCGTGGTACTTAATCGTATTTTGTAAAAGCTTATGAGTGCCTATTAGAATATCTATTTGACCACTTTCTACTTTTTCAATTACCGCGTTTTGTTCTTTTGTGGTTTTAAATCGAGACAAAACTTCTATTGAAACCGGCCAGTTAGCAAAACGATCCCTAAAGTTGTCATAATGTTGTTGAGCGAGCAAGGTTGTCGGGACCAATAAGGCAACTTGCTTTCCATCATTTACCGCAACAAAAGCGGCCCGCATTGCCACTTCCGTTTTACCAAAACCCACATCACCACATACCAATCGATCCATCGGCTTTTTATCTAGCATGTCGCTAACAACAGCATGTATAGCTTGCTCTTGATCTAAGGTTTCTTCGAAACCGAAGCTATCAGCAAATGACAAGTAATCTTCTTTATTGCGCTTGAACTGATAGCCTTTCTTACTGGCACGCTTTGCATAAACATCAAGCAATTCTGCAGCAACATCTTTCACTTTTTCTGCAGCTTTTTTCTTAGCTTTTGTCCAAGTGTCATTACCTAGTTTATGAAGTGGGGCATGCTCTGGGTCATTTCCAGAGTAGCGGCTAATTAGATGTAAAGAAGCAACTGGTACATAGAGCTTAGCGTCATTGGCGTAGCTTAGTGTGAGAAACTCTGTTGTAATTCCACCGGTATCGATGGTTTGTAAACCAAGGTAGCGACCAATACCATGATCAATATGAACAACAGGTTGCCCCGAGGTTAACTCCGCAAGGTTTTTAAAAATAGCATCGGCTTGTACATCTTGTTGTTTACTGCGTCGACGTGATTGTTTAACTCTATCGCCGAGTAATTCGGCTTCTGTAATAACAACAATTTTCTCACCATTATTTTTAAAGCAAAAGCCACTAGAAAGAGCATTTACCGTGATAGCAATAGCGGTGGTGTCTTCGACAAATTGATGTAAAGAATTAATCTGTTCGGGCTTTATTTCGTTGCGTTTTAATAGCTCCAAAACGCTTTCACGTCGTCCTTGTGATTCTGCTACAAAAAGGAAGCGCGATTTCTTGTTGCTGGCCATAAATTGATTAAGTGCAGAAAATGGCTCTTTTAATTGATGATCAACTGCTAATTCTGGTACGGGTTCAGTTTCAAATAAGATATGTGAAACTTTCTTGCGTGGAGGCTTAGCCGGACTTACGGTAATACGATTTAGCGGTTTAAGTGCTGAAAATAATTGGTCAACTGAAAGAAATAGTTTTTCTGGTGGCAATAAAGGACGTGTTGGATCATACCGCCTATCTTCATAACGATAATCTATATCATGCCAATAATGCGTCAATGCGTCTTCTATGTCGCCAAAAATAAAAGGAAGAATATTTTGAGGTAAATAATCAAATAACGTATTTGTGTCGTTAAAAAATAACGGTAAATAGTATTCAATCCCTGCCGGCATAATACCGTTGCTGACTTGATGATAAACTGATTCTTTATCTATGGTGCTAGTGAATTGCTCTCGATATTGGCTTCTAAATAGGTTGATGCCGTCAGTATCTGTTGGAAATTCATGTGCTGGTAATAAATTTATTAATGCTACTTTATCGCTTGAGCGTTGAGTCTCTGGATCAAATAGGCGGATCTCTTCGATTTCATCATCAAAAAAGTCGAGACGATAGGGCGCGTCGCTGCCCATAGGGTACAGATCGATAATTGCGCCGCGAGCAGAAAATTCACCATGCTCCATTACTTGGTCAACATTCCGATAGCCGCTAGCTTCTAATTCTATTCTTAATTGATGAAGATCTTTTTTATCCCCTTTTTTAATTAATAGTGTATTAGCGTCAATGTAGCTTTTAGGTGATAAACGTTGAACCAAGGTTGTGACAGGCACGATTACGATGCCTTTGCTCATTCGGGAAAGCGCATAAAGTGTAGCTAAGCGCTGTGAAATAATATCTTGGTGAGGCGAAAAGCTATCGTATGGCAGTGTTTCCCAATCAGGAAATAAGCAAACGTCTACCGAGTTATCTATATTTAGACTTAATACCTCTTGTTCGAGGTGAATGGCAGACGGCGTATCATGCGTTATCACCAATATTGGCATTTCTTCTTTAAGAGCAGCCTGATATAAGGCTAAGCTAGCACTAGAACCGGGAAGGTTTACCCATTCTTTTTTATCTGATTTATCAGTCGTAGTTTGGGTTAATTGTGGTGCCAATAAGGGGGTGAAATTACTCATGAATAGTAGGCTAAATCTTCGTCTATAGAATAAGGTTTCTCGGTGCGCTAGTGTAACATGACAAGATTGATTCTCAACTTAGCAATAAGCTTAAAAAGGATATTTATATGAAGGTTGGTATTTTTATTTACGATAATGCGGAAGTACTTGATTTTTCAGGGCCATTCGAAGTGTTTTCGACGGCTGAACGGATAAGTAGTGAGCAACGATTTACTACGTTTCTAATTAGTGAAAAAGCCGGTCTTGTTACTGCTCGTGCAGGCTACCAAGTGAAAAGTAATTATGGCATTGATGAGCATCCAACACTTGATGTTCTCATAATCGCTGGCGGTGTACATTACGAGCAAATAACCAACATGCCTGTTATCGAGTGGATAGCTGAGCAAAGTAAACAAGTAAAAATAATAGCATCAGTGTGTACCGGTGCTTTTTTACTTGCTCAAGCTCAAGTTATAACAGATCAAAAAGTGACTACGCATTGGGATGATATAGATGATTTACGTTGTCTTTTCCCTGCATTAGATGTGATAGAAGATACTCGCTGGGTAGAGCAAGGTAATATCGTCACTTCTGCTGGAATTTCCGCAGGAATTGATATGAGCTTGCATTTAGTTGAACGAATTTATGATAAGCATTTAGCTGATAACACAGCAAAGCAAATGGAGTTTGACCGCACACTTGTAGAGTAAATCATACCCACCGGCCAATAATGTCATGCTTAACTTTATGGCTGTTTTTTATACGGCTTAAGTAAAGAAGCGTAAAGCAATGTAAAGCTTAGCAAAGCCAATGGAACTAACCCATTAATTTCGATTCTATTGTCGCAAATTTGTCTTTGAATTTATCAAAACAAACAACAATAGCATTAAAATTATAAGGGTATTTTATGTGTATTAAAGTTAATAAGTCGGCAGTTTATGCTGGACTTGCATCATGTCTTTTATTGTTATCTGGCTGTGAATCTAGCAGCTCAGACGAAGATACCGATATTGGCTATATTCAATTCTATAATGCATCGGCCAATGCGCCTGATATTTACATGACCATCGATGAAGATATTGAACTTGATTCAGAAGATGACGATGATGAACACGTGGAAAGAACATTTACTGGCGTATCATATTCAGAAACCGGCGGTCGCATAGAAATTTTGGAAGGTGATTACTATGTCGAACTAGGATTACAACAAGAAGATAGTACAGCAAGAGATGATTTGTCACTTATTTATCAGCAACCATTAGAGATATTTGAAGATGTTATAAGCTTATATGTACTCGCTGAAGACGTTACCACCCCTCGTGTATTGAATTATGACATTGAAATTATTGATGATGATGAAGACGACGAAAATGACCTATTTAATTTAAGAGTCTTGAATTTACATACCGATATAATGGATGTTGACGTTTATGTTTCAGGCACTGATGAAACATTCAATGAAGCAACGCTTGTTGTTAGCTCTACATACACCGCGTTAACAGATAATCTAAAGCTTGAGCAAGACGATTACATATTCTATTTAACCGCCTCTGGCTCTGACGAAGTGTTGTTTGAGTCAACCGAGGTGAGTTTTTCTTTTAGTTCTCAGTACGTGTTGATGATACGAGAAAACCTAGGTGTAGATACATCACCTTTTGTTATTGATGTATTGACTAACAGCAGCACATTTGAATATAAAAATGATGGCTCACTTGCCCGGTTTAGAGCTTTTAATGCACTCAACGAAAATGAATTGCTGGCAAACTACAATGGTGCAGTTGATTTGTACACAGACACTGCATCAGTTCAGCCAAGTGTAACCGAGTTGAATTTTGGTCAATTTAGTGAAGCCATTACCCTTGAGCACGGTGACTATAGCTTTGCGTTAAATATTGCCAGTTCAGACGAACAACTTCTTAAAAATCATTTAGTCACGTTAAGCGCCAATGATGATAAAACGATATTTTTCTATAGCTCGGAAGAGTATGTCGACCATGATGGTGATGGTGATGTTGATGAAGACGGCGACGGCCAAGTTGATGAAATTGAGATAACCGTTAATTCATTAGTTGTGAGTAATTCGAGTAATCAAGGTATTTACCAGCACGATATTAATATCGTAAACCTGATAGATGATGAAGATTTTTCTGCGGTCGACGTTTATTTTGTTCGCAGTGATGAATTTATCAATACTGCAGAAAATAGTGCAACTGTGCCATTTAGCGCTAATGATGTTATTTCATTGCTTAATAATACTTACCAAGTGTTTATCGTTGCGAGTATTAACAGTAGTGAAGTGATATTGGCCAGTGACTACTTAACTCTGGACGAAGAAAGTGAGGACCTGTTCTTATTATTAGAAAGTGATGAATCATCGGCTACAGGATACAAATTAACTTTTGCTGCGCAGAATGTAGAGTAACACTAGAGTTATTATTTTTTCACTAATATGTGAACAGTTGGATCCTTTTAAAGTTCGGGCTATACTGAGCATATTGCGGTAAAACAAGGAATGAATTTTGGCTAAGTGGTTACTAGCATTACCTATTTTAATCATCTCAACGGTTGCTTTGGCTCAGCAATCTGCAGAGGTATATCGTTGGGTTGATGAGCAAGGAAATGTCCATTTTTCAGATATGCCTAAAGATAAGGCGGCAAAGCTTTATTTTGTAAAACCAGGTATTACGTCAAAGGCTGATGAAGCCAAGCTTGCCCAAACGCAAAATGAAACTGATCAAAGTGCTCCAGAGTCAAGTGGCGATATGGAAATGATGGAAGTACCTAATAGCGCAGAAGCTTGTCGAGATTTACGGGTTGAAATGAATAAACGTTCGCGTGAACTTAATGGCGGAACTCCACAGCAAGCACGTCTAGCTAGGATCTTTTTAGATCAAGCGGATAAAATATTGGCGCGGAGTAATTGTCAGTAAAACCCTATTTTAATTAAAAAAAACGAGCTTAATAGCTCGTTTTTTTTATTTCTAAGGAGCTTAATGTTACATAGCTTTATTAACGTTTAGTCGCTGCTTTCATTTTCGAAACAAATTCTGCTAATTCACGTAACATTTTGTTTTGATCGCTTAAATGCGTTTCTATAATCTTAACGACGGCAGAGCCACTAATTGCACCAGCTGCACCAGAAGCTATCGCCTCTTTAACTTGTTCAGGGCTAGAAATACCAAAGCCTAAGACAGGTGGTGGGGCTTTATATTCTTGCAGGGTTTTTATTAAGCTATCTGCTGGCATTGCCGCTTTGGTTTCTGTACCCGTTACGCCAGCTCTGCTAAGCACATACGTATAAGCTTTACTGAATGAGGCAACTTCTTTCAGTGTCTGTTGAGAAGCATTAGGAGGTGCAATAAATATGGGGGCAACGTTACTTTCATTTGCCGCTTTTCTAAACGGAGCACTTTCACGAATGGGTACATCCGCTATAAGAATCGAATCGACACCAGCATCGCTCATGTCTTGATAAAACTTATCGATACCGCGAGCAAAAACTAGGTTGCCGTAAAGTAACAAGCCAATTGGAATAGTTGGGGCATAACTTCTAATTTCTTTTAAAATTTCGATACAAGTGTCGGTTGTTATACCTGCAGAAAGTGCACGAATACCTGCCATTTGAATGGTAATCCCATCGGCACTTGGATCTGAAAATGGAATACCAAGTTCTAACGCATCAGCGCCTGCGTCAATAAGTGTTTTTATAATAGCAAGAGATTGCTCTCTATTAGGGTCACCTATAGTAACAAACGGAATAAATGCTCCTTCATTTTTTGACGCGAGAGAGGCAAATTTGTTTTCATAGCGTTGTGTTGTATGAGTCATTATTTTTCTCCTCCTTGTGCTGGCGCTAATATGCTGTGTACGTGGGAGAGATCTTTGTCACCTCTGCCAGATAAATTTACTAAGAAAACCGTTTCCTCTGTCACTTCGGCAGCCATTTTAAGTGCTTGTGCCAGTGCATGCGAAGATTCAAGTGCAGGTATAATTCCTTCATTTTTAGCCAGTGCTTGGAATGCATCTAACGCTTCATCGTCGTTTATCGGGACATATTGTGCGCGGCCAGAGTCTTTTAAAAACGAATGTTGTGGTCCAACACCTGGGTAATCTAAACCTGCAGATACAGAGTAGGATTCTTCAATTTGACCAAATTGATCTTGCATTATGTAGGTGTAATTGCCGTGTAACATTCCTTTACTACCAGCTGATAGCGTTGCACCATGTTGGTCGGTATCAATACCTTTACCACCAGCTTCTACGCCGACTAATTTTACCGATGTTTCATGGATGAAGTCGTTGAACATGCCGATGGCATTTGAGCCTCCACCAACACATGCAATAACATAATCTGGCAGACGGCCTTCTTGTTTCAATAGCTGCTGCTTGGCTTCCTCACCAATCATTTTTTGGAACTCTCGAACTATCGTTGGGAAAGGATGAGGGCCCGCAGCGGTACCAAGTAAATAATGCGCATTGTCATAATTGCCTGACCAGTCACGCAACGCTTCATTTACGGCATCTTTTAGTGTGCCGCTACCAGCGGTTACAGGAATGACTTCTGCGCCCATTAACCGCATGCGGAATACATTTGGCTGCTGACGTTCACAGTCTTTTGCTCCCATGTATACTCGACATTTTAACCCTAGTAATGAACATGCAATTGCAGATGCTACTCCATGTTGTCCAGCACCGGTTTCTGCAATGATTTCAGTTTTTCCCATACGTTTAGCCAGTAGTGCTTGGCCAAGTACTTGGTTGGTTTTATGAGCACCACCATGCAATAAATCTTCACGCTTTAAATATATTTTGGCCAGAGGGTTAGGCGATAAATTTCTACAAAGCGTTAATGGGGTTGGTCTACCGGCATAATCGGTTAGTAGTCGATTAAATTCTTCGATAAACTCTTCATCTGATTGCGAGTCAACAAAGGCTTTTTCTAGTTGTTCTAGGGCGGGAACTAATAGTTCACTAACGTACATCCCCCCGAAATCGCCAAAATAAGGCGGTAGTGTTTCTAATGCTTTTGGTTTTTCAAATTCTTGAGTGGTCATTATTAATAATTCCTAATATGGGCAAATACTTGTTCGATTTTTGCCGCAGACTTGATACCAGGCTCGTTTTCAATCCCAGAGTTAATATCAAGACCAAATAATTCATGTTGTGTTGCTGTATCTATCGCGGTATCAATATTGTCGATACCTATACCTCCGGCCAATAAACAAGCTGATAAGTCTTGTTCTGAGCTGGCTAACGCTTGCCAATTAAAAGCCTTGCCACTTCCGGGCGATTTACCATCGAGTAGCCACTTGTCTACCTTTAAGTTTAGATCTGGTACTTGGTCTTCAACTGATATTGCTTTCCAAATAACGCAACCTGCCGGTAACAAAGGTTTCAGCGCTGCAATGTAGTCTTGATTTTCATTACCGTGAAGTTGCACAGCAAAGAGATTAATGGTGTTTGCTATTTCAGCGACTGTCGATACCGGATGATTTACAAAAACACCGATATAATTTAAACCGTTTACCTTATTAGTAATGGTTTTGGCTTGTTCAATATCGATACAACGAGGCGATTTTTCAGCAAAAATTAGCCCGCCATAAATTGCACCTTGTGCCTTTATTGCTAAGGCATCCTCATTCCTTGTTAAACCACAAACTTTATTGTGACCATAAATGAGTTCTCTACAAGCTAGGTCAATGTCATCTTTTGCCATTATTGAGCTACCAACTAAAAAGCCATTAACAGCTGGCGCTAATTCGCGAACTTGAGCATTGGTGTATATACCAGATTCTGATATGACTAATCTGTCATCTGGAATGTAAGGAGCAAACTCAAATGTACGAGTAATGTCAGTTGAAAGATCACGCAAATTACGATTGTTGATACCGATTAATTTTGCATCTAATGCTATGGCTCGTTCAACTTCTTCTTGATTAGATACCTCAGTTAATATCGCTAGATTATACGACTTTGCCACGTTTGCTAATGATTGATATTGCTCATCGTTTAGCACACTTAACATAAGCAATATTGCGTCAGCGCCATAATAACGAGCCAAATGAACTTGGTAGGTGTCAATAAAAAAGTCTTTATTTAGTACAGGTGACTTAACAACGTCTGTCACTTGTTTTAGGTAGTCAAAAGTTCCTTGGAAGTACTTTTCATCGGTAAGAACAGATATACCCGCGGCATACTTGTCATAGGTTTTAGCAATTTCAACCACATCAAAGTCTGGACGAATCAAGCCTTTAGAAGGTGAAGCTTTTTTACATTCCAAAATAAATCCAGCATCATCTTTGGATAATTCGCCATAAAGATCTTTTTGTGTCGGCTTCAACTGGTTAATAAAGCTTTCAAGTGGTTTACTTTTTTTCAAGGCATCAATTTCAATATACTTATCAGCGACAATTTTTTCTAATACATTTGCCATTATTGCTGCTCCTGATTAGACAAGCGCACTAAATCATTTAAGGTGGTAAATGCTTTGCCTGAAAGTAGTGTTTGTTCAGCAATAGACCTTGCTTCTTGCAGATTGTTAGCTTTGCCATGTAAATAAAGCAAGGCCGCACAGTTAATAATTACCGCAGCATTATGAGCCGCTGGGCCACTGCCGGAGAGGATCTGCTTGATAGCTTGAGCGTTTTGCTCTGGTGTTCCGCCTTTAATATCTTCCAAGCTATATGAATCAAGCCCAAAATCTTCAGGTGTAATGGTTTTCTCGGTAACCGTGCCGTTGTTTAGTTCAATGATCTGTGTTGGGCCGTGCAAGGCAATTTCATCTAAACCGCTGCCATGTATTACCCAACCTCGTTTGACACCGGTTAATACCAGCGCATCAGCCATCACTTTTAGTAATTGCGGGGTGTACACACCTAACAACATTGTTGTCGGTGCAGACGGGTTAACGAGTGGTCCTAGGATATTGAACAAGGTTCTTACACCCATAGCCTTTCTTACAGGTGCTGCATGCTTAAACCCGGGATGATAAGCTGGCGCATATAGGAAACAAATATTAGCTTTTTCTAAACAGTTTGCCGCGGTTTGTGGCGACATCATTAGGTTGACGCCAAAAGCTTCGAGTAAATCTGCAGAGCCTGACATGGAAGAAACACTTCTGTTTCCATGCTTAGCCATTTTTAAGCCGCACGCGGCTGCTAAGATTGCTGCAGTAGTCGAAATATTAATGGTATTGGCGCCGTCTCCTCCGGTGCCGACACAATCGGCTACAGTAAAATCGAGTGACGGGAATGACGTAGCGTTATTTCTAACGGCTAGAGCGGCACCGGCTATTTCTTGCGGTGTTTCGCCTTTTATTTTTAACGCGGTTAGTACCGAAGCTAATAATTCTGGTGCAACATCACCTTGGATCATTTGCTCAAAAAACGTAAGTGCTTGCTCTTGTGTTAATGATTGTTGACTAATTAGGGTGTCTAATACTGAATTCATGGCAACAATTATCCTTTTTGTTCTATGTAGTTAGCGCTAAATAAGTGAAATACATGGTCAATGGCTTGGGCTAGTAAGTGGCTGCCATACGTGGTGAGCACTGACTCTGGATGAAATTGAAATCCAACCACGGCATCAGTTTTATGCTCAATGGCCATCACTAAATCATCAACAGTTGCAGTTGTAGTTAGTGTGTCTGGCATTACAGTCGCTACGAGAGAGTGATAGCGTGCAACTGGAATAGGATTATTGATCCCATCAAAAGCGCCACATGCACTATGTGTAATAGCAGAAGATTTACCATGGACAATTTGCGGTGCCCGATCCACTTTCCCGCCATAGTGCTCTATGAGGGCTTGGTGGCCCAGGCAAATACCGACAATAGGATACTTGCCAACTGTCTTCGCAATTAACTCCATTAAACAGCCGGCTTGGCTAGGGCAACCTGGACCAGGGGAAAGCACCAACAGTACTTCACCTTCTAGCTTTTCAATTTGTGAAATAATGAAGTCCACATCAATGGTATTTCGGTAAACCTTTGGTTCAAAACCAAGTTGATAAAATTCATCAACTAAGTTGTAGGTAAATGAATCCAAATTGTCGAGCATAACAATATGTCGAGTGTTGATTGCTGCTTCCATTAGGCTTCTCCTTGCTCAGCAATGGCAATAGCATTTAAAACTGCTTGCGCTTTTTGTCGAGTTTCATTTGCTTCGGCTTGAGGATCAGAGTCATAAACAACACCAGCACCGGCTTGAACATGCGCAGTTTCATTTTTCACAAAGGCGGAACGGATAACAATACAGGTGTCCATTTCGCCCTCGCCTGTCATGTAACCGACAGCACCGCCATAACTACCACGACGTTTTCCTTCAAATTGGCGAATTAATTCAGTTGCTTTTACTTTTGGCGCGCCAGATAAAGTGCCCATATTCATACAAGCTTGATAGGCGTGAAGGGCATCTAAATCAGGCTTAAGTTGCCCGCAAACACGTGATACTAAATGCATAACATGAGAATAACGATCAACTTTTAATAGTTCTGCAACGTGGCGCGTGCCAGGAATTGAAACTCGAGCGATGTCGTTACGTGCTAAATCAACCAGCATGATATGTTCGGCTAGCTCTTTTTGATCTTGCCTGAGCTCAAGTTCAATACGACTGTCCAAATCAGGTGATAACTCACCGTTAATTTTTCCACGAGGGCGGGTACCTGCGATTGGATATAGCTCTACTTGGTTATTTGATGTTTGATATTTTAATGCTGACTCAGGTGACGCGCCAAAAATACAAAAATCGTCGTCTTGCATAAAGAACATATAAGGGCTTGGGTTAGTCCTTTTTAATGCTTGGTAAGCTGCAATAGGATTTGGACAAGGCAAACTGAATGTACGAGAAGGTACTACTTGAAATATATCGCCGGCGCGGATATGTTCCTTAAGCGCTTCAACGTTTTGACAAAATTGCTCGTCTTCAATATCAACATTTACGCTTGGCGCTGGTGAAGTTTGCTTATTCTCATTCTTTGCTGAAATTGAAATAGGCGTGGCTAATAGCTGTTTGATTTCGGACAGTCGGCGACTGATCTCAAAATAACATTTTTGCTGCTCAGGCCCTGAAAACACATTGCCGATTATTTCCGAACTTCGTTTTTCATGGTCTACAACCACTATAGTTTCGGCAAGATAGAAAACATAATCGGGGCAGGTGTTTTCACCGTCGTTCACATGGGGTAATTGTTCGGCAACCGACATCATATCAAACGCAAAACAACCGGCTAAAAATATTGCGAAGTCGTGATGATCGTTATTGGTGATTTGTTTAAAAGCACGCAATGCATCAAATGAATTACTCGCTTTTAAGCGTGATACTTCATCAAGGTTGATATTTACAGAATTAAAAGTAGCCGTTATGCCATCTTTAGAAGTCACTAACTGCGCTTTACTTGCTAATTGTTCTGCTACATAAGTTAATGCAGCTTCACCATTGAGACTTAGTGCTTTAAACGTCACTTGGTTGCCATTGCAGGTTATTTTTACTGCGCTATCGGTGACTAGTAAGCTTTTCAATTCATGCTTTTTATCTATTTCCGCAGATTCTAGCAATACGCTATTTGGTTTATGCTGGCACAAGCGTTGATATACTGCTAGCGGATCACTTTGGTAATTAGCATTGCCAGACAATGTATTAACAGCACCAATTTCCTTGTTAATGTCGACTCTCATGTCATTTCCTATTTCATCGTTTTGCCAGCGGCATTTACGAAAGGTTTTATATCTGCCATTAGCTTAGCAAAGTCATCTGCGGTTAATGCTTGATGTCCGTCAGATAATGCTTCTTTAGGATTTAAATGTGCTTCAACAATAATACCGTCAGCGCCCACGGCTGCAGCAGCGCGAGAAAGCGGGTTAATTAATGATTTCACGCCAGTACCATGAGACGGGTCGACCAGTACCGGTAAATGAGTTTTTTCTTTTAAATAGGCGACGGCATTTAAATCAAGGGTATTACGAGTTGCCGTTTCAAAAGTGCGAATGCCTCGCTCACATAAAATAACGTTAGGGTTACCGGCATTAATAATGTATTCGGCGGCTAGTAACAGCTCTTCAATAGTCGCGCTCATTCCGCGTTTTAATAGTACCGGAATTTTTTGTTTACCAACGGCCTCTAATAACCGAAAGTTTTGCATATTGCGAGCGCCTATTTGATAACAGTCTATATACTCTGCCATCAACTCAGCATCAACAGGGTCGATGATTTCAGATACTGTCGGTAATTGATATTGTGCTTTGGCCGCTTTAAGTAATTTAAGTCCGTCTTCACCCAAACCTTGGAAGCTGTATGGACTTGTTCTAGGTTTATAAGCGCCACCTCTTAATAAAGGCACGCCATGAGACTTAATCATTTCAGCAACACTAAATAATTGCTGCTCTGACTCTACTGAACATGGCCCTGCAATAACCGTAAAGTTACCACCACCGACTTTGGTACCACCAATTGATACAATAGAGTCATGAGCTTGTAGCTCTCGGCTTACTAATTTATATGGGCTTAATACAGGTTTGATTTCATCTACCATTGGGTAGCTATCTAAATGAAGTTGGCGAAGTACTCGTTCGTCGCCAAGTGCACCAAGTACCGTGCGTTCTACTCCTGGCATATAAAGAGGTTTTAAACCTAAAGAGGCTATTTTTTCTAAAATTTCGTTTGCGTCCGCTTCTGTCGCTTGCGGTTTAAGTACAATAATCATTTGTTATGTTTCCTAATCGTTAATTTATTTGTGTCATCCGGCGTAAATTGGCTGTAGCCACCAAATAAACCAACTTTTTACTTTTGTTGTTAACATTTTAATTTCCAAAAAATCAAAGCGTATAAATGCAAAAACCCGCCAGAAGGCGGGTTTTCAGAATCTTTTTTTATCATTTACATGACATGCACAAAAGCTCATAACCCACCTATGTAGAGTTATGCCACCACCAAATCAGTTGTAATGTATATTTTGTGTTGTTCATGTCTTTATCGTAATTGCTGTTAATTAATGTTGGTTCCAAGTAGAATCAACGCTATATATAAGAATGCATATTTGGTTTTATGTCAATAGCTGATTTTGACTTTAATTTATCCACTCGTTGTGATTTTCATACACACACAAACCTTTCAGACGGCAAGCTAAAGCCAGAGCAGCTCATTGATAGAGCTGTAAATTTTCAGGTTCAGGCTCTTGCCATTACCGATCATGACACGGTTGCCGCGTTCGATAGTGCAAATCGTTATATTTTAGAACAATCTTATAAACTGACACTTATTTCTGGTATTGAATTGTCCACATTGTGGCAAAATTTTGAAATTCATATCGTGGGCTTGAACATAGATATTGAACACCCAGCATTATTAGCATTGATAGCAAAGCAGCAACAGGCTCGTGAAGCTAGAGCGTTAATGATGAATGAAAAGCTAGCTAAGTGTGGCTTTGATAGTATGTTGTCAAAAGCGAAAGCTTTAGCTGGTGAGGGCTCTATTACTCGCGCCCACTTTGCACGGGTACTTCATGACGAAGGTCATGTAAGTACAATGCAAGCCGCTTTTGATAAGTATATTGGCAAAGGAAAACGCGCTTTTGTGAAACCACAATGGTGTGATATTGAAGCGGCTGTTTCAGCAATTCACCAAGCAGGTGGCACGGCAATCATTGCGCATCCAATGCGCTATGATATGACGTCTAAATGGTTGAGACGACTAATTCTTGATTTTAAGGAAGTAGGTGGTGATGGAATGGAAATCGTTTTGCCACAAATGAACCCAGAACAAAGGCGACTTATGCTAACCTTTTGTCTAGAATATGATTTATATGCATCGCTTGGTTCAGATTTTCATTACCCGAGTAAATGGAGTGATTTAGGGCGCAATTTATCCTTACCTGAACAAGTAAAACCGATTTGGCAACTTTGGCAGTAAGCCGCAAAGGAATTTTCTATGAGCCAGTTCTTCTATGTACACCCAGACAACCCTCAAGGCAGACTAATGAAACAGGCCGCAACACTTATTAAAGATGGTGCTGTGGTCGTTTATCCAACTGATTCAGGCTATGCGCTTGGATGCCATTTAGGTGATAAAAAAGCACTTGAACGTATTTGTCAGATTAGAAATATCGATATGGATCATGACTTTGCTTTGGTTTGTCGTGATTTATCTGAATTATCTGAATATGCCAAGGTTGATAACACCGCTTTTAGGTTGATGAAGAATAATACGCCAGGAGCATATACTTTCATTTTCAAAGCGACGAAAGAGGTGCCTCGGCGTTTAATGAACCCTAAAAAGAAAACCATAGGGATCCGAATTCCAAAAAATGAAATCACTCAAGCACTATTAACCGAACTAGGTGAACCGTTAATGTCTACTACGCTGATAATGCCGGGCGAAGATATGGCAGAGTATGACCCTGAACATATTCGTGATATTTTAGAAAAACGCGTAGATCTTATCTTAAATGGTGGTTACTTGGGGGAGCACCCAACAACCGTTATCGACTTTTCTGAAGGCGACGTAGAAATTGTTCGTGTCGGAGAAGGTGACGCTAGCCCTTTTGAATAACTAATTATAAATGGAACAGCAAGACTTACCGTTGGCGATAGTACGTGGCGAAAATTACACTGAAAAGCCCAATGATCTATATATTCCTGAAGATGCGCTAGAAATACACCTAGATGCTTTCGAAGGGCCTCTCGATTTGCTGCTCTACTTAATCAAAAAACAAAAGTTTGATATTGCCGACCTACCCATTGCGCCTATTTCAATACAATATTTTCGATACATTGAACAACTAGAGCAACAGGATATTGATTTATCTTCAGACTATTTAGTGATGGCTGCAACATTAGCCCATATTAAGTCACGTTTATTGTTACCTAAACCAGCTATAGAGGAAGATGAAGAAGATCCAAGAGCAGAGTTAGTTAGGCGGTTACAAGAATATCAGCGAATTAAACATGCTTCTGAAGTTATGGAGTCTTTGCCGAGAGAAGAGCGAGATTTTTTTGTTAGTGCTGTAATAAATGAACATGTTGAACCACGTGCATTTGAGGAAGTTTCACTAAACGAACTGGTGGTTGCTTTCCAGAAAATATTAAAAAAACAAGCGGCTTTTGAGCATCATCATATTCAGCGAGAAGCAATTGCTACACATGACAAAATAGAATATTTGCTGTTGATACTCACAAATGAAAATAAACCAATGCCACTGAATGAATTGTTTAATGTTGAAGAAGGTAGGCAAGGGGCTGTCGTCACGTTTTTAGCAGTATTGGAGCTGTTGAAGCTGCAAAAAATTAATTGTCTAGAATACAATGGAATACTTGAGGTTTCATTAATATGAGTGAGCACATCAAAGGACTCGTTGAAGCTATTTTATTTAGCCATAGCCAGCCACTTAGTAGTCAAAAGCTTAAACAGCTGCTTAGCGAAAATATCGGCATTGCAGTGTCTTCACAACAAATTAAACTAGCCATAAATCAGTTGGTAAATGACTATGATGGTCGTGGTGTCAACCTGATATCGGTTGCAAACGGATATCGATTTCAAACGGCCAATAGATTTAAAGATGAATTAACATCGCTTCATCAAGAGAAATCAACTAAAATCTCGCCGGCGATGATGGAAACCTTGGCAACAATTGCCTATAAACAACCAATAACTCGCTCA
Source organism: Thalassotalea algicola (assembly GCF_012932965.1). GTDB lineage: Bacteria > Pseudomonadota > Gammaproteobacteria > Enterobacterales > Alteromonadaceae > Thalassotalea_F > Thalassotalea_F algicola. The sequence continues at coordinate 48,358 of NZ_JABBXH010000009.1, read as the reverse complement.
GAAATAGAAGAAATTCGCGGAGTGGCCCTAAGTAGTTATATAATAAAGACACTTAGTGAGCGTCAATGGATTAAGGTTATTGGCCATAGAGAAGTTCCTGGGCGGCCGGCAATATATGGAACGACCAAAATATTTCTATCGTATTTTGGCTTACAATCGCTAAAGCAGTTACCAGAGGTAATGCCAATCAGTCATTCAACTGTAGAGGTTGAAGACATTAATATTAAAGAGACAGAAGCGTAGCGCACTTTATTTGCGTGAAGCTACTGACGTATTGAGATAAAGACCTATGTCTGAAAAGTTACAAAAAGTACTTGCGCGTGCAGGTAAAGGCTCTCGTAGGGAAATGGAAGCTGTTATAAGTGCTGGACGAGTAAGTGTAAATGGCAAAACCGCCTACCTTGGTGATCGTGTTGAAGGTAACGAACAAATTCGTGTTGATGGTCATGCGGTTGTTCTTAAGCCGGCGGAAGAACAAGTCTGTCGCATTCTAATGTACAATAAGCCTGAAGGCGAAATGTGTACTCGAAAAGATCCAGAAGGTAGACCAACCGTTTTCGATCGCTTGCCACCGTTAGAAAGTGGACGTTGGATCGCTGTCGGCCGTCTTGATATCAACACTTCTGGCATGTTGCTATTTACCACTGACGGTGAACTTGCCAACCGTCTTATGCACCCATCCCATAAAATAGAACGTGAATATGCCGTACGTGTCTTTGGTGAAGTAGATGATGCTATGCTGCAACGCCTGCGCAATGGTGTAAAACTTGAAGACGGCCCAGCCAAATTCCAAAAAATAACGTACCGTGGTGGTGAAGGACGAAATCATTGGTTCCATGTGGTGTTATCTGAAGGTCGTAACCGTGAAGTTCGTCGTCTATGGGAAAGCCAAGATGTGCAGGTAAGTCGTCTGATCCGTGTCCGCTATGGAGATTTAGAATTACAGCGTCAACTGCCAGTTGGTGGTTGGACTGAGCTTGGTCTTAAAGATGTTAACTATTATCGTAAAGCCGTCAAACTTCCTGTTGAAACGGAATCTAAGGTTAAGGTAAACGAAAAAATGATCGACAATGCGAAAAACAGGCGCATTCGTCGTAGTGTTAAAAAGCACCAACAACGTCATAAGCAATCTGTACGAAGAAATAGAAAGTAACAAATACCCGTTTCTACTTGGTTTCTTCGTCAATTTACGATAACGTGCAAGCCTTGTAACCACCTATGATTATTCAATTGTATAGGTGGTTGAACAGTTAATTTACCTAAGTTCATTATGCGTTAATCAGGGCGGTTTATACGTGCAGCGTCATTACATTCAAGATCAAACATCACTTAATCAATTATGTGAGCACTATCAAAATGCAAAAGTATTAGTTGTTGATACTGAGTTTGTACGTACAAGAACCCTATACCCAAGATTAGGCTTACTTCAAATCAATGATGGCCAGCAATTAGCGCTAATCGATCCGATAGAAATTAGTGATTTAACGCCGTTTTGGCAGCTATTAGAAAATGACCAAATCAAAAAAGTCATCCATGCCTGCTCAGAAGATTTAGAGGTGTTCTTAACCGCAGGTAATTGTCGGCCGAAAAATCTAATTGACAGCCAAGTAATGATGACGTTCTTAGGGCACGGGCTATCACTTGGCTATGCGGCGACGGTAAAGCACTATTTAGACATTGAACTTGATAAGTCAGAGTCTCGCACTGACTGGACCAAAAGACCGTTAAGTGAAAAGCAAATTCGTTATGCACAAGCTGATGTTGATTATTTGTATCAGTTGTATCCAAAATTGTTAGAAGAAGTAGAGCACAAAGGGTGGTTACAAGCTTGTGAGCAAGAAACGGAATTAATGGTAGAGCGTAAGTTCACTGAAATTAATGAAGATGAGCTGTATCGAAATATTAAAATGGCTTGGAAATTAAACCCTAAGCAACTTAATAACCTAAAGCATTTAGCGCGTTGGCGTTATCAAAAGGCTAAAACCAAAGATCAACCTTTAAGTTTTATTGTTAAAGATCATAGTTTGTTCTATGTCGCTCAATATTCGCCAAAAAATACCGGAGCTATGGCGGCTATCGAAGGTGTTGAAAATTTGGATATACGTTATCAAGGAAAGGCAATGTTAGCTGTACTAAGAGAAGCACAACAAGAATCGCCTGAACTATATCCGCAAAAGATTACACGCTTAGATGAATATCCAGGTTATAAGCAGATATTTAAGAAAGTGAAAAACTTCGTCGCGCAAACTGCAGAGCAGCATGCATTAAGCCCTGAGAACTTGGCCTCAAAAAAGCAAATTAACCAGTTCTTAACCCATTACTTTAAATTAAATGGCGCAGGCGATAACGCCGAGCAAGTTGATATATTGCGCCCTTGGCGAAATACCATTTTAGGAACGTCGTTAACGGTATTTGCTGACAATGGATTTAGTGAGTAAAACGATTATCTGCTTTAACACAAATTTTCACGATTAACCGATTTCAAGCCAACATGGCTCATGTTATATTGGCATTTCGTTTATTTTCAACAACTCATAGGTCTCCGTTATGCTATGTGCGGTGTATAAAAGCCCCAAAAAAGATCAAACATATTTATTCGTCAACAAACGTGATGATTTCTCTGAGGTACCAGAAGCGTTATTAAAAACCTTTGGCTCCCCGATATTAGTTACCGTATTGAACCTTGCTAGCCAAGAAAAACTCGCTTTAGCAGATATTGATAAGGTGAAAGAAAACCTTTCAGAACAAGGCTTTTATCTGCAATTACCACCGCCTCAGGAAAACCTGTTAGACGAGCATAAAGCGATGTTAAAAAAACAAAAAGAGGGTTAATTGGCCATGTTATCTTGTCGTAAAATTAGTTCGATGGCGCTCGCTATTGCACTGAATATTTCTCCTTTCTTCTTTTCAAATGCAATGGCTGCTGGACAAGCCGACGATGAAATTATCGATGCAAAAATCAGCTATGAAGAGTATGTCGAAATATTAAAAACTGAAGCACTCGCCAAGGGGTTTTCACAGCAATTGCTTGATCAAAGCTTTGCAAATATCCAATTTTATAAACGAGCAGTGAAAGCGGATCGTAATCAACCGGAAACTGTCGAAACACTTGATACTTACTTGCCCAAGCGTGTGCCACAATGGAAGGTTGATAGAGCAAGAAAGCGATATAAAGAACATCAAGAGTTATTAACCAAGATTGGCAATGAATATGGCGTACAGCCAAGGTTTATCGTAGCGCTTTGGGGCTTAGAAACTAATTTTGGTAAAATCATGGGTAACTTTAATGTTGTGTCAGCATTATCAACCCTTGCTTATGAAGGTCGCCGAGAAGCTTTCTTTAAGAAGCAACTTTGGGCAGCATTGTCAATTTTAGAAGAAGGTCATATTAGTGTTGAAAATATGAAGGGCTCTTGGGCTGGTGCAATGGGGCAAAATCAGTTCATGCCAACATCGTTTATGAGCTATGCCGTTGATGGCGATGGTGATGGCAAAAAAGACATTTGGGGCAATCAAGCCGATGTCTTTGCTTCAATGGCTAACTACCTTAAGAAGGAAGGTTGGAGCGATGAGTTAACCTGGGGAAGACAAGTTAAATTACCAGAAGGTTTTGATACGTCCTTAGCCATTCCAAAGAATACTGGTAGTCGTAAAAACTGGTTGAAAGCCTGGACTAACACTGAAAAAACGTTGCAAGAATGGCAAGAGCTAGGGGTTAGACGCACTGACGGTACGGCATTACCCAAAGTGGAGATAAAAGCTGCTTTAGTATTTCCTGATGATGCAAACGGTAGAGCTTATCTTGCTTACAATAATTATAAGAGTTTGATGCATTGGAACTTGTCTTATTACTTTGTAAGTTCTGTCGGTCACCTATCTGATCGTATTAAGTTTCCACCAATTCAGTAGAGCGCCGCATGTATCAACATATTGATATCAATGGACACGCCATAGAACTTCCTGTTGGAAAGGTGGTTTGCGTGGGCCAAAACTATCATGATCATATAAAAGAAATGAATAGCATCGTTAATGGTGAAGCGGTGCTATTTATGAAACCCAACACTGCGATTTGTTCGCTTTTATCGCCCGTTGTTATCCCTAGTGGGCAAGGTGAATGTCATAACGAAGCTGAAATAGCAGTATTAATTAATAAACCGTTAAAAGCGGCCTCTCCTCAGCAAGCAATAGCTGCAATTTGGGGGGTAGGGATAGGCTTAGATTTAACGCTTAGAGATGTTCAACGCGCAATGAAAGAATTAGGTCGACCATGGGAGGTTGCCAAGTCGTTCGATTTGTCGGCACCAGTTTCGCCTTTCATTCCGTTAAATAAAGTTTCAGATTTAAGCAAGATAGAATTTAGCTTAACGGTAAATGATGTGTTAAGGCAGCAAGGGCAATCAGCATTGATGATCCGCAGTATTGCCGAGCTTGTTTCGATAATTAGCAAGCATTTCACCTTGCTACCGGGTGATATAGTGTTTACAGGTACACCTAAAGGTGTAGCACCACTATTTGCTGGTGATAAGCTATCCTTAACGTTAGAGAATCACCAATTTGAAGGTGTTGTTAGCAATGACTAAGCCTGCTATTCCCCCATTTTGGGAAACTAAATCGTTAACTGAAATGACTCGCCAAGAATGGGAGTCGCTATGTGATGGTTGTGCTAAATGTTGCTTACACAAATTCATAGAAAGCGAAGACACCGCTGAAGAAGACGAGTTTAAACCAACTGACTATATTCATGAAGATGAACAGTTAGTTTATACCAATATCGCTTGTTATTTATTGAACGATAAAACTTGTGCCTGCACGCAATATGAAAAGCGTACTACATTAGTACCAGACTGCGTAAAGCTAACGCAAGATAACCTTGATGATGTATTTTTTATGCCGCCAAGTTGCACATATCGCCGCCTGCAAGAAGGTAAGGGGATGCCAAGCTGGCACCCGTTATTAAATAAGGGGAAGAAAAGTGCAATGCACAAAGCTGGAATGTCAGTTCGTGGAAAAATAGTGAAAGATAACGATGTTTACCTTGAAGACTATGACGAGCATATTGTTACATGGCCACTGAATGAATTGGATTAATACCTAACATCCTAGCTTAGTTTAAACTGTGAATTGATTTAAATACCGGGTTAATCAAGCGCAGTTAAGTGCTTAACGTAGTGCTGGCCGTTATGGACATAATGGTCGGCTGACTTTCTCAGTAAATCATGTGTTTTTTCATCTAGCGGCTTAACCACTTTTGCTGGTGAGCCTAGCGCTAAATGGCCATCAGGCACTTCCATATTTTCAGTAACTAGGCTGTTGGCACCAATAATACAATTCTTACCAATTTTTGCACCATTAAGCACTACAGCATTCATGCCAATTAAGGTGTTATCACCTATGCTGCACCCATGAAGCATAACTTTATGACCAATAGTTACACCTTCACCAATATCGATAGGAATTCCTTTGTCGACATGCAACACGCTACCGTCTTGAATGTTCGTATCTTTAGCTATTTTTATTTCGTCCATGTCGCCACGCATGACAACGTTAAACCAAATGCTGACATTTTCGGCTAACACTACATTACCAATAACAGCACTGTTAGGAGCAATAAAACAACTAGGGTGAATATCGGGAATAAGTTTATTTAATTGGTAACGCATTGTTTTCTCATATCCTTTAATAACTTGACTTACATCAACATCAAGCACTTTATCATCGTAATTTGTGCAAAGATATTATTAATTAGTCGTATAAAAAACAAACCAGAAGTGGTAAAACATTAATCACCTGTTGAATAAAAATAACAAGGGTGAATTATGCAAATAGGGATACCCAAAGAATCACTGAAAGGTGAAAATCGAGTGGCAGCCACTCCAAGCTCTGTTAAAGCGCTTGTAGCACGTGGCTTTGAAGTTAAACTTGAAAAGTTAGCTGGTAAAAAAGCGAGCTTTAATGATAGTGATTACTTGGATAATGGTGCTGTAACAGACAAAAAAGAACAAGTCTGGCAGAGCGATATAATTTTCAAAGTTAATCCTCCGACCGAAGAAGAAGTTGAACTAATGAAGGATGGTGCAACGCTGGTGAGTTTCATTCAGCCCGCACAAAATGCCGAATTGGTTGCACTACTACATAAAAGAAACATTACCACGCTCGCCATGGATATGGTGCCAAGGTTAACCCGTTCTCAGTCGCTTGATGCACTAAGTTCTATGGCGAATATCGCTGGTTATCGCGCTGTTGTTGAAGCGTCTCATCATTTTGGTCGCTTTTTTACAGGCCAAATTACGGCTGCAGGCAACTTACCACCAGCGAAGGTGTTGGTTATTGGTGCAGGTGTCGCAGGCCTTGCGGCAATAGGTGCAGCAGGAAGCTTAGGTGCGGTAGTTAGAGCGTTTGATACGCGTCCTGAGGTTAAAGAACAAATTGAAAGTATGGGTGCGGAATTTCTAGAGCTTGATTATGAAGAAGATGAACAAGCAGGCTCTGGTGACGGTTATGCTAAAGAAATGAGTAAAGCGTTTATTGACGCGGAAATGGCGTTGTTTGCTGAGCAAGCAAAAGATGTCGACATCATTATTACTACTGCGATGATACCGGGTAAGCCAGCACCGAAACTCATTACTGCTGAGATGGTTGAATCAATGAAGCCGGGCAGTGTCATCGTGGACTTAGCCGCCGCTGGCGGTGGTAACTGTGAACTGACCAAACCGGAAAAGCTGTCAACAATTAAAGGCGTAAAAATTATTGGTTACACTGATTTAGTCTCTCGTTTGCCGAATCAGTCGTCTCAATTGTACGCCAATAATTTAGTGAATTTAACTAAGCTTATTTGCCCAGCAAAAGATGGTGAAATCACGATTGATTTTGATGATCAAGTTATTCGCAATATGACCGTGGTTCATCAAGGCGAAATAACTTTCCCGCCACCGCCAATTCAGGTGAGTGCGGCGCCAACTCAGCCTAAACAAACGTTAGCGAGCAAACTGGAAGTTGACGAATCTAAAGTCGCCAAGCCAGAAAAAACACGTACCAAGTACGTATCAATGGCAATTGGGGGGATGTTATTTGCTTGGTTAGCGAGTGTAGCGCCATCAGACTTCCTTTCTCACTTTACGGTATTTATTTTGTCTTGTGTGGTTGGTTATCACGTGGTGTGGAATGTTAGTCATTCTTTGCATACGCCACTGATGAGTGTTACTAACGCAATTTCAGGCATTATTATTGTCGGTGCGTTGCTGCAAGTAGGTAGTGACATTCCTATTGTGCAAGTATTAGCCGGTATCGCAATTTTAATTGCGACCATTAATATCGTTGGTGGCTTCTTTGTTACCAAGCGCATGTTAAAAATGTTTAGGAAGTAGGGGAGCAACATGGAATTATCTCAAGGTTTAATCACTGCTGCCTATATCATTGCTGCGTTACTATTTATCTTTAGCCTAGCAGGTTTAAGTAAACAAGAAACCGCACAAGAAGGTAATAACTTTGGTATTGCTGGTATGGCTATAGCGTTATATGCCACGATTCTCGATCCGAGAGTAAGCAATGTCACTGTCATATTAGTCGCTATGGCAATTGGTGCAGCTATTGGTTTTAGATTAGCTAAAAAAGTTGAAATGACCGAAATGCCAGAGCTTGTTGCTATCCTGCATAGCTTTGTAGGTTTAGCGGCAGTATTTGTTGGTTATAACAGTTATTTTGAAGCACATAGTGTGATGTCTTCGTTTACCCTTACAGATCAAGCTCAGATCGAGCAAAACATTCACTTAGTTGAAGTGTTTTTAGGCGTATTTATTGGTGCTGTGACCTTTACAGGATCAGTAGTCGCCTTTGGTAAACTTAGAGGCATCATTAATTCTGCTGCTTTAATGTTACCTCATCGTCATAAAATGAATTTAGCGGCTGGCGTTATTAGCTTTCTGCTAATGATAATGTTTGTTTCAGATGGAGGCAGTAACGCAGCATTATACGCGATGACAGCTATTGCACTCGTATTTGGCTGGCATCTTGTCGCGTCAATTGGCGGAGCAGATATGCCAGTAGTTGTCTCTATGCTTAACAGTTATTCGGGTTGGGCAGCAGCAGCAGCAGGCTTTATGTTAAGTAATGATCTATTAATTGTCACGGGTGCCTTAGTAGGTTCATCGGGTGCAATTCTTTCTTACATTATGTGTAAAGCGATGAACCGTTCATTTATCAGTGTTATCGCGGGTGGTTTTGGTACAGAGGTTACTGTAGATAACGATAAAGATTATGGTGAGCATAAAGAAGTTCAAGCTGAGCAAGTAGCAGAAATGCTAAGTAATGCAAAGTCTGTAATTATTACACCTGGCTACGGTATGGCAGTTGCTCAAGCACAATATCCAGTATATGAACTTACGCAAAAGCTTAAAGCCAAAGGTATAGAAGTTCGTTTCGGTATACACCCGGTAGCAGGGCGTTTACCTGGTCATATGAACGTATTGCTAGCTGAAGCTAAAGTCTCCTATGACATAGTGCTAGGTATGGAAGATATTAATGATGATTTTTCAGATACCGATGTAGTGCTAGTGATTGGAGCAAACGATACGGTAAACCCAGCAGCAAACGAAGACCCTACAAGCCCTATTGCGGGTATGCCAGTACTTGAGGTTTGGAATGCTAAGAATGTCATTGTCTTTAAACGTTCAATGAACACGGGTTATGCAGGTGTTCAAAATCCGTTGTTCTTTAAGGACAATAGCCAAATGCTCTTTGGTGATGCGAAAGCATCAGTTGATAAAATAGTACACGCTTTATAAGAAAAACGAATAAATGTAAGAAGCCCTGGCCAATTTGGTACAGGGCTTTTTTTTGTTTTAATAAAAGGGTTGACTTATAGGTATATTGTATACAAAAATTAGCATTACGATAAGCTAATAAGTGTTGCCGATGAATAATAATAACGATGGCAGTAATGAAAATACCATATCATTCACCGAAAATGAGGTGAGTAGCGGTTTTCCGCGAACTTTCTATATCGCCAACACCATGGAGATATTTGAACGATTAGCGTGGTACGGCTTTTTTGCACTTTCCTCTATCTACATGACAACGCCAGTTGAGCAGGGAGGAGTTGGCTTTACCGATGGCCAGCGCGGTGCACTACAAGGCATCATTCCATTTTTTTTATACTTATTGCCTGTATTCACTGGTGCGTTAGCTGACAGGTATGGGTATCGTAAAATGTTCTTAGTGTCCTTTATCATTATGGCGCCCAGTTACTATTTATTGGGGCAAGCAACAAGCTTCGGTGGCTTTTTTCTCGCTTTTATGATGGTTGCATTAGGGGCTGCCTGCTTTAAGCCAGTGGTGGTAGGCACAATTAGTCATGCGACTAACGATAAAAACCGAGGACTAGGCTTTGGTGTTTTTTATACCATGGTTAATATAGGTGGTTTTTTGGGGCCGTTAGTCGCTGGTTATTTACGCGCCATTAGTTGGGATGCTGTATTCCTAATGTCGGCGATTTGGATTGTCATTAACTTTATTCCAGTGTTGTTTTTTTACAGAGAGCCTGAGCAGATAAAAAGGAGTTCTGCACGTTTTACCCAAGTGTTAGCGCAGGCACAACAAGTGCTAGGCAACGGACGCTTTGCATTATTTATATTTCCCTGCATTTTTCTACTTATGGTTGCAGGTGCACAGTGGGTAAGTTATTCCTTGGCGTTTGGGTTAATTGTAGGCTGGTTAATTGTTAACGCGATTTGGCAACATTTTTCTCAACCAAATGCTGCCAAGTGGTACTTAACCAAAGCAACTGTAAGTAATAAGCCGTTTGCGCTCTATCTATTATTGTTAACTGGTTTTTGGGCTGTGTATAACCAGCTTTTTTATACGATGCCGCTATTTATTCGCGACTTTGTTGATACACGAGATTTGGTGGAATTCATCGCAATTTTTGGTGAAGGAGCAGTAAAATTCTTTGCATCGGTCAACACTGAATTATTGGCAGAGAAAGTTCATACAATGCTGTCTCAAGGGCAAGATGCCACAATAATAGCTAAAGAGCTGGTGCATCTGAAAGTGCTAGTTCCGTTGACAGATATTAACCAAGCGATCAATCAGTTTGGTCTTGATATTAATTTGGTTCAAGCGGGCGAAGTGGCCAATAGTTGGGCAAATCAATACCGCCAAATAAACCCCGAATATATTATTAATCTGGACTTTACCGCTATTGTTGTTTGTCAAATTGCGGTCAGCCTAATCTGTGCTCGATTTAAAACGATTAATGTATTGGTTGCTGGCGTTATTGTCTTCGCCTTTGGATGTTTCATCGCAGCATTAGCAAACAGTTTACTTGCTGGCGGAGTTGTGGCCGTTATTGCTGTATTAATGATGGCATTTGGTGAAATGATCACCTCGCCAAAATCTCAAGAATATGTTGCTGCCATTGCTCCTAAAAACCAAGCGGCACTTTATATGGGTTACTATTTTGTATCTATGGCATTGGGTTTCTTATTTGCAGGTTTGCTTTCAGGTTGGGGCTATGGCGAGATTGCCAAGAAAATGAATAACCCTGAGCTAATGTGGGCGATATTTGCCACGCTGGGTCTGCTCACATCAGCTGGACTTTTTTGGTTTAACCGTTCTTATTTGCAGCGGAATCAATTTCAAGCAAATACTTCATCAGCTATAAACGAATCTTAATGGAAATTTTATCGTGAACAACTTTATCTCTGCTGAACAAATTAACCAGCGACTTACGCCAAGGGCATTGGTAGACAAACTTGCTAAGGCATTTGCAAGCGATATAACGACGCCAATGCGACAACATTTTGATATTGATAACCCATATTCTGAGCGAGAAACAACCTTATTGGTTATGCCATCGTGGCAACAAGGAAAAGACATTGGCATTAAGTTAGTGACGGTTGTCCCGGACAGTTACAAATATGACTTACCTTCTATTCAAGGGGTTTATGTCTTGCTTGATGCGGTCAAAGGGAATGTAAAGGCGATACTTGATGCGCCTACGTTAACCGCAAAAAGAACGGCGGCTGCGTCAGCATTGGCGAGTCAATTCATGTCCAGAGCCGATAGCAAAGTATTAACCATGGTGGGTACTGGCACTTTAGCACCTGAACTTATTAAGGCGCATGCCGTAACCAGGCCTATTACAACAGTAAATATATGGGGTCGTAACTTGAGTAAAGCTCAAGCGTTAGCAGACGCTTTGACTCATTTGGCGCTTAAAATAAATGTCGTAGAGTCGTTAGAAGTTGCGGTGTCTGAAGCTGATATTATCTCTTGCGCGACTATGTCTCAAACGCCTTTAATCAAGGGGCACTGGCTTAAACAAGGTCAGCATTTAGACATGGTTGGCGCGTATCGCCCTGATATGCGAGAGGCGGATGATGAATGTATACGCCGAAGCCGAATTGTCGTTGATAACTATCAAGGTGCTTGCAAAGAAACTGGCGATATAAGAATTCCGCTCGATAAAGGCATCTTAACTAAAGATGGTATCGTTGCCGACTTATTTGAACTCTGCAAAAAGCAGAAGGAATTTGTGCGTCGAAGTGGTGATATAACCTTTTTTAAATCAGTTGGCCACGCGTTAGAAGACTTGGCGGCAGCGCAACTCGTTTATGAATGCCAGGGAGAAAGTAAATGATTGATGTATATGCTAGCAGACGAGAAAAATTGTTAGCCCAACTGCCGCAAGACAGTGTAGTAATTCTAGTGGGTAATACCGAAAAAGTGCGCAATAAAAATATACTTTTCCCGTTTAGACAAGATCATGATTTTTACTATTTTACTGGCTATGCCGAGCCTGATGCCGTCGCAATATTAAGACCCGATAGTAAGCAACGCTTTGTTATATTTAATCAACCCAACGATGAATATCAAGAAGTGTGGTTTGCTGGCAGGGCAGGGCAACAAGGGGCGGTTGAACAATACGGCGCTGATAACGCTTACGATATTGCTGAACTTGAAGCTCGTTTACCTGAATTAATGGCGCAGCGTGCCAATGTTTATTACTCAGACGAACTAGGCCGTTATCACCACCGAGTGTTTGATTGGTTGGCCAACCAACGTAAAGCCGCAAAATTTGATGAGGTTAAAGCGTTTCGTCATTTAATTAACGTATTACCATTGACGCAAAATATGCGTAGAGTCAAAGATGAACATGAAGTTTCATTAATCCGTAAAGCAGTCGACGCATCAGTAGCCGGACATCAACATTTAATGAAAATGTGCCAGCCAGGCCGTACAGAGCAGCAGCTAACCGCTGAATTTTATAATGTAATATCGCAACATGGTTGTACAGATGTGGGTTACCCAACCATCATGGCGGCGGGTAACAATGCTTGTTGCCTACATTACTCTGAAAATAAAGATATATTGCGTGATGGTCAAATGCTGTTGGTTGATGCGGGTGGTGATTATCAATATTACACTGCCGATATTACGCGCACATATCCGGTAAATGGCAAATTCTCAAGTGAACAAAAAGATATTTACCAACTGGTATTAAATGCTTTAGATGCTGCAATTACTACAGTAAATCCCGGTGCATCATGGAATAGCATGTACCCCAAAGCAATGGAGGTGCTAGCGCAGGGTCTGCTTGATCTCGGCATAATAACGGGCAGCATAGAACAGGTGATGGAGCAAGAATTATATAAACCATTTACGTTGCATAAAACAGGGCACTGGATGGGGTTAGATGTGCATGACGTTGGCGCTTACCATCAAGATGATGGTCAATGGTTAACACTGGAACCTAACATGGTATTTACTATAGAGCCGGGCTTATATTTTCCGCGGCATTGCGAAGCGGTAGATGCCCGATGGCGCGGAATGGGCGTGCGTATTGAAGATGATATATTAGTTACGTCAACAGGTTGTGAAAACTTATCTAGAAAAGCGCCGCGCACGATAAAAGACATCGAATCTATTATGGGGTGTTAGTTTAATTAACTTAAGAATAAATAGAGTAGTGAGCAAGGTGAAGCAATTGCTATTGCACCTTGTTTTAGTGCTACTAGTACTTATGGTGAGAAAGGTTGGTATTACCGGTTTTCGCTTTTAAGGGATTTAATGGCAAGATTTGCTGTATGGCTAAGTAAACTTGCATCACCCATCTTGCCGTGACCTGGTACTACAATTTCGATATCAGGGAATTGATTGATGACATTCTTTATAGAACTTGGCCAGTCAGCTATTGATGCATCTTCGGTGTTACCTAAATTCTTACTTTTTAGGCTTTTAACAAAACACCCGCCAAACAAAATTTTTGATTGTGGCAACCAAATGACAATATTGTCTTGGCTATGACCTGCGCCAGGGTAAAACACTTCAATCTTATTTTTTACTAATTCATAGGTGTGGTGAGTTATTTCATCACTTGCTTTCTCTTTATGTGCTGAGTGCAACAGGTGATTAGTGCGTGAGGTAGCATAGGTTGTTATATTGGACTTATTAAGAAATGGTATACCACCACTGGCATCTCGATGAAAATGGGTTGCAACGGCACTTTTAACGACCAAGCCTTTTGAATACGCCCATTGGGTTAGTTTTTCTGTGTCATCTGATGACCATGGGGTATCGATTATGTGGGCTTCAGAGCCGTCAATTACGACTAAGCCTGATGCTGCAACCATTCCCCAGGGTTCGATGTTCTCATAGGAAATATGTTGATAGACATTATCGGCGAGCTTTTTAATAGTTAATTGTGGGCTTTTGGCGAATGTAATAGCTGAAAATAACCCTAACAAAGAGAAGGCTAGCGTGCGTTGGAGTAACTTATTAGTATTCATTAGGTAATTGTTCGCCTTTAAAATATTTTACATCTGCAATACTTAACATTGCGAGATCTTCTCTAGTATCGCCGTAAGCATATACTTTATCGAATAAACTTAAGGTAATTGCATTTTGAATTGACAATAACTTTTCGTAGCCGCTGCAGTCTCCGTTTACATATTTACCGGAATATTGGCCATTTATTATTTCGAGTTTACTGCAAAGTACGTTTACGCCATGCTGCGCACACCATAAGTTAAGATAAGGAGATAAAGATGCTGAAACAACATACACCTCATCGCCATTTTTCTGGTGCCAGTGAATTTTCTCTAGCATGTTATTTCTGATAACTTTTGGTAGGTAATTGTTTACAAACGCGTTAGTAACATCTGAAATGTCATGCTGTTTTCTATTTTTAAACGAAAACCAAGTCACTAATGGGCGAACTTTAGATGCCGGTAATAGATTAAGTTTATATAAAATAATCACGGGAAAAAGCAGTATAAAACCAAGAAACAACCGGACATTTGGCGTCGAAGTGATTATAAATTTAGTGTAAGTATCTTCGGTGGTAATCGTTCCATCGAAATCGAATAGTGCTAAATTCATAGATATTCTTCCAGTAGTATTTTTTAGGTGCTTTTCTGGTTTTTTACAAGTTTTACTATTAACGCTTCTTTTTTAGGAACTGACCAATTTTGAATTAAATAACTGAGTAAAATGCCAAATGAACCACCGATAAAGCCAGCAAATATTCCATAATCATTATGGAATATTAGATAAATGCCCAATGCAAGTAAGATGAAAAGTAACGTCGTTAATGCGTATCTATGCCACTTCCAGTGAGTGATATATTTGTATGAATCCTGAATGATTTTATTCTCAGACTTGCTATATTTCATAATTACCTAACGCTCCGTCTGGTGCTCATTTTGGTTTGATAATCTTGGTGACAATGTATTTAACAGCATAGATTACTCTATATTTTTTACGACTTGTTAAACTACATTTTTATTTAGAATGTTTTTGAGGCCTTTTAATACTATATGGTCCTTAATCTCGGTAACGAGTACTCTACTAACGATAAGTCCCAAAAACACGGCAAGAAAAAGAGTCCAAGTAGACGGCTCCCAAAATATATAGCTTGCGCCTAACAGTATCAACATACAGCTAACTCGTACAATAAATGTAATAGCAGTAAAACTGAGTAATGCTGAACTCGATTGAATTTCATCTTTCACCTGTTCGAGTATGTCGAATTGTTGCGCTCTACTTAAGTGAGATATTTCATCGAAGCGTTCAATATAATCTTTTGTATTCATAAACTCTCATGTTACAAAATCCTCTCTATGAGAGGAGTAATCGCTTGCAAAAATGTGAAGCAAGGTAAAACCCAGTAATCGATAAATAATCATGCATATACAGCAAATTCGTTTAAACTACTTATCGGCATGTTTTTCTAGTGATTCATCAAGCGCTTTTTGTTGCTTAGAGCGTGCATTTTTACATCTGTTTTTTTCATAGTCGTAAGGGTGATTACAGTTTTTGTCAGCGCCAAAACTGATCAGTAACTGTTGCTCTCTTTCCTTACATTTTAATTCTTGCGCAGGCTCCATATTTACACATGCAGATTTTTTATTACTTACGCCTGATTTTGCGTAATCTTCAGGCTGGTATGCGCTACAGCTACTCAATAATGTCAAAATTACTGTTGCGAGTATTAACTTAACTTTTAAAATCATATACGAACCTTCTTAATAGCTTGTTTTACTTTCCACGTGTTGGATTAGTAGCATGATTGACATAATTTTTCATAAAGCATTTAAATACTATTTGGGAAATTAACGGTTTTCTTTACATTGTGTTTAAGCATTTCAACGTTTTATTTCTGCGTTGTCGCAATGCCAACACCAATTGCTATACCAACACCTATCCCTAACGCTATATTGCCAAGCGCGACACCTAAAGCAACGCCGATAGCAACGCCAACACCAGCGCCAAGAACTACAGGTTTCTCTGCTTTTCCTATTTGGTATTTAAAGCGACTCATATATATTTTCCTCAATTTATATTGCCCATCATTAATTGGCTAGCTACTTTTCTGTTTCAGCTTTTATTGAAAGAATAGGAAACTTACTTTTACCAAACGAAACGGTTATAGATTGAGTTTCTTTACCTTCAAAGTCTAGTTTTAAATTTAGTGGACTTTTCACCTCGCCATCGGCAAAAGTAGCCATGATATGATCGCGTTCAAGCACTCTATTGCCACTAGACAAATTGGTAAGGGTGAGTACCGCCCATCGCTCTCCATATTCATTGCTCATTACCACATAGTTTATTAAATCAAAATCGCTAGATTTTGGTTTGTAACCTTTATCATTAGGGAATGAAAATTCAAGATTATTAGATACGAAACGATCGATTGTTAGCGTATCTTTATCGTTTGCATTTGCCATAAAAACTGGCACTAACAATAATGAGACAATTAACTTATACACTAGTTCCTCCTTGAAATTTAACGACACAATATGATGTGACGCATGCTCGTCGTACTAAAGCTGGGCGAAGCCGGCAAGTAAACAGAATCACTCTTAAATGCTTTGGCATGCTTGTATTGATTGATAGCCAAACCTAGCTAAGTAATGCCAAACCTTTTTTATATCTTGTTCATCATAACCTCGTTCTGTCACAGCTGAGCCCAGAATTCTTGGATTGATGATGCCGTTTAATGCCAATTCTTCAGCTAGCTCAATGAACTGCTGACCCCGATAATAAGGGTGACGATTCATGTGCTCAATTGTTAATTCATAACCACTGTGCCATTTAACTGGGATTCCGAGTTTTAAAGCATCCTGTTCCACTATTGTGGAACGGTAAACTGGATCTAATACAAGGCATTCAACATCATCATTTAAGCGAATAACACCATGTATATGAGCTTCGATATAGTCATCAAGTAAGTCGGCCTTTGATGAAGAAGCTTTGTCTATGAGCAGCTTTACTCGGCTAGAAATAGCAAAATCTTCTGGTTCAAAGAAGCTGTCCGGATAACAAAAGGTTGTTCGCTCAAGCGTATGGCGTTTCAGTATAAAATACGACGAACCAAAACGAGGTGAGGCGCCTGCTTCATAATTGCGGAAATTTAGAGCACCATATTTGGGTCTAAGGTTATCTGGTGCATTCTCATATGCACCATCAAAGACACGTTGTTCCCAAGACCAGCGTTTACCGCCGAAATAGGCAGTCAAACCACCATTACTCGTGCCTGTTTCAAATTGAGATTTCAAATAGCCATTGTCTGCGATAGCTTGGAGTAGGGGCCTATTATCCGAAGTGTAACGATCTGGATGAAAGTTAATTGTAACTGCACAATTCAAGGTGCCATCCGCTCCTTTAGACTTCAAACGGATATTTTCGATTGCTTGCTCTACTAGGTTTTTTCCCATGAAATCCCTTATTTTCGAAAAAGCATAACGCCCAACTCTTAATCTGCCTGTATGAATTTATTTAGCAAGCTCTAATATGGTACTTAACTCGCCGTTTTTAATTTCTTGAACATATATCGCTTTAGGCTTTTTACCAAGTGTTGAGTATATAACAACTTTAGACTCCGTAACTTGAATGCCATACTCGCCAGACTTAATGTAAACCCCACCAGGATAACGACCAGAAGTAACAAGCCAGTTCGCTTTGTTTTCATGTAGCCACTCGCTGAGAACTATATATGCCTTGTCTTGCTGAGTAAGATGTATGTTCTTTTTAGCATCGTCACTAAAGAACACTTTTACCTCAGGCTCTAATTGTAGATCTAATGCCTTACTACAACCCAATAGGCACATCACTAATAACAGAGGAATAACTTTATTCATATGACTAACTCGCACGCCCATTTAAGGGACTTTTTCTTAGTTTGCTAAAACGTACAGCGCATTGGAACCGAGCAAACTGTTCGCAGTCCCGCTTGAATCCTCGTTAGCTGCTTTTGAACCTGATCTGTGAGTAAACAACTGCCACATCATTTTCCATATATAAAACAGATTTAGGATCATTGTTACCATCAGGGAATTCAACTTTTGGAGCATTTTGAAGTAAGCTCATATATAACTTGAACCAAGAACTCGCTTCTTTTTCTACGCCAAATATATCGCACATTAACTGTTTGCAAGAAAGATTCAACAATTGAAACTTATCGCTTAACTCGTGTTGAGAAATCAGCAACTTTAATTGTTGCTCCATATTATAAGCCCAATTATCATCCTCAATAGGATCTTGCTTAACTGGAGGTTGAGTTAAGAACTCATTACCTTTTGAAATCTGTAACTTCATATGTTCTGCATTTTCACTCGACATATGTGTAGTAACCAATTCATTAATAAGATTTTTGTGTAAAATAGACCATTCTTCTAATTCTTTTTGAACAACAGTAATAGGTTCAACAGTTAATCTGTCTTTTACTGCGATATCAGCTTGTTTCTCTTCATTAGACTTATCAAGTTCTAAATTTTGTTCTTTGATCATTGCCGACATTCTAGAGGAACTTGAATTACCTGAATTAGTAATTAACGTTAGGGATGTCTTGGGTGCTGTTACAGCAGGTATATCTTCTTTAAGATTATTCTCGTCTTTAGCATTGCTCGTTAGTATTGCTTTGAATTCAGTATCATTAATCGAGGGATATAAGACATATCCTGATGTAAAGCACACTATTGCGATTATGATATGTGTGATCAGGTTTTTCATTACACGTCCTTGTTTTTTGTTTAAATCTATATGCAGGCTAATAGCTGATTATATAGAATTTTTAGTCATACTCGTCTACTTACATATCTTTAATCTACCAGAAAAATTAAAGCATTCAATTGGATAAGTTTAATGTAATGCCAAAGCTTATCGATTCCAAGGATGTTAGTAAGAATTGATTGTAATTTCTAATCTAGAACGCAGATAAAAAGCTCGATTCATAACGCATTATATAGAGGCCTTGCCATAATGCAGGGAATTACCAAAAGTTCTCAGTAATTCCCTGTTCAAGAATTTATCAAGAATAGGAATAGTGAGGGCGAGCAGAAGTTTAATATTAGTGCATTAATCGGCTATTTATTTTTCAATTACTTTGCTTTTTTCTTCAAAATAAACATTTGATAACCAAATTCTTGATGAAAATTAAGACACAGCTCAATTTCTTTTTGGATATCTTGCAATGCTTTTGAGCCTACCATTGTTGGCATTAACTGCTCGACACGTGCTTTGAGTGGTAGGTAATAGTTGTTCCATGCCTGTCGACTCAGTGCAAAGTCATTAACAATATCGAAACCGCAGGCAACTATTTGCTGTCGTCTAGTTTCTACAGTTTGCATGTCTGGATATTCGTTTTCCCAAAACGCTTTGGCTGCTTTATTCGGCGATGTTGTGGTGTATACCAAGTCGCTAAAAACAAGATAACCTTCGTCATGTAAGTAGTTTTTCCAGCTAGTTAATGCGCTTTCTACTCCCATAATGTAAGCAGCACCTTCAGACCAAATTAAGTCAAAAGCGTTTTTATCACATGTAAGGGCGGTCATGCTTTCACATTTGGTAGTAACTTTGCTTGCAAGCCCCTTATTGGCAAGTAACGTAGATAAACTATCAAGCGCAGATTGTTCATTATCTATGGCGGTGATGTTTGCGGCCAAGCTTTTGGCCAAGACGAGTGTCGCTAAGCCTTTACCACTGCCTATTTCGAGTACATCAGTTGGACTGTGGGGCAACATTGATAAGGCGTTTAGTGTGTCTTGCTCACTACCAGGGCCCCAGTACTCAAGAGGTTCATAGACTTTCATAAAGTCATTCATGTATTGATCGTGTTGTGTCATATTTTTTGATAACCATTTTAATCTTAACGCGTCTTTTTCATCTAAACCTTGTGTTTTCAACCAGTCAAAATGTGCATCTGGTGCTTGTTTTATAGCAGCTTGATGCCAAGACGTTTCATCACCCTCACCAACGATAGCGGCAAGTAAGTTACGTGATTGCCGTTTTTGTTTAATTTCTTCATCAAGTTGTCGAAGGCGGCTTTTAATAAGTGCACCATCAAGTTTGTCATCTAAACAAGCCTGACACTCTTTTAATGTTAAACCCCCTTGATGAAGTTGCTGTATTAATTTAATGCGTTGTAAATCAAAATCGCTATAAACACGATAACCATTTTCTAGCCGTTGCCCTTGAATAAGGTTTAGCTTTTCGTAGTAAAGTAGGGCAGTGCGAGACAATCCAACTTTACTGGCTAATTCTGATATGCGATACACAATAAGTGCTCCACTAAACTAATGAACAAAGCTTAAACTATAAAGTATTAGACAGGTCAACAACTAGTTTGTTGAAAATAGTTACGCAAAATTAGCTGCTGAACACAGTTAAGCAAGATTTAAGCGTAGGGTAGATTTCTGAATTTTTAGCTAGAGCCAGATAAACAGGTTGGCGACCAAACTTATTAATGTTTTTGATATGACTTAATTGCTTTTGGTTAATTAAGTAGTCAACAATTTCAGTTACGCCAACGATAAAGTCAACTCGGCCTGATGCTAACATTTGCACTGCTTGTTCAAATCGAACCACTTCAAAAATTTTAGCGTCTTTCATTGCGGATTTGTCGTAGTTTATATCACGTGGAATGGCAACAGTGTGTTGGCTGCTCAGCTGAGCTAGTGTGGTGGTGTTTTGGATATTCGAATACAGACTAAGTGAAACATCAGATACTTTGTATAGTGAATAATCTAGATATTCACTTCGTTCAACGTTGTGCATTGCAGGGTAAATGGCGTCAGTTCTCCCTTGCTCTGCTAATTTTAATACCCTAGCCCAATTCGCTGTTTTGATAGTAATTGTCTGTACTTTATTTGCTAAGAAAGCTTGTATGTTGTTGGTATAGTCACCAGTAACTTTATTGTTTTTCATAGTCACTAGCGGCGGTACAATTGCTGTGGTTACGCTTATGTTTAAGTTGCATTGATTTTCGTCAGTGAGTGAAGCTGTTGAAGCGAAGATAAAACTTAGCAACGTAAAACAATAATAATTCTTCAAGATTTCTAGCAAATAGAATTGGTTTATATGCTAATTATAGAAACTAAAAGTGTTAATTAATAGTTAATAATATTGAATATCACTCACTTAGATAGTGAACATCCTCATTAGAAATTAATAGGCATACTCAAATTACCGAAGGATAAAGCCTGCTTTTAATGGGTCGTACTCATCGACTAAAAACTGGTGGACACCTGTGATAAAAGCACTGCCAGAGACTCTAGGTATAACGCAGTCTTTACCGTTAAATCTAGCTTGTTTTGTTGCAGATACCGTCATTTTGCTACTGATAATGCTTTCAATAGTAATTGTTTGATTTAACGCGACTTCACCTTTGTGATGCAATAATGCTGCTCTTGCACTTACACCTGTTCCCGTTGGTGAACGATCTACTTCACCGTCGGCAAATATGCAGACATGACGAGAGTGACTGCTAGCGTCAGTTGTTTTTTTAGAGGTAAATATTGTCCCATACAAGAAACTTAAATCTTGGTGTTCAGGATGTTCAATATCATAGCTATTGGCAACTGCCTGCTTAATTGATCGGCCAAGCGTTATAAGTTGTTCAACATTGTTGGGTGAGCAATCAATGTTGTGAATGTCGGCATCGACATAGGCATAATAGGCACCTCCAAAAGCGATATCATAGGTAACGTTGCCAAAGCCTGGTATGGTTATAGTTCGATCACAAACTTCGACATATGAGCGAACGCAATCAAAGTAAACGTTTGGCTTGCCGTCTTTTTTACTAGCATATGCGGTTATTTGACCTGCCGGCGAATCGATTAACACGACTTTAGTTTCATTATCAGCTAATTTAATGTCGTTACATTCAATTGCAGCAGAAACGGTGGCAATAATGGCGTGGCCGCACATGCTGGAATAGCCTTCATTGTGCATAAATAAAATGCCAAAGCTAGAATCGGGAGATACAGGCTCGGTAATAATCGCGCCGTACATATCGGCATGGCCGCGCGGCTCGAACATCAGCACTTTACGCAAATGATCTAAGTGCTTAGTAACATACTGACGCTTTTCTAATATTGTACTTCCAGGAATAGTAGGGTAACCCGAAGTGACGATACGAAGTGGTTCACCTTCGGTATGAGCATCAAGTGTGGTGAGTTTCGTAAAACGGCTGTGGTTAGCGAGTTCAAACTTCATGGTGTTTCTTCCGTTTCCGTTTGTTATTTGCATGTAGATAATTGTGCATGACAAACGACTTGTTAATCAAAAATAAATAATGTATACAATATATCATGTGTTTTTTGTTAAGTTAACTAATCGTCGTGAACAAATTTAAATGGAATAAAAATAATCGCTTAGCGCTAGCATTTGCGCTGGCTTCAGCAAGTGTTGTTGGTTGTAGTTCCTCTACAAATCAAACGGAATATCAAGAAAGCGAGCAAAAAATATCAGCTCAATCAGCAGAGTTAAAAGCGATATCACTTGGCAGTGTAGATATTTGGCAGGCAAGTTATCAGCATAATGTTCAAGAATTCACTGACGTATTATCGGCTATTGAGCAGTCGGTTGCGGCTGGCAACAATGAGGAACTCGATAGCTATTTTTATTACTTGAGAGCGTTTAGTTATTGGGGAGATTTATCAGAGTTAGAGCCAAAACACTGGCAAAAACTACATCAAGTGACGGTTGAGGTTGCCTCTGCTGTGACTTCCTCGATTGGCAATGAAGAACACTGGCGGCTCCAAGAACATGTTTGGGTAACGCTATATCAATTTTATGGTAGCAAGCATGCTGATAAATCAATTCTTAACGCATTACCAGAATTTCTACCTGCGATTATCGCGGCTATTAACTCCACTGCCATTCAATCTACACAGCGCTCAGTAGCTAATGTGCAGCAAGATTATGCTCAGCTAGAGTTATATCGAGCGCTAGGGTTTATGGCATACAATGGCGTAAGGAAAGAAGAAATAAAACAGTTCTTAATTCAAGACCCTAAGCTTATCGATACGTTAACTCAACATATGATGCAGTATAACCACGGCAAACAAGGTGGTGCTTGGCAGTTACGACATGCACTATGGTTGTTAGCGGGCATTCATGTGTTGCAGGAAGACGTAGCGCAGAAAGCGCTTGATGAAACCATTCAAACTTACTTATTTGAGTCAGGCGGTTTTACAGAGCCACAAGCAAAGTACCTATTTAGTCAGCTGTATCTAGCTAATTCATTTCGTACGACAGATCACTGTAATGATCAATTTAAAGGCAAGTGTGTCATTAAAACGGTAGATGAAGTACTGCCTATTAACCATAGTTGCTCCGATCGACTATTTATTCGTGCAAATAGCATGACTAAGGCTCAGCTTACCGAGTCTTGTGACAACTTAATCGCACAAGAAGATTTCTTTCATTCAACGTTAGGTACTGAGCTAAAGCCGGTGGCTAATGATTTTAATAATAAGTTGCGAGTGGTCATTTTCGATAACTACTCTCAATATAATCAACACGGGCAATTAACGTTTAACATTTTTACTAATAACGGTGGTATGTATATTGAGGGCACGCCAAGTGCAGATGTTAATCAAGCAACTTTTTACTCTTTTCAGGCGTTTTGGAAGCAGCCTGATTTTTCTGTCTGGAATTTAGCGCATGAGTATGTTCATTATCTGGATGGGCGATTTGTTAAATATGGCGGCTTTGGCTATTTTCCTGAGAAGCTCGTTTGGTGGGCTGAGGGTATTGGTGAGTTTATTTCTAAACAACATGACAACGATCGTGCACTTAAGTTGGCTGCAGAGACCCCACAAGCTGAATGGCCGACTTTGGCAGAGATATTTTCGACAACATATGATGACGGATCTGAACGTGTTTACCAATGGAGTTATCTAGCGCATCGCTTTATTTTCACTTTCCACCCTGAGCAAGGTAGGAAGATGGCACACTACCTAAAACGTGATTATTTTGATGGCTACAATGACACATTAAACGCTTATCAAGAACAACATCAGCAGGCATTTCAGCAATGGTTAGTGGAGCAAGTAGCAGCATATAATTTAAAGCCAGAAAATGATGAAGCTAAAGCGAACACCCCTAAATATCTATATCGCTATTTATACCGCGACTATTTAAGACCTACTCATCTACCCATTACTAATAAACACCAACACTATGTGAATTGGGGATAATATCAACGGCTTAGTTAAATTTTAATTAACTAAGCCGTTTTCTTTCTAGCAAACAAATTCAATTAATCTAAATTAATTCTGTTAAGCTAGTTCACAATATAAATTTAAATCAATGGCTTAAGAATGATAGAACAGTGGGTTGGCTTTATAAATGGTTACTTGTGGGGCTACGTCCTCATATATTTGCTAACAGGCTGTGGCATTTGGTTTAGCTGGAAATTAAGGCTGCTTCAACTACGTCACTTTACGCATATGTTTAGCTTACTAAAGTCGAGCCGTAAATCTAGCGAACATGGAATTTCTTCATTTCAGGCGCTTTGTACTTCTCTTGCTGCGAGAGTTGGTACAGGTAATTTAATGGGAGTTGCTGTTGCGATAACGCTTGGCGGACCAGGTGCAATTTTCTGGATGTGGGTTATCGCATTTGTCGGTATGGCAACAGCCTATGCCGAAAGTGCGCTTGGCCAGCTTTACAAAGAAAAAGACGAAAATAATAATTTTCGAGGTGGCCCTGCTTATTACATGCGCAAAGGCATTAACAGCCCGAAATTAGCCATTATTTTTTCAGTATGCTTATTTTTTGGTTATGGTTTTGTGTTCAGCTCTGTTCAAGCCAATTCAATTACTGATGCTTTTCAAGGTTCGTTTGGTGTAGACCCAATGATATGCGGCATAGTGATCACTGTATTAGCGGGTTACATTATTTTAGGTGGTTTAAGAAATATCGCGCGATTTGCTGAGCTTGCCGTTCCATTTATGGGGCTTGCCTATATTCTAGTGGCATTATTTGTTATCGCGATAAATATTGAACAAATACCAGCGATCATTGCTGATATTGTCGGCTCTGCACTTGGCCTGAACCAGGCCGCCGGAGGTGTTGTTGGTATCGCAATATTGCAAGGCGTACAACGCGGACTTTATTCAAACGAAGCGGGTATGGGAAGCTCGCCAAATGCAGCTGCGGCGGCTGATCCAAATCCGCCACATCCAGCTTCTCAAGGGTATATACAGTCGTTAGCAGTATTTTTTGATACTATGCTGATTTGTACCTGTACTGCATTTATTATCTTACTGGCAGACGGAACTGCTGATACCGCTATGGGTATTCAAATGACTCAACAAGCACTATCACAGCAAGTGGGTAGTTGGGGAGCGGAGTTTATTACTATTGCTATCTTGTTTTTTGGCTTTACCTCTATTGTTGCTAACTATGCATACGCCGATAACAATTTAAAGTATTTGAATTTAGACAATATGCTTGGCCGTTGGTTTTTACGTATCGGCTTTTTGGCTATGTTGGTATTCGGTTCATCAGCGTCTCTACCTGAAGTTATTGCACTGGCAGATCTTGCCACCGGGTTGATGACAGTCGTTAACGTAACCGCATTGTTTTTATTATCCAAAGTTGTGGTCTCGATAACTAAAGACTACCAACAACAAGTTAAGCAAGGTAAAACACCTAATTACCAAGTAAGTGAAGAGGAAGAAATATCGTTAGGTTTAAGCTCGGGTATTTGGCGAAAATAATTTATAATGAGGTAACAAGCTAAAACATGGCAAAGGACAAATGCTTAATGTAACGCTTCAGCCTAATTATGGAATTGCCATTTTTGAGATGGACGGGCAGCTTTCGGTTCAAGATTTCAACCATGCTGCCCATAAGTTAGCCCCTTATATCGAACAGGCTGGAGGTCTTAAAGGCTGTATTGTTTGTTCAACTAATTGGCCTAAGTGGGATTCTCCCTATGCGCTTTTGGCACACCTTCACTTTATAAACTTCCACCATAACTATATTGATAAAGTTGCCCTCGTATCTGACTCTATGTCATTCAAATGGCTAGTGCCGTTATGCACAACGACATTGCACTGTAAGCTTCGGTGTTATTCGTTTGATGCGCTTGAACAAAGCAAAGCTTGGATTTTATTGGAATAACACTCAACAGCGTTAAACATTTGCTGCTATAATCGCGCCAGATTTTTGTGAAGGTGTTTATTATGAGTGTTGATGCAATTGGTTTGTCTGAAGGGTTATTAAAAGCGGTTAAGCAATGTGGCTATAAACAGCTTACGCCTATTCAGCAACAAGCAATCCCTGTGATTCGCTCAGGTGCTGATTTATTAGCAAGCGCACAAACAGGCACTGGTAAGACTGCTGCATTTACATTGCCAATTTTAGATAAGTTAGCGTATCAAACCAACGATGACGTTAGTGAATTAAAAGCGCTTATCTTAACGCCAACACGAGAGCTTGCTATTCAAGTCGCTGAAAACGTTAAGACTTACAGTGAATTTCTTCCAATTCGTTCTGGCGTTATCTATGGTGGCGCTGGCATGGCTGGCCAAGAGAAAATGCTAAAACAAGGTGTTGATATACTCGTCGCGACACCAGGACGTTTACTAGAACATTTAGCGCTAAGAAACCTCTCTTTATCGCAAGTAAAATACTTAGTGTTAGATGAGGCAGATCGTATGTTGGATATGGGCTTTTTAACCGACATTGAACGTATCACGACGCATATAAAGCATAAACATCAAACGCTTATGTTTAGTGCGACCTTTTCAAATAAAGTGAAAGGTTTAGCGAATGAAATTTTATTCACGCCAAAAACAATTGAAGTGGCTAAGCAAAATACGACATCAGGTAAAGTAAAACAGTCTGTTTATTGGGTGTCAGAAGCAAGGAAACGCGAACTTCTTTCAGAAATCATAGGTGTAAATAACTGGCATCAAGTGATGGTGTTTGCTGGCACCCGGGAAAGTGCTAATCAATTAGCAAAAGAATTAAAGCTTGACGGGATTAAAGCTGCCTTGTGTCATGGTGAAAAATCACAAGGTGCCAGAAACAAAGCCCTAGAACAATTTGTTTCAGGTGAAGTTAGAGTGTTAGTGGCAACAGATGTGGCTGCACGAGGGTTGGATATTCCCAATTTACCTTATGTAGTAAATTTCCATTTACCATTCCTTGCTGAAGATTATGTTCATCGTGTTGGTCGAACAGGCCGAGCGGGTAAGTCAGGCACGGCTATTTCACTTGTTAGCCCGAAAGATGAAAAATTCCTTGGTAATATCGAGCAGTTGATCGGCAGACATTTTGAACGAATAGTGTTACCAGGTTATGAAATGTCAGAGCAAGAATACAGTGCAAGTAAAAAACATGTCACTGATGCTGGCAAGAAGAATCGATATCAAACAACTCGTGACAAGAACCGAGTGATTACCAAGAAAAAGTCAACCAGTGGTAGCAAGCCTCAAACAGTAAAGGCTAAAGCCGGTAAAAAAGGTAAGAAGCGTAAGTAATACCTATAGCGCCAATGCAAATAGATTGTTTAATAGATATTCCTTTTGAATTTCGACATACCTGCTACTTCTGTGGAGAGCCGAGCAATCGGTTCTTTTCATTTCCTCATAGTGCCCATATTGTACTCGCCTGCTCACACCCTAAACTAACGCTGCCATGTTGTAATGAATGTCGTTACATTGCCTATACGGTTAAACAAGATGACGTTTGGCAAGTAGTTGAGAAAGTTAAACAAACACTGATTAAAAAATACCAAAAAGATTTAGCGATTGGCGTTAACTGGACCCGAGAGGAACTAGCAAATAGTGGTTTTGAGGGGGGAAATTTCGAATCTTTTCAAAAAAGCGCATGGTTTATGTTTGAAGTTGCTAGAGATAGGGTGAACTTTCCTGCTTGGCCAATCTCTCTTAACGGGATAGAGCTTGAACGGTTATGGCAGAAAAGCACCTTTGTTTTCGACGGAATTAGTTTTCCGTCCATCGACGATGCAGTTGGTTATTACTGCAAGGCATTTGATTTAAACAAGCAATGGCTAAGAAATGTGCTGGCAAAGCTTGGGGTTGAAAAGTTTGCCGTAGCGGTTAGGTTTTGCCGCAATATGAAAGGTGCTACGCCAAATGAAATGCAAGTGGCGTTAGCACAATTAAGACTTTAAAATCGGTTAGCTACACTAAGCTTAAGGCTGAGTGCATATTCATTTTCTTACGGTATAGCGCTTGGTCTGCACGTTCAAAAAATGAAGACTCTGTGTCAGCTCTATTCATAAAAGTACCGCCTAAAGAACAACTTACTTGATATTTTTCTAGATACCCATCACTTGCAACAGCACTATGGATACGATGGTACATGACATCTAAAGACTCTTTACTTGCCGCTTCAATTAAAATGACAAACTCATCGCCACCAAAGCGGAATATACTATCTGAATCGCGAACGCTTACCCGCAGGGCGTCAGCGAAATGAATGAGTACTTTATCACCTACAGAGTGACCGTATGTGTCATTTATTGCTTTAAATTTGTTTAAGTCGGCAACTAAAATCCCAACTAAAGAGTTATTTCTTTTAGCTTGGTGCATAGCGCGTTTTAGCTGCTCATCAAAGTACCTACGATTACCTAGACCAGTTAAACCGTCTTGCATTGCTAGCATCATTGCTCTTTGATACATCACTGCATTGTTAATAGGATGCATAAGATATTGATGTAATTCTTCTAATATTTTTGTATTAGAACCCGAAAGAGGGCTGTTCATCGCATAAGAAAGTGTACCTATTGATTGTCCACCAATTGCTAATATGAACTGACGCTCGATTTTTCCTTTGCGACTTCCGCGCAAAGTGACTTCAATTTCACCTGTTTTGAAGTAAAGTCCTGAAAATTCGACGTATTTACTTGCTTCCATTGCAAATTTACTGATTAGCGCATCTAACTCTAAAGTGGTTTGCAGTTGTTCAAGCAACGCTAAACCTCGTTTATTGTTATTAACATGGTTAGATTCAAATATTCTAAATGCATTAAAGTCCGAAAACTGTTGTTCAAGTAAATTAAGCGTTTGCATATTATACCTACATCGTTAGATCGGCTTTCCTGTCAGAAAGTCGACATTGCTCTGGTTCGGTATTAATTAAGCAATATGCGTGCCTACGAATGTTTAGTGTTTTTGCTCCTTTTAATTAATTGAATATTAAGGTATAAATTTAATGTGATAATGATATTGGTGAAATGCTGATAAATCGCTAATGATCAATATATCTTTCTCTCCAATTCATGAGGCTTATGTGACAGGTCATCTCGAAATTCTAGCAATACTCGCTTGTGCTGTAGCAATAGTGTTCATTTTTAGAAAACTAAATTTACCGGCAATATTGGCTTATTTAATTGCTGGTGTGTTAGTAGGTGAGCATGGTTTAGCGCTTGCTCAGGAAAGTATTGACTATGATCATTTTGCTGAGCTCGGCATTGTTTTCTTGTTGTTTACATTGGGATTGGAGTTTTCACTTCCTAAGCTAATGGCAATGCGACATTTGGTTGTTGCAGTGGGTAGTTTACAGGTCGGTATTTCGCTTGTCGTCTTTACTATTTTAGCCCTAGTGTTTGGACAATCATTTGCTAGCGCATTTGTTATTGGCGCAATTCTAGCACTTTCCTCTACAGCTATCGTTATTCGGCAGCTAAGTGAAACAGGAGCTATGAAACGAAAATCTGGGCAGATATCTGTCGCAGTTTTATTATTTCAAGATGTCGCTGTTGTACCGCTATTAATTGTTATCCCTATGCTCGCACCAGGCACTGAAGGCTCAATGTTTGTAGCGCTTTCACTTGCTCTTATCAAAGGGGTATTTGTCGTTGGTATACTATTATTAACAGGAAAATGGGTATTACCTAAGTTGTTTGATTTGGTAGCGCGTGTTAGAACCGATGAATTGTTTGTATTAACGACGCTGCTGGTAACACTAATGGCTGCGGCGCTTACTCAGTGGTTTGGGCTCTCTATGGCGCTTGGTGCGTTTCTAGCAGGTATGATGCTAGGTGAGAGTGAATATAAACATCAGTTAGAGGCAGATATTCGCCCTTATCGCGATATTTTATTAGGTTTATTCTTCGTTACTATAGGTATGAAGCTCGACTTAAGCTTATTGCTCGCATCACCTTTGACCATTATTTTAACCATGGTTGCGTTTATGCTAATCAAAGTTATGGTGATAAAGCAGTTGGCGGTGCGAGCTGGTGAAGCCAGTAAAGATGGATGGGCAACCGGCTTTATGTTATCACAAATGGGTGAGTTTGGTTTTGTGCTGGTTGCCTTAGCCACGCAAGTTGAAATTCTTTCAATTGAAGTCGCTTCAATGCTGTTAGGTGCTGGTGTCATTAGTATGGCAATTACACCATATATTATGAACCATGCACGCAAATGGGGTCGTTGGCTGGCAAATGAAGAG
Organism: Thalassotalea algicola; assembly: GCF_012932965.1. Lineage (GTDB taxonomy): Bacteria > Pseudomonadota > Gammaproteobacteria > Enterobacterales > Alteromonadaceae > Thalassotalea_F > Thalassotalea_F algicola. Next base: position 18,145 of record NZ_JABBXH010000009.1, on the reverse strand, counting down.
CCGATGGATACCAGTGATTTAGAATCCTTGCCAGAGTCAACAAAGACTTTAAGTAATCATGTGATTATTTGTGGTTTTGGTCGGATTGGACAAACGGTTAGCCGCTTTTTAAAACAAGAAGATATCGATTTTGTCGCGATTGATATTGATCCGCTTAGAACACGGAAAGCTAGAGAAGCTGGTGAAAATGTACTCTTTGGCTCTTCGAGGCAGGCTGAGCTGCTTCATGCAGCACATTTACAATATGCAAAACTAGTCGTTATAGCCTTTGGTGAAGATAAGCAGTCTGCCGAAGTGATACAAAAAGTGCGAAGTCTAGCGCCGAAAGTGCCTATTCTGGTTCGTACACGCAATGATGACCAATTAGAAATGTTGCAAAACGCTGGTGCTAACGAAGTGGTGCCAGAAAGTTTAGAAGGCGCATTAATGTTAGTCTCTCAAGTCCTATCGTTATCAGGTGTCCCTTTTTCTCGGATTGTACGTAGAGTCCAGAAAGAGCGTAAAAATCACTATAATCACTTACATGGCTTCTTCCAAGGTGAACACACTGATATGAGCCCAGAAGCTATCGACAGAATTGAATTTGCGCATGCTGTATTGTTAACCAGTGACTGTTATGCCGTAGGCCAGACAATTGAATCACTTGATTTAGCTAGTAGACGCGTAAATGTTATCGCGTTAAAAAGAGATGAACAAGAAATTGAAGAGCCAGATGCTAATACAATTCTAAAACCAGAAGACACGCTTATTCTAAGAGGAAAGCCACGCAGGGTAGAGCGGACTGAACGGTATCTACAAGAAGGGAATTAGCGCATACACTATAAAGAAAGAAATGCTCTAATTTCATCTTCTTTTGCAGCAGCATCGTCAAAACCTAACTTGATTAAATGACTACAAAAGTGTTTATCAAATAAAAGGTAACTTAATAAACTCGATTCTGGATCATTCTTTACTCCAACACTGCGTAACAGCATTTTTATACCAAAAGGTAAATAAGAATAATACTCGGCGGCGATCGCGTTAAAGTCATGGCTAGGGTTAATAACAAAGGTATCGATTTGTTGAAGTCCTTCTTTCTTCCTCCGTTTCTCTTCATCTATTAGTGAAAGTGTATTATTGATTCGGTGTAAGCGCTCTAAATCGCTCTGTAAGGTGTCTGAGAACACCGAGTCAAGCATATGGCCTGCTATCGTCGAAATGGTCGGAGGATGCGGGTTGTTTTCCATAGCATGCATTGGCTCTTTCGGTTGTTCAACGCCAATGATAAATATGCGCTTTGCACCAAGGTGAATTGGCGGGCTAAGTGGCGATAGTTGATGAATTGAACCATCACCAAAATGCTGCTTCCTAATTTTTACTGAAGGGAACACTAGTGGAATAGCCGCAGATGCCATCAAGTGCTCACTATTTATTTGTGCGGGTTCGCCACGACGTTTGGCTCTATGCCAAGGTTTGATATGACTGGCCGACTGAAAAAAGGTGATTGAATCACCTGTTGTGTAATTTGAGGCAGTGACAGACAGCGAAGATAAATAATCGTTAAGTATGTTTACATCAATACGTTTAAAGTCCATTACCTGATTAAGTAGCCCGCGTAATGGATCGTTGTTAAGTAAGCTACGAGCCGTTCTATTAGCGTAGTCTGCTTGAAAGGTTGCTAGCATTCCTGAGAAAAGGTTGCCAAATACTTGGCTAGAGTTGCTATGGTATATTTTTTCGCAGGTTAAGTTCTTCCATATCCATTCAAGTTTCTTTACACCTAAATGAAAGCACGAGGCATAACAGGCTAGGGCTGTTGTGTTAATTGCGCCAGCGGAAGTACCTGAAAGTATAGGAAATGGAATGCCGTGATTTCTTGGAATAAACTTGGTAATAGCTGAAAGAACGCCTACTTGATATGCAGCTCTCGCTCCACCACCAGTAAGCAATAAGGAGGTTTTACTACCTTTGTATGTTTTCTTAGACGCCATTTATTTTAAGTAATTTACGACTTAGTGCTTAATTAAAGTGTAATTGATACTTGGCTTTGCCTCTACTTTTCTTTTAAAAATCAGGCAATAAAAAAGCCAGCAAAGCTGGCTTTTTAACTTATTAGCGACATAAGAATTATTAGCTAGTAAACAATTATAACTAACGCCTACCAGAAATAATTAACTGTTAACTCGTTTGTTAGCAGCGTCAACTAAAGGTTGCGATCCTGCCTGTAGTGAAGCCAAATTTGCAGAAACAATTTTCTTCGATAATTTTTTAATCATCAATGAACCTGTTTTTACAGAGTCTTTCGCTACGGCAAACTCCAACAAGTTCTGACCATTACATTGAATACCATCAAAAATACTACGTATTTTTAATTTGTTCGACTTTAAAAATGAACGCATGCGTTTTTTGTCATCAGCGGCAACGTATTCACATACACTTTGTGCAATGTTATTTGCGTTAGCCTGTGGTGCTGTAACTACAGACGTCAATGTTAAAGCTGCGATGGTAGAAGCTAGTAATAATTTTTTCATTTTAATAACCTTAAAGCTAAATTTAGTTCAGTTAAAAAAAGAAAAAACCACTGGAACGTACCCTTTTGATGAGGTAACTCCGCTGTCGTAGGCGTCAATGCCCTTAGACCGGTGGTTTTGCGTAGCACACTTTCATATGCTTTGCCTTTTCTTTGTCACCTTTAGTATTAGCAAATTTTGTAACGATATGCAACAGATACTTGAAAGTTTTTCATTTATATGTCACGTAAATTCAGAGTATGAAAAAGGGGCTGTAAGCCCCTTAATATGATAGTTAACTATTGGTTTGATGCAGCTTAAAACTGCATTTCTGGCACGTGCTCTGGCACGACCATTTCGCCACTAGTAAGTTTTACAATCTCTTCAACGGAAACGCCTGGTGCGCGTTCTAACAGGTGAAATTTGCCCTCTTTAATTTCAATAAAGGCTAAATCAGTTAGTACTTTCTTAATACAACCCTTACCTGTTAGTGGCAGAGTGCACTCAGGCAGTAGCTTAGAGTCGCCGTGTTTTGAGGCGTGGGTCATGGTAACAATAATGTTATCCGCGCCAGCAACTAAGTCCATTGCACCACCCATACCTTTAATCAGCTTTCCTGGGATCATATAAGAAGCAATGTTACCGTTTACATCTACTTCGAATGCACCTAGAACAGTCAGGTCAACATGACCACCGCGGATCATTGCAAATGATTCAGCTGAATCGAAAATCGACGCACCAGTTGTTGCAGTTACTGTTTGTTTACCTGCATTGATCATATCTGCGTCAAGCTCATCTTCGGTTGGGAATTGCCCCATACCCAATAAGCCATTTTCTGATTGCAACATTACTTCCATACCTTGTGGTACGTAATTCGCAACTAGTGTTGGTATGCCGATACCTAAATTAACGTAGTAACCATCTTGTAGTTCTTGCGCAACGCGCATAGCGATTTGTTCACGAGATAAAGCCATGATATTTCTCCTTTGCGCGATTAGCTATTGTCTGCTGTACGAATGGTACGTTGTTCGATACGCTTTTCAAATGTACCTTGAATAAGACGGTCAACGTAGATGCCTGGTGTATGAATTTGATCCGGGTCTAACTCACCAGGTTCAACAATTTCTTCTACTTCTACTACGGTAATTTTACCGGCAGTAGCAGCCATTGGGTTGAAGTTGCGTGCGGTTTTTCTAAATACTAGATTGCCATAACGATCGGCTTTCCATGCTTTAACAATGGCAAAGTCACCTTTAATCGATTCTTCCATGATGTACTTACGGCCATCGAATTCTCTTTCTTCTTTACCTTCTGCTACAGGTGTTCCGTATCCAGTTGCAGTGAAAAATGCAGGGATACCAGCACCACCAGCACGCATTTTTTCTGCTAATGTGCCTTGTGGAGTTAATTCTACTTCTAATTCACCTGACATCATTTGACGTTCAAACTCAGCGTTTTCGCCTACATAAGACGCTACAATTTTCTTAATTTGACGATCAGGTAATAGGACACCTAAACCAAAATCATCTACGCCGCAGTTATTTGAAACTACAGTTAAGTCTTTTGTGCCTTTACGCTTTATTTCTGCAATCAGGTTTTCTGGTATGCCACATAAGCCAAATCCACCAGCGATTACCGTCATATTGTCTTCAAGACCGGCCATCGCTTCTTCATAACTTGAAACGACTTTATCGAATCCTGCCATTGTAAACTCCTCAATAAACGCAGTAGTTGCGTAAATAATTTATTATTCTTTCAGCCTAAGCATATCGCAGGCTTAATCTACTCGTTGCGCTCGAAACGCATTTGATACTTTAGATACAGGGGCTCGACCTAATATGTCGCTAATAAACCAACCTGCTTTTAGTAATTTGTCTAAATCGATACCACTATCGATACCTAGTCCATTTAGCATGTATACAACATCTTCTGTTGCTACGTTGCCTGACGCGCCTTTAGCATAAGGACAACCGCCTAAACCAGCAACAGCGCTATCTACAACAGAAACTCCCATGCTTAACGCGGTGTAAATATTGGTTAACGCTTGACCATAGGTATCATGAAAGTGAACCGCTAGTTTTTCAACCGGTACTTTAGTACCAACAGCCTGTAGCATTTTTTGTACACTTGCTGCTGTACCAACACCGATCGTGTCGCCTAATGAAATTTCATAACAGCCCATCTTTAAAAGCTTTTCTGCTACATCTGCTACTTTCTCTGGCGCAATTTCGCCATCGTAAGGACAGCCAACAACGCAAGATACGTAACCTCTAACATTTATGCCATGTGTTTTCGCTGTCGCCATAATTGGTGCGAAGCGTTCGAGACTCTCATCAATTGAACAGTTAATATTTTTTTGGCTAAAGCTTTCTGAAGCAGCACCGAAAATGGCAACTTCATCGACGCCAGCTGCAATTGCTGCTTCAAAGCCTTTCATATTTGGTGTTAAAGCAGCGTACGTAACGCCACTTTTTTTATTAATACCTGTAAATACATCGGTTGAAGTTGCCATTTGTGGAACCCATTTAGGTGACACAAAACTACCACTTTCAACATAGCTTAAACCAGCATCTGACAGTTGATTAATCAACGCGATTTTGTCGGCAGATTCAATAAACTGCTTTTCGTTTTGTAGGCCATCTCGAGGACCAACTTCAACGATTTTTACTTTTTTAGGTAAATTCATATTTAACATTCACTTCAGTTTGTCAATTGCTCAGTCTGCTGCACATACCCCAAGCTCATAGTTAACTTATAGCTAGTCACCTAGCTAGTTTCATGCTGAGCTTATCGAAGGATTATTCTGCTTCAAATGCTAGAAGCTCGGCTCCACCGTCAACCATATCTCCGGCCGAAAAGAATAATTCAGTTACTGTGCCAGCAGAAGGCGCTTTAATGGTGTGTTCCATTTTCATCGCTTCCATAATGACAAGCGGCTGATCTTTTTCGACTGAATCGCCTTTAGCGACTAATACATCAACCATTGTGCCGTTCATTGGAGCCGCTAATCCACCTTGGCCTGCATCTTCGTCTGTGTCACCTAGATCAGGCAATACACGAGTGAAGTTAAAGACTCCATTGGGACGATATAAACTGATATGTTCATCGTTGTGCGCAATGGTTGCACAGCTTCTATAGCCATTAATCGTGAAATACAAGCTGTTGTCTTTGATATAACCTTGGCAGTCGAACGTTTTACCTTCAACGGTAATTAAGTAGAAACTGTCGTAGCCTTGGCGTTTTTGTTCTACAACAACATCATACTGCACTTCACCATGGCTAAGACTTAACTCATGAATATGTGCTTCATTTACTCGCCAAGCATTTGTTGTATTCCATGGTGAGTATGGATCATTAGTCTTTGCTGCAACCTGTTTGGCAGTTTTAGCGCGACTAAGCACAAGGTAAAGCGCTGCCATTGGCAATTCATTTGCGAGGGTTTGCTCATCATTATGAAAAATTAATGATTGATGGTTTTCAATAAAGCCAGTATCTAATTCGGCATCTACAAATGGTCTACAAGTCGCCAAGTTGTATAAGAAATCGATATTAGTTGTTACACCACTAACTCGATATTCAGCTAATGCTTTGGCCATACGTTGCAGGGCTTTTTCGCGTGATTCGTCCCAAACAATTAGTTTGGCTATCATAGGGTCGTAATAAACGCTTACTTCATCACCTTGACGAACACCTGTATCTACTCGTACATGTTCACTTTCGATAGGTGGTACAAGGAATGATAGTTTTCCAGTCGCCGGTAGGAAGTCATTGTTAGGATCTTCAGCATATATACGTGCTTCAAAAGCATGACCTTTTATTTCAAGTTCGCTTTGTTTTTTAGGTAGCAGTTCACCTGCAGCGACACGTAATTGCCATTCAACTAGATCTTGTCCCGTAATAAGCTCGGTAACAGGGTGTTCTACCTGAAGACGGGTGTTCATTTCCATAAAGTAGAATGAACCATCAACATCAAGTAAGAATTCAACGGTACCAGCGCCTTGGTAGCCAATTGCTTTTGCTGCTTGTATTGCTGCTTGACCCATTTGATCACGTAAGTCCTCAGACATGCCTGGTGCAGGCGCTTCTTCAATGACTTTTTGATGACGTCTTTGAACAGAGCAGTCACGCTCGAATAAATAGACTGCATTTTCATGGTTATCACAAAATACTTGAATTTCAACGTGACGAGGTTGTGTGAGATATTTTTCAACTAGCATTATGTCATCACCAAATGACGACATGGCCTCGCGTTTCGCAGCTGCTAAACCTTCAGAAAACTCTTCTGCAGACCAGACTTGGCGCATACCTTTACCACCACCTCCTGCAGCAGCTTTTAATAAAACCGGATAACCCATATCGTCTGCGGTTTGCTTTAAAATAGCTTCTGATTGGTCATCACCATGGTAACCAGGTACTAGTGGTACATTGGCCTTTTCCATAATGGTTTTGGCAGCAGACTTTGAGCCCATTGCTTCAATCGCGCCGATTGGCGGGCCAATGAAGGTAATATTGTTATCTGCGCACATTCGACAAAAGTCAGCGTTCTCGGATAGAAAGCCGTAACCTGGATGAATAGCTTGGGCGCCTGTCATTTTCGCTGCTTCAATTACTTTTTCAGAAACAAGGTAACTTTCGCGCGAAGGTGAAGGGCCTAAGTAAACGGCTTCATCTGCCATATTAACGTGAAGAGAATCTTTATCTGCATCTGAATATACAGCTACCGTTAAAATGCCCATTTCACGCGCAGTTTTAATTACGCGACATGCTATTTCACCGCGGTTAGCAATCAGAATTTTTGTAAACATTTTCGTTGTCATTATTTTTACTCCTGCTGCACTTTATTTGTGTAGCCAGTTTGGGGCACGTTTATCAAAGAAAGAGGTCAGTCCTTCTTGGCCCTCTTCTGACACGCGAATAGCAGCGATACGCTCACTGGTATCTTTCATTAGTTCTGGTGTAATAGCTTGGTAAGCAACATCAAATGCTAGTTGTTTAGCTTGTCTTGTCGCAGTAGGGGCATTAGCTAGTAATGCTGAGATTAACTTTTCAACTGAATCGCTTAATTCATCAGGCGACGAAATTTCGTCTACTAAGCCTAAACGTTCAGCTTTATCTGCAAAGAACCGCTCGGCAGTTTGGAAATAGCGACGGCTTGCTTTTAAGCCAATAGCATTAACAACATAAGGGCTTATTGTAGCGGGGATTAGGCCCAGCTTTACTTCACTTAAACAAAAGCTCGCCTTTTCACTCGCAACGACCATGTCACAACAGCTAGCTAAGCCAACAGCACCGCCGAACGCTGCACCTTGGACTTTAGCAATCGTAGGCATAGGCATAAAATTAAGGGCATGTAGCATTTGGGCGAGAGCATTGGCGTCTTTCAGGTTTTCTTCGTAGCTATACGAAGCCATGCGTTTCATCCAACCTAAATCAGCTCCCGCTGAAAAGCTTTTACCGGTTGAAGCTAGCACCATGACACGCACGCTTTCATTTTCCGCAATAGCATTAAACGCCTTGGTTAATTCAGCAATAATACTGTCATCGAAAGCATTATGTTTATCAGGATTGTTTAAAGTAACGGTTGCAACGCCCCGAACATCTATCTCAGTAAGGATTAAATTACTCATTTGTCGCAGTTCCTTACATTCTAAAGATGCCGAATTGCGTATTAGCAATTGGCTTATTAAGTGATGCTGAAATTGCTAAACCCAACACTTGACGTGTTTCCGCAGGATCGATTACACCATCATCCCAAAGGCGGGCAGAGGCATAATAAGGGTGACCTTGGTGCTCATAGGTATCGATAATTGGCTGTTTGAATTCGGTTTGCTCTTGCTCTGACCAAGTTTCGCCGCGTTTTGCCATTTGATCATTTTTAACCTGCGCTAATACACCTGCAGCTTGTTCACCACCCATTACAGAGATTCGTGAATTAGGCCACATAAATAAGAAACGAGGATCATAGGCTCGACCACACATGCCGTAGTTACCGGCACCGAAGCTACCACCTATAAGCACGGTAAATTTTGGCACTTGGGCACATGCAACCGCGGTAACCATTTTCGCACCGTGTTTGGCTATTCCGCCTGATTCATATTGCTTACCTACCATAAAGCCTGTGATGTTTTGTAAAAACACTAATGGGATTTTACGTTGCGCACAAAGCTCTACGAAGTGGGCACCTTTTTGTGCCGATTCACCAAATAAAATACCGTTATTAGCAACAATACCCACTGGGTAACCATAAATACGGGCAAATCCACAAACAAGAGTGGTGCCGTAAAGCGCTTTAAATTCGTCGAATTCGCTACCATCTACTACGCGAGCAATAACTTCACGTACATCGTATGGCTGACGAGCATCTTTCGGGATTACTCCGTAAATTTCTTTCGGATCGTAATCTGGCTCTTCAACCGCTTGAATATTTAACTGCATTGGTTTTACGCGATTAAGATTACTCACTGCGTTGCGTGCAAGCTCAAGTGCATGATGGTCGTTTTGTGCAAAGTGGTCAGATACACCAGAGGTACGACAATGAACATCGGCACCACCAAGTTCTTCTGCAGAAACGACCTCTCCTGTTGCTGCTTTTACTAGCGGTGGCCCGGCTAAGAAAATCGTTCCTTGTTCTTTTACGATAATTGATTCATCAGCCATTGCTGGCACATAGGCGCCACCAGCAGTACAAGAGCCCATAACTACCGCTATTTGAGGAATGTTTTGTGCTGACATGTTGGCTTGGTTAAAGAAAATACGGCCAAAGTGTTCTTTATCAGGGAATACGTCGTCTTGATTGGGTAAGTTAGCACCACCAGAATCGACTAAATAAATACAAGGTAGATTGTTTTCTTGGGCGACTGTTTGTGCACGAAGATGCTTTTTCACCGTTAATGGGTAGTAAGTACCCCCTTTAACTGTTGCATCGTTTGCTACGATCACACATTCTTGACCGCCTACACGTCCAATACCGGTAATAATGCCCGCCGCAGGGACGTTGTCGTCATATACTTCAAATGCCGCCATTTGAGATAACTCTAAAAATGGTGAACCAGCATCGAGTAACTGGTACACGCGATCTCTTGGTAATAGCTTACCTCGTGATAAATGGCGCTCTCGGCTCTTTTCGCCGCCACCAAGTTTGATTTCTTCTAGTTTAGCTTTCAAATCATCAACTTGAGCTTGCATATGCTCAGCGTTGTCAAGAAAATCTTGGCTTCTTGTATTTATTTTGGAAGTAATCTTTGGCACGATATTTTCCTTTCTTATAATTTCAATTTAGTAAGTGAGTGTTACAAAGTTAGTCGGTTTAATATGAGGAAAAGGCGCGTAACGTAGCAGTCTACGTGAGCACCTTTGACAATGTATTAAAGCGAATAGCGACGTAAAGTTACTTACTCTCGTTGAATAGTTCACGACCTATCAACATGCGTCGAATTTCTGAAGTACCCGCGCCAATCTCGTAAAGTTTCGCATCACGCAATAAACGACCTGCTGGGAATTCGTTGATATAGCCATTACCACCTAACAACTGAATAGCGTCTAACGCCATTTTTGTCGCAAGCTCTGCAGAATAAAGAATTACGGCAGCCGCATCTTTACGAGTAGTCTCACCACGGTCACATGCTTGAGCTACCATATAAACATATGATTTTGCTGCATTCATTTGTGTGTACATGTCAGCAACTTTACCTTGTACCAATTGGAATTCACCAATTGATTGGCCGAATTGTTTACGATCGTGAATATAAGGTACAACCAAGTCCATACAGGCATCCATAATACCTAACGGGCCACCAGACAGCACTAATCGCTCATAATCCAAACCAGACATAAGTACACGAACACCTTTGCCTTCTTCACCTAAAATATTTTCAGCAGGAACTTCACAGTCTTCAAATACTAATTCACAGGTATTTGAACCACGCATTCCTAACTTGTCTAATTTCTGATGGCGGCTAAAGCCAGGGAAGTCACGTTCTACAATAAAAGCTGTAATGCCTTTAGAGCCTGCATTCACATCAGTTTTTGCGTAGATAATATAAACGTGAGCATCTGGACCATTGGTAATCCACATTTTGTTGCCGTTTAAGATGTATTTGTCACCTTTTTTTTCCGCACGTAATTTCATGCTTACTACATCTGAACCTGCGTTTGGTTCTGACATGGCTAATGCACCGATATGTTCACCAGAACAAAGCTTTGGCAAATATTTGAGTTTTTGTTCGTGCGAACCGTTTTTACGTAACTGGTTTAGGCATAAGTTAGACATAGCGCCGTACGACAAACCAACAGAAGCAGAGGCACGACTGATTTCTTGCATCGCAATAGTATGCTCTAAATAGCCTAGGCCAGTACCACCATATTCTTCTTCAACCGTCATACCCAATAAGCCTAAATCGCCAAACTTTCGCCACAAATCCATTGGGAATTCATTGTCGATATCGATTTGTGCTGCACGTGGAGCAATTTCATCGCGAGCAAATGCGTTAACTTGATCGCGAATCATGTCAACTGTTTCACCTAAGTTGAAATTTAGAGAAGAAAAGGTAGAAATCATGTGTGTTCCTTAAGTAATGTTCGTTTTACTCTTTAATTTTTGAAAGTGTTTCTAAACAGCTTTGTTCTAGATTTTGCAGTTCTACTAAGACAATTTTTATGTCTTCCATCTGTTGCGTTAAGTCAGATTTTTTATCTGCAATAAGCCCCATGATGGTTTCTAGCTGTTTAGCACTTGATTTATCTGCATCGTACAATTCAAAAAGACGACCTGTTTCTGCTAATGAAAAGCCAAGGCGTTTACCGCGTAAGATTAACTTTAGTCGAACTTTATCTCTTTGGTTGTATATTCTGGTTTGTCCTTTACGTGTAGGGCTTAACAACCCCTGATCTTCGTAAAAGCGGATACTACGAGTAGTAATATCGAATTCTTTAGCGAGTTCACCAATAGCGTAAGTTGTTGGTTTTGTGCTTGCCATTTATGTAGCTTTGCCATAATTAAATCTGGAATTACTATAGGGTAAGTTTACGTAAAGGTAAAGTTGGTGTTGTAGGTATATAAATAATCAAAGTGTAAGGGATAAGTTACATTGAAAGCTGGCACGACCATCTTGATTTTATCTGTCGTTAATGCACTTAGTCTTTATTTCATCTAGAGTGAGGGCCGATTTTTCTTATATAAAATGGCATAAATTGATTTAACTCATAGGACTAAAGTTCTATTTAAGTTGACGTTGGCGTAAACGTAAAATTGAGTTAATCTAACGGCCATTCAAAATTGGCCTATTATTTAACGCAACAAAACTAGTTGCCGAAGTGGAGAATATTTTATGTCTATCACGGATCCTATCGTAATTGTTTCAGCTACTCGTACGCCAATGGGCGGCTTTCAAGGTTCACTTTCCGCAGTAACAACACCAGAGTTAGGCGCTGTAGCTATTAAAGCTGCTGTTGAAAAAGCAGGTTTGGCTGCTGATCAAATTGATGAAGTAGTAATGGGTTGTGTGTTACCTGCTGGTTTAAAACAAGCACCAGCACGCCAAGCTGCATTAGCAGCAGGTTTAGCTCAATCAACAGTATGTAACACCATTAATAAAGTCTGTGGTTCAGGAATGAAATCTGTAATGGATGTTCATGACTCTATTTTAGTCGGCTCAATTGATGTTGCTGTTGCTGGAGGCATGGAAAGTATGTCAAATGCACCTTACATGTTGCCAAAAGCACGTGGTGGTATGCGCATGGGGCATGGCCAAGTACTTGATCATATGATGTTAGATGGTTTGGAGAATGCTTACGACGGTATTTCTATGGGGTGTTTTGCTCAAACGACTGCTGATGGCGAAGCATATACTCGTGAAGCTATGGATGAGTATGCAATTCGCTCATTATCTCGCGCGAATGCGGCGATTGAATCAGGTGCTTTTGTTAATGAAATAGCACCCGTAACCGTTAAGTCGCGTCGAGGTGATACGGTTGTTGAAATTGATGAGCAGCCAGGGAATGCTCGTCCAGATAAAATTCCTTCATTACGTCCTGCATTTAAAAAAGACGGCACTATCACTGCTGCCAACTCTAGCTCAATTTCAGACGGCGCAGCTGCGTTAGTATTAATGAAACAATCTGAAGCCGAAAAGCGTGGTTTAACGCCGCTTTGTAAAGTGGTAGCGCATGCAACACATGCTCAAGCGCCTGAAGAGTTTACTGTTGCACCTGTTGGAGCAGTAAATAAGTTATTAAATAAAGCAGGTTGGGCGGCAGCAGATGTTGACTTATTTGAAGTTAACGAAGCGTTTGCCATGGTGAGCATGTTAGCGCTTGATAAGCTGGGCCTTGATGTTGAAAAGGTAAATATTAATGGCGGTGCATGTGCTTTAGGTCACCCATTAGGTGCTAGTGGTGCTCGTATCATGGTTACGCTGATTCATGCGCTTAAGAACAAAGGTTTAAGCAAAGGTGTTGCAACACTTTGCATTGGTGGCGGTGAAGCAACGGCCATCGCAGTAGAAATGCTTTAATAAGCAAATAATAAATTATTACAACAGGCTCAACTGACTCGAATAAAAATAATAACGAGTCATTTGAGCTTTCGCGTATTTGATTGTCTATAAACTTATAGGCGAACAATAGAGGATTTTTAAGTGAATTTTAACTTAACTGAAGATCAGCAAATGTTTGCTGATACGGCAAAACAATTTGCTGACGCTGAGTTTGCACCTAATGCAGCTAAGTGGGACGCCGAACATATTTTTCCTAAAGAAGTGATTGCTAAAGCAGGTGAGCTTGGTTTTTGTGGTTTGTATTCACCTGAAGATGCAGGTGGTTTAGGTTTGAGCCGTTTAGATTCGTCAATTATTTTTGAACAGCTAGCAATGGGCTGTACTGCTACGACAGCAATGATGACTATTCATAATATGGCAACGTGGATGATTGCGACTTGGGGGCAACAATCTGTTAAAGATACTTGGTGCCCAGAATTAGTCATGGGTGAAAAGTTGGCGTCATACTGTTTAACCGAGCCTGGCGCAGGTTCTGATGCTGCAAGTTTGAGAACTACAGCTAAAAAAGAAGGTGACTATTACCTAGTTAATGGTTCAAAAATGTTTATTTCAGGCGCGGGTGAAACAGATGTGCTTGTAGTTATGGTGCGAACTGGTGAAGCGGGCGCCAAAGGTATTTCAGCAATCGCAATTCCAGCCGACAGTGACGGTATTATCTATGGTAAAGCGGAAGAAAAATTAGGGTGGAATGCACAACCAACTAAGCTGATTACGTTTGAAGATGTAAAAGTGCCAGTAGAAAATTTATTGGGCGCTGAAGGTGAAGGTTTTAAAATCGCCATGAAAGGGCTTGATGGTGGACGTATTAATATTGCAACTTGCTCTATTGGGACCGCACAGCAAGCATTGAACACAGCTATGGAATATATGAAAGAGCGCCAGCAATTTGGTAAGCCAATAGCCGCATTTCAAGGACTTCAATTTAAATTGTCTGATATGGCGACAGAATTAGTCGCTGCCCGTCAAATGGTGCGCCTAGCGGCTTTTAAACTAGATAGTAATGACCCAGAGAAAACGGCTTATTGTGCAATGGCTAAGCAGTTTGCTACTGATGTTGGCTTTAAAGTATGTGATGCTGCGCTGCAAATTCATGGTGGCTATGGCTACATTAAAGAATACCCATTAGAACGTCATTTTCGTGATGTTCGTGTTCATCAAATTCTTGAAGGCACCAATGAAATTATGCGTGTGATTATCGCGCGTAGATTATTAACTGAAGGCGCAGGCCAATTATTGTAGGAGCTGAATATGTCTGATGTAGTAATTTTTGAAACGCTAGAATGTGAAAATGGCAAAAAAATCGGTATTGCCACTTTGAATTCAGAAAAATCGTTGAACGCCTTAAGTGGCGATATGATAGATGCTTTATTTCCACAACTATCTCTGTGGAAAGAAGACGAAAATATTGCTTTGGTTTTACTTCAAGGAGCTGGTGAAAAATCATTCTGTGCTGGTGGTGATATCGTTAAGCTTTATAACGAAATGAAATCACACCCTGGTGATTATGCTCCTGCAATTGAAGATTACTTCACTAAAGAATATAAGCTTGATTATTTGATCCATACGTTTAACAAGCCATTTATCGTTTGGGGTAATGGCATTGTAATGGGGGGAGGCTTAGGCATGATGGTCGGTGCTAGTCATCGAGTGGTTACTGAGACCAGTCGTATTGCGATGCCGGAAATTAGCATTGGTTTATATCCCGATGTTGGTGGAACTTACTTCCTTAATAAAATGCCTGAAAGTTGTGGGTTGTTCTTAGGTTTGACAGGTGCTTCGATCAATGCAAGCGACGCTAAATACACAGGTTTAGCTGACTTCTTTATGCTTGCAGAAAAGAAGTCGGTTTTCGTAGAACAACTTAAGTCGGTAAATTGGGGTAATACGGTTGCTTTAAATCATGACAAATTAAACGACTTAATGCATGAACATGAACTTATGTCGAATGCGCAATTACCTGTATCACATGTTAGAGCTAACAAAGCACTGATTGAACATGTGACTGCTGGTGATGATTTTGCAGATATTGTCAATGCTATTGTAACTTGTGAAGTAGAAGATAAATGGTTTAATAGAGCACAAAAATCATTAAAACATGGTAGTGCAATTAGCGGACATTTAGTTTATCGCCAATTAGTTCAAGGTAAATCGTTAAGTTTGGCTGAGTGTTTTAGATTAGAGCTAGGCTTATCTGTGAAGTGTGGTCAATACGGTGAGTTTTTTGAAGGCGTAAGAGCACTATTAATTGATAAAGATAATAATCCGAGCTGGAAGTATAGCTCTATCGCTGAGGTAGACGAGGAAGTAATCGATTGGTTCTTTACTTCAAAATGGTCTGCTGATGAGCATCCATTAGCGCAGCTAGGGAAATAAAGGGGAAAGTTATGGCGAATATTGCATTTATTGGATTAGGTAATATGGGTGGCCCAATGGCCATTAACTTAATAAAAGCAGGACATCACGTTTGTGTCTACGATCTTTCAGCACAGGCTGTCATTGATGTGGTAGAGAATGGCGCTGGTACGGCATCTTCTGCACAAGAAGCTGTTACCAATGCAGAAGTTATTGTTTCTATGCTGCCAGCGGGCAAGCATGTTACAAGCTTGTATACCGGCGAAAATGGTTTAGTGAACCACATTAAAGAAGGAGCTTTAGTTATTGATTCATCTACTATTGATGTTGCTTCAGTTAAAGCGGTTGGTGAAGCTTTGGCTCAAGCTGGTATTGAGTTTATTGACGCACCAGTATCTGGCGGTGTTGGTGGTGCTAAAGCTGGTACACTTAGTTTTATGGTTGGCGGCAGTAAAGCTGCTTTTGAAAAAGCTCAACCTATTTTAGCAAGCATGGGTAAAAACTTATTCCACGCGGGTGATTTAGGGGCAGGTCAAGTCGCTAAAGTATGTAATAACATGCTGCTCTCTGTATTAATGGTCGGTACATCAGAAGCCTTACAATTGGGTATAGCAAATGGTTTAGATCCTAAAGTACTATCAGAGATCATGAGTAAATCGTCGGGATCGAATTGGACATTAGATGTATATAACCCATGTCCTGAAGTTATGGAAGGCGTTCCATCTTCAAATAATTATGATGGTGGCTTCATGGTTGATTTAATGGCAAAGGATTTAGGTCTTGCGATGGATACTGCAGTAAGTAGTCAATCATCAACTCCTATGGGGGCGTTAGCTCGTAGCTTATATGCTATGCATTCAGGTGCAGGTAACGGTAGTAAAGATTTCTCAAGCATATTCAATTTATTTAATAAATAAACTGCTGAGCATCATTAATTAGAAAGACAAAGCTGGTGCACAACTAGCTTTGTTAAATTAGAGACAGTGAGATGAATGTACAAGATAAGGTAATTGTAATTACTGGTGGTGGCCAAGGTTTAGGTCGTGCTATTGCCGTTAATTTAGCCAAAATTGGTGCTAAATTAGCATTGATTGATTTAAATGAAGAATTGCTTAAAGAAACTGTTAGTTTAATTGAGCAAGAAGGTTCTAATGCTAACTACTATTTAGCAAATGTAACTAATGAATCAGAAGTAGAAGCTACGTTTAATCAGATAAACGATGACTTTAGTGGTTTTGATGGTTTAATTAATAATGCCGGAATCTTGCGAGATGGCATGCTATTAAAAGCTAAAGACGGCGAAATTGTTAAAAAGATGTCTTTAGAGCAATTTCAATCGGTCATTGATGTTAATTTGACCGGCGTTTTTCTATGTGGCCGAGAGGCGGCTGCTCATATGGTAAAAAATGAGCGAAAAGGCGTTATTGTCAATATGTCGTCAATTGCTCGTAACGGTAATATGGGGCAGACAAACTATGCTGCATCAAAAGCTGGTGTCGTTGCGATGACTGTTTGTTGGGCACGTGAACTTGGTCGTCATGGTATTCGTGTTGGTGCTATTGCTCCTGGCGTTGTTCGAACAGCAATGACTGATGCAATGAAACCAGAAATGCGTGAACGATTAGAAAAAATGAAACCTGTCGGCCGTTTAGGTGAAGCTGATGAAATAGCGCATACGGTAAAGTATATTTTTGAAAATGAATTCTTTACAGGTCGAGTCGTTGAAATCGATGGCGGACTAAGCATGTAAGTTTTTTTACTTATATGATGCTATTCTTATTAAAGAAAGATAAAAGGCGAGTTAAAGACTCGTCTTTTGTTTTATTGAGGCAAAGAGCTGAGAATAACAACTAATGAAAAGAGCACTATTCCTAGATCGAGATGGCATTATTAACGTCGACTTTGGCTATGTACATCAAATAAAAGACTTTGAGTTTGTAGATGGGATATTTGATGTCTGTCGCTATGCTCAAGATATGGGCTTCGAAATTTTTGTAATTACCAATCAGGCTGGAATTGCTAGAGGCTATTACTCAGTTGAGGACTTTTTATCGTTAACACAATGGATGAAAAGTGAGTTTGCTAAAGAAGATATTAAAATAGCTGATGTTTACTTTTGCCCGCACCATCCAGAAAAAGGAGACAATGAGTACGTTCTTACGTGTAAATGTCGTAAACCTGAACCTGGGATGTTACTTAAGGCACAAAAGGAGCACGGTGTAGATTTAACACACAGCGCATTTATTGGCGATAAAGTTTCGGACATGAAAGCGGCTGAGGCTGCTGGTATCCATAATAAGGTACTAGTAGCAAGCCAATATCAAGACGATCTTCATATACATGCGCACCGAGTGAAGGCTGTGAAAGAGGCAATTGCATTTCTCAGCTAAGTATTTTTTTTAAAATTGTGCAAAATATCAGCACTTGAACTAAAATAAGAGATTATTCGAAAAAAGGTGTTGACGCAGGCGAATAAATCTCTAAAATGCGCTCCACTTCTTCAGGGAGACCTAAGAAGCTTGTTTTGAACAGTTTAGTTCCTTAATAAAGTAATTAAACGGGTCAGATAACTTAGAAAAATAAATTAAAGTTTTTTTCAAAAAGTTGTTGACATTAAAACAGGGAAGCGTAAAATGCGCATCCGCTCTCAACGGTGGAGCACACGCCAAACACGAATGTGATGTCTGGCGAGATTCGAAAGAATCTTTTCTTTAACAATTAGTTATCATGCAATTTGTGTGGACATTCACA
>NZ_JABBXH010000008.1 GCF_012932965.1 Thalassotalea algicola | reverse complement strand
CTACCAAAATGTGGCATCCCGTAGGGGATTTGAACCCCTGTTACCGCCGTGAAAGGGCGGTGTCCTAGGCCTCTAGACGAACGGGACACTAAAACGTTCGATTAACAAGTATAGTACTCATTAATAAAATTCTAAATAATGGTGGAGCTATGCGGGATCGAACCGCAGACCTCTTCGCTGCCAGCGAAGCGCTCTCCCAGCTGAGCTATAGCCCCAGTATTTCAATCAACTAACTAAGTAGTCAAATGGAAAAACTGGCTTTTGACAAGTGACCTAGTACTCGTCGAAAGCGAGGCGCATTTTAGGCAGCCCCCTTATCGGTGTCAACAATTAATTTAAAAATTATGGCAATTTTCCAGAACTTTTTATCTAAACGATTAGTTTGTCGCCAAATTGGTTATTTTTTATTTATTCAGCCATTTACAACGTTTATTAAAAGCACTTTAAGGCTAGCCTTGCTCTCATTGTTTAAATGAATTTACCTTACTGCGTCACAATACTTTATTTTTTAAGGGTTTGGCGTTAAAGTTTAACTAACTGGTTAAGAAGTTCCGTTTTATGCAACTAAAAAAACTCAACATTGTTGCCATTGGTGGTGGCCATGGTCTAGGACGAGTGTTATCTACCCTCTCCTTTATGCAAGGTCAATTAACAGGAATTGTTGCCACAACAGACAACGGAGGGTCTACTGGTCGATTAAGAAAAAGAAGTTCATCTATAGCTTGGGGAGATCTGCGCAATTGCCTAACTCAGTTGGTGGATGAAAATTCAGTCGGTAGTCAATTATTCAATTTCCGCTTTGACGGACAAGATGAGCTTGGTGGTCACAACCTAGGTAATCTTATTCTTTATGGTTTAGGCCAAATACAGTCTCGCCCTATCGATTCAATAAAACTGGTAAGGCGTATTTTAAGAGTTAAAACACCGGTTCTTCCGATGTCAGAGTCTCCGACTGATCTAATGGCATTTTACCCTGAAGGTCGATGTAAAGTTGGCGAATTATCCGTTGATGACATGCCAATAATGCCTAAAAATTTAATGCTAGCACCGCTAGTTAAGTCACCTGAACAATGTGTTGAAGCAATCAATAAGGCTGACTTAATCATTCTTGGTCCAGGAAGCTTCTTAACCAGCGTTGTCCCACCACTGTTAGTAAGAGATATAGCTAACGCCCTAAAAAACAGACGTGGCCATTGTGCCTTTGTAGAAAATATAGTGGCGGAAAATAGCCCTGCAGCTGCGCTAACACTTGATGAAAAGTTTGATTGGATTAAAGAAAACATTGGTTGCTTGCCAATTGATAGTGCAATTTGTCACGATCAAAACACAACATCAGAGCGAGTAAGAGTTATTCATCACGACTTAGCTTGTGAAGACGTTAAGCATCATCACGATAAGGCCAAGCTTATTGAAGCCCTACACAAATGTCTTGAAGGTATTAACCCAGTTACGCCATTAAAATTAGCTAATGCTAATTAATACGCATTAGCTATTCTTAGCATGAATACAGCTTAGCTAATTATGTTAACTAGCTAGAAGTGTCATCTTGGCTAATGCGGCTCGCCACAGCACCGGTCTGATCTTTGTACTTGGCGTCTTCACGTTTATTGTATGGGCGAACAGCTTCACCAGACATTGTTTCAAAATTTAATGCCGCAATTTTCATTTTTGGTCGCAATGCTAACGGCAATTTGCCACTGTTATAAAACTCTAACACTATTGGCCCAGACCAACCGGGATCAATTCGATGTGCGGTTACATGAACCATTAATCCTAAGCGAGCTAACGAAGAGCGACCATCTAGCCAACCAACAATATCCGCAGGTAATGTAACAGATTCAAAAGTTACCGCTAACGCAAGTTCACCAGGATGTAGAAAAAACGCATCCCCGTCTGGAATAACTATTTCGTCTCCCATTACCGCGTTCATTTGGTGTTGCACTTCTTCACGTGGGCCGCTTAAATCAATAAATGGCGCAGTATTATTTTTAAATACTCTAAACTCATTACCTAAGCGTATATCGACACTAACACCTGAGATCATCGAAGCATCTGGCTTGGGAGTAATACCTATTTTTCCTTGCTCGATACATTGTTCAATATCTTTATCGCATAATCTCATAACAGTTCTTCTTGTTGTTGATTTGAAACTTATTCGCTATCTGACCTAACAACTTTAGGAGTTGAAGGGCTATTGATGTCTAGTGAATAAAAAAGTGTACTCGCTATATTGCGCGCTATTTTACGGTACTGACCGCAGATGTCACTATTTGATATGTCATCAAACAAATTATCACCAAGATCTGCGTCTTGCCTAACTTGAATATTAAGCGGCAGCTGACCTAATAAATTAACATTATTAAGCTCTGCGATATCTTTGCCGCCATCTTGACCAAATAGATGAGCTTGGTGACCACATTTTTCACAAACGTGATAGCTCATGTTCTCTACAACACCCAACACAGGTACTTTGACCTTATCAAACATCGCGATACCTTTTTGTGCGTCTGCTAAGGCGATATCTTGCGGGGTTGTTACGACTACAGCACCTGCAACGGGCACCTTTTGCGACAAGGTTAATTGAATATCACCCGTTCCTGGTGGCATATCAATTAATAAATAATCAAGCTGGGGCCATTCCGTTTCATTAAGTAGTTGGTTAAAAGCGCTACTGGCCATGGGCCCTCGCCAAACTGCAGCATCACTATCCGGCACTAAATAACCAATCGACATTGAAGTTATGCCATCAGCATCGATTGGGCTCATTGTTTTACCATCACTTGACACTGGTTTTTCATTTGGTTTACCTAACATTGCAGGGATTGATGGTCCGTAAATATCAGCATCTAAAATACCAACCCTTGCCCCTTCTAATTGCAGTGCTCTTGCAATATTAACAGTTGTCGTTGACTTACCAACTCCACCTTTGCCTGATGCGATCGCTACAATATTTTTTACATTGTTAATCCCGTGTTCTCGAACTGGCCTAATAGCCAATTCACATTCAAAACTTAAAGGTTTACCAAATTCATTAGACAAACTTCCAGCTACCATATCTAAATCACTTAAGGCTGCAAATGGTAGGGAAATTTCTACAATAATTTTATTGTTTAACTGGTAGGCTTCTACTTTGTTTGTAAGCGTTAAAATACCATAAGGAAATAACGACGTTCGGTGCTTATCAAGCGCTTCATCTATTACTAAAAGTTCACTTTCGTTAAGCGGAGATTTTTTTGCAAATAACTTAGAGAGCAAAGTGATTCCTCAATTGATATTCTATAGGCTAAATAAAAATTAACATTAGCCAGAAATAATAATGAAAATAACCGCTAAATTCTGTACTATTGCGCCATTATTTACCACCTTAAAGTGTTCAACACATTAAAGTTAGATCAAATGTCACAAACTATGCCTCAAGATAAGCGTAAAATTTTAGTTACTTGTGCCCTGCCATATGCAAACGGCTCAATCCATTTAGGCCATTTATTAGAACATATTCAAACTGATATTTGGGTGCGATTCCAACGTATGCGTGGCAACGAAACATATTTTGTCTGCGCAGACGATGCTCACGGCACGCCAATAATGCTTAAAGCGCAAGAATTAGGAATAACGCCTGAGCAAATGATTGATGGTGTTCGTGAAGAGCATATGAGCGATTTTAATGACTTTATGATCAGCTTTGACAATTATCACTCGACTCACAGCGATGAAAATCGAGCGTTTGCCAGCGAAATTTACAATAAGTTAAATGATAACGGACACATTAAAACACGTACGATTTCACAGCTTTACGACGAAGAAAAAGGCATGTTCTTGCCAGATCGCTTCGTAAAAGGCACATGTCCTAAATGTAAAAGCGAAGACGAAAATGGTGATAGCTGTGACAACTGTGGTGCAACATATTCACCAACAGAAGTGATCAACCCTCGCTCAGTTGTGTCTGGTTCTACCCCAGTTTCACGTGATTCAGAGCATTACTTCTTCGACCTGCCAGCTTTTGAGCAAATGTTAAAAGACTGGACAACTGGTGGTTCATTACAAGAAGAAATGGCTAACAAACTAAATGAATGGTTTGAATCTGGTTTGCAACAGTGGGATATCAGCCGTGATGCACCTTATTTTGGTTTCGAAATTCCAAATGCCCCTGGTAAATTCTTCTATGTATGGTTAGACGCCCCAATTGGATACATGGGCAGTTTTAAAAACTTATGTGATAGAGAAAACATCGACTTTGATGCGTTCTGGAAAGAAGACTCAGACGCTGAGCTTTATCACTTTATTGGTAAAGACATCATCTATTTCCACAGTTTATTTTGGCCAGCCATGCTAGAAGGTTCCGGTTACCGTAAACCTACGTCGGTATACGCACATGGTTTTGTTACAGTAAACGGCGCTAAAATGTCTAAGTCAAAAGGTACTTTCATCAAAGGGCGTACTTACCTAGACCATTTAAGCCCTGAATACTTACGTTATTACTACGCGGCGAAGCTAACTAACCGTATTGATGACTTAGACTTAAACCTTGAAGATTTCGCTCAGCGTGTTAATTCAGATCTTGTCGGTAAAGTGGTTAACATCGCGTCTCGATGTGCAAGCTTTATCACTAAACGTTTTGATGGCATGTTATCAAACAATGTTGATGATCAAGCTTTAGCAGACGAAGTCATGGCAGCTGGTGACAAATTAGCTGAGCTATATGAGAACCGCGAATTTGGTAAAGCAATGCGTGAAATCATGGCGCTTGCGGACAAAGTAAATGAATACATCGCTGTTAAAGAGCCGTGGGTGTTAGTAAAAGACGATTCTAAACAAAAAGAAGTTCAAGATGTTTGCTCACTAGGTATAAACCTATTCCGTATATTAATGATTTACTTAAAACCAGTATTGCCAGCACTAGCAGAAAAAACTGAAAGCTTCCTTAACGATGAATTAGTTTGGGAAGGCCACAAATCATTACTTGCTGATCATAAAATCAACAAATTCAAAGCATTGATGCAACGCATTGAAATGGATAAAGTTAACGAAATGATTGACGCATCGAAAGAGTCACTTGCTGAGAAAGTAGAAGCTAAGCCAGTTACAGGCCCTTTAGTTGACGATCCAATTGCTCCTGAAATTCAATTTGATGATTTTGCCAAAATCGATCTTCGAGTGGCTAAAATTGTTAAAGCTGAACACGTAGAAAAAGCAGATAAGCTATTACGACTTGAATTAGACCTTGGCGGCGAAACACGACAGGTGTTTGCAGGCATTAAATCGGCTTATCAACCAGAAGACTTAGAAGGCAAACTAACGGTTATGGTTGCTAATTTGGCACCTCGTAAAATGCGCTTTGGCATGTCAGAAGGTATGGTGTTAGCTGCGGGTCCAGGTGGAAAAGACTTATGGATCCTTAACCCTGAAGAAGGCGCACAACCGGGTATGCGTGTTAAGTAAACTATTAATTTAATTTGAGTTGAAAAGCCTACAAAATATGTAGGCTTTTTTTTGTCCTAGTATTAATCCGTAGATTTCGCTTTAAGCCAGGCTTTAACCTGTTGATCTACTCCGCTTGGGTAAGGCATACCATCTTCAACACCGACATATATCAAGCACATGTCTTCTCGCGTACTAAATACATTATTATGTTTATCAATCCAAATTCTTAGATGTTGAGCAAGGTTTTTTGCCAAGGGTATTTCATCATAAATATGATGGTTCGACTCCAACTCATCTAGAATAGCTTGGTTATTCTTCAATAAACCGCTACTACTAAATGCTCGAATTTGCTGACAGACAAATTTTTCATCGCTCGTCATATTAGGATAATAATGTTGAAAAAACATTTCGTATTGTCTAGTTCGCTTAAAGGATAAGCGCTGTTCGAGCATATCAACTAACTGGTTTCTTCTTTTAGCCTGCGCAACAAATGCCGAATAAGTGTTATCTTGAAATTCAGCAATGCGTGACATAGCTTCATGCAACTGCTTTTCTTGATAATCACTATACCAACCTATAACCAACCCACTAACGAGCAAAGCAGTACAAATACCCGCGAAAACAAAGCCAAAACTTTTAATTCGGCGTGAACGATTAACGACATTAATGACTGTGACGTCTGGCATATAAAACCCAGCGCCACGAGCAGTTTTTATGATATTTTGATGCTCGCCATCATCACCAAGTGCAATACGCGTATCAGAGATTAAGCGCGATAAAGACCAATCACTAACCACGGTATCTGGCCATAGTGCTTCGTGTAATGTTTTCTTTGATAAGGGCTCTGGACTGGAGTTTGCTAATAAAAGCAGTAGCTTAATACTTTTCTCGTGCAGCATTATGGGCTGCTTTACTTTAAACAGCTTTAATTGCTGCTCATCTAAAAAATATTCACCAAAGTGATATCCTTTGTTTACCATGTCCCTATATACCTTGGCTCTGAATAAAATAAGTTTACATCGCTTTAATGCGTGCTGCAAAAACCAATGACAACCAGCCAATTACGATTTAGAGTTTCATGTTATTAATCAAAGAATAATTTGTTAAGTTAATCGATAATGCTATTGCATTGAATGAAAACTAAAGGAATTTAAACAAATGGAATTAAAACAAACGGAAAATATTAAAAGCTTTATGTTTAATAGCATATTGGGTGTAATCTTCGCTTATATTTCTGTTGTCATATTTAGCTTTGCCGCCGCCTTGCCAATACCAGCAAATGTATTTGAACCTATTGCGCAATCTTCGCCTAAATTTGCGTTTGCGGTTTTAGATTTATTTACTATTGGTTTACCACTCGCGTTTACTTACTTTATCTTTGTTTACATCACTAGAAAAAGCAAAACCTATGTTGAACTGGTAACGCCAATTTTGTTAGCACTCCCCTTTTTCCTATTACATTCCTACTTTGTTATTCTTAGCTTTCCAAGTTCGCGCATCGATTTCTATTTAGCTAGCACCTCACCTAAATATATTTTACTAATTGTTATCGTCGGTTTTATTACAGCCAAGAAATATCGACAAAACTAATGCCTACTAAAACCCAAATTTGTTATTTATGGTGAATTTGTCTTGGTAGATTTATTCACCATAGTTAGGTTTATACCTAGCCCGATAACTACTTGGTGACAATTTGGTCTTACGCTTAAAAAGCTTAGTAAAAGAGCTAATATCGCTATAGCCCACGGTATGTGTAATTTCATCAATAGTCTTATTAGATTGTACTAAATATTTACTCGCAGCATCTAAACGAACCTCTTGCAAATATTCTAGTGGCGTTGTTCCAGCAGCGTCTTTAAATCGGCGAATTAATGTGCGATTGGATACACCGAATTGCAGGCTAACCTGACTAATAACGATATCTCTTTCATAGTTAGCTTCCATCCAGTCTTGAACTGCTCTAACGGTTTTGTCGTTATGGTATTTTTTTACTATCAGCGGCGAATAGGTTAATTGTCCTGTGCGACCCGTATCGAGTACGAATGATTTCGCCGTTCCCATCGCCGTTTCATGATCACAAAATAGTTCGACTAAGTACAAGCCTAGATCAAACCATGCCATACCACCGCCATCACAAAGAATGTTGTCGTCATGAGTAATAAGTTGTTCCAATTTTAACTCGATATGAGGATACTTTTTACGAAACAATGACTCAGCAGCCCAATGCGTTGTTGCTGGTTTATCGTCTAACAGCCCTGCTTCTGCCAAAAAAAATGACCCCGTACTATTGCTGCCAATAATAGATTTTGAACCACGGAGCCCGCTTAGGTATCTTATCAATGCGAGGTTATCTGCTAACGTTTTATTAATGTCTCCTGCAATACTCGGCACTAAATAAATGTCACTATGTTCAATATCTTGTATCGCGCAATGTGGCATGATGACAATGTCATTCATCGTTTTAATTGGCTTATTGTCCCAACTAGCAATTTGCACCTTAAACTTTCTTTCAATAGGTCGATGATGATATTTATTCCAAGATACCCCCGCTAAATTTAATAAATCATTTATTCCGGTTAATGCACTGGCAAGTACATAATCAAAACCTAACACCGTCACTGATATCACTAAACTTCCTTTCATTCACAATTATGCCAAACATGGCAAATATCACCCAATATATGTCAATTATTACCGTTAGTCTCTGATTGATTTACTGTCACACTTACTTAGTAACTAAAAATTGAGGAAACATTGTGGGCGATATAGAAACAAAAGACGTCAAAACGCATTATCGAACCTGTAATATTTGCGAAGCGATGTGTGGCATTGAGATTAAATATCGAGATAAACAAGTTCTTTCAATCAAAGGTGATAAACAAGACCCTTTTAGCAAAGGCCATATGTGTCCGAAAGCGCTAGCACTGCAAGACTTTTATGAAGATAAGGATCGAATAAAAACGCCACTAAAGCGCACTGAAAAGGGCTGGAAAGAAATCAGTTGGCAAAGTGCTTTCGATGAAATTGCTACTAAATTCAAAACAATCCAACATGCATACGGTAAAAATGCAGTAGGTGTCTATTTAGGAAACCCTAACGCTCACAACCTCGGTAATGCGCTATTCCTTAAGCCTTTCATGAAAGCATTAGGAAGTTTGAATCGTTTTAGTTCTGCCTCGACAGATCAAATGCCGCATCATGTAGCGTCTAATTATATGTTCGGTAACGGCATGTTAATACCTATTCCAGATATCGACCGCACTGATTTCATGCTAATTATTGGCGGAAACCCTGTCGTATCAAACGGCAGCATGATGACAGCGCCTGGTGTAGTGCATCGAATTAAAGCCATTCAGAAACGCGGCGGAAAAGTCGTCGTAGTCGACCCGCGACGCACAAAAACCGCCAAAATAGCTAATCAACACTTATTTATTCGTCCAGAAAAAGATGCGCTGCTATTGATGGCAATGATTCACTGCATATTTGAGCAAAACGCCGTTAACCTTCGACACCTTGTTAATGTTGTAGATAACATCACACAGCTCGAAACATTGGTAAAAGAATACTCGCCAGAAGCAGTAACAGCTCACGTAGGTATACCTGCTAGCGATATACGACAATTAGCCGCAGATATGAGCAATGCACAATCAGCGGTATGTTACAGCCGAATGGGTGCATCCACTCAAAGCTTTGGTGGCCTATGCCAATGGTTAACCAATGTGCTCAATATTATTACAGGAAATTTTGATCGCGAAGGCGGCGCTATGTTTCCACTACCAGCGTTTAATCTATTAAGAGGCAATACCAAAGGTCACCCGACAAATTTTGGCAAATACACCTCTCGCGTAAATCAGTTGCCGTTTTTTAATGGTGAATTTCCAGTGGCTACCTTGGCCGATGAAATACAAACACCTGGCGAAGGTCAAATTAAGGCTATGATAACCATTGCAGGCAACCCCGTACTTTCAACGCCTGCGGGTCACCAATTGGCAGACGCTTTCGACCAATTAGAGTTTATGGTTTCAGTAGATATTTACTTAAATGAAACCACCAAACACGCAGATATTATTTTACCTGCAACCTCTGGGCTGGAAAATTCACATTATGATATTTTCTTTAACAGTTTCTCTGTTCGAAATACAGCCAAATACTCCACCGCGCTATTTGAGCCCGAACAAAATCAAAAAGCCGATTGGCAAATCATTAATGAATTAGCCGCAAGATTAACAGATACCCCAGTGTCGAAATATACGCCTGAAATGGTATTAGACATGGAGCTAAAATCTGGGCCATATGGCGAGCAAGGCATGAGCTTAAAGATGTTAATGGACAACCCTCACGGCCTAGATCTTGGCCCATTAAAAACCAACTTAATTAACAGACTACTTACCCCAAATGGTGAGATTAACTTAATACCTGATCTCTATGTAAATGACTTGCCGCGTTTAAAAGCTAGCTTAGAACTAGCACCGAAAAGCAGTCAATTTCCTTTTGAGCTAATCGGTCGCCGCCTAGCAAAAAGTCATAATACCTGGACTCAGAACTCCCAACGCCTAGTCAAAGGTAAGAATCCTTGCACATTGGAAATTCACCCAGAAGATGCAGCCTCTATCGGTATTATCAATGGCCAAAAAGTAACAGTTTCATCTGAAGTAGGTGAAGTAACTCTCGATGCAATCATTACAGACGACGTGCTCCAAGGTGTTGTTTCGATGCCGCAGGGATGGGGACACAATCAAGCCGATACAAAGATGGCTGTCGCCGCTACTCAACCAGGTGTCAGCATAAATGATCTAACACTTGCTAATCGAGTTGACGCTTTAACAGGGAATGCAGCATTAAATGGCACCCCTGTCGCTATTTACGCTGCATAAGCAAAGGATTAAATTTAATGAAATACATCTCACCACTTCTACCCTTTATTGCTGGCTGGCTACTATTGTTGTTAACAGCAAGCTTTGCAGAAATAAGTCTTATCAATGGCTTATTACAATTATTGCTATTTGCTTTAGTCGTTTGCTTACCGACATGGAAAACTGGGAGAATGTCATATGTTGATATTGGCTGGCCCTGGGGCTTAACGGTTATTGGTATCATCACTTGGTTGTTCAGTGATGGAGAGCCAATGCGTGTAGCAATTGTCAGCATTGCATATATTTTTGCGGGCAGCCGTATGGGGCTTGGCGCAATTAAATTGTTAACTTCTGGTCACTTAAATAGCGAGTTACCACGCTATGAATTTCAAAAACGCCGCTGGCAAAAGCAAGGGAAAAACAATATACCACTGGCTATGCAAATCGAAGCTATTTTGCAAGGCGTTGCCAACGCCGCATTTTTAGCTTTTCCGGCATTTATTATAGCTTCCAATCCAAGTGCTGAAGTATCCCCTTTAGAGGTGTTAGGAATAATTATTTGGCTTAGCGCATTTGTAATGGAATCGGTCGCTGATATGCAGAAACTTAAATTTTTAAGCACTAACAAGCAAACAGGAAAACGCAATTCTGTTTGTAATATTGGATTATGGAAATACAGCAGGCACCCCAACTATTTTGCTGAATGGATGGTGTGGAATGGCTTAGTTATTGCTGCCATTCCGTCTTGGTTCGCACTATTGGAAGTAGAATCTATGTTAACTTTTGTATTACTAGGATTAGGATTGCTATTTGTATCACGTATTATGTATACGACTTTAGTTACCTATACTGGTGCTGTGCCTTCAGAGTTTTATTCAGTACAAAAACGCCCTGAATATAAAGACTATCAAAAGACAACGAATATGTTTTTTCCTGGGCCGGTCAAAAGCCCTCAACTTATAGAAGAAAGAGAATAAATTATGTTTAGCCATATAATGATTGGAGCCAACGATATTCAGGCATCAAAAAAATTTTACGACGCGGTATTAGGCGCCATGGGTCACCCAGAGGGGGTCATTGATGAAAAAGGCCGCTGTTTCTATTTTACTGAAACCGGCATTTTTGCGCTAACAAAGCCAATTGATGGTGAATCTGCAACACATGGCAACGGCACTACTATAGGCTTTGCAGCTAAAACGCCAGAGGTTGCTGATGCATGGCATGCCGCGGGTTTAGCAAATGGCGGTACAAATTGTGAAGATGCTCCTGGTATTCGCGAAGGAGGAGGCATGAAGTTATACCTAGCTTATTTACGCGACCCTTCAGGCAACAAAATTTGTGCGTTGCATAAAATGTCCTAAAAACTCCTATTCTTATAAAAAGCGGCTCTATAGCCGCTTTTTGCTTTTTCGATCAAGATCAATATAATAGCGCCTCAAATAATCAGATTGACAACCTCTCAAACTGAATATTTGAAAGTAAATATTAAGCATATAATGAAACAGCACGGGAATTACGCTCCCGCAAGCAGGAAAAAAAACATGACTCAATACGTTGTCTGTGCAATGTACAAATTCGTTGCGCTTGAAGATTTTGAAAGCATTCGTCCCAAATTGTTAAAAACAATGGAAGACAACCAAATTTGCGGTACCTTGTTAATTGCTAAAGAAGGTATTAACGGTACAGTTGCCGGTAGCAGAGAAGCAATTGATGCCCTATTAGCTTGGTTCAAATTAGATGAACGTTTAGCTAACATTTCTTATAAAGAATCCTATACAGAAGAAAAGCCATTTAAGCGCACTAAAGTAAAGCTTAAAAAAGAAATCGTTACTATGGGTGTCGAAGGTATCGATCCACGTCATATTGTAGGTACCTATGTAAAGCCTAAAGATTGGAATGAGCTAATTTCTGATCCTGAAGTATTTGTTGTAGATACCCGTAACGACTACGAAATAGAAATAGGCACATTCGAAAATGCCGTAGACCCTAACACGACTACTTTCCGAGAATTTCCTGCTTGGGCTGAAAAAAACATGGACCCTAAAAAGCATAAAAAAGTGGCAATGTTTTGTACCGGAGGTATTCGCTGCGAAAAGTCTACAGCTTATATGAAAGAACAAGGCTTTGAAGAAGTCTACCATTTAGACGGCGGTATCTTACAATACTTGGAAGATGTACCTAAAGAAGACACTATGTGGAAAGGTGAGTGCTTTGTTTTTGACGATCGCGTAACTGTAGATCACGACCTTCAAGCTGGAAAATATGACCAATGTCACGCGTGTCGTATGCCAATATTAGAAGAAGACAAAGAGAAGCCACAATATCAAAAAGGTGTTAGTTGTCATCATTGTTTCGACAAAACTACCGAAGAACAACGCGCACGTTATGCAGAGCGAGAACGCCAAATGGAATTAGCGAAACAGCGTGGTGAAACACATGTTGGCTCTGAAGCAGCTAAAGCTTTAGTTCAACGTCGAGAGCTGAAAAAATCTCGCATTGAAGCCCAAAAGGCTGCAGCTAAATCTAAGTAATTACGTATTTCCGTATTTCCGTATTCAAATTATTGAAGGCACTTAATGGTGCCTTTTTTATATTCGCAGGTTTACTTTGAACGCTAATTGCGAACGCTTTAGCGCAATAAAAATAATTAGCATGTTGTCCATTGAAAGTTTTAACAAATCCCCAATATCATTTAACTAGATCATTAACAAACATCGCACATGTTTAACAAAACTAGAGTCAAATTTTCCGCTAAGTGGGCATGGACTGGCGTAGTCTTAGGGTTGCTAGCCTTTATTTATAATTACACCATGGTGCCAATGTCGCTGCCTGGCTATGAAATAATTGCAGCCCCTGCAATGTTTGCCTTATCATTTTTTAGCGAAGAAACGCCCTTTTGGCCCAAACTGTCAATATTTCTGCTAGGCCAATACATTGTCTATTTCATTATAATATTCGTATCAAACGTTATAATTCATTCGTTTGGCAGGAAGCGCTAATGGACAAACTAGTAAAATATTTGCTATTACCACTGTGTATTTACGTACTAAGCATTACAAAAAGTGTTGCTTATCATACCGCTCTAGATATTTCGGGAAGTTGGAAGCATAGTGAAAAGCCGGCGTGGATACAGATCAACTTTACTAACAACGTAGGTGAAGCTGTGGTCTTTGATCATAAAAATAATATCAAGGCAAATGGTCTTACGGTAATAAACCAAATCACAGCGAATTCTGATAATAACGCAGAGCACAATTTCCATTGGTCAGCCAAAATGTACTCTATGGCTAATGACAACTTTGTCGATGTTAAGCTTACACTAGCCACAGACGACACACTTATTGTTTTTGCACTTAATGAACATAATGCTTGGTATGAAGTATTAAAACTGCACAGGCAGCTTCCTTGATATTTTAAACTATCGTTTCCAACCAATAGTAAGCAGATAATACTAAGTACTATTTTATTGGTTCGTGAGAGACACTAACCAGCTCGACAATATATGTAACCTCTATAATGGCTTTCTTAATTAACTTTCTTGTTTAAGCATTGGGCAGGGGTATACTCTTATTGACGGTATTAAATGGATAATTTATAAATTGTTAAAGAATTTGCCCCAATCAATCAAAATCATTGTCGCTATGACACTAGGTATAATCCTAGGCACTCAAATTCACATGTTTCCTGGAATTGATAGTATAGCTGACGGCTTTGTAATGTTATTACAAATGACAGCATTACCCTATATTGCCTTGTCATTAATGGTTGGAATTGGCTCACTTAGTCCTGATAAAGCAAGAGCGACCGTTAAAACTAGCTTACTGATATTATTAATATTAACCTTAGTAAGTTTGCTATTAGTGTTGCTTACAACTATCGCTTTCCCTAATTGGCATAATGCTTCGTTTTATAGCGCGAGTACGATTAAAACAGAAGTAGAGTTTGATTTAATCGCGTTATTTATCCCATCAAATCCATTTAATGCCTTCGCTAATGCCGTCATTCCGTCAGTTGTAGTCTTTAGCATATTTGTTGGTATTGGCTTAATGAAGGTCAAAGCAAAACACCATACATTGTCCGTATTAGCTAACTTGCAAACCGCGCTTGCAAATATTAGCGCTATTGTAATGAGGTTTGCCCCTATAGGTGTATTTTGTATCGGTTATAGAGCAGCGGCAACGATAGATGTCAGTCAAATTGAAGGGCTCATTGTTTACGTACTTGGCGCAATTATACTCGTACTATTGCTCGCGCTAGTTGTGTTTCCTGTCATAGTCGCAACGGTAACTCCGTTTAAATACCGTCATATATTGGTGGTTTGCCGAGAAGCGATGATAACTGCATTTGCTACAGGTAGCTTTTTTGCCGTTATCCCACTAATTGTTGAAAAAACAAAAGAAACATTGGCTAGTTTACCAGCTAGCAATAAAGACACAGAAAAAGTGCCAGGCATAATTGTGCCGATAACCTTTAGTTTACCTGTAGGTGGAAAATTACTCGGGTTATTGTTTGTACTATTTTCTGCTTGGTTTTCAGGCGCCTATATAGGCTCTCAAGAGTATTTCAAACTATTCTTTTTAGGGATACCGCAACTGTTTAGTTCAACTACGGTCGCTATGCCAGCCCTGCTCGAACTATTTAATGTTTCCAGTAGTATGTTTGAGCTATTTTTGGTGGCGGAAAACATTATTGTCGGTCGATTAGGGGCGTTACTTTCAGTAAGTTTTACTATCAGTTTTGTTTTATTGATTGCCGCAAGCATTACAAAGTCTTTAACGATAAAGCCAGCATATGTTAAACGTAATTCAGTGATTCTTCCCATATTGTCTGTTGCTTTATTTTATATATTACACCTTAGCTTGAGCCATTTAGGGCTTCAATATAAAGGCTATGACAAATTCATTGAACGCTCTTTATTATTTGAGCAAGTTAAGCATAAAAATCTAACTTCGCCCGCTCAACACTTAGCATCAAATTACTCATCATTAGATGTACTTACACGTATTAAGCAACGTGGCTTTATTCGTGTTGGCTACTTTATCGATGATCTACCTTACGCTTTTCATAACAACAAAGGAGAGCTAGTAGGTTTTGATATCGAAATCATTCACATGTTGGCATCTGATCTCAATGTAGAAATAGAGTTTGTCCGAATTTTGCATGCTCAAGCTGAGCCTATGCTTGGCTCTGGTTATTTAGATATGACATCGGGTGTACCTGTCATTCCAGATAATATGCAGCGATTCACATTAACCATTCCTTATAGCGAGCAAACTGTCGGCTTTTTAGTAAAAAATAACCGCCGCGCTGAGTTTACACACTGGCAAGAGATTATTTCACGATCAGACTTAACGATAGGTGTACCTGAAACTTTCTTTTATAAAGATGAAATTCAGCGCCATTTTGTTAACGGAAGGGCTTGGGAAATTTCAACACCGCGTTTATTTTTTAGGGAAGAATATCAGCATATAGACGCTATGTTGTTTGGCGCTGCTGCTGCCTCTGGGTGGTCACTGCTTTATCCAAATTACACAGTTGTAGTACCTACACCAAAGCAGCCACCAATAAACATGGCTTTTCCAATAAATGAAAATGATCAAGCATTTGAGTTGTTTATGAGAAATTGGCTCGAAATGAAGAAACAAAGTGGTAAACTTGAACAATTATTTAATTACTGGATTCAAGGCCAAACACCTAATTCGGTGAGCAATCGATAAGAACCTAATTTGATGTTAAAAAAAACACGTTATTTTAATGCCGCGACTTTTATCGGCTTCGCTTTATTAGTTTCAAGCTGCGCCCAAATTAGTACGGTTAAAACCAATCTCGATAAAGAAAATTTTGAACATTATTTTTCTCCCGGACAAGTCACTATTTATGCCCACGAGAAAGATATTGCCAGTAAACATCAGCTAATAGGTATGGTTGAAGGTGAAAACTGTCAAGCTAAACCTCATTTAGCAATGCCAAATAAAATTGAAGCGCGAACTCAAGCACGGCGTAACGCCTATCAATTAGGCGCCAATGGCATTGTGTTTTCTGGTTGTGCGGAAATTAGCACTAAACAATGCCACGCAATGATTGTGTGCTATGGTAAAGCATATCAAATAGAACAAGAATAATATGGCCGAATTATTTACCGTAAAATCGATAGGAAACGTAGTTTCTCCTTACAAAGAGAAGTTCGGCATCCCGCGTCAGCCTGGTTTAGCGACAGCAGCCACTGGCTATATCGAATTAGATAAAACACTTGAAGCTATCGACATGGTCGATGGGCTAAATAAATTTAGCCATATTTGGCTAATTTTTATGTTTCATCAAACGATACCGCATGGATGGAAAGCAAAGGTTAAGCCGCCGCGTTTAGGTGGTAATCAAAAGTTAGGAGTCCTAGCAACTCGTTCAACGTTTAGGCCTAATGGTATCGGAATGTCGGTAGTTAAACTCGAAGGAGTCGAGGTAAATGATCGCAGTGTTCGCATTAAAATCTCTGGTTTTGACTTAGTAGATCAAACACCTATTGTCGATATAAAACCGTATATAGCCTACTCAGATGCGGTTATAGATGCGAATTCTGACTATGCAGATAAGGCACCGGAAGAGCTATTAACCGTGTTATTTAGTGAACAAGCAGATGAGGTATTGGCTAATCAGGCAGATGAAGTGAAATTGTTAATAGAACAAGTTTTAGCACAAGATCCTAGACCAGCATATAAGCACCATAAACCCGATGATAAAACCTACGGAGTTCATCTATTTGATTTTAATATTTCTTTTACTTACACCTCTCGTAGCAAAGTAAAAGTCATGTCGATAAAGCCAGTTTAAGTTCGTATATATGCCAACTAAATCCATTATCGAGCTTGTTACCTTAGCAGCGTTATGGGGCGCGTCTTTTCTTTTTATGCGAATTGGCAGCCCAGAGTTTGGCGCAATATTATTTATGGCGCTTCGAACGTTAATTGCTAGTTTGTTTTTGACTCCGATGATGATCATGAAAAAGCAACATGGCCAACTATCGGGTCGATGGCTGAAGATTTTTATAATGGGCTCCTTAAACACTGCTATTCCATTTGTATTATTTGGTTATGCCGTACTTTATCTGTCAGCCGGTGTCACTTCGGTGTTAAATGGTACAACCCCTATCTTCGGCGCTATTGTTGCTTTTTTCTGGTTAAAAGATCGCATTTCATTACCTGCAATGATTGGCTTAATGCTTGGCTTTGCCGGTGTATATATATTAATGTCTGGAAAAATTAGTAGTGGCAGTGAAAATGTTCTATTACCAACCTTAGCGGTGCTAGGCGCTACATTTTGCTATGCCATTGCTGCCAACTTTACCAAACTATATTTAAATGACTTAAAACCATTAGTGCTTGCCGCTGGTAGTCAGATAAGCGCTACTATTTTGCTATTGCCTATCGGCCTATACTACTTACCGGAAACATTACCCTCAACTGATGCGATACTTTCAGTCATTGCCTTAGGCATATTTTGTACTGGTATTGCCTATATTTTGTTTTTCCGATTGATAACCGATGTCGGCCCAACTAAAGCTATTTCTGTCACCTACCTAATTCCAATGTTTGGATTACTATGGGGCTATCTATTTTTGAATGAAGAAATTAACACCAGCATTATTGCAGGAAGCTGCTGCATATTAATTGGTGTAGGGTTGACGACAGGGCTTTTTACTCGAGGACGTTAAATAAAAAAGCCAAGCTTTGTAAAATAAGACTTGGCTCTAGCAATAGTTCAACTACTGTTTGAAAACTTTGCCACCTTTCATGACAAAATCAACATCAAGTAATTCTTCAATATTACTTAATGGACTGCCATCAGTAGCAATAATATCAGCCAGTTTTCCTTGCTCTATTGTCCCTAGATGGCTGCTCATCCCAGCAAGATCTGCTGCATTAACCGTTGCAGATTTTAAAACATCAGCTGCAGACATACCTGCATTATGCATTAATACGGCTTCTCTAGCATTAGTACCATGTTTGGAAACACCGCTGTCTGTACCATACGCTATCTTTACGCCTGCGTCGTACGAGCGCTTGAAGTTATCCAGCATATCTGCACCTACACGAATAGCTTTTGCTTTCACGTCTGCTGACATAAAGTTAGACGTCTTCGCCATATTGACGACAGTATCGCCAGCCAACAGCGTTGGTACCAAATAAGCCCCATGTTTTTTGAAGAGTTTGACGCTTTCCTCATTGGCATAACTGCCATGTTCTATACTATCGACACCCGCTCTTAATGCCGCGTTAATGCCTTCTGCCGCATGAGCATGGCTGGTAACTTTTCGCCCTAACACATGTGCCGCATCAACTATCTCTTTCAATTCATCATCAGCCATTTGCTGGCCAGTACCTGTATTTGTGTCTGATAAAACGCCACCTGTAGAAGCAATTTTAATGACATCTGCACCATATTTAATAGCATATCGCACAGCCTTACGACACTCATAAGGACCATCACATAGTGTTTCAGGTGTTTTTAGTTTCAATAAATCAGGCGCCATGCCATCAACATCCATATGACCACCAGTAACGGATACAGCAGTACCTGCGATTACTCTTGGGCCGACTATCCACCCTCTTTTAATGCCGTCTCTCAAGGCATTCATTTGCTCTGGTTGATTACCTAAATCACGGACAGTGGTAAAACCTGCCATCAGTGTTTTCTTAGCAAAATAAACACTCTTCATAGCAACATCAGCATCAGACATCTGAACTGTCTCTTTATTATTATTTGGTCCAAGTTCTCCGTGCAGATGCACATGCATATCCATCATACCGGGCATAACAAAGCTTTTTGATAAATCAATCAACGTCGCATCTTCACCAAAGCGCTGCGCAGCAATAAAGCCTTTCTTAACCTCAGAGATTTTACCGTTCTTTATTACAACAGTATGTTTTGTTAACGGCTTTTCCCCGGGGACTGCCAAAAGCTTACCCGCATGAATAACTTGTGTATTAGCAAATGCATTCGTCGATATTGCTACTGCCAATGCGGTTAGAGATATAGATTGAATAAAGGTTTTCATGATGCTCCTATAAGCAGTTTATTATTTTAATCGGGATTATATGGTGCTCAATTTAGCCTCCAGAAAATGGCCAAAAGCACGGTGAAAATCATAATGTGAATTAATATTCACACAATTTATACTTAATACACTAAAGATTCAAGCAAAGACTGTTGCCAACTAATAAGCAAGACTTCTTCTTCTACTTTAGGTAAATCTATAACGTTCAATATATTTAATTGATGTTCTCTCGCCCAAAAACTAGGGACATACCCCAAATATAAACCACTTTTAATTAATTGCACTGTCACATTAAAGTCATTAACAACTACCGGCATTTTGCGAGTAAAGAGCTTCGAGTGCCAACCGTCACAACCTTTACCTCGT
Organism: Thalassotalea algicola; assembly: GCF_012932965.1. GTDB lineage: Bacteria > Pseudomonadota > Gammaproteobacteria > Enterobacterales > Alteromonadaceae > Thalassotalea_F > Thalassotalea_F algicola. Next base: position 83,541 of record NZ_JABBXH010000008.1, on the reverse strand, counting down.
TCTTCTCCGCAAAATGGTGACCGTTGTGGTACAACAAATTGCTGACTTTTAAGCTCAGCTGTATAGATTGCCCTTTTATCTATTAATTTATTATTGGCGCCTGCTGCAACAACCATATCCATTTTTCCTAACGATGTAGAAGCGAGGTTCATTGGGAGTTTATTAATTAGTTCAGTAGTAACTAAGCCGATATCAGCATTGCCGTTTAGTACAGCATTTAGGGCTTTTTGCTCATAGGCAGTGTCGAAAAGCATTTCAGTAGTGGCAAGGTTTGAATTAGCATTTCTAGCAATAACGCTTGCCCAGCGACTCAGCAAAATAGAAGGGCCTATTATTGTTAATCGCTGTTTATTAATACCAGTCAACATCGCTTTAACATCTAACGCATTCTGTGTGATCTCTACAGCTCTAGGCAATAAAACGCGCCCTTGTTCATTGAGCTTGATATGGCGGCCAATACGTTGAAACAAGGAACAGCCAATCGATAATTCAAGCCTTTTCAATGCCTTTGATATTGCACTAGGGGTCGTATCTAATTGCTGAGCGGCAATTTGCATATTTTCCACTTCAGCCAGCAAGATAAACTTTTCTAAATCTCTTATTTCCACAGCACGGTTTGTCCTTATCAAGTATGAATGCGGCAAACATTTCCAGTTAGGAAATGATTTCATAAAATCATAAACGATTTTCACTCATAAGTTCATTAAGATCTTCACCCTCTGCAAAATACTTAGGAAGCCTTTAAATGACTGCTCAGCTAAAACTGATTTTTTTTACCATCACAATTTGCTTATTTGCCCCGTCGATCTATGCCGAGCATAAGCACCATAATTCATACGGCACACATGGAATGGCATTAGTAGCAATTGACAATCAACTGATTGCTTCACATATGCCATTGCATAATTCTATGCACGAACATCAGATTATTTTCACTGCAACAGTTGATGAAAAATACACTGAAAAAGTAGAAATATTATTAAAAAACAGTCAATTGATTAGTTTATTGCCAGAAAAATTTGATTTAGAAAAGTTGCAAAATGGACAATTAAAACAATTTAACGCAACTGTGTTTCAGGGACATTTCGAGCGTGGTGGAAAGCCAGTATTACCTGACGTTACTTTTAATATGGTTACGCTTATTTACCAGCGAGATTTAAGTAGCGACAATAAGGAAAATACCAATGGGCATTATGAACTCATTAATATCTCACCTAAAAATTGGTTAGCAATCCATCAAATAAATCAGAGTCAAAGTTTTGATCATTTAGTATGGCTTACTCAAAGCGGCAGTCGACTTAAGGGTAAAATTACAACCCAAAAAGGACAGCGACTGAGTCAATTTACAGATATACTCGGCTTCGACTTTCATCAAGACCTTTACTTTGAATCACAAGACTTTCAATAACGTAAAGTACTCCTGTTTATCTACAAAAAAGCCAGCGTTAATGCTGGCTTTTAATATTGAAAAATTGGGCTAATGCTGATGTCCGCCTACGCCATGAGCGTGGCCATGACTAACTTCTTCTTCAGTCGCATCTCGCACGTCTACCACTTCGATATCAAAGTCTAACGTTTTACCCGCAAGTGGTGGGTTTAAATCACACGTCACCATAAAACGCCCTACTTTTAGCACGGTAACTTGGCGTTGACCTTGCTCAGTGTGCACTACTGCAACCATACCAGGCTTCCAATTTTTAGCACCTTGTAAATGCTTAGTCGGAATACGTTGAATGGCATCGTCTTGGCGCTCACCGTAACCGTCTTTTGGCTCAACCACTACAGAAAATTTATCTCCTTTAGTTTTGCCCTCTAATGCGCTTTCGACGCCAACGATCATATTATTGTGACCATGCAAGTAAGCCATCGGGTCACCCGTTGTTGAAGTATCCACTTGCTCGCCAGCTTCATCTTTTATGGTGTAATGAAACTGAACCACTTTATCTTTTGAAATTTGCATTGTTCGATTGTTCACTTTGAAAAATTGCCATCAATTTTAGCAAGCTTACGCCCATAACAACAGGACAATGACACTAAGAATGACCATAGCCATACCGATTATTTCAATAAAAGTTACTTTTTCTTTGAATACCCGATAAGTCAAGATTAACGTAAAGAAAAACTCTATCTGACCAAGTGCTTTTACATAAGCCGCTGTTTGATAACTTGCAGCTGTAAACCAACCGATTGAACCTAACACACTAGTAATACCGACAAACAAAGCTAATCGCCAATGAAGGATCATTTTCTGAAACTGACCTATATCTCTAATCAATAAATAAGCGGCAGCTAGTATAGATTGTGCGGTAATTAAGAAAACCAAAGTAATAGCTGCACTTACCATTAAATGGGTATTTAACGCTAAGCTTGCTTCACGTATCAAGGAAGTTGTAATCGCTAGCCCTAACCCCGATGCTAAGCCATAAGCAGCACCTGGATTATTAACAATATCTTTTAATCGAAACTTAACTTTAGATAATAGCAGGACACCTATCATACCAATGATCACAGAAAACCAACCAAACACACTTAACGAAGCGCCAAAAAATACAGCGCCGATAATTGCTACCTGAATCGCTTCAGTTTTCGCTAGGCTCGTTGCCACAGCAAAATTTCGGTAACTAAAAGCTGCTACTAGGCAAGCGGTACCAATAAGTTGCGAAACACTTGCTATTGAAGCATATTCAATAAACGTTGCATTGAGTGTTGGGATCGCCACATCGTAGCGCTCTGTCATCCAGTAAAGATAACCCCAAGCAAAAGGTAGCGCGAAAATGTAGCGAACACCTGCGGTTGCAAGCGACGATAATTGGGCCGAAAGTTGCTTTTGTCCTGCTGTGCGAATGGCCTGCATGAATGCAGCAAGCAAGGTAAATGCAATCCAAATTTCCATGTAAGCTCCTCAGTTAAGCGCTGATTTTACTCACACTTTTTACTCGTAACCAATGATAAAAGCTTATCATCGCCATTACAGAAACAAATACAGGCCTATAAACATCACATATTTGTTCGCGAAACGCTGTCACGTTAACGTTATTTTATCCAGCCAATGCCGATTGAGATTGCAATGACACTGTCGAACCAGAGCGAGATGGACTAACATCGATACGCTGTGCCATTTGCTCTTTTAATTCAGAAACATGAGAAATGATACCAATCATACGACCGGATTGCTGTAAATCCACTAAGGTTTGAACAGCAAGATCTAATGATTCAGGATCTAGACTCCCGAAGCCTTCATCAATAAATAGAGTATCTAAATGAATGCCACCACTGTACGACTGTACAACATCAGATAACCCTAGTGCTAATGCCAGAGCAGCCATAAATGATTCGCCACCAGAAAGTGTTGCCACATCTCGCGTTTTACCTGTATAGCCATCTTCTACCACCAAATCTAACCCGCGACCTGCCGCGCCTTTAAAACCTTCAGTTTTACGTTCAAGAATATAGCGCCCTTTACTCATCAAACTGAGTCGTTGAGATGCCTGAATTAACACATCATCTAACAACACGCCGAGTACAAAGCGATGTAAGCTAATCCGGCTGCCAGTTTTACCACTGGCGACATCGTACAAGGTACCGTACACTTTATATTCTTCTTCGAGCTTAGTGTTTTTTTCGTGAAGTTGGGTGATTTTGCTACTTACATTTTCTACCCCTTCAAATAGAGAGCGGGTATTGTCTAGCTCCGCTTTGATCTGGTCATATGCTTGTTGTTGAACATTGAGCTTGTCATTTATTGAGTCTAAATTTGGCTTTTCTTTGTCTTGTAATGCACTATTTACATCAGCCAATGTTTGTTCAAGTTTGATTTGTGTTTGCTTAAATAATTCAATTTCCTGTTGCCAAACTTGCAGCGCTTGCTCACTTACTTTGCATTGTAAAAAGTGTGCTTCATCAGTGAAATTACTTGCTTGTAACACACTCTGCCAGTCAACTGTTAGCTGCCCTAACTTGTCATTAGCCTGTTGTAATAAAGCTTGGTGGGTAGCATATTCACTTTCCACTTTAGAACCAGCAACTTGTGCTTTCTGCAATTGATGTTGAGCAGCTTCCAAACCACTAGTTAACTCGAAAATTTGTTTTTGTAAGGCTGCTATTTCTGTCTCAAGTACAGTCAAGGATGTGTATTTTTCATCAAGCGTTGCATTTAGGTTGGCTAGTTGATTTTGATTAGCAGCAATGGTGGAATTATGAGCCGCTATTTGATTATGTAGTTCATTTATTTTTGATTCGCCTACTACACATCTCTGATTAAGCTCAATTACGCTTTGTTCTGCCTTTGTAATATCAATGGATTGTAAATTTTTTAAATGCTGTGTTTGCTGCGCTATTGCAGCGTGTAATTCATTTAAATCTCTTTCAGCATTCACACCCAATTCACTAATAAGTTGACTAATTTGCTGCTGATATTGAGCGGCAATCACATTATGTTGTTCTAGCTGACTGTTTAACTGATTAAATATCGCTTGCGTCGTAGCCTCTTGTTCACGCGCATGCTGCACTTGTTCTTTCGTCACCGCATCGCCAACAAACTGTGCAGGTAGAGGATGCTCATGACTACCACAGACAGGACACGCCACGCCTAATTCAAGACGCTGAGCGAGAATAGCAGCCTGAGCATTGTGCCAGTTCAATTCTAAGGTATTAGCCGCTTGCTGTTGTTGTGAAAAGTTATATTGCGCTTGATTTACATCACTTACTTTACTCGCCGTAATGCTCTCCAACTTTAAAAGCTCTTGCTGGACGCCAGCAAGTTTTTGTAAGTCCTGTACTAATCGGGTTTTAGCTTTTATTTCAGCATCAATACCTGAAATTGATGCGACATCAATTCGTACTTGCTCTAGTGCTTGCTGCCCTTGTTGAGCATCTATGGCCAGCTTGTCTTTATGAGCGATAAACTTTTTAAGTGTTACGTCATCCTCTACTTGTTGTTTAAGTCCCGTGTCAATTGCCTTTTGCAACTCACTTTTTTCGACAAGCTTGCTTTTCATACCTTCAAGCGCATACTGTTTTTCGGTTAGTCGTGGCACTTGCGTAGCCTGTTGTTTTGCGTGCTCCAATTTAGCTTGTTGGCTTTTTTCAACCTCTTTTGCGTGAGTCAATTGCTCACTTAAAGTGACTACTTTTTGTGTAAGTTCTTGACTGTGATTTTTGGCAGTTTGCCAGCTCGAATACGGTAGCTCTAGTTTTCTCGCACTATTGGCATTGTTAAGCTGCTGCTGGCGCGCTTTATTATCAGCTTCGCCTTGTAAGTGCTGACCTAATTCTCGCTCGGCATTTATTTTCTTGCTAAATTCACCACTGAGTACTTGTGCTTTATGCAGGTCTGTTTTTAATTGATTTAGCGTAAGAAGTGATTGCCGCTCTTGTTTTTCACTTAATTCAAATTGTTTAAACAAGGTGTCGCGCAGTTCATTTAAACCTGCTTCTGAAGCAACACCAGCAACTTGCAATGCACCTTTGATTTGGTTATCAAACTCATCTTTTGCCCTGCTAATAGCACTCGCCTTGTCTTTAAGCGCAAATTCAATTTTTTTATAGATATCGGTTTGGAAGAGCTGACCAAAAATCTCTTCTCGCTCTTTCGATGTCGCTAATAACAGCTCACGAAACTTACCTTGCGGCAAGACCATCACTTGCCTAAATTGCGATTCATTCAAACCAATAATGTTAGCTACTTCCGTTTTAACTAAAGCGGTTTTACTAGTGACAAGCGACTCTTCTTCGGTAATATCATAAAGAGCCGCAGTATGTTTACGCGTTGTAGTGCCTTCTCCACGTGCTTTGGGCGCTTCTTGCTCCGGCGAGCGCGTTACACGAAATCGTTTGTCATGAAGCGAAAACTCTAAGGTCACTTCTGTGGCAAGTGATGCATCAGCCATATCACAACGCATCTGTACGCCTTGACGTTCATCTCCAGTTGTTTCGCCATATAAAGCAAAACAAATAGCATCCAATATAGACGTTTTTCCTGAGCCGGTAGGGCCATTGATTAAAAAAAGTGGATTAGAACCTAGTTTGTTAAATTCAATGGTTTCTGTTTTCGCAAATGGCCCAAACGCCTGCATAATTAACTTTATTGGTTTCATTTGCTGGCCTAGTTTTTAACTTTTTTCTGAGATGAGGCTGAAAGTTGCTTGACGATATCGCTTATCGCTTGCTCTTGTTCTGTTGAAAGCTCACTGTCTTGTGCTTCGATGAAAAAGTCTTTAAACATATCAACTTCACTTCTAGATAGCTTTGCCTGCGCAAGCTCTTGTTCAACACCGATAAGCATACCAGGCTTTTCAATATGCAGCACATTCGGATATACGGAGCGCAACTTCTCCATTGGGTTTAAAATGGCGTGTTTGTCTTGTAGTCTAACCAATAAGTAATCTTCATTTTTCGGATCGGTTTTACCTTGCTCGATCACTTGCGCTAATTTGCCTTCAAGAATACGCATTTCGTGAGGGGCAGTTAATTCAACGTGTTCAGCACTGACAAAACCATTGTGGTCAAGCTCAACCAAGGTAAAGCCTTTTTTCTGATGTTGTTCGCCAAAACTGTACTTCATTAGCGAGCCAGAATAACGAATGTAATCTTCACCTTTTTTCTGGGGCTGATGTAAATGGCCTAGCGCCACATAGTCAAAATGGAGAAAATGCTCATGGCTAACACGATCAGAGCCACCAATAGAAAGCGGACGTTCTGAGTCGGACTCAATGGCGCCATCAACGAAACAATGACTAATAAGCACATTACGTTGGCTTGCGTTAAATTGCTCAGTTATTTTTCCAGCCAATAGCTGATGGGCTTCATTATGAGTCGACACTTGTGCTTTGAATGAAAAGCGAACTTGCTCAGGATCGTTATATGGCATGCCATAAAAAGCCACCTCTCCTGCAGTTTCTGTATCAATAACCACAGGGGTTAACATATCATCAAAGTTACTGATGATATGTAAACCAGCACTTTTCATTTGTTTAGCACCAAAGCCCAATCGCTCAGCGCCATCATGATTACCTGAGATAAAAATCATCGGCGTATTCAGTTCATTGCAAATACGCTTTACTACACTATTTAACAACTCAATAGCAGCGGTTGGTGGTACAGAGCGATCATAAATATCACCTGCTACTAACACCACATCAACTGGATTCTTTTTAATGAATTGAATTAACTGTTCGATAACCGCTTGTTGATCTTCAAGCAAAGAAACATTATGAAACTGTCGGCCTAAATGCCAATCTGATGTATGTAGAATTTTCATTCAATTAGGTAGGGCTTTTTTTATGATGATTTTACCGTATATTCACTTTTTGGATAGTGAAATTTTCAGCACAACGGCTTCTATAAATGCATTTATCAACAAACATTGACGAGACAACAAGTTAGCGACTATCTTTAAAGTTAATTTACAATTTTGCAACATAGAATATGTTAAATGAAATAAATGTTTTTGCAGTAATCGCCTCGGCCATTTCAAGCTTTCTACTTGGTGGTTTATGGTATTCACCGTTACTTTTTGGCAAAGTTTGGATCAAAGAGTCAGGTTACGATGAAAAGCAAGCTGGTCACCCTGCACAAGTATTTGGTTTATCGTTTTTATTTGCCTTAGTTGCCGCCTATGGCTTTTCAATTTTGTTAGGTCCAAAGCCAGATATATTAATGGCTATGCATTATGCTTTACTGGTTGGTTTTGCCTTTATCGGCACCAGCTTTGCCATCAATTATCAATTTTCTAACAAGTCTCTTAAGCTACTGGCTATTGATGGTGGTTATCACATTAGCCAGTTCTTAATCTATGGCATTATACTCGCGTATTGGCATTAATTGTTGTCAGCAATTCGGCTTTAAAATGACTTTGCCATCACTTTTGTTGTCCGCATAATGATCAATTGCCTGATAAAAATCGTTAAAACCGACCGTTTTATAAATATCAGTTTGGAATATGCCTTGAGCAAATAATTTCTGTACTTTCTTGCTTAAGCGGTAAACCTGCCACGGTTTAGCTTTCCCAATATAAGTGGCAAGCCAGAAACCTTCAATACGAATATCTCTAAATATAACGTCTGCAACACTAAATAACCCACCTAGCGGATCATGGGTTTCTGTTAAACGGCCATAAATTATCGCCGTTGAGTGGTTTGGCATTGCTTTTAACACCGTCGGTGTATCGTCACAGGCAACAGCGTCTAGTAATACAGTCGCTTTTAGAGCATGGCAAGTCTCCTTGAGCAATGAAAAGTAGTCGGCATCAGTGGTTAATAATACTTTATCAGCCCCCAATCTCTGTAATACTTCGACATTGGCCTCACTACGTACCGTTGCAATGGTTTTTATGCCTAATTGCTTAGCATAGCGAATAACGCCCTTACCGACTTGACTAGCGGCTGCGTTAACAACAATTGTTTTTGCACCCAGCTCTATTGCTCGCTCAACCATACACACCGAAGTGCAAGGATTTACGATAATAGTCGCTGCTTGCTCATCAGCAATATCATTGCGTAGAGGTAAGCAAAAATTAGCTTTTGTTACCGCATACTTTGCCCACACGCCGTCTTCTCCTGGTTGGGCAGAAACGGCAACGCGTTTACCGACCAGCCATTTACCATACAAGCCCGCATTGGCATCGACAACAATACCGCAGCCTTCAAATCCGACAAATGCGCCATCATTGGGAGGCAAGCCGTACTTTCCTAATAAGTACACCAAGTCAGAAGGGTTAACTGGCGCAGCTAACATTTTGATCAGCACCTGACCTTTTCTTAACGTCGGCATAGGTTTTTCTATTAACTCTATACGCATAGAGGACGGCGCTTCGGTATCGTCAAGTAGCTTAAGTGCAAAGCCTTGATTTAATTTAGTCATTTATCATCTTATTTTTATTGTTTAGCAAAGGCATACTAATTATCGCTTTAAAGCGATACCACAGTATCACCCACTACTTACCAAATAAAGCTGATAAAACTTATGCTGTTATATTTCATAGTGAATTTCATAAGCAATCCTGCTTAAGACAGGGTATATTTTTATAGTTATAAGGAGTTTAGCCTATGCAATTCAAAACCATCAATTCAAATAAAACCAAATCGATTGCTTTAGTTGCACACGATAATATGAAGCCAAGCTTAATCAAATGGTGCCATAAATATCAACATCAGCTAGCTCAGCATAACCTTTTTGCTACCGGCACGACAGGGGCGTTAATAAAGAAAGAGGCAGGGTTAGCAGTTAATGCCCTCATTAGTGGCCCCTTAGGAGGTGACCAGCAAATCGGTGCACTCATTACAGAACAAAAGGTTGATGTGCTCATTTTTTTCTGGGATCCGTTAGAAGCCCAACCTCATGATCCAGACGTAAAAGCGTTATTACGCTTAGCGGCAGTTTGGAACATTCCCGTTGCTTGTAATAATGCCAGCGCAGATTTGTTGATTACATCAAGCTTATTTGCAGAGCCTTTTGAACGTACAGTGCCTGATTACGACAGTTATATCGCCGAGCGAACTTAAAGCAAATTAAGCCACTATGACGTGAATGTGTATGAAAATTTCACTATTTCACTTGTTCTATGCCGTTTGTCCCAAAATCAACTCAGTTTGTCCCAAGTCACTGTCTGAAAGTAATTGCAGTTGCCATACTGAAACCGTCAAAGATAAATATGAGTTTCAAATACTCTCTGGATCCATATTTCCGATGACATTGAGGCATGTAGTAGTGTGTTTTGATCTGTCAACTTAAAACACAACGATGACTTTACAGGGGGTGAAGTTCACCCCCTTCTTTTTCTACCTTTTCTCTTTCTAATTAATTATCACCGATTAATTCGTCAATTTTAGCTTTATTTCTTCTTGATAACGTTAATTGCTCACCAGATTTCAAAATCACCGTATAGTCACCATTTTCATTAGGTCTGAGTTCGCTAACACTACTTCTTCGAACAATAGTTGAACGATGGATTCTTACAAAAACCTTAGGATCTAATTGCTTTTCCAAGCTGGTTAATGTTTCTCGATGTAAAACGGGATTAACATCAAATAAATGTACTTCGGCGTAATTTCCTGCACCAGCAATATAGTTTATTTGTTCGACATCCACTAAACGTATACGACCTGGATCTTTCACAACTAATCGACTTTTAAACGGCCTATCTTGCTCATCAACCATATGCTGAATAAGTTGTCCGACTTTTTTGAAATCAGTCGATGACTTACTGGCAATTTGCTTTCTCGCTTTGTCCAACGCCGCATAAAATTTATCATCGTCGAAAGGCTTAAGCAGATAGCCAATAGCGTTTAACTCAAACGCAGTAATGGCATATTGATCATAGGCTGTTGCAAAGATAATGACGGTTTCTGATGGCAATTGTTCAGCTAACTCTATACCTGTTTTTCCGGGCATTTGGATATCAAGAAACACCAAATCTGGTTTGGTTTCCTTAAATACTTCAAGCACTTGGTTACCATCCTGCGCTTCAAGCACATGGCCTATATCCTTTTGATCTTTTAATAATAATTTTATGGTTTCTCTGGCTAACGGCTCATCATCAGCGACTAGTACATTAAGCATCCAATACTCCTATCGGCATACAAAGGTAAGTTTCAAAATACCCACTTTCCAAGGGGGTTAAGACAAGTTGGAAATCTAGTTCAAATAGTTTCTCGAGCCTTTTACGGCAATTACTTAAACCTATTCCAAACCCTTTATGTTCGTCTTTTTCAGGGATTTTATTAATTAATTTTACGTGTAGATAATTATCTCTACAGTAAATAGAAAGCTTCAGCTCATTTTCATCACTTTCAAGCTGAGAGCCATGCTGTACTGCATTCTCAACTAATGGTTGTAACAGCATAAACGGCACTTCCAAAGGCAAGCATTCATTATCAATATTTACCGAGGTTTTTAATTTATGAGAAAAACGCATTTTTTGAATAGTAAGATAACTTTGAATAAATTCGACTTCTTGTTCAAGCGAGATCAGTTGATGACGTTGATTCTCCAGCACCTTTCTCAACATAAAACTCAACTCACTCAACGCTTTAATTGCGTGTCGTTTGTCATCTAATCTAATGAGGCTAGCAATAGTATTTAGCGTATTAAATAAAAAGTGAGGATTTAGTTGAGACTTCAAAGACTGTAATTCTACTTGTAAAAGCTGCTCACTTAATTCTTTATTACGTATTGTTTGCTGCCTAGAGCGCTTGTAATAAGTAAACGAATAACCTGAACACAATACAGCCAGATAAACTAATAAATCCATATGCAATGGGCTTAGCAATAATTGGGCGACAGATTCTTCCAATACTTGAATATTCACGTAACCATTAGCAATCAATGCCACTTCGATAATCGTTAGTCCCCAGTAAAAGCTGAAGAAAAACAGCATCACCCCAATAGTTTTAAGCACAAACGAAAATAGTTTATCTGTTTCTAGTGAGATTATTTGCGTGCTGGCGATCACTAAAGGCGCGATAAGCGCCCAATTGCCCCACCACGGTAAATACTCTAGCCAAACGTCTAGCCACTCTACTGGGCGATTAAAGTGCAAACTCATTCGGTAGCTATTAGTAGCGGCCATAGAGTTTAGCAACAACCAGAACAATACGTTGGCTAACCAAAAGTAGCGCGACGGTAAATTATCGATGAAGGTTTTAAACATAATAAATACTACCCTTTATGTTTGGGTGCATTATGAATTTAGCCAGAGGTTAATTGCAACTTTACCTATAATGCCTCGCTTTTTAGTGATTAATCAACTGATAAAAACATATAAATATCATTGCCTTATATTAGTAGTTTTTTGACTGGTTTTTAGCCAGTCACCTGCTCTATCCCGTTTAAATCTCCCAGCAAGCCAGTTATCCCATCGTTTCCGCCATTTGTGTATTAGCTAATGTAGTAAGGCTTTTAGCGGAGTAATTTGAGCTTGATTCACACTCTTTGCCACATAGTTAGTCGTCATGTCTGGCATGGAATCTAAGAATGATTATAAATAAACAGGGAGAAACTCATGTTTACTAATTCCAAAATAACAAAGTCGGTTAGATTGGCACTGCTCTTTGGTGCAGCGTCATCTGCCATGATCTCACCAAGTGTTGTTTACGCTCAAGAAGAAGCTCCAGCAGCAGAACAAGAAATAGAACGTATTGCGGTAACAGGTAGTCGTATTCGACGACCTGGTGCCGTTTCAGCTAGCCCAATCATGTCGATGGGTGCTGAAGAAATTGAAATGATCCAAACCCCACAAATTGAAGAAGTATTAAGAAACCTTCCAGCAACAATTCCTGGGGATGGCGCTAGCGTAAACAACGGTACCGCTGGTGCAGCTACCGTCAACTTACGTGCATTAGGTACGCAACGTACTTTAGTGTTAATGAACGGCCGTCGTATGATCCCATTTAATTTCAATGGTATTGTCGATACAGCATCGGTGCCTGTTTCACTAATTGAAAGTGTTGATGTTGTTACCGGTGGTGCTTCTGCCGTATATGGCTCAGATGCAATTGCAGGTGCCGTTAACTTTGTCATGAAGAATAACTTTGAAGGGGTTGAATTTAGTTTTAACCATTCAGAAACAGAAGAAAGTGACGGTGAAACAGATAATATCTCCCTTACTTTAGGCTCGTCACTAGATGAAGGACGAGGCAATGTTGCCCTAGCGATGAATTGGACAGATCGTAAACCTGTTATGTTAGGTGACCGACCGTTAGGTGTTTTAGGCATTGCGACAGCTTCAGGTGGCGGTTACCAGTCATACTTAGATGGCGATGGCCCAGTACCACCGCATCAAAACTGTGGCGGACCAGACGTAACGACATTTGAAAGTGGCGGTGGCTCAACAACAGCTATTCCAACACGATTTGCCATTGTTGGTGCAGGAGTAAATGGACAGTTTAGAGAAGACCGCACAATTGGTGACGATTGTAGTCGATTCAACTTTAACCCTTATAACTTCTATCAAACGCCTCAAGAGCGATATGGTGCTACAGCGATTGCTCACTACGATATAAGTGATGACCATAGGGTTTATACCACTGCGCAATTTAATAACACACAAGTTAAGCAACAAATTGCACCATCAGGTACGTTTGGCTCTACTTTTATGCTGCCGTTGGCTAACCCATTTATTGGCGATCAAGCACTTGGCTGGATCCTTGATAATGCAAACCAAGCACGTGTTGATGGTTTATTAAATGGTGGCGTAGAAAACTGGCAAGATATTAATGGCAACGGTGTTGTTGATACCGAAGATTACCTTCAAGTACAACTTCGTCGCCGTACCTTAGAGCTTGGTCCCCGTTCAACAAACTATGAAACAGCATTATTCCAATTAGTTGCTGGTGTTGAAGGTGTGTTATATGAAGATTGGGAATACGATGTATCTTTCCAATACGGTGAATCAAATCGTACCAACATAAGTGCCGGTTACACTAACGTTTCTAACATTCAAAAAGCATTGGATACCACTGATGGTGTAAATTGTAAGAGCGGTGAATCTGCTTGTGTGCCAATCGATTTATTCGGTGGTTTTGGTACCATTACGCCTGAAGCAGCGGCTTTCTCTTCTGCTACAGCGTTAATTAAGCAAGAGTATTCTCAAGAAGTCATCACAGCAAGTGTTAACGGTCCGGTGGAGTTTATTGAAATTCCATGGGCTGGCATGCCATTAACTGTAAGCTTTGGCTATGAACATCGTAAAGAAGTTGGTGAAACAATTCCTGATGAGTGTTTAAAAGAAGCACCGACAAGCTGTTTAGGTGGTGCTGGTGGTAATACGTTACCAATCAAAGGTGGCTTTAAAGTTTCAGAATACTTCGTTGAGGGTGTATTACCTGTATTCGACGGCCAAACGATGGCTGAATCACTTGATATAGAATTTGCTTATCGTTCTGCAGATTATGACTCTGTAGGTTCAAATAACACATGGAAACTTGGCTTTAGCTGGCGTCCAGTTGATTCATTACTAGTTCGTGTAATGCAACAAGAAGCGACACGTGCACCAAACGTTGGCGAAATTGCATCGCCTGCTGTTACTGGTTTAAGCAATGCGTTAATTGATCCTTGTTCTGTTGCAAATGCAGCTAATATTGATGCTAACTTACGTCAACTTTGTATTTCAACGGGTATGACAGATGCACAAGTTGGTAAAGTGCAAGACGTTATTTCTGGCCAAGTAAATGCGTTCCAAGGTACAAACCCAGAACAGTTACCTGAAGCAGAAGAAGCTGAAACGTTCACTGCTGGTTTTGTATATACCAACGAAGACCTACTTGATTTAGAACTAACTGTTGACTACTACGATATTGAAGTAGACAACACTATTGGTACTTTCACCGCTCAACAAACTATGGATGCCTGTTATACCTATGGCATTACCAGTGAGTGTGAAAAAATCAATCGTATTGGTGGCGATTTAACGATTGCTGGCTCAGGTATTGAAACTTACACCACTAACTTAAGCTATCGTAAAGCCGAAGGTGTTGAAGTAGGAATTCACTTTGCTGTTGGCATGGAAGATTGGGGTGAAATGCGCTTTGCAACAAACCTAAACCACTACATGTCGAATGAGCGCCAATCTTCTTCTGTTTTACCAGTTATAGACTGTTTAGGTATGTACGGTAACAACTGTTCTCCAACACCAGAGACCACATGGAACCAGCGTGTTACTTGGAACTTAGATGACTTCACTATGTCGCTTCTATGGCGCCATAGCAGTGCCGTTGATATGGAAGAGGTTCAAGCAGCAGGGTCATTTGAAGCATTCCGCTCAATTGATGCATATGATTACTTCGACCTATTTGCCAGCTACAACTTAGGTGAACATACTAAGTTAACGTTTGGTATTGATAATGTCACAGATGAAGATGCGCCTGTAGTTGGTGGTGAAGCAGGTTCAACTGCCTTTAACTCTGGTAACACCTTCCCTAGCTCATACAGCCCATTAGGTCGTATATTTAAAGCTGGTGTTAAATTTACTTTCTAAACTAACCAGTAAGAAAGTTATTATGTAAAAACGAGGCCTACGCCTCGTTTTTTTTTATCTTTTATTTTTGTTTGTTATTGTATACAAAATAGTTAAAATGCTGACTATGAAATTGAAGCTCGCTGTCTCAGTTTATTGTCTCTTTACTTACTTTCTTATCCCACAAAGTGAGGCGTATACCTACGCAAACTCTAGTCAGTTTTCATCCTCAGAAACAAATCTCCCTAAAGAAATTGTTGTTGCGTCTGACAGCGCTCAAAATGAAGGTAGAGCAAAAATTTTGCTGCCTATAGCGCAAGACATTGCCAAATTATTGGGCGTAAATGTAAGATATTATGAATGCCCTTGGGCTAGGTGCCTAAAAGCGGTCGAAAAAGGAAAAGTCGATCTTATTTTCTCAGTTTTTAAAACTAAAGCTCGCACTAAGTTTTTACATTTTTTAACACCAGCACTAGCCACTCATGATGTTCAGTTTCACTTTTTAGTAAAAAAAAGTAATCAAATTGAAATCGCTGAGTATGATGAACTTGCAAATTTAACCATAGCAACATTACGCGGAAATCAATATTTTGAGCAGTTCGATCAAGACAATGAATTGGATAAGTTTGCTGCTGTGAATTATCAAAGTGCAGTAAATATGGTGCTGAATAATCGCGTTGATACTATGATAGATTTAAGCTTAACCCCGCTTAAACAGCGCTACTCAGCAGATCCTTTACATCGCTTAAAAACAGCACGTTATAAGCCTAAAGAAGGCATAGATGAATACATTGCATTGAGTAAAAATTCTCAGTGGGGTGAGCACAGTGAGTTATTAAGTAACGTAATTAAGTTGCTTGCAGATCAAGGAACGATTAACCGATACTTTCAACAAGTAGCAGCTCTTGAGTCAGAGAACTAATATTGTTTATCTACTCTTACGCTGCCATTCGCTAAATAAATTAAGCGAATGGCGTTACCGGCTTCAAATAACATCTTACTGTCGTAATCCTGAACCACCATATATTCTTGGCCATTATCGGTACGGATCATTAGCTCTACTAGATGTAACACTTTTTCTTTTGGCTTTTGCTGATTATTACCAACAAGATTAGCCCCTATTAAGCTCCCTAAAATAGTTGCTGCGACTTGGCCACTACCATCACCAAATTGATAACCAATCGCACCACCAATCAGCGCACCACCAAAGGTTTCCCAACCATTAGCTTTATCTTGAAGTAACTCTCGCTCAGTTATTTTCCTAACCGATATTACTTCACCAAAGCGTACTTCTTTTACAGGCACCGCTTTGTTTCTTTCATATTCACTAGCGCTTAGCAAAGGCGAAAAAGCAAATGCTACAAACGTAACGATCATTATTAGCTGGTTCAACACTTGTTTCATCGGCTTTCTCCTTTACTTATCCCAAACTTCATTAGCTAGTAATTAATGATTACCAACCAACTTTAGCTTTTTCACGTGTTTTACGAATTTCAGTTTCGTCAGCCCACTCGATAATACCACTCTCAAGATCCATTAAACGCATGGTAAATTTGTAATAGACGTCTTTTTTATCTTTATTAGTTTTAACAATACTCGACAAATTGCCATAAAGCATATATTCAGCACCTATTTGTTTACCAAATTGAATTGCCTTGCTTGGATCAACCATACCGCCTTCTTGCTGAAATTGAAGCTGTTTTTTAACGGCTTCTACACGAGACATATCAACAAATCTAAACTTACCTGACTGCAATACTTTTGTTGAAATTGAATCAGTAATCGACTCGGTATCAATATGCTCACTCGTTTTATTCTTAATTCGCTCGACAAAAACTACTGGACGTTTATTTTCCGTCAACGAACCAATAATAGGCGATGCAGTTAAAGACTCAGTCATTTCATTTGCTGCTTTTTGCAAATCGGTAGAGCCAAAATTAATATCTGTTGTTTCAACTGCAGTCGCGTCACCATAACTAACAACCTGCTTACTAGAGCAACCGCCCAAAAGTGCAATCGATATTGCAGATGCGATAAATAGTGTTTTTTTCATCATTGATTCCTTATCGTATTGCTTAAGCAATACATTTCTACTTAAGACAAATTTAAATTATAACTGAGCAACTTTAACTGTTTGGTAGCCACCAATCTGACTAATAAAAACCAAAGTTATTCTTTTTGCGTTAATTTCCACTTCTAGCGGAGCCATTCCTGAAAATTTCAATTGCTGTTTTCCTGCAAGGTGTTGAGTTCTTAACATTTGCACATCACCAGGCAAGGTTAACCAGCTACGCGTATCTGCGTTTTCTGATGCTAAGCTGTATAATCCAGCCAAAATATTGCCGACATCACCACCTTCTTTGCTCATTTTCCTGCGCAACTGTTCTTTTGAAATTATCCGTAATGCCTGACGTGCAACTATAGCGGGCATATTATCTTTCAACTGCTTCGCAACTAGAGATTGCAGTTTAACGATTGCCTCCGTTTGTAAAACTTTTCCTTCAACTTCCATTATTAATGGGTTTTCGACAAAATTTGAATAGCCATAGGTAGGCACTGAAAAACTATAAAATCGCATGTCGCCATTACTCGTCCATACCGGTAAGCGAAGCGAATGCTCTTGCATGGCATCTATTAATCCTTGTTCATAGATTACAACCAGTTCACCGTTATTGACACTTTTGGTCTTAACCTCATGGTTAAAGCGTTGTTTAAACACATTGAGGTCA
This sequence comes from Thalassotalea algicola, assembly GCF_012932965.1. Classification (GTDB taxonomy): domain Bacteria; phylum Pseudomonadota; class Gammaproteobacteria; order Enterobacterales; family Alteromonadaceae; genus Thalassotalea_F; species Thalassotalea_F algicola. Next base: position 65,862 of record NZ_JABBXH010000008.1, on the reverse strand, counting down.
TTATCCATACCTAAAACTGAACCCAACCTTAATACGTCTTTTTGCAAGAAAGAATTGTCTGGGTATATTTCAAGCGCCTTTTTATAATCAATATATGCATCGTTAAGTTGATTTGCTGCCTCATAAAGCAAACCTGATAAATAAAAAGTGTAGGCATTTTGAAAGCCATTTTTAACTTCGCCAATTCGACTATCTAATGGCGCTATTGCGTCATTAACTTCTTGCCAATTCACGCCGTTAGTATTTGATTTCGCCTCTAGCAACTCTTGTTCATAGCTATTCAAAGCCGTTTCTTGCACAATATTAGCGCGACGAACTTCTACTAACGCCGCTTCTAGATTATTTTGAAACAAGTAATTAAGTGCTTGGTAGCCATGCATCATACTTTGTTCATAAGCTGCGGGTTGATAGCCAATAGCATTATCATTAGTAATTAACGCATTTACTTTTTCTAAACCCCGACCGACACGTAGATTAGCCTTTTCTCTATCACTTTCTAATGCTTGGTAACTCTGATTAAACCACCATTGGCTTTGCTTGTAATCCTGGTTTAAGAATGCAAGGCGACCTTGTTCTAATAATGAAAGCTGATAATTAGTCGTACCTTTTGTTGGGCTTTGGCTAATGGATATGGCTTTACTCACATCACCTTGTGCAATTTGCGTTCGAACTTCATTTAGCTCTTGAGCATAGTCTCGAAACAAATTATTCAACTGCATCCCAGCACAGCCAGAGAGCAGTGCTAAACACAATAAACAAAAGATCCTTTTAATGATTGGCAGCATGAACAATATAAAACGCTTAGTTTAGAATTAATATTAGACTAACAAATGGTTAATGAACCGTTAATGAACGGCCTCAATATAATTCACCTGATTAAAAATGATAAGTAAATTGTTGTAAAAAAACGTAATGATCTGAATAACGCTTTACATTTACTAGGGAAATAAAAAAGGCCCTAATTGGGCCTTTTCTCATGCTATAGCTATTATTAGTTAAGCTGCTTCAACCCACAGCACACCTACATCTGTTTTAACAATCGTTACGGAAGTTTCAGCAGATATTTCTGTGGCGCTTTTCACTTGCCATTCGACACCTGATAAGCGGTGCTTACATGAAGTCGATGGACCTATTGAATCCGGAAGGACAAACTCTAAACCAATTAAGTCATTCTTTACTGCATGAGTATCTTGCCGATTTTGAAATTGTTTCAATGGCTTCCACAGGAGTATGGCAAAAACAGACGCTAATACGGCATTGCTGACTAGAATGGTCAGTAAATCACTAGGTAACAAACCGATAGCAATTGCTATCCCTGTTACAATAGTCGATAAGCCAACAAAGGTAAGAATAAACGTCGAAAAACCTAATAATAGCATTTCGACAATCAACAGCACTATGCCTATAGTAACTAAGCTTTGACCTGGGTTTTCAATTATCCAGTCCACAATTTAACTTCCTTTTGCGCTGTTCATTACGTTTAAAATACTGGTCGCTTGTGCAACCAATGATCCCGCTTCTGTAGCGCCATCAGGTAGCAATACCACGGTAGAATCTTTAGCAATTGCTTCTTTTGCGCCTATCGCTTTAGTGGCTAAGTCTAATTCGATTGCCTTTTGACCTTCAGCCGTTGATGCTTTTTCACCAATTTTTTCAATCGCTTGTGCTTGTGCTTCAGCAACTTTAATAATTGCCGACGCTTCACCTTCCGCGTTTAGTACTTGCTCTTGTTTCTCAGCCTCTGCCGCTAATATTTTCGCTTGTTTCTCACCTTCAGCACGATTAATTTCAGATTGCTTTAAACCTTCAGACTCTAGAATAGTCGCACGTTTTTCGCGCTCAGCTTTCATTTGCTGCTCCATCGCATTCATCACTGAGTGTGGTGGCATAATATCCTTAATTTCATAACGAAGAACCTGGACGCCCCAAGTTTGAGCAGCTTCGTTAATTGCTGAAACGATAGCAGCATTAATGGCATCACGTTCTTCAAAGGTTTTATCTAACTCCATCTTACCAATTTCAGAACGCATGGTGGTTTGAGCAAGTTGGGTAACGGCAAAGTTATAATCATCAACGCCATAGGTGGCCTTCATTGGATCTAAAACTCTAAAATACAAAACACCATCAACAGTTAAGGTAATATTGTCTTTAGTTATCGCACTTTGACTAGGTACATCAACCGCTTGTTCTTTTAAAGAGCGATCTGCACCTATCTGTTCGATAAACGGCACTAAGAAATTTAACCCTGATTCTAAGGTACGACTATATTTACCAAAACGCTCTATCACATATGCTCTATTTTGCGGCACAAACTTAATGCCGCCTTTCAAAGTCGCTATCACCAATATCAGTAGTGCAAACTCAATGGTAAAAATATAGCTTAAAAATACTTCCATTATTCTTCCTTTTATTTTTGTAATGCCGCCTGTTTTCACATGCGATAATTTCAGCCCAATCCGTTCCAGAATGGCTTTTGTTAACATATTATTAATATATTAAGCGGATATGTAAAACGAAATTAATTAAAAGCATATTCAGACTGAGGAATTGTTTGTAATGGCTATTAAAATAAACCGCCGGATAACTTCAGTTATAAAGTAAACTATGATGTTGTTATGGAAGGTATTGATAAATTTTAATTTTACATTCTTTTTCGCCAGCCATCGTTTGCATAAACTCTTTAAAAGCTTTTTTACTGCTAGTTACCGCCCATTTTCTTTCCAAATACCCAAGTGCTTTGCCAAGCGCCACGCAACCAACGACGTCATCTATTGTATTGCCAACATGAACTTTTATTAATGTTCGATTGGGAACATTAAGTATTTCATAAGCAGGATATCCTCCTCTGTTATATCGCCCTAACTTCATGGCATATTCACCTTCTGGAATACATGATTCCCGCGGTTTATTATCTAACCAAGGGCGTTCAACTGTAAAACATTCAAACTCTGGCATTTTAATTTTTCCAAATACACCATTAGGTGTATAAGCAAACCGCTCTAACATTACTAATTTCATGATATTTCCAATAATTATTCGATATGGACACGGGTAGCCAATTTAATTTGCACCGTAGAAGTTTGTTTTTTTGACCCTTTGAACCAACTGACAAGCTTGCCACTTTCACTCATTTCTACGGCGTTAAAATTTACACCAACATCTACAACACCTTTAAATTCAGTATTGACTGCTGCTTCATGAATGTTTTCAATGGTCGCCATAAAAACTCGTTCAGGAGAACGACCTGGTAATTGTGCTTTTTTAATCGTCATGCGGTTAACCTTTAGTTTTAGCTTTTGTATTGCGTCTTCGAAGGTCTAAATTTTTGTGTTTAACTTGGCTTCTTTTAGCAACAACATCTTTAGACTGTTGTGAGGTATCTTTTTCTTCAGTGCTTTGTGATTCCCCACCGACATTTTTCACAGTATTTTCTGTAACTTCTTGTTCATCTAAGTCAACAAGATCAATATCTGCCGTTACAACTCCATCCATATTTAACGCGATAGCGCCTTCTCTATTCAGTCGAATTACACCATCTGTTTCCAAATCACATTTCATGGAAAACGCAAAATTTATGTCGCCTGTTATAAGTGCATTTGCCCGACCAGACTCGCCTTCTTTAAGGGCAGAGTCTCTACTGACACGTGAAATAGATTTTTGTAACGCAAGTAAAAAAGCACTTAATGTTTCGCTATTTTCACCTTCTCTTTCTGCCATCAATTTGCTCCTTAAGTTTGATGAAAAAAATACAAGCACTCATGTAGTTAATGATACAAATGGGAAACTTAGCTTTGACTTTCGCTATTGCTGTCCCTCTTGAGGCGAAATGTTTGGGGTCTGAAGCTCCTTAGGGATAATTGCCGATAAATGCTGGCTCGCTTTGGTAAGGTCACTTTCATTAGCTAGTTCGATTCCCATAGAAGACATATATTCTTTCAGTGACGTTTCTGTATCATTCGACAAGGCATACTTAGCTTTTATTTTCATTACGCTTTCAGAGCTGGTAGATGTTTCAGATGCAAACTGTCCAGCTGACTGAAGTAATCCAACGCCGATTCCTATTGATGCGCCTAAAGACTTTTTAGTGACCGAAGCAACACGCGATGTCATTCCAACTTCCAACTCAGCAGCAACTTTCCATTTCGGCGCCATTTCAATATACCGTTCGATTATGTGTACTTTCTCTGCAGCTTTAGCTCTCGACGTTAGGCCTGCAACAAATGCCAAATAATCTTTCCAGATTACGGCTTGCTCTCTATTGGCATAAATTACTGCTTTAGCTGGTGCAGTTAATAAAGCACCTACAAGATCTTCAATTTTAGTCTGGCTCATAAGTTCACCTATATGAAATATACCCAGCAGCATTAAGCTACATGATTAAATGGAATTGAAGAGGTGCCCATTACGAGCTAGCGTGACATGACTACAGGTAAACACATCCATGTTATTGCAAGGTAACTCCATCGTTGTTTGTGAGTATTGACTATGAGTAGAAAATTTTCCAATAAGTTAAGAATTTGCGAACATTGAATTTTACTGTCTCCCCCTTTTTCTTGATTGTTTGTTTTTTAACCAATCACCTTCTATATTTAAGAGTTAGCTGTATTTCCCAAACCAACAAATATTGCTGTATGTAGTACTTTACACATAAGGATGTGTCACATGAAAAAATTCGCCTACCTAATTCTATTGTTATCAACCGTAATTATTTTCATTCCATCTGTACTTGAAATTACTAGTGGTATGGTTACAGAGTCGATAAAGCCCAACAAAATTAAAAATACATTTAAGATAGTTGTCGTACATAAAGAGAAGTCACACAAAGCAAGTGAAAAACAATGGCAAACAATAAGTTCAGCTGCCAATTACTTTGTCGATGATAAAATTGGCAGTAAGAAATTCAACCTGCAAAATAACGAATTTCAATTTGTAGAATATTATGAAGACATTCATCAAGACATTATCTGTGAAAATAAAGGGGGCGCTGAATTTGACAATGTTATCGCGATATTTGGACCGATAACTTCTGGTTGTGCAATGTCTATGCTTGACAACAAACTAACAATTCCTACCATTACGTCGTTTGCTACGGGACCAGTGTTAAACCCAAAAGGAGAAAGCTTTTTTTACCGTTCAGTGCCAAATGACACATACAGAGTTGCCGAGCTATTAAAAACGTGGAGGCCAGATATAGATAATTCGGTAGGTGAACATTCACTGATCATCTATAAAAGTGATAACCAATACTCACTACCTTCAGCCGAACTGGTAAAAAACTATATAGATAATAAACACCAAATTGATTACATCGACGTAGCAGAATTACAACCTTTTGATAAATATAAACGCAACATTAAATACAATACGATTTTTGTATTAATCAACCCAACCACTGTAGAAGACCTCATTAGAACCGTTAAACATGCCCAAATAAGCGACCATAATATCTCGCCAAAGTTTGTCGTAAAGGCAGAAGCTGCTGATACTAAGCTATTTAATCATAGAGGATCATTGGTAGCATTAACCCCTACTTTAGAACTCTACAACTCACCGATAAAGAGCTCATTTCTTTCTATAGGAAAAGATAAATTACATGAGCGTTCCGCTTCTTCATTTCTCGCCTTTGAAGCTATTTACAAAGCCATTGAATATGCAACTAACAACACCCCTAACGCATGCGCTAACGAAACAAGTGAAGTGAATAAATGGCGATGCACAATTAACACTAGACTTAAAGAGCCCTTTAGGTCTGAGCTAATTGGCAATGAAATAGAGTTTGATAAAGATAATGGGGATATTAAAACTCACTTCCTACATAAAGCGGAAATTAGAAAGCTAGGTACGAATTTTTCGTTGTCGACTATCGATAAAGAGCTGCCACCGTTAGTTAACATTAAACTGCAAGGCAATCGAAATACAATGTGGCTTGGAGCTCCTCAAAAGATATTATTTGATACTCAAAGTGAAGAAGAAATTGTCGTTAAATTTAATTATACTCCACCGGATTGGATTCCAAACGGAGAAATTCGAAGGGGCCTAACATCTTTGCTATCCACTTCAAAAAAAATTACGAATATCAGCTTACCTTACGAATTTCACCCGTTATTTATCGGTAAATATAATGTCAATATCTCTGGGTTGGGCGATGATTTAAGGCAATCTTCCGGTAAACATGAAATTGTTGTTTCCCCACCTCTTTATCTTTTTGTTGCGATTTTAGTTGCATTATTTGTCGCGTTAATTATTGCTGGTACGGATCGCGAGCATCAAGAAGTCGTTAGTAAGAAAAAAATACTTATCGACGTATTTTTGTCATCACTATTCCTTTACATAATGACAGTAACGTTAAGAGGTTACAGTTTACCTCTGGCACCAACATTATCTTTTAGTGACGATCCATTAACCAATGCTCTTTACTGTGGAATCGTCGCAGGAAGTATAAGAATGAAGATTTTTAACTACCTTATTACCCCTATAGTGAAGCGCTTCAATCATGAACCTCAAACACCAAAAGTTCAAACAACAACTGATGAAAAGCAGTATATTTGACGATTAACAGACATAAAAAAACCGGAGAACCTTGTTTATATTAGGTTTTCCGGTTTTTATTGGTTCTTAATGAACCTTGTGTTGGTGCGGATGGAGGGACTTGAACCCTCACGCCCTAAAGCATATCCCCCTCAAGAATACGTGTCTACCAATTCCACCACATCCGCGAATTTAGTATTGACGACTATTAGTCAGGAACGTCACTATCGTTGTTGTCATCAGATGTAGGTACATCTGAAACAGGCACATCAACGTTTTCAGATTTTGGCTCAGCACTTGCTGCCGCGTCTGCTGGAATTTGCTGTTCTACCGGAGTAGTTAAGTCATTCCATTCGTCTGTTTGCTTAGTGCGTTGTGCAGTTAAGTTACCTAAAACTAAACTAATCGCAAAGAAGGCAATCGCTAACCAAGTCGTTGCGCGAGTCATAAAGTTACCCGAGCCACCAGAACCAAAAATGGTAGCAGATGAACCAGCACCAAATGATGCGCCCATATCGGCACCTTTACCTTGTTGAATTAGCACTAAACCAATTAAACAAAGTGCAACGATTAAATAAATTACGATTAAAATTTCATACAACATATTAACTATTTCCTTTTGCCGCCGAACAAATCACTTTAAATTCGTCGACTTTTAAACTTGCGCCACCAATTAGACCACCGTCAATGTCGGTTTGACTAAACAGTGCTTCACAGTTTTTAGCATTTACACTACCACCGTATAGAACCGGCGTTTTCGCAGCAATATCTTTATCGATATCAGCTAAAAACTTTCTAATAAACTGATGAGTAGCTTGCGCCATATCAGGCGATGCTGTTTTGCCAGTACCTATTGCCCAAACAGGCTCATAAGCGATTACTATATGGCTAAAACGTTCTATACCAACTTCATCAATAACAGGTTGTAACTGCGCAGCAAGTACTGTTTCAGTTTGTTCAGCAGTTCTTTGTGCTTCACTTTCACCAATACATAAGATTGGCACTAAACCAGCATCTAGTGCAGTTTTTACCTTGTGTGCCACCTGAGTGCTCGTTTCTTTAAAAATAGAACGGCGCTCAGAATGACCTAAAATAACATATTGAACTTTACAGGCTTGAAGCATACTTGTAGATATTTCACCAGTATACGCGCCTTGTTCAAACTCACTAACATTTTGCGCACCTACGCTGATGTGCTCTGATGCTTTCTCATGTTCCAAAGCATCAGTTAGCGCAGCTAAAAATGGTGCACTTGGGCAAACTACAACGCTTACGTCATTTGCTAATTGCAAATCCGCTAAGCCTTGACTCATTTCAGTAACAAGGCCGAAGCTACCGTTCATTTTCCAGTTAGCTGCAACAATTGTTTGTCTTTTCATGTCGAGTTCCCAATTTAGAGCGGCGAGATATTAACTAACCTGCCGCTAAGTTACAAGTATTTCGCCAAATATCTTGTTCTTTTGGCGATAAAACGAACTATCAGACGGCTTGCTTAACTGCGTCTGCAATTTCGTTTGCTAAAGCGGTTACTTCTTCTCTGTCAGGACCTTCAACCATTACGCGAATTAATGGCTCTGTACCTGATTTACGAAGCAATACTCTACCTTTGCCCGTTAAGCGTTCGTTTACACTGTGCACTGCAGCAACAACACTTTGCGCATTAAGCGGGTCGCTGTCACCTTCAAACCTTACATTCACCAAAATTTGAGGCAGTTTTGTCATACCGCTACGCAATTCAAATAGGTTCTTTCCTGTTCGAGTTACAGCAGTTAGTACGTTTAACGCCGCTATAATGCCATCACCTGTTGAGGTGTGATTTAAATTTATAATATGTCCTGAGTTTTCTGCCCCCAACTGCCAACCATTTTGCAACAACATTTCCATTACATAGCGATCGCCTACTTTACTGCGCGCAAAAGGCACACCAAGATCGGCTAACGCCAATTCCAGTCCCATGTTGCTCATTAAGGTACCTACAACGCCACCACGCATAGTGCCTGCCGCTAAATCGCTTGTAGCGATGACATAAACTAATTCGTCACCATCAACAACCTCTCCCGTGTGATCAACCATCATTAGACGATCACCATCGCCATCTAAGGCGATACCTAAGTCTGCTTTATGCTCGACTACAGCTGCCTGGATTTGTGCCATAGATGTTGCACCACAGCCATCATTTATATTGGTACCATTTGGACTAGTAGCAATATTGATCACTTCAGCGCCAAGTTCTTTAAATACATTTGGCGCAATGTGATAAGTCGCGCCATTGGCACAATCAACAACAACCTTTAACCCTGACAAAGAATACTGACTTGGGAAGTTACTTTTACAAAATTCAATATAACGACCAGCGGCATCGTCGATTCGTGTTGCTTTACCCAGCTTATCGGATTCAACACAAGTCATGGCTTTATCTATTTCAGCTTCAATTGCTAATTCAACAGCGTCAGGCAACTTTTCACCAGACTGAGAAAAGAACTTAATGCCGTTATCATAATAAGGGTTATGTGAAGCACTAATAACAATACCTGCTTCCGCTCGAAATGTTTTAGTTAAATAAGCGATACCTGGTGTTGGCATAGGGCCAAGCAAGCCAATATCTACACCAGCGGCTGAAAAACCTGCTTCAAGCGCAGACTCGAGCATATAGCCAGATATTCGAGTGTCCTTACCAATTAGTACTTTTTTAGTACCTTGAGCTGCAAGTACTTTACCCGCAGAGTAGCCAAGTTTCATGACAAAATCAGGTGTGATTGGTGACTTACCAACAAAACCTCTAATACCGTCTGTACCAAAATATTTTCTTTCTGACATTCTTATCCCCTAGCCAGTTCTGGTCTTTGTGTGACCTGTAAAACAGTTAACGCGTCCACGGTTTCCTTTACATCGTGTACACGAATAATTTTTGCACCTTGTTGAGCGCTGATAATTGCTGCCGAAAGGCTTCCTGCCAGCCTTTCATCTACATCTGCATTCAGTAAATTACCAATCATAGACTTTCTTGAAATGCCTACCAATAAAGGTAAATCTAATTCTTCAAAGTCACTCAACTGATTCAGTAACTGATAATTTTGCTCTAGTGTTTTTCCAAAACCAAAACCAGGATCGACAATGAGCCGACTTTTATCTATTCCGTGTTGCTGACAAACATTAAGGCGTTGGCCAATGAAACTGATAATGTCCTGTGTTACATCTTCATATTGCGGATTTTTTTGCATTGTACGAGGCATACCCTGCATATGCATTAAACAAATGGGTATGTCAGCAGCAGCTACTACCTCTAAACAACCATCATTTTGCAATGCTCTAACATCATTAATGATGCCCGCCCCAGCCTTTATCGCCTCATTCATAACACCAGCTTTGCTGGTATCCACAGATACGACGATATCAAATCGTTGCTTGATTGCGCTAAGTATTGGAATGACTCTTTCGAGTTCATCTTCAAGCGTCACAGCTTTAGCACCAGGGCGTGTCGACTCGCCACCAATATCGATAATTGTGGCACCGTCATTAATCATTTGTTCAACTTGAGACAGGGCACTATCAAAAGAGACAAATTTGCCACCATCAGAAAATGAATCTGGCGTAACATTTAATATACCCATGACTTGTGGCGAAGTTAGCGTTAACGCCTTGTCACCGCATTGCAATATATCGTTGGTCATTTATTTAAAAAACTTCAGTTAAAATAAAGCCCCGAATATTCGGGGCTTTATAACTTTAAAACATATTAATTATTTAGCTGGTACGTCAGACGCGTCGTCAATTTTAGGACTTGCAGCATCTTTAGAATCTTCTTCCTTAACAGCACTACCTGACGAAGGCGTAGAGCCAGAGCTAGAATCATCTATATCTGCAGGCGCTCTTACTTCGCGGCGAGCCATTAAATCATCAATTTGGTTTGCATCAATCGTTTCAAAGTGCATTAACGCATCTTTCATTGCATGCAAGATATCCATATTGTCTTTCAAAATCTGTTCAGCACGTTGATAGTTACGTTCAACAAACTCTTTAATTTCTTCATCAATCGCTTGTGCAGTTTCATCTGACATATGTAAATGCTTAGCAGAGGTACGGCCTAAGAATACTTCGCCTTCTTCTTCAGCAAATAACATAGGGCCCATTTTTTCAGATAAACCCCATTGTGTAACCATCTTGCGCGCTAAGTTAGTTGCACGCTCAATATCATTCGATGCACCAGTAGAAACTTTGTCAGCACCATAGATAATTTCTTCAGCAATTCGGCCACCGTATAGCGACGAAATATTACTTTCTAAATGTTGCTTACTATGACTAAAGCGATCTTTTTCTGGTAGGTACATGGTAACCCCCAGTGCACGACCACGAGGAATAATTGACACTTTGTAAACTGGATCATGTTCAGGTACTAAGCGACCGACAATTGCGTGACCAGCTTCATGATAAGCGGTCATTTCTTTCTCTTCTTCGCTCATTACCATTGACTTGCGCTCAGCGCCCATCAATATTTTGTCTTTCGCTTTTTCAAACTCTTCCATCGACACTAAGCGACGAGAGCCACGGGCAGCAAATAATGCAGCTTCGTTAACTAAGTTAGCTAAATCAGCACCTGAAAAACCAGGTGTACCACGAGCAATTACGGCTGCTTTAACATCGTCTGCTAATGGCACCTTACGCATATGAACTTTAAGGATTTGTTCACGGCCACGGATATCAGGTAATCCAACCGTTACTTGACGGTCAAAACGACCAGGACGAAGTAATGCCGGATCAAGTACATCTGGACGGTTAGTAGCGGCAATAACGATTACCCCTTCATTTCCTTCGAAGCCATCCATTTCAACAAGCATTTGGTTTAGTGTTTGTTCACGTTCATCATGCCCACCACCAAGACCCGCCCCACGTTGACGGCCTACCGCATCGATTTCATCGATAAAAATAATACAAGGAGCTGATTTCTTCGCCTGTTCAAACATGTCGCGAACACGAGAAGCACCAACACCAACAAACATTTCTACGAAGTCAGAACCTGAAATACTAAAAAATGGTACTTTTGCTTCACCAGCAATTGCTTTAGCTAATAGCGTTTTACCTGTACCAGGCTGACCAACCATTAAAATACCAGAAGGTATACGGCCACCTAATTTTTGGAATTTGCTTGGGTCACGTAAGTAATCAACAAGTTCAGCGACTTCTTCTTTTGCTTCATCACAACCTGCCACATCAGCAAATGTAGTCTTAATTTGATCTTCACTTAACAGGCGAGCTTTCGACTTACCGAATGACATGGCACCTTTACCGCCACCACCTTGCATTTGACGCATGAAGAAAATCCACACACCAATTAGCAGCAACATCGGGAACCAAGAAATAAAGATAGACGTTAGAATGCTAGGCTCTTCAGGAAGCTGACCTTTTGCACGTACGCCTTGTTTTACAAGGTCATTAATTAAATCACTGTCATAACCACCTGGAATTACAGTAACGAATTGTTCTCCACTGCGTTTTGTTCCCTGGATCACTCCGTTGCGATCTACTGTAGCCTCACGGACCTGCCCTTGCCTTACATCCTGAATAAAACGGGTGTAGTCCATTTGTTGCTCATTACCGCCGCCTGGTGAAAATGACTGAAATACAGACATCAGCACAACCGCAATAACCAACCATAAAATAAGATTTTTTGCCATATCGCTCAACTTAACAACCTCTTGCTGTTTCTAATAATGGTGCGACCAATTAGTTCTTTAATTTACTACAATTTAAAGCCAGTAGCTACTAGATATACTTCTCTAGATCTTGCTCTAGACGACTCAGGTTTACGTGTTTTCACCACATTAAACACTGCTTTGACCTCTTTCATAAACTGATCGAAGCCTTCTCCTTGAAATACTTTGACCACAAAAGCGCCATTTTTCTTCAATACTTGATGACACATATCTAGCGCCAACTCCACTAAATACATGCTGCGAGCTGAGTCTGCCGCATCATTACCCGTAAAGTTTGCTGCCATATCTGACATGACCACATCAATGTCTTTGCCGTTAATTCGTTCTAAAAGTGCATCAAGCACTGCTTCTTCACGAAAATCGCCTTGTAAAAAATCAACACCAGCAATTGGGTCCATTGACAAAATATCGCACGCGACTACTTGGCCATTGTCTCCTACTTGCTTTACTGCATACTCTGACCAACCGCCTGGTGCAGCGCCTAAATCGACGACTTTCATACCAGATTTTATCAGTTTATCTTTGTTATTGATTTCTTCAATTTTAAAAACTGCGCGAGATCTTAACCCCAGTTTTTGAGCTTTCTTGACGTACTCATCATCAAAGTGCTCATCTAACCAACGTTTGCTACTTGCACTGTGCTTTTTTTTGCTCACTTAGCTAACCTTAAATATCGCTTTGGTTTAAATATAGTCACTGAAAACCAAAGGGTAGACATAGTATTACAGACTAGATAAGGGTAAAATAGCCAAATTCAAGCTAACTTGTAACGAAAATTGTTGATGAGCCTTAATAAAAAACAAATCCAGCACTTAAAAGCGCTGGCACATAACCTAAAACCAGTTGTGCTACTAGGTAGTAACGGTTTAACAGAAGCTGTTGTTGCTGAAATTGACTATGCATTAAATCACCACGAATTAATCAAAGTCAAAATTCCTACCGATGATCGTGAAACTAAAGGGTTGATTGTTGAAGCGATATGCCGAGAAGCAGAAGCTGTTAAAGTACAAGTGATTGGTAAAACACTAATACTTTACCGTCAATCTGAAGATAAGAAAATTCAATTGCCGAGAGGCTAAATAATAAAAGGCACTTAGGTGCCTTTTTTTTATACCTGTATGTAACAAACGCCCCGCCGGCTTTTAGCATTTTTGGGTAATTTTTACTATTTAAGTTTGCCTAGTAATTCGTTAGTTTAATTATCAAACACTCAAAATAAACTTTAACAATGCAAGCAAACAATTCTATCTCAGAAACGCTACTAGACAACAAAGCCGAGTTTACAGACAACTTTTTTAGTCATTTTGAATTGCGTACTGCATCACAGCCACTAGCGCTCAACGAACAAATAACAAAAGACTATTTATTTCCAACATTTTATGGCGATGTAAGCTGTGCAATTGGCATATTTTTATGTGACTTTGATAAAGCAAAAAAGCGATTACCTAGTGAAAAAATGACACCAGTTAAGATGCCAGGTAACAAAGCCTTAATCACCATTTCTTGTTATGAATACAAAAATGTACTTGGTGTTGCACCTTATAATGAAATTGCCATGACAATTCCGATCCAAGTTGAACCTAAGTTTAACCCGCCACTATTACCTTTATTGTTAGAAAAGCAATTTTCACGTTTTGGTTACCATGTATTTCATATGCCAGTTACCAGTTTAGAAAATCAAATTAGAGGATTGAAAATTTGGGGACTGCCAAAAGTGGTAGACGATATTGATATCAAAGTTGCCAATGGTATTAGCACAACGAAAGCAACTGATGCGAGTGGCAATCAATATGTTCAGTTAGACATTCCAACATCAGGTAAAAAGACTGCCTTTAACGTTAAATCTAATCTTTACTCAATTTTAAATGAAGAAATAAAGCAAAGCGCGACATGTTTTAAAGCCAACTTTAACGTGTCAAAAAACATCAGCAGACTTTGGAACAATCAAACTCCGAATGATGCCGTCGCACTTAAATTAGGTACTGGTCCATACGCCGATATGCTGCGAGATTTAGATATTGATCCAGTGCCTTTTCAGACACGACATACCACAAGTATGTCGGCTTGTTTTGATTTACCCAATTAAAATTACAAAGCGAGAAAGTAATTCATCTCAATTGAAGGTTAACTAATACAGAAAAGGCGCCGATTGGCGCCTTTTTCGTCAAGAAAACGTTCAAATTAGAACGGCATTTTCATACCTGGTGGCATCTGCATACCGCCAGTTAATGCGCCCATTTTCTCTTTATTAACTTCTTCGACACGGCGAACTGCATCGTTAAATGCTGCTGCCACTAAGTCTTCAATCATGTCTTTGTCGTCTTCCATTAAACTTTCATCTATCTCTACACGACGTACACTATGAGAGCCGGTCATGGTAACTTTAACCATACCTGCGCCTGATTCACCAACAACTTCCATGTTAGCGATTTCTTCTTGCGCTTTTTGCATTTTTGCTTGCATTTGTTGGGCTTGCTTCATTAAGTTGCCCATGCCACCTTTCATCATAATATTTCTCCAAAAACTAATTGCCGCCAAAGATAGTGATTATTGACGGATAATTCAAGCTGTATTAGCGAGCAATGATGGTTGATTCATCAATTACCGCTTGAAACTCATTCTGTAACCGTTGAATTAACGGATCTTCCTGTAAAAGTGCTTTTGCGTAATCGTAGCGCTTCTCATTAATTTGACCTTGAATTTTTAAAGGGTCGTCTACTGTATCTTCAACAATATTAACTTCGACTTGCATTGATTGGCTAAAGTGATCTGAAACAAAAGATTGCAGCTGTTCCATTGCAACGTCTGTTTTTAAATGTTTTGCTGACTGATTAAGTTCTAAAACCAAATGTTCGTCGGTAGTTGACGGGCTAATTATTGCCTGTTGTGCCAATACTCGTAATCGCCCGTTAAGTGCCATTGCATCAATCATATTCGCCCACTTATCTACTTGATTCGCTTTTTTTACGATAGATGGATCAACAGATTGAATTTCGAAGCCTTGCTCTGGCAATGAGTCAATATCAGGCACTTCGAATTTTGGTTTATTTATTTTTTCGCTACTTTCAGGACGTGTTTCCACGTCATTAGACTTTTTTGCTTCACTCTCCAGCTTTTTCTTTCGGCTTCGAAGCATGTTCCTTGTCGCTAAAGCAGATTCAACCGAAGCGCTCAAAATACCACTTTCAATTTTCGGCGAACTTATTTCTTTAGTTACGCTTTCTTCGTTCGCGGTTGCTTCTGGCGCTTCCGTTGCTTTAGTACTGATTGATTCTATTTGTTCTGTAATGTTGTTTTCAATAAGTGATGGGCTGTCTGTTGGCGCAACATTTTCGTTAATCGCCGTATCCTCAATTCTTTCAGCTGTCGCACTTGTGTGTTGTTCAACTTTATCGAAACTCGCTGCAACATGTTGCTCAGCAGCACTTTGCTCAACGGCAAGTAATTCAGCATTTAAAGTAGCCGTTGGCTCGTCAGTAACATCGTCATTATCTAAGTGATACTCTTCGGCGCCTACTTGTTCTACTTGCTCTTTTTGATCTATCAACTCAACCGGCTTTGCTGATGCAACTTCTTCAGTTGCTGCTAATTCGTCGAGAATTTCTGTGTCCAATTGAGTGGACTCTGGTACATTTTCTTCAATGACACCACTATTGTTTGCAATTTTCGTACTTTCTAATTGCACATCGTCAAAGTTTGGTGGAAGTTGTGCCGTCTCTGTTTGCGTTTCAGCAACATCAGCCTGCGCCATAGGCTTAAACGCGAGTAATCTCAGCAATGTCATGTCAAACGCTGCTTGCTCATCAAATGCATAAGGTAAGTCTTTGCGACCATTTAACGCTAGCTGATAATACAATTGAATATCTTGCGCCGACATTGTTTGGCTAAATTTCTTAATTAACGAAGCATGCTCTGGTGACAAATCAAAATGTTGCTCGACGACTTGGTATAGTGCGACATGATGCAGTAACTGAATTAACTCGGCAAAAAGTCGATTATAGCTTGGTGCAAAAGATGCAATTTCTTTCGACAATTCCATCAAGCCTTGAGCATCTTGCTTTAATAGCGCGATTAAAATTTTATAAGGCCAATGTTGGTCAATACCACCAAGCATTTGTTGCAAATTAGCCAAGGTAATATGCCCTTGACCTTGAGCAATTGCTTGATCAGTTAAACTAAGTGAGTCACGCATACTGCCACGTGCCGCCTTTGCCAACATATTCAAACACTCATTTTCACTAGTAACGCTTTCAGCGCTTAAAATTTTATCTAACTGTTGCTCTATTTGTGAAACTGATAACGCCTTTAAATGAAACTGAAGACAACGCGATAGCACAGTGATCGGCAGTTTTTGTGGATCCGTCGTTGCTAAAATGAATTTTACGTGTTCAGGCGGTTCTTCTAATGTCTTAAGTAGTGCATTAAAGCTGCTTCGTGAAAGCATGTGCACTTCATCTATCAGGTAAACCTTATATCGACCACGCGTTGGCGCATATTGAACGTTGTCTAATATTTCACGAGTGTCATCGACTTTGGTTCTTGATGCAGCATCTATTTCAAGTAAATCGACAAAGCGTCCTTGATCAATATCTAAACATATGTCGCATTTTCCACAAGGCTCGGCTGTTACCCCTACTTCACAGTTTAAACTCTTTGCGAAAATGCGAGCAATTGTGGTTTTACCTACCCCACGAGTACCGGTAAATAGATATGCATGGTGCAAGCGTTGCTGGCTAATGGCATTAACAAGTACGGAAACAACATGCTCTTGCCCCATTAACTCGCTAAATGTTTTAGGGCGCCATTTTCGCGCCAGCACTTGGTAGCTCATAGGTCTTTATTCACCTTCATACTGAATTAAGGTGGTAACCGCTAAACCTAAATCAGCAAGCTTAGATTCCCCACCTAAATCAGGTAAAGAGATGATAAACGCCGCATCTGTTGCCTCGGCTCCTACACGACGAATTAATTTTGTAGTCGCTTCAATAGTGCCGCCGGTAGCGAGTAAATCATCAACAATTAGTACTTTATCGTCAGCAACTAACGCGTCTTGGTGAATTTCTAAGGTATCTGTTCCGTATTCCAGCTCATAGTCTTGCGCGTAAGTCGCTCTTGGCAGTTTACCCGGCTTTCGAACAGGAACAAAACCAACACCTAACTCTAACGCAAGTGGCGCTCCGAATAAGAAGCCTCTAGCTTCTGTACCTACTACCTTAGTAAACCCTTGATTCTCGAATTTTTTCTTTAACGATTCAATAGTTAAAGAAAATGCTGCATTGTTTTCTAAGATGCCCATCACATCGCGAAACATGATCCCTTCTTTTGGATAGTTTTCTATGGTGTGAACCGCGTTTTTAAGTAGGGCAATATCTGATTCTGTCATTTGTACAATTTATTCTATTTTCGATTGCTAAAGAATAAATGAAAATGAAGTGTTTTTATAGTGAGGCGAAGCGAGTATTTTGCTTGTTTAGCTGTTCAATTAGTGATAGGAAATTTTGCTCATCAATAGGTTTATCAATGACAAAATCACACAGTTGTTGTTCGATAAGCTCCGCTACGCTGTCTTTTCCTTGCGTAGTCATGAAAATAATCGGCGTGTGTGTATTTTCATGTTGCTTAATATTCTTTAATAACTGAATACCATTCATTAATGGCATTAAGTGGTCGATTACAAGCAGATCGAATGAGGCGTTTTGATATTTTTCATAGCCATCTAAACCATTCGAGGCAGTCGTTACTCTGCAGCCCCGTTTAGTTAAAAGCCCATCAAGGTGCTCAATAATGCTTGCTTTGTCATCAACCACTAAAATATTCATATATTATTGCTTACGCTAAGTAAGTGTACCAACCCATTAACATAGGTAGTAACGGCATTGAAACTAATGCCAATGCTGCCATAAATAAATGACGTTTTGACGCACTATCTTTGAAATTTTCGTTGTGAGACATCTTAAACTTCCTACACAGTTAAAATTGCGGCGCATTATAGAGCAAGCGATCCTTTTTGAACAGATTATTTTGATCTAGATCAAAGTTTATCTATAACCATTGGAAACTTAAGATATAAAAAAACCGGGAAAACCCGGCTTTTTTTTCAATCAATTGAAAGGGTTAGCCGCCACATTTACCTTCGCCGCACTTACCTTTTGCTTTTTTCTTGCCTTCGCCGCATTTGCCTTCACCACACTTACCTTTGGCTTTAGCTTTGCCTTCGCCGCATTTACCTTCGCCGCACTTGCCTTTTTTCTTACCTTCACCACATTTGCCTTCGCCACATTTACCCTTGGCTTTAGCTTTGCCTTCGCCGCATTTACCTTCGCCGCACTTGCCTTTTTTCTTGCCTTCGCCGCACTTGCCTTCGCCGCATTTGCCTTTAGCTTTTTTTCCTTCGCCACATTTGCCTTCACCGCACTTATCACCACCAGCTTCAATTGAAGATGCTACAACACCTTCCACTGCAAATGGGTTATTTTCAGCCTTTGCCGGCATAGACGCTAAAAGTGCTATTGAAAATAGCCCTAATACTGCAGCTAACGTAGATTTTTTAATTAGATTCATCATGTTTTCCTTTTTTATATAAATATTTTAGCTAACTTATATAGTTATAAGTGTTTTTATCTAGACCATCAAGCTATCAAATTAATTTCAAAATATTTTATTCTTTTCTTAATTTTATATTTTTAGATAAAATGTAAGCTTTCCTCATTAATTAAGTTCATTTTGACCGCACAACAAATAATACTCGCACCAATGGAAGGAGTGGTCGATCACTTTATGCGAGCGCTTTTATGTCAAATCAATGATTATGACTTGTGTATCACAGAGTTCGTACGTGTGGTTGACCGAAAAGTACCAAAGCACACCTTTTATAAAATAGCACCGGAATTAAAGAACAATGCTGTAACCGCTAATGACACACCTATTCGAGTTCAGTTATTAGGACAAGAGCCGAATTGGATGGCGGAAAATGCGCTAATTGCGCACGAGCTAGGTTCACAGGGCATAGATCTAAATTTTGGCTGTCCAGCACAAACTGTAAATAAGAGAAAAGGAGGCGCTAGTTTGCTTAAAGAACCTGAATTGATGTATCAGGTTATTTCAACAGTAAAAACTGCGCTAAACGGCACCGAGCAGCCCTTATCAGCTAAAATTCGCTTAGGGTTCGACGACACAGCTTTGTTAGATGAAATCATTAGTGCAATAAATGATGCAGCACCACATATGTTAACCGTGCATGCCCGTACAAAGAAACAAGGTTACAAGCCTCCCGCTTATTGGGAATATATTGCTCAAATTAAAGAAAAATTGAATATTCCTGTAGTCGCCAACGGTGAAATTTGGACAGTTGAAGACGCGCAAAAATGTATTAATGAAGCAAATACCAATTTACTGATGTTAGGTAGAGGTGCTTTAGCCACCCCAAATTTAGCTAATATGATTAAATTAGGTGAGCATAAAATGAATTGGCTACAATTATGTCAACTAATAAAGCGCTGGATGGCTATGGATACAGGGCAACTAAAACCGTTTTATTACTCAAGTCGACTTAAGCAATGGTACCGTTACTTGAAAATTAGTTACCCAGAAGCAGAGCAATTATTCGCAACAATCAAAAAGTTAAATTCAACTCAAGAAATCGCTGATGTCATCGACGAAATAGCAAAACAATAACAGTGTAGTTGAGACATAAAAAAACCAGTCATTAGACTGGTTTTTTATATGTTAGCGAAAACTTCAACTTAGATAGCTACGTTCTTACGACGCGCAGTATCTTCGATGAATGATTTCCAACCTCTAGCCGCTTTGCGAGACTTAGGATCTTTCATCGCACGTGTAATTTCTGCATGTGCTTGTTTGTACTGTCCTAAATAGAAGTGTGATTCAGCAAGGCTCATATAAATACTGCCTTTATTCTTCACACCAATCTTTAACGCTTTGTTTAGCGATACGATAGCATTCTTAAACTGTTCGTCTTGTTTAAGTAACATACCTTGCTTACGCCAGTGCTGTGCTTCGTTTGTTAACTTAGCCACTTCACCGTAGTATTTAGCCGCATCTCCAATATTTTGAGCTGCGTGGAATGCATTTGCTAACGAAGAAAGCGTTTGATCATCTCGTTTGATCTCACCAGAGCTAATGTGTTTTTCAAGCATTTTAGCTGCTTTGAAAGGCACGCCATTAGATTGGTATAAACTCGCTAAAGTTTTAAGCTCAGACTCTTTAACTAAGTATCCTTGCTTGTATGCCATATCTAATGTAGCTAAGGCTTTAGGGTAATCTTCTACTAATAAGTAGAACATACCTAACTGCGTCCACCATTGCTTATTCTCAGGGAATAATTGCAATACTGTTTCCAATACCTTAACACCATCTCTATACATCTTACGTTCATAGTATGAAGTAAGCTTTAAGATGTAAGGGTTTTGGTTTTGTTTATCACCAAATAACGCAATAGCCTTATCAGCTGGTTTAATCATTTTATCTAAGCGACGTAGTTCGTAATAAGCTTGTGCAATCTTAACGTAAGTTTGCGCATCTTCTTTACCTGTGAACTCCATCCAAGCTTCGTAGTTTTTAAGCGCTTCTTTGTACTTTTTAGTTTGCATTTGCAAATCTGCAAGTAATTTAATCGCTTCACCATGATCTACCTCATTAAGGACATCAGGTTCTACTGCTTGTTTTAGATAGCTAATCGCTTTCTCTTCTTGGTTACCTTTTGTTGCATACATAACCGCGATGAAACGAGCAACATAAGCTTTGTCGTACTCTTTCTTCGCTTCAATATCTAACAACAAAACTAACGCACCATCAATATCATCAGTACTGTATAACTCGAAAGCTTTCTGTACTTTTTTACCCACTGATGGGCCAACTAATTGAGTTGGGCGTTTTTTCTTTTTTTCTTGCTTCGCTTCTGCTGCTTGAGCTTCAAACGATAAAGGTAACTGCACTGTTGTTACTGCCGAAGCAATAACTATAGCTGTTGCAAGTTTTTTTAACATTAGTTACCTCCATCCATTTTAAAGTCAAGCTGTACTGTTAAACCAGGTTGTTTTTGCGGCTTACCGTCAACAACTTTTGGTTTGTACTTCCACTTACGAAGCGCGCGTTTTGCTTCTTTATCGAAGATACGCTTAGGTTGTGCTTCAATAACTTTTACGTCTTCAACACCACCAATTTCATTGATAGTAAATGAAAGTCGAACCCAACCTTCTTTACCATCACGTGCTGCTTGAATTGGATATTTTGGTTCAATTCGCACGATTGGTGTTGCTTCACCGTCTCTACCGAAACCAGCACCTGGTGCTGATAAGCCAGTAGAAGCACCAGCTAATTGCACGCCCGGCATATTAAATTCGATACCACCTTGGTTATTATTTGCTTCTGGCTCTGGAGCCTGAGGCTTAGGTGGTGTCTTAGGCGGCGGTGGCGGCGGTGGCGGAACACGACGACGCGTTTCTGCTGCAGACTTTGGTGGGGTAGTATTCACTTCCACCACGATATTTTCCATTTGCTCTTCTTGAGATCGATCACCGCTCGAAATCAGGAATGCCATGAATGAAAATAGCCCAAAGGTAACTGCAGCGCCTAGTAGTATTGATACTAAAAAGCGACCCATAAATTACCCCTTAGCAGCTGCGATAGAGATACGATCGATGCCTGCTTCTTTGATAGCATCCATAACTTTAACAACGACACCATGTTTGGCTTCTTTGTCAGCTTGGATGATTACCACGTCAGTAGGTTGCTCTGCTAATAACTTTTCAATGTTCGCAGCAATGCGTTCAACATCAACACGACGCTTGTCTAACCAAATTTCGCCAGTGTCTTTAACAGCAATAAAGATGTTAGCTGACTTTTGTTTGGTTTGATTAGCCGCTTTTGGTTTATTAACTTCAATACCTGCTTCTTTAACAAAAGAAGTCGTTACGATAAAGAAGATCAGCATGATGAATACGATGTCAAGCATCGGCGTCATATCTATTGCTGCTTCTTCTTCTTCACGAATACGTTTACGTGCCATTCGAATATCTCTCTAGTGATGAGGTAAACTGTCAACCAGTTTAGCCTTTGCTAGTTTAACTTTAGCGTCTAATCGTGTACTAAAGAATACACCTGATAATGCTGCAACCATACCCGCCATTGTCGGAATTGTTGCCATTGAAATACCAGAAGCCATTAGACGCGGATTACCTGTACCTTGTTGAGCCATAGTTTCGAATACCGAAATCATACCTGTCACTGTACCTAGTAATCCAATTAGTGGACACATAGCCACTAAGGTTTTAATCGTGAGCATGTTACGCTCAAGTAATTCTGTCGCTTCGGAGATCCATGTATCTCTGATACGATGTGCATACCATGATGTAGTATCGGCTCTAGCATCCCAACGCTTGATGATGTCATCTCGCATTTTTGGGTAATTAGACGCTAGGAACCAATATCTTTCGATCATTAGGATCCACATCAGTAAGAGAGCAACCGCGACAAAGTATAAAACGTTACCGCCAGTTGCAATAAAACTCCTGACAGATTCAACAAGCTCTATCAGGAATAACATTATTTAGACTCCTTCTCTGCAATCGCAGCAATTAAACCAGCAGCTTGCTCGTCTAACTTGTGAAGTACAGATTTAGCCTTACCAGCAACAACACTATGAACTAAGATTAATGGCAATGCAGCAATTAGACCTAATGCAGTTGTAACTAGCGCTAGTGAGATGTTACCAGCCATGATTTTCGGGTCACCAGTACCAAATAAGGTAATTGTTTGGAAAGTCATGATCATACCGATAACTGTACCTAATAGACCCATTAAAGGAGCGATTGCAGCAAACATCTTGATGATGTTAATACCACGGTCAACTGTAGGAGTTTCACGTAGAATCTGCTCGTCCAATTTAAGTTCTAATGTCTCAGCATCAGCATCTTTGTTTTCTTGGTAAACTTTTAATAAACGGCCAAGTGGGTTGTTGCTGTTTGGCTTATCCATGTTCTTAGTTTGAGCTTTGATTTTTGAACCAACAGCTGTAAGAACTAACATGCGCTCTAAAGCGATTAATAAACCAATGATAAGTAGTACAGTAATACCGTAACCTACTTCAGCACCTTGATGGTAGAATTCCATAAGCGTACGCTTACGTGTTTCTAACGCTAAGATAGCACCACGAGATGGATCAAGGTAAACCGGAGAAAAGCCACTTGATACAGTGAAGAAGTCACTTGCTGTACCAGAAATATAACCAGCAGGTTGCTTAGCTAATGGTTGAACTTGAGCTAACTCATCGTTATACGTTAAGTAACCGTTTGCTGAAACTAGGTTGAATGTACCAACACGTGTAACTGTTTCAGAAGTCTTAGTACCGTCTAGGTTAGTTACTTCAGTTTGGAACTGAGCAATCTTACCAGATTCAGTCATTTCAGTTTGAAGTGCAAACCATAACTCTTCTAAATCAGGTAAACCTGGAATTTCTTTAGAGTTAGCAATGCGGTTTAATGCTTCACCACGACCTGGGTACTGAGCACTTACGATTGATGTTGAAATCATACCGTATGCGTCTGCAGCTGCTGAACGGCTTACACCGAACATTTCACCAAGCGTACCTTTAGCATTATCTAGCTCAGTTTCTTTCTGTGCTAGTGTAATTTCGTTAGCAGCGTATTCTTTAGTTAAACGCGCGTTACGAGCTTGTTGTGACTGTAGCTCTTTCTTCGCTTTGTTTAATAACGATTGCTTATCAGCGCGAGCAGCAACGAATTCTGCTTCACGTTTTTTATCTAACTTAGCTTCTGAAATACGGTCAGCTTTAACTTGACTTAAAAGCTTGTCTAATTCGTTAGCATTTGCCGATGTTGCGAAACCTGCTGACAAAGAAGCAGCAAGTAATACGAAATTAATTACTTTTTTCATTATTGTGCTCCTGCTGCGAATACTGGAAGTTTAGTCAGATCCATTGGAAGTTGCTTACGCGCCATACGGATAGTATCAGTGATAGGCTTTAAGTACTCATCACCTAAGTCATCCCAAGAACGTGTACCGTTGTTCCATACCCACGCTTGCTTATAATCAAGAGATTGTGCGACTAACGCTACACGACCCATGTGAACGAAATCAGCAGTGATAACGCGATCACCCAAATCTAATTCGCCTTGGTAAGCATCGAAAATAGTACCGTAGTTAGCTTCGATTTCGTAAGCTTCAAGTACTAAGCGGAATTGCTCTGAAGTAGTAACGTTTGAATCAGCCATAACGTCACGTAAAGAAGCGATACGTTCTTGACGACGTTCAACGTTCATTGGTACGTCAAGTTCAACGAACTTCTCTAACGTATCAATCATTTTGTACATTAATGGCACAACACCTTGCTTGATCTTGTCGATGCCGTCTATTTGACGTTGCAAAGAGTCGATATTTGCTTGTTGGTCATCAACCATGCGTTGTACATGATCGTTATAGCCTCGTAAAACATCAGCTTCATCAACTGTAGTACGATACTCAGCTAATAAATCTTGAGTTTGCTCATAGATGCTATCGATCTTGCTTTGTGATTTAGCTGACGCTTTAAAAATGCGTGTTTCAGCTTTCTGTAAATCTGTTAGAGCGTCAGCAGCAGCGATATTACTACCTGCTAAAGCTAAAACACCTGCTACCGTCGATGCGATAAGGCTTTTTTTACTTATTTTGGACATAGTTTCCCAACCAATTGCTATTTAACTTAGATAACAAAAATTCAAAACTCATCTATCAAAACGATGTGATGAATTTAAAATCTGCCATTTAAAAGGATTTTATTAATCTAGAATACAACTAGCCAATATTCCCAGACGACAACAAGCGTGTCAACCTAGAACCTAAAAAACTGAACCAATAAATTAGTAAATTTACTAAACTGTTTCGCTTTAAGGGCTTTTAGCAACAAGGCTAAAACAATTTATTAAACTCACCAAAATTTTATTAATAATTCGAGTAATTTTGTGTTTGGCTAATATACTATCCTTTTCAACTTATAAAATTGCAGACACATGTTTTACTAATTCATTCGTAGTAAGTCAAATCTAAATACACAATCGCTTACAATTCGTACAACACATGTCGTTAATATAATGTTAATTACGCTCGAAACCAGCCAGTAATAGAGTATCTACTCTGCGGTGAGAACGGTGCTACAGACGTTACGGAGTGGACTTTGTTTACATCAAACACTGTCAACGAATTAAAAACCGGCATATATGAACTTGTGGGTGTACCATTTTGTTCAAAAAGTTGTAACAAGCCGCCCCAATCTGGGTGCCATTGTGGACTCAAGCCTAAAACATAAGCAAATCTGCGTGTCTCACCTGGGATATTATCTATATGACGGGTTAAAAAATCACCTACTCGGTATCGCGTCACCTGTGCATCAGCGTGGCTTACGACTTTATTTCCGGTGATATCTCTTATCAAATCAATACAAGACGTTTCATTTAACTTAGACAAAAATTCGGTAAGAACGTCGTCGCTATCTTGACTTACTTTATGTCGACCATAAAGAAAACCAGTACCTTGCCCTGCTAATTGATAAATGCCACGGTACAAGTTTCGCCTTTCTTCAACTGACAGATTAGCAATTTCTTCGTCACTTGCTTCACGATTTTGATTATTAAGAAAAAAAGCATTTTTAAATGCGACTTTCTCTGCGATATGAGTCGACAACTCGTGAGCTGCTTCAGGTTCTAGAAAATTGAAAATTCGTACAATGCCTTGTCCATCGAAAGCGTCTTTTAACGCACTCAACGAGTCCTGGTGTAAAGATGTTTGAATCAAAATGACTCCTTATTTTTGTTTTGGGTTGTCGCCGCTGCGCAGCCAGCCTGTTATTGAGACTCTTTTATTCTGAGCAAAAGGACTGACGTAACCAACATAATGATCTACTGGAATTTTAAAGATGTTAATTTCATTAAATGTCGGCAGAAAACTGTTAGTAATTTGCCCTTGTTTATCTAACAAGTGTAATGCCCCTCCCCAATCTGCCCGCCAATCTTCAGTTAAATTGATAACAAATGCCGCAATACGATTTTTGTCGTCCACATTGTCATCATGAACATTTAAAAAATGCCCTTGACCATATCGAGTAATTTGCCCATCGGCAAAGTTTATCTCGGGTGAAGATAACAACTGGCGAAAAAAATTGATGGTTTTATCGGTATTTAAAAATTCAATAATTTGATTAAAAAAATGGCCTGGTAGTAGGTTGTCATGATAAATGTCATATAATGGAATGTTCTCATAAAGGTACTGGAAACCTTCGCTCGCTTGTTGATTGACAATATTATTCAGATCGTCTTTTTGCTGACTTGTCCAGCTCTCTACGGCAATAGCATTTAAGTCTTGATGCTGACCATTGTGATTAAAAACTAAATTCCACTCTTTTTGTTGATGAATATGACTTTTCAATAACTGAGCAGACTTATCGGTTAAAGCATTCGGCACTTTAACAAATCTGTTTTTTTGAAAGAAATTGATTAATTCTATTTCAGGTCTTTCTCTAGAAAGCGATAGAGAAGATGTAATGTTCATTAACTAGCCACATAAATACATTAACTATTAGATTTTCGTATAGTATCATCGAGAGTTACTGAAGTAGAAGATTATCTTTAGCGCAAAAGACGCTTTCATGAATATAAATCAAATTTTAAATCAAGCAGAACAAGCTCATCAGTCTGGACAACTAGAACAAGCATCAACGCTATATCAAAGTATCGTAAATCAGCAAACAAGTATTGACGCGCTTTATGGGTTAGCGACAGTAAAAATGCAGCAACAAGACTTTGCATCTGCACTTCCATTATTTGAACGTGCACTCGCAATTGAGCCTAGTGCGTTAGATATTAGTTTTAATTACATCCTGTGCCTTAAACACGTTAACCTAATTGATAAGGCAACTGAACTTTTAGCAAGAGTAATACAATCAATTCCCTCAAATTCTGACTTTATTGCCCCTTACGCACAGCTTGCATTTTCACTTAATGCCTACAAACACACCATCGCTATTATCGAGCGCAATACACAGGAGACTCCTCAGTTAGCTATATTACTCGTGCAGAGTCATATGGCCTTGGGCGATTGGACAAATGCAATAACGCGATTAAACCAGCTAAAGAAGCAATTTCCTAATAACTATGAAGTACTCAATAACTTAGCAATTTGCTATGGCAAAACACTGAACTTTTCTTTAGCAATTCCACTATTTGAACAACTAATAATGCTCAAGCCTGATAATGATAATTACATAAGAATGGCCGATCTATATTTACTCGCTCAGCAAAAAGAAAACGCCGAGTTCGCGTTAAATAAAGTGAGCAGCGATATGGCTAATAATATCCAAGTACTGATATTGCGCTGCAAGTTAGCACGCTTAAATCATAATAAAGAACAGGCACTAGCTTTTGCCAGTCGAATTTTGGAAATTAGCTCTAACGCTTCAATCGCATGGCAAGTCGTAGGCGAATTTGGTGACGATAAACAGCAGTCTTTGCTTGTAGAGCAATTAAGTAGTTTAATTGATACTAGTAATGAGACCTCTTTTGAAAGTCGACAAAATTTATACACACTTGGCAAAGCCTATGAAAAACGCCAACAGTTTAAGAATGCATTTCAAGCATTTATTAAAGCCAATGAAAGTCAACGTAAAGAGCTAATTGATGCTCAAAAACAATACAGCCCTAGCGTTGTACAGCAAGAATATGAACAATTAAAAGCGTTCAAATATGTTGAAAAATCACAGCTAGAAACAACAAACAACGTATTTATTGTCGGTATGCCGCGCTCAGGCACCACGTTAGTTAATAGGCTTTTAAGTCAGAACCCTGGCGCAATAAGCGTTAATGAAAGTAACGGAATATCAGCCACTTTTGAACAGTTATTACAACATATGCCTCAAGCAGAGGTTGGTAATTACTTAAAAGCTAATGCAAATGAACTAGTTGAGAACTACCAAAAATTTATCGGTATAGATAACAATATTGTTATTGACAAAATGCCACATAACTTCCGATTCGTAGGTGCGATTTTGGCAACATTCCCAGCTGCTAAAATAATTCAAATGCGCAGAGCACCGCAAGATTTAGCGTTGTCGATATACTGCCAGCAATTTAATGACTACCACAGCTATGCATGCGACTTACCATCAATTGCTCACGCAGTAGCCGAAGCGAATAAACTAATGGATTATTGGAAGAAAGTTTTCCCCAAACAAGTATATGACTTGGATTATCAAAATCTTGTTGAAGCACCAACTGAGCAAGCAAAATTACTTTTTGATTTTTTAAACTTACCTTGGCAACAAGAGTATTTAAATTTCTATAAACAAGCAGTTCCAAGTTTTACTTTTAGTGAAGTCCAAGTAAGAAAGCCAATTAATCGAAGTAAAATAGGTTTTTCTACAAATTATAGCCTGCAATTAAAACCTTTTACTGAGGCTTACAATAAGTTATCTACGTAATTTTTTTGGTTTTTTTGCCACTCTTTTCGGGCGCTAAAAGAGCGCCTGATTGCCGCCTGTTCATCTAAAGTTAGCTCAGGGTGCCAAACAGAAAAAATTAATACCACACGCATTTGCTCACTATGATTAACTGCTTCATGAATGTAAGAATCATCAAAAGCGACAATTTCACCTTCTTGCCACTGAACTTGTTCATCCGCAACTTTTATATAACCTTCTCCAGGAACGATTAAAGGGAAATGTACTGTTAAACTATGGTTTGATAAACCGTAATGTGGAGTAATATGCTGCCCACCTTTAAGCACTGAATAAAACACCTCAAACGGGTTATCATTCAATTTGTATAAAGGTAGTTGCCTTAGCGTAGATAATGTGACAGGTAGTTTATCCGCTAATAATTCATTTAGCTGACCACCTTTATAAATATGTAGCGCGGTCCAATTCGTACTTCCCGCCAATTTATCAAAACCTAGCTGCTTATATTCGTCGCCTAAATATGGCTCTCCGTAGTCGTCAATATGGTCAACCAGTGCTAGAAATTCATTTTTTAATTCTGCTAAGTTACTTTCAATTCCTGCAACATCAAACGCACTACATTCTTGCCAAAATGGTTTTGCAGTAAGATGAGGAAGATAGAACAAATGCGGACGCTGATGCTCAACATGATATTGAAAATTTGCATTATGCGTTTGCGGCCATATAGCCTGAGCTACATTTTGTAGGCTTTGGGCGTTTCCTACTTGATTTTGATGTTGACTAGTATAAAAGTTCCTTAACGCCATATCAGCTTTGTAAGAACGTTCTCTTGTCTGCATTTCAACATTTTCATATCGATATAAAGTTGTAATTTTCGAATCTAGTTGCTCACCAACTACCAAGATTGCCAAGCCCTTGTCTTCAAAGTTAATCGCTAGAAAAAACGTTCCAGCATATAAGTAAGCTAAAGCATTATTCGGGCACACCTTTAAACAATTAAGGTACGCTTGTTGAGTTTGTTCTATCGTGCCGATTTGTTCTGAGACTATCGCTAAGCGATAAGCTTGTTGCTGATCTTTTGGGTGTTCTTCTACATACTTTAAAAGTAACGAAAAAGCTTCTTTGTTTTGCTGTTGTTTAAACAATACATCTATTCGCTCTAAAGTATTCATTTGCGAGAACCCGTTAAATGCCAACCTAAAGTTAATTCATCAGCTGTTTTTAATTCAGTAGCATCGGCTTTAGCACCTAAGTTTTCAAAGCGAGTTACTAATTTGTCTACTGCGTCTTTCGACATTGCTACGTCTGCAAGTTGTGTTAAACGGCTAAACTCCCCCTGCAACCTTGCTTGTAAAAGCTTTATAGACTGTGTAGCACGAGTCTTGTTATCAGAATAATAATCTAAAACGGCTTGGTTTATTGACTCAAACACATTACCTGAAATAGTTTTAGTTAACTTTCCGTGATGCTGTGACAAATACTCTTGCCCTATTTTTTCTAGTGACGTTTGGCTTATGCTTCCATGGACATATGCGATTGCAGAATCAATGACTCCCTGCTCTTCTATTAACCAAGCAATCTCATCTAGACGAGTAATATTAGCCTTTAAAATTTCACTTGTTTGATGATGGACAATCAGTTGAAATCTGCCTTCTTTTTTCAAAACACGAACCAATTCAGCACTTGCTTTAGATATATCTGCGTACTCAAATCCAAATTGACTCGATATCCCGTCAAAAGACTCGTCGCTAAATGGTAATAATGCTATATCGATATTCGCTGTGAATTCGACATTCTCAGGAAAGGACAGTTGATTCATATTTGGCTTTATATCGGCATAATCAACGGCAGTAAAAGTATGACTGGTACCTGCAGCAAGCATAGAGTGAATAACGGCGCCATTTCCAGTTGCTAAATCTAGTACTTTTCCACCAGAAGCTATCGTAGCTAGCCAAGATTGCCAAAGCCTATCTACCAACTTTTGCTCTTCATGACTGCCAATACAGCTATTTTTATTCGCAGACCAGTATTGACTCCAAGCACTATGTTTATCTTTCATTATTATTAACTTTTATATTGGTACAACATCGAACGGAGAGGTAAGGCGAAACTCGTCATTGTCGCTTTCAAATGGAATCGTTCCATGCCACATATAAGAAGGAAACAATGCCAAAGTGCCTGGTGACGGAGCAATAATTTTCGCGACTTCTTCTCTTTCACCCAGTGACATAGAAGTCTCCCCAAACTTTATTGCACCAGCGTTGGCAAATTGCTGCTGCTCACTAAGCTCTGGCATACGAATATAGAATGATGAACTAAGCCACCCCGCTGGATGCACATGATTAACATGGAAGCCATTAGGTTGTAACTTTACCGACCAAGAGCCAGCAAAGGAAAATTGACGAGACTTACGACTTAATAAGGGATGTGAATTATCATCAGGCAACGATGTAATATGCTCAGTAACTATTTCACTAAGGCCATTCTTTAGTAGCTCTATTACAGGCTGTTTCTTATGTAACAGCCTACCTGGCGTTTGAGTACCGTTTTTTAACGTTTGCTTTAAAGGAGCTTGGTCAAGTTGGTGCATCGAGAGCAAGACGCTTTCAAGTTCATTGAGAAAGTCCGATAAATTGCTATAACCATTTGGTACTGCTAGCTGATATGGTCGAACAAATCGTTCATAATCATTTAGCCAATAATGACGCTCATCATTCGTTAAGCGCCAACAGGTTCCTTTATAAGCGAGTAATAGCTGATTCAAAGGCTCTCGAAGCTCAGCTTGTTCGATGAAATATAATGCCTTATCGTAATCTGCTTCGACAATAGCTAAATTAATAAGATCTAATGCCGTATCTAGATTAAACCCTTGCAATAGCGATTGCTCAAATAGACATACAGCCTCTTTATTTTGTCCTCTAACCGCTTCAATTTTTCCAAGAGTATGAAGCAAGCGGCTATCATATTCGTCACCCTGAACGCCCTTAATAATACGTTCAGCATTTTCATAGTCACCGGCAGAAAAAATCGACTCTGCATAGGCGTGTCTTAAGGCAATATCATTAGGTAAATGCGCTATTACTTGTTGAAAACTCTTGCCAAAATTCGCCTTATTATTTTGCTGCCAATAGAACTCATTTAATGTTTGATGTACCTCTATATCGTTTGGCCTTTTATTCAGTGCACTCCAATAATTTTGCTCTGCCTGTTGATAATGACCGAGTTCAAAATAAGTATTGGCCAAATTGAAATCTACTTCACTAACTGAAGGCGCTATTTCTTTTGCTTTGTTAAAGCAGGCAATAGCATAATCGTGCTGTTCTATAAGCTTATAAGTGACACCAAGATTGTGCAGTGCTTTGAAATAGTTTGGGTTAAGTTGTAATACCTGTTGATAGGTTTTAATCGCGTTATCAAAGTCTTCTTGAGCTTTAAAGATATTACCTTTAATAGTCAACAACGACGTATCATGAGCATTAAAACCTAAAGCCTTGTCTACGGCTTCTGTTGCTTGAGAAAACTTACGTTGCTCTGTAGATGCTATTGCCAAATTTTTCCATGCATCAAGATAGTCACCCTTTAAGGCTATCGCTTTTTTATAATGCGATTCGGCTTCATAAAACAACTCTTTTGCTAGTAATAAATTGGCAAAGTTATTATGGACAAAAGGTTGTTTATCGTTAGCCTTTAAACTGCGCTCGAAACATGATTTCGATTCGTTAAACTTATTAATCTGTTTAAACGCTAAAGCCGCGAGATGAAGCAAATCCGGTTGATTAGGGTAGTCTTTCTCTAATCGTTCAAAAGTACTAATTACATCAGCCGCTTGCTGCTTTTGAAGCATCTGCTGCATTCTGTTTAATTCATTTAAAAGCTGCTGCTGATTATTAAACATAAAACATATCTGAATTCTTGTATCACAGCATTGTAATGTAATCTCGCCTCAATAACAGCGCCATAGCCAACTAAAAGTTAAGAAAATTACCGAATTTTAGGCAAAAAAAATGGCCAACCGAAGTTGACCATTTATATCACTTATTAATTAATCTATTTGTTAAACAAATGATTAGTTAAATGTGTATGTACCGCTTAAGAATACGCGTGGACCGAATACATCGTATAACTCAGGGAATGTGTTAGCTTGTTGCTGAGAATCACCAAGTGCTTGTGGCTCTTCGTCAAGAACATTCTTAACACCGAAGTTAACTTTTAATGCATCGCTTACGATGTAAGAAGCACTTAAGTCTAAGTAGATTTTAGAATCTAACTCAGGAACAACTAAGTCTGATGCAGATAAATCTTCATCAACCATTAATTGGTCATCTTCAGTTTCACCGATGTAACGTACTAATGCAGATAGTGTTAAGTCACCAGTTGTCCAGTTAATACGAGTATTAGATTGGAACTCAGGACGTGGAACACCACAAGTGTTACCGAAGTAACCGTCACACTTGTTCACTGTGTCTGGTAATGCTGCAATTGGCGTTACTTCGAACTTGTCTAAGTAAGTAGAACGGAATTGAACATTTAAGCTTGAACCATTACCGAAGAAACCAAAGTCAAACTCTGTGTTGTAAGTAATGTTGAAGTCAATACCAGAAGTTTCAATTAAACCAATGTTAGCGTTAAGTGACTGAACAAGAGAAACGTTACCGTCAGCACGACGTTGGATGTTTTGACAAGTTTCATCATTGATGTCTTGAACAACGTTGTAACAAACGTTAAGTGTGTTGTTTACACCGTAAGAAGCAATAGCGTCTTCAATTTCGATTGAGAAGTAATCGATAGTGAAATCTAAGCCGTCCATTGGTTGAACAACAACACCAAGAGTTAATGTATCTGAAGTTTCTTCAGATAGGTCTTGGTTACCACCGAATGAACCTTCGATTTGTGAGTTAGCTTGTTCGAAGTTACCAACCATACCTGGAGCAACACCAGTTGCTTCACAAAGTGCTACGTCAGTAATACCAGGTTGGAAACCGTTGCTAGCACATGGATCCGTTGCACCTGGGAAGCCGTTTGAAGCACCTAGGAATAATTCAGAAACGTTAGGAGCACGTACCGCTTGTTGGAAACCTACACGAGTAGAAACCCACTCAGCTGGCGCCCAGTTAATTGCAGCAGCGAAAGACTCAACGTTACCGATGTTAGAGTAATCTGCGAAACGTGCAGCACCCCATAGGCTTAAGTCTTCAGCAAATGCTTTACCAGATAATACTGGAATTGAAATCTCTGTGAAGAATTCATCTGAAGAGTAGTTACCGATAGTTGCTTCACCAGCGTTGAAACCTAATACGTCACCACCAGCTAAGAACTCATCTGGACGGAAAGAAGATTCGTCTTGACGCTTCTCGAAACCAAATACCATACCAATTGGCTCTTGAGCACCTGGTAAAGTCCAAGGAGTAGTACCAGCAACGTTAGCCATGAATACTTCTTGAATTACAGATGTAACGTTAGCTGCACCAACGTTTACGAAATCAACAGCTTCTTGAGAGATGTTACCAGCACCAAAGATGTTCATCGGTACACAACCGCCTGAAGGATCTTGACACGCTGTACCATCGTCAGTAACTAATACTGCTTGACGGAAACGAGACGCTGCAACGTCATTGTTAAGAAGGTTAGATTGATCTAGCATTGAACGGCTATAGTAAACATCGTATGACCAATCGTCATTAATGTAACCATCAACACCTAATAAAATACGGAATGCATCACGAGTATCTAAAGATTGACGTGAACCATTCTCAACCATACGACGACCAACGAATGCAGAAACCGTTTCACCGCTCTCTAAGCCCCAAGCATCACGTACTGCTTGATCGAAGAATACTGAGTTCGGGTTAAGTTCAACAGTTGTGAACGCAGGAGTTGGTGCTAATTCTTGTGGAACGTAGTTACGGATGAAAGAAACTTCAGAGTAAATACGGTGCTCATCTGTCACGTAGAAGTGAGCGAATGCACTTGCTGAGTAACGCTCTTGAGGTAACTGTAAGAAGTTATCTGGTGCGTAGTTAAAACGTGAATCTGGTTCTACCCATGGTAAACCTTCACCGTTTGGACCGAAAGTACCAACAACAGTACCGTCAGCTAGAGTTGGACCACCCCAGATACGTGTACCAGGAACACCTGATGAACCACCAGCTACTAATTCATCGCCGCTTTCAGTTAAAGCAACGTTAGAGAAATCACGGTCGCCTTGGAATAAAGCTTCACGTTGTGAGTAACCTAAATAAAGTACAGCGTTACCACGGTCATCTGCAAAGTTACCACCCATCGTCATATCTAGGTTGAACTTCTCTGCATCACCTTCAGTAGTTACGTCGTAAAGAGTTGAAAATTCAACGCCTTCGAAATCGTCTTTCATGTTGAAGTTAACAACACCACCTAACGCGTCAGAACCGTATACCGCAGAAGCACCACCAGTGATGATTTCAACGTTCTCGATTAATGAAGCTGGGATTGTGTTTAAATCCACAACACCATCTTGACGTGAAGGAACCCAACGACGACCGTTAACCATTACTAAAGTACGTGAAGTACCTAAACCACGTAAGTTAACTGTTGCTGTACCATCACCTGGGTTGTTTGAGCTAGGACCAAATGAAGGAAGAGTTGAAGGTAACTCAGCAAGCTTTTGCTCAACGTTTAAGTTACCAGAGATTGCGAATTCTTGTGCGTCTACTTCGATGATTGGCGTTACAGCCGTTAATTCTTGACGCTTAATACGAGAACCAGTTACCTGAATACGTTCTACGCTTTCTTCAGCAGCTTCTTCAGCGAATGCTACAGAAGTAGGCATCGCCATTGCTGTAGTTGCAGCACCAGCCGCAATAGCAAGTCTAACAGCTCGAGTGAGCTTATTATTTTGATACATTGTATACTCCCTGGATCACTTTCGTGATTTTAGTTTTTAAGTTCAAGGCTATATTGCCTTGTTAAGTTTTTTATATACGGGTCTAGGACCTGATCTGTCGCATAGGATATTAAACGGAATTCAATTACAGCGTCAACACCCATTTATAACCAATCAGCAACAAAACTAACAATTAGCAACGTTTAATTACATTTATTCACAATGCAAACTGCGCTATAAAAGCAAACTTTCCCGACGTTTATTTATCATATTTATTTACATTGCTGTCGAATAATTCAACAACTAAAAAAGCACCACTACAAACAATTCGTCCCCAACAAGCCAATAAAAACAATGTCTAAGAAAGAAATATGGATTATACACACAGCATTTCCAATCAATCTGGACGGATGAGTTTGTTAACAGAAATCATCTTAAAAGTAGCTTGTAAACTTTCATGAACGATTCATGAATTTATTAAATCCGGTGATTTTGTAACAGAGGCAACTATTTGTTAGGACTTCTCTTTGTTCATTTGTGACATCTTTTAATATGTACGTTTTTCCAACAAACAAATGAATTTTTTTAATTTATTGAAATTAATTATGCTTTTTTAGTCAGTTGCAAGGTTAATGACTATGCTATACTCGCGCTTTCTCTTAACTAGGGCGTTTAAATGGAGTCGATGTTAGACATTACCATGTGGGTTACCATTTGTAGTGTTGGTTTTGTCGCTGGGTTTATTGACGCTATTGCAGGTGGTGGCGGAATGCTTACCGTACCAACCTTGCTTGCTTCAGGCCTACCTCCTCATGTCGCACTAGGTACGAATAAACTTGCTTCAACGTTTGGCTCTTCAACCGCCTCTGTTACTTTTTATAAGAAAAAGCTTTTTAACCCCATATTTTGGCGCTATGCGCTTATCTATACAGCAATAGGTGCTATTATTGGCACCATAATTGTCAGTTACATATCGACGGA
The DNA here is from genome assembly GCF_012932965.1 of Thalassotalea algicola. GTDB lineage: Bacteria > Pseudomonadota > Gammaproteobacteria > Enterobacterales > Alteromonadaceae > Thalassotalea_F > Thalassotalea_F algicola. Next base: position 29,324 of record NZ_JABBXH010000008.1, on the reverse strand, counting down.
ATTATTAGAAAAAGGCCTACCTATACTGATAATGCTAACCGCCTTATATACACTTTTCGCTAAAAACGCCTGTAATGATGAGCTTGGTTTACCTAAGTTCACTAAACGTTTAACAATTAAGCAATCGGTACAAGGTAGCATTTTAGGGTTTTATGATGGGGTTGCAGGACCTGGTACAGGTGCATTTTGGATGGCGTCCAGTTCAGTTCTATATAAAATGAATTTGCTGCTTAGTAGCGGGCTTGCAAGATCATGCAACTTTGTTAGTAATATCTGCTCACTGTTTACTTTCATCTACCTTGGACATGTCAACTTATTGCTAGGCATTGCAATGGGAGTGTTTATGATGGTTGGTGCTTGGGTCGGCGCACATTCTGCCATTAAATTTGGCAGCAAATTTATCAGACCTATTTTCATACTTGTTGTTATTGGTATTTCCCTTAATCTTGCCTATCAAGCCTGGTTATAACCAAGATAATTTATTTACCCTTTCATCTATTTGTGGTGGCTTAAGTTTAGTTTTAAGCCACCTTCTTAACCCAGTTATGCTAATTTTGACTAAAGTAATAACCTAGTGCCTTATTCACTTCTTCCGGTAAAGTTGGCAGTGCGTCTGTCGGTAATAAGAAAGTAGCTAAATTAAAAAAGTCTTGAAATACCCGATTACTTTCAGTGGTCCGGCGCAGGTAGTCGTGACCAGATGAACCGCCCGTCCCAATTTTACTCCCCAGCATCCGTTGTACCATCATCATGTGCTTATAGCGCCATAATGTCAGCATCTCATCAATTTCAGTCAAGCATGTTAAAAATTGGAATGGTAAATTGAACACGGGTTGATCACGATACATGCTAATAAACAAAGCCGAGAGTGTCGCACGCTGAGACAGACGAAATCGCCCAGCTTGCCTTACCGCTTCAAATTTATCCTTATCTAACAAGGCTTCAAAATTAGCTCGAGTAGCCTTATGTTCTTTTATTTGTTGCGCTTGTTCTATTTCAGAAAGCATATCATTGGCTTTTATAATCTCGAGCTCTTGATCCAGCATTTGATCGGTAGCTTCTTGGTAAATCTTCCAAAAATTAAAATCACCAAATTCTAAAAACGGCATGCGCTCCAACCAAGTCTCTACACGCTCGAACAAGCTAGGTTGCTGTTCTAATGCTTTTAAAAACTCTTGGTGCTCCTCAGTTAGCCGGTTGTAAAAAGACTGCTTATCAAAATCTATTCTAAATCTCGACTTTAACCCTAAGCTAATTTCCAAGACTTTAAATTGAATGCTTTGAAAACCTGACGCTGGTACTAAGTAATTTCTAAACGATAAAAAGTCTTGTGGCGTCATCGTTTCCATTATTTCAATTTGTTGATTAAGTAACCCTTGAATTTTAATCACTCTTTTTAACCGGTGAACAACGGTTGTCAGTTGTTGGTCTTTTACATCGTCTTTAGCAAAAACCGCCATCACTGATGATAGTTCGTGCAATATTTGCTTAAACCAAAGCTCATACGCTTGATGCACTATAATAAATAACGTTTCATCATGTGCTTCTTCGCCATATTTACCGCTTACTGGTTTTTGGCTGTCTAAAAATTTGGTGAGCTGTAAATAGTCACCGTAATAACATGGTTCAATATTTTTTTTCATTTTTCTGTCATGTTTGTTTCCCCGTTGAATTTATACACTTATTCAAAGGATTCCGTTAGCTTTTTTTGAGAACTCAGGTTAGGCTGTAATCAATAAATGAAGAATAATGAGGACAGTAATGAAAATTTCTGATGACATTCATAACTATTACGAAAACTTAGTGGGTGAGCAATTTGATGAGCTAGGTATTGAAGATAAATATGAGTCCGACTTTGTCGCCGATCTAACCTGTATTGTGTTAAACCAACTTCCAACACGATATATACGCCATGAAGTAGATATGGCGTTTTATTTGCCCGCTTCAGAGCGATTTGAAATGGAAAGCAAAGTAAAAGTTGCCGTGCAAAAGGGCTTAGAGTTTATGAAGGCTCATAGAGAGTAACGAATAGATTATTAGCTGTTAAAAATCATTGTCGATCAGCAAGTGTTCAAGTATTTGCTTAACTTGTTGCTCGGCATCTTGAAATTGAATTCCTACAAAAATCTTTCCTTGCTCGTATCGACTGTTACAAACATGGGCTGGTATCTCAATATTTTTATTATTGCCCAAAGAAACCTGAATATTTACCGCAGTCTTGTTGACCTTTAGCTTGGCATTATCACTTTTGAATGAAAAGCCACACCCTTTCGCTGAAATATCACTAATGATGCCGCTTATTTTTGTTCGATCGTTATCTACTTCAGCAATTGATAAAATATTTGCAGGTAGATGTGTCACGAAACGCTGATGTAGGCGCAATTCTCGATTTTCAATTTTTTGAGGAAATTCAAGAAAGATTAGTTTCTGAGGGTGTTTTACCACATGCTTAATTGATGATTTAAATGCACAACACTGCCCCTGCGTTCCTTCAAGAATATAACGAACGATAGCAACATTTCCTTCCACTAAAACATCTTTATAGCTCTGCATCCTAGTCGGCTCTGGATGCTTCAATATAATATATTTACCGACTTCATAACCGATAAGAGATGTTTTAATACGTAAGTTTACAGGATGACTAAATTGAATATCTAAGGCCTTGCCTGGCATCAGTTCAAAGTAAGCTGCGTTATTAGTAGAAGGACTGCTCATTTCTTCCATGGGATCTTAAGCGAATTAGAATAATATAAAAGCTAAACTTGGAAGTTACAACTTGCATGTTCAGGTATTTAGGACAATGCAGACAAAAAGTTCAGTATTAAGGAGGTACTACTTACGTGAAAAAGATTAGGTGGTCACCCCTCCAGCCACACCTCGGCACATGAGTCGTCTGCTACGGTTGCTCCCTTCCGGGCCTGGCCGGGTTAACAGAGTATCATTGCGAAGGGACCGAAAGGGTCACCATAAAACTGTTTCCAGATGATTGCTAAAAACAACGGCGAGGATTATCGCTAAAGCAGTATAAGGTTGCAAGCAATTGTTCAATTATTCAAACTGCTTGTGGATTTTTTGCACAAGCCCCTTGGTAAATACGTTTAATACGTGTTAATTCTGCCGGTATATCGTCACCTATTTCTTCTGCTGGATAAAATCGAATTTCTTTTAAAGCAAAATCCAATGTAATCGGAACAACTGGTACTTGAGCTTTATTTGCTATATGTAAAAAGCCAGTTTTCCATTCCTTTGTTTTACTGCGCGTTCCTTCTGGTGCTAAACCAAAAATCAACTGTTCTTGCTGCGCAAACAAATCAACGATTTGACCTACCACACCGTGTGCAGAACTGCGATTTACTGGTATACCGCCAATGCTCATTAAAATTTTGCGAAATGGTCCGATAAAAATAGCCGCTTTACCAAGAAACTTAACTTTTAAATTAAGTTGTAACATCGCAGAGACGGCGACGACAAAATCCCAATTAGACGTGTGTGGGGCCACTGCGAAAATAAGCTTAGGTTGATCTGGTATAGCCCCCACTAGGCGCCAACCTAATATTCTTAACACTAAATTTCCGATACCCGAAGAAACCTTACCCCGTGCTCTAGGGACTGAACTAGGAACTGCTATTGTCATTACTAATTATTCGCCTCAGCTCTTGAGAGTGCATCGCTAAATTCCAATAAGAAAGACTTTATAATTAATAAGTTTTCTTTACCCATGCGCAATAAAAGCTTATCCGTTTCATGCATACTTTCTAGGCTTTCACTTTTAAATTTATACATGACACTTGGTCTAATCAATTCAATATCTTCTTTAGGAATTTCCATATCTAACACACGAACAATTGCATCTTGTAGAGTGTCAGTGAAATTTTGTTCTGGATAACCTAGCTCTTGATATGCTTCATCAATTAACGGTTTTAGCTCTACGTACCAAGCAGCTAACTGCTCTGGTTCAAACGAGCGTAGAAAGTCTACATACAAACCAAAACGCTTAGTTTGACTTTCATCCCATAACCAATTGCTATCCCCTTCTGGTGTACGATTTTCAATTGCAGAGAACTTTGAATTAGGGCTTATCAAAGGACTATAATCATAAGAAACGATACCTTGAGCAAAGTTATCGGTAAATACAACTAATCGACGTACCATATCGTCATCGATAACCAAACGTAGTAGTTCTTTACGCCATGTAAGCTCTGTTAGTTTCTCTTTTAACCAATTATCACTTTCATTTAGGTTTGGTAGCACTTTTTCTGGCACTGGTGCTACCTCTATGACTTCCTCTTCACTTGGCAATTCTACGGGCACAATTTCAGGCTCAACCTCAGGCTCCGTCTCAGGTACAGGCTCTTGCACTTCGACAACTTCTGACACTGTTTGCTGCTGTTGTTTTACTTTCTGTTGCTCAGGTTTTTCTACATTCAAATAATAATAAATAGGAATGACGATCGCAGCTACAGCAATAACGACAATTAACCATACCAAAAGCTTATTATCTTTCTGAGGGTGATTTTGCTCTATTGAAAATTCCGGTTCTGTCATAAATAAAATCAATCGTTTTTATTAGTTAACTACTATTAAGTTTAGCTATTTAAACTTAATAAATCGCCTATTTAGACAGATATTTTGTAAAAAGTTTTATGTTGGAGTAAAAAAAAAGAGAAGCTAAGCTTCTCTTTTTTAACGCAAATACAGTTCGTTATTTAAACAGCATCATCCTGATTTTCAGGTAACGCTTTTACAAATGCACTGTGCTGATTACAGTTGTCTACTACGCGCTTTATATTTGGGAACGGTGACAAGTTAACACCAAACCTTACGGCATTATATACTTGTGGTACTAAGCACAAGTCAGCGATAGTTATAGAATCGCCAAAGCAGTATCGACCTGAATACTTAGCTAATTGTTGCTCGAAAGCGCTAAAGCCAAGAGAAATCCAATCATCAACCCATTGCTTTTTTTGTTGCTCAGTTGCCGAAAGTTCATTTACTAAATATTGTTGTACGCGCAGATTATTAATTGGATGAACTTCACAAGCTATATCTAACGCCATAGCTTGCACTATTGCACGTTGTGCTATGTCATTTGGATATAACGGTACGTCAGGATACTTTTGTTCTAGATAATCAATTATCGCCATCGACTGATTAAGCACCAATTCATTATCAACTAGCGTAGGTACTAAGTGATTAGGGTTCATAGCAACATAATCTGATTGATGCTGCTGTCCACCATCCTTTACCAAGTGCACCGGTATTGAATCAAATTCAATGCTTTTCAAGTGCATAGCAATACGCACACGATATGCTGCTGAAGAACGCCAATATCCATAAAGCTTCATCGACTACTAAGCCCCTTTATACTTAACAACTTGCTGATCAATTGCACCAAAAATGCTATCGCCATTGTCATCAAACATTTCAATTCTAACCGTATCACCAAACTTCATAAACGATGTACTTGGCTTACCGTCTGCAATAATTTCTAACATGCGCTTTTCGGCTAAACAGCTTGAACCAGCAGAGCGATCATAGTTTGAAATTGTACCAGAACCAACGATACAACCTGCTGCTAGCGGACGGGTTTTTGCTGCATGAGCAACTATCGTCGGGAAATCAAATGTCATATCTACACCACAATTTGGTTGACCGAATAATTCATTATTAAGGTGTGTAGTCAGCGGTAAATGTAATTTAGCGCCATCCCATGCTTCACCTAATTCGTCAGGTGTAATTGCTACAGGAGAAAATGCACTTGATGGCTTACTTGAAAAGAAACCAAAACCTTTAGCTAGCTCGCCAGGAATTAAGTTACGCAAAGATACATCATTTACTAGCATAAGCAATTTGATATGTGATTTAGCTTGCTCAGGCGTTGACGCCATAGGCACGTCGTCTGTAATTACTGCTACTTCAGATTCAAAATCAATTCCGTAGTCTTCAGAAACGACTGGGATTTCGTCTCGTGGACCAATAAATGAATCAGAGCCACCTTGGTACATTAATGGATCTGTCCAAAATGTTTCTGGCATTTCTGCATTTCTCGCTTTACGCACTAACTCTACGTGGTTTACATAAGCACTACCGTCTGCCCATTGATATGCACGAGGAAGAGGAGATTCACATTGCGCTTGTTCAAATGCAATTGAATTAGAAACTTCACCTTTGTTTAATGCTTGGTAAACTTCTTCAAGTTTCGGCGCCATTTCCTGCCAGTTATCGATTGCTATTTGTAAAGTCGAGGCGATACTTTCAACAGTAACTGCCTTAGTTAAGTCTTTGCTTACTACCACTAATTGACCGTCGCGGCTGTTTGTTTTAAGCGTTGCTAATTTCATAGTTAACCTTTTGTTTATCTTTTATGGCGTTCAATGCTGCCGATTGTACGTTATCAAAGAACAAATACCAGTCTAGACGATAACCTAAACTAGTACTCAAGTTGTTCTCAAATCTTTACAACATTTTGGTAGAGATTATTGGCAAAAAGCCAATTTAAAGGGAATAAAAGTGACAATGAGTTTGTGCACCCCATTGCCACCTGTGATGTTGGTATGTATTTAAATCTTTACGGTCTTTTTATTAATATCGTATTCACGCAATTTATTAGCGATCGCGGTATGACTTAAACCTAGTTTTTTTGCTAATTGTCTTGTGCTTGGATAGGCCGGATACAGCTTTCTTAGTAGGTCTGCTTCAAACTTTTTGACAGCCCCATCTAATGTACCTTCAAATTCTTGCTCTAGATAACCATGTTCACGTGTGTAAGAAGGAAGTTGTAGGAGACTAGTTTCTAGCACCGTGCCTTCTAATAATGATACAGCACGAATTAATACATTCTCTAATTGTCTAACATTGCCTGGCCAAGGGTAGTGCTCAATAAAGTCTCGACACTCTTCTGTCATTGATAAGTTATATTTACCGGTTAATTGTCCAGCTTTTGAAATGAAATGTTCAGCAAGTGGCAAGATATCAGCTCTTCTCTCCCTTAGAGACGGTATATTTAACCCTAAAACATTGAGTCGATAATATAAATCTTCCCTGAACTCTCCTTGAGAGATAAGGTTAAGTAAATCTTTGTTAGTTGAACTGATAAAACGAACATTCACATTGATTTCTTGTTCATCATCTACTCGTCTAAAACTACCATCTTGAATTACTCGTAATAGTTTAATTTGTAGTTTAGGTGACATTTCCCCTACTTCGTCGAGAAATATAGTGCCACCGTCAGCCAACTCAAATAAGCCACGCTTTGCTGGCGTACCTGACTGAGTACCACAGCCAAATAATTCTGTTTCTGCGACATCATCTGGTAAAGAAGCACAATTTAACGTCATAAATGGCCTTTCGGCACGATCACTTGCATCATGGCACGCTTTAGCGACAAGTTCTTTACCGACGCCAGTTTCACCAACGATTAACATGGAAGATTCAAGCAGTGCCATACGTTTCGCTTCACGCACCACTTTTCTCATTGCACTGCTTGTAGTTTGAATACCTGAGAAATTATTGTCGTTGGTTTGCTTAAATGCGCTCATTTGTTGGCCGAGACGAGCCTCTGATTTTAGAATAAATACAGCGCCAGCTATAATCGATGAGCCTTCTTCGTCATAGACGTCTACCGGCAGAATATCAGCGACATAATCTTCGTCTTTAAATTTTAGTCGGCGTGTTTGGGCTAACACTTCTTCAGACTCTAACCATCGATTAATATTAAAGCCTTTAATCCAATTACCAGCTTGCTCGCCAATTACCTCTATTAACGATTCACCCATTATTGAAATAGCGACATCATTAACGCCACGAATATTGCCTTTGCTGTCAGTAGAAATAAAAGGATCTGGGAAGGTTTTAATTAATGTTGCTAGCTCTTTACGCTCTCTTTCTGATGGCATAAATGGCGTTGTTTTAACGTCTTGCACGCCATCAATTAGTCGCAATTGAGGCATAAAGCTTTGTAATTCAGAAAATTCTAAATCTGGAATATGCACATAAATGTGGCCTGTCTCAGTGACTGCATCGATACCTTTGATATTAATTTTATGTTCGACAAAAACACCAAGTACCTGCTGTGCAATCCCTACGCGATCCATGCAAATAATTTCTAAACGCATTAAAAAAAGCCCCCATTGAAATAATGGAGGCTATTGTAAACTATTTTGTACAATAATAAAGAATTTATTCGTTTAGTAATAAATCTGTCTTAGCTGCGCAAATAAAATCGTTTTTATGTAGGCCTTTTATTGAGTGACTCCACCAAGTAACTGTTACTTTACCCCACTCTAATAAAATAGCTGGGTGGTGAAACTCTTCTTCCGCTAATTCTGAAACTTTATTAGCAAATGCCCAAGCCAATTTATAATTCTTAAATTTATACTCTCGCTCAAGCATCATAATTCCATCGCGCACTTGAGGTACCCAGTCAGGAATTTGCTTAATCAGCACTGCTAATTCTTCATCTGTAACTCTTGGCGCATCTACATGGCATGCTTCACATTTTTGAATGGATAATTCTGAACTCATTACGATTCCTTAACTGGCTATTTTTTCTTTAGGTGGAAATTTTGGCGCATGTAAGCCAAGCGCTTTAGCTTGTTCAACCAATGACATCAAATCCAACGCTCTTATTGCATCTAAATCTGACATTTTTTCAATCATAAAATACACAGGTTGCATAATATCAATGCGGTATGGTGTTCTCAACACATCGACCACTTGCTCTTCGTTAGTTAACAAGCGCCTTTCGGCATTACCGTCTTGCATTGCGTATTCTGTCTCTCCAGGAGATGATAGAACCCCACCACCATAGATTCGCAAACCATCTTCCGTTTTCATTAGACCAAACTCAACGGTAAACCAATATAGGCGAGCTAAGAATACACGATCTTCTTTACTAGCAGATAGGCCAATTTTTCCATAGGCTTCTGTAAATTTTGCAAATGCTGGATTGGTTAGCATTGCACAATGACCAAAAATTTCGTGAAAAATATCTGGTTCTTGTAAGTAATCAAACTCTTCTTTCGAACGAATAAAAGTCGCTACAGGGAATTTCTTTTCTGATAGCAACCTAAAAAACTCACCAAACCCAATTAATGCTGGAACTTCTGCACATTCCCAACCTGTTTCTGCTCTTAAAACTTTGCTAACTTCTTCAAGTTGTGGAACTCGATCAATTGGTAAGTTTAACTTTTCCAAACCCACCATGAACTCGTTACATGCTTTACCTTCAATACAGGCTAGTTGTCGCTCTATTAGCGCTTGCCATGTTTGATTTTCTTCTTGTGTCCAATGGATAAAGCCGTTGTCATCAGCTTTTTTGGAGACGTACTTTGTCGCCTTGCCCATTTAAAAACCTTCTATTTAATTAAATGTGGGATACCACCTTAGTTACATTCATATTAAGTGAAGGAAGGGAAAGATGAAAAGCGTTCAGAAACTGGCTAAAAAGCAAACAAACCTATGTGACGTACAGATAAGTGTACGTCATTTGTCAATTAGCTTACCGCTTAGTGCCTTTAACAAGCTGTTTAATTTGGCCAACAACTTCAGTTCTTACCTGAGAGAGCTTCGGTGCGCTCTCATCAAATGGAACGGGACGGCACATATAAATGGCTTTTAATCCAAGACGAGCTGTCAGCATTCCTGCGCCTAACCCTTGCGCTAATCGGCCTGATAGTTTTCCCATAATGTCGGCGCCTAGCATATCAGCACTGACATCAGCGACCACTTCACTGGCACCTGCATACACCATGTTCGCGATAACTTGTTTTATTAGTTTGATACGACTCCAATACCCTAGTTTTAGTCCATATAGGCCTGCGACTTTGTCGATCATTTTCAAATTTCGCCAAAGCATAATTAACATATCAAGAATTGCTATAGGACTTAGTGCTACTAAGACAACAGATTCAGAAGAAAATCTTGCCACTTCTGCAAGTGCCTTGTTGTCTGTTTCAGATAACACTTGTCGAGAATAGAGTTTGATCAATTCAGGGTCTGAATAGCCTTTAGCCAACGTTTGTTGCCATCTTTCGGTTTGTTCAACGGTAAAATCTGTAGCTAAGCTAGATGTTACTTTCTCTAAGATTGGAGCGGCATTTTCAAAGGCATCACTGTCATTTAACTCGGTTAATTGACCACGCAGTTTTTCGCGACTTTTTAATTGACTAAGCCCACTAAATTCTTTAATTAAACTGCTCGACGCCACCACGCCAACTATGATTAATAACAGACCGTACAATGAAGTTAAAATTGGTGATTCGGTAAGGCCTATAGTAAAAAACTCAACCAGCTCTATGCCTACAACAACAGCAAATAAACTGACAAATATTTTCCACATCCATCCGGAAGAACTATTGATATCTTGTTCAAATAATTGCTCATCTTCGTCGTCAATTTGCTGCCAGCTTTCATTATCAACAACAACTTGTTGAACAACCGGTAATTGCTCTTCCCCTTGAACCTTAACCTCTTGCTCTTCAAAAAGTATTTGCTGTTGAAACTTAGTTGGTTTTGTCATGACATTTTGTCTCCCAATAAAAACTGCAGAACTTGATCAAGGCGTAAATGAGGTAGCACTTGATGTTTTGCGACCACCTTGTTTGGAGCAAAATTTAAAAAATTAAACTGGTGTTGTTGCCAAAAAGAACTTTCTGGAAGTTTATCTGGCACAGTGCCAGGAAATAATGTCACCATTTGATTATTATCTAGTGACAAGCCACGTATTACCGGCATCTTTCGACCTTGGTGTTCCGTGGTGCCATTCTCAGTCGCTTTTACCGATGCAATAGCAAGTGTTTTCATTTCAATGCCGTCAAAATTCAATTTCTGCTTAGTGCCGTGAATCAATTGGTTCAATAATGCCACTAAATTAGGGTGCTGCTCAGACGTTATATGATCAGCTTTCGTTGCCGCGAATAACAACCTATCTATTTTGGGCGAAAACAGCCTAGATAATATGCTCGATTGACCATAGTGATAACTTTCCATGATCATATTAATAGCCTGTTGTAAATCTTGAAAGCTGGCTTCACCATTATTTAACGGCGTCAAACAGTCTGCTAACACTATTTGTCGATCATATTTAAGAAAATAAGTTTTATAGAACTTTTTGACGACTCTTTCACGATACTCTAAAAAACGAGCTCTTAAAGTACCTATAAAGCTTGTATCATCAGCATTTTGATAGGCATTTCCATCTATATCATCGATGCCAACAAAAGGGAAAAACTCCAATATTGGTGCGCCGGCAAGTTCACCGGGCAAAATAAAACGGCCTGGTTGAATGACTGATAGGCCTAGTTTACGACGAAATATCTGTAATAACCCCGTATACTCTTTAGCTAAGGTAGCAATTTCATCTTCATTGGCTATTTGAAATGGATCTATGCCATTTACTTTCTCAAGCCAATTGGCTGCAAACTCTTTTCTTGGGGACTCTTGAAGTAACGCCACCATTTTTTCTGACCACTCTTCAAATGTCAGCGTAAGCATTGGCAAGTCGAGCAACCACTCCCCTGGATAATCCGTTATATCAAGCGTTAACGTTGCCATATCAGTGGCATATTTTAATAATGAATCTTTAGGTTGATATTTAATAGCCAACCTTATTTCACTTATACCTGTAGTCGGTTCTGGCCACATAGGAGGGTTTTGTTCAAATGCTGACAACGACTGCTCATAATCAAAGCGAGCTACATGCATATTCTTTTGCGTTACTCGTTTAGCAGCAATATATCGACCTTGATGAACAGGATTAAAAAACGTTAAATGAGTCTCACTCCCTTCGTTTAAGAGTTGATTAACAATAGAAGTGATAAAGGCGGTTTTTCCACTTCGACTTAAACCGGTAACAGCAAGATTAACATGTTGGTCTAGCGACTTATTCAACATATCACTGGCTTTATGCTTAAACTGGTTTAGCTTTTCGCGGTTAATTAAAGACATAAACTACGATGCCTTAAAGGCTTATTACTTTGTTTTGATGTTATCGGTTTTTGCTAATAGATAACAAGTGGTTAGACAATAAAAAAATAAAGCGACCTTGAGTCGCTTTATAATTTATTGATTTCGCGAGAAACTGTAAACTCGGATGAAGTTACATAACGTTCCATCTTTCTAAGCTCTTTCTCCATCGACATATATTTACGTCTAATATCATGGAAAGCTTGTTTAGGTGGTTCTCCTGCTTGCCAAATCCGTGCTTTTACGCGAATTGGTTCAGCATTAAGTTCTCTTTCAAATTCAGCTTTTTTGGCTTCTTGAGCATCTTCAGGATTAAGGTCTACATTGACTTTACTGGCAGACTTCTTGTCTAAAATAAACCAGGCAGCAATATATAAAAATACTAACCAAGGCATTCCAAATAGTACGCCCGAAACCATCAATACTCTAATTAACCAAGTTTCCCAGCCGAAATAGTCAGCAATTCCTGCACAAACGCCGGCTATCTTTCCCTGGCTTGGGATTCGATATAACTCTCCGCGACGTTTTATGCTCATACTTTATTTCTCCAATCTGGTGATTCAGCATCTAAAATTGCTTCCAATGTTTTAATGCGATCGGCCATTTTATCTGCTAGTTCTGACAATTCAGACAACTGAACATATTCTTCTTCGCTCAATCCTTGGCTAATTTGACGCTTGCTGCGGTAATGTAAAATTAACCAAATCGGCGCGACAACCAACATAAATATAATAATCGGGGCAACAATAATTTCTTCCACAATACTTCTCCTTTACTTAACGCGGTAATTCTAGACTAATCTACTTCTTTTTCTTATCCATTTTAGCCTTTAATTGCGCTAACTCGTCATCAATGTTTTCATCACTTTCTAATTCAGCAATTTCATCGGCTAATGACTTACTACCTAGGTCTTGTGCTTCAACTTGTGCTTCTAAATCATCAATTTTACGTTCATAGCGATCGAACCGGCTTAATGCATCTTCAACCTTGTCACTATCGATTTTACTTTTAACTTTCAGTCGAGAGCTCGCCGTTTTTTCGCGCATTAATATCGCTTTTTGACGTGCCTTTGCATCTGCTAGCTTATCTTGCAATTGTGTAATTTCACCCTGCAATTTAGCGATATGTTCGTCTACATGCTGAAGCTCCTCAGCTAAAGACTCTGCACTCTCACTGCATTTTTTCTTTTCAATTAATGCAGCTCTTGCTAAATCTTCACGACCTTTACTTAATGCCAGCTCAGCTTTTTCTTGCCATTGGTCCGCATCTTTTTCATAGCGCGTGATTTGACGAGATAACTCCTTTTTGTCAGCTAGAGTCTTCGCTGAACTTGAGCGTACTTCTACTAGCGTATCTTCCATTTCCTGAATAATTAAGCGCACCATTTTTTCTGGATCTTCCGCTTTATCTAATAGCGAATTGATATTTGAATTAATGATGTCGGTAAACCTTGAAAAAACACCCATAATTACTTCCTCAATAAAGTTAATCTTCGTTTCGTTTGTATTGGTTATATTCATTATCCAAGCCAACTCGCCAACAAAACGCTAACTTACTGTATATTATAAATTTATTTAATTTTAAGAAAATACTTCAAACTCTTTCGTTAATAAAATACACTATTTGTTAGCGAAATAAACTAATAATTAGGATCATCATGTCGCGCTTTAACCAACAGGATAATTTAATTGGCCAATCCAATAGCTTTTTAGAAGTATTGGAGCAAATATCTCAAATAGCGCCGTTAAGTAAACCTGTTCTTATTATTGGTGAGCGAGGAACAGGTAAAGAGCTGGTTGCCGCACGCCTGCATTACTTATCTAAGCGTTGGGAACAAAATTATTTAAAGCTCAATTGTGCAGCATTAAATGAAAACTTATTAGAAAGTGAATTGTTTGGTTATGAAAGTGGCGCATTTACTGGTGCTAATAAGCGCCATGAAGGTCGCTTTGAGCGTGCAGATAAAGGCACATTGTTTCTCGATGAAATTGCAAACACCTCAGGGCTAATTCAAGAAAAGCTATTGAGAGTGGTCGAATATGGTGAATTTGAACGAGTCGGTGGTTCACGTACAATCAAAACTGATGCAAGATTGGTCGCGGCGACCAATGAAGACCTACCAACACTTGCAGAAAAAGGTGAATTTAGAGCTGACTTACTCGATAGATTGGCCTTTGATGTTATTACCCTTCCACCATTAAGAGAGCGCGTAGAAGATATTCTTATATTAGCGGAAAATTTCGCCATCAATATGGCAAGGGAATTAGAATTTGAATTATTCAGTGGCTTCACTGAAAAAGCTAAGCGTTCAATGTTGGAATATCATTGGCCCGGTAATATTCGTGAATTAAAAAATGTCGTTGAACGAAGTGTTTACCGTTGCAACAATCCGCATCTTCCCGTTCATGAACTAGTTATCGACCCATTTGAGTCACCTTATCGCCCAACTCAACGTGTTAAAACACAAGACCGAGTCGTAGAACGAGAAAAAGAAACTCAATCAACTATAGATAAAGTCAGTTCGCCTAAAGAAACAGAGCCGAGTCAACAATTAGTGCAAGAGATAAATACGAATTTCCCATTATCGTTAAAGAACCTTTCTCAAGATTATGAAATAAAATTAATAAAGTCAGCTCTTGCAAATTGTCAGTATAATCAAAAGAAAACAGCAGATGCGTTAGAATTAACCTACCATCAATTAAGAGGTTATCTAAAGAAATATAACTTACTCGATGGAAACAGTTTAGATGAAGGTTAATGTATGGCTGGCAAAAGCTATTGCGATATTTTCCGTATCGATGCTTGCCAGCTGTGAAACTGAAAACCAACAAATTGCCGAAAACAGTTTAATTTACTGTGCGGAAGGCTCCCCTGCTTCCTTTAATCCGCAAACTGATACTTCAGGCACTACAATTGATGCAATAGCCAATCAATTATATAACCGATTAATTAAGTTTAATGATGACAATAGCATCGCACCAGCATTAGCTAAGTCATGGCACGTTACTCGTGACGGTAAAATGATCACTTTTTACTTACGTAAAGATGTCCATTTCCATAGTACTGATTATTTTTATCCAACGCGTTTATTCAATGCTGATGATGTTTTATTTAGCTTTAATCGAATATTAGATAGCGAACATCCATTTCATTTGGTGTCAGAAGGAAAATATCCCTTTTTTCAAAACGTTCAATTTAGCAATATTGTTAAAGAAATTGAAAAAATAAATGACCACACTGTGCGATTTAAACTGCACCAAGCAAATAGCTCATTTCTTGCCAATTTGGCTACCGATTACGCAGTAATTTTATCAAAAGAATATGCAGACCTATTGGCGGAACAAGATAGAAAAGATGATATTGATGTCCATCCCATTGGTACAGGGCCTTTTAAGTTAAAATCATATCAACCAGGTTCTTTGTTACGTTATTATCGTCATGATAACTATTGGCACAATAATGTCGCGTTAGAGCAGCTAGTATTTGATATCACAACAAGCGATACAGGCCGACTAACTAAATTATTAACCAATGAGTGTGATGTAATAGCCTACCCTATTGCACCTCACAAAATTCAAGAAAATCCTGAATTGCAATTAGAAGAAGTGACATCGTTTAATATTGGTTATTTAGGCTTTAACACTCATAAGCCGCCATTTGATGATCAAAGAGTAAGAAAAGCAATATCTCACGCAATAAATAAAGAAGCGATAATTGATGCTGTATACGGCGGCAAAGCAGAAATAGCGAATGCCATATTACCTAAGAACTCCTGGGCACATGATAAGAGTATTCAGCCACACGAATACTCGCCGATAAAGGCCAAACAAATGCTAATAGAGGCGGGTTATAAAGATGGTTTTAGCATGGATATTTGGGCGATGCCGGTGCAAAGGGCCTATAATCCAAATGCATTAACAATGGCGAAACTTATTCAAGCAGACTTAAGTGAAATTGGGGTTCAAGTCGAAATAGTCTCTTACGAGTGGTCGACATTTTTAAGGCGATTAAGTTTAGGTGAACATCAAACAGTATTACTTGGTTGGTCAGCTGATCACCCAGATCCTGATAACTTTCTTACCCCTTTATTAAGTTGTAGTTCTGTAGTTACCGGTAGTAATAGGGCCCTATGGTGTAATCAGGAATTCGATAATTTATTGAAACTAGCTTTACAAACAACGAATATTAATCAACGAAAGAATTTATATTTCCAAGCGCAAGCAATAATTCAACAAGCATTGCCGTTATTGCCAATTGCCCACTCAAAAAGATTTCAAGCCAGAAATAAAAAAGTTAAAGGGCAGTTACTTACCTCTTTTGGTGGAGTTAATTTTGCGGAGGTAAGTAAACAATAATGTTTATATTTACACTTCGAAAACTCAACTTATTTTTATTTACGATGTTATTGCTAACAATCTTGAGTTTTAGCCTATCTTTTTTATTTCCTGGCGAGCAATTAATTAATATCTCAGGTCAAATAAACGCCACTGAACAAGAACTTGCTATTTTAGCGACGAGTTATAATCAAGAAGGCAATATCTTCGAACAATACCTTGCTTATGTATTTCATATATTTTCTGGTGACTTAGGCGTATCAATGAGTTCGCAAACTGATATCGCTGGCGAGATAGTCAGGCTACTCCCAGCAACCATTGAATTGAGTATGTTTGCCTTTGTTATAGCAACTGTCATTGGTGTACCAATAGGGTTTGTAGCAGCCATTAATCATAATAAAGTAACTGATAATGTAATACTGGCAGTCGCCATGATTGGCTATTCTGTACCTGTATTTTGGCTAGGTTTACTAGCAATATTAACTTTTTCAATTCAACTAGGTTGGCTACCCTCTGGTGGGCAAATCAGTTTACTTTACGAAATTGAACGGCCTACTGGCTTTATGTTTATCGATATTCTGGTAAGCGAAAGCCCACACAAATGGCAAGCACTACAAAATGCTTACGCACATATTATTCTGCCTGCTTTTGTTATTGCCGCCGCTCCTGCAACCGTTTTTATTAGGCTTGCTCGTTCTGCCATGTTATCCGTTTTAGAGACTAGCTATATTAGAGCGACGAGAGCCAAGGGCTTAAGTTTTATTCAAATTATTTTCAGGCATGCAATCCGCAATGCATTGATTAAAGTTATCCAGCATATCGGCTTACAGTTTGCTAACCTTGTGACTTTGGCAATGATCACCGAAGTAATATTCAACTGGCCTGGGATTGGTAGATGGTTGATAGAAAGTATTTATCAACGTGACTACACCGCTATTCAAAGCGGGTTATTAGTATTATCTACCTTTATATTTATTGTGCATATAATTACTGATTACACCTATGCGGCTTTAAACCCATTGGCACGAGGCGCTAAATATGGCTCGCGATAAGATTTATCAAGAAGAAGAGTTTCCATCGCCACTTATACAGTTGTGGATCATCTTTCGCCAAACACCAAGCATTATGATTGGTTTAGGTGCGTTTATATTTTTAGTGATTCTTGCCATATTCTCCCCTATTTTGGCGCCACATTCATCTGTAGAGAGCAATGTTGCAATGGCGATGCTTCCTCCAGCTTGGGATGATGCCGGCAATATTAGCTACCTGTTAGGCACCGACGATTTAGGACGAGATATGCTATCTCGATTAATGCATGGCACGTCACTTACTTTTGGGCTGAGCTTCATTGTCGTTATTATTGCCACTGTTATTGGCGTTTTCATCGGTTCATTATCGGCTTTAACCAGAGGGGTTAAATCAAGCTTTTTAAATCATTTTCTCGACGTTATTTTATCGATACCTTCACTTTTACTAGCAATAGTAATTGTCGCCATTCTCGGCCCTGGTTTAAGTAATACCTTGTGGGCTGTGATCATGGTATTAATTCCGCAATTTATTCACATCACACGAAATGCTGTGAAAGAAGAGTTTGCCAAAGATTATGTACTTGCTTCTAAACTTGACGGAGCTAGTTCATTACGAATTTTACATTACTCAGTAATGCCCAATATTATTGAAAAAATTGTTAGCCAAGCTACCTTTGCACAATCAGCAGCAATTTTAGACATTGCTGCGCTTGGTTTTCTAGGACTAGGTGCACCGATTCCTCTTCCTGAATGGGGCGCCATGTTAGCAAGTGGCTTCGATTTATTTTATATCGCTCCTTGGACAGTATACTTGCCCGGCTTAGCAATATTATTTGCCGTTGTAGCAACTAATTTAGTTGGTGAAGGCTTACGTCACGCGATAAAACTGAGAAAATTTAGCTAATGAATTTACTGGATATCAGAAACCTATCAATTGAGCTGATAGGAAAAAATGAATCTACACTCGCTGTAGATCGAGTAAGTTTAGCAATGAAAGAAGGCGAAGTAAGAGGCTTAGTTGGTGAATCTGGCTCTGGTAAGTCCCTTCTGGCTCAAGCAATTATCGGTGTTTTAGATGACAAATGGCGAGTGAGCGCAGATCGGTTTCATTGGCGTGGCAAAGAACTGCTTCATTTGCCAATAGAAGAACGAAAAGCCATTATTACTCAAGATGTTGCCATGATATTTCAAGAGCCAATATCTTGCTTAGACCCGACAACAACCATCGGTGAGCAATTAGAAGAAGCAATAGATAGTTCGCAACTAACAGGTAATTTTTGGCAACGGCGTAAACAACGAAAAGAAGCAGCCGTTACGTTACTTCATAAAGTCGGGATTAAACAGCACGAGCTATGTAACAAAAGCTACCCGCATCAGCTAACAGAGGCGTTTTGTCAGCGAGTGATGATAGCAATAGCATTAGCTCGCCGGCCAATGTTACTTATAGCCGATGAGCCTACGGCCTCTATGGAATCGACAAACCAAGGACAAATATTTAGGTTGTTAGCAAGCTTAAACCAACTTAAAAATATGTCTATTCTTTTAATCAGTCATGATTTAGAAAATATTACCCATTGGACTAATACCATCACAGTGATGTATAGCGGTCAATTTGTGGAAGCCGGTACTACCGAACAAATATTTAATAAGCCATTTCATCCATATACACAAGCGCTACTAGACAGTAGCTTGAATGCCAATAGTAATGTGCCGGCTAAATCACGACTAATGGCGTTACCAGGAAGCATTCCTATATTACAACACCTACCCATTGGCTGCCGACTTGGTCCAAGATGTCCTAGAGCGCAACAAGCGTGTGTAGCGGCACCAAAAGTTAAAAATTACCACGGTCATCAAGTCAGTTGTCATTATTCACTTCGAGATAGTTATAAATGAGCACTTTGTTATCAGTAAGCAATTTAAGCAAAACCTATAAAGTTCGAGGTGATTGGTTTAAATCAAAGGAAATTGCAGCGTTAGAGCCAATATCTTTCGAATTAGACGCATATCAAACATTAGCAATTGTTGGTGAAATGGGTTCCGGTAAATCAACACTTGCTAAACTACTAGTTGGTGCAGAGCTACCAACGACAGGGAAAATTAAGCTTAATGGACAACTCTTAGCTCCCGGGAACTTTAAGCAACGTTGTCAGTACGTTCGCATGATATTTCAAGACTCTTCAACAACGCTAAACCCTAGTTTAACTATTGGTCAATTATTGGATGAACCGCTAAAGCTCAACACCAACCTAGATGATTTAGCTCGAAATAAACTCATTCAAACGACGTTGTTAAAAGTAGGATTATTATCTGAACATATGAACTTTTACCCTCATATGTTTTCCGGTGGCCAAAAGCAGCGCATATCACTTGCTAGAGCGATAATATTATCACCACAAGTAGTTATCCTCGACGAAGCATTAGCTGCGTTAGATCCGTCGCTCCGCTCGCAGATGATTAATTTATTATTAGACCTACAACAACAAATGGGCTTAGCATTTGTCTTAATATCTCACAACCTCGGTATTGTCCGCCATTTTAGTGATGACGTAATGGTATTATGTAATGGCAGAGTTGTTGAGTATGGTAAAACGAGTAAAGTGTTAAAACAGCCTACGCATACCTATACCAAAAAGCTGATTATGAATCAGCAATTGCAGGTCACCACGAGGTAGCGCTTATTACGTTGCGACACACTAAGCCCTACTAGTAAAGCTCATATAAAAACATCCAATAAAAAAGCGCCTCTATAGGCGCTTTTTTAAATGTTGAGTAAAACTAAACTGTAATTAAAAAGTATTACTTTCTTGAACTGATTCTCTTTGCTTTATTTTCGCTGTTGCGCGCAATGTATCAAGATAACTCATATAAGCAGATTGAGCTAACTGACTTGTCTTTTGCTCAGCTAAATTTGGCGCAGCAACCGTATCACCTGCTTTTACCGCACTAACTTGTACAATGGCAAGGTCACCATTACCTAAAGTAGCACTTGCTGCAGAAATAGCACCTTCAACAGGGTGAGGTAATACAAACGCCTTACGAATTATTGCATTATCAATAGCACTACCAAATCGAGCAATATCAGCATGCTGTTCAAATTTACTGCCGACTTCTGATAGATCTACAGTAATATCTTCACCTGAAGTGAATTTTGTCACTAGTTCTTCCACTACATTTAACGCTTTCTCAGTCGCCTTTTCGTTAACTAAACGCTCTTTAATTTGAGGCTCTACTTCTAGTAAAGGTTTTACATTAGCAGGTT
The DNA here is from genome assembly GCF_012932965.1 of Thalassotalea algicola. GTDB lineage: Bacteria > Pseudomonadota > Gammaproteobacteria > Enterobacterales > Alteromonadaceae > Thalassotalea_F > Thalassotalea_F algicola. The sequence goes on along the minus strand of NZ_JABBXH010000008.1, from coordinate 8,736 downwards.
GATGCTCGCTTAAGCGAACTACCATCACCATAGTATCACTCACTTCAATTAAATCTGAATTTAAGCTTTCATTTAAAACGATATCTGAAAATGCAGCATCAATAACTTTAGTTGAATCAAATGGTGCTGGATTTCCACTTCGAGCTAGCCATTGTGTTGTTTTTACTTCTGCATTTACAACACCTGCCGCGTCATCTAACGAGTCTGGGTATTCGAAGCTAACGCGTGCTAATTCTTGTTGTAATTCAAAAAACTGATCTTGCGCTTTATCATTACTTACTCGCGCCATCAGCTCTTCTTTAACTTCTTCGAAAGGTTGAGTTTGCTCAGCTTTCAATTCTGTTAATTTTATTATATGGAAACCAAAGCTAGTTTTAACTACGCTACTTGTTTCACCTACAGTGACTAGTGCAAATGCTGCTTCATCAAATGCTTCATCCATTACACCGCGTTCGATCCACTCTAGATCACCACCATTTTCACCACTAAAGGCATCAGCTGATTCCACTTTAGCAATTTCAGCAAAGTCTTCGCCAGAGCTTAAGCGAGTTAAAATGGCTTCAGCTTGTGTTTGAGCTGCTGCTTCATCTTCACCAAACTCAACTAAGATATGCGAAACTCGACGCTGTTCTTCTTTACGGAATTCATTAATGTTGTCTTGGTAATATGCTTGAACTTCTTCTTCCGATACCGAAACATTTTTAGCAATTTCTGCAACATCAAGCTCAACATATTCTAATTTCACTTGCTCTTGGTTTTCGAACATGACTTGGTTGCTTTGGTAATAAGCAGTAACCTCTTCTGAAGTCACTTCTACTGCAGATTTAAATTGTTCAGCTGCGACTGTTGCAAATGCAATATCACGCTTTTGATTCTGTAACGCAGTAAGCTGCTCCGTTTGGTATGGCAAACTAAATTCCGTTGCAACCAAAGCTTGGCTTAACTGACGACGCGTCATTTCTACCCGCAAATAATCTCTAAAATCAGAAGACTGAAAAAAGCCCGATTGATTAATAACCGCCAAATAACGATTATTATCAAATACTCCATTGATTTGGAATTCAGGCATAGTGCGAATGGTTTGCTTGATTGCATCGTCAGAGATGCGAATCGCCAACTCTCTAACATTTTGATCGATTAACTTTTCATTAATCAGGTTATCGATCACGCCTTTTCGAAAGTTGGCCATATATGCAGGGTCTGCAGATAATGTATCAAACATATCACCAAACTGTTGAACCATACGGTTACGTTGCGCTTGATACGCTTGATCAAACGACTGTTGACTAATTTTTTCACCATTAACTTCTGCCACTGACGTATCTACAGAGCTGGTGTAGCCACCTATACCTGCAACAGCGAAAGTTAATATAATAAACCCAAGGATAACTTTTGCGATGAGTCCTTGAGAGTTTTCTCTAATATTCTCTAACATCTTTTTCTCTTTTACACCATTGTGCGTTTTGTTGTGCGCGATTCTACCAGAAGCAGCCTTGTGCTTGAAGTAACATCAACTGATTATGACGCTATTTTGGTTGTTATTTTTGTAATTTTGCCAAAAGCACAAAAGAAAAGACCACCTAACGGTGGTCTTTGAAATTCTTACGTATGAAACTGTGATTAGTTACATGCGTCTTTTAAAGCTTTACCAGCTTTGAAAGATGGGATTTTAGCTGCAGCAATTTCAATTGTTGCACCAGTTTGTGGGTTACGGCCAGTGCGAGCTGCACGGTCACGTACTGAGAACGTACCGAAACCAACTAGAGCAACTTGCTCACCACTTTTTAATTCATCAGTAACTGCTTCAATAAATGAGTCTAATGCACGACCCGCAGCAGCTTTAGAAATATCTGCACCAGCAGCAATTTTCTCGATTAGTTGAGACTTATTCACAGTGTCTTCCCCTTCAATTGTTATTATTCAGCGCTATCTTTTGTTTTAGCGTCCTGCAGAAACGTTTATAACAAGCTTCTTTTTGAACATCAAGCACCGAGTTAAAGAAAAAATAAAATAGATAAAATTTTTATTATCTTCGACTAAACCCCTGTTTATATAGGGTCTAGCGTAATCAGCGTTCTTAACTTACCACAGTTTCAGCGTTTGAAAAGCGATATTTGCATTTTTTTCCAATTTTTTTGCATTTTTTCGCTTTTCTCACTGTTTTCACCCGCTTAACGCACTATTTTTGGTCAATTTGCCATTTATCAACCGGGTGCTCTAACGCAATATCTAGGACTTCATCAATCCATTTTACAGGGTGAATAGCCAAATCTTGCTTCACATTGTCTGGTATTTCTTTAAGGTCTCTTTCATTATCTTTAGGAATTACTACCGTTTTAATCCCACCACGATGGGCTGCAAGTAGCTTTTCTTTCAAGCCGCCAATAGCCAATACTTCACCGCGCAATGTAATTTCACCAGTCATAGCGACATCGGCTTTAACTGGATTACCAGTTAAGCTAGAAACTAAAGCTGTGCACATTCCAATACCAGCGCTAGGGCCATCTTTTGGCGTTGCACCTTCAGGAACATGAACATGAATATCGCGTTTCTCATAAAAGTCTTCATTAACACGTAGCTTTTCCGCTCGGCTACGGACAACAGTCATCGCGGCCTGAATAGATTCTTGCATTACGTCGCCTAGCGAGCCAGTATAAGTAAGCTTACCTTTACCAACATTTGAGGCGGTTTCTATCGTAAGTAGTTCACCACCTACTTGAGTCCAAGCTAAACCTGTAACTAAACCAACACGATTTTGATCTTCAGCTTTGCCGTAATCAAAACGCTGAACACCTAAAAACTCAGATAGATTGTCTTGGCTAATTTCGACTTTCTTAAGTGACTTATCTAAAAGAATAGCTTTTACTGCTTTACGACACAGTTTCGAAATTTCACGTTCTAAACTACGAACGCCTGCTTCACGAGTGTAATATCGGATAATACCAACAATCGCGCTGTCATCAATTTCAATTTCAGCTGGCTTTAAGCCATTGCGTTCTATCTGCTTAGTCACCAAGTGACGGCGAGCAATGTTAAGCTTTTCATCTTCGGTATAACCGGATAAACGAATAACCTCCATTCGATCAAGCAAAGGTCCAGGGATATCCATACTGTTCGATGTAGCAACAAACATCACGTCAGATAAGTCATAATCGACTTCTAAATAATGATCGTTAAAGCTAGTGTTCTGCTCCGGGTCGAGTACTTCTAATAACGCTGATGACGGGTCGCCACGCATATCAGAAGCCATCTTGTCTATTTCATCGAGTAAAAACAGTGGGTTTTTAACACCAACTTTAGCTATTTTCTGTATTAACTTACCTGGCAAGCTACCAATATACGTTCTGCGATGACCGCGAATTTCCGCTTCATCACGAACACCACCAAGCGCCATACGTACATATTTTCGACCTGTCGCTTTAGCGATTGATTGACCAAGGGAGGTTTTACCTACACCTGGAGGACCAACGAGACACAAGATAGGCCCTTTAAGCTTGCTTACCCGCTGTTGAACCGCTAAATATTCAATAATTCGTTCTTTAACTTTCTCTAGACCATAATGATCTTTCTCAAGCACTCCTTCAGCTAAGCTTAAATTCTTTTTCAATTTGCTTCGCTTTTTCCAAGGAACGTTACACATCCAGTCGATGTAACTTCTCACTACGGTTGCTTCAGCTGACATAGTCGACATCATTTTTAACTTTTGATATTCGGCCATGGTTTTATCTTTAGCTTCTTTAGGCATTTGCGCATCCTCAATGCGCTTGAGCATTTGTTCGGCTTCATCTGGTACATCGTCCATTTCACCTAGCTCTTTTTGAATAGCCTTCATTTGCTCGTTGAGGTAATACTCCCGTTGGCTTTTTTCCATTTGCTTTTTAACGCGAGTACGTATTTTCTTCTCAACTTGAAGAAGGTCAATTTCGCCCTCCATTAACGCCATTAAAAATTCAATACGTTCAGAAACATTATTGGTTTCTAATACTTTTTGTTTATCATTTAGCTTCAATGGCATATGAGCAGCCATAGTATCTGCTAGTTGCTCAGGATCATCGATACCAGAAAGTGAAGTAAGCACTTCAGGTGGGATCTTCTTATTAAGCTTTACATAACCTTCGAACTGAGAAATTGCAGATCGTACCAACACGTCACTATTTTCATCAGCTACGGTTTCAGAAACTATATATTCTACATCAGCTGTAAAATACTCTTCGGTATTAACAAACTGTTTAATACTAGCGCGTTTAACCCCTTCAACTAGTACTTTAACGGTACCATCGGGTAATTTGAGCATTTGTAATATCGATGCGACGGTTCCTGTTTCATAAACATCTTCAGAAGTAGGATCATCAATCGCTGCATCTTTTTGAGCAACCAAAAATACTTGTTTATCGCTTTCCATCGCAATATCTAAGCTACGGATAGACTTTTCTCTGCCAACAAATAATGGAATGACCATTTGTGGATAAACTACGACGTCACGTAACGCCAACACGGGGATTTCTACTACACCTGACAATTCATTGGTCATAGATAACTCTCTTGGAAATAGATTAAGAAATCAGCAATTTGATTAAGTTTAAACTGCGCTTCTTATGCAAGAATAATATACGTTAAAAAGTATATGGGGATATTAAAATAACTTTCAACAGAGAAAATAAAAAAGAGCCTTTACGGCTCTTTTTTTAGTTTCTCTATTTAGCTATCCGATGCAGCTTGATCTTGTGGAGTTTCATAAATAATTATCGGCTTAGATTCACCTTTAATTACCGTTTCATCAACAACAACTTTGCTAGCATTCTCCATAGAAGGAAGCTCATACATGGTATCAAGCAACACGCCTTCGACAATTGAACGTAGGCCACGAGCACCAGTTTTACGTATCATAGCTTTGTTTGCAATTGCTTTAAGTGCATCTTCTCGGAACTCTAACTCGACATCTTCCATATCAAAAAGTGCAGAGAACTGCTTAGTTAACGCATTCTTAGGTTCTTGAAGTATTTGAATTAGTGCATCTTCATCAAGCTCACTCAGTGTAGCTACTACAGGTAAACGACCAATAAACTCTGGAATTAAACCGTACTTAACTAAATCTTCAGGTTCAACTTCTTGGAAGCGCTCTGTTAGTGACTTATGCTCATCTTTACTTCGAACATCTGCACCAAAACCAATCCCTGTACCAGTCTCACAACGCTGCTCTATCACCTTATCTAGGCCTGCAAACGCACCACCACAAATAAATAATATCTTAGACGTATCTACTTGTAAGAACTCTTGCTGAGGGTGCTTACGACCACCTTGAGGCGGTACAGAGGCAATAGTACCTTCAATAAGCTTTAACAATGCTTGTTGAACACCTTCACCTGATACATCTCGCGTAATTGAAGGGTTATCAGATTTACGAGAGATTTTATCGATCTCATCGATATATACAATGCCACGCTGTGCTTTTTCAACATCGTAGTCACATTTTTGAAGTAACTTCTGGATAATGTTTTCAACGTCTTCACCAACATAACCTGCTTCGGTCAACGTCGTTGCATCTGCCATTGTAAATGGCACATCAAGAAGTCTTGCTAGCGTTTCAGCTAATAATGTCTTACCACTACCTGTAGGGCCAATTAGCAAGATATTACTCTTGCTTAATTCGACACCATTATGCTGATCGCCATTGCGTAGACGTTTGTAATGATTGTATACAGCAACCGCTAGCACTTTCTTTGCATGCTCCTGCCCAATAACGTAATCATCCAAGCTCGTACGAATATCTACTGGCGATGGCAATGACTCTTTATCTTGCTTAGGCGCAATTTCTTTTATTTCTTCGCGAATAATATCATTACAAAGTTCGACACATTCATCACAAATGAACACTGAAGGACCCGCAATTAACTTACGTACTTCATGCTGACTTTTGCCACAGAACGAGCAATATAATAACTTTCCGCTATCACCGTCACCTTTTTTAATATCGGTCATACGGTACCTCTAAACTTTTTATCTTTCAAAATTTGATTCACTATACAAATAAGTATTTCACAAAATACTTAAGTTACCATCTTATTTGTCAGCTCTTTGTTCTAATATGGCATCAACTAAGCCATATTCAACCGCCTGTTCTGCACTTAAGAAATTATCACGATCAGTATCTTCCGATACTTGCTCATAAGGCTTACCAGTATGATCGGCCATTAAGCGATTTAATTTCTCTTTTATGTAAAGAATTTCTTTAGCATGAATTTCAAAATCAGACGCTTGTCCTTGGAAACCACCCAATGGTTGATGGATCATGACACGAGAGTTAGGTAAACAGTAGCGTTTGCCTTTTTCACCACCAGATAATAAAAACGCTCCCATACTTGCTGCTTGACCAATACAAACCGTACTAATATTTGGTTTGATAAATTGCATAGTATCGTAGATCGCAAGTCCAGCTGTCACAGACCCACCAGGCGAATTAATATAGAGGAAAATATCTTTTTCTGGACTTTCTGACTCTAAAAATAGCATTTGGGCGACAATTAAATTTGCCATGTGATCTTCAACTTGACCACATAAAAATATAACTCGCTCTTTTAAAAGTCGTGAATATATATCGTAAGAACGCTCTCCTTTAGCGGTTTGCTCAACCACCATAGGCACTAACGCATTTTCGATTGTGTTGTTATCACTAAGGGAATTATTAAGATGAGATGTAAACAACGGATTTTCCTTACTGTAAAAAAAATGGCTCATATGATTCCATACAAGCCATTTAAGCTATTGCTTAGCGTATTGTCAACGAAAAAGCTTATTTTGCTTCAGGATTCATGATGTCCTTGAAGTTTGCTTTCTTGTCTTTAACCTTTGCTTTCTCAACAATGAAGTCTACCGCTTGCTCTTCTAAAGCAACATTTTGCATTTGTTGGTACATTTCTTTGTTGTTTTTGTAGTATTCAACTACTTCCGCAGGGTCTTCATATGCTGACGCTGCAGTTTCAATTAATTCATCTACTTTAGCATCATCAACTTTAAGTTCATTAACTTTGATAATCTCACCTAACAACAAGCCAACTTTAACACGACGTTTTGCTTGCTCTTCAAACATTTCTGCAGGAAGCTCAGGTAAGTTTTTAGGGTCCATTTGACCACCAAAACGTTGTAACGCTTGCTGACGTAATACGTCAACTTCTTGCGCTACTAAAGCAGCTGGTAAATCAACTTCGTTGCTTTCTAATAAACCTTCAATTGCTTGCTCTTTAACCTTCGCTTTAACCGCTTGGTTTAATTCGCGAGACATGTTTTTAGACACTTCTTCACGAAGTGCATCAATACCGCCTTCTTCAACACCAAAAAGTTTTGCAAATTCTTCATCTACTGGAGGCAGTACAGGACCTTCAGTTTTGTTTACTTTGATATCGAACTCTGCTTCTTTACCTTTTAGGTTTTCCGCATGGTAATCTTCAGGGAAAGTTACATTGATTGTTTTCTCTTCACCAACTTTCATTCCTGTGATTTCTTTTTCAAAACCAGGGATCATACGACCAGAACCAAGCTCTAATTCAAAGCCTTCAGCTTTACCGCCTTCAAACTCTTCGCCATCAACGCGACCTAAGAAATCGATAGTTAGCTTGTCGCCTTTCTTAGTTTTACGTTTGTTCTCTTTCCATGTTTTGTGCTGGTTTTGTAACGTAACGAACATTTCATCAATGTCTTTATCTGTTACTTCAACAGCTGGACGCTCTACAGCGATTTTCTCTAATTCTTTGATTTCAACTTCTGGGTATACTTCGAAAGTTGCTTCAAACTCAAATGCTTTACCATCTTCGTTGCTTTTTGCAACAAAGTTAGGACGGCTAGCTGGGTTAATTTTCTCTGCAACAATCGCTTCCACGAAGTTACGCTGCATTAATTCACCCGTAATTTCTTCACGAACTGCTTTACCGTAACGCTTTTGAATAACTGACGGTGGTACTTTGCCAGGACGGAAACCGTTAATACGTTGCGTTTTAGCTAACTGACGAAGACGATTTTTAACTTCCACATCTACTTTTTCAGCAGGAACAGAAATTGTTAAACGACGTTCCAAACCTTGTGTAGTCTCAACAGAAACTTGCATTTATATACCTCAAATTTAGCGCCTTAATACGCTTCCTATTTTCCATCTATCTATCCAAGCAAATTCTCACCATGAAAATGCTGTCAGCCCCTATCAGGACTTGGAAAAACCTGAATAAAAGATGTTCAGATTAAAAATAATGACGCGCAATTATAGCCATGCTTTAAGCAAGAGTCGAGTTTATCACCAAAATATTTTATTTACCCTTTATAAACAATTACTTAAATAAAAAACAACAGAGAAAAAACTGAACATAATCTAATCAATTGATTCATTTGGAAATTTAGTAATTTCCCACTTAAATTAAATGAACATATAACTTGAATGAATTTCAATCAAAACTGTAAATACAATACGAAATAAGGCATTTAGCTAATTCGAATTAAAGGTTAGAAATAGCCGAAACGTAAAAAGAAAGTGGTCGGTGATGCAACGTCCGAACATGCGACTGCGTTAGCCACAATAAGTACCCAAACCAATTTGGTTTAGTCGAGCATAATTCAAGAAATAAAAAGAAAGTGGTCGGTGATGCAACGTCCGAATTTGCGACTGCGTTAGCCACAATAAGTACCCAAACCAATTGGGTTTAGTGGAGCATAATTCAAGAAATAAAAAGAAAGTGGTCGGTGATGCAAGAT
>NZ_JABBXH010000007.1:157291-169353 GCF_012932965.1 Thalassotalea algicola | reverse complement strand
TCTTTAACAATTTGGAAAGCTGATATATATCCCGAATATAATTACTTTATCAGTAATATATTCGAACGATGTTTATCTGGTGAGTGCGGTGTCGCGCTGTTACTCACATAACGATAAACATCACCGAGCATTTATTCTCCTCGAATAAATGTTCAACCTTGAAATAAGACTTCCTTATCTTATTTCATCTAATTCAAGTAGCTCACTATTAACACTTGTTGTTAATAAGAGTACGTGAAAATGTCAGACATGCATTTGATTGTGGATTTGTCTCCACAATACTTAAGACTACTTAGGGTTGTATGGTTAAGTGACTAAGCGTATGTGGTGGATGCCTTGGCAGTTAGAGGCGATGAAAGACGTGTTAATCTGCGATAAGCGTAGTTAAGGTGATAAAAACCGTTATAGACTACGATTTCTGAATGGGGAAACCCAGTGTCATAAGACACTATCACTGTGTGAATACATAGCACAGTGAGGCAAACCGGGAGAACTGAAACATCTAAGTACCCCGAGGAAAAGAAATCAACCGAGATTTCCTTAGTAGCGGCGAGCGAACGGGAATTAGCCCTTAAGCGGCATGGCGTCAGTGGAATGTTCTGGAAAGGACAACGATACAGGGTGATAGTCCCGTACACGAAGACAAAATGTTTGTGAAATCGAGTAGGTCGGCACACGTGAAATGTTGACTGAACATGGGGGGACCATCCTCCAAGGCTAAATACTCCTAACTGACCGATAGTGAACCAGTACCGTGAGGGAAAGGCGAAAAGAACCCCTGTGAGGGGAGTGAAATAGAACCTGAAACCGCATACGTACAAGCAGTGGAAGCCTTCGGGTGACTGCGTACCTTTTGTATAATGGGTCAGCGACTTATTTTTTGTAGCAAGGTTAACCGATTAGGGGAGCCGTAGCGAAAGCGAGTGTTAACTGCGCGTTTAGTTGCAAGGAATAGACCCGAAACCCGGCGATCTACCCATGGGCAGGTTGAAGGTTGAGTAACATCAACTGGAGGACCGAACACACGTATGTTGAAAAATGCGGTGATGACTTGTGGGTCGGAGTGAAAGGCTAATCAAGCCGGGAGATAGCTGGTTCTCCCCGAAATCTATTTAGGTAGAGCCTCGGACGAACACCATTGGGGGTAGAGCACTGTTAAGGCTAGGGGGTCATCCCGACTTACCAACCCTTTGCAAACTCCGAATACCAATGAGTGATATCCGGGAGACACACGGTGGGTGCTAACGTCCGTCGTGAAGAGGGAAACAACCCAGACCGCCAGCTAAGGTCCCAAAGTCATAGTTAAGTGGGAAACGATGTGGAAAGGCCCAGACAGCTAGGAGGTTGGCTTAGAAGCAGCCATCCTTTAAAGAAAGCGTAATAGCTCACTAGTCGAGTCGGTCTGCGCGGAAGATGTAACGGGGCTAAACTATGCACCGAAGCTGCGGATTCAAAATTTATTTTGAGTGGTAGGGGAGCGTTCTGTAAGCCGTTGAAGGTGAGTTGAGAAGCTTGCTGGAGGTATCAGAAGTGCGAATGCTGACATGAGTAACGATAATGGGGGTGAAAAACCCCCACGCCGAAAGACCAAGGTTTCCTGTCCCATGTTAATCAGGGCAGGGTAAGTCGGCCCCTAAGGCGAGGCGGAAACGCGTAGTCGATGGGAAACAGATTAATATTTCTGTACTTCTTTATATTGCGACGGAGGGACGGAGAAGGCTAAGCAAGCACGGTGTTGGTTATCCGTGTGAAAGTATGTAGGTTGAGAACTTAGGCAAATCCGGGTTCTTAAGACTGAGATACGAGACGAGACTCTACGGAGTTGAAGTTGTTGATGCCATGCTTCCAGGAAAATCTTCTAAGCTTCAGATATAAAGGAACCGTACCCCAAACCGACACAGGTGGTTAGGTAGAGAATACTAAGGCGCTTGAGAGAACTCGGGTGAAGGAACTAGGCAAAATAGTACCGTAACTTCGGGAGAAGGTACGCTGGCTCTTGTGAAGGACTTGCTCCGTAAGCATAGGTCAGTCGAAGTAACCAGGTGGCTGGAACTGTTTATTAAAAACACAGCACTGTGCAAAATCGAAAGATGACGTATACGGTGTGACGCCTGCCCGGTGCCGGAAGGTTAATTGATTGGGTTAGCTCTGCGAAGCTCATGATCGAAGCCCCGGTAAACGGCGGCCGTAACTATAACGGTCCTAAGGTAGCGAAATTCCTTGTCGGGTAAGTTCCGACCTGCACGAATGGCGTAATCATGGCCACACTGTCTCCACCCGAGACTCAGTGAAATTGAAATTGCGGTTAAGATGCCGTATACCCGCGGCTAGACGGAAAGACCCCGTGAACCTTTACTATAGCTTGACAGTGAACATTGCTCCTACATGTGTAGGATAGGTGGGAGGCTTTGAAACTTTGTCGCCAGATAGAGTGGAGCCAATCTTGAAATACCACCCTTGTATGCGTGATGTTCTAACCTAGGGCCCTTATCGGGCTTGGGGACACTGTCTGGTGGGTAGTTTGACTGGGGCGGTCTCCTCCCAAAGAGTAACGGAGGAGCACGAAGGTTGGCTAAGTACGGTCGGACATCGTACGGTTAGTGCAATGGCATAAGCCAGCTTAACTGCGAGACAGACACGTCGAGCAGGTGCGAAAGCAGGTCATAGTGATCCGGTGGTTCTGTATGGAAGGGCCATCGCTCAACGGATAAAAGGTACTCCGGGGATAACAGGCTGATACCGCCCAAGAGTTCATATCGACGGCGGTGTTTGGCACCTCGATGTCGGCTCATCACATCCTGGGGCTGAAGTCGGTCCCAAGGGTATGGCTGTTCGCCATTTAAAGTGGTACGCGAGCTGGGTTTAGAACGTCGTGAGACAGTTCGGTCCCTATCTGCCGTGGGCGTTTGAGAATTGAAGAGGGCTGCTCCTAGTACGAGAGGACCGGAGTGGACGAACCTCTGGTGTTCCGGTTGTATCGCCAGATGCATTGCCGGGTAGCTACGTTCGGAACTGATAACCGCTGAAAGCATCTAAGCGGGAAGCAGGCTTTGAGATGAGTTCTCACTGGGAATTTAATTCCCCTAAAGGGTCGTTGGAGACTACAACGTTGATAGGTCAGGTGTGTAAGGGTTGCGAGGCCTTGAGCTAACTGATACTAATTGCCCGTGAGGCTTAACCATACAACACCCAAGTGGTTTTGTTGTATGCTGACATGAATCGGTGAATAACATCGACATGAGTGCATTCATGCACGACATCACGTACTTGTGATACTTGAATTAACGGATACATCAGCCTTCTAAATTGTAATCAATTCGCCTAGCGACAATAGCGTTGTAGAACCACCTGAACCCATGCCGAACTCAGAAGTGAAATGCAACTGCGCCGATGGTAGTGTGGGAGTTCCCATGTGAGAGTAGGACATTGCTAGGCACCTATTACTGAAAAGCCCGCTCTATTGAGCGGGCTTTTTGCATTTCAAAAGAATATTCTTTATTTAAGTCTTTTCTTTTAAGGTTGCTTTAACGCATAATAAAATAAAACTTCTACTTATGCGTAAATTTTTCCTATCCCCAATACTTATTGCTTTCGTTGCAACTTCGTCAAATGCTGTAAGCATAGAAAAACAGGCTTCTAATTTTGACATTGAATTTGTCGAAGGTAATCAATTAATACTAAATGCCAATGCCTCAGTTGCTACTATTGATAACTTTCTTTATGAACAAAGCGGAGGCGACAGTACTACTGAGATTAGTCTAAATCCAAGTGTTTTTTTACAAGCACATAATGAAACTCATTTGGGGCAATTTTTTGGCGAAGTGATTAATCGGCAGTACGGTGATTTTGATGAAGATGACCATACCGATAAGTCTGTTTTAGCGAAATATTTTTATAAATTAGCCTCAGATCATAGAGCGTTTGTTTCATTGTCATTTGATGAAATATATGAATTTAGAGGGCGAGGATTGACTAAAGGTATTGCGAGCTCGGTCGATAAAGGTGATACGGTTGAAAGTACTTTAATAAATGCGGGTTACCAATACGGTCGTGTTGATAGTGTTAGTCGTTTAAATGCCTTGTTAGGGCAAAAACAAATTGAATACTCAACGCGGAAAAGCTTAACGCAGTTATATAAAAATACTCGTGACTTTGTGTTAATCGACTTAGACTATTTAGTCGGTGCAAAAACATATTTGTCTTTCAGTGCAGAGTACAATCAATATGAATATGAAAACAATTCTGCTTTAGATAAAGATGTTATTTATGCAATAGGTGGTATTAAGTGGAAACCAAGTGCTGCGAGTGAATTAGATATTTTGATAGGTACAGAACAGATTAAATTTAATTCGAACCAGAGTGATGAAAGTAAATTTAAATGGCGCTTAAACTATAATTGGATGCCATTTGATTATTTTAACTTCAGTATTTCTTCCGGAAGAGCTACAGATACAAAAGCGGAACTGGGTAGTGACTTTAAAGTAAGCGATAGTTATACAGCTTCTGCCAACTATAAAATAAACGAATTTTTCAGTTATAAAATTTCGGCGAGTCTAATTGCGAGCGAAATTAGCCTAGAAGAGCAAATTAGAAACGAAGATAGTTTGCGATTTTTAACAGGACTCCAATTTAGATATAGTGAAAAATTTAATGCTTACATAGATTTCAGCTACAATGAACTAGAGAGTGACGTTGTTCAATTTGAGTTCGATCGCTCGCAAATAACAGTAGGATGTAATATTAGCTTTTAATATGAATTATCGAGCTATTGTACGAATTTTGACCGCGAGTGTGCTTTTACTATATACTTGTACGTTCGCCGCTGCGACAGATTATTTGTTGGGAGCAGGAGATAAAATATTAATTAGTGTATATGACGAACCTGATTTAAAGACTGAAGTTAAAATTGATAAGTCTGGTTTAGTATCTTTTCCTTTTTTGCCTGATATTAACGTGTTGGGGTTAGCTACTGTGCAAGTAGAGAAGATTATCAAAAAAGGATTAGAAGGTGACTATTTAGTTCATCCTCAAGTATCAGTATCAATTCTTCAGTATCGGCCTTTCTTTATTCATGGAGAAGTTAAAAGGCCTGGTGGGTATCCATATCAGGATGATTTGAGATTAGACAAAGCTATTGCGTTAGCCGGAGGGTTATCAGCAAGAGCATCTAAATCTGCATGGAAGATTACCCGTATAGTCGACGGCAAAACGGTCACAATAGAAGCAAGTATCGCTACCCCCGTTTTTCCTGATGACATCATAAGCATTGAGCAAAGCTTTTTTTGAGTAGTATAGATAACACAGCGACATCATATAATTTTGCTGACGATGATGTTTCCTTAAAGGAGCTGTTAAGCCCTTTATGGAATAGGCGTTGGAAAATTGTAACGTTAACACTGTTGGTTTCACTAACGGTGGCTTTTTATGTGAGCTTATTAAAGCCCAGATATCAAAGTAGTGCCATTCTACAAATTGGTAGTAATATAAGTGCAAATGCACTTTCTCTTAACGATGCGCTTAATAACGAAACAGCGGCATCCTACGAACTTATCCAAACCCAATATGAAATATTACGTTCGCGAAAATTTGCGGAACGCGTGGTAGCGCAGCTTAATTTGATCGAACATCCAGAATTTCGAGTAAATAAATATAATGACAAACTCCCATTTTTAGCTGATGGGGATTTATCGGAAAAACCTTCGTTATCTTCTGTTGTTGGGCAGTTTAGGTCTCAACTGACAATTAGCCCTATTTCCGATACTGAACTTGTAAAAATAACTTTTAAATCGTACTACCCAGAGTTAACGATGAAAGTTGCTAATCAAGTTGGACAAACGTATTTACAATATCAAAACGAAATTCATAGTTCGACAAAGGAAAATACTTCCCAGTGGCTTGTTGACCAACTAGAAGAACTTGGAATGAAATTGGATTCTTCAGAACTGGCCCTTCAGCAGTTTATTGAATCTGAAGGCCTGGTAGATGTAAATGGTATTTCTGGCTTGGTAAGCGATGAAATAGGCGCGTTGACTGCAGCTAGTATCAAAGCCGAAAAAGAAAGGGATGATTTGAAGGTTTCCTATGACTATATTAAACAACACAAAGGCAATCTTTCAAAGCTAGCTGAAATTAAAGAAGTTAATAGTCATAGTTCGTATATTCAATTAAGAAATGCACAGGAAAAAATAGAAAGAAAGATCTCTGAGTTATCTGGTCGATATGGTCCTAAACATCCTAAAATGCTAGCTGTCAGAGCTGAACTAGAAACTATTGAGGCGAGTATTCGTCAGCAAATTGAAGAGCATGTTCTATCAATTGAAAAAGAATATTTAACGACAATTGAAAAAGTTAAAGCGACAAAGAGCCGTTTAACAAGTGCTAAAGCTGATTTTTTACGATTAAGTCGACTAAAAAATCAATTCTCCCAATTACAGCGTGATGTAGATACCAATAAGGAACTCTATAACAGCTACTTAATACGTCTTAAAGAAACAGACGCTATGGGTAATTATACTGCAACTTTTTATGTCAGGTTTTTAGATAAAGCAATTACGCCTAAAGGGCCATTTGCACCCAGAAAATCGCTTTATGTAATGATGAGTTTTATATTGTCGCTTGTTGCTGTTTCATTATATGTCATTATGCGAGAGCTTCTAGGCGATACGCTGAATTCACGTCGTAAATTAGAAAACTTTAGTGAGGCGCCTGTTTTAGCAGTGCTACCAAGGTTTAAAACAAAAACGACAAAAGATGAAGATAACTATTTAACCGATAGTCGCTTTACAGAAGCAATAAGAACCTTGCGCACCTCTTTACTATTTAGCAGCGATAAAAAACCGCCTAAAGTAGTTGCTGTTACTTCTTCTGTGCCTAACGAGGGAAAATCTACAGTAGCGCTTCATTTGGCCCGTTCATATAGTGAAATGGAAAAGGTGTTATTAATTGAAGCTGATATGAGACACCCAACTGTAGCGAAAAACCTACATTTAGATCCGTTTCGACCTGGTTTATCCAACTTATTAGCCAAGACGCATCAAATCAATGAATGTATCGTAAGAGATAAGCATGTAAAATTGGATATTTTAACTTCGGGGATATCACCTGCAAATCCGCTAGCATTCTTATCCATGAAACGCTTTGATATGCTAATTAAGGTTTTCGGCAATTTTTATGACCGCATTATTATTGAAACACCTCCAGTTAATGCAGTAAGTGATGCTGTTATTATTTCGCGTGTTGTCGAAAGTGTTTTATATGTTGTTCACGGTACCAAGACTAAGCGAGAACAAATAACCTCGGGTTTACGCATGCTTAAACAGGCTAAGGCACCAGTAGAGGGGATTGTCATTAATCAAAGTGAAAGTATTGACACTTCGCGCTACCAAAACAAATACTATAATGACCGTGGCAACATTATAAAGTTACCTGTACGTAAACAAGGCTAACGTATAATTTCATTTCGTCATTTGCCTTATTGGCATGCTAAAATAAAATACTACTTTTTTAGCGCTAAATTACGACTAATATGCCAAGCAATCCTCAATCACCTATCAATACATTAGCTATTAGTGCTTTAAGTCCTGAGATAGTTACTATAAAAACTATTGAGGATTTGCAAAAACTAAACCTTATAACCAATAGTGAATATTATGTACTGGGTGAAGGAAGCAACGTCCTTTTTACCGAGCCTAAAACACCTAAAATTTTAAGGCCGTTAATAAAAGGCATCGAAATAGAAGAAGCTGAAAATTGTTTTTTACTTAATGTTGGTGCCGGTGAAAATTGGCATGAGCTAGTTAAATTTACTATTGAACGCGACATGCCTGGATTGGAAAACCTCGCACTCATTCCCGGGAGTGTTGGGGCAGCCCCCGTACAAAATATAGGTGCGTACGGTGTCGAATTCTCTGACTTTTGTTGTTCGGTCAATTGGTACAACTTTGGCAAGAAAAAAATAGAAACTTTTAATAAACATGCTTGTTTGTATGGCTATCGAAATAGTGTGTTTAAAGGAAACCTAAAAGGAAAAGGTATTATAGTTTCTGTAAAAATAGTAATTCCAAAGAAATGGACTGCAAAGTTAAATTATGCAGGATTAAATACTTTGCATAAAAATGTTACCCCAAGTGAAGTAATGGCAAAAGTCATTGAAATACGTGAAAGTAAACTACCTAATCCAAATGAGCTTGCCAATGCAGGAAGTTTCTTCAAAAATCCTGTTGTAGCACATGAGCAATTTACACAATTGATAGCAAAATTTCCTAATATACCAAACTATCCACAAGCAAATGAAACTGTGAAGCTAGCGGCAGGTTGGCTAATCGAACAGGCCGGTTTTAAAGGCTTTAAAATAGGTGATGCAGGTGTCCATAAAGACCAAGCATTGGTGCTTGTTAATTATGGTAGTGCCTCTGGGCGCGATATGATCAAACTTGCAAAATTAATCATTGAAAAAATTACAGAAAAGTTTGGCATAAACTTAGAGCCTGAAGTTAGGTTGGTTGACCAGTCTGGCGAATGTACTATTGAAGAGTTAATCGAAAATGTCTAAGCCTATTAGAGAAAGACTAGTTCAAGCACTTGCATCGGGGAAATTTGTTTCTGGTCAACTGATAGCTGATGAATTAGGCGTATCAAGGGCTGCAATATCAAAGCAAGTTTCGGCACTAAGTGATATCGGTTTAGATATCTTTAAAGTTCGCGGGAAGGGATATCAACTTGCACAGCCAATTAATTTGCTGGATAAGCAAGTTATTCTCGAGAATCTTAGAAAAATTAATTTAGAAAACCAGCTCGAAGTTCATACGCTAATTGATTCTACAAATGATTTTATTTTAAGAAAACTGCCAAATCAGATAGATACTGGGCAGGTGTGTATTGCCGAGTATCAAAGCGCTGGGCGTGGTCGTCGGGGCAGGCAATGGGTATCACCCTTTGGCTCTCACTTATACTTATCTTACTATCATTATTTAGAGCAGGGAATGTCTCAAGCCATGGGTTTGAGCTTATTAACTGCGTTGGCAATCAGTGATGCAATAAATGAACTTTACCAAATAGATGTCGAACTGAAGTGGCCGAATGATGTGTACTATCAAGGAGTTAAATTAGCCGGTATTTTAATTGATCTGGAAGGGCAAACTACAGGTGAGTGTCATAGTGTAATTGGTGTTGGCCTTAATCTAAACATGCCTGAACAAGCAGCATCATCTATTACACAAGCTTGGACCGATTTACAACGCCATATCGACATTGCAATTGATCGAAATGAGCTTGCCGCAAGTATTATCGCGTCGATTAGTAAACGACTTGCTGAGCAAGCAGACTTAGGTATTGATTCCATGCTTGATGAGTGGCATGAAAAAGATTTATTTAAAGATAAAACCGTGAAACTAATAACAGGTGAGAAAGTTCAACATGGCATCTGCCGAGGTGTTAATAGCTCCGGCGCACTGTTGTTTGAAATCGAAGGTCATATTAAACCAATATATGGCGGTGAAGTAAGTTTGCGAGGTGCAGATGCAATTATTGATTGATATAGGAAATACACGCACTAAATATTGTTTCGTAAAATCTGGTGAACTTTGTGAAATTGGCTACTGTGACAATACTAATATCTCAGAGCATTGGTTCAAAACTCATTGGCAATCGGTTAATCAAATTATATTAGCGTGTGTTGCAAATGAGCATTTAGCTAATTTGATTGTTCATTGGGCTGAAGCAAATAGAATTCCAATGAAGCGTCCCTGCACAGAAGCAGAAGCATTTGGTGTTACAAATGGCTACAAAAAACCAACGCAATTAGGCGTTGATCGATGGTTAGCTATGCTTGGTTCACAAAAGCTAATGCCAAAACAAGCCTGTTTAATTGTCGATGCAGGAACGGCAACAACGGTTGATTATCTAGATCGTCAAGGCATGCACCTGGGTGGATGGATATTAGCAGGAGTCGATACTTTATTTAGTAGTATTCAATTAAATACTGAAAATGTATTAGGGCAGAGCGCAGATATAGATTCACTCGCATTGGGGCTTTCGACAAATGATAACTTAGCCCAAGCAGCATGGGCTGCAACACTTGGCCTTATTACCCAAGCTATAAATTTACTTGAAAAGCAGCTACTCCCTATCGATAAAGTTATTATTACGGGTGGTAATGGAAAGCAGCTTATCAAGTTACTTGATATTTCAGCAGAATATGACAGTAAACTAGTCTTTCATGGTTTAAGTTGTTTTTTGGATAATCAATAATTTTTCTTACAGATGCGTAAAAAAACGCCAAATAAACGTATTTATAAAAAATTTTAATTTTAACTATTGCAAGCCTTAAAACATTACACTAGAATGCGCACCACTTAATGTAGTGCCGACTTAGCTCAGTTGGTAGAGCAACTGACTTGTAATCAGTAGGTCGCCAGTTCGACTCCGGCAGTCGGCACCATTAATACTTCTTCGGAAGTAAGACAAGAATATTGGAGGGGTTCCCGAGTGGCCAAAGGGATCAGACTGTAAATCTGACGGCTCCGCCTTCGGTGGTTCGAATCCACCTCCCTCCACCATTTTTATGCAGAGATATTCCGGTAGAATGCGGACGTCGTATAGTGGTAATACCTTAGCCTTCCAAGCTAAAGCTGCGGGTTCGATTCCCGCCGTCCGCTCCATTCTTTGTACATAGTGCTGATATAGCTCAGTTGGTAGAGCGCACCCTTGGTAAGGGTGAGGTCGGCAGTTCGAATCTGCCTATTAGCACCATTTCTTAGAAATTCTATCCATATATCTTTATTTAAAACTTAATAACTTTTAATTTTTACCTTGAGGTATATAAAGTGGCTAAAGAAAAATTTGAACGTTCGAAACCGCATGTTAACGTTGGTACTATCGGACACGTTGACCACGGTAAAACTACTTTAACAGCTGCTATCTCTGCAGTATTAACGAAAGCTTTCGGTGGTGATGTTCGTGACTTCGCACAAATCGATAATGCTCCAGAAGAGCGTGAGCGTGGTATTACAATCAATACATCTCACATCGAATACGATACAGAGACTCGTCACTACGCACACGTAGACTGTCCAGGTCACGCGGATTATGTTAAAAACATGATCACAGGTGCTGCACAAATGGACGGCGCGATCTTAGTAGTAGCTGCTACAGATGGCCCAATGCCACAAACACGTGAGCACATCTTATTATCACGTCAGGTTGGTGTACCTTACATCATCGTATTCATGAACAAATGTGACATGGTAGATGACGAAGAGTTATTAGAATTAGTAGAGATGGAAGTACGTGAACTTCTTTCAGAATACGATTTCCCAGGTGATGACTTACCAGTAATCCAAGGTTCAGCATTAGGCGCACTTAACGGTGAAGCACAATGGGAAGAGAAAGTATTAGAACTTGCTAAAGAGTTAGATACTTACATTCCAGAGCCAGAGCGTGCAATCGATGGTGACTTCATCTTACCAATCGAAGATGTATTCTCAATCCAAGGTCGTGGTACGGTTGTAACTGGTCGTGTAGAGCGCGGTATCATCACAGTAGGTGACGAAGTAGAAATCGTAGGTATCAAAGAAACTACAACAACTACTTGTACTGGTGTAGAGATGTTCCGTAAGCTTCTTGACGAAGGTCGTGCAGGTGAGAACTGTGGTGTATTATTACGTGGTACTAAGCGTGAAGAAGTTCAACGTGGTCAAGTATTATGTAAGCCTGGTTCAATCAACCCACACACTAAGTTCGAGTCAGAAGTATACGTACTAACGAAAGATGAAGGTGGTCGTCATACACCATTCTTCAAAGGTTACCGTCCACAGTTCTACTTCCGTACAACTGACATCACAGGTGCAGTAGAGCTTCCTGAAGGTGTAGAAATGGTAATGCCAGGCGACAACTTAAAGTTTGTTGTTGAGCTAATCAACCCAATCGCGATGGACGAAGGTTTACGCTTCGCAATCCGTGAAGGTGGCCGCACAGTAGGTGCTGGTGTTGTATCTAAAGTTATCGACTAATATCGATAAACACTAGAATACACAGAAAAAGGTCGCGTAAGCGGCCTTTTTTGT
>NZ_JABBXH010000007.1:0-157241 GCF_012932965.1 Thalassotalea algicola | reverse complement strand
ACTGCGCCGATGGTAGTGTGGGAGTTCCCATGTGAGAGTAGGACATTGCTAGGCACCTATTACTGAAAAGCCCGCTCTATTGAGCGGGCTTTTTGTTTTATACGCATAAGTAATTATTGTCTTACTCTCGGACGCTCCTTGCCATCTTTAGCAACACGACATTAGTGAGTCCATTCACGTCAGTAGAGAGTATACGTTGTTAAGAAAAGCCAATACTTTGGCTTAGTTCTCGTTTGTCGAATGAGCCCTGCGAATTCGTGGGCCATGCAAGTTACCTGTTATTGAAAAGCCTGCTCATTTGAGCGGGCTTTTTGCATTTCAACGTATACTCACCATGCAATACTATACTCCAATGACACGATATTAGTGCCGTCGTTATCCGAGTTAGTCGCTGCATTTGAATAATGAGATAATGAGAGCGCAAGCGCGTGATTGTTAAGCGGCAAAAACCGACTGTCAATTTATTTTCAAATATCCAGTTATCACCTAAATCTCTATTTCCCAACGCGTTTGATTTATATGAGCGAGACTATAGATAAGCCATTATACTCATTACCTATTTAATTATTGGTAGGCAATGCCTCCTAGAGATTAGTTAAGCAGTTTATACTGGCGACAAGGGTAGTGAATTAATTTTAAAAATAAAGGTTGCTTGGGGCTTTTAATGGCGTTGGTTTTTATCATGCTTATCTAGTAAGCGTAAGAGTGGCTTTCAAATAGGAAAGTTAGGTAAGGCTATTTACCTGGTTAAATAATAAAAAAGCCTATTCAAAAGAATAGGCTTTCGTTAAACAGCTATTATGGTTCACATTTATATACGTGAATTTTAGCTAAGTACTTGATTAAGACTTACTCTTACCAAAAGCGATGGTAAGTTGATCAAATTGTTTTATTTGATCAATTACTAGCACAACATCTTCGTGGCGCGTATCTGAAGAAGGAAGAATAATTGCCGTAGAAGTAATATTAGCAGCTAAAAAGTTTTCAATACGAGCAGGTAAACGCTCAATATCAACTCTTTTACCGTTGAAGCTAACAATTCCTGTATCCGATATGCTAACAACAATAGAAGGATCGTTGTTAGATTGTGTGCTATTTGACTTAGGTTTAGTCACTTCTAAGCCAAGCTCTTTAACGAATGATGTGGTAACAATAAAGAATATGAGTAGGATAAATACAATATCTAGCATAGGTGTCATATCTACGTCTGCTTCATTACCTTCTTCTGTCTTTCTTCTTCTACTCATTGGGAACCCTTGAATTTGTTATATTTTTACGATGCCTTTCGTAATATTAAACTAATTTAAACTAAAAAAGCTAACGAAAGGATATTAATTTTACTAAATAGTATCACAATCTGTAATCTGATGTAGACAGAAAAATGTGCTTCATCTTTCTCTTTTACTCGTGCAGTTTCCGTTCTGAAGAGATTAAGTTGTAATCTGCTAATTTCGGAATGGTTATCTGAATTTCTGTCTCTATTTGGTCTAAATCAGATAAAGCTTGGCAGAACTGCTGCGCTCGTTCTTCCAATTGGTGGGCTTTAGTGCCAATCTCAAGTTTTAAATCTTCACCCATACTTTCAATTCTGTCATCAAAAGTGTCTACACGTTGTTCTATTGTTTCTTCATCTCTATTGGCCATAGCTTCTCCGACGGCCATTAGGATTGTACCTATTGATTCTGACACTATTTCTTCAATTTCTTGCTCGAATTCACCAGCAAATATCTCATCAAAGTCGTCAAAATCTTGAGGAGCAATATAATAGTTTTCGTTACTATGGTTAAACTTCTTACGCAATCGCATTTGCATTTCATCAAACTTCTCTTGAAGCTTACGATGCGTAGCACTATTTTCGCCAGTAAGGCCACCGATAACTTTATTTACAGCCTTTAAGCCTATTTCAACACCCTCAATTGCAATTGAAACAATTTGAGGTACTTGGTCACGTATACCTTGGCTATAAGAATTAATTATGGTTTGTTGTTGCTCATTTAGAACTATTTCTCTTCCGCCGATAAATAGTTGCTCATTATTAGTGATTTGCACGTAAGTTTGACCGTGATTGAGAATTCTTACATGGCTAGGATCTATAATTACACCGTAGTTAAAATTTACATTACAGTGCTCAGCATTTACTGGAGTCGAAATTACACTAGCCGCTATCAGGCCTGCCAATATATAAATATTCGATTTCAAATCTTACCCTTTTAATTAACTAACAATGGGGTCAATAATAATCTTGCGCTCTTTATAACGCATTTTACTTGGTGGGTATTCTCGTTTAGTCCTTTCCTGAAAGTCTCCTACCGTAGTTTCAACACTTTGGTAGAATTTTTCAGTTGCCTCAACATAAACAGAGGCCATGAACTCTTGCTGCTTAAGCTCCACCGATTCTTTCTCTGCTAGTATCTCACCCATTCGTTTAGCATGGAACTGGTAAGTCGTAACAACTTTTTGCAGCATTGCTTTTGTTTTTGGGTCAGGAGGGAGTTTTTTTAATTTGTTACTTGCCGCTTGCAGTTCTGACGTCTTTTCATCTTCAACGGCCAATCTTTCATCAATTTCTGCGATTTGCTTTCTAAATACTTCTATTGGTTTATCAAAGTTTATTAATGTTTTACTACCTGCAGTTGCACCTATTATGCCTGCATGTACAGAAGAAGATGCATTCACTAATCCGCCAATTAATTTACCATTCGCGCTTTCTTCGGAACCAATCCATAGTGTCTCACCCACATCGATTAAGCTATGCATTAATTGATTTTCCATTCGGATATTGCCGCTACAGGTTATATCTGCGTATTGACAATATTTAGCAAAAAGATTTCCTTTTGCTTTTATTACAGCGCTCATTTGAAAGTCACGAATGTCACAATTTATATCTTCAACGTCTTGTTTCTTGCCTATGATACCGCTAGTAATGGTGATGTCGCCTCCAGCTTCTATGCGTGCAGACTCAACAAAGCCGCCTATAGTAATATCGCCACTAGCAACAACTCTCATTCCTTCACTGACATCACCCTCTATGATGACACTGCCTTGAAAGTCAATATGTCCTGTGCTGACGTCTACATTTTTTATCTTGTAGACCTCATCTACTTCCATACCGTTGTCAATTATTTTGGGTAGGCCGACCTTAGTAGAAATTAGTACATTTTCATTCTTTGGACTAATAGTGGTACCTTCACCCGGCACTAAACTAGTATCTTCACCAGGTTCTGGTGTTAAAGGGGTTGCGGTGACGGTATATCCTTTTATGCCTGGAGTTAACGGTATTTTTTTAGCTAAAGGGTCGCCTTCTTTAACACAAATGATATCGCCTAGATCTCGCATATCTACGCTACCATCTTCTCTTTCTTTTGGCTTTAATATTCGCTCTTGAGCACTTTGCACTAAGGGTTTGATTTTGGCGTCTTGGCCATTAATTGCTTCTTTACCTAGTGCAATTTTATGCTTAACAATAGTACCTGATTCCGCTTTAGCTGCCATATGAGCAACTCTAATTAAGTCATCCTTGCTGAAGCCTTTTTTGACTCCATAGGTTTTAGCGGTATCTAGAATTGCCTTAGCACTTAAATGAGCGCCACCCATAGCAGTGGTAATTTCAGCTTCAGCTGACATTTCATCTTTGTCGATATTAATTTTAACGGTTGCGTCTTTTCTAATTAAAATCTCATAGCGTACTTCTTTCCCTGTTTTACCTGCTTGTAGAGGTTTAAGTACATTATTGAGCTCTGCTACTGCATTTTTAATATTTGAAGTGTTTACGAATAAATCGGTATATTCAGACTCACTTATCATCTGGTCTATAGATGCATCAGTGATCGAATCGCCACCTTTTATAGGCTCTAAAAGTAAGTCTATATTATTCTTATCATTGGCTAATAAACTTGCTTTGGTCATTTGTATACCTAATTACTACTATGTCTATACAGATAATTGTTTATATATAATTGTCTTGATGTATTTTAATAAAATTTGGAGTTTCTTCTTTGGTGTAATCGATTTTATACTCTTTATTATCTAACGCTTGAACAAAGAGTAATTTTTTCTCTTCGCCAAAGACATCGATAGAGCCTAAATCAATTACTTCTTGATACGCTTTTTTAGCTTCAGACTTCTTGCGAGGTATCGGTCCATTATAGACGCCAATTCCACGATGACTGACAATTACTGTTTTATGAGGACCGTTAAGAATAATCAAGTCCATCTTTCTAATTTTGTGGATAATAGTGTTACGTCCACTCGTAATATAGTTTTTATCGATCAAAACGTTTCCCCATGTACATTCATACCTTTATCAATGATGATTATCAGAACATCTTAGTCAAAAAATTGCTCACGATGTTAAAAGTATAAGTTTGCTTTCCTTGAATATATTAATTTTTGTTAAAACACGCAAATTTTAAGCGAGTTATTTGTTGTATTTATTAAGCTTTTTGACGTTCTATCAAATATTTTGGTATTTCATTACTGTTTATTAACATTCTACGGACTAAATCTAGACTTATTGCAGTAACATAATGCTGAAAATAGTAGCGGTTACCAGGTATATACAAACAAGTAGTATTGAGGTTTTCCTTTTCTCCCCAAGCAATCCAAACGGTACCTACTGGTTTTTCGTCACTACCTCCAGTTGGACCCGCAACTCCTGATACTGATACAACAAGATTTGCTTGTGTTCGATCAAGTGCTCCCATCGCCATTTCAATGACTGTTTCTTTCGATACTGCACCATATTTTTCTAACGTTTGAGGAGAAACATTCACTATATTTTGTTTCATTAGGTTCGAGTATGTGACGAAGCTTGCGTCAAATACCTCAGATGCGCCAGAAATTCGTGTCATGGCACTTGCTAACATTCCGCCAGTACATGATTCAGCAAATGTAATTTTTTTATTTTGCGCTCTTAATAAATGTTGAATATGTTCACCAAAAGATTTCGGTTTATCGGTAATTTCACCAACGATATGATCGCCAATAAGTGCCCGAATCTTATCTAACCATTTAGCCTTGTTTAGCTTTGCCAGAGCCGTTTTAGAGGTTAATTTCAGTTCAAGTATTGGCATTGAAGCTCTAAAGCCTAATTCAATATCTTCGGGCCAATCAGGTAATTGTTCATCGACTAGTTTTTGCAAGCTTGATTCACCAATGCCAAATACTTGATAGCGAGATACATGGTGATGGCTAACAGTTGGCAACTGGCTTTCTACTGAAGGTATTATTTGTTCTGCAAGCATAAGTTTTAACTCAACAGGAACGCCAGGCGTGCAATATACGTCACATTGATTGATGTTAAGTTTAAAACCAACTGCACTGCCGATAGCATTGGGAACTACTTCACAACCATTTGGTAGCATGGTTTGTTTTAAGTTAGGTTCGTTTAACTTAAAGTTGCGTTTTTCACACCAGTCAGTTAAATGAGCCAAGGCCTCAGGGTGTTGAACAATTTCCAGTTTAGCTACTTCTGCTAAAGCAACCGCCGTTAAATCGTCGACTGTTGGGCCTAAGCCACCATTTATAATTAATAAGTCTGCTTGCTGACTCATTAGCTCGATTTCTGATACGAGATCGGAAAACTCGTCAGACACAGTAACTTTTCTTTTAATTGCTACCCCAATTTCTGCGAGGTTTTGTGCGATCATCGCAGAGTTACTATCGACAATGTCCCCAGACATTAACTCATTTCCTGTTAGCAATAATTGCACATTCAACATTTTTTCATCCTTAATTTAAACCTTTTGAGTTATTGATGACGTCTACCTATTTAACACATTAAAATCATAACAAATGAATGGGACAATAAAATGGAAAAATTCAATTTAAATATAGCGAGCCTAATTGTTGCTTCTTCACTTTTTGCTACTACAACACAAGCTGAAGAAACAAAAGTCATTGAAAAAAGTTTTATAGTAGAAAGTGGCGCTTCATTTTCGATAGAGAATATTAATGGTCGCGTTGAAATAGAGAAAGCTTCGGGTAATGAAATCGAAGTTATTGCAACGATAACGGCAAAAAATGCTGATGATATGGAACGAATTGCCGTTTTAATGGAGCAATCAGGCAGTGATGTTACGGTAGAAACGAAATATAAGGATTCTACCTGGGGGAACAATCACAGTTCAGGCAGTGTGGCGTATAAGGTTAAATTACCTGTTAGTGTAGCCGACAGTGAAGTTGATCTAGTAAATGGTTCGCTACTTCTTGATGAAGTGAGCGGCAAACTAGACGTAGATTTAGTTAACGGTTCCATTGAAGCCAATAACCTTTCAGGTAACAGTGAGCTTAACTCTGTAAATGGTAGCGTTATTGTTTCTTATTCTGAGCTTAACTCTGTAAATAAAATAGATGTGGATACTGTTAATGGCAGCATAAAGGTTTATCTACCTGTTGATGCGAATATTAAAGTCGATGCGGAAACTATGCATGGCAGTATAAAAAGTGATTTTGGTTTGTCGGTTGAGAAAAAGCTATTCGCTGGTAAATATATGAAAGGTAGTGTTGGCAATGCATCTACCAAGCTTTCTCTAGAAAGTGTAAATGGCAGTATAAAAGTGCTTACAAAATAAAATGTCACAAAAGAAAAACCGTACTTTCATTATTAAGTACGGTTTTTTGCGCTAGATCTTACTCTATCAGCTACAATAAAACTGATAATATTCACATCGTTATTAAGTTTTATGTCGCCGAAGCTAACAATATTTTTAATTTCCATTTTTTTTTCTCAAGCTGTTCTGGCAGAGAAAAAAGTATTTTTGGTAGGAGTTGAAGATGTAGATTACTACCCATTGTTTAGCTTTGATAGCAAAGGTCCTATCAGGCCAAGTTTTGCTCATGATGTATTAAAGGCGTTTTTTGACCATCATAATTTACCTTTCAAATTTGTCCCATTACCAATTAAGCGTTTCGATAAATGGTATTTAGAACATAATATCGATTTTAAATTTCCTGATAATTTCAGGTGGCGGAATGATTTCTCAAATAAACTTGGAATAACTTTTTCAGAACCCTTGTTAAAGCTCATGGCTGGTACCTATGTGCTTAAAAGCAATGCTGGTTTAAATAGAAGGGACATCACATCTATTTCAACAGTACGAGGTTTCTTTCCAACCTTATGGCTTAAAGAAGTTACGGATAAAAAAGTTCACCTTATAGAAGAATCAAAGCCGTTGGCTGTTGTTAGACATGTTATTGATGGAAACTCTTTAGCAACTAACATAGATCTTAATGTGATAAACAATTACTTGCGAGCAATAGGAAAGGAAGGGGAAATAATTTTAGCTGATGGCATTTACCACCAAGAATATCATTACCATTTTTCTTCTATTCAATATCCCGAGATAATAAAAAAATTTAATCAATTTCTTGTCAATCAAAAGGTTTTAGTTGATAAAATAAAACGCAAATATCACCTTAAAGAATAATAGTGTGAAAAATTTTGAACGACAGCTCTTGATCGGGCGATGGATTAGAAATTGCCATGATGAAGAGGGTAACCCTTTTGTCGAACAAGCAGATTTCTACCTCGATGGCAGTTTTGAATTTTGCTTTATGACTATGTCTAAAGATGGAATGATTAAAGAGCAAGTAATTGAATTAGGTGATTGGGGATTAGTGGGGGATATGCATTTTACTATCACTAAAAATGAAGTAATTGACGAAAAACTCTATGCCGCCGATTTATCAAATGAAGATAATTATCACGTTTATAGAGTAGTAAACTTGAATGCAGATAGTTTTGAATACCAACATATTGTCTCGAAAGAATCCTTTATCCTCAAACGGGTTATTGATAACATCGGTCATTGCTAACTTTTCATCTTAAGTTTAGAAAGTTCACAAGCGTAAATTCAATAACAAAACCCTTTAAGAGAGCCCGATGAAACCTATCATGCAAGCGAGTCTAATTACCGCAATAAAAACACCATTTGATCAACACGGTGAAATTGATTTGGCTGTTTATGATCAGCTTGTTGAACGCCAGATAAAATCTGGAGTAGATGGCATTATTGTTGGCGGCACAACCGGTGAAGGACATTTGCTTAGTTGGGAAGAGCACTTAATGCTGATTGCTCACAGTGCTCATAAATATAGTGAAAAACTGATAATCGTCGGGAATACTGGCAGTAATAACACACGAGAAGCAATTAAGGCGACAGAAAATGGATTTGCTACAGGTATGCATGCTGCGCTTCAAATTAATCCATACTATGGCCGCACTTCAACTGCAGGGGTAATTGAGCACTTTAATAAAGTGCTGGATATCGGGCCTGCCTTTATTTACAACGTGCCAGGGCGTACAGGACAAGATTTAACACCTAATATTATTGAAGCAATTGCTGATAGAGATAACTTTATTGGTGTAAAAGAATGTGCTGGTAATGAACGTATTGATTATTACGAACAACGCGGTATTGCATGTTGGTCGGGCAATGACGATGAAAGTTTTACCGGACGACATAAATTTAAGTCACATGGTGTGATCTCTGTTACGTCGAATATAGTACCAGAATTAATGCGTAGCCTGATGGATAGTGATAAACCTGAATTAAATGATCAATTACAAGGGTTAATGAAGTGGCTATTCTGTGAACCTAACCCTATTGCCATTAATACTGCTTTAATGATGACAGGCGCTGTTAATCCCAACTTTCGCTTGCCATACCAAGCATTAACTCAAACACAGCGAGAAGAAGGCTTTGCATTACTTAAACAATTTGAACAAGCTCATTTAGTTGGTGATGGTTTATCAATACTTGATGACCAACTGTTCAATTACTGTTGCTAGTAATCGCGTTTTGTTCTGCTGTTTGGATAGATAGATCAAGCGCTTTAGGTAATCGATAGTCTTTTGGCTGTCCAGATAAAGGGCAGCCGAATGCTAACCTGACTGCACATAGTTGCAAGTTTACCGGGTAATTTTGGTTAATAGAGTCCTCGCCATAAAGCCTATCACCAACAATCGGGCTACCTAGCCACTTGGCATGTTGTCTTATTTGATGCTTTCTTCCCGTTTCGATAGTGACTTCGTATAAACTAAGTGTTTGCGCTATGTTGGTCGCTAATTGTTTGAAGTGACTTACTGCATGTTTGTCGTTTACCGGCTCTGACACTGAAACTTCAAATGGTAATTTGTCGATATTTCCCGCTAACACAGCATGATAGCTTTTAGTTAATTCATGTTGTTCAAACAACTTGCTAAAGGCTCTAGCGGCATTTTTAGTGTGTGCAATTATTATCAGGCCAGAAGTAGCTCTATCTAAGCGGTGAACTAGGAAGCAAGCACGTTCATTGGGGAGATGTAATTGTGCCCACCTAGTGATAGTACAATGGTCACTCCATTTCGAGCCTTGAGATAGCATTCCATACGGTTTATACCAAACTGAGTATGATTGTTGATCATCAATTAATTTTGCTTCTGGGGGGGCTTGGCTGAGCACATCTTCATTGTAGTAAAAATGAAGTGTCTCATTGGTGTTTATGAGCTTTTTAACTCTTCTAAGGCGCTGAACAGACTTGCCTTTTTCTAGCCATAACGCACCTTTAGCAATTGCTGACTTCAATTCGGCATTGTTAAGGGAAGTTCTAGATTGAAGTAAGGTTAACGCCGACATTGGCAGTTCTGAATTTGTTATATGGATTTCAAAAGTGGACACAAAAATATCAGCTGTTTAAGGTTTAAAAATGGCTATAATGCCCAATAATAACATGTAAGAGAGTTTTCCAAAGAAAGATTGCACATGAGAGATAAAGAGTTATTCCCAGAAGATGAAATCGGTAACGCATTGTGGCAACTAAATGAGCAAGGTGTAACGCTTGATAAAGAGCATGAAGTGGCTTTTTCGGTAATTTTCCCTAGCCAAGAACAAGCGTTGAAGTTTGGACATTTGTTGTTAGAAAATGGGCAAAAACTTTCTTTCTGTAGCTATGAAGGAAACCCAGAGCTACCTTGGGAAATTACAGCTTACCCATTTATGCCGCTAAGCTACGAAAATATAATTGCTTATCAAGCGCTACTTCAAGAGCATTGCCCTGTTTTTGGGGGACAATATGATGGCTGGTATTGTCAGTCAGTGGTGTAAATATGGAATTGTCATCATTAGCGCATTTACAAAAACAGAGTAAAAAATCGTTTAATGATCAAAAAACGCTCATTAAAAAAGTGTTAGCCGGCAAAGAAGTTAAGTGCAGACATTGTCAACAATTGCTGCAATTTGAACTTAAGACTGAAGCAGTAACGGCAAAAGTCTATTGCCAAAAAGGCTGTACTGATATTGAATTAGATATTAGCTAGTTTCAATATGAACTATTTAGCTCACTTATTATTATCGCCGAATATATCTGCAGTACGAATTGGCAATTTAATGGGGGACTTTATAAAAGGGAATCAGTTAGGTCACTTGCCTGAACAGGTCCTTATTGGTATTCATTTGCATCGTGCAATTGATAAATTTACAGATAACCATGAGCAGGTTAGGGCGCTAAAATTGTTATTATCTTCGCGTAGAAAACGTTTTTCAGGAATTATTTCTGATATCGTTTTTGATCATTTATTAGCAAAGAATTGGCAAGCATATTCAGATATTTCGTTGGAAACATTTGCCAACCAGTGTTATCACGAGCTTAGTGTCAGTCATCAATTGATGCCAGAAAGAATGGCCAATGTCGTCTCAAAAATGACCGCGCAAAATTGGCTGCTCGCGTATCAATCTAGCCAATCAATCTCTGGCGCGATTAATGGTGTTAGTCGAAGAATTCGTTTTGAAAATAATTTGCTAGGTGCGGCTGATGAAGTAATGCCTGTTTTAGATGAGTATCAACAGGCATTTTTAACTTTTTTTCCTGAACTACAACGTTTTGTGGAACAGAAAATCGACGAGCTATTATAGGAAAGTAGCAATATCTTTAAGTGATTTTTTTACTTGTGCGTGTGCTGGAATTGTCGCATCTTCTGCTGGGTAGCCAGCAATCAAAAGCATGTAGGCCCGATCGTTGTCGCTACGCTGGCAAATTTTATTCAAAAATGACATAGGTTTAGGTGTATGTGTTAATGTAGCTAAGCCTGCGTTGTGTAGCGCTGTGATAAGCATACCTGTAGCGATTCCGACCGACTCATGTACATAATAATTATTATTTTTTTCTTCTTTAGTGATTCCGCCTTTTTTCTCACTAAAGATAGCGATTAGCCAAGGGGCAATTTCTAAATAAGGTTTTTCTGAGTCAGTACCTAAAGGTTTTAGTGCATCTAGCCATTCATCTCCTGCTCTACCTTCATAAAAACCGCGCTCATGATTTTCTGCTTGCTCTCTCACTTGACGTTTAATGTCAGCGTCTTGGATCGCCACAAACTGCCAGGGTTGGTGATTTGCACCACTTGGTGCCGTGCCTGCAGCTTTTATACAATTTTCAATGATTTCTTTAGCAACAGGTTTATCGCTAAATTTACGAATACTATGGCGGCGCTTTAAATCTTCATAAAATGCACTTGAACGTAACAACATTTCTTCTGGAGAATATTCAATAAAGTCAGCTAACGGTGAACAGTCGTGTGATTGCATTTATATTCCTTATTTATTATTTTTAACTGCATTGAGTATCAAATTTATAAGGTGATTATGCAAGTGGTCAAGGCGTATTTTTTGTTAAGTAAGTTTTTATAATGTCGTGATATTTAAACGTATTTTTCAAATTGATAAGCGCTTCATTGAAAGGCTGAGCTTGCGAGCCGTAACGACCTTTTTTGGCAAAGGCGAGATGTAAACTAGCCTCATATAAAGGCGGGCTCAAAATGGTAACTTTATAGGCTTTTTCTCCGCCCAGTTTATTAATATAGTATGGCAATACGTTGGTATCTAGAATGGCTAATGGAAATCTCCCAGCCAATAGCATTTTGACTTGTGTTTCTTCATTGGGTAATTCGATCGTATTTAAATTTGATGAACTATACGCTTCACCATAATAATAGCCCGCAATACCGGCAACATCATAATTTGAAAGTGTTGATAGGTCACCCGAAAACTCTATATTGAAAGCAGTCGTTGAAACAAAATTCATGCGTTCCATAATTAGCGGTTGTTCAACAAAATTTAAGTAATTTTGTCGCTCAGAATTCTTGTTGATGGGCATAATGGCATCGATATCACCTTTATTAGCTAATTCAAACATTCTTTTCCATGGCATGACGACGTAATTCACTTCGACATTTCCCATGAGTCTTGTTGTCGCTGCAATGATATCGGGGAGCAGTCCTTTAACTTCGCCGTTTTCTAACCAATGATAGGGAGGGTATGCTTGTTCAGGTTTAGCAATATTTAATGTGATAACACTAGCCTGTTCAGCCTTAAGGTTGACTGAATAAAAGGAAAAGAATATCAATAAGAGCGCTAGAGCAAACTTCAAAGCTAATCATATTTACTAGAATATAAGACAGTTTCAATTTAACATTTTTAATGGCTTAAAAGAAGGTACTATTTAGATAAAAACTTAATAAAGCCAAGGTGTTAGCGAGATTTATCTACTAAGTGATTAGTAGATAAAGTGCTCATGCTTAGTGTGTTTTATTAATATTAAATGGTTACAGGCAACGAAGTGTGTCGTTGAATATATAAATGTTCAAAAGGTAGTGTTTGAAAAATGATGGCTGGCAATATTAAATCCAGCGTTTAAATAGAAGCGATGGGCTGCAAAGCGCTGAACACCTGAGTCTAAATGAATTTGCTGGCAGTCATTGTCAATGGCGTAACGCTTTAACCAATCTAGCATTATTGAACCAACGCCTGTTCCACGTGCGTGCTCATCGGTTACTAGATCATCAATATACATGTGCTTTTG
The DNA here is from genome assembly GCF_012932965.1 of Thalassotalea algicola. Taxonomy (GTDB): domain Bacteria; phylum Pseudomonadota; class Gammaproteobacteria; order Enterobacterales; family Alteromonadaceae; genus Thalassotalea_F; species Thalassotalea_F algicola. The sequence goes on along the minus strand of NZ_JABBXH010000007.1, from coordinate 144,407 downwards.
CCAAGCGAGCTTTTCACTTATAACAAAACCAGCAACACAGACTACTTGCTTTGCTTTTTCTATGTAAGCGACTTGGTAACCATTTTCTTGCTGTTTTTCAATTTGCTCAACAAGTTGAGATATTGAATATTGCGGCCTTAATTGGCAAAGGATCGGAGCAACTTTTTTTAATTCGTCGGCGCTATTAGCCAATTGAATATTCATACGAAACCTTTAGAGATGGGTTAACGTGCTTTAGTTAAAATTTTGTCGAGATTATCGGCAAACGCTTTTTTATCTTGCTGGTTTAATGCTGGGGGACCACCGGTATTAACTCCACTTGCTCGCATGGTATCCATAAAGTCTCGAATATTTAATCGAGATTTTATATTTGATTTTGTATATAGCTCTCCTCGAGGACTTAATGCTTGTCCTGACTTTTCAATTACTTCTGCCGCTAGCGGTATATCGCTGGTGATGACAAGATCTTCTGCATTAAGGCGTTTAACAATTTCGTTGTCCGCAACGTCAAACCCGGAAGAAACACGTAGCATTTTGATAAATGGTGAAGGTGGAATACGCATACCGTGATTTGCGACCAAAGTGGTTTCAATTTTAGTTCTATCTGCGGCACGAAAAATAATTTCTTTTATTACAGCGGGACAGGCATCAGCATCAACCCAGATTTTCATTTTATAAACCAATTATTAAAGTTGATAATGTAAAGTGTAGAAATGTACACCGTCTTTTTGTTCTATTTCACAATTACCAGAAATACTACTAAGTTGGCCTGTGCCGGAAGTTGGCATTATTTCAATGGACAATGACTGACCATCTGGGTTCATTAAACCTTTATGTAGTAGTGTAAAAGTGCCTGATTTGCCATCGATGGTAGCGGTAACTTCTTCTATTGCAAAATAAACAGCATGACCATTTTCAATGCGCTTGCTAACCATTTGCCCAACACCTGAACCTATAACGTCACCGTGATAAGTTTTATTAATGAGCATGCGCCCTGCAGGAGCTGAATCATCTTTTTGTGGTGTGAGTGATACATCAAATGTTCCCGTTGCCGTCATATTTATCGCCTTGTTGTTTGCATAGAGTGCACATGAAAATAATAGGGCCACAGCAACTACAAGTAAATAAATGATTTTTTGCATAATAATAAACCGATATTAGCTTTATGATTGGACAAACTTGGCTAAACGATTCTTCGTTTCCGAGGTTTCGTGCTGAAGCTCGATAGACTTGCCACTTATATTAGTCATTTGACTTTGTACTTGCTCGCTTATATTGGCAATTGACTCAACTACACTATGAGTTTGTTGATATAAGTCGTTGAGTTGATGAACGCTTTGGCAAATATCACCTAATTTTTGTGTATTTTGCTCATATTCGCCGACCATTTGATTAAAGTCTTGTTTTGCCTTATTTATTTCATCTAGCGTAGAGTCTGATTGTTTAATTAATTGTTCTGACTTGGTGTGAGTGGTGTTGACTAGGCTGTCCATATCATTGATAAAATTCGTGATCTTTTGAGTCGCATCGGCAACTTTACTTGATAATGAACGTACTTCATCTGCTACTACGGCAAAACCTCTTCCTGCATCACCTGCACGCGCTGCTTCGATAGCGGCATTTAAGGCTAATAAATTTGTTTGGTCGGCAAACTCTTCAACCATTTTTAATATATCGCGAATATTTGAAGCGTTTTCTTGTAAACCTGAAATAGTTGCGCCGAAATGGGTTAGCATATCGCTGGTAACGATAATTTGCTGATTGATTTGTTCAATTCCACTATTGGCCTGGTGGGCAATGGTCAAGTTTTCTTTATTTTGCACCAAAACGATATCAGAAGTTTCTGTGATCTGACTTAATTGATGATTCACTTGGTCGCTACCAGAAAATATATCGTCAGCTAGCTTTCGTTGCTGATCAGCACTTTGGTTAGTTTCTTTTACCGAATTTGTTACGTCAACATTGGCGCTGCTCGCTTTATCAGCATGTTGATAAATTCCCTTTAACAAGTCAGAAAGGTTTTGCGATAAAGCGTTATATTCTTCTGACAATTGTCTAAATTCATCATGGGTAAACGCTGGTAGTCGACTAGAAAGATCGGCTTCTGCCCCATTTATATTTTGAAAGCCCGATAGCAAAGCCTTTATTGGTCTGACAAATAAGTAATGTAAATAAAACAGAGTAAAAGCAAAACCAAGCACAGACAAAACTGCTAAAGCATTAATGGCAAATGCAAGAGAGTTATTTTCATCAGGTACACTATCAAGCATTTGATAGAGTAAATAAAAAGAACCTAGTTGGAACAAAAAGAGAAACGCCATATTTCCCCAAATTTTTCGACTCAATGTAAAGAAAAAAGTTTGTTCAATCTGTGTGTATAAGGCTTTAAAAATTTCCAAAGTCATCACCGTAAAATTCATGTAAAGCAATTGGTTATAAAAAGAAAAGTAGAGTTAATCTTTTGATTAGGTGTAAAAATAGCACAATCACTATTTTTTTTATATAAGAGTAATAAAGTGGGGGTAACTCTTTAGTAAATATTTATCGACTTGATAACACTTACCCAAATAAATTATTTGATACTAAAAAATAAAAAGCCCACTAGTACGTGGGCTTTTTAATTATTTGAGCTGTTGAGCTTAGAAGTATTAAGCTTCAAACATAGCAGAAATAGACTCTTCGTTGCTTACACGACGAATTGCTTCTGACAACATGCCACTTAGCGTAAGTTGTCTTACTCGGCTACCTAATGCTTTAATTTCATCAGATAATGGAATCGAGTCTGTAACGATCACTTCATCAATGACAGATTCTTTAAGGTTTTGTGCTGCATTACCTGAAAGTACTGGATGAGTTGCATATGCATAAACGTTTTTCGCGCCATGCTCTTTAAGTGCTGCTGCCGCTTTAGCTAAAGTGCCACCTGTATCAATCATGTCATCAACAATAATACAGTCGCGACCTTCAACGTCACCAATGATATGCATAACTTGTGCTACGTTCGCTTTAGGACGACGCTTATCGATAATCGCTAAGTCAGCGTCATCTAATAATTTAGCTACAGCGCGAGCACGAACAACACCGCCAATGTCAGGTGATACAACCACAGGGTTTTCTAAATTCTTCTCTTGCATATCTTCAAGTAAAATAGGCGTACCAAAGACATTGTCTACCGGTACGTCAAAGAAACCCTGAATTTGCTCAGCGTGAAGGTCAACAGTTAATACACGGTCAACACCTACACTTGAAAGAAAATCTGCAACTACTTTGGCTGTAATTGGAACACGTGCACTACGAACACGACGATCTTGGCGTGCATATCCGAAGTAAGGCATTACAGCAGTAATACGACCCGCAGAAGCGCGACGAAGAGCGTCAACCATGACGATAAGTTCCATTAAATTGTTATTTGTTGGAGCGCAAGTTGATTGGATAATAAATACGTCGGCACCACGTACGTTTTCAGTGATTTCAACACTGATTTCGCCATCGCTAAAGCTACCTACTTTTGCTTCGCCTAAACCAATATATAAACGATCTGCAATTTTCTTAGCCAGTTCAGGGGTGGCGTTACCCGCAAAAATCTTCATGTCAGGCACTGTCAGTTCCTCAGAAACTTGTGACATTAAAAGTTCACACTGATGAGTTAAGGTGTATTAACTATCAGCAAATTATTCATTTTTCGCCAGTTACCTGCGTAAGTTTTTCTAACGCTTGATGAACAGGCGATTGGTTGACACCTTTTGCGACAAACGTCTCAATATCTTTTGGCAGTTGAGATTGTATGTGGCGAGCCTCTTTTTCTGAGTTAAATGGCGTAAAAATACATGCGCCTGTACCCGTCATTCGAGACGGCGCGTATTCTACCAATGTCGCTAATAGGTTGGCAACCTCAGGATAATGTTTTGTTACTACATCTTCACAGTCATTTTGGCTATGCTTAGTATCCAAGTTTTCGGCCAAAATTTTAGGAGTATTACGTGGTAATTCATCACTTTGAAAAACCGCTTGGGTGGAAATATGAACTTCTGGTTTGCTTACTAAATACCAGCATTCCTCTGGGCTGGCAGGCATTAGCTTTTCCCCAACACCGTCAGCGAATGCGGCAAATCCGCTAACAAATATAGGTACGTCTGCACCTAAGGTTAAACCTAGTTTTGCTAGCTCAGGAAGTGGCAAGTTTATTTTCCATAATTTATTCAGTGCTAATAATATAGTTGCTGCATTAGAAGAGCCACCGCCTAAGCCACCGCCCATAGGTAGACGCTTATCGATGCTAATTTCAATACCTTGATGCGTCTTGTTCAATGGCAATAAAATTTTTGCAGCTTTTACAATTAAATTGTCTTCATGCTTAACCCCTTTTACAGGGGTTAATAATTTTATTTCTTTTGTTTGATTAAGTCTTAAGGTTATTTCATCGCCATAGGCTAAAAATTGGAACAAGGTTTGAAGTTCATGATACCCATCTTCGCGTCGACCATTGACGTGTAAGAACAAGTTGAGTTTCGCTGGCGATAATAAAGTTATTGTCTGGGTCATTTTTGTTGATTTAATTAGTTGAACTGCCAATGTCTAATCGCAAGTTTAATGGTAAAACCGTCTTGTTGAACGGTTAGTGATGTTGGTAAATCAATACCTTTGAATTGTTTGTAATTCTTGTATTGTATTTGCCATTGTCGGTTATTGTAATAGCTAGTTAGTTGTTTTGGCAGTGCAGTATTCTGATCGAGTTTAATTTGATCTTGTGGTGAAAATGGCACGCCTTTTATCCAATAAGGTAATGCTTGGCTAGGAAATAATAGACCAGTAAGTTGCCAAATCAATCTATCTAAATCATCTGAGTGATAGGTTTTACCATCCACTTCAAGTGTATGAATACCATCGGTCGTTTCTAAATTTAAAACATTAATTCCAAGGTAGGTGGTTAAATTTAACGTTTGATTATTATATTTTTTATGCCAATTTAAACTGGCTTTTTGGCGTTTGTTTTGTTGTAAGAAAGCAATTTGACCTTTTATTTGCCAGCTTTCCATTCCATTTACAATTTTTGCTCTGTTTGTAACATTGACTTTTTGCGGTGCTTGGGAATCCGGTAATTGCGTACAGCCCTGCAATAACAAAAGGATCAGCGTTGAAAGTTGTGTTTTAAAGCTATGCTTATAGAGAAAAGTGGGAGATAAATATTTGTACACAGACAAGCCTTAACTTTGAACTACATCATTAAATTGGGTTTTATATTTGAACACAGTCACTAAGCTACTTTCAATCATTGAGAATATTACGTAAAATTACCCACACTATTTATCAGAGAATATGCTGCTGATGTTTATATATTTGCATGAAGCGAATGTGTAAAGACATCGAAATTAGCTTAAATTACGAAATGTCCATTGTTGCTGTTGGTATAAATCATAAAACTGCTCCTGTTGCTGTTAGGGAAAAAATCTCTTTTAATCCGGATCAGTTAAGTCATGCCCTTCAAGAAATGCTCACTGCAGTACAATGTAAAGAAGCAGCAATTTTATCTACTTGTAACCGAACTGAACTCTATCTAGTTCAAGACGACAATGTAGAGGCAACTCAAGCTAGGGTTGTTAATTGGTTAGAGCAATACCATAGTGTTCCATCTTCTTCTATTACTCCAAGTCTCTATTGGCATACTGATAAACAAGCTGTAAATCATATGATGCGTGTAGCTTGTGGTTTGGACTCTTTAGTATTAGGTGAACCGCAGATATTAGGGCAAATGAAACAGGCTTATTCGCAAGCTAAAGCTGCTGGTTCTATGGCACTAATCATGGATCGCTTATTTCAGCGTACCTTTGGGGTAGCCAAACAAGTTCGTACAGAGACTGAAATTGGCGAAAGCGCAGTATCGGTAGCCTTTGCCGCAGTAAATCTAGCTAAGCATATCTTTGCAAGTCTATCCAAAGCACGTGTATTGTTGGTAGGAGCGGGTGAGACTATCGAGCTAGTTGCTAAACACCTCTATGATAATAATGTTGGTAGCATTACCGTTGCCAATAGAACTATTTCACGTGCAGAAGCAATGGCTGAGCAAATCGGTGCTGACGTAATAACATTGGCACAAATACCAGATCATCTTGCGAGAGCTGATATTGTCATTAGCTCGACTGGAAGTACTTTACCTATTATTGGTAAAGGTATGGTTGAAACTGCGCTTTTACAACGTAAACATCAGCCTATTTTTATGGTGGACTTAGCTGTTCCGCGAGACATTGAAGAGCAAGTAACGGAGCTTGAAGATGTTTTCTTATATACCGTAGATGACTTACAAAGCATTATTGCTCAAAATCTAGAAAACCGCCGTAAAGCAGCAGTGCAAGCCGAAGGTATTGTTGTCGAACAGTCTGATGTCTTTATGTCATGGCTTCGTGGTTTAAATACTCAAGATGCGGTGTTAAGTTACCGGCAGCAATGCATGAGTGAACGTGATGTGTTGATTGAAAGAGCATTGTCACAACTGGGTAATAGTAAAAATCCTGAAGCTGTGGTTGCAGAATTAGCCACGAAACTCACCAACAAATTAATGCATGCACCGACTAGGGCACTGCAATCAGCCGCTCAAGGCGGTGAACTCGATAAACTCATATATTTACGCGATATATTTGATCTTGATAAATCAGATAACTAAAACCTAAAATTAATACCTAAAATTTCGCTTTTAGTATAAAATCGCCGCCATTATAAATAAGACGACTTATTTTCATGAAAGAATCTGTATATAGAAAACTTGAAGGCTTAGTGGAGCGCTTCGAAGAAGTGCAGGCATTACTCTCTGATCCTGAAACCATTTCTGATCAAGACAAATTTAAAGCACTTTCAAAAGAATTTTCTCAGTTGGAAGGTACTACCAAAGTATTCCAACAATTCCAAGGCGCACAAGACGATCTTGAAATGGCAAATGAAATGCTAAAAGACAGTGATCCTGATATGCGCGAAATGGCGCAAGAAGAGCATAAAGCAGCCAAACAAGCGATTGAAGAATTAGAACAAGAACTACAAATTTTATTACTGCCAACAGATCCAAACGATAATAACAACTGTTTTGTTGAGATTAGAGCGGGTGCTGGTGGTGATGAAGCCGCTATTTTCGTTGGTGATATTTTCCGCATGTATTCTCGTTACGCAGAGAAGAAGGGTTGGAAAGTTGAAGTAATGAATATGAATGAAAGTGAGCAAGGCGGCTATAAAGAAATTATCGCTAAAATTAATGGCGAAGGTGTTTATGGCGAAATGAAGTTCGAATCAGGTGGTCACCGAGTACAGCGTGTTCCTGAAACTGAATCTCAAGGTCGTGTTCATACCTCAGCATGTACCGTCGTTGTAATGCCTGAAATTCCAGAATCTGAAGCAATTGAAATTAATAAAGCTGACTTGAAAGTTGATACATTCCGAGCGTCAGGCGCCGGTGGTCAGCACGTTAACAAAACAGACTCTGCGATACGTATCACCCATATTCCTACAGGTGTTGTGGTTGAATGTCAGGATCAGCGTTCACAACATAAAAACCGTGCACAAGCGATGTCTGTATTACAAGCGCGTTTACAACAAGCAGAAGATGATAAACGTCGAAGTGAAGAAGAGTCTTCGCGCCGTAGTCTTGTAGCAAGTGGCGATCGTTCTGAGCGAATCCGAACTTATAACTATCCACAAGGACGTATGACGGATCATCGTATTAACTTAACGTTATATAGACTTAATGAAGTGCTTGAAGGTAGTTTGCATTTGGTTATGGAGCCAATACTGCAAGAGAACCAAGCGGATCTATTAGCATCATTGGCTGAACAAAATTAACACGCCCTGTGTCAATTGAGCCTACCTACACAATCCAGCAAACATTAGTCTCAGCAAGCAAAAAACTTGCTGAGCTTTCCGATAGTGCATTATTAGATGCAAAAGTATTACTCGCGCATATCTTAGGCAAAGATCTGACTTACCTAGTTACATGGTCAGATAAAGAACTCTCTAATGAGCAGCTTAGCGAATTTGATAGCTTAGTTGATAAACGATTATCAGGAGAACCTGTTGCTTATATTGTTGGCGTGAAAGAGTTTTGGTCATTACCATTTTTTGTTGCTCCGTCAACATTGATACCGCGCCCCGATACGGAAACGCTTGTTGAGTTAGTGTTAGAGCATCATCAGAATGCAAACGTATCATTACTTGATTTAGGCACCGGGACAGGTGCAATAGCGTTGGCATTAGCGTCTGAGCAATCATCATGGCAAATAGAGGCCGTAGACTTTAATCTAGATGCGGTCAAATTAGCTAAGCGCAACGCGCTAAACTTGGAGCTTACTCAAGTCAAGGTGTATCAATCAGATTGGTTTGGCGCAATTGATGAAGATAAGTCTTTTGATGTTATTGTAAGTAACCCGCCTTATATTGATGAAACAGACAATCATTTGTCACAAGGGGATGTTAGATTTGAGCCTAAAACGGCGCTCGTGGCAGAAAATGAAGGGCTTGCGGATATTGAGCATATTTGCCGTTATGCCAAATCTTATCTAGCGCATAAAGGAACTTTGTATTTTGAACATGGCTTTGAGCAAGCCCATGCCGTACGAAGTATTTTGCAAAAGCATGGTTATAGTGAGGCAAAAACGGCAAAAGATCTTGCTGGTAATGATCGAATAACTTGGGCAAAATTATTTAAACAATAAAAATAAGAGTAATAAATATGAAACACTTTCACATGCTACTTGCTGTTATCAGCGTTAGCTTTTTTACATTACGTTTTTTCTGGCTAATTAAGTCTCCACAATTATTGGATAAAAAGTGGGTTAAAATTTCTCCGCATATTATCGATACTTTGTTACTTGCAATAGGTGTGGTGATGGCAGTTAAACTGGCAATTAACCCACTAGAGTATCTGTGGTTAGCAGAAAAAATAATGGCGATAGTCGCGTATATTTTTACAGGTATGTATACCTTAAAGTATGCTCGAAATCTAAAAATGCAGATATTTGGTTATATCGGTGCAATGGGTTGGATTATCCTTGTATTTAAGATTGCTCATACTAAACAAACCTTCTTCTTTTGATGAGTTTGTTGTGCATTTTGTGTGAGTAATAATTTTGTTGCTCACACTTTAAAAATCCCTTTTCATCCCCATCTATTTCCTTTGATTTTAAATTAAGTAACTTACATTACGAATGAACGATTTGCTGTTGTCTGAAATAAATACTGATCAGGAAGATTTGCTTAGAGCGGTTATGCTGATTGAAGAATTTATCTTTGAGCAAAAATCTGATGCTTTACCGCAGATTGAACAATTAGTTGAATACTGTGAACAAGAGTTAGCTGACGTTGAAGATCCGTTGGCTCAAGCCGAGCATTTGATTAATGTTTTATTTCTGGATTTATTATTGTTAGACACAAAGCGTAGTAGTTGGCCTGTTGGTGCATTTAAGCTAGAGACTGCTGTCGCTCAACGTGAAATTCATCCTGTATTAAAAGCTATTGTGATTAAATACATTGCTGAGCAGTGTGGCTTTGAAGTTGACTTAGTATTTGTTCCTGAAAAGATCATGTTGCGCTTAATTTGCGATCAGCAATTTGCGATTATCTTTGATCCTCTCAATGGTGAATCATTAAATTGGGAAGAGTTAGACCACCGCCTAGATGAACTTACTGAGGAGCCGAGCCAATACCTTGATGCTATGGACACAAAAGCGGTGCTTGTCGAATATTTAACTGCACTAAAAAATGCGCTAATTCATGAACAAAAACATAGTTTAGCGCTCCGTTGTGTTGATGTGCTTATTACGTTAAAACCGGAAGATCCTTTCGAACGTCGAGATCGAGGCTTTTTGCTTCATCAACTTGATTGCTTTAAAGTGGCATACGATGATTATCAATATTTTGTTAATCAATGTCCGCAAGATCCCGCGGCACAAATACTAAAATTACAATTAGATAATATAAAAATTTCCAATACAATTTTACATTAGTTCATGGAGCTTGAATGACTCACAATGCTTTAATAACCAACGATGCTGTGGTATTGGGGTTACTGGCCTTTATTTTGGGAGCAGTATTTAAAACTGCCCATAGTGCACACCCAATGTGCCGCAAGTTTTATAAATATGTTCCTGCTTTATTACTGTGTTACTTTATTCCATCGCTACTAAATACGTTTGGTATTGTCGATGGTCACAGTTCAAATGTTTATTATGTAGCGTCACGCTATTTACTGCCCGCTTGTTTAATTTTACTTACGATTAGTATCGATCTTAAAGCCATCATTAATTTAGGACCGAAAGCCCTTATTATGTTTTTAACGGGGACTTTTGGTATTGTCATCGGTGGTCCTATTGCGATTTTAGTGATGAGTGCGATTGTACCTGACGCTATTGGTGGTCATGGACCTGATGCTGTTTGGCGTGGCATGACAACGATTGCCGGCAGTTGGATTGGCGGTAGTGCCAATCAAGCATCGATGAAGGAAATGTTCGACGTAGGTGGTGACATATTTTCAGCTATGGTAACTGTTGATGTGATTGTGGCAAACCTATGGATGGCAGTACTACTGTTTATGACGGCAAAGCACAAAGAAATAGACGCTCGAACTGGTGCCGATACAACGGCAATAGAAGAACTCAAAGTAAAAGTTGAAGAATATCAGGCACAAAATAGCAAAACGCCAACGTTAAATGACTATATTCGAATGATCGCGATTGCGTTCACCATTACGGGCTTTGCTCATTTTTGTGCTGACTTTTTAGGACCGTACTTTGGTGAAACTTTCCCATGGGCGAAAGAGTTTAGTTTAAACAGTAAATTCTTCTGGTTAATAGTTATTGCAACGACAATTGGTATTTCATTGTCCTTTACTAAAATGCGAGACATAGAGGCAGTTGGTGCATCGAAAGTAGCGCAGAGCTTTATCTATATTTTAGTAGCTTCTATTGGCTTGCATATGAATATTCTCGCTATTGCTGAGACGCCAGTTTACTTTGTTATTGGTGCGATTTGGATGTTAATTCACGCTACATTAATGTTAACTGTAGCAAAATTTATTAAAGCGCCATTATTTTATATGGCTGTTGGTAGTCAGGCGAATGTAGGGGGGGCTGCCTCTGCTCCAGTTGTCGCTTCGGCTTTTCACCCTTCGCTGGCGCCAGTGGGTGTTTTATTGGCGGTACTTGGGTATGGTGTCGGCACCTATATGGCTTATATTTGTGGCTTGTTAATGCAAGCGGTATCAGGTTAGAAATTAAGGATTATAAATGACTATTCAAAATGTAGTAGTTAAAGGTATAGACGTAGCAAACGATAAGCCTTTTGTCTTGTTTGGAGGAATGAATGTGCTAGAGTCGAGAGACTTGGCGATGAAAATTTGTGAGCATTATGTACAAGTTACTCAAAAATTAAATATTCCTTTTGTTTTTAAAGCGTCATTTGATAAGGCAAATCGTTCATCTGTTAATTCATACCGTGGTCCAGGTTTAGATGAAGGTTTGAAAATATTTGAAGAAATCAAGTCTACCTTTAATGTGCCAATTATTACTGATGTACATGAACCTCATCAAGCACAGCCTGTTGCTGATATAGTCGATGTTATTCAATTACCTGCTTTTCTTGCTCGCCAAACAGACCTAGTTGTTGCTATGGCTAAAACAGGTGCGGCAATCAATGTGAAAAAGCCACAATTTTTAGCGGCGCATGAAATGCGTCATATCATCAAAAAATTTGGTGAAGCTGGTAATGAACAAGTGATGCTTTGTGAGCGTGGAAGTTGTTATGGATACAATAATTTAGTGGTTGATATGTTAGCAATGGATGAAATGACAAATTACGCACCTGTTATTTTTGATGCAACCCACGCCTTACAAAAGCCAGGCGGTCGCAGTGACTCTGCTGACGGTCGCAGAGCACAAGCAGCTCAACTCGCTCGTAGTGGCATGGCATTGGGTATTGCTGGTTTGTTTATTGAGGCACACCCAAACCCTAGTGAAGCTAAGTGTGACGGACCGTGCGCTTTACCATTAGATAAGCTTGAGCCTTACTTAGCACAAATGAAAGCGATTGATGACTTAGTAAAAGGCTTTGAATCATTAAATACTGAAGGCTAGAATTTACTTTTAGACAGACAAAAAAAGAGCACATAAGATATGTGCTCTTTTTTTCGCATTGTTACTAAGTAGGTTGGGGGGTTACTCAGCTTCAAATGCATTGTTAAACGTTAAAACCTCAGCAACCATTAAGTGCTTACTATCTGCTTCTAATGTACGAGCAGCCGTAAGTTTATTAGATGTTTCGAAGTTTAGCGTAGTTGTTGTTAACTGGTTTTTTGTTAAGTAACGGCTCGCCATGTTAACGAGTTGTTCTGTTTGTACTGTTGTTGCTTTTTCTACACTAATTGTTTCCTTTGCCGCGAGTTGGCCGGAAAAAGCAAGTGTTGAAGCAATAATAGCAATTGTTAATTTTGTCATGATGGTACCTTTAAATTCGTCAATATTCCTTATAGATTTAAAAGGACCAATCTCTATCGCATGTGATTGTGGGTTGGGCACACAATTCAAGTTAGTATAGTATTATCAATACTCAGAGATGCTGTCCTTCATCTACGGTGTTAATTCTACGTAAATATTTTGAAAATAAACAACGACATGATTTCATGTTATTCATTAGAAAAACTAATGAATAAAGTTGTGTGTATGTCATATCCTTGTCATACTCCATTGCTAGTAATTATATTTTTTTGGTTGAGTGATTGTGGCATCTCGTTTACCTCCATTAAATGCTCTACGGGCATTTGAAGCAGCTGCAAGGCAGTTAAGTTTTACAAGGGCTGCAGAAGAGTTATTTGTAACTCAGGCTGCAATAAGCCATCAAATTAAATCCTTGGAAGAGCACTTAGGCATAAAGCTATTTATGCGAAAAAATCGGGCGTTGCTATTAACAGAGGAAGGCCAAGCTTACTTTTTAGATATCAAAGATATTTTTAATGCGTTACATGAAGCCACAGAGAAGTTATTAGCACGAGGTGCAAAAGGCGCAATTACAGTAAGTTTACAACCGAGTTTTGCAATTCAGTGGTTAGTACCGCGACTGAATGCCTTTAATGTATTGCACCCTGATATTGATGTACGAATAAAAGCGGTAGATCAACCCGATAATTCGTTAACAGAAGATGTAGATGTCGCCATTTATTATGGACGAGGACGTTGGACAAATGTGTTAGCCGAAAAGTTACACACTGAGTATTTAATTCCTGTTTGTTCACCACTATTAATGAATGGTAAGAAATCATTGCAAACGGTGAATGATCTCGTGAACCATACCTTGCTTCACGATACCTCTCGTCGAGATTGGAAACGTTGGTTTAAAGAAGTAGGTGTCAAAGGGATGAATGTTAACCACGGGCCTATATTTAGCCACTCTTCAATGGTGCTGCAAGCCGCGATACATGGTCAGGGTATCGCATTAGCTCACAGCGTACTTGCTAAGCCAGATATTGATGCTGGGCGGCTAGTTTGTCCATTCAATGATGTGCTTGTAAGCAAAAATGGCTACTATATTGTGTGTCGAGAGCATCAAGCGGATGTCGGTAAAATTTCTGCATTTAGAGATTGGGTGCTAGATACGGTGAGTGAAGAGCAAGAGCAGATAGCAGGTGGGCAACTAGGATGAGTAGCTCTATTATTCGCGATAATGCTAAGGAGCCTATTGCTAATGTTCTTTTTGCTCATGGCGCTGGCGCAGATAAGTCATCAGACTTTATGAATGCAATAACAAGTCACTTAGTCACTAATCAGGTCTCAGTTATTCGATTTAATTTTCCTTATATGGATAAACGCATTGAAGACGGAAAAAGGCGCCCGCCAGATCGTATGCCTAAACTTTTGCAATGCTTTATAGAACAAATAAACTTAGTTGACGATGATTTACCGTTATTTATCGGTGGTAAATCAATGGGGAGCAGGGTTGCTGCAACAATAACGAGCAATGAGCTTATCGATGACATGCCTTCAATAACAAAAGAGATTAGCGGTTCATTTGCCTTTGGTTATCCGTTTCATCCTATTGGAAAGCCTGAAAACACACGCTTGCCACCATTAACAGCGCGAAGCAAAGAAATATTAATTGTGCAGGGCACCCGAGATAAGCTAGGTGATGAACATGAGATTATTGGCTATCAGCTAGAAGACATGTGCACCGTTAATTTTTTAGCGGATGGCGATCATGATTTAAAACCAAGAGTTAAGTCCGGTTTTACGCATCAACAGCATATTCAAACAGCAGCTCAACAATTAGTTGATTATATAAAGAGAGTCATTGAACATGACAGGTAATTGGCAAGTAAAAGTTTTAACCTTATTTGTTGGTATTAGTGGCTGCTTTTGCGTATTATTCGGCGCCTGGTTGGCTCATGCTGGAAGTCATTTAGCTTCAGAAGTCACCAATAGGCTTAGTACTGCACATATATATCAATTTATCCATACACTCGCGTTGTTTGCGACAGTTGTTTGGATTCAGGTTAAGCCAGATAAATGGAAATTAGTCACCGCGTGGTTATTTCTCATTGGAATAGTAGGGTTTAGTGTCAGCTTATATCTAAAAACGTTATTTGCTGTGCCGTTTATTGGTAAAGTAACTCCCTTAGGTGGTGTTACCCTCTCACTAGCTTGGCTTAGTCTATTTTTTTATGCGATGTTAACTCGCACTCCTACAGGTAAGAATGAATGAAAACCTCCATTGTTTTATATTGTCGTCCAGGCTTTGAAAAAGAGTGTGGTGCGGAAATACAAGAGAAAGCTGCTTGGAATGAGATGTATGGTTACATCGAAATTCTTAAACGTGAAGGAATTGTCTATTTTCATCTTCATAATAGTGAAGATGCCGAGAAGCTTATCGAGAAGCTCCCATTAAAACGCTTAATTTTTACTAGGCAGTGGTTTGTTACGTTAACGGACAAAATTGAGTTGCCTGATTACAACCGTGTAGAAGCAATTGTCGAATCGCTTGGTACTGAATGGCAATACGCAGATTTACGTATGGAAACTGCGGACACAAATGATGGTAAAGCATTATCTAAGTTTTGCAGGAAGCTCGCTGTACCGCTTCGTCAAAGCCTTAGAAAGAATAAGATTCTAACTGAAAAAGGTGATAACGAAGGGGCGGTACTTCATGCTTTGTTCTTTTCTGGCAATGAAGTACAACTTGGCTATTCATTAGGGACCAACACTTCTCCTTATGTGATGGGAATTAATCGTTTAAAGTTTCCTTCAAATGCGCCAAGCCGCTCAACGCTTAAGTTAGATGAGGCGTTCTTATATTTTATACCTAAAGATGAACGAGAAAGCCGTTTAAGCTCTGGCTTAAATGCTGTTGATTTAGGCGCTGCACCCGGTGGCTGGACATATCAACTTGTCCGCCGTGGAATGATGGTGCAATCAATTGATAATGGCCCTATGGCTGAGTCTTTGATGGAAACCGGGCAAGTGAAGCATCGAATGGTTGACGGTTTCAAATTCATACCAGTGAAAAAAAATGTATATTGGCTTGTTTGTGACATGGTGGAGAAGCCACATCGTGTTGCCTACCTGATGGCGCAGTGGCTATTACATGGCTATTGTAAAGAAGCTATGTTCAACCTTAAATTGCCGATGAAAGGGCGTTACCAACAAGTACAAAAAGATCTACAAATGATCAAAGATACTTTTGCTGAGCATAAAGTGAAATATGAAATGTATGCTAAGCACTTATATTACGATCGCGAAGAGATCACTGTGCATGCGAGATTACTATCGCCGCCGCCATTAGCTAAAGATTAATGAAGTGTACTTTGTATAAATAGAATTTAAGAAATTACACATATAAGAAGGGCGCTATTTTAGCGCCCTTTGTTTAATTACTGAATGTTAAGCGTATAACTAACTTCTTATAAACGCTCTAATAAAGCTTCAGTAAAGTCTGTAGTACCGTGCTCACCACCTAGATCGCGTGTCGTACGGTCGCCTGACTCAATTACTTCGGTAATTGCTTTACGAATTGCATCAGCTTTATCACCCATTTCCAAATACTCAAGCATTTGAATCGCAGCAAGAATAACTGAAGTAGGGTTTGCTAAGTTTTTACCTGCGATATCCGGCGCACTGCCGTGAACGGCTTCAAAAATTGCACAATCTTGACCAATATTTGCACCTGGAGCCATACCTAAACCGCCAACTAAGCCAGCACATAAGTCAGATAAGATATCACCGAATAGGTTAGTCGTTACGATAACGTCGAATTGTTCAGGGTTCATTACTAACTGCATACAACAGTTATCTACGATCATTTCAGTAGATTCGATATCAGGGTAACGTTCACCGACTTCACGCGCCACTTTTAAGAAAAGGCCTGAAGTCGATTTCAAGATATTTGCTTTATGAACAGCGGTTACCTTTTTACGACCTTCTTTACGTGCAGTCTCGTAAGCAAACTCTACAATACGCTCAGCACCTTCTCGAGTGATTTGGCTCATCGCTTCAGCTGTTTCACCACAATCAGATACTGTTTGGCCAAGACCTGAGTACATGCCTTGTGTATTTTCACGAATAGTAATGATATCGATGTTTTCGTAGCGTGCTTTAGTACCTTTAAATGAAAGTACAGGGCGAACGTTTGCATATAACTGGAATTGTTTACGTAATGTTACGTTGATTGACGTAAAACCTTCACCAACTGGTGTAGTTAATGGGCCTTTTAACGTGATTTTGTTTTTCTTGATTAACTCTAAGGTCTCTTCAGGAACTAGTTCACCATGTTTTTCTAATGCTACTAAACCTGCATCAGCGAACTCATAGTCAAAATCACAGCCTGCTTTATCTAATACTTTGATTGTTGCATCAATAATATCGGGACCGATACCGTCACCTGGAATTACTGTGATAGTTTGCTTAGCCATTTAATTTACCTTTAAATATTTAAAAGAAGTGCTTTCAAAGCATAGCTGAAAAGTGCAACTTTGCAGCTCGTCATACCACTTTGAAAAATTGCGCGTTTTATACCATGGCTTTGTCGTGTAAGCCAGTGTTAAAACTTTCAGCCATACATTTATTTACGCATGCTTTTAAGCATACGTAAATTAGACTAAAGCATAATAGGGAAGGTTAAAGGGACTTAAATTGTTCATAGGCGACATTACCTATCGCCGTTAGCAAACCATTGCTAAATAATAATGGCGTGCACTCTTCTTGAGTCGTGATGCCGTCAGACTTCATATGCTGTGTACGGTAGAACATAACCTGATAATTAGTCTCACCTACTTTTTTAGCTTCGGTAATATCTGGACTACCTAGGTTTTCTATTGCTTGTTCAAAGGTGAAACTGTCTAACTTTAATTTAGCTATATATTGACGATTGAATGCTTCGCGATCTTCCCATTTCATATTAGCTGGGTTGTCGTCGTAAAAATTAACTACAAGCAGCACAAATACGCCGTAAACGGCAAGTGCCATAAGAATGCGAAAAATAACTTTTTTGTTCATAAGCTTTGATTTTATAAGCCTTCATTCAATCTGCGCTTAGCATAGCGATTTGGCAGATATTTTTAAATAGCTTGTTTACGTTTTGTTAATTATTTTATCAATTAATTTAATCGAATATCTTTTAAATTAAAACCAAGTGGAATGTTTTGCTTTAATGTCAGCAATTGGTGGCTAAGCTGCAACATATCTTTACCTTGGTCCAGTTTTTCTTGAATTGAAGACTTTAATTTATCTGCAGACAAAATGGCATTAACTGAGCCATACGTATTAATCAGCTCTGCTGCCGTTATTTGCCCAATACCTGCTACTCCAGGAATTTTATTAGTGCTATCACCAGTCAGTGCCCACAAATCAATTAATTGACTTGATTTAACACTAAATTTATCTTCGATATATTGATTATCAAGAAATCGTCGATTGAAGTAGTCATAAACCTCGATATTTTCGTTAAGTAGCGACAAAAAGCATTTATCAGTAGATACAATGGACACCCTTTGATTTCTTAACGCAACTTTAATCGCTAACGTTGCTATTACGTCATCGGCTTCATCTTCTTCAGGCTCGATAGAGTCGACTCCAACGGAGAGAAATTGATCCTGAATATCCGGCAGTGTAGCCGATAAATGTTCAGGCATCTTTTTTCTCCCCTTTTTGTAATCGGGATAAATATCATAACGCCAACAAGGCTTTTCGCTATCAAATACGGCCACAGCGTGTGTTGGCTGTAACGTACTTAAAATGTTAGACAGTGCAGTAGTAGAAGCTTGCGCTGTGTTATATAGCACTTGCTGCTTTGTATTATCAGATAGCTCATTATTTAATAAAAAAGGACGTTCTTGTACCGCATATATTCGGCGTATTAAATTAAGCGCATCTATTAATACAACGTGTGCGGTCATTTAATTAACATCCTTTGATATTTGATAACATGGAATATATTTGCTGCCTGGCAATTTCATCCGTTGCTGCTCTACAAATGAATTAAGCAGTTTGTCCATTAATGCCATAATTTTTTGCTCGCCCGTAATAATAAATGGACCGTGTTCCCTAATTGCTTTAATGCCATTAGACTTAACGTTACCTGCAACAATGCCAGAGAAAATACGTCTTAAATTGGCGGCTAATGTTGCAGTGTCCATATCACTCTTAACTGTTAAGTTTGCCATGTTTTCGTGATTAGGTTCAAACGGTTGTTGAAATTCACTAGTAATGGCGAGGGTCCAATTAAAATGAAATGCATCACCTTTATCTTTTCGGAAGGTTAAAACCTCCTCTAAAGCTTGTTTCATTGTTTTAGCAACTTGTGGGGCATCATCAATAATTATCTTATATAGCTTTCTGACTTCTTCTCCTAAAGTTGCAACAACAAATGCGTCAATTTCCATAAAGTAATCAGCGCTTTCTTTAGGGCCAGTCAATATAATGGGCAGTTGTTGCATAGCATTTTGGTTGTTTAATAAAATGCCTAAGATATAAAGAAATTCTTCAGCGGTGCCGGCGCCGCCTGGAAAAATAATGATGCCGTGTGATAAACGTACAAAAGCTTCTAATCGTTTTTCGATATCCGGCATGATAATGAGTTCATTAACGATAGGGTTTGGAGGCTCTGCTGCAATGATGCTAGGCTCGGTAAGGCCTAAGTAACGACCTGTTTGGTTACGTTGCTTAGCATGACCGATAGTTGCGCCTTTCATGGGGCCTTTCATTGCACCTGGACCACAACCAGTGCAAATATTAAAACCACGTAATCCAAGTTGATAGCCAACTTCTTTAGTGTATTGGTATTCATTGGTGTTAATTGAATGACCACCCCAACAGGTAATAAGATTTGGCTGGCTATCGGGTAAAATAGCGTTAGCATTTCTTAAAATATCAAAGACAATATGCGTTGTTTTTTCAGTTTCACACTTAAGGGTTTCACACAGCGTAGAATACTTGTCATTGATAAATAATATATCCCTAAGCACTGCAGATAGGTGTTCCCTTATACCTAAAATAATCTTGCCATCAACGAATGCTTCTTTGGGGGGATTGAATAACTCTAGCTTTACGCCACGCTCTCTTCTTAATACCTTGATATTGAAGTCTTGGTACTGCTGATAGATTTGTTCAGCATCATCAGTATGGCTACCCGCATTTAACACGGCGAGTGAGCAATTGCGATATAATTGATAAAGTTTGCTGCCAGCAGATTCTTGTAATTGATCGACTTCTATTTGTGATAACAAGTTCATGTTACCAACAGGGTTTACTAATGTATGCATAACGATCCCCTTTGCTCAGATGAAAGTAGACAATAGGAAAGTAATTTATTGTGAGTAAATAACCTGATTCTTTCCTTTGTTCTTGGCTTGGTACAGTGCTTGGTCTGCGCGTTCAAACGCTTTATGAATGTTATCTCCCTTCCTAATGTGAGTAACACCTATTGAAGTAGTCATACTGACTTTATTGTTTTTAAACTTAAAAGGTAGCTTAGCAATATTGTTACGTAAACTATCTAACGCCACCATTAAATCACCATAGCTTAAACTATCAAACACTAATACAAACTCTTCTCCGCCATAGCGCGCAATAAATACATTATCATCAAGTGATTTAACTAATGTAGAGGCGATAACTTGTAGTGTTTTATCACCCGCAGTATGGCCATAGGTGTCATTAATTCGCTTAAAGTCGTCTATATCGAGTACAGCTATCGCTAACTCAAATGGCTTATGATGATAACGAACCATTTGTTTTGCGATATGTTCGTCAAAAGAAGCACGATTGTTCAGTTTGGTTAAAGCATCAAGCATGCTTTTTTGCTGTTGTTCTATCAAGCGCTTCTCGAAAGTTTGACTTTGTTTTTCCAGCTCAATCACTTTTAGTTGCATGGTTTTGAGTTGCTGCTCGAGAGAAGTAAAATACTCTAATTCATTAAGTGATTTTGCTTCTACAGTTTGGGCAATTCCTTCTATTTTGTCGTTAAGTTCAGCTTTCGCTTCAGTTAAAGACGTTGCCGACTCCACAACACTCGTCATTTCGCCAATTTGAATGGTTAATTTTTGATTAATTTTCTCATGTAATTCCTTTTGTTCATCAGAATCTGTAATCGTTGATTTAACAGCACGTTGAACCTTGGATAGGGCTCCAGATAATGTGGATAAAAAAGTCTTAGCTGTTTTTCGCTCCTGCTCCATATCTGCGGCAACAATGTTGAATACTTCAACTATTTTACTGAGCAGTGTTTCATCCATCGATGAGGAATTGGCGAAATCACTTTTAAGCTTGTTAAGCTTTTGCTGTTGTTTATCTGAAAGTGTAATGCCATTTAGGATACTAATAAATTTATTAATATAACTCGCGAGATCAATATTGTTTGTATGAGCCGAGTTGCCGTTTGTCGCAGCAAAATCCTTACCTGATACTTTAATATTATCTTTTGCAGCGACTACTTCTGAATAAATAGATAATAACTCACTAAGTTTAGGCACATATTGAATTAAGGCGTCTTTACTTTCTGTATTTTCAGTTAATAAACTGCGTAATTCTCGTCGAGCTTGCGGTGGTAAACCTTTCGCTTTTTGCAACATAGCACCAGCTTGGTGAAACTCATTGTGCATATTACGAATATTATTTTCATTTTTTGACGCTTGCTTGTTTAACAATTTGGATAAATTAGTGATTTCTTTTTCAATATCAGGAAGTGGAGCTGCTTTTTTCAAAAGCGCTCTAAGTTTAGCTAAGCGGTTGTCTAGCTCTAGATCTAACCCTTTACATAATCGTGAAAGCTTTGCGATAAATTCGGTCAACAAAATAGAGCGTTTATTAAAGTCGTCTTCAATCTGTGAGCGAGCATTAATTGAAGCATCAAGCTTAGTTTTTAACTGTTTTAATTGATTTTGAATTACAGACTTTTCACTCATTCTGAGAGGTTTCCCTAAATACATTTGTTTTTCATGCAGTTGCAGCGAAAAACTAATGTGACATACGTGTTCGATATACCTTTCACTTTATATCAGAACCTCCAATAAAACTATGATATTGGTTATAAATTTGTAAATAGATATCACATTTAACTTAAATTTATTCGTAGAGCATAGAAATTGTATACTAAATAGGTAAACTAACGTCATTTTTCAAAATGAAATTAGGTTCAAAATGCCCAACGGTTTACGACGCTTTAGCTTACCATTTTATTTATTAACCGGTGTTTTTTCAGCAGGTACGCTTGCTGATGTAAAAGTGAAAATCGATTTATCTGAAGCAGAGCATCATTATGCTCAAGTTGGAATTTCTCTTCCTGAAACTAAGCAAAAATCAATAGATTTGAAACTTCCAACGTGGCGAACGGGACGGTATGAAATATTGAATTTGGCTAATGGAATTAGAGAGTTTTCACTCGCTGATCAGAAACTGCAATGGCATAAAATTGACAAAGACACTTGGCGAATTACGGGTGACTTATCCGATGGAGTGACTGTTAATTATCAAGTGTATGCTAATCAACTGGGCTTTAGGACACGCCATGTTGATGACAGCCATGCCTTTATTGACGCCTCTGGTGTCGTTATGTACACCGATGAAACTCGCGACGATAAATACATTGTTCAGTTAAAAGTTCCCAAGAAGTGGCGCAGTGTTTCTGGCTTAAAGAAAGGGCGGAATAAACATCAATTTATCGCACCGGATTATGACGTACTAATCGATTCACCGATTGAGACTGGTATCAATGAATTTCATCAATTTGAGGTTGATGGCAGAGATTATGAGCTGGTGATATGGGGCAAAGGTAATTACGACAGTAAAAAAATGGTTGCAGACCTTAAAGCGCTAGTTGCACAGGGAAGTAGTATTTGGTCTGACTACCCATTTGAACGATATGTGTTTATGGTTCATGCAACAAGTGGCGCAAGAGGGGCTACTGAACATCTAAATTCAACCATTATTCAACGTTCTCGTTTTAGCTTTGCAGAACGCAAAGATTATTTAGGCTTTATTGGTACGGCCGCGCATGAGTTTGTACACACGTGGAATGTTAAACAATACCGCCCTGAAGGTTTGGTTCCTTACAATTATCAAGGTGAAAATTACTCAAACCTCTTATGGCTTTCTGAAGGTTCAACCAGCTATTTGCAAAACCAATTATTAATGCGTGGCGACATTATGACGGCTAAAGAGTGGCTTAATAATTTAGCTAAACGTATTAACGGATATCTGCACAAACCTGGCCGGGAAAGTCAAACAGTCGCAGAGGCTAGCTTTGATAAATGGATCAGTGAAGGTGGGGACTATGGCCGAAATCACAGTGTTAATATTTATTCTGAAGGTTTCTTAGTTTCTTGGGTGTTGGATTTTGATATTTTATCAAAAACTAATTTATCGCAAAGCTACCGTAATGTTCATGACATTCTGTACAAGGAATACAGCATTCCAAAAACATTTAATGATCAAGATATGCTGAATATCTTAGAGCGAGTAACCGGTGAAGATTACCAAGATTGGTGGCAACAAAATATTGATGGCTATGCTAAACCTGACTTTGATAAATTACTATCAAAAGCCGGTTTAGAAATAAATTACGGGAAAGGCAATAAGAAAAAAGCTTGGTCTGGTATTAGTACTAAGCCTCATGCAAACGGGCTTATTATAACCTCGGTTGAAAAAGGAAGCCCTGCATGGCAAGCAGGATTAACAACAGACGATATTATTATTGCTATCGATGGCCTTAGAGTAGCTGATAAAGACCTGAAAAAGCGTTTGAAAAACTTTAAACCTAAACAAAAAATAGACGTTACCTTCTTTAGACGTGATGCCTTAAATACTAAAACTGTTAAGCTTGGCGAAACACCTGCCGAGCAGTTAAAAATTAATGCGATAAAAGAGGCTAGTGAACAGCAGAAAGCATTCTTTAAAGCATGGACAGGTTTAGAATTACCTAGGGTTAGTAAGTAAATAAAAATTAGCCGTTTGACAATAAAAAAAGCACCGAGAGGTGCTTTTTTTATTGTCTAAATGTTCGAAGCGCTGGTGGCTTGCTTTGCTCTGAGCTTCGGTACGGGTTGATATCCAGTCCACCTCGTCTTGTATATCGAGCAAATACAGTTAGCTGTTGTGGCTTACAAAAATGCATTAGGTCGCAATATATACGTTCTACGCATTGTTCATGAAATTCGTTATGCTGGCGAAAAGATACGACGTATTGCAACAGCTTTTCATGGTCAATTTGGGGACCATAATAACTAATATAAACGCTGGCCCAATCCGGTTGGTTTGTGATTAAACAGTTAGACTTTAATAAATGGCTAACAAGGTTTTCATTAACCAGCGGACCTGACTTTTCACTACTAGTTGCTAGTAAAGTTGGTTGATAATCATAGTGAGTGATCTCAACATCCAATTCATCGATACATTGGGCATTACTATGAGCAATTTCTAGTACAGGGCATTTATCAACGGCAAATAGTTTTACGCGAACCGTCGCTTTTGCAGTCAAAGATAAATCCTTTACTAAAAGCGCTTCAACTTCATCAAACGAAGAGAACTTTGTTTGGTTGAAGCTATTTAAGTAAAGTTTGAAAGATTTAGATTCGATCAAATTTTCACTGCTACATGGAAAGCTGAACTCGGCAATAGCCACTTGAGGCTTCCCTTTCTGGTTTAACCATGAAAGTTCATAGCCATACCAAATATCTTCACCATTAAAAGGTAACTTATTTTGATTAATTTCAAGATCGTCGCGGTTCAAGCTACGTGGAACACCTTGTAATAACTCAGGTTGGTAATTACTTGCGTATTCAGTTGCTTTCCCAAGCGTTAGTCCTTGCAAAAGCTTGCTGTTTTGGTATTTTGCCATGTCATATCATATATAAAACTTAATACGCTCCATTTTACTAGGAATCTTCTGTCGATGACATGCCTTAATGCTGAATTAACACATCAATTAACAACTTTATGCCAACACTATGTTCAGCAATTTAGAGAAAAGCATGGCCACTTACCTGTTGTAGAAAAAGATGACCAATGGCTTTCGCCTTGTGAACAAGGAGAATACTCTCAAGACGCTAATTACTGGCAGCCGGTGGAAATAACTGATGAATTATCTTTTGAAAATGTAGAGCAAGCATTAGGCTTTAGTTTACATAACGACATTAAAGTGTTTTTCACGTCCGTTTATAGTGAAAGCTTTGATTTAACTTGTGAAGAAGGCCAGCTTTCTTTTGTGTTACCTTGGAATAAAGATGATTTTGATAGATTGCAGGAAAATGTAATCGGCCATATTTTAATGAAGCAAAAGTTAAAGCAACCGATAACGGTATTTTTTGGGCTAACCGATCAAGATGACTTTATCCTATCTGTTAATAACGACTCTGGTGAAGTTTGGGTTGAGCAAGTTGGTAAAACTGCTCATAAAAAATTGGCCAACAATTTATCCGAATTTCTTGGACAATTAACCCCTGTTATCTATGACTAGCAATCTAACTTTTCATTAATGGCAATAAGTAGTTGTTTAATTTCGGCTATTTCTTCTTTTAATGGCTGTAGCGCTTTTGTTATAGCCACGTCTAA
Organism: Thalassotalea algicola; assembly: GCF_012932965.1. GTDB lineage: Bacteria > Pseudomonadota > Gammaproteobacteria > Enterobacterales > Alteromonadaceae > Thalassotalea_F > Thalassotalea_F algicola. The sequence goes on along the minus strand of NZ_JABBXH010000007.1, from coordinate 119,352 downwards.
TTCACTTACGTTAATTTCACTCTCTATAGGTGTATCTGGCTTTTTCACCTCAGTGTTTTCTGGCTGATGTTGCCAACTTTTTAGGGTGTTAATAATGGTAGGTAAGGACGCTGATTCGCTTAATCGAGCCTTAACTTTAGCCACACTAGGATTTATGCCTTCGTTAGCAAGTTGGTTAGCTATGGATAATATTTCATCTTTTATAGTCATTATGCGCAATCACTTAAGTTATTTAATAAATATTAGTAAAAATGACCAACCTGCAAATTGTGCAATTGTTTTAAAAATTAATATTTTTTTATAAAACAATGGCTTATTAAGTTGGTGCAAAGTTTGCTGTAAGTTAGTCAATAATAAACAATCTCAGGGATTTATAAAATATGAAAAAGTCACTTGTCGTACTATTAGCTGCTTTACCTTTAACGTTTGGCTTAACTGGATGTGTTGTTTCTGTTGGTGGAGACGACGATGGTCATTACAGCTATGACTTTAATGATCGTGAATATGATAACCGCAAAAAAATTGCTAGCCTGCAAGTTAACTCTAGTTTTGGTGATGTACAAGGTCGCCTAGGTGTGGCAGATTTCAATGAAGTTTACCAAAAAGATGGTGAAAGTATTCAGGTGCTTTATTACCGTACAAACAGAAAGCATAAAGATGGCGTCACTACAAAAGATGAATGTACTCCGCTTATCTTCAAAAATGGCATGTTGGTGAGCTGGGGCGATACCGCATACGCACAGCTATAAAATACTAATACTGTGTTAAGAAAAGGGCGCTACAAGCGCCTTTTTTTGTTGCTAATCTCTCAACATAGAGTTAAGTATATCTACGACTTCTGCCCAATCTGCATCTTCATTTATTGCTTGAGTAATAAAACTTGCTTGAGAACTATTCCAAAAGTTTGCTTTTGCTAATGATACATTGCTTGGAAGCCCTTTATTTTCAGCAATAAATTTGTCGATATCTTGTGAACTATTTGCCAAACCTAGTTGAGCAAATAGATTTGCCATATTGTGCTCGAAAGTATCCATAACTCTACCTATTGGGCGTATAAGTCAATAAAAGATAAGTATAGCTGTTTATTTATGTAAACTGATTGAATATTGACCTACTTCTTACCTTACTGCTAAGGTGAGCTAACAACAAAAATAAAAATAGTCAAAAATTGAAGGGTGAGGTTTTGTGCACTCAATCAATGGGGGAGCTTATGAACGATACTGCAACCGCAGCAGACACTAATGTAGAGATACGAGCCACATATTTGGCCGCAGAAGATATGAAGCTTGCGGCTTCTCTGCTATATCAGGCATATCATGATGATCCGGTTTTTTTAGAAATTTTCAACGGTGACAAAGAAGATTACGAGCAACGATTACGTGCATCGATCAGAGAAGAATTAGGCGTGTTTTGGCAAGCAAAACAACCAATGGTCGGCCTATACCTAGGTGAGGCTATGGTGGGAGTCGCTTGTTTAAATGGACCAGATGACGGTGTAGGTTTTGAACGATTTTGGCATTGGCGATTAAAAATGCTGTTAAGTGCAGGCTACTTTTCAACTAAGCAAATGATGGAAAAAGAAAGAATCATTATGTCTGCTGTGCCCCTAAAAAAATTTCATATGTTAAGTTTTATCGCTATTCACCCGTTGCATCAACATCATGGCTTTGGTCATTACTTAATGGCTGCGGTAAATACAGTGTTGGAAGAACATCCCGATAGTGAAGGTGTGGCAGTGTATGCAACAAATGATAAGTACCGTGAATTTTTTAAAGATGTGGATTACGAGTATATTGAGGAGGTCCAGGTCGGCAAGGTTAGTGGTGCGCTGATGCTTCATTATCGTGGAGACAAAAATGACTAGCGAAAAAAAGTATAAGAGCTTTGAAGACTTTTATCCGTTTTATTTATCGCAACATCAGAATAAAATTTGTCGAGTGCTACATTATATTGGTAGCGGCCTTGCACTATGTTGGCTGGTGTTGGCTGTAATCCAATTAAAACCAATGTATTTATTTTATGGTTTGATTAATGGGTACACTTTCGCTTGGCTTGGGCATTTCTTTTTTGAAAAAAATAGGCCTGCTACCTTTACCTATCCTTGGTACAGCTTTATTGGGGATTGGCGAATGCTAAAAGACTTCTTAACGAAAAAGCACTGATTTATAGTGCTTTTTTTATAACTACTCAATTTGAACTTCCTCTTAAAGTATACAATGACTGATTTGGAAGTAACTCTGTAAGACATATCGCACAAAGCTGTGAGAGATAAAGGAATGTTCAGTGGAAATAATGAAATTGCATGAAATAAAGCCCTTTTAAAACAATGCGTTGTTGTTTTTTGGTTGAGTTTGCATGCTAATTTTCTAAGAAAGTTTTATTTGACTAGGTAGTTTATTACAACTGATAACGTAATATTACAACTGTCAGGACGACACAGGAAATGATTTCCTGTCAATGGAGGCTCTAGGATGGAGTCATGCAACAAGGTGTTGCATAGGATGATACAACATGGATGTGAGTTAACAAAGGAAAGTTAACGTCAGGAAGACTAAAGGGATTAGCTTTAACACAAGGTGTGTGGTGCATGTGGACATGCATTCTCTAGGACGGGGTGAAGGAAAGCAGACGGAATTGCTAGGATATACTAGGGACAGCTTTTTTATGGATGAAGCGGGAAACACTATTGTGTGCAGGATGCACGACAAAGCTAGATAAAGAAATGCGGCTCTTTCGAGCCGCATTTTTTATGTTTGTTAATCAACATAACCCCAAGGCGCTTTAGGAGGAGTTATAGATTTGGTTAAATCGAAGTCCACCTTAAACTCTCTTCCTTGTCTGACAAGTCGATAACTAAACTTGCCAGGATAAATAAACATTTGCCATGTATTTCCAATGGATTGTGGTATTCCTTGCTCAACAAATATTTCTTTTGAGTATTGATCTGCCGGAAATGACTGTGCTTCATTCCACCCAGCGTCGAGTGTGTGACCACCGTACATCGTTTGTCTATCAAAACTGCCATCTTTATGTCTGTGATCATGCTTTAAAGAGAGCCCTGAGCCGGTTTTAGTGATTATCCAGGTGCGCGATGCGTCGTCACCTATATGAAATGGAATTTGAAGCTCTTGCTCATTGCAACGCCTAACGTGCATAACTAATTTTTTGTTCAAGAATGAATTACTATTTGCAGTATCTACTGTGACTTTTCCTTCATATGCCTTTCCGCAATGTTGTTTTATCGCATTGAAAAACGCATCGTGAGTATCAATTGATACAAGTGGTGCTGGCGCTGTTGAGGCTGTTGTTGACAGAGAAAAAAAGACGGCAGAGAGGAAAGTTGAATATTTCAGGTACATAATGACTCCTTGTTTGACGCTAATATATGTATCTATTGGCATTTGTGCAATTTTTACTTATCAATTAATACGTATTCAGCGCTACTTTATTTATCATTCGAGTTAAAATCTTATTTTTAAACGTTTATTTCTGCACTTAAATCATTAATGACTAATCCTGGATCGCCACAATTAACGCAAATCAAGCAAACTTTTAAACTTGCGTGGCCTATTTCACTGCAAAACGTATTGGTGACTTTGCTTAGTATGATAGATGTCGTGATGGTTGGTCATCTAGGTGATGCTGCTGTCGCATCAGTCGGTCTTGGCAACAGAATACAATTTGTTGTTTTAGTCATTGCTATAGGCCTTTCATGGGGAGTAGGTGTGTTATCTGCTCAATATTTTGGCGCAGGAAAATCTGAAAAAATTAGACAAACGATTCAAATGGCGTCTATTTTTGCAGTTATTGCGTTTACACCAATTGCAGTTGCTAGTTTTTTCTTTGCTGCCGATGTGATCGGCTGGGCGTCAAGTGATATTGATGTAATTGCCCTTGGAGAAGGGTACTTATGGATAACAATGCCAAGCCTCGTTTGTGTTGGGGTAATTTTAAATATTGAAAATGCGCTACGAAGTATTGGTCAGGTGAAACTGCCAATGATATTTAGTGTGTTAGCAATATTATTTAATGTTGTTTTAAATTTTTGGTTAATAAATGGTGGGTTAGGTGTTCCTGCTCTTGGAGTTGAAGGGGCAGCGTGGGCAACACTTTTATCGAGAATATTACACCTAAGTTTATTGATTGCTTTTCTCGTTAAAGTAAAACATATGCTTGCTCCAAAAGCAGGAGACTGGCAATTACTAAAAAATCGAAATGACTGGTCTCATCTGTTCAATCTAGTATGGCCTATGATGATTAGTTTTGGCATTTGGTCAGTTGGTACGTTTGTTTATCAGTTGATCTATGGTCAGCTCGGCACACAAGCTTTAGCTGTAATGAGCCTAATTTCACCGATTGAAGGCGTTTTCTTATCATTGTTTTTTGGCTTTGCATCGGCTTGTTCAATTATGGTTGGTCAAAGTTTAGGAGCTGAAAGTTATGAGAAAGCTTGGCAAATAGCAAAATCATTTTTATTGCTTAGTCCGATAGTTGCCATTGCATTAGGTGGTGTAATGATACTCTTAAAACCGATAATATTGAGTCCGTATCAAAGTATGCCTATTCAAACACTCGATCTCGCTGGACAGGTGTTTATGCTAATTGTATTTGGTGCTTGGTTGAAAGTCAGTAATATGACTTTAGCCATGGGAGTATTACGTGCAGGGGGAGACAACAAGTACTGTATGTATACGGATATATTTGGCATGTGGATAGTAAGTATCCCGCTAACCTATATTGCGGCGGTGATTTGGCAATTACCATTAATTTGGGTTGCTTTGGCTGCATACTCTGAAGAGCTTGTAAAGGTATTGTGCTTTGGTTATCGAGCTTACTCCAAAAAATGGATGAAAAATCTCGCCCAATAATATTATTTTTATTACGCACTAAAGCGTTCAAAAATTACGTAGGTCCAGCAAAAAACAAGTAAACCAAAGGCAATAAATACGCCAGCCGAGCCTAAATCTTTCGCTCTTCCAATTAATTCATCATGCTCTGTAGTTATTTTGTCGGCTAAAGCTTCAATTGCTGAATTGATAATTTCAGCAAACAAAACAAATGCTAAGGTCATTAATAGCACCATCAACTGCGTTGAACTGTTGGCAATAATAAATGATATTGGCGCCAAAATAATGCACATTAATAGCTCCTGCCGATAGGCCGCCTCATGCTCGTAAGCTGCTTTAAAACCTTTATATGAACAATATGCGGCTTTAAATATTCGATGTACGCCTGTGCCATTTGGCTTTTTTGAAAAATTAGAAGAATTATTCGGCATATTTAGTGGCTTAAATAGTGTGTTTTGAGCAATTTGCTGCCAAAGGTATCACATACCTTAACTATATTAAATTTTATCAAACTGTAATAGATGTTATAAATTCGTTAATCTACTTTTATGATTTCATCAAAAATCCTTACGGCTCTTGAATTGGTCCAATGAGTTGGGCAGAATGCGCGCCTTTGTCGGCAAGCTGCTTAAAAAAGCACTCGTGAAAAACCACAGAACTAACGCTTGATGTTAATAAGCAAAGGTGGCTGGGTTCCATTATTCGTATATTTAGACTGCTTGCCTTTTTCAACTCTCTTTACAGGTATTTATGAAGACTAACTCTCAATTTCATATTGAGAAGGAACTCTATGTCGATCACATCGACATCAAATTAACGGGTACGGCTAGTGCTAGACAAATTAAAGCTTTCTATCAAGATACTTTTAATGTTGCAGATGAAAAACAGGTTAATAAGCTGCTCGTTGATACATCAAGGTTAATTTTAGATTATGATTCGCTTGAAATATTACAAGTAATGAAGTCACTAAAAGAAAATTTGTCGCGTTTTAAGGTAGCGCGAGTAGTGCCTAGTATTGGGCACAAACAACTGCTTATTCAGCAAATTGCTGAAAACAAACAACTCGATGTTAGAAACTTCGCCGACAAGCAAACAGCAACTAACTGGCTATTTGACTAATAAATAGTGAAATAAGCTATTTTTTGAAAAAAGAAAATAATCAAAATCTCAATTGATTTTTTAAGTTGTTGAAAATTAACATTAATAAATGTTGGCACTGGTATTGTAATAGTAAATCTGAGAGTTAAATACTTAAGGATAAAATGATGAAAAAGATTTTGGCAGGCGCATTACTTTTAGCTTCAACACCAATTTTGGCACATGACGTAAATACAGATTCGTGTGATGTCGATTTAAATGCCGGTGTAAAAATTACGACCAATAGCATTGAGTTTTCAAAAAATGGTGAAAGTCTATATCAAATAGTTGGCAGAGACGGCTTAATTGTAGATGGTGAGGCTATTATGTTGTCATCCTCTCAAGCTGCATTAGTTCAGGATTATTCTAATAGCATTCGTGCTGTCGTACCGGAAGTGAAGTCTATTGCTATTGAAGGAATTGCACTGGCAACTGAAGGTGTTAATTTGGCATTTAATGAGTTACTAGGCGAAGGGAATGAAGTTGGCGCGGAATTAACGCATGAATTGGCCAATTTAAGTAACGAGATTGATAATAGATTATCGGTAGAAAATGGTATTGAAATTGGCGAAGACGGTGTAGTGGGTGAAGACTTTTTTGGCGAAGAATTCGAACAACGTATTGAAGAAAATATTGAGCGTGCCATTAAAAACTCAATGGGATCATTGCTTATTGCTGTAGGACAAGAAATGATGTTCTCTGGCGGCGATATGGAAGCATTTGAAACGCGAATGGAAGATTTTGGTCAGCGTATTGAACATCAAATGGAGACGCGAGGATTAGCGTTGGAGCAAAAGGCCGATGCAATTTGTGAATCAATTGTCGCTATTGATCAGTTAGAAACAGAGTTGCAAAATGAAATAGATGCATTGTCTGATATAAACATTATTGAAGTTAGCCATCATGGAAAAAACAAAGCTTAGTAGCTTTTTGCTTCAAGATTACTAATTTCTTTATAAAACTATGTCTAAAGCGCCGCGAGGCGCTTTTTTGTTGCACTAAATAAATATATCTGTATGTTGCTCATACAAAGCTCTCTGCTAATTTAATTATTGAAACTATGTCTCACGCTATTCGGCGGCTATACGAACATCGAAAAAGTATCAGTACTAAGCCATTTAATGCGCGAGGTAAAAAAGTTGTTCGTTGTGAAAACTGCCAAGTATCTATGCTTAACTGTATATGCCAATATAAAAGAAGCACCAGTTCACAAGCAGCATTTTTGATACTTATGCATGATGCTGAGGTCTTGAAACCAAGCAATACTGCACGTTTAATTGCTGACGTTGTACCTGATACATATGCTTATATATGGTCTAGAACAGAAGCGAATGCTAACTTACTAGCGTTGTTGTCTGACGATACTTTTGTGCCAGTTATCGTGTTTCCAAGTCAATATGCAGCAGAGCAACAATCTGTATATGAAAACGAATTGCCATTACCAATTCAACAAGGAAAAAAGCCTTTGTTTATATTGTTAGATGGAAGTTGGCGAGAAGCCAAAAAGATGTTTCGCAAAAGCCCTTACTTGGAAAAGTTTCCTGTCGTCAGTTTTAGTGAAACAGGAGAGAGTACGCGAGAAAATTACATTAGGGAGGCGGTGCTTGAAAATCAGTTGGCAACTGCTCAAGTAGCTTCACGTATGTTAGCACTACTAGGTGAACAAATTAGTGCTCAGCATTTATCTTTATGGTTTGATTTATTTAATTATCAATATCAAAAAAGTGTTTGTCAGCCGAATTTAGGGCGTGGTGATGCCTTGAAAAGGTATCTATCTTTTATTGAAAAGGTGTATTAATTTATGATCAAAACTAAAAGACTAACTATTCGGCCATTTAGGCTTGATGATTGGCGTTTTATTGTTGAGCTACTCAATCAGCCAGAGTTTATTGCCAACATTGGTGATAAAAAAGTGAGCAATAAAGTTGAAGCGCATGAATATTTAGAAACAGGTCCGTTACTTTGTCAAAAAGAGCATGGTTATAGCTTAATGGCCGTGCAATTGCATAACGGAGAGTTAGTCGGTATGTGTGGTTTACTTAAACGAGATTATTTGGATTCTCCTGATTTGGGATACGCTATTTCAGATAATCACTATCGGCAAGGGTATGCTTTTGAAGCATGCCAGGCTGTGCTTGAATACTATGGGAATCATCGACCAATATTAGCAATAACCTCACTAGCTAATCAGGCTTCACAGTCCTTGCTAGAAAAACTCGGCTTTATCAGGCAAGGCATCGTTAAATATAACGATACTGAAGAAAATATGCTGTTTGACTTTAATTGTTAGCTTTAGTTGTTAGTTTTAATTCGGCATTAATTGTGACTGTTTATTCTTGGCAAGTTGCTTTAAGAATTCCCATACCAATGCAACGCGTGGCAGGCGTTTACTTTCAGGATGTGTGATTAGATAAAAACTGCGCTTTATGTTTATTTCATTAGCACATAACTTGATTAAGCTAGGGTCTTGGTCCGCTAAAAAGCAAGGTAAAATGCCTATTCCTACGCCACTTTTAATCGCTGAATGTTGACTGACTACACTATTACTTCTATATACAGGCGTAATTTCAGTGGCGATTTCTTTCAAGTAGCTTAATTGTTCGGTAAACATTAGTTCATCTACATAACTCACCCAGCGTTGATTAGACAGGTTTGCGCTATTTACGGTAAGTGCCTGTTCATGTAAATATCGTTGATGACCATATAATTGTAAACGGTAGTCACATAGTTTCGTTCCTATGACAGAACTTGATTTAGGCATCTCTAGCGCAATGGCAATATCAGCTTCATTACGCGTTATTTTTACATCTCTGGTAAAATTAATTAAGTCGATAGCTAGGTTGGGATGTTGATTTTGCAACGAGTGAATATTGGGGGCGATGAAGAAGTTACCAAAGGCCTCCGTTAACCCTATTCGTACCAACCCTGAATTATCTGCGTTGTTATCTTTGATTTGAGATAGCGCTTGATTAGCATTAATTTCCATGTGCTGGGCATGGCAGAGCAAAGCTTTACCGTCGTCAGTTAATCGGTGGCCATCAGTTGTTCGTTCAAACAGTTGAGTACTTAAGCTTTCTTCAAGTTTATGTAGGCGCCGAGAAACCGTCGAAACATCTTTACTTAAGCGCTTGGATGCCTCGGTTAATTTTTCAGTACGAGCAACTTCCAAAAAAATCTTAATATCGTCCCAATTCATCAACTTATCACTTTAAAAATTAGCTGGTTTGTATATATGCAATGTATTTTGCACTTATGCATATTGTTGTTCAAGTGAAATAGGCATAACGTAGTCAGCAATTTTACTTCGTCCTGAAAACTTACAAAGGGGCTTTTATGTCTATTAAAGAAATTCCACTGATTATTAACGGTGAGAAAGTACAATCGAAATCAAATGACTGGTTAGATGTCTTAAACCCTGCAACACAAGAAGTAGTTGCTCGTGTGCCTATGGCAACGCCGGAAGAAGTACAGGCAGCAGTATCTGCAGCCCATGACGCATTTAAAACTTGGTCAAAGGTTTCATTAACTAATCGCATGCGCATTATGCTTAAGTTCCAAGAACTAGTACGTAATAACGTAGAAGAAATTGGTGCGTTAATTACTGAAGAACATGGTAAGACCTTACCAGACGCTGAAGGTGAAGTGGGTCGTGCATTAGAAGCAATTGAAAATGCATGTTCTATTACTCGTTTACAACTTGGTGAAATGGCGAATAACGCTGCAACAGGCGTAGATACTTATACATTAAACAAACCACTAGGTGTTGGTGTTGGTATTACTGCGTTTAACTTCCCTGTGATGTTAGCGGCATTTATGTTTCCTCCTGCAATTGCTTGTGGTAACACATTTGTTTTAAAACCATCAGAGCAAGACCCGTCGTCTACTATTCGTTTTGTTGAGTTAGCGATTGAAGCTGGTTTACCTGCTGGTGTTATTAATGTTGTTCATGGTGGTCCAGATACAGTTAATCAATTAATTGAAGCTGATGAAGTAAAAGCGGTTTCATTTATCGGCTCAACTCATGTTGGAACACATGTTTATAATCATGCAAGTAAACATGGTAAACGCTGTCAATCGATGATGGGCGCAAAGAACCATATGGTTATCATGCCTGACGCTAATAAAGATCGCGCGATTAACGATTTACTTGGTAGTGCCTTTGGTGCCGCAGGCCAGCGTTGTATGGCAAACCCAGTGACTATTTTAGTTGGTGAAGCACGTAACTGGTTGCCTGAAATTGCTGAGCGTGCCAAGTTAATGAAAGTTGGCCCAGGAACACAGCGTGATGCTGATCTTGGCCCTGTAGTATCGCCGCAAGCTAAAGAGCGCATAATCCGCATTCTTAATTCTGGCGTAGAACAAGGTGCTAAATTGCTAGTAGATGGTCGCGATTGTGTGGTTGAAGGTTATGAGAAAGGTAACTTTGTTGGTCCTACAATGTTCTCTAACGTAACGACTGATATGGATATTTATACGCAAGAAATTTTTGGCCCAGCGTTATGTGTACTGGAAGCTGATACATTAGAAGAAGCGATTGAAATTATTAATGCTAACCCTAATGGTAACGGTACTTCATTATTTACATCGAGTGGTTGGAATGCTCGTAAATTTGAAAATGATATTGATGTAGGTCAAGTAGGTATTAATGTACCGATCCCTGTACCTGTAGCTTACTTCAGCTTTACTGGTTCTCGTGCGTCAAAATTAGGTGATTTAGGGCCAAATGGTAAGCAAACCATTAGTTTCTGGACACAAACTAAGTCTGTTACAGCTCGTTGGTTTGAACCTGATCATCAAGATGGCTCAGAAGTGCACACGACAATCAGCCTTAAATAACGGTTAAATTGCTGTAAAACATAAAACACAAATAAAAAGCCAAATGTCATTACATTTGGCTTTTTTTATGGAGTAAACATTAAGACTATATCTTGTAAGCAGGTAGATCGATATGATTAAGCCTTAATCCATTAAGATGGATAATTCCTATAGCACTAGATTCCCCGTCACCACTAAATTCAAATTCGAAACAGCTTTTAATATAAATACCTTCTCTTTTTCCAAAGCTTGGTTTGGCACTTTGTCTGGCAATTGAAATAAATTGCAATCCTTGTTGTTTACAGTAACGAACGGCATGCACTCGTGCCATTTCCGCAACCTTTCTTAAATACCAAAAATACCAACCGATCAAGAAAATACCGAGTAGTAGGTAAATATCACCCATAAACTTTACTCTTTCAATTAAATAGTTGCCCAATAGCTTTTGCTAGAGCATCGCTGCGTGTATCACTGCGCATTAATGCAAATACATGAGGCCTTAGTAAAGGAATTGCAACTAGATCTTTAAAAATAGCACTGAATAGCGCTAAATCTTTCTGTTTGGCTAACCCCGAGAGTAGTTGTTCAAGACCTTGTGCTGATATAGCTTGCCAGCAACGACCAGCAATTGTGATATAGATATCGTCGGTTTGCGGTTCGTTTAACAATGATGCGATAAACTGCTGAACATGCGGATGCTCTGTGGTGCTAGAAAATGCTCGGATGACATGTACGGTAATTGCATGTTCATTTCTGTTTTTCTCGAGTTCGAGAAGGGCGTCGATAATAGACAGTGGTAACTCGTGATTTTCAAGTGCCTGACACAATGGGAAGAATACCTGCTCAGGAAATTGCTTTACATTCGCCGCAACAGCTTGAGCTATTTCTGGCTGCGATAATTCGCAAGCTAAATCGTTGATTCCCTGAATACCTATGTTTTTCCAGTCATCCCATGCCATTTGGCCGTTGATATAGGTTTGAAAATGCTCAAAGTGAATACTGGCACTTTGCTTGAGTTCTTTTCGCACTAAGCTATTAATTGCAGCAAGTTTATATTCTGCAGGTTGTACATGGTACGGGTTACTATTTAGCAGTTCTTGCTGTTTTTCAGAAGGATCGACAGTAAGATCTGAACCAAGTGCTTCAACAATAATCGCAATAAAATGATTCCTTGCGCCTTGGTTTAATAAACCTCTCTCATCAAGTGGTAGTTTAATAAACCACAAATATGGCGTTTTAGCTTTTACTTGCCAAAATGCAACTGCAAAAATAGCATGCCCCTGAATTGGGTATGGATAGGGCATTTGATTTTGCTCTAGGCGATTAAAGTCTTCTTTTGAAATTTTGGTTATTTTTCTACCTATATCGTAGATGCGATATTGGGAGCCAGAGCACAACAAAAGCTCTGAAATAGTATCTATGCGATCCATAACTTAATTACTAGTCGAATTTGTCGGGAATTTTACCGATAATATGCCGATAACACTATGAGAAATTCCGATGACTCGAGATATTCAACAACTACGTGCACTAAAAGCACTATTAAGTGCGATGTTAAGTTCATTATCAACAAAATTTTTTTGTGGCGATACGTTACGTAGTAGACAGTGTGGACTAATTGATGATCATGACTGAACAATTAAATGAATGCGAACTGGATGAAAAACCGGTATTAAATATTCTCTATCAAGATGATTATATGGTAGCGGTGGATAAGCCTGCTGGACTATTCGTTCATCGTAGTTTTTTAGACCGCCATGAAAAATATTTCGCTTTGCAGCTAGTGCGTGATCAAGTGGGTAAATATGTTTACCCAATTCATCGACTCGACAAACCAACAAGCGGTGTGCTGTTGTTTGCACTTGACGAGAAAACAGCAAAAGCACTTAACGAACTGTTTGATCAAAGGGCAATTGAAAAAACTTACTTCGCGTTGGTGCGAGGCTTTTTGAATGAATGTGGTGTAGTAGATTACCCACTCAAACCTAAGCTAGATAAAATAGGTGATAAATTTGCGAGTCAAGACAAGGAAGCTCAGCTGGCGATTACCGAATACCAGACCTTGCAACAAGGGGTAATTAATAAACCAGTTGGGCGTTATGATAGCGTTCGCTATTCGTTGGTAAGGCTTAAACCTAAAACAGGAAGGCGACATCAAATAAGGCGGCATCTAGCGCACCTTAGGTTTCCTATTATCGGTGATGTAAATTATGGTGATAACAAGCAAAACCCATTTTTTCACCAAGAGTTTGGCTTTAAACGCTTGATGTTGTTCGCACAGAGTTTGCAATTTGATCATCCAGTAACAAAAAAGCCGATAATGATATCGGCTTCATTTGACCAACAGTGGCAGCAGTTATTTGACCAGCTGGAATGGCAAGTAGAGCTAGCCTAGTAAGGTGCAGAAACCTGCGCTAGGTTCGCTTCAATATTGCTATATAAAATATCTAAGTGATGTTGAGGTTGACTATTGTCGCTTTCAATACTGTTAGACTGCTTATTGCCTCTAATTCTGACGTAGCTCACTTGTGGCAAATTAAAATATTGTGATTGTGTTGCGGCAAATTGTGCCATCATTATTTGATCTGCAGTAGTAGGGCGCTTTAGTAAGTTAACGAGCAATTCGGTATCGTTAGTTAACGATTTTTTCTCTATTGGATAATCTTGATAACTATACTCTTGAGTACTAGAGCATGCGCTGATCAAGGTGATTAATATTAAGCTAAATAAAGTTTTAAATGTCATCATGGTTAACTGCTTAGTTACTGCCTTTAACCCAATAGAGCAAGGGCTATACCAAACGTATTTTTGACGGAAAGATTTAGCTTTGTTTTGTTACTAAGTCCCTCTAGTTAAAACAATTAATTTGTTTATTTATTTTTCAATTGAGCATAAAAAAACGCCAAATTAAGCCACTTTTCTTAGTGTCAAAAATTTAGCGTTTATTGGTTTTTGTTTAAATATTACTCGTCAGTAACTGAACGAAGTAGTGCATTGATGCCCACTTTAGCACGTGTTTTAGCATCTACTTTTTTCACAATTATCGCAGCGTATAAGCTATAAGTCCCACATTTAGACGGTAAGTTTCCTGGCACCACAACCGAGCCTGCCGGAACGCGACCATAATGTACCTCACCCGTTTCACGATCAAAAATACGTGTACTTTGACCAATATAGACACCCATTGATATTACAGCACCTTCTTCAACAACAACGCCTTCAACAATTTCAGAACGAGCGCCGATAAAGCAGTTGTCTTCAATGATAGTTGGCCCTGCTTGCAGTGGCTCTAATACGCCACCAATGCCGACACCACCAGATAAATGGACATTTTTACCAATTTGAGCACATGAGCCAACTGTGGCCCAAGTATCAACCATAGTGCCTTCGTCAACAAAAGCGCCAATGTTTATATAGCTTGGCATAACAACAACATTTTTACCGACAAAGCTACCCGTTCTAACGGCTGCAGGCGGTACAACGCGAACACCATCAGCTTCAAACATTTCTTGTGTGTAATTGCTGTATTTTAATGGAACTTTATCGAAAAATTTACTTTCAGCACCGTCAATCACAGTGTTGTCCCAAATGCGAAAACTAAGTAATACGGCTTTTTTAAGCCATTGGTGTACTACCCATTCGCCAGCAACTTTTTCTGCAACACGTGCACTACCATTGTTGAGGGCGGCAAGTGCAGAAAGCACTGCATCTTTTACTTCTGGCGTGACAGTACTTGGTGTAATAGACATTCTATTTTCGAATGCTTGTTCAATTGTAGCTTGTAAGTTGCTCATGATAATTCCTGTGAGTTCAATTTAAGTGATATCACCACGAAGGCGTTCACTTAGTAGAGTTTTTTCTTGTTCGGTTAACTGCTGGCCATCAGCATTAGATACGGTAAATACATCTTCTGCTTTTTCACCAAACGTGGTGATTTTTGCGGTATGAATATGTAATTTCAGATCTTGGAAAACTTGCGCAAAGCTGGCGAGCAAACCTGGTCGATCGGCAGCCAAAATCTCTAACATAGTGGATTTTTTATCTTCGGTATCGATAAAGCTTACTTGAGTTTTGACTTTAAATGTCTTGAATCTTTTCGATACGGGTTGAACTTCAATCGTGTTTAATGTGTCTTGATTTAAGCGCTTGACTAATGATTGTGAAATTTCAACCATACGATACTCATCATCAATCGGTTTTGATTGATGATCAAGCACCACAAAAGTATTGAGTGTATACCCGGTTTTACTGGTAATGATTTTGGCATCGTGAATAGATAGGCGTTTATTACCTAATATCGCAACAGTATTGGCGAAAATATTGGCTTGATCTTGCGTGAATACAAATACTTCTGTGCCGCCACGGTATGGCTTAGGGCTAATTAATACCATAGGCTCACTTCTATCATGAGCCAAAATATGACGTGTATGCCAACATATTTGGTCAGGCGAGTAGCGCAAGAAGTAATCTGCTTTAAATTCTTGCCATAGTGTTTCTATCTCGTCTTTGTCGGTATTTCTTTCAAACAACAATTCTAATGCTTGATCTTGGTTTTCTCTTATTTTTGAACGCAAATCAACCGGCTTTTCTAAACCGCGTCTAAAGGCGCGTTTGGTTGCATTGTATAACTCTTCTAGCAGATTTGCTTTCCAGCTATTCCAAAGGCTCTCGTTCGTTGCTCGCATATCGGCAACGGTTAAACAGTATAGATAGTCTAAATGAGCTTCATCTCGGACGATGTCTCCAAATTCCTTGATGACATCGGGATCTGAAATGTCTCGTCGTTGAGCAGTTACTGACATGGTTAAATGCTCTTTTACTAGCCAAGAGATCATGCGACCATCGTGATCATTGATATTGTGCATTTTGGCAAAGTTAAGAGCGTCAATCGCGCCAAGTTCGGCATGGTCGCCGCCTCGGCCTTTTGCGATATCGTGGAAGATACCTGCGAAATATAGCACTTCTGGTTTACGAATGCGTTGAACTATTTTGCTACAAAGTGGAAACTCATGATTGTGTTCAGGTTGGCTAAAACGATATAAATTTTTAATTAAGCGAAAACTGTGTTCGTCTACTGAATATGCATGGAATAAATCAAATTGCATTTGCCCGACAATAGAGCGCCACTCAGGTAGATAAGCCGACAAAATACTGTGTCGGTGCATTAAGTTAAATGCCAACCCAAGGCCACGAGGGTGCTTAATAATTTTGACAAAAAGCTGACGGCTTTCCTCATAATCATTTAGGCGAGAAATTAAGCGGCGACGTGTATTACGTAATAAACGCAAAGTATCAGGGTGAAGACCTTTAATCGCTGGGTTTTCTGCAATGACTAAAAACATTTCCATGATTTTAACCGAGCGCATAAATATTCGATTACTATAAACTTTGATTAGACCATCTTCGATATAGAAATCATTATTTATTTCAATTATTTCAGGCGTTTTACCTTTATTTAAGATTTCTTTTTCAAAATGTTGAAGTAACATTTTATTAAGCTCTTCAACGCGGCCGATAATGCGGAAAAACCGTTTCATCATGCGTTCAACAGCTGGCTTTCCAGCATCACCAAACCCCAACATTTTTGCAACGTCTGCTTGGTAGTCGAATAGCAATCTATTTTCGCTGCGGCCAGCGACGTGGTGGAGGGCAAAACGCATACGCCATAAATAGTCTTGACACTCAATTAGCTCGTTATGCTCGTTTAATGTTAGATAGTTATGATTAATTAACTCTTCTAGCGAATTTGCCATAAAGTGTCGCTTTGCAACCCAAGCGATGGTTTGAATATCCCGTAAACCGCCAGGGTTAGCTTTTAAATTTGGCTCTAACGTGTATGAGGCACCATGATATTGTTGGTGGCGTGCTTCTTGTTCATCACGTTTGGCAATAAAGAATTTTTGCGAAGTCCAAAAAACGTCTTCTTGTAACAATGGCTGTAGTTGATCGGATAGAATTTTATTCCCACAAACCAACCTCATTTCCATCAGGTTAGTAGCAACGGTTACGTCATTAACTGCTTGTTTTAAGCATTCTTGAATATCACGTACGCTGTGACCAATATCGAGTTTTACATCCCATAGTTGTGTGATGAATGCGCCAATCTTTTCTTCTAACTCTGTTGTTGTTTGTTTTTGAGTAAGTAGCAAAATATCAACGTCTGATTGTGGATGCAGTTCACCACGGCCATAACCACCAACAGCAAGCAGACTCACTTGGTACTCATCAAGCTGATGTTGAGTCCAAAGTTTTGAAAGTAATAAATCGACATAATATGCGCGAGCCTGAATAATTAGTTCCATATCTATATTGTTAAATATAGATAATAACCATTGGTTAAACTCTTGACTGAGCGCGCAAATATCAGCGCTCGACAAATTGGGAGCGCTTACACAAAAAGGGGTTTGAAATTGACTGGGTATGGTATTGTTATTTTCCACAGCGTTTTTGGTCTTTTAGTTAATTGTTTAAATGACGAGGAATAGTATCATCGCCTCTAAGGGTCAATATTTCACAACCAGTTTTGGTTACTAGTATCGTGTGTTCCCACTGAGCCGATTTCTTACCGTCTACCGTGTAAACTGTCCAGTTATCTTCTTTATCTAAAATGGTGCCAGCTTTGCCCATATTAATCATAGGTTCAACGGTGAAACACATACCTTCTTGAATTTTGGTTTTTTCGTTGTTTTTGTAATGAACAATTTGTGGCTCTTCGTGGAATTCTTTACCGATACCGTGTCCACAATATTCTTTTACAATGCCAAAGCGACCAGACTTTTTGATGAACTTTTGAATTGCATTGCCAATTTCACCAAAGGCAACGCCAGGTTTTACTTTCTTCAATCCCGTATAAAGTGCTTCTTGAGTGATACGACATAAACGTCTGTCTTCAGCACTAACATCACCTATTAAAAACATCTTGCTGGTATCGCCATGGTAACCGTCTTTAATTACCGTGATATCAATATTGACAATGTCGCCATCTTTAAGCGGAGAGTCATTTGGTATGCCGTGACAAACAACGTGGTTGACTGAAGTACAAATTGATTTAGGGAAACCATGATAGTTCAAAGGTGCAGAAATTGCGTTTTGTACTTTGTCTGTATATTCAGCGCATAGCGTATTTAATTCGTCGGTTGTAACACCTGCTTTAACATGAGGTTCGATCATCTCTAAAACTTCAGCAGCAAGCTTACCTGCAATACGCATTTTCTCTATTTCTTGTTGATCTTTAATCGGTATGGTCATCTATTATTCAATTTGCCTAAAATAAAATTGTTAATATTCTACATGTTTTTATAATCGATCCCAATGATAGAGTCTTTAATTGTTTTGGTAAAAACTACTTATTTATCCATAATGTAGATAAGAGGTAATCGATTGTATTTAATTTGAGGTAGTAACATTGACGGATAAAGTACTCGATTCGATAGTAGAAATTACCAGCCAGCGTGACTCCAGTGCTCTAGGGATTAGTATATTGGCGACTATTGCGGAGTTTTCTCCGACCTGCTTTATTACGTTATATCAAGGAGTAGAATTTCCAACTCGTCAACTAAATCCTATCCATACCTTAACAGGGAAGGAAGATGAAAACGGCATTAAACAATACTTATGGGAAAAACCAATTCCACAAGCATATAAAAAATATGTTGATGATAACTTACTCGTTTTGACCAAGCTTTCTGTTTATCAAACGGAAGATGATATTCATCATGTTTTTATTCCAATTATCAATGAAAACAAAGTGGTGTACGCAATAGATGTTTCTTCCGAGCATCGTTTGTCTAAATATTTAGATACCTTAGTTGCAGTTGCCAAAGTGTGTGAGAATTTTTATACGGTTTTGGCAACCAGTGAACGCGACACTTTAACGGGGCTTTTGAACAGAAGAACCTATGAAAGTAAGTTAACCAGTTTGTTATCAAATCAATACACAAGGCAACGAGTCGGTATTCAACGCCCAGGCAATGTTAGACACCCGTTAGATCTAGATTACACGTGGCTTGCCGTGGTTGATATTGATCACTTTAAACAAGTAAACGATAAATTTGGTCACATTTATGGTGACGAGGTTTTACTCGTACTGTCGCAACTAATGCGGCAAGTATTTCGCGAAAATGACTTATTATTCCGATTTGGCGGTGAGGAGTTTGTCATTATTTTTGAACCAATAACAAAAGAACAAGCAGAAACCGCACTAAATAAGTTCATAAATGTGGTTCGTAATCATAAATTCCCTATGGTTGGGAAGGTAACGGTCAGCATTGGCTTTGCAAAGATTATGAGTACAGACCATCCAACGACAATTTTAGACAATGCAGACAAAGCTTTGTATTACGCAAAAGAGAACGGCCGTGATTGTCTTTATAGTTTTGAAAACTTGATAGAGCAAGGCTTAGTTAAGGCAGTAAATATTGAAGGGGATATTGAACTTTTTTAAAGGTGCGTGAAATGTTTAAAGGGGCATGCAAGCCCCTTTCATCAATTACGCTATTTCTTGCTTGATAGCATCAACTATTGCTGCGGGTTCTAACAAATATAAATTATGGTTTAGTAAAACTAATTCATCTTCATGGGCTAGCAAAAGTGCCGGAATTGCTTGAGTGCCAATAATTTCTTGAATCTCTTCTATATCAGCCATGCAAAACTCTGCATCTTTAGTTAATTTCTCTGATTGCAAAGACTTTGATGGCGCAGAAAGTTTCAATCGTTCAACTATTTCTGCAACATCACTTGCTATAAGCTCTGGGTTACCCTCAATAAAGTGGGCGTGCTGTAATGCTTTTAATATTTTCAACGATTTCTCTGGGCATTTGTTTTGAGACCAGCCCATCAAATTTGCTGCAAGTGTGCTGTCTTTTGCTTCATTTAGTTTTGCTAAGTATGGCTTGCCAAATTTTGCATTGGTAATTTCTGTAACGGTATCAATGGCTTTTTTAGTTACTTTATCTTCACCATCGTATAAACCACAGTGTAAAAAGTGAATGTTAATTTGCGGTAGCTTTTGAGCAACTTCATCAATCAAGTCAGTTGCTGCATAACACCACGGACAATGTGAATCGTAGATAAAATATAATTGTGTAGACATAAAATAACAAATTCCAAAAAAAGAGCGTTGATAGCGTAGGGTATTTTACGCTTGATTATGCGATAAACCTAGACAAAATTGTGGTTATTTATTCTTCATTGTGGTATAAAGTGCGCCGCTAAATATTGGTGATGAAATTCATCATCAAGTTTTTAGCGAAACTATTAGCCGTGTAATTGATTGTACAATTACACATTTATATATAATCACATACATCTTGCAAAGATATACCGGGGTGCTCCAAGTACAATTTTGTGCTGATATGAGTCGTGTGTATTGGATGTATGGACGCTTAACCCCAAGAGGAAAAATTATGCCAAACGTTTCTATGCGTGACATGCTTAAAGCGGGTGTTCACTTCGGACACAAAACTCGTTACTGGAATCCAAAAATGAAGCCATTCATCTTTGGTGCACGCGATAAAGTTCATATCATCAACTTGGAACAAACTGTTCCTATGTTCAACGACGCTTTAGCTTTCTTATCAGGTATTTCTGCTAAGAAAGGTAAAATCTTATTTGTTGGTACTAAGCGTGCAGCTAGCGAATCAGTTCGTGAAGCAGCAATCAAAGCTGACCAATTCTACGTTGATCACCGTTGGTTAGGTGGTATGTTGACTAACTGGAAAACAGTTCGTCAATCAATCAAACGTTTAAAAGACCTAGAAGCTCAAAGCACTGACGGTACATTCGACGCTCTTACTAAGAAAGAAGCGTTAATGCGTACTCGTGAAATGGACAAGCTTGAAAAAAGTTTAGGTGGTATTAAAAACATGGGTGGTTTACCTGATGCTTTATTTATCATCGATGCTGATCACGAGCACATTGCTATTAAAGAAGCTAACAACCTAGGTATCCCAGTAGTAGCTGTAGTTGATACAAACTCAAACCCAGACGGTGTTGATTACATCGTACCTGGTAACGACGATGCTATCCGCGCAATCACGTTATACACAGATTCAGCAGCTAACGCTGTTGTTGAAGGTCGTGAGCAGAACATCGCTGTTGCTGCTGAAAAAGACGGTTTCGTTGAAGCTGAATAATAGCTTTAACCCATAACCTTTAATCTATCTGCAATGTGAAGCTTCCATACTTTGCATTGCAGAATTTAAAATCTTTTTATATTGAGGAATTAACTCATGGCAATTACTGCTGCAATGGTTAAAGAATTACGCGAGCGTACTGGCGCTGGCATGATGGATTGTAAAAAAGCTTTACAAGAAGTTGATGGTGACATGGAACTTGCGATTGAAAATATGCGTAAGTCTGGCCAAGCAAAAGCTGCTAAAAAAGCAGGTAATATCGCTGCTGAAGGTCAAATCATCATTAAAGATGGCGCTTTAGTTGAAGTTAACTGTCAAACAGACTTCGTTGCTAAAGACGACAACTTCTTAGCTTTCGCGAACAAAGTAGCAGACGCTGCTGCAAGTTCAAAAGCGACAATCGAAGAGTTACAAGCACAGTTTGAAGAAGAGCGTGTTGCTTTAGTTGCTAAAATTGGTGAAAACATCAATGTACGTCGCGTAGCATACGTTGAAGGTACAGCATTAGCTTCATACAAGCACGGTGCTAAAATTGGTGTTGTAGTTGCTGGTGAAGGCGATGCTGAAACACTTAAGCACATGGCAATGCACGTAGCTGCTTCTAAGCCAGAATTTGTTAACCCTGAAGATGTTCCAGCTGAATTAGTTGAGAAAGAAAAAGCTATCCAAATCGATATCGCGATGAACGAAGGCAAGCCTGCTGAAATCGCTGAGAAAATGGTTACTGGTCGTATGAAGAAATTCACTGGTGAAATTTCTTTAACTGGTCAAGCTTTCATCATGGAACCTAAGAGCACTGTTGGTCAGGTTCTTAAAGAGAAAGGTGTTACTGTTTCTTCATTCGTTCGCTTAGAAGTAGGCGAAGGTATTGAGAAGAAAGAAGAAGATTTTGCAGCAGAAGTAGAAGCGCAAATCGCAGCTGCTAAAGGCTAATAAATTTATTCTTTGAATAAAACCTTATTGCAAAAAAACCGCTCAAATGAGCGGTTTTTTTATGTCTGAAATATATATTAATACAAAGAAAACAAAGAGCGTACATTTAAACCAGTCAGCTTACTTTGTACAAATTTAACAGCGTCTTGGTATTTGGTGGTATTCAATACTAAATAGAATGCACCTTTGACTATTAATATGTAAGGCGGTGAGCAGAGTAATTAGTCTAAATCAATCAATAAATAGCCAATAAAACTGCTTTTTTCATATTAAGCTTTCGATACCGATAAAAAACGATTAAAATAGCCGCGGTCAATTTCGACTGCGACAGTTTTATCTACAGGAATCTTGAGCTTATGAGCACCAACCCTAAACCAACATATCGTCGTATCCTTTTAAAACTCAGTGGCGAAGCCCTGATGGGTGATGAGGGTTTTGGCATTGATCCAAAAATTCTTGATCGCATGGCGCAAGAAATTAAAGAGCTGGTTGAAATGGGAATTCAAGTAGGCTTAGTTATTGGTGGTGGTAACTTGTTCCGTGGTGCTGGTCTTGCTGAAGCAGGTATGAACCGCGTTGTAGGCGACCAAATGGGTATGCTAGCTACAGTGATGAATGGCTTAGCGATGCGTGACGCATTACATAGAGCTTTTGTTAATGCTCGCCTTATGTCTGCTATTGACTTAGCTGGTGTCTGTGATACCTATAACTGGGCAGATGCAATTGGTATGTTGAAGTCTGGTCGAGTGGTTATTTTCAGTGCTGGTACTGGAAACCCATTCTTCACTACAGATTCTGCAGCGTGTTTACGTGGTATCGAAATTGAAGCTGATGCAGTACTTAAAGCTACGAAAGTTGATGGTATTTATTCAGATGACCCTGTTAAAAATCCAGAAGCAACACTTTATAGTCATTTAACTTATCAAGAAGTGTTGGAAAAAGAATTAAAAGTAATGGATTTAGCTGCCTTTACTTTAGCGCGTGATCATAATATGCCTATTCGTGTATTTAACATGAACAAACCCGGCGCATTGAAAAATGTAATAATGGGTGAGCCAGAAGGCACTACAATAGATCATGCCGAAAATTTAGATTAATTGTTCAGTATTAAGGAATATCCAAGTGATTGAAGATATTAAAAAAGACGCAGAAACTCGCATGAGTAAGAGTATCGAGTCGTTAAAAACTAACTTAAATAAAATCAGAACTGGTCGTGCGCATCCTTCTTTATTGGACAACATTTCAGTTGATTATTACGGTGCTGACACTCCGTTAAATCAAGTGGGTAATGTATCTGTACCTGACGCTCGTACGTTAGCGATTACAGTGTTTGATAAGTCTATGATTGGCGCTGTTGAAAAAGCAATTCTAGCTTCAGATCTAGGTTTAAATCCTTCTTCACAAGGTACATTAATTCGTATCCCTTTACCGCCGCTAACAGAAGAGCGTCGTAAAGAGCTTGTGAAAGTAGTAAAAGGTGAAAGTGAAAACGGAAAAATTGCTATTCGTAATATTCGACGTGATGCTAACTCTGATGTTAAAACATTGAATAAAGAGAAAGAAATTAGTGATGATGAAATGCATCAGTCTGAAGACGAAATTCAAGTGATTACGGATAAGTACATTAAGCAAGTCGATCAGATACTGGTTGAGAAAGAAGCGGAATTAATGGAAATATAATTTTCCATCGTAAGGATAGTACGCCGTGGCGATAAGCTACGGCGTTTTTATATAGCGAGATTTAAGTGTCAAATAGCTCAGAACCCAATACGTCGGACCTTAAAATACCGCAGCATATTGCGATCATTATGGATGGTAATGGCCGCTGGGCACAGCAAAAAGGTAAAAAACGTGTTTTTGGTCACAAGTCTGGAGTTGAGTCTGTTCGCTCTACGGTGACTAGTGCGCGAAAGTTAGGAGTTAAGGCGTTAACCTTATTCGCTTTTAGTAGCGAAAATTGGCTACGCCCAGAAGAAGAAGTTTCCGTTTTAATGGAATTATTTATGCTGGTGCTAAACCGAGAAGTGAAGCGCTTGCATAAAAATGATATAAGGTTTCAAGTAATAGGTGATGTTTCTCGTTTTTCTGACAAACTACAAGAAAAAATCAGAGCAGCTGAAACATTAACTAAAGAAAACCAAGGTATGGTGTTATCTATAGCTGCAAATTATGGTGGACGATGGGATATTGCCCATGCTGCTAAGCAGTTAGCTGAGAAAGCTTTGAAAAATGAAATATCGATAGAAGATATCGATGAAACTTCATTGGATAGCTTTACAAGCCTAGCAGATATGCCTGATTTAGATTTAATGATCCGTACAGGTGGCGATCATCGCATCAGTAATTTTTTACTGTGGCAATCTGCCTATGCGGAGTTTTACTTCACCGATGTACTTTGGCCAGACTTTGATGAAGGCCAACTTAACCAAGCAATTGAGGTGTTCACACAACGAGAACGTCGCTTTGGTAAAACTGGTGAACAAGTAAAACAAAAATAAAAAGGAATATCGTTTGTTAAAACAACGAATATTGACGGCTATTATATTGGCGCCATTAGCTATTGGCGCTATCTTTTATTTGCCGTTGCCATTTTTTGGTGCTTTCTTGTTGTCTGTTATGGCGATAGGCGCGTGGGAGTGGGGACCATTAATGGGGTTCGCGACTAAGGCTCGCCGTTGGTTTTTTGTCTTTGCTAGTACCAGCTTAATTGGCGCTATTTGGACATTTTTACCTCCAGACACGTTATGGATCGAGAAAGGCGAGTTGCAGCAAAACGCCATCTATATTTTGTGGTTGGCCGTCGGCTGGTGGCTAGTCTCAGCGTTTTTGACTTTTGTATATCCTCGCTGTAGCTCTTTTTGGTCAAGCCACCGTTCTATTCGTGGCATTTTTGGTTGGCTAACGTTAATTCCAACTTGGTTGGCATTTATGGTTATTCGTAGTAGCGAATACCAAACAGACCCACATCACGGCGCTCAACTTATCATGTTTTTATTTATGATGGTTTGGAGTGCTGATATCGGTGCTTATTTCGTTGGAAAATCTATTGGTAAACATAAGTTGATGCCAAATGTAAGCCCAGGTAAAACGTTAGAAGGCTTCTTTGGAGGCATTGCTGTAGCTTGTGTCTTGATTGCAACAGCAGGGAAGGTTATTGGCTGGAGCGCCGAGCAGTTTGCGATTGTCTTATTTGTTACTGTTATTATTACGACTATTTCTGTATTAGGTGACTTAAACGAAAGTATGTTTAAGCGCCAAGCAGGAATAAAAGATAGCGGTACGATACTACCTGGTCATGGTGGTGTATTAGATCGCATAGATAGCTTAACAGCAACAGCGCCAATTTATGCGCTTTGTTATGTACTAATCGGCTGGTAACAATGCAACAACACCAATTATGTGTTTTAGGATCTACCGGCTCAATAGGTGAAAGCACTTTAGATGTCGTAAAGCGCCACCCTGAACGTTTTTCTATCATATCAATGTCAGCTAATAGCAGTGTTGATAAAATGTTGGCTCAGTGTCTGGAATTTCTACCTAAACAAGTGGTGATGGCAAAAGAAGCTGCAGCAATTGAACTTAAAGATAAGCTCGCTCAACAGGGCATTCAGGGCATAGATGTGTCCTATGGTGAAAAAGCGTTATGTGAAATTGCTAGCAGCAAAAATGTTGATACCGTGATGGCTGCTATTGTTGGCTCGTCTGGATTAATGCCAACACTTTCAGCTGTTAAGTCAGGTAAGCGAGTACTGCTTGCCAATAAAGAGTCTTTAGTTACTTCAGGTCAAATATTTATAGACGCAGTAAAAGCGTCTGGCGCTAAGCTGTTACCAATTGATAGTGAGCATAATGCGATTTATCAATGTTTACCTGAACTTGAACAAAATAGGCCTGGCGAATGCCAACTTAAAGACAATGGGATTACCAAAATATTATTAACAGGCAGCGGTGGTCCTTTTAGAACCAAGCCTGTGGTAGAGTTACCAAATGTTACACCGGAACAAGCTTGTGCCCATCCAAACTGGGATATGGGCAGAAAGATATCGGTAGATTCAGCGACCATGATGAATAAAGGCTTAGAATTTATTGAAGCTAAATGGTTGTTCAATGTCGAGCCACAACAAATTCAAGTGGTTTTGCATCCGCAAAGCACTATTCATTCTATGGTGCAATATAAAGATGGTTCTGTGATTGCCCAAATGGGTAACCCTGATATGCGAACACCCATAGCTCATGCGCTTGCTTATCCAGAGCGAATCGATGCAGGTGTTGAACCTTTGGATTTCTTTAATACTAAAGCGTTTGAGTTTGAAGCGGTAGATTTTGAACGATACCCAAACCTTAAATTGGCAATAAAGGCTTGTTCTCTTGGTCAAGCAGCATGTACGGCACTAAATGCCGCAAATGAAGTCGCTGTAGAAGCATTTTTAGATAACCGTATTAAATTCACCGATATTTTTACCTTAAATGAAACTTCTGTTCAAAAATTTGTCTCAGAGAAAGTAACTAATATAAGTGATGTTATTAGCTTAGATGCACGAGCCAGAACTTATGCTAGTGAGCAATTAACTTCTTTGGAGATAAATAGTTAATGTTAGATGTTATCTGGAACTTAGCTTCGTTTATTATTGCCTTGGGTATTTTAGTTACCGTACACGAATATGGTCACTTTTGGGTAGCTAGAAAAAACGGTGTTAAAGTTGAGCGTTTTTCTGTCGGCTTTGGTAAAGCCATTTGGCGAAAAACCGATAAGCTAGGTACTGAATATGTCATAGCGCTTATTCCACTAGGTGGCTACGTTAAAATGCTTGATGAGCGTGTTGATGAAGTCTCAGAGCAAGACAAACATTTGGCCTTTAATGGCAAAACGGTATATCAACGCATAGCCATTATTGCTGCAGGACCATTGGCAAACTTCTTATTTGCAATTTTTGCCTTTTATTTAATGTTTTTAATTGGTGTACCAAGCATTAAGCCGGTTATTGGCGAGATTGAAGCTCAATCTATTGCGTATCAAGCAGGGCTTCCTGCTCAAGGCGAAATCGTTGAAGTGGCAGGCATTGAAGTAAAAGACTGGCAAGATATTAATATGGCGTTAGTTGGGGAGATTGGTCAGCCGTCAATTGAAATTAAAGTCCAACAGCCAGATAGCCAGTATGTAAAAAGCTATCAGCTCAACACACAAGATTGGAAGTTCACACCAGAAAACACATCGTCTATTGGTAGTTTAGGCATAGTGCCATTTTCACCCAAAGTACACACTGTTGTCGCTCAAGTTATGCCAAATGGTGCAGCAGCTAAAGCTGGTTTGCAGGCCAATGATAAATTACTTTCAATTAACCAGAAATTAGTGAATGATGACTGGCGCTTTTTTGCGAGCGAAATAAAGTCGCTTGCAAGCCAAGAGGTGGCGCTTTCTGTCGACAGAAATGGTGAAGTAATAGAATTAATTGTGATTCCTGATGTGCGTGAAGTTAATGGACAGAAAGAAGGTTACTTGGGCATTAGGCCGACATTTGACGGGTGGCCCGAAGGACATCAAATTAATTTGGCTTATGGCGTAATTGGTAGTTTTACAGAAAGTATTGAACGTACCTGGAATTTAGTGGTCTTAAGTTTCGAAATGATTGGTAAGTTAATTACTGGTGATGTATCTGTAAAGAATTTAAGTGGTCCAATTGCTATAGCACAAGGTGCAGGTAATAGCGCAGGCTATGGATTCGTATATTTTTTAGGCTTTTTGGCATTAATTAGCATTAATTTGGGAATAATTAACCTTTTACCGCTTCCAGTACTTGATGGCGGGCATTTACTTTATTACCTTATAGAGCTTTTTACAGGAAAGCCTGTACCAGAAAAAATTCAAGAGTTGGGATTTCGATTTGGAGCCATAGCATTGCTCATGTTAATGAGCATTGCCATATTTAACGATATTTCACGACTTTAATAACAAGAAGTAGACAAAGTTATATTTATGATGATTAGAAAAATTGCCTTCGCGGTGTTATTAGGCACCTTAGGCACGTCAGTGCAGGCTTCAAGTGATTTTCAAGTTGAAGATATCCAAATTAAAGGTTTGCAAAGAGTAGCTCTAGGAGCTGCATTAACGCATATACCTTTTAATGTAGGGGACTCGTTAAATGAATTTCGTATTTCACAGTCAATAAAGGCCTTATATAAATCAGGGCACTTTAATGATATTCGCGTTTTTCGTGATGGTGATCGCGTTATCTATCGTGTAAAAGAGCGAGAAACCATTAGTGAAATTACATTTGAAGGTAATGACGATTTAAAAGATGAACAGCTTACGCAAAGCCTTGATGATAGTAATATTAGGGTAGGTGAAACGCTAGACCGAACCGTAATTTCTGGCATAGAAATGGGGTTAGAGGATTTCTATCACAGCGTTGGTAAATATAACGCGAATGTTGAAGCTGAAGTTACCCATTTACCTCGTAACCGAGTAAATTTAAAATTTGTATTTGAAGAAGGTGATGCTGCAGCAATCGAGCAAATCAACCTTGTTGGTAATGAAATTTTTTCTGATGAAGAGGTTCTTGAAAGAATAGAACTTACTTATGACTCTCCTTGGTGGGACTTTATGGCGCAAGACCGCTATCAAAAGCAAACTCTACAAGGTGATATGGAAACTATTGAAAGCTTTTATTTAGATCGCGGTTATTTGCGCTTCAAAGTTGATTCAACACAAGTGTCTATGACACCAGATAAAGAAGCTGTTTATATTGCGTTAAATATTACTGAAGGTGAGCAATACACAGTAAGCGAAGTAGATTTTGTTGGTGATATGGCTGGATTTGAAAGCACTATTCGTGCAATTAATCCGCTAAAGGCTGACAAGCTTTATAATGGTGCTGAAGTGACTTATACCGAAGAAACGATAAGCCGTTTCCTTGGCCGTTTCGGTTATGCTTATCCAAAAGTAACTACTATTCCTGAAATTAACGATGAAGATAAAACAGTAAAGTTATCAATATCGGTTGATCCTGGTAAACGTATTTACGTAAACCGCGTAAACTTTAAAGGTAATCATGTAACAGCAGATCGCGTTCTTCGTCGTGAAATGAGACAAATGGAAGGTGCTTGGTTATCAAATAGCTTAGTGGAAGCGTCAAAGGCTCGGCTATCTCGTTTACCTTATCTAGAAACTGTAGAATTTGAGACTAATCAATTACCGGGTGAAGAAGATCTGGTTGATGTAGATTTCGAAGTTAAAGAACAGCCGTCAGGATCATTTACTGCGGGTGTTGGTTATGGTTCTCAAACAAAACTGAGTTTAAATGCTGGTGTTCAACAGAATAACTTCTTAGGAACCGGTAATCGACTAGCGTTCAATATCAATACTGTAAGTTATTCTCGAGCTGTTAGTGTGTCTTATACTGACCCTTACTTTACCGTGGATGGCGTTTCATTGGGTGGCTCGATCTATTACAACGAATTTGATGCTGGTAGCGCGAACCTTGTTGAGTACGAAAACAAGACTTATGGCTTAGGACTTAATTTAGGTTTTCCTATTAATGAGTATGTTCGAGTCAACTTCGGTTTAGGTTATAAGAATAACGGAATTACTCGTTTACAAACTTACGAGCAAATTCAAAAATTCTATGATTTATACTCAGATCCAGATGATCCAGATGCTAAGCTAGAATTTGAAACATTTGACTTATCAATGGGTATTTCTCGAGTCACACTTAACCGAGGTACATTCCCAACAGCGGGTTCTCAACAGTCTTTGTCGGCCAAGGTTACGTCGCCTAATTCCGATGTTAACTATTTTAAAATTAATTTAGATACTAAATGGTACTTCCCATTAACACGTGATCAAAAGTGGTCTGTATTAACTCGCTTCGAGGCTGGTTATGCAAACGGTTATGATTCAATCAATGGTAATGATCAAATATTACCGTTTTGGGAGAACTTTAGGGCGGGGGGGTCCGACACATTACGTGGATTTGAAACCAATATCGTTGGCCCTAGAGCGATCTTTAGACAGCCGACAACAATTGGTGGTACGCCAGATCCTGTAGGCGATAGTAGTGGTTGTTGTTTAGGTCCTGATCATGACTATATCGATATTTCTCAACGTTCTGTTGGTGGTAACGCTCTGGCAGTGGGTGGTGTAGAGTTAATATTCCCACTACCGTTCCTTGATGAAGGCTACTCAAATAGTATGCGTAGTAGTTTGTTCGTCGATGTTGGTAATGTTTGGGATACAGAATTTGATATTGATGATTATCGCGATTTAGCGCCAATCGAATTCGAAAAGTTAGATGACTATTCAGATGTCGGTCGTTACCGAAGTTCTGCTGGTCTTTCAATTCAGTGGTTATCACCAATGGGACCAATGATTTTTAGCTTCGCTAAAGCGTTGAAAAAAGAAGAAGGGGATGATACAAGTTTCTTCAGCTTCAATATTGGTAAAACATTCTAAGCATAATTACGTATAACAAGATTTAAATTTTAGGAGAATAAGTTGAAAAAATTTATCAAAACATTGGCAGTAACAACTGCAGCATCAAGCATGTTATTGGCAAGTTCTGCGATGGCGCAAAAAATTGGCGTGGTTAACTTTCAAGAAGTTATGGGTAAGATTCCTCAGTCTGCTGCAGTAATGCAAAAATTAGAAGCAGAATTCAAAGATGACAAAGCGTTCATTACAGAATTAGAAAAAGAAATTAAGTACCTTCAAGAGAAGAAAAAACGTGATTCTTCTTTAATGACAGAGAAAGAAAAAGAAGATTTAGACAAGCAAATCGCACTGAAATATCAAGAGTACCAAGTTAAAGGTAAAGAATTTCAACAAAAAATTCAGCAGCGTCAAAACGAAGAAACATCAAAAATTCTAGCGTTAGTACGCCAAGCAATTGACAATATTGCTGCGAAAGATAAGTACGACATGGTAATTGAACAAAAAGCCGTAGTATTTTCTAAACCAGAGTCTAGCATTACTGATAAAGTAGTAGAGCAAGTTAGCAAATTAAACTAAGAATACTGCAATGAGTTATACGTTAACTGATATTGCAAAGCATATTGGCGCGACTGTTAAGGGAGATGGCAACATCACCGTTAGCAGTCTTGCTACATTAGCGGCAGCAAAAAATACGCAAATCGCATTCCTTGCTAATAGCAAATATCAAAATCAACTTAAAGATACGCTGGCTGGTGCAGTTATTGTGTCACCAGATATGGTAGAGCATTGTCCTACTAACGCCCTTGTCATGGATAATCCTTATATGGGCTATGCGATGACAGCGCAATTACTCGATTCAACCCCTTTACCTGCTGTTAATATACACCCAAGTGCAATTGTTGATGAAACAGCACAACTTGGTAACAACGTAGCCATTGGTGCTAATGCTGTTATCGAAGCTGGCGCTATTCTCGCAGATGATGTCGTTATTGGTGCTGGCTGCTTCATCGGAAAAAACGCTCAAATAGGGGCTCATACTAAGTTATGGGCTAATATTAGTGTATATCACGAATGTATTATTGGTGAGCGCTGTCTAATACAAGCTAATACTGTTATTGGTTCTGATGGGTTCGGCTATGCACCACACGATGGTAGGTGGCATAAAATCCCTCAACTTGGTCGAGTTATTATAGGCGAACGTGTTGAAATTGGTGCGAGTACCACTATAGATAGAGGTGCACTTGAAGATACCATCATAGGCGATGGCTGTATTTTAGATAACCAAATACAAATTGCACACAATGTGGTTATTGGAGAAAACACCGCAATGGCGGCATGCAGTGTGATTGCTGGAAGTTCCCGTGTTGGGAAAAACTGTACAATTGCCGGTCTGGTCGGAGTTAACGGACACATCGAAATAGCGGATAATGTCGTGCTTACGGGTATGACTATGGTAACTAAAGCACTCGACAAGCCAGGGGTTTATTCTTCAGGCATACCAGCGCAACCAAACAAGGATTGGAATCGTATGAATGCGCGGTTGAGAAAGCTTGATGATACAACCAAAAAAGTCAGCCAAATCGAAAAAGCGCTAAACGAAGCGAAAAAGGAATATTAAGTTGGAAAGAGAAAAGAATGTAATTGATGTGGAAGAAATACAGACGTTGATTCCACACCGTTATCCAATGCTATTGGTTGACCGCGTATTGGATTATGAGCCAGGCAAGTGGCTTCATGCGATTAAAAATGTCACGTTTAATGAGCCTGTATTTACTGGTCACTTTCCCGGTAACGCAATATTTCCAGGTGTTATGATCCTAGAAGCTTTAGCGCAAGCTACTGGCGTTTTAGGTTTTAAAACGAACGAAGATAAGGCGGGTAAAGAACTTTACTTGTTTGCGTCGATTGATAATGCTCGATTTAAAAGACCTGTTACTCCAGGTGATACAATGCACTTACACGTTGATTTTATAAAAGAACGTCGCGGCATGTGGAAGTTTCATGGTGAAGCAAAAGTTGACGGTAAAGTGGTCTGCAGTGCAGATCTAATGTGTGCGAGACGAGAGTTATAAATTAGTGATTCACGAACAAGCGATAATTGAGCCAGGTGCTCAAATTGGTGATAATGTTTCCATAGGACCTTGGACATATGTTGGCAAGGATGTTGTTATTGGTGATAACTGCGATATCCGTTCAAATGTTGTAATTAAAGGCCCTACCAAGATTGGCAAAGGTAATGTAATTTTCCAATTCGCTAGTATTGGTGAAGATTGCCAAGACTTGAAGTATGCTGGCGAGCCAACTGAGTTGGTTATTGGCGACAATAATACATTTCGGGAATGTTGTACCATTCATAGAGGTACAATCCAGGACAATAGTTTAACTAAGATTGGCAGTAATAATTTATTTATGGCTTACACTCATGTCGCTCATGACTGTGTTGTAGGCGATCACTGTATTTTAGCTAACAACGCATCCATCGCAGGGCATGTACATGTTGGCGACTGGGCTATCCTAGGTGGCATGTCTGGTGTTCATCAGTTTTGTCATATTGGTGCACATAGCTTTATTGCGGCCAACTCGCTTGTACTTAAAGACGTGCCACCCTATGTAATGGCATCTGGTCATGGTGCGTCACCTTTTGGGTTGAACTCAGAGGGACTTAAACGCAGAGGCTTTACAAAGGAAGCTATCCTCGCTATTCGACGTACATACAAGGCAGTATATCGTAAAGGTTTGAGCGTAGAAGAAGCGCTTGAAAGTATCCATGAAATGGCTGAGCAATACGAAGAAGTTGCCGTTTTTGCGGAATTTATTAAATCTTCTAATCGCGGTATTATCCGCTAACAGCTAACCTGAGGTTAGTGACATTCATGTCAGAATTATCAAATCAATCTCCAGTGTTTGCCATTGTTGTCGGTGAGCACTCAGGAGACACCCTTGGAGAGGGCTTAATAAAAGCCCTACAATCAAAGTACCCTAATGCCAAATTTATTGGTATTGGTGGCCCTAAAATGAATGCTCTAGGCTTTGAAAGCCTGTTTGCCATGGATGAGCTAGCGGTTATGGGCTTATTTGAAGTGCTAGGTCGAATTCGCCGACTACTCCACATTCGTAAAACGTTAACCGAATACTTTATTAACAATAAGCCAGATGTATTTATTGGTATAGATGCGCCAGATTTTAATTTAACTTTGGAAGAAAAGTTAAAGGGTCAGGGCATTAAAACCGTACATTATGTGAGCCCATCTGTTTGGGCTTGGCGTGAAAAGCGCGTATTCAAAGTACAACGCGCGACTAATTTGGTTTTGGCTTTGTTGCCGTTTGAGAAGGCTTTTTATGATAGGTATCAAGTGCCTTGTCAGTTTGTTGGTCATTCACTTGCAGATGACATTCCATTGGTATCTGACAAGAAAGTCGCTAGAGAAATACTAGGACTAGACCCGAAAGGTAAAGTGTTGGCTTTGATGCCTGGTAGCCGGGGCAGTGAACTGAGTAAATTGGTGCCTGTATTTTTGCAAACGGCTAAAGCATTGCTAGCGGAAGATCCTGAACTGACTTTCGTGGTACCTATGATCAGTGATAAGCGTGCTCAACAATTTAATGAGCTGCGTCAAGCTGTAGCTCCCGAATTAGACTTAACGGTGATTGTTGGCAAAACACAAGATGTAATGGCGGCAAGTGACTGCTTATTGACGGCTTCTGGTACCGTGACACTTGAAGCGGCATTGATAAAAAGACCTATGGTCATCACATATCGGTTTAATTGGTTTACTTACCAATTAGGCAAATTTTTAGTAAAGTTAAAGTATTTCTCTTTACCGAATTTACTAGCAAACAAGGCGCTTGTTCCTGAACTTTTACAATACGAAGTGACCGTAGAAAATTTAGTACCGCTTATCAAGGAACGTTTATATAAGGATCAATCCTCGTTAGATAAAGCGTATACCGAGATTCATTTGTCGCTAAAACAAGATGCTAGTTTACAAGCTGCCAATGCCGTTTCGGAGTTGCTCAAAGATGACTAATACTACTAAAGCAACGACCGCTAAAAAGGCCAAGCTAAAAAAAGAACTACCACCGTTTGAATATCCAGTTGCCTATTGTATCGCAGGCGTCGACGAAGTGGGTCGAGGGCCGTTAGTCGGGGATGTCGTTACAGCTGCAGTGATTCTTGATATGGATAATCCTATCGAAGGGCTGATGGATTCCAAAAAGTTATCGGAAAAGAAACGTACATTACTATCAGAAGAAATAAAACAAAAAGCAGTAGCATGGGCTATTGGCCGAGCGAGCCCTGAAGAAATTGACACCATCAATATATTGCATGCCACAATGCTCGCAATGCAACGCGCTGTCGCTGGCTTAGATGTTACACCTGACTATGTGTTAATCGATGGCAATCGTTGTCCAGAAATGGGCATACCGTCTCAAGCGGTTGTCAAAGGAGACGCTCGTGTTGCAGAGATAAGTGCTGCCTCTATCTTGGCAAAAGTGGAACGAGACAATGATATGATTGAACTCGATGCCAAATATCCCGAGTTTGGCTTTGCAAACCATAAAGGCTACCCGACCAAAGCGCATTTTGAAAAAATTGCTGAACTTGGCGTACTAGATTGTTATCGTAAGAGCTTTAAGCCTGTAGCTGCAGTCTTAGCGAAGTAACTATAAAATTAATTATTATAAAGTGAACATTCATGTCTGAGCTCGAAGTTGTTGCCCATCCCCAATTTATTCATTTAAGAGTTCATAGTGACTTTTCAATGTGTGATGGGTTGAGCAAAATGAAACCTATCGTAGCCAGAGCTGAAGAGCTAAATATGCCTGCTATTGGTATGGCAGATCAGACTAACCTTTGCGGTCTGGTTAAGTTCTACCATGCCTGTCATGGCGCAGGTATTAAGCCCATTATTGGTTGTGATTTTTGGGTACAAAGTGAAGAATTGGAAGGTGAGCTTTTTCGACTGGTAGTTATTTGTTCTGACAATGCCGGTTATAAAAATATAACAGAGCTAATCTCAAAAGCTTACCTAAGAGGCCATGTTCAGGGCAAAGCTATTATTGATAAAGATTGGTTAGTTGAACATGCACAAGGGCTTATATTGCTCTCGGGCGGACGAGAAGGGGATATCGGTAAGGCGTTGCTGAAAGGCAATCATGAACAAGTAACGCAAATGGTCGCGTTTTATCAAAAGTATTTTCCTGAACGCTTTTATTTGGAGCTTATTCGAACAGGAAGGCAAGACGAAGAAAATTACTTACATCAAGCGGTAGCGCTTGCCGGCGAATATAGTTTGCCAGTGGTTGCAACTAATGAAGTGGTATTTCTTAATCAAGAAGATTTTGATGCTCACGAAATACGTGTAGCGATTCATGATGGTTTTACACTAGATGATAAACGCCGACCAAAACGTTACTCCAACCAACAATATATGCGAACAGAGCAAGAAATGCTTGAGCTATTCGCGGATATTCCAGAAGCATTAGCTAATTCTGTCGAAATTGCCAAACGTTGTAATGTTACGGTTACCTTAGGTGAGTATGTGCTACCTGACTTTCCAACCGAAGGCTTACCAATTGAAGATTATCTGGTCAAAGTATCCGAAGAAGGTTTGCAAGAGCGTTTAGAGTTTTTATTTGATAAAGACGCACCCGATTTTGAAGAAAAACGGAAACCTTATGATGAGCGTTTAAAAATAGAACTTGATGTAATCAATACCATGGGTTTCCCAGGTTATTTCTTGATCGTTATGGAGTTCATCCAGTGGAGTAAGGATAACAATATACCAGTAGGCCCAGGTCGAGGTTCAGGTGCGGGATCACTTGTCGCTTATGCCCAGAAAATTACCGACTTGGATCCGCTAGAGTATGATTTGCTATTCGAGCGTTTCTTAAACCCTGAACGTGTCTCTATGCCTGATTTCGATGTCGATTTCTGTATGGATAGACGCGATGAGGTTATCGATCATACAGCCGAGCTTTACGGGCGAGATGCGGTATCACAAATCATCACCTTTGGTACGATGGCCGCAAAAGCGGTAATTCGCGATGTAGGCCGTGTACTTGGTCACCCGTATGGCTTTGTCGATCGTATCTCCAAGTTAATTCCAGGTGATCCTGGTATGACACTCGCGAAAGCGTTTGATGTTGAGCCTAAATTGCCAGAGATTTATGCGCAAGACAGTGACGTTAAAGACCTCATCGATATGTGTCGTATATTGGAAGGAACCACGCGTAATGCCGGTAAACATGCCGGTGGCGTAGTTATATCGCCAACGACAATTACAGACTTTGCACCACTATATTGTGATGAAGAAGGTAAAAACCCTGTTACCCAATTTGATAAAAATGACGTTGAAGATGCAGGTCTTGTTAAATTTGATTTCTTAGGGTTGAGAACGCTTACCATTTTACAATGGGCCATAGAAATGGCCGATGAAAAGCTACTCAGAGCTGGTAAAGAACCGATAGATATAGCCGCTATTCCTTTAGAAGACAAAGACTCTTTTAAACTCTTACTGGCGTCGCAAACTACTGCTGTATTCCAGCTTGAATCGTCCGGCATGAAAGCGTTAATAGAAAAGTTAAAGCCTGATTGCTTCGAAGATATTATCGCTCTTGTTGCATTGTTTCGACCTGGCCCTCTTGATTCAGGCATGGTTGATAACTTCATTGAACGTAAACACGGTCGTGAAGCGGTTTCTTATCCGGATGAAAAGTGGCAACACGAATCGCTAAAAGAAATTCTTGAACCTACCTACGGTATTATTCTCTATCAAGAGCAAGTAATGCAAATTGCTCAGGTACTAGCTGGTTATACGCTAGGTGGTGCAGATATGCTTCGCCGCGCTATGGGTAAGAAAAAGCCTGAAGAAATGGCCAAGCAGCGTTCAACCTTTGAAAAAGGGGCAATTGAAAATGGCGTAGATGGCGAACTCGCCATGAAAATCTTTGATTTGGTAGAAAAATTTGCTGGTTATGGTTTTAACAAGTCACACTCGGCAGCATATGCGCTGGTTTCATATCAAACCTTATGGATGAAAGCGCATTACCCTGAACCATTTATGGCTGCCGTAATGTCAGCAGATATGGACAACACGGATAAAATAGTAACCCTAGTTGATGAATGTAAGAACATGGGGCTTACTCTTTTGCCACCAGATGTTAATTCTGGACAGTATAAATTTACTGTAAACGATGATTACGAAATTG
This sequence comes from Thalassotalea algicola, assembly GCF_012932965.1. Lineage (GTDB taxonomy): Bacteria > Pseudomonadota > Gammaproteobacteria > Enterobacterales > Alteromonadaceae > Thalassotalea_F > Thalassotalea_F algicola. The sequence continues at coordinate 81,847 of NZ_JABBXH010000007.1, read as the reverse complement.
TTTATGGTATTGGGGCGGTAAAAGGGGTTGGTGAAGGACCTATCGAAGCCATCATTGCGGCAAGAGAAGAAGGTGGCCCATTTGCTGATTTATTCGACTTTTGTGCACGAGTAGATATTAAGAAAACTAATAAACGTGTGCTTGAGCGATTAATTAAATCAGGAGCTATGGACGCATTAGGTCCTAAAACCGATGGTGGAGGACCACATCGAGCTGCCTTGTTTGAAACTTTGCCGGAAGCGATTAAAGCTTCAGAGCAACATCATAAAGCTCAAGCGTTGGGTCAAAATGATCTGTTTGGCTTAATTAACGAAGAACCAGAAGATACTCGTCAAACGTTTAAAGACGTACCAGAATGGCCTGAGCCTCAATGGCTTGACGGTGAAAAAGAAACATTAGGCTTGTATTTAACAGGCCACCCGATAAATCGTTATTTGAGTGAAATTAAAAACTACGCCAGCAGTCGCTTAGTAAGCGTGCAACCGACAGGAAAAGAGAAGTCAGCAACCTTAGTAGGCTTGGTAATTGGTGTGCGAGTACTGGTTAATAAACGAGGCAAACGTTGGGCTTTGGTCACCTTAGATGACAAGAGTGCACGTATTGATGTTAGACTCTTTCCTGATGATTACGAAACCTTTCAAGATCTACTTGTTAATGATGCTATATTAGTCTGTAGCGGACAGGTCAGCTTTGATGATTATTCAGGTGGATATACAATGACCGCCCGAGATATAATGACCATTGCTGATGCCAGAGAAAATAACGTTAAATCTCTGGATCTTAAAGTGGATAATGCGCTAATCAGCGCTAATTTTATCGAACAATTTACGCAAGTATTGTCACCATATAAAGACGGTACTTGCCCAGTTCGTGTGTTTTATCAGCGAGAAGAAGCTGAAGCAATGCTTGAACTAGGCGTGCAATGGCGGGTTACGCCTGCTGATATGTTATTGCACGAATTTAAGATTCTGTTGGGCGAGGATAATCTTGCCTTACAATTTAAATAACAAAAATTAGTGGAATACACTGATTTACGGACAGGTTAGGTAGACAAACAAATATGTCATTAAACTTTTTAGACTTCGAACAGCCAATTGCTGAGTTAGAAGCCAAAATTGAAGAATTACAGCTGGTTAACAATGGCCAGGAGCTTAACTTAGATTTGGAAGAGCAAATCGGGCAATTGCGTGAAAAAAATAAAGAATTAACGCAAAAAATTTATGCCGATTTGGATCCATGGCAAACAGCTCGCGTTGCTCGCCACCCTCAACGCCCATACACTCACGATTACCTTAGCCGGATCTTTACTGAGTTTGATGAGTTGGCAGGTGACAGAGCTTACGCTGATGATAAAGCTATTGTAGGCGGTACAGCTCGTTTAGATGGTAAGCCAGTGATGATCATTGGTCACCAAAAAGGTCGCTCAACGTCAGAAAAGGTTAAGCGTAATTTTGGTATGCCACGTCCAGAAGGTTACCGTAAAGCGTTACGCTTAATGGAAATGGCTGAGCGTTTCAAAATGCCAATTATTACATTTATTGATACTCCAGGTGCATACCCTGGTGTAGGTGCTGAAGAGCGTGGTCAAAGTGAGGCGATAGCACGTAACTTAAAAGTTATGTCACGTTTAACTGTACCAATTGTTTGTACAGTAATTGGTGAAGGTGGCTCAGGTGGTGCATTAGCTATTGGTGTTGGCGATCGCGTTAACATGCTTAAGTACTCAACTTATTCAGTAATTTCTCCTGAAGGTTGTGCATCAATTTTATGGAAAACTGCAGAAAAAGCGTCGACAGCTGCCGAAGCTATGGGTATTACGGCAAACCGTATTAAAGAGCTTGAGTTAATTGATAATATTATCGAAGAGCCTTTAGGTGGTGCGCATCGCGATATGGATGAAATGTCTGCCTTGCTTAAGCAAGCAATAAAATCTGATTTAGCGTCTTTAGAAGGCTTATCAAAAGAGGAATTAATTGAAAAACGTTACGATCGTTTAATGTCGTACGGTTACTGTTAATTTACTCAATAAGGGCGGCCTAAAGGCCGCTTTTTTATGAAACTTGCTCAGCAATATCTTACAAACCTTCTTAACTCACACATAACTACACCCCTTGTTGTGGCTTATAGCGGTGGCGTAGATTCACAAGTATTATTGCATCTGCTCTATCAATTGAAATCGCAGCTAACACCTTTTCCTCAAATAAAAGTTTGTCATGTAAATCACGGATTAAGTGAAAATGCCGAACAGTGGCAAGAATTCGCAAAGCAACAATGTTCTCAATTTGGATTTGAGATAGAAGTAGTAGCTGTTGAGCTCGATACTAATAATTCAGAGAGTATTGAAGCACTAGCTAGGGATGCGCGTTACAACGTGTTGACGTCTTTATTTAGTGAGCCTGCTATTATTCTTACTGGGCATCATTTAGACGATCAAACAGAAACTTTTTTACTGGCTTTAAAACGCGGCGCGGGCGTTAAAGGCTTGTCTGCTATGGCACAAGAAGCAAATTTAGGTAAGCACCAACTAATTCGCCCTTTATTATCAAATTCTCGCAAAGAAATTGAAAGCTATGCAACTAATCACCAGCTTGCATGGATTGAAGACGAGTCAAATAGTGATAGTCGTTATGATAGAAACTTTCTACGCATTGACGTTTTACCTTTATTAAATAAGCGCTGGCAGGGCTTTAACCAAACAGTCGTGCGTAGTGCTGCACATTGCCGAGAAAACCAGCAACTAGCTGATGAAATTGCTTCACTAGATTTTGAAAAAGTTGCTCAGTCATCACAAATACTTTGTTTAGAAGAGTTGTTATCGTTAAGCCGTGCACGTTTTAACAATGTCATTCGATATGCGATAGGGCAGTTGAATAAGTTGATGCCATCACAAGCACAATTAGATGAACTATTTAGCCAATTAGCCGCACAACATGACAAAACACCAGAAATTAAACTCGGGCAATTAGTCGCAAGACGCTATAACGGCAATATATTTTTAACGCCAGATTATAAAGACTTGAAAGATTATGAAGTTACGATAGATTGTCAGAGATTATCAATAAACGACTTTTCTGTGTTGTTGCCTGACAATCTCGGCTCCCTTATCTTTTCTGCTGAGTGTATGCAGCAAAACGAAAAGGACGTGACGGTAATTTCACTTGGTGCTGATGTGAGTAACTTAAGCTTGCGCTTTTCTCATAGTAACCCAATTGTTGAACCTGACTATCGCCAACACTCACGTCCGTTAAAGAAAGTATTACAAGAATTAAAACTACCACCTTGGCAAAGAAAAAGGATCCCGTTTTTGTATCAAAATGAATGTCTTGTAACAGCACTAGGGCAATTTGTCTGTAAAGGCTTTTTGGCAGGTGAACGGAGTAATCAAATTTATGTACGCTGGCTAGCACCGCAATAATCGCGTTAGAATAGCGAACAACACGACACACAATAATAATAACGAAAATTCACACAGTGGAGCATTCATGAATCTAGTTCTTAAACTTATCGCCGGTATTGTTGCTGGTATGGTGTTGGGCCTTTATGCGCCTGACTTTCTTATCCAGCTTTTATTTACAATACAGACTTTAGTGGGACAACTCATTAAGTTTACCATCCCATTAATTATTTTGTTCTATATTGCTAGCGGTATAGCCTCGTTGCCTCAAGGCTCGGGCTCTTTGTTAGGCAAAACTGTAGGGCTTGCATATGGTTCGACAATAGTGGCTGGTACGCTAGCGTTTATAGTTGCAAGTAATGTACTGCCAAGCTTAGTTGGTGGCAATGTACTTGAAGCGGCTGTTGAAGGAGAGAAACTAAAAGGTTTTATCGATATTTCAATTCCTCCAATGTTTGAAGTAATGACCGCTTTAGCATTAGCCTTTATTTTAGGTATCGGTATAAGTGCTATTAATGCAGAAGGCTTGCGCAAAGGCGTAAACGAAGCTCGTGACATTATTGAAGTGCTATTAAGTAAAGTGATTATTCCAGCGTTACCGTTTTATATCGCAGGTGTTTTTGCAGAAATGACGGTAGATGGCACAGTCTTCTCAACATTAAAAACCTTTGGCGTGGTCTTAGTATTGGCTATTATTATGCATTGGGTGTGGATCACCGTATTGTATGTTGGCAGTGCAGCCGCAATGGGTAAATCACCAGCCGCTTTACTTAAAAATATGTTACCTGCTTACTTTACTGCGTTAGGTACCATGTCGAGTGCCGCGACAATCCCTGTATCTTTACGTGCAACTAAAGAAAATAAAGTGAGCGATTCTATTGCTAACTTTACCGTACCTTTGTGTGCATCAATCCACCTGAGTGGTTCGACAATTACTATTGTTACTTGTGCTAGCGCGGTAATGTTACTAACCCCAGAATTAGCGCTACCAGGTTTAGGTGGCATGATTGGTTTTATCTTGATGTTAGGCGTTACAATGATTGCTGCACCTGGTGCCCCTGGTGGCGCAGTAATGTCTGCATTAGGTTTACTTGCCAGTATGTTAGGCTTTACCGATGCAGCATTAGCACTAATGATCGCTTTATACCTAGCTCAAGATAGTTTTGGTACAGCATGTAATGTGACTGGTGATGGCGCTATCGCATTATGGGTTGATAAGTTTGCTGATGAGCAAGAAGCTCCAGAAACTAAACAAGCGGCAGAAAGCTAGCGTGTTACTCTAATAGTTAAAAGGCGGTTTTCAACCGCCTTTTTTGATCAAACTGTTTCGATATAACTACAATTGATTACAAAGTAGTCAGGAGTTTAACATTACACTAACAGCATCTAATTAGGAGGCTGTTATGACAAATATAAACCCTACACAATCAGGTTACTCTTCACTTTACTATAGAAGTGAGCGACCTAGCATTCAGTCAGTACCAGAACTTCCAGACCATAAAGAGCTTTATGAAAACTTAACACCAGAACAGCAACGCTCATTTATAATTGGTGTCGAAGACGGTGTTAACGCAAAGCAAGAAGAGTTTAAGCAACAGTTAGACAAAGCTTGGCAGCTTGATCTGACGATGGCGAAAAATCAACACCAGAAAGCTATGTTTGAGGCATATGTTGGAGATGTAGATAATGGACATGAACAATTCACTTCGGATAAACACGAGACCGCCACATTAGCTTACCTTGATATTCAGCAAGAAGCTTTGTCATTTAAAAGTGATGTACTTAAGCTTAAATATAAAGGTAAAGCACCTTTGGATATTCAAGAGTTATTACTTCATGAACGCGAACAGTCAAAACAAATGCAAGCCTATCACGAAAAGTACTACCAAAAAGGTGACGTATTAAATATATCGGCCTAATTGCCTCGTCTGAAGTATTGCTGGTTTTAAGTTATACCTAGCGTAATTTAACTGAGTTTAAACCTGTCGACGACATTACTCATCTCGTCGCTACTTTGCTTTAACTCTACGCTTGCCAGTGACAGGCTTTCGGTCATTGCTAATGCTTCTCCTGTCATATCTGCAAGCTCAGATATTCTTAAGTTTACTTCACTTGCTGCTTGAGTTTGTTGCTCAGTCGCCCGGGCTATTTGTGAATTCATATTAGAGATTTCCATCACTAAATCATTAATTGTCGTTAGTGAAGCATTGGCACTCGCGGCAATTTCAACAGTTTTACGTGAGGTTTCTTGACTGTTGCTAACTGCATCAACTGCTTGTTTAGTGCCGTGTTGGAGCTTTTGAATCATAGCTTGAATCTCATCTGTACTTTGACCAGTTCTGCTTGCTAGTGTTCTAACTTCATCTGCAACTACAGCAAACCCGCGACCTTGTTCACCGGCTCGAGCAGCCTCAATAGCTGCATTTAAAGCCAAAAGGTTAGTTTGATCTGCAATACTGCGAATAACGTCTAATACTGCCCCAATATTTTGAGACTCATTAGCTAATTCAGTAATTGTGTCACTTACGGTATCTATATCTTGTGATAACCCTTCTATTTGCTCTATGGTTTCGTGAACGACTTTTTTACCTGATGTTGTGTGCTGTTGTGCGTCTATTGCTGCTTGCTCGGCCGCTTCGGCGTGATTGCTGACTTCTTTTATGTTTGTCGTCATTTGTTCCATGGCGGCTGCTACTTGCGTGGTATTGTCACTTTGGTTTTGGATAAAATGTTTGTTTGATTCGCTTGTCTCGGCCAACAGTTCTGCATTGTCTCGAGTTTGTTGGGCGCTAATTGATACTTCCGATAACGAGCTTCGCATTTTATCAACAAATAAGTTAAATGAGCGCCCTAAACGAGCTATGGCGTCTTTGCCATGAGCTGAGAGATGCTTAGTTAAATCACCTTCACCTTCGGCAATATCCGTCATAAGACCATAAGCTTGACGAGCAGGGTTGATGATACTTTTACTAATGATATTTATGGCAAATATTAGTATGGCGAGAATTACTGCGGAAATTAGCAACATAAAGTTGCGTTGACGAGCGAAAATCTCATCAACATTATCTACATATGCGCCTGTACCTATTATCCATTGCCATGGCGAGAATAATTCCACATATGAAACTTTATCTACTGGATCTTCAGCTCCTGGTTTTGGCCATTTATAAGCAACAAAGCCTTTGCTACTTTTCTTAACTACATTGACCATTTCAACAAATAATGGAACACCGTCAGGGTCTTTTACTTGGCCTATTGGCTTGCCGTTTAGAGCAGGTTTAAATGGGTGCATAATCATATTGGGTACACTATCGTTTATCCAAACATAATTTTTCCCGTCATAACGATAATTTTCTAGTATGGCAATGGCTCGATTTTTCGCTTCTTGGTCAGTTATCTGGCCTGATTGCGCTAAGCTGTAATAGTAGCTAACTATGCTTTTAGCTCCTTCGACAATTTTTTGAACTTTCTCTTGCTGCTGCTCATACAGAGCTTGCTTCTCATTCATTAGAGAAAAGGAGGTTAGCAATAACAACCCGATAAATACGATGGTAATTATGAACATCATTCTTGTTTTTATCGTGATAGCTCTTAGTGAAAACATGTCTATTACCTCACCTTTAATCAAAATAGAAATCGCTAGTGCACAATTAATTATAGTTGACCGAGATTATTTCAAAGGTAAATTAAAGAATTGATTGGCTATAAATTGCTGTGAACCACCAAAGCTTTTTCTACACGTTGAGGTTAAAAGCGGGCATAATGGCGCCAATTTTATCTTGAGTAGTGTTTGAAGCATGTCTGTTGAGCAAGTGTTAAGAGAGCGCAGCAATAATAGCTGTGAGCTGTGTGGTACATCTGAAGGGTTAACTATATATCCATTACCGCCAGAAAATGATGGAAGTGCGAATAAAGCCATTCTTATTTGTTCAACGTGTCACAATCAAATTGAAAAAGAAGTTGGTATGGATGTTAACCACTGGCGCTGCTTAAATGACAGCATGTGGAATCAAGAACCAGCAGTGCAAGTTATTTCATATGTGATGCTTGAACGTTTATCAAGTGAAAGCTGGGCACAAGATGCCTTAGATATGATTTATTTAGAAGACGACGTTAAATCATGGGCCGAACGAGTTATTGCAATGACACAAGATGCAGAACCAACATTAGACTTTAATGGCAATCAGTTACAAGCAGGTGATAATGTTTCTTTAGCGAAGGATCTTGTGGTGAAAGGGGCAAACTTTACCGCAAAACAGGGGACAATGGTTAGAGGAATATCGTTAACTGAAAATCCGCTTCATATTGAAGGCAAAGTCAACGGCACACGAATTGTTATCATTGCTGCGTACTGTAAAAAGTCAAATTAGAATCAGTTCAAGATTGCAGAATTAAATTCAAGCGCTAATCGAGTTCGATTAGCGCTTTTTTTGTGACTTTGTTTAGCACCGGAGGTAGGTGTGCTGAATGATTACTAGCGTTATAATTTACATGAATTCCACCAACATCGAACTTATTGTTTTCTGCGGCGTACTTAAAACTCTCTTTCGTTAGTGGTTTTTTAGCCTTATGCAATACTTGAGTGAAAAGCGCTGCATTTATGTAACCTTCTAACGACTCATGGCTTAGTGCTTTACCCGCCATGTCTCGCCTATATTGTTGAATAATGCTAATTTGAGATCGCTCAGGATTAGGCATTACTGTAGAAATATAGACATTCTCGAAGTTAGTTAAACTCGCCTTAAGCGCCTTTGCCCCGGCAAAAGAGACCATGGCTACAGGTGTCTGAATGCCTTGCTCTCGAAGCTGATTAATTAATGAAGAAATCGGTTTATACGTGCCGACACTTAGAATAACGTCAGGCTTTTCCTTTATAATGCTTTTAATTGCATTATGTACGTTAGAAGAATTTCTTTTATAACGAACTTGGACGATATCGGTTATCCAACGGCGTTGTAATGAATTGATGTAGCCTTTACTTGCTGCTATACCAAACGCATCTGCTTGTATAAACAATACAACCTTTTTAATAGCATGTTCTTTAACAAAGTGATTAACGATTAATTCAGCTTCTTGATAGTAACTCCCCCTAATATTGTAAATTTGAGGAACTAACGGCGTCCTAAGAAATTCTGCGCCGGTAAACGGAGAAAAGTACAGCATATTGTGGCGTTGCAACATTGGCATTATAGCTTCAGTTGTAGGCGTGCCGACATAGCTAAACAAACTAAAAACTTTATCTTGGTTTATAAATTGGCGAGTGTTGGTGATTGTTCTGCTTGGTTCGTAACCATCATCTAAACTTAATAATTGAATTGGCAATCGCATGCCGTGCTCAGATTTGTTATAGCGTTGAAAGTAAGCGTTTGCACCTTGCCTTATCTGTTTTCCCAATTCCTGAGTAGGTCCGGAGAAAGGAGCTGACATACCAATTTTAACGACATTGTCTTGTGCGCAGACACTAAAGACGATGAAATTTATCATTAAAATTTTAACGAAATGCCTAATCGCTACCACGTAACGCCCTTTAAATTTAACAGAGTTCGAAGTGTTTATAACCAGCTTTTGATTTTACAAAAGCGTTAAGAATTTATAATTAAATCCTAGTCCACTCAGACGAGAAATTACAATTTTTTTATTAAAAATTATAATTAATTTAGTGGTTTACGATTTTTTAACATTTGAATATGGAAAATTTATTGATTAGAGCTATGAAATTAACGTCAATTGTCATTAATCGACTAACTAGATTTGATAGACTAGCAGTATGATTTTACTAGGTAATTAAAATGAAAAGTACAGAAGTTAATTTTGATGGATTAGTTGGCCCAACTCATAACTATGCAGGTTTATCTGAAGGGAATGTTGCTTCGCTCAATAACGCGAATGATGTTTCAAATCCGAAACAAGCAGCTAAACAAGGTTTAGCCAAAATGAAAGCGCTACATGATATGGGTATGACACAAGGGGTTTTAGCTCCTCAGGAAAGACCTGATATGGCTGCGCTACGTCGACTTGGATTCTCAGGAACCGATGCCAATGTACTGGAAACTGCATTTAAACAAGCGCCAACGTTATTGTCTGCCTGTTGTTCGGCATCGAGTATGTGGACTGCAAATGCAGCAACAGTATCGCCTTCTGCAGATACTAGCGACCAAAAGGTTCATTTTACCCCAGCTAATTTGACTAATAAGTTTCACCGTTCACTAGAGCCTGAGACGACAGGCAATATTTTAAAAGCGACCTTTAATAACGAAGCACATTTCGTTCATCACCAGCATTTACCTGATAACGAGCACTTTGGTGACGAAGGTGCCGCAAATCATACGCGTTTATGTAACCGCTACGGTGAACAGGGGATTGAGATCTTTACTTATGGCCGTTATGCATTTAATCGAAATATGCCAATGCCAGCAAAATTTCCTGCCAGACAAACTATTGAAGCGAGCAGGGCAGTAGCACGTTTACATGGCCTCGAGAATTCGCAAACAATTTATGTGCAGCAAAACCCTGATGTTATTGATCAAGGTGTATTTCATAACGATGTAATTGCGGTAGGTAACCAGAACGTATTGTTCTTTCACGAACAAGCGTTTTTAAATACCGAGACCTTCCTTGCTGATGTGAGCGATAAAATGAGCTGTGATGTACATTTTGTCGAAGTGAAAACCTCGCAAGTTTCAGTAGAAGATTGCGTAAACACCTATTTGTTTAATACGCAAATTATCACACTCCCTAACGGAGAAATGGCAATTATTGCGCCGATGCATTGTTATGAAAACGCTTCAGTGAAAGCATATTTAGATGAGCTTGTGACCCTAAATACACCGATTAAACATGTGAAGTATTATGACGTAAATGAAAGCATGAAAAATGGTGGCGGGCCCGCTTGCTTACGTTTGCGTGTAGCAGTAAATGAAACAGAGTTGAATGCGGTAAATCAACATTGTTTGTTAGATGATAATAAATTTTCTGTGCTTAATAACTGGGTTGACAAACATTATCGTGAACAATTAACACTGAATGATTTACGTGATCCTAATTTAGTTAGCGAATCCCGCACCGCGTTAGATGAACTAACTCAAATATTAAACTTAGGCTCAGTTTACCGATTCCAACAAAACTAATTGTTTAAACGGCTTCAAATAAAAAGAGTGAGCTAAGCTCACTCTTTTTTCTTTGCATCTGTTGACTCAACAACCGTTGTTACCTGTTGAACTAATTTAATTCTGCCTTCTTTTAGCAACGCTTGGCGAAGTAAATATTCAATTTGAGCATTAACGCTGCGCAGTTCATCATCAGCCCAACGTTGTGTTGCTGCCAATATGTCAGGATTAATTCGTAGCGGAAAGCTTTTCTTAGCCGCCATATTTTCTCCTAATTACTTTTAGTAAAGACTGCCGGCGTTTATTACTGGCTGCGTACTGTGATCGCCACATAATACCACTAGTAAATTACTGACCATGGCTGCTTTGCGTTCTTCATCTAATTCAACAATTTCATGCTCTGATAGTTTAGCTAACGCTGTTTCTACCATGCCTACTGCGCCTTCAACAATTTTACTACGAGCGGCGATAATTGCCGAAGCTTGTTGGCGTTGGAGCATGGCACTAGCAATTTCGGGAGCATAAGCTAAGTGGCTGATCCTTGCTTCAAGTACGTTTACACCTGCCTTCTCTAATCGTTGTTGGATTTCTTGTTTCAAAGACTCAGACACTTCTTTAGGGTGGCTGCGCAGTGCAACTTTATCACCTTCATGAAGATCATATGGGTAGGTAGTTGCCATGTTTCTTAGTGCAGCTTCGCTTTGAATACTGACATAGCTTTCATAGTCATCAACTTCGAACATGGCTTCAGCGGTATCATTTACAGCCCAAACAACTACTGCAGCAATTTCAATGGGATTACCGTGGTTATCATTTACTTTTAATTGGCCGCTTTCGAAATTTCTAATACGTAGCGATATATTTTTTCTAAAAAAGAAAGGAATTGTCCAGCGTAAACCGTTTTCCTTTGCCGTACCAACATAGCTGCCAAAGAAGGTCATTACCTTAGCTTGATTTGGTTGGATCATGAAAAATCCTCCCCAACAAATAGCTACTAGCACAACTAAAGCGAGTTCTAAAAATGGCGTACCAGTATGATTTGCCAATAACCAAATAGAGAAAGGCTGTAAAAATAACAATATTAATATGGCTAAATAGCCATTTAACGAAAACCCTTTTTTCTCTTTCATAAACACCTCAATGTGATATCAATTTGATATCACTATAGCTTCTGGCTCTTCATAAGTAAAGTTATTCAAAATAAACAGAATAAGCTTTTTTAAAACGGTTAAGTGATTTGTTTCTTAAGTCGTTGTTTTAAAAGTGTGAATGTAAATGTGGAGGGTATGTTGCTTTTGGGAAAATCACTGAACGTGAATCTAGCTATAAATCACGGCTTTCGCTATTAATATTAAGTTCAACTTTTTCGTATCAAAAATTTTAAAATGAGTTAGGGTTGTTAAAGTAATTAAAAGGCTCGTTTATTAGTTTAATTAAAATAAAGTCAATTCACGAAAAGCTTAATAAGCCAAGTTATCTTGATGGAGCTACTTCAGTTAGTCGCAATCTATTTGTGCGCTATCTAAAAACTCTTTTGCAAATGATAAGTACACTTTCTGATTGATAAATACATCGTAAAGATCAGGATCTAAATGATCATTAGCCTTCATTCTGTCCATAATCGTTATAGTTTCCGTTAGTGTTTTTGGGGGCTTATAAGGCCTATCATTTGCTGTAAGCGCTTCAAAGACATCAGCTATTGCCATAATACGCGCAGGAATAGACATTTCATCACGCTTTAAACCTTTTGGATAACCTGTCCCATCCATTTTTTCGTGATGACCACAGGCGTATTCGGGGACATTTTTTAAGTGCTTTGGAAATGGAAGGGTTTCCAACATATTAACTGTTACGTCCATGTGACCATTAATTATTCGACGTTCTCGCTCGTTTAATGTGCCGCGTTTGGTAATTAAGTTATACACTTCATCTTCGTTAATAACCGATTGAGTAATGCCGTTTATCGTAACTTGGTAGTCCTTAGCAATTTGGTAAACCCGATTTATTTTGTCGTCGTCAAAGAATTCTCCACCTTTGTTGGCGTTAATTAGAAATTCCCTATCTGAAGCCAATTGTTTTAACTTCAGTGCTTTTTCTTTTACCGACAAAGACTTGTGGTGAGTAATATGTTGTGAAGCAACTTCTAAACGTGCAACAATTAATTCGATGCGATCAAAAACCGTTTCAAGTTTAGTTGCCTTATCCATTACATATTCAGGTGTGGCGACCTTTCCACAGTCATGTAGCCAAGCGGCAACACTTAATTCATGGAAGTCTGCATCAGACAATTCAAATTCGGTTAGTGGCCCGTCAGTGACTTCGTGACAAGCCCTGGCGAGTAACATCGTTATTTCTGGAACTCTACGGCAATGGCCTCCGGTGTAAGGAGATTTTTGATCGATAGCGTAGGCAATCAGTCGAGAAAATGAGCCAAACAGCTCTTCCATCTGATCAATTAGCTGCTTGTTGGTTAAGATAACCGCGGCAAGAGAACTTAGCGCCAATATAGTGCGCTCGACGTCTTTGTTAAAAGCAACTATGTTATTGTGTTCGTCTTTGGCATTTAAAAGCTGAACAACCCCTGTTATTTCACCTTCATGATTTTTCATTGGCAAGGTTAAAACTGAATGAGTTCGGTACCCAGTTTTAGCGTCCATCTCTTTTGCAGCGGTAACATCATATTCTTCTACATGGTAAGCATCTTCTATATTGATAACTTCGCCTGAGGTCGCAGCAATCGAAACTAATGCGCTTTTATTAGGTTGTTGGTAGATATAGAGCGGAATGCTTGGGATATTAATGTCTTTTTTTGTTGTACCGCCCCAGTGCAGGTTTAAGCTTTTATTGATTAATGTATCGAAAACTAGCTGCTGGTTTTCGTCGATGGAATAAATAGTGCCTCCATCAGCATTCGAAATGTCCATGGCACTGCATAATATTTTCTCCACCAACACGTTATGATCTTTTTCAGTGGAAAGCGCTATGCCAATTTCGATAAAACGTTCAATGTTATTCACGAAAGCCTCAATAGTTAATTAAAAAAGGCGCGATATAGATTTAAGTATAGATACTTTGTGTTTTTTTTCTTAATTGTTGGTTAGTTAGCTGATGTGTGAATTAGCATATTGGCAATAAGTGATTAAGCTTAAAAAGGTACGCAGTTGATGAAAGGCCTGAATAGTTGGTTAAGCAACGAAGTAAGTTAATCATAGTTATTTTCTCGATGTTAGCGCTGATATGCTTATTGGCGCTAAATCAGCAATGGTTTTTAAGAGCCGATTATTATCTATTTGATATGCAAATAAAGCGCATAGCTAAACAACAGGTCGCAGATAAAGATATCGTTGTTATTGCTATTGACGACTATAGCCTAACAGCAATGAATAAAATTGCGGGTCGCTGGGTTTGGCCACGTAGTGTGCATGCTGAATTAATCGAGGGATTAAATCAATATCAGCCCAACATCATCGCTTTCGATATTCTATTCTCGGAAAAAGACATCTATCGACCAGATGCCGATAATTACTTTAATGAAGTGATTGCAGAGTCCAAAAATACATATTTTTCTATGTTAGTACTTGAAACCGAAGGTGGCCAGGGGCAAGCATTTAGCCAATATCAGTCATTCTTACCATTAGTTAATCAGCAACTAAATTCCAATGCTAGGGCAATGCTATTATTACCTTTTGCTATTAATCCTGAATATTGGCGTCTTGGTACGATTAATTACCAAGCCGAGGTTGACGGTGTTGGTCGGTATTATTCGCTATTTCAAGAAGGCGAGGGTTGGCAATTGTATTCCTTAGCTTCTACATTATTGAAAGCCTTGGGGAAAGAGCTGCCTGATAAAAATAAATTCTTGCTTAACTGGCGTGGCGATAATCATCAACCTTATAAAACATATTCATATGTAGACGTGTATCAAGCAGTTATTAATAATGACCATGAATTTTTACAACAGTTTCAACAAAAAACAATCCTTGTAGGTACAACTTCTGCAGGCTTGTATGATGCGCGAACAACGCCGGTAAATCATAATTTTCCTGGCGTGTATGTGTTAGCTACCGCACTTGATAACTTGAAACACGATCAGCATCTTAGTCAGTTTGAATTCCCTGTTTTAACGGCTATTTCGATAGCTTTATTGTTAATCACGGCTAGTTGTTTTTATCTATTGTCTACCTACTCTTTTCAATTGTTAGCCGCAACGGGATGTTGGCTAGTAAGCTGTTTGGCGTTATATGGTATTAACGGATGGTTTATCAGCCAAAACATAGTGATATTTATTGCAGCGCCAATATTAATATGCACCGCTGGCGTTTTGTCATATTCATTTGCTTTTGGTTATCTCGAGTTTTTAAATCGACGAAAAGCATTAACCATGTTCGGCCGATTTTTGGACCCCAATGTAGTGTTAAATTTACTCGGTAAAGGGCATCTTTCAGCGGAACACTTGAATCAAAAAACACAAATAACAGTGTTGTTTTCTGATATTAGAGGTTTTACCCAATTGTCTGAACAACATGCAGCAAACGAAATGTTAACTTTATTAAATCAATACTTTGAAAAGCAAGTGTCGGTTATTTTTGATACCAAAGGTACATTGGACAAGTTTATAGGCGATTGCATTATGGCGTTTTGGGGAGCGCCTATTTCAACAGCATATCATGCAGAGCAAGCTATAGAGGCTGCACTTATCATGCAAGACAATTTAGCAAACTTTAAACAAACATTACCGGCGCATTTACGAGCATTTGATGTGGGCATTGGCATTCATTCAGGTGAAGCGATAGCGGGGTTAGTAGGTACCGCTCAGAGAGTTGACTATACTGTCATTGGTGATGTTGTAAATTTGGCGAGTAGAATTGAAGGGTTAACTAAAGATCACAGTCGAATTTTAGTCTCAGAACAAACCATGTTGTTAGCCAAGGAAAAGTATAGCTTTGAATATCAAGGTGAGTTTAGCGTAAAAGGACGTAAAGCTCAGGTAAAACTTTATCAGCCATTAAGGAGATAATATGAAATTAAGGATATTGCTTCTCGCTATATTTGCTTTGCCGATTTACGTTGAAGCATCAACCAATGAACAGTCTGCCAAGCTAGGTAAGGTCATTCACTCTTCTGCTTTACATGCACTCCCTAAAAACGATAGCCAAGTTATCACTAATTTAAAGCCAGAGCAGTCAGTTAATGTATTTGAACGGAAACGAGCATGGTATCAAGTCTTAAGCGATGCTAAGCAAAGTGGTTGGATCAAAATGTTAAATGTTCGTTTTTTAAGTGGCCCCAAAAGAACAGGTGAGTTAGGTGTAAAAAACTTATTTGATAGTGTAGTCACTAAAAAAGTAAAGCCAACAGCATCGACGGGTATCAGAGGGTTTGATGAGCAAGACTTAAAAAAAGCAAAGGCCAACATTAAACAACTTAAATTGTTGGCTAGCTATCAAACAACAACCAGCTCAGCTAATACGTTTGCTAAAAAAGCCAATTTAACCCCTGATAGTTCAATCGCCCTTATTAAAGATGATGGAGGCAGCGAATGAACTATCTAAAAGTAATACTGGCAATTTTATTGCTGACTAGTTGCCAAACAACAGGTCTTAAAATAGGTAATGTTGATGTTGGTAAGCTGGTTAATCAAGGCGTTAAAGTTTGGGATGCAAGCATGATAGATGAAACGCAGGAATCCCAGCTTGGTGAAAATATATCGGCAGTACTGCTAGGTGTTCGACCTTTGCATCAAAATGTCGAAGTCAATCAATACGTAAATCACGTAGGGCGTTGGTTAGCGCAAAATTCTACACGGCCTGAATTGCCTTGGCATTTTGGGGTAATAGACAGTGATGCAATTAATGCTTTCGCCGCGCCAGGCGGCTATGTATTTATAACGTCAGGCATGCTTATGCAGTTGAATAGTGAGGCCGAACTTGCCGCAGTGTTAGCACATGAAATTAGCCACGTTACACTTGCTCATCATTTAAATGCCCTTAAAAGCGGTGCACTAAGAGGTGCTGTAACAGAAGCTTTATTTGTTTCTGCAGATGCATACCAAGCAAATACCGGGGCCGATAGAGAGCAAAGACAATATGCTGCTTGGGCAAAAACCGTAACAAGTGCCGCT
The DNA here is from genome assembly GCF_012932965.1 of Thalassotalea algicola. Taxonomy (GTDB): domain Bacteria; phylum Pseudomonadota; class Gammaproteobacteria; order Enterobacterales; family Alteromonadaceae; genus Thalassotalea_F; species Thalassotalea_F algicola. The sequence continues at coordinate 65,226 of NZ_JABBXH010000007.1, read as the reverse complement.
CAAGATCTCTATAGTAAAGGGCTAGATAGAACTGATGAAATGAAAGCCGATGAAAGAGGATTAAGGCTAATGGCACGAGCAGGTTATGATCCTTATGCCTATATTAGCAGTTTACAAGTAATAGAGGCTATTTCTCCGGATGACTCAAGTTTAGCGCTTCTTTATAAAACGCATCCAACTGCTACGGAGCGAATCACACATATACAACAGACATTAGTTGAAGTGCAGCATGTAAAGGGCAAAACCCTGATAAAGCGGTTTCAGCAAACACTAAGTGGTCAAAGAAACTCTAGTTAAAAGCAGTGCTAGTGTTTCCCGTTTTTTCTTGATAATGCGTTTGTCTGATACGTTTAAAATCGCCTTTTTCAACACCATTTCTGATAATTGATGAAAGTTCTGCGCTTTTATTTTTTAGTGGTGAATGAGCACTGACTACAACAAAGTGTTTTCTAATTGAAAAAGGTGGGAGGTTAGCCAACACAATCTCATTTTCTAAGCCCATGGCTTTTATCGTGCTAAGCGCACTTTGCTTAAAATGTACTAAACCATCAACACGCCCTTTTCGTAATAACTCAATTTTCTGCTTTAAAAACTCGGCGGGCATAATGTTTATCCCCAACGCTTCAATGTGTTGTTTTGTAGTTTCGTTATCTGGAGTAAAAGCGATGGATGTATTTTTTAGATCACTGAGTATTTCATATTTATTTAAGTTTTTCTTAAGTACAAAAATACTATTCGTTAACTGATCATAACTTGGCTTTATGTAGAGTAGGCTTTGATCACCAGCATACTGATCTTTAACTCCAACCATTAAATCGATTTTCCCTGCTTTTAATAACTTAATGCGTTGTGAATAGGTGATAGGGTAAATCGATAATTCAAGATCCATTCTCTCGGCAATATAATGCAAAAATTTTTCTTGTAAACCGCCCCTAAATTCAGGCGACACTGAGGAGTGCAAAATATCTTGCGCAGAAATAGAACTTGGCAATACCAGTATGAGCCAAAAGATAATTTTTCTTTTAACACGATTCATGAACATTTAAATTAACGGCAAATATTAATAATAATTACCTTAGTCTAACAGCTTTAGTTTAATGACTCTTTATAGTAAATGACATTTGTTCTTTAGTGGTAAAGGTCATTTCTATTTTTGTGCGTGCATATATTTTCATGCTGCAGTTTTTATCAAGCTAGTTAGAATGACTTTTAGTCCAAAATGTTAAAGAATTTGCCTAAATAATTGACTGAGAGAAAGGTCAAATATTGAAAGTAGTTTTCCAATAAATTGAAAAGGGTTAACAAATTCGTTAACCCCTCTAATGCTGTAGTGTCTTATTTTACGCTTTGTTGCAAGCGCTTAATTAGAAGCTATAACCAATCTCAACCCAACCACTTAGCCCTTCGCCAGGTAATCGTTCCATATGGTTAATTTCACTACCTTTTACACGGTTATAGCCGCCAAGGTGATCGGTATAGCGTTTGTCTAGTAGGTTATCGATACCAGCTTTAATACTAAAATCTGCATTAACAAAGTATTGACCCTCTAGGTTTACAGTAGCGTAGCCAGACGTCTTTTGTTCATCGTTTGTCATAGATACATCACCTTGAGCATCTACTGCCGTTACATTCAGTTGAGCAATATAGTTTTCACTGCCATATATCAGGTTGATTTTGGCATTAAGCGGGGCGATTCGATACAAATTATCATCAATATCTTTGCGCTCGCCTTTCACATAACTGACAATACCTGACAAGCTAAATGACGAAGACAATTGATAAGCAAAGTTAACGTCTGCCCCATAAAGTTTGGCATCAACATTACCAAATTTTAATGGGTTATCATCACCAGCCATCATTTGTGCCATCATTCGAGCTGTCATATCCTCCATACCTAGCGGAATACCTTGGATATAATCATCGATATTTTGATAGTAAACATGACCAGAAATCATCGTGCTATCTTGGCTATAAGTTAAACCTAAGTCAGATTGATAAGCCGTTTCTGTTTCTATGTTAATATCACCAATATAGGTATTGCCATCGGCTAACCCTCCCGTCGCTTCCATTGGTGTCCAAAGGTAGCGTTCTTGGTATGAAGGCGCTCTATTTTTTATCCCTAATCCAATGTAAGCCGTTAACGACTTGCCAATAGGCTTTTGCATGCTGATGGCTAGATCGATATTGTTTTCTTCAATGCTGCGATCGGCATTATTAAAATCATCACGCAACGACGAAGCCATCATACCCATGTTGCCCATCATCATAGCCATAGAAGTACTGACTTCTCCAGCATCGGCTTTCGCTTGTTTAGCACGTATACCTGAGTGCAGGTTCCAGCCAGAAAAGTCTTGTTGCCATTCTATGAATAGGCCGAAGCGATCATCCTTAACATTGTTAAAGTTAACCACATTAAACATCATATTATTAGGGTTGGTGATGACTGAATCATGATCTGCTTGGTAACCATCTAAGCCAATAGTAAGTTCTCCAGCAGCAAATGCTTGTGACATGGTAAATTTAAAATCTAGCGTATCTGATGTGGCAGTATTACGACGGTATTTAGCAGGATCATTATTTTGACGCATTTCGAAATTAGTCATCTCATGCTCTGCATCTAAATAACCAATTTGCCAATTATATTGCCATGTTTCTGTCGCATAATTGCCATCAAAGCTCACGCGATTTGAGTAGATTGACTCAATATCCATCGGCAGGGCAGGTGTGCCAGAATTGGTAGTATCGGTGTAATGGTAACCTAGACCGCTAGTGAAGTTACCTTCGTTGTAGCGTAAATCCATACCGTATTGTTGTTTAGAGAATTCAGTTGGTGAAACTTCATTGCCATCACCATCTTCATAGTTGTCGCCTTCTTGTGCATTACCATAAACCATCACGCCATAGCTGCCTTGAGTAATATTCGCAACACCTGCTAAGGTTTTGGTGTTATTACCTGCACGATAACCGGCTTGCAAATCACCTGATGAATGCCATGTATTTTGATTATCAATCTCCGCTTTGCGCATTTTTACATCAATAGCGCCCCCAAGCGTGTTGATGCCGGCAGATACTGGTGCTATACCGCGAAAAGCTGTCATCGAGTCAACCATCAGGGGAGTAGAATAGCTTAGCGGCGTATCCATAGCGTTTGGGCCTGCACCAATTATGATCTGTCCATCAATGGTTGTTGCCACTCTATCCCCGTATAATCCGCGAAATTGAGCGATACCTGTAACAGGACCATTGCGGTTTACATTGGCACCGGGTACTGAATTTAACCAACCAGCAAGGTCTGGGGTGGTTGTTTTACCTTGAGCGTAACTTTCATCAATGGTTGGTTTTTCAAAACCACGATTAGTAATGGTGATAACTTCCATCGCTTGTTCGATGGCATCGTCAGCAACATCGGCATATACATTTGCTGTAAAACCTAGCGTGGGAATTAGTGAAAGTGTAATGACTTTCGATAATCTATTTAGCGTAAATGAAGTCAATGTTATGTCTCTATAATTATTAGAAAAAATGTAATTGACTGTAATTTAAAGACTGTCGTTTGTTGCGCAATAGCAATTAGAAAAGGTGCGACAAAATGTCGCACCCTAAATGTTAGTTTTTTGATCTGAAGTAATTTCTCATTTTGGGAATTTTTTTTGAAGGCCACTTGGAATTCATTAGTTGCGTGTTGCCAACGTATGCGGTGAAGGAGATAAATGGAAATAAAGATGCTAAATATCTATAGAAAAGATTTATTGCTGACAACTAATCTCTCATAGCATGCTAAATGGAAATATTGTTTAACGTGCTATATCAGTTAAGATTAACTTCTTGTATGAAGCGTAATTTGTGTATCTGAAATATATTCTTGTACTTTATTCCTTCCAGCAGATTTAGCTTGGTACAAGGCTAAGTCTGATTGCTTATATAAGTCGTCATAGTTAGCACTTGTCATATTACCAATTGAAACGCCAATACTTGCTGTTATGGAAAAATCAAATGTTGAACGCATTTGTTCTATTTTTTGTCGTACTCTATTGGCAAAAGCCAGTGAAGATTTTTTATCTGAATTTAGCTGCAAAATAGCAAACTCTTCACCACCGATTCGCGCAAATATGTCTTCTTTACGGCAAAGGTCCTTTATTGTGCTTGCAATTCCGGTTAACACTTCATCACCAACATCATGTCCAAGGTTATCGTTAATTTCTTTAAAATAGTCTACGTCTATTAGTAAAAATGCGATTTCAATAGATTTCCCTTGATACACGGCTAACTTGCGATCTAAATATCGCCTGTTGCCAATACCTGTTAATGGATCCGTTTCAGAGGCAATTTTTAGCGCGTGATTCTTTGCTTCTAGTCTAAGCATGGCTTGTTTTCTAAGTCTAAGAGTTAAGAATAACACTAAGCAAACTAATGAAATGACTATAGCGACAAATAAGTATAAAGATGAGTGTCTAGATTCACGTTCTTTTTGCAGTAAATCTTCTTGAAGCTTTATTACATCTCTTTCAACTTGAAGTTGGCTTTCTAGCTTTTTAATTATTCCTTCTTGTGTGAATGGCTGAATGGTATTTCGTCGCGAAATATACTCGGCTTGTACTTTAGCTGCTGCTTCATATTGACCAAGTTTAAGTTCGAGTTTGGCTAAGTTTTCATACAATGCCATTTCACTTTCTACCGAGGTTTTATTTTTTACCGCAATTATACCGTTACGAAAAACTTCTAACGCTTCATCATAGCGTTTTAATTTTGATAAGAGTTCCGCCAACCCTAAATAAGAAGCTGCAACTGCCTGTGGGTAGGCGCTTCCTCTAGGGTCACTTATTACAAATTTGTATAGTTCAATGGCTGGCTGATGCAAATCGAGCATTTGGTATACATGAGCTAAATTTACGTTGGCTTCACTAAAAGTAAAGTCACTAATTTTTGCTTCGTTACTCAGTACTGATTCAAGGGTGATTTTGGCTAGGTTAATTTGTTGGCTTTTTAAATATGATACTCCCAAACCAGTAGTGGCATTCATCGCCATTTCTAAATCATTTATTGCATTATTTATCTCAATAGACTGCTTAAAATAGTTCGCTGCTTCGAGAAAATCGCCTTGAGCGTTTAAAACATTGCCTAGGTTGTTGTAAACCATGGCTAAATCAGCGGGCTGCTTACTGAGTTTGGCAAATTTTAATGCTTCAATGTAATACTTCATCGCGTTGTCATAATCGATTATCAATTCATAAAACACACCCATTGCACGATTGGAAACTGATATTAAATGTGAACTATTAACAATGTTGGCGACATTAATAGCTTGCGTTAAATGGGTGAAAGCTTTTTCATTAAGGCCTTGATACATTTGGGCTTGACCTAATAGACGCAGCGCTACGGCACGGCTTCCATCATTTTCTTGGCTAGTAGCTAATGGAACTGCTTGCTCTGCATAGTGAACGGCTAATTTGGGGTCTTTGTATAGGTAATGTAATGCGAGCTCGTTTAATAGCTCAGTTCGGCGCTTGTCTTGCTGGGGAAGGTCTATTAATTGAAGTTTTAACGATTCAACACTTTCTGCTTTGATAAGTGTTATTTGGCTAACCATTCCGAACAAAATATAGAAAAATACTCGAATAAACATTTATATAACTAAGTTATTCATGATGCATAATACTTGATAGTAAAGTAATGCTGGTTACTTTACTAACGAATATTGTTCTTTTTTTGAACGCAATGCATGGTGTATATGTTCGTATTTATTTGTGGAAATTAACAGCAACAAGAAAACTGTTGTTCTGCTTAGCTTGTAGAAGCTGAAGCGAATTATTTTGCTAATAGCCTAAGTTCATACAACTAAAGAATGTGAAACGCTATTCAACCTAATAGATATTATGATAGTAGGTGGCATTCATCGGCAAATACTAGTCTATTTCTGCCAGTTTCTTTTGCTTTATACAAGTGGCTATCTGCTTCACCAATAAGCGTCTGTAATGATTTATTTGACGAACTGAACGCAACCCCAGCGCTAAAAGTAATATGTTTTTCTGCAGGGTAGCCTTTAATATTGGTCAAATTAAAGGTTTTATGGATACGCTCAAAAATCGTGGTAATGTCGTTTGGCGCTAAATTATTGAATGCAAACAACCATTCTTCGCCACCATATCGACCGTAGTTGTCTTCTTTTCTAAGTGTCTCCTTACACGCAGAGGCGAAGCTCTTTAACACTTCGTCACCTACATCGTGACCATAAATATCATTAACTTTTTTAAACTTATCTAAGTCAACTAAGGCAATTGAGAAAGAGGAGCCTTCTGACTTGGCTTGGCTGAAGAGTATTTCGGCGTTGTGCAAGATAGCACGCCTATTTGGCGCTTGAGTGAGCGTATCTCGCAACGCCATACTTTTATAATGTAGCTTACTTTGGTTTTGTCGAACGAGGAGAAATACAATACTGACAATAATCACCATAGACATGCAGCTGATCACTAACCATAGAGTTCGTTCATTACTTTGCTGTTCAAATTTTAATTGTTGAAGCTCATTTTCTTTTTGTAGCGCTTTGCTTTTTTGTTCGGCTATTTCAGTGTCGAAACTCACTTTTAATTTTTGAATGTTTTGACGTTTTTCTTTGGCATATTGCCTTTCACTTTCGTCGCTGTAAGAAAGCAAGGCTTGATAAGCGCTTTTGAAGTCACCTTTTAAATAATTAATTTGTGAAATTCGTTTGTCCAGCTCTAATCTATAACTGTCGTTTTTTAATTTTTTTAACAATGATTCTAAAAGTGGAATTTGCGCTTGGGCGTTATCTAGTTCGTTGATTAAAACATAACAATCGAACATTCCTATTCGACTGTTAAATAACTCTCGGTTCTCTCCTGTTTCTTCAAAGGTAACAACAACTTGTTGAAATAATGCTAACGCTTCTCTAGGAAGTTTCCGTTTTACATATAGCTCAGCTAATGCATGTTTAGCCCAAACAACACCAATATCATCTTCAATTGCTAGCGCTAATTTAAGTGATTCGTCTAAATAACTTTTCGCTTGTTCAAAGTTGCTTATTTTGGTGTAGGTAGTACCTAAGTTATGGGCAATAATTGATGAACTAAGTTTGTCTTTCATTGCTTTATTAATTTCTAGTGACTCGTGCAGGTACTTTATTGAAGTTTCATAATCTTCCAAATCAGCATAAAGATTTGCCATTGAGTTTAGTGCGTAGCTTAGGTTGGCTTGGTCGTTATGAGTAACAAATATCTCGTAAGCTTTTTTTAAATAAATTAACGACTTATCAAGTAAACCATGCATTAAGTAACTATGGCCTACAGCACTATAAATGCTGCCTGCTTCAAGGTTAGTTCCCCATTGCTTCGCTGAATCTAATAGTTGGGATATATGTAGTTCAACAGACTCATTAAAACCTTTAGAGTCGTAAATGCTAAGGCGTACGAGCTGAAGTCTAACGGTTAATCTAGTAAATTTCTGTTGTTGAGCTATTGGTAAGTATTTATCGACAATTGTTGAAGCTGTTGGTAATTTTTCAAGAAAGGCGAGCCATTCCGCTTTTAAGGTTTGCGCTTTAATCTCATTTTCTAGCCAGTTATTTTGCTTTGAAACTATAATTAATTGATCTAGTTCTGCAATCATGTCTTTTGGCAACATGACATTATCTTCGGTCAAAATATCGATATGAGCTGACATTTTTTCTTTTGTAGAAATGTCTTGTGCATTGGCTGATAAGAAACAGCAAATGAAAATCAATATCGCGTAAATGACTTGAATATGCATAGTTAAATCGTACTAGGGCACCTTTTTTCAGTATAAATAGATATATGATATTTAAGTAGCTAAAAATAGCGATTAGTTTAAATATAAGTTATTGTTAACATTGAATTAACAAAACTAGGTGATGTTAACATTTTGTCGTTTGCAATTTTAAGTAAGCGAGCATTTTGAATATAGCCTTTTACCATAGCCTTAGAGAGTTAAATACACTAGAGTTATTATAGTAAGGCTAATGAAATTCAATTGATTTAGGTAATCCGTGAAGTCATATGGTAGTTAGATTGTTACGTTTTTTCCGTTTTTACTTTGCAATAATAATGCTTATTGCAACCATTACTCCTGCCTATAGTTATGTTGAATCAGCTAAACAGATAAATGATTACTCAGTTAAAAAACTTACCGCTGAAGATGGGTTTGTTTCTTCAGAAATTTATTCAATTATCCAAGACCGTCAAGGGCTACTTTGGTTTGGAACCGCTGAAAACGGCGTTATGCGCTATGACGGGCGTAAAGTAACTTTATTCGAATTTGATAGTATGAATGCTAACGGCTTATCGCATAATGATGCCGGTAATCTCATGTTAGATAACGGCGGAAATATTTGGATAGGTACCTGGGGTGGTGGTGCCAATTTATATGACCCCAAAACAGGAGTATTTGAAAATTTTATTCACGATCCTAAGCGGACAGACACTATATCTTCAAATAGAATTCAATCATTATTTCATGATAAAGAAGGAATAATTTGGCTTGGTTCCTATGATCAAGGGTTAAATCGTTATCTAGGCGATAATCGCTTTGAGCGGATCACTAAAACAGGAGACGGGCTCGGCAGCCTATCTCATAATAGAATTTGGGATATAGAAGATAACGATGATAACAGTTTATGGGTGGCTACGAGCTATGGCTTAAATCTTTTTGATAAGAGAACACAAAATTTTACCCATTTCTTTCCTGACCCAAGCAACAAAACACCCACTGGAGCGAATGAAATTCGAAGCCTATTAAAAACTGCTTCCGGTAAATTTTTCATTGCCACGCAGCATGGTCCTTTCATTTTCGAGCAAGATACTGGTGAATTCTTCCCTGTTCAGAGCAAAACAGAACAAAATTTGGGGCAAGTTAATTCGATGATTGAAGACCAAAATGGCGCTGTATGGTTTGTAACCAGTAAAGGTGTATATCGTCAGGCTTCTCCTGCAGGTGAGCTGGAAAAACTAGAACTGGAACAAAATAATGGTTTTCGAATTATTTTTGAAGACAATACAAAAACCAAATGGATTACAAGTGAAGTCCATGGCATTTATAAACTGGTACCGCATCGTCGCTTCAAATCAATAAATAATCCAGCTTTGGTTGCCCCAAATGGAATAGCTACCGACAGCAATGGTGATGTTTTGATTGTGTCGTCAGCATCAGAAGTTTTTAAGTGGCAGGTTGTAAATGAAAAACTAGAAAAACTATCAGCCCCCATTTTTAGTAAAGATAATGGCTTTACTGGTAATGGCGTGATTGAGCGTCCAATTATTTTACCTGATGGAAAAAACACATTATGGATTGCACAAGACGAAGGGCTCGCAAAGTTTAATTTAGCCACAAACACTGTTGAAGCAATAAATTTTCCAAAGTCAGATCAAAACTATAAAAAGTTTAGAGAGTTTCGTACATTAAACATAGATAACAAGGGTAACCTTTGGATTGGTACCTATAAAAATGGCCTTTACTTATACAACACTACGACAAAAAATTTTAAACACATTTCTGAAAGTTCAGGGTTGTCTCACCCGGAAGTATTAGAAATATTTAAAGATGTTAATGGTGATATGTGGGTTGGTACAGGAGATGGTGTTAATTTATGGCAGGAAGAATTTCAGCATTTTGTTTCGTTTAAAGCGGATAAAAATAACTCTGAAAGCTTATTGGGTAATATTGTCCAAGATGTGTATCAATCAAGAAGTGGTCAAATTTGGGTAGCGACTCAAAAAGGACTAAATCAGTACCTTCCTGAAACTCAATCATTCAAACATTACAGTGTAGAAAGTGGCCTTCCAACCTCATTAATTCGTGCTATCTCAGATGATGAAGCCGGTAACTTGTGGTTAACGACAAATAAAGGCATATCGCGCTTAAATCCGTTAACGGATGAAGTGATTAATTATGACAACCATAACGGTTTGTTAGGATTAAACTACTATGCAAATAGTTTAGTTAGAGGCGCAAATGAAATACTGTTTAGCAGTAGCCAGCGAGGGGTCGAATTTTTTAGCACTGCGTCAGAGGAGTCGACAGAGACGGACTTTAATTTAGTGTTAACTGGTTTCAATAAAATGGGGCAGCCGGTAACGCTTGATGTGCCATATTCATATGTGAAGGATATTCACTTATCTTATTTGGATTACTTTTTTTCTTTTGAATTTTCTGTATTAGATTTTATCTCACCAAATAAAAATCAGTATGCATATAAGCTTCAAGGTTATGATGATAACTGGATCGAAATAGGCAATCGAAATACAGCTTCGTTTACCAATTTAGATGGTGGCTCTTATAAATTTTTAGTAAAAGCGACCAATAGCAATGGCAACTGGGGGGAAAAAGTTTTAGCTATTAATTTGCATGTTTCTCCGCCACCTTGGAAAACTTGGTGGGCTTATAGTTTATATTCAATATTGATTGTCTTAACAATTTTCATATTCATTTATTTGAGAACTCGGCTACAACAAACAGAAATAATTAAACAAAAAAAGTTTGTTGTCGCGCTTGAGGAACAAGTAAATGAAAAAACCGCTTCACTAAAAGCGCAAGCAAATGACTTGAAAGAAGCGCTTAAAAAAGCCGAAGAAGCAACACAATTGAAGTCAGAGTTTCTTGCAAATATGAGCCATGAAATTAGAACGCCAATGAATGGTGTGCTGGGGATGCTCAATTTGCTTAAAAACAGTGAGTTAACCAACGAACAAGCTCAACGCGTTAAAATTGCTAACTCTAGCGCAGACTCTTTATTAACACTGATAAACGATATTCTCGATTTTTCAAAAATTGAAGCTGATAAATTAGAATTGGAATTGATAGATTTTGATTTGCGAAGTCTACTTGAAGAACTCGCAAAATCAATTGCTCTATCAGCACAGCAAAAAAATGTAGAAATCATTCTCGATATAACGGGGATCCATACTAGTTTCGTTAACTCTGATCCGGGAAGAATTAGACAAATACTTCTGAATATTTTAAGCAATGCGATTAAGTTTACAGAACGTGGTGAGATATCGATAACAGCAACACTTTCAACTACTAATAGTGGCGGAAGCTATGAGTTTAGTTGTGTAGTTACTGATACAGGAATCGGTATTCATGAAGACAAAATTCCGACACTTTTTGACGCGTTTAGTCAGGTTGATGCATCAACGACAAGAAAATATGGCGGAACTGGCTTAGGGTTAAGTATAACCAAACGTTTGTGTAACTTACTTGGCGGTGATGTCAATGTTTCTAGTGAATTAGACGTTGGAAGTCGTTTTGAAATTTCTTGTGTAGTAAAAGCGGCTTCAAATAAGGTTGATGTGATAGCGCCACCTGAACATTCTCAGTTAAACGTATTAGTGGTCGATAATAATGAAACAAACCGAGAATTGCTGGCTAAACAACTCGCAAGCTGGAGTGTTAATATAAAGTCTGCACAAAGTGGTGCGCAGGCGTTAACGGTGTGTGAAGGGGCTTTTTCGCCTGAAAGTCAAGGTCGATTTGATTTAGCGCTGATCGATATGGATATGCCCATTATGCATGGCCAAGTATTGGCTACTTTGATCAGAGAGAATGCACAATACGATTCCATGGCAATAGTGATGATGACATTGATGGATGAACAGATTGATGAACAATTATTTGCACAAATAGGTATTGATTCATCTTTTCCTAAACCAGCAACACCTTCTGACTTGGAAAATGCAATAAATATAGCAGTCAGTAGGAAAAACAATGTTAGCTCGAGCGCTGGTACTCTGGCTAATCCACTTATTGAAGAAAATCCTGACAATGAGCAAGAAACTATTGATTGGCCTGAACATACAAAAATACTGTTGGTTGAAGATAACAGAGTAAACCAAATGGTTGCTTTAAGCGTGTTAAAAAATATTGGCTTAACAGCAGATGTTGCAGCAAATGGTGTAGAAGCCTTATCAGCATTGAATAATGCAAATGATGAAAACCCATACACGATAATCATTATGGACTGCCAAATGCCCCAAATGGATGGCTATGAAGCGACGGGAAGAATAAGAGCAGGAGATGCCGGAAAGAATAATACTTCAGTACCAATTATCGCCATGACGGCTAATGCAATGCAAGGTGACAAAGAGAAGTGCCTTAATGCTGGAATGGATGACTATCTTACTAAGCCTATTGAGCCAAAGAGTGTTCAAGAAAAGTTAGTTTATTGGTTAAATCAATCTATATGATGAAGGTTTGTGTACCGATTTATAGAGGCTAAATAAAAGTAAAAATTGCCGTTGCAAAGTGTTTTTTGTTAGTGACCGGACAGAAAAAAGCCCACATTATGCGGGCTCTTTATAAGCATCCTAGAAACTTAGGTTATAGCTTCTTAAATCTTCGTGATGCTAAGCCCATAAAGCCTAGAGCAAATATTGCTAATGTTGAAGGCTCTGGTACATCTACACAAGGAATACCAGGAGTCGGTACACAGCCACTGCCGCTACCTCCACCACCTAAGCCATCATCTACTGATAGTACTGACTTACCTAATGTTACTAACCATCCAGAACCGGTAGTGTCAATGTCCATTCTTACTTGCAAACCAGCATTTACTTGCGCATTTGCCCAAGCAAAACCAGATAAATCAAACTGAGTGAATGTCCATGTGCTATCTGTTCCTGTCAAATTGCCAAGATCAACCCATGAAGCACCATCAAAAACTGATATCTGATCGAATTCACCTTGAGCAAAGTCGATATCGTAGCCGGAAACATCAAGTATAATAGATGTGAACGTACCTGCTATCGCGTCGTGAACCCAACCCCAATCCTGGTTTGAGCCTCTATAATATGGGGTGTTAGTTTTGTTACCGTCAACATCAACAAAATATTCAGTTGCTGTATTGTTACTAAAGTCTTGTACGTCAACTATTAACCCGGCTGATGCAAAGCTACTTAGAGATAAAAATAAACCAGCGACTGCTGCTTTAAAGACTGCTAATTTCATATTATTTTCCTTGATAATACATTATTCGAATTCGGAGAATATTGTTAACTATATCAGCTATTTATATTCGGATGTTACTATGCATAAAATAGGCCAGCATGGTAACTGTATATTTATCAATGGCTTATGGGTTTTTTGGGGATTTTTATTTGTTAGTTGTAAAGGAATAAGACACTGAATTCATTGAATTATTTAATATGGTTTAGGCTTTGATAGACGGGTATATGGCTGCTTAGTGAGCTGTAAATTTTAGCACAAGCACAAAATCTACGGGGTGAAAAATAATCATAAAAAAACAATATTTGATAGGGGGCTTTCGCTTATTCCTGTATACTGCGCGGCCTTAATATTTTGAGTTATATTGTTCGCTAACAATTCGCCTCTAAAAGCTACTAGCAGAATCTAGGATACTCCTTTTGATCACTACATCGAATATTACAATGCAATTTGGCGCTGAGCCTTTGTTTGAAAACATCTCCGCTAAATTTGGCAACGGTAACCGCTATGGCTTGATTGGTGCTAATGGCTGTGGCAAGTCTACTTTTATGAAAATACTCAGTGGAGAGTTAGCGCCAAGTTCAGGTAATGTCTCGATAACCGCAGGGAACAAAGTCGGTACGCTAAGCCAAGATCAGTTTGCGTTTGAACAGTATAGCGTAATTGATACAGTGATTATGGGTGATGTTGCGCTATGGAAAGTAAAACAAGAAAGAGACAGTATCTACGCACAGGCAGAAATGAGTGAGGCCGATGGAATGCGGGTTGGTGACCTTGAAAGTCAATTTGCTGAAATGGACGGTTACAGTGCGGAAAGTCGTGCTGGTGAAATTCTACTTGAAGCGGGCATCGAAGAGTCACTGCATTATGGTTTGATGCAACAAGTTGCTCCCGGTTGGAAATTACGGGTGTTGTTAGCACAGGCGCTATTTGCTAATCCAGATATTTTACTACTTGATGAGCCTACCAATAACTTGGACATTCATACGATAAGTTGGCTGGAAAAAGAGTTAAACAAACGTAAATGCACCATGATTATCATTTCTCATGACCGGCACTTCCTTAATGCTGTGTGCACACATATGGCAGATATCGATTATGGGGAATTACGTATTTATCCGGGCAACTATGAATTCTTCCTAGCGCAATCAAGCTTACTGCGAGAACAATTACTTGCTGGCAATGCTAAAAAAGCAGCTGAAATTGAAGAATTACAAGATTTCGTTAATCGTTTTGGCGCTAATGCTTCTAAAGCGAAACAAGCCAGCTCTCGCGCGAAGAAAATGGATAAAATTAAACTTGATGAAGTTAAATCTTCCAGTCGAATAACACCGAATATCGCATTTTCTTCAGGTAAAAAAATGTACCGGCAAGCCTTAGAACTTGAAAAATTAAGTCACGGGTTTGACGGTGAAGTGTTATTTGAACAAGGTGACTTGCTATTAGAAGCAGGTAGTAAACTTGCCATAATTGGTGAAAACGGCGTAGGAAAAACTACTTTTTTACGTTGTTTAATGAATGAATTACAACAATCATCTGGTGTAGTGAAATGGTCTGAAAATGCTTCAGTTGGCTATTGCCCGCAAGATAGCAGTCACTTTTTTGATAATGAGCTAACACTGATGGAGTGGATGTCGCAATGGCGCAGACCTTGCCATAATGACTTAATGGTTCGAGGCATGTTGGGCCGATTACTCTTTACTGAAGATGATGCCAATAAAAAAGCGCGTAATTGTTCGGGTGGAGAAAAAAATCGCTTATTGTTTGGTATGTTGATGATGCAAGACATTAATGTGTTGATTATGGACGAGCCGACCAACCACATGGACATTGAAGCTATAGACGCGCTTAATAATGCACTTAAAGACTTTGAAGGTACACTGATTTTTGTGAGCCACGATCGTGAATTTGTTTCAAGTTTGGCTACACGTATTGTCGACATTAAGGATAAAAAATTAGTTAACTTCGATGGCTCGTTAGATGAATACTTAGCGACAGAAATTGTACAACAACAAGTAGCGTAATCGAGTTAATTCAATTAAATCTATTTATGACAAGTAAGGTAATGTTATGCCATTTTCTAAGCTAGGGTTGTCAGAGCCTGTTTTAAAAGCCATTGCTGAATTGGGCTATAGTGAGCCTACAACAATTCAAAAGCAAGCGATTCCCGTTGCACTAAACGGTAAAGATTTAATTGCTGCAGCCCAAACAGGAACCGGTAAAACCGCCAGTTTCGTATTGCCAATTCTTGAACGACTAAACAATGGTAACAAATTGCGCGGCAAACGCATTCAAGCGCTTGTCTTAACACCTACTCGAGAACTCGCTGTTCAAGTAGAGCAAAACATTGCGAACTATGGAAAATATTTAGAACTTAGCTCTATGGCTATGTATGGTGGTGTCGATTCTACACCACAAAAACAAGCGTTAATTTGGGGCGTTAATATTCTTGTCGCCACACCTGGGCGGTTGTTAGATATGGTGCATCAGCGGGCTTTGCACTTTGATGAATTAAAAGTATTAGTGTTAGATGAAGCAGACAGAATGCTTGATATGGGCTTTATTGACGATATCAATAAAATTATTAAGCGTCTTCCAATACAGCGCCAAAATTTACTGTTTTCTGCAACCATTTCTCCTGCTGTTCGCGCGTTAGCTAAACGAACGATTAATGATGCAGTTGAAATTGCAACTTCACAAGACAAAGCATCAAAACCTCAAATTAACCAGTGGTTAGTAACGGTAGATAAAAGCAATAAATCCGCGTTGCTTAGTCATTTAATTAAAGAACAGCAGTGGCAGCAGGCACTTATATTTATTGAAACAAAGCATGGTGCTGCGAAACTGGTTAGTCAGTTAGAAAAACGCGGCATAAAAGCAGAGTCTATTCATGGTGGCAGAACGCAAGCGAACCGAGAGCAAATTTTAGCGGATTTTAAATCGGGTAAAATTACCATGCTGGTCTCAACAGGCATAGCCGCACGCGGCATTGATATAGGTGAACTAACTAGGGTGGTTAACTATGACTTACCTGCCCAAGCCGATGAATACATCCACCGCATTGGTCGAACGGGCCGAGCGGGGGCAACCGGTGAAGCAATCTCTTTAGTATCAAAAGATAATTTTAGAGAGCTTTGTGCGATAGAAAGCCGCTTAGGGCATATAATCGAAAGAAAAGAATTTGAAGGGTTCCCAGTCAAAAAAGTCGTACCAATTTCTATTTTAGATTATGTGCCTAAGCATAAAAGGCAGTAATTAATTTAGTATTACAGAATTAAGCTCTCCTCAATTCTGCTTGAATATTTACTAAATGACGCCCTTGCTGTTACTTATATTCAATAGTTAACTAACGAGAGTTTTTTGGCTTCCTTGGTGTTTTGTACAAGGGCCAAATAAGTTGTTCTTTCCAGTCTGCTCGAAACATTCCAGAAACACCATAACGCGTAGGGTATTTTCGGGTAATTTTGGCAGTACCAAACAAAACATCCCAAAAGAAAAGTAAATTACCGTAATTACCTTTATAGTTTGTTACGCCATCGTTGGGATCTAACCCATGATGTGCTGAGTGCGTTGACGGCGTTGAAATTGTTCGTTCAATAAGCCAAGTGACAGGGTTTAACCATTGGCGTTTGTATAATATGGAATCCCACTTCCACTCTGCATGTGCACCTATGATTACCGCCAACTTAACAATCAGGTAAGCGGCATAAACCCAACCAAAGCCTAGATAAACCAATACACCAGAAAACCAAATTGACGGCATCATTAAGTAATAGAAGATGTTATTACGATAAACAATGCGAACGCTCATGTACTTGCCATTGTGGTGAGCTCGGTGAAGGTTATAAAGTGGCCTAAAGGTATGTGAAGCGCGATGCCACCAGTACTGCGCCATATCATCAAATATTAAGAAACAAAGAATTTGGATAATGACAGGTGTTGCTTCATAGGCTCCTTTTAATTCTAGCGCTACCGACGACAGCAGTGCGTCAACGCTCCATAGAATTACTGGTTGTGAAATCGCAAATAAAGTGACGGTGCTAATAAGTTCAACCTTTAGATCATCACGTACTTCCGTCGATTTATTAAGCAGCTGCCCTTTTATCGCTTCGATGAATGCAAAACAAAGAAATATACCGGTTATCACTATTTGTTCGTTCATAATTCACCTTGTTTAATTTGTCATTGCCAATGACTTTAACAAGTGATGAAATGTTCAAATATATACTTTTATATATTTGGCTAAGATATGAGTACTGATAATTTACATAAACTACCTGATGAAATGGTTTTACTACTTTGTGAGTTTGGTCAAACAGTGTTTTATTCAAGCGATAAACTGATTCATGCAAGAGGGGATGTTAAACCAGGACTCTCTGTCGTCATTAGCGGCTTGGTTAAGGTCGGTAATTATGGCTTGGATGGTAAGTATTGCCTTACACGAGTGCTGGAGCCTGGTGAAACGTTTGGTGAGTTTACGTTATTTGGAAACTTACCTAGAACCCACAATGCAGAATCTTTGGGCGATACCGAGGTACTCCAGCTGAACGCTTCCGAATTCGATTTAGCCTGCCAGCGTATCCCACAGCTAAAAGACACCTTACTCGCATCTTTAGCAACAAAGCTACATGACTGCTTAGAAATTCTCGATGATGTACGTCGACTACCGTTAACTGTTCGTCTTGCAAAAACACTAGTAACGATTGCAAAAACAAGAGGTACAAATGATGTCGTCATTCGACAGTCAGATCTGGCTGATGTCACAGGTGTAACGGTGCTGTCTTGCCATAAAGCATTGAATGTACTCACTGAGCAAGGGCTAATAAAATTAGCTTATGGACGCATAATAATAAATGACCGGTCAGCTTTTACTCGGTGGATAGAACAAAAATCAGAACTTACCTCGCTTTAGTGTAACAACTGAAAAAGGCTCAATTGTTGTTAAACATTTAATGTTTTCATTGATAGCCTAGCTTGTTTTAAGTTTATTGAGCAGCTCAACTAGTTCATGCGCTGACTGGTGTATTGTAGTTGCACTTAACTCTGAAGCTTCTGAAAGGTTTGCGACTTCATTGGTGGCATCACCGATAACAACCATGTTTTTGTTTAGCTCTTCGGATACTTGGCTTTGCTCTTCAGCAGCGGCTGCGATTTGAATAATATGCTGATTTATCTCTTCAATTTGCGATACTGTTTCTTGCATTTTTTCAAATGCATCTGTTGCACATGTAGCGGCATTATCAGCTTTTACACTGCCTTGCTCGATGATATTCACGGTATGTGAAACTTCTTGTTGAAGGGCGGTGATCACTTGAGATATTTCATCAACTGACTCGGCGGTTTTAGACGCTAGTGCCCTTACTTCATCTGCAACAACACTAAAGCCTCGACCATGATCGCCGGCTCGAGCGGCCTCAATCGCAGCGTTAAGCGCAAGTAAATTTGTCTGCTCAGCAATTGAACCAATAACATCGAGTATTTTCCTAATATCATCGCTGCGAATTGATACCGCTTTTACCGCATCAGAGGCTGAACTTATCTCTTGTGAAAGCTCAGATGCTTGTTGAGAGGCAATAGAGACCTCACTTTCAGTATCTTTAACTGACTGAGTGGCCGCATTGGCATTATCTGCCGCTGAAGAGGCTGTATTTGCTACCTCTTGCGCGGTGGCAGACATTTCGGTGATAGCAGTGACAATTGTATTGACCTCGGTTTGCTGTGTCGAAATATGTTGATGCGTTTTCTGGGCGTTATCTTTACTTTCCTCACTCATGTCCATCACGCGAAAGCCAGACTGTTTGGCAAGTTCTAGTAGTTCTCTTACCTTTTCTCTAAACCGGTTAAATCCATTACTCAGGTTTATTAGCTCTGCATGTGAATGCATGTCAATTGCTTGGGTTAAATCACCCCCTTGGCCAGCAAGTTCAGCCATTCTGTCGGCAACTAATTCTACGGGCTTAACAATGCTTCGGGTAAAGATTTTTATTAGCACTAAGGCGATTACAATTAATATTAATGCGACAATTAAGGTACTGGAAAGTATGCTAGCTACTTCGTCCGAGATCATATCGGATACTTCAGATACAGGTTTCATCGCTGTATTTACATTGATACCAACGACCAATTGCCAATCGACAGCCGCCGTGGCGATTTTAATCGGTTGAACGACATATAAAAAATTATCAATGGTCGTTGTTTTATTTTGCCCTGAAGTTGCTAGCAGGGCGGTACTGTTTTTGAAAACACCTTTAAACGGTTTTGCCAAGCTCTCTTCATTTTCCGTTGCTGCGGCGAGAAAACCTTTATGGCTAACGATAAAAACTTTAGCATTCCCGTTATAGAGAGAGGCTTTTAACTCCTTCGCGAGTTGCTGCAAAATAGGTAAATTAAGGTCGGCGCCTACAACGCCCCTAAATGTACCATCGGCGATAACCGGTACGACTAGACTTGTCATTAATTCATTGTAACCAGGGCGAATTTCATAGTTGTATGGATTGGAAGCGCAAGCCTTCAAACTGTCCATTGAGCAAAGGTACCACTCGGCAGCCCTAAAGTTGTATTCATCTAGCGTTGCATCATGTTTTTCGTTAGCGTCATCAACGACTTCCTGAGTAATATTGCCGCTGTCTTCCTTAACAAAGTAGACTTCAAAACTGCCATTGCCGACAACCGAGTGTTTATAACCTTGCGTATATTCGCTGTCTTTGCCGTCGAATTGGTTATCTTCAAATTGTGCATATAACGATGAGGTATTGCCTGACTTTAAGGTACTTTTTACTAATGCTTCTACTTGGTCCCGATTAAGTGGCTGAGGAATTTCACCCTCGATATTGCTCTTTATTTGGCTTGCTAACCTAGCTGGCACTGAAAAAGACTGCTCAAATAAATTGGCAATTTGCCCCGCTATAGCATCTGTTTTTGAACGTACCGTACCTTCTATTTGGCGGGAAACCTCTTCACCCACTTGGTCGACAATGACTTTTTCGGTATTGCCGAGTGAATAGGCGGTAACAGCCATATAACAAACAGACATGATAATAAACAAGGCACCAACGACAGATAGTAACTTAACGGAAAGGCTTTTTTCTTCAAATATCATAGGACTAACCTGAATTTATTTAACTCTTCATCGATAAACAAGTGCTAAAGACCAAAGGTGTAGCTCACTGTACCTAACAGCTTTACGTCATCGTCGTAATCGAGATCTGTCTTTTCAACACCAATAGTAAAATCTAATCGTTGCCAACTGAACGCGGCTTCTGCTTTGGCATGCATGTAACTGTCATCATTTGTGTCCCAACTGAACTTGTCGTCATCCAAACTCGTAGAGCGGTCAATTTGAACGGTAAGCGTAGCGGTTTCGGTAAGTTGAAATGTATGAGACAAAGCGATGATGTAGTGCCCAGCATCTGTACCTGCGTAATCGTTGGCATACCAAGCTTTGATTTCAGTTGATTGGTAGCCAATCGCTAGATAAACCTCGGTATAGTTAATGTCGCTACTATCACCGCCACCAATATAGGTGTAGTGAGCTAAGCCTACGTCATAATAAACATCGTCATTAATGCTGTTAGAGAAACCACCGTAGTAGTCTATCTCAGCGTCAGTCTCGTCACCAAAATCAACATTTGATGCCCAGCTTCCCACGTACCAACCTTGAGCGTTTGCCCAATCAATACTGCCCTGAATTGCCGGGTTTTCATCGGTTTGAGAAATACCATTAAATAAGTAATCTGAAGCAGCAGTTAAAGTAACCGAAACTTCAGCCGTACTTTGGCTTGAAAACAATACGCATGATGTGAAGGCGATGGGTAACCAGTTGGCACGCTTCAGCATAGTATCCCCTTAGTAGGTAATATTCTTTTAATAAATATAGTTTGAAAATTCGAAAGTTGGAGTAATAAGCTATTAATTTATAAATAAGTTGTAGTTTTGCATTTAGCTTTAACCTTTAACCTTGCTTACTACGTAATACAGTTATGTAATTGATTTGTTTGCAGAGCAATAATTAATATGTATATCTACTCGGTATCTAATTTACTATGGTAAAACCTGATTATTGACTCAAGTAAGCATATAGGGTGGTTTCTATAAACTTTCTTTTAGCCTTAATTACGCTTTACTAAAATAGAATATAAGATAATTAATGTTGCTTGTGAAAAGGCTAGTGTTAAGTAGCTTACAGGAAATATAGTAATACTTTCTTCAAAGCAAAACTTCGTTGGCACACCCAAAGCGTAGCCAAAGCCACACTCGGAAGATTGCCAACTAAAAATTACTAGATAAAAAGCAGTAGTGATTAATCCACTAACAAATAGATAACCATTTGCTTTTATAAGCGAAGCAAATTTAAGGTGAATAAAGGGCGAGTTATTGATTGCTAATTTAATAGTGTTGCAAACCCACAGCAGTGCATAGGCAATGAGTAATGCACTTGATAGTAAAATGTTTAAAAACAACGCGTAATCGGCAATGTATAACCCGCTAGGGTCAATTATTCTTGATAACATAAAATCTTATAGTGCTTATTAGTACTGATTATTGTAAACAAAAGCTTTCTCCATTGTTAGGATGCGAACGCTC
The DNA here is from genome assembly GCF_012932965.1 of Thalassotalea algicola. Taxonomy (GTDB): domain Bacteria; phylum Pseudomonadota; class Gammaproteobacteria; order Enterobacterales; family Alteromonadaceae; genus Thalassotalea_F; species Thalassotalea_F algicola. Next base: position 43,674 of record NZ_JABBXH010000007.1, on the reverse strand, counting down.
CTTTGTCGTGTTTAGGGGAAAAGCTGAATTAGTTTGAGTCTTCCTGTATAATCCGCGCACTTTAAATACCTAACCAAGCATTCGACGCATAAAGGGCACACTATGACTGTTGAACAATTCGACCCAAACAATCCTGTAACAACGGTTCAATCTGATGTTAAGCAAACCACAACATTAGAAAATCCAGCCAAAGTGATTGCTGAGCAAAATGAAAATGCCAAGCATGTTGATAATGCGGCGCGTATCGGTTTTGTAAGCCTTGGTTGTCCAAAGAATTTAGTTGATTCTGAACGCATTCTTACCCAGCTTCGTACTGAAGGGTATGATGTGGTGCCAAGTTATAACGATGCAGATATGGTGATTGTGAATACCTGTGGCTTTATTGATGCGGCAGTGCAAGAGTCGTTAGATACCATTGGTGAAGCACTTAAAGAAAACGGTAAAGTATTAGTTACTGGCTGTTTAGGCGCTAAGAAAGATGAAATTATTGAACTTCACCCGAATGTATTAGGTGTAACTGGCCCACATGCCTATGATGAAGTATTGGCACAAGTGCATGAACATGTTGAAAAACCAAAGCACAATCCATTTGTAGATTTAATTCCTGATCAAGGTGTAAAGCTTACGCCGAAGCATTTTGCGTACTTAAAAATATCTGAAGGGTGTAATCACCGTTGTACGTTCTGCATTATCCCGTCAATGCGTGGTGATTTAGATTCACGTCCTGTAGGTGACGTATTAGGTGAAGCCAAACGCTTAGCCAATGCGGGTGTGAAAGAATTGTTGGTGATCTCACAAGACACATCTGCCTATGGTGTAGATGTGAAACACAAAATGGATTTTTACGAAGGTATGCCAGTAAAAACCCATATGAAAGCATTATGTGAAGAGCTCGCAAAACAAGGCATTTGGATACGCTTACACTATGTTTATCCGTACCCGCATGTTGATGACATTATTCCGTTAATGGCAGAAGGTAAAATTCTTCCGTATTTAGATATTCCGTTCCAGCATGCGAACAAACGTATTCTTAAGTTGATGAAGCGCCCAGGTAGTTCTGATCGCGTTCTAGAACGTATTAAGAATTGGCGAGAAATTTGCCCTGAACTCGTGATTCGTTCAACGTTTATTGTTGGCTTTCCTGGTGAAACGGAAGAAGAGTTTGAAGAGTTATTAGACTTTTTACGTGAAGCAAAACTAGATCGTGTTGGCTGCTTTAAATATTCACCTGTTGAAGGTGCAACGGCAAACGACTTACCTGATCATGTACCAGAAGATGTGATGGAAGATCGCTTGCAACGTTTTATGTCAGTTCAAGCGGAAATTAGCGCGCAGAAACTTCAAGACAGAATAGGCCAAGAATATCTTGTTTTAGTAGATGAAGTGAATGATTTAGGCATAGTAGGGCGTTCGTATATGGATGCTCCAGAGGTAGATGGTAAGGTGTATCTATCGGATGACTATGACGCCGAGCCGGGCGATATGATTTGGGTGCAAATTATTCATGCTGACGAACATGATGTGTGGGGCGTGCGCGTCGAAGACTAATGCGTCTCGATACCTTGTTTGGCAAGCTTGGCTTGCAGCTGCTGGTATAGTTGATATTCCTTTAAATCAAAGTCATATGAAAGAGCTGTTTGTTTTAGTTGAGGCAGCAGCTCTTTTACCCTGATTGAGTTATTCTCCCTCAAAGCAATTTCTATCAGGCGTATCTTAGCATCAATTTGTGTGGCGAAATCTTTTGCTAACGTTGCTTGAAGCAATGCATGCATAAAATTCTCGCGCGCTTTCGCTAAGCTACCATTTATCATAGCCGCCCGAGCAAAGTTATAGTGGGCGACAGAAATTTGCTGTTTGTTATCTGTTTTAAGCGCATAGAAAAGCGACTTTTCGGTATAAACAAAATAATCAACTAACTTATCTAGCCTCGCTGCTATATGGCCTAAGTTGGCGTATAACTCTTGATTAAATAGCGGCAAAGCATCTTGAGCATACCTTTTTTCTAACAACAATAATGTTTGCTCTGCTTGGTTGTATTGTTTGTTGAGTATTTGTAGGTTGGCAATTTCTATCAATCGCATTGGCCGAGGCAAGTGCTCTTGGATTTCATGTAATAAATTCAGCGCCTGTGCTAAATCTTGTTGTGCAGCCTGTGAGTCACCAAGTTGGTTCATTACCTTAGCATGATAAATTTTTACATAAACCAAGAAGCTCATAGGCAGGTCTTCGTTATCGAGAAAGGGCATTAACGCTTTGTTCAATTGCGCTATATTTCCCAATAAAAAATGAGCTTCTAATTGCAGTAGTTTGAGCTTGTACCAGGTGCGGCTAGGGTAGCTAGTTTTATTTAATTTCGTATCAATAATCTCTAGGCACTTGGCAGAAGACTGTTGGCAAATCGTCTCAATATTGAGCGTACTTGCTAATAATTGGGAAGGATAACCAAGGAGCAGCATTAGCCACAAATACAATGGCTTTAACAGTTGCACACCAACAGAATAATCAAACTTCATATATCACTTCTTTATGAACGCTAATGCTTATTATGCGCTAATTCAATGAATTTTGCCTAGTGCCTGTAATGAAAATAACTTTAAACGTGTAGCGAAAAGCCGTTAAAGTAGATAAATTTCTTCGATATCGCTGTGTTTATACTATTTATTCGAAAATAGTAAATCTATTTCGACCACCGTTCTTGGACTGGTAAAGTGCAATATCTGCGTCAGAAGTTAACTTTGCAACGTCATAACCTGATAAATCAGAAGAAGTGACACCAAAGCTGGCTGTAATCGTGAACTTATAGCCAGAGTCTTGAGTATCTATTTGTTGAAGTTTATCTATACACTTTTCTGCGATGTTTGCAGCTGCATAGACATCGCAGCTTGGCAACAAAATTAAAAACTCTTCACCGCCTAAGCGAGCAAAAATATCATTGGCGCGAATACATTCCTTAATCGCTTTCGCTGTTGCTTTAAGCGCCCAGTCTCCGGCGTCATGGCCATATGTGTCATTAACGAGCTTAAATTTGTCGAGGTCAAAGATAATACATCCGACGGGTTTGTTGGATGTTTTGGCTAGAAACAAAGTTTCTTCAGCCAATGTCATAAAGTGACCACGATTGTAGGTGTTGGTTAAATAATCGTATTCAGCTAATATTTTTAATCGGCGCTGGGTTCGCCACGAACGATAACCAAGTAAGGCGAGTAGTCCTGCAATAACAAAGGCTAATGTTGCAACCAGTTGGCTGTTGTTTGCTTCTGTTTGAGCTAGTGACTGTTCCACCTTTAACAGTTCATTTTCTTTGTTTAGCAAGTTGATAGTAATTTGTTTTTCTTGGGTTTGCTGTTGAACCAATTGATAAGCAATGGCTTTAGCGTTAACCGAACTTAAGTACGCCTTATCGGCTTGATGATATTTTTCAAAATATGAAAGGGCACTTACGGGTGCTTCTTCAATTTTTGCCACTTCATAAAGTACTTTGTATGCCGTCACTACTGGCTCAGTAAATTTAATCGAAAGTGGTGTTTCGGTGGCTTTTTTTGCGTAAAGCTTAGCTTGTTGGTAGTTTCCAATCTGAAAGTAGGCTTCTGCTAATTCGGCGTAAACACCCATAATGACTCTTGGGTATTTAGTGTTTTCTATGCCTTCAATATGTTCTTTTAGGTACGTTACAACTTCTTGAAAGCGCTGCTGCCTATTTAGCGCTTTGGCTACGTACATCCGAGTTACATGTGCCCAAAGGTGCTCATTGATTGATTCACAGGCTTTAATTGCATTGTCTATTTCTGAGCTAAAAACGTCTATCCGATTCGTGTATAGGCTCGACTCAATATAGGACTGCTGAGCAACGCAATAATGCCTTTCGTTGACTTCTAAGTCTAAAAGTTTCTTAGCAAATGCATACGCGAGATCGTGCTGATACATTAGGTTGAAGGTGATAGCTGCAATAATGTAACTTGAAGCCAGCATATCAGCAGAGCCTTCTAGTTCTGAAAGCTTTACTCCTTGATTAAGGTTTTTCAAGGATAGCTCCCAATCCTCTTTAATGCCGGCAATATTAGCGATGAAAAGGTGAACCCTTGCTTGAAATGCTGTTGGCTCTTTGGATAATGAAATACTCTCTGCAATTTCGATTGCGGTATCGATCTCACCAATGAAAGACTTTTTATACGCTGTTAAATATAGATATTTTGCAAGTTGATGCTTGTTAAAGCTTTGTTCATAAGTGCTAAGTTCATTCAGCACGGTAGAGAGTTGATTCGGGTCACTGCTTCGAACTTTCTCTGCTTTTGCAATGAGTTCGTCAACTAACGATGAATCTGCTGCAAAACAACTTGTGGGAGAAAAATACAAAAAAGCCACTAAAAAAAGTAGTGGCTTGATTAGGAAGCGTTTTGTCATTCGAATTTAATAATTCTTAAATCAAGACCTTATAACTATTAAACGTTAAAAATGACTATTTTTCAAAGATCGTCAATTGATTACGGCCATTATCTTTAGATTTATAAAGCGCTGCATCCGCATCTGTGCTCAGTGCGCTAATGTTATACCCAGAAATCTTTGATGTGGTTATACCAAAGCTTGCGGTAATGGTAAAGTCATGTCCTGATTCAGTTGTATCTATTTTTTGTAACTTGTGAATACACTTCTCTGCCACATAGGTTGCTGCTTGAATGTCACAACTTGGTAATAAAATAATAAACTCTTCACCACCTAAGCGAGCGAAAATATCATTCTCGCGAATACAGTCTTTTACCGCGGCTACCGTCGCTTTTAACGCCCAATCACCCGCGCTATGGCCGTAGGTGTCATTCACTGACTTAAATTTGTCTAAATCAAAAATTATACATGTGACGTTTTGTTTCGCTTTTTGAGCAAGCGCCAAAGTGTCTTCAGCAATAGTCATAAAGTGACCGCGGTTATATACCTTGGTTAAATAATCGTACTCAGCAAGGGTCTTTAAGCGACGCTGTGTGCGCCATGAGCGATAACCGAAGAAGGTGAGCAGTGTTACAATCGCCATTAGTAGTGCGGCAACTAAGCGAGTGTTTTCGGCTTCTGATTGAGCTAAAGACTGTTCGGCTTTTAGCAATTCGTTGCGACTATTGAGTAGTTCGTTTTGTTTGTTAAGCAGATTAATTTCAGACTTTTGTAAAATTGAGTTTTGCTTTGCTTTTTGAAATGCTAGCGCCTTTGCCTCAATCTCGTCTAAGTATGCTCTATCGGTTGAGGTGTATTTTTCATAATAAGCGAGAGCATTTTCATGATCCTGTTGAGATTTTGCTAACTTGTAAAGAACTTCATAGGCGATCCTAGCGGGCTCTGTAGTCTCTAAGCCACTAATGTTTTCAATAACTTTGTTTGCGAATTCTTTTGCTCGCTCTAAGTTTTCTTTAGCTAGATAAGCGTTTGCAAAAGTAGCGTGTACTTCAGTTATAAGACGTCGATAATTGGCTTTTACTACATCATCTTGTGCCATCAATAAAATCATCAGCGCTTGATCAGTATCTTCTTTGGTTAGGTATAATTGTGCTTCTCTAAGTCTTACTATATTAGTTACGAGAGGCTCGTTGGCCAAACTACATAGGCTTTCTACTTTATCAAATTCAGGAGAATTGACCTTAATGTTGCCCGATTGAATTTTTGCATCTAACGTAAACCAATTGACCAAACAATTATTTCTTGGTGATGGATTCGCGCTCAAACTATTTCTATTGAAATTGATAACTTCATCATATTGCCCGTAGAGGACATAAGTTTGCAGTATAACTGCTATCCCTGTATCTCGTAATTCTACGCTAGTAAGGTTTGGTAGTGAGTCAATTATTAAGGTCAGGTATGCCATACCCTCTTGCCAATTTTTAGAAACAGCCAATGTATTTAGCAGTAAAAGGCTACTTCTAAATCTAAACTCTTCGTTTGTTTCTGGGCCCGTAAGTTCTTTACTTAGTTTTACTGCTTCTTCTAAGTTGCCGCTAAAGGTTGCTTTGTATGCTTGTAAATACTTTAAATGTTGTTGTTGATATGGACTAAGAGATTTTTCTGTTGCTTCAAATTCTGCTAATTGTTCTATGAACTTTTTATTATCGCTGCTACGAATACTGTCTAACGCCTTTAATTTGGCGTCATAATCGGTATTTGCATATATAGGGAAAACAAAAAAGCTAATAATCCCTACGATTATTAGCTTAGAGAAAAAATGGTTAGCCATTTGATACTAACTTACTTTCTTCAGATTTATCTTTTTCTTCTTCATCTGATTCCTTAGCTGGCTCGTCATCTTCTGCAGGAACGATAAAGCAAACAATATCTTTTTTAACGTCTAATTTAGCTGCAATTGCGTCACTATCTTGTTTAAGGATTATTGCTTTCTCTTGCTCTGAAAGATCTGCTTGCTCAACAAATGCTGCTAATGCCTCTGCCGATTGCAATGAAGCGTCTTGCGCTATTTTTTCTAGAGTTGTAAGTAATTTTGTCATACTTATTGCTTCCTTTGGTTTATAAATTATTATTTGATAACTTTTAAATGCGGGGCATAATTATTCTGTTCTTCAAGTCTTTCTAATTCTGCCAATATCTTATTGTTTGGTTTCATTTTTTCACTTGGCGGAATTACTAATGTAGTATGCATAAATAAATCGGCAGATACTATATCCTTAAGTAAAATTTCATCACTTCTTATTTTATCGGTTGGTAGTACTTTCGCCTGATATAGTATGACTTTGTGATCTGCAGGATATGTATTTAAAAGCAACTCTACTAAGATTTGGCGATGGGCTGAACCTGTATTATGTTTCTCTAAAGAGCGATCGCCAGCTACTCCAACTTGCCAAAGTACAAGGTAGGCAGAGGGATCAATCAATCTTTGGTAAAACATAAATTGACTCGTTTCATACTGTTGATAGCCGTATTTTCCTGGATCAATGGCTAAATCAGCAAATAGGCAATCTTCAGCTGAAATTCCCGGCTCCATATAAGCATTAAAGCCTTCGTTTTGTGCTATCTCTATTGCCTTATGAGGGACAAATGCAAACACTCCAGGGTGACCATAAAAAGCGCCAACCACTTTTTTTCCTGCTTTAACTTCCTGCAAAATGGCGTCAATCATCTCTTTGTAGGTAATGTTTCGAGATTTACCTTCTTGATAATATGGCTGAAGACTGATTACGTTTGGGTTCATTTCATCAACCCATTGCTCAATTACACCGTTTGACGCAAGTGAGAACACTACGTCGGCTTGCTCGATATGACTTTTGGAAATAGGGGAAATATGTGCGCCTAACTTCATTCCTAGGCCGACACAAACTAAACTACCAGACATAAACTATTTATTGTTTTCGTTTAACGTATTTATACCTTATTTATTAATTTGATTCAGCAAATTTATCTGACAAATGGTTTAAAGGTAGTGGGCGTAATATATTGATAGGTTGTGTTAGCCTTAAATGGTGAAAGTACTTCGCTAAATTCAAAACCTAATTTCTTTACAAACCTACGTACAGCAATGTTTTTTTGCTGATAAAACGTGTGAAATTTAGGTATTTTTAATTGCGAAAAACCGAATGAAAGTAGGCCAGTTATGGCCTCTTCAGCTAACTGCTTGCCGTGTGCTTGTCTAGATAAAATAATGCCTATTTCTGGCTCGTTATCATTTGGTGCAATTACATGCTTTTCTTTATCTTTTTCCTGAAATTCAATTGCCAACCAATTTAAAGAAACAATCCCTAATGGGGAACTACTTTCTTTACATTTGGCAACCCACACTTTCATGTGTGATTTCTCTCCGAAAGGTTTTTTATTTGCCTTTAAGGTGGCTGTAAACGCTTTGTTAGCAGTAGTTGAGGACAGTGGAGAGCCAATTAAGCGCATTATTTTTGGATCGCAATAGAGGGAAACATAAAATGCGCTTTCATCTTCTGATAACAACTCAAATTTAACTCTACGTGTCTCGAATTCCAGACTTGGAGGAGTGAAATGGCTAACGTTGCTTGGCAAAACTAATCACTCCTGTATCTGCTACTGTACGATCAAACACTGTGTAGTAATTCGTAATCAGCGGTAGGCCAACTAGCGTTTGATTAGGCCAGTTTGGCAACTGGCTTAACAGTTTAAAACAAGCTTTGCCTTGTTCTGGCGTATTGGTTTGCCAGTAGTGTGTTGGTGGGCAGGTGAGGGAGACAGGCTCGCCATTTTCACCAGTAAAGCTAAAGGTAATATCTGGCCATTGGCTTAAGTCGAGTTGGCTGGCATCTATACCTTTATATTGCGCTTTTACATCAGTAAACGAGGCGAGCAATTTTGAGTATTCAGGATTAACCTTGGAAAGTTGCTCGATAACTTGTTCATATAGCTCGTGTGTTAATACAGTAAGACTGGCACCTGTATCAACTATGGCATTGGTAAAGTAGTTGTGTATGTCTTTTTCCGCCAACGGCGCAGCGGTAATCGGAGGGTTGTCGCCTACTTGTAGTGATAGCAACTCAACATTGTAATAAACGTCGTGCAGTACTTTAATGTATTGAAATTCGCCTTGGTAAAGGTGCGTTTGTGCTTCACCTCCGCCTAAAATAAGCTGCCCTTGATTAAGTGGATCTTGCTGTAATGTCGTAAGTTCTTCGGGCTTGTTGGTAATGGCGTTTATACCTGGTGCTTCTACATTTACGCTTGAACGTTTGCCATAAAAACTAAAGCGATTTTCAACGATATGTTGCTCTGCGATTTGCGTAAACAAGGGCTTAATATCATGTTCAGGGTATTTCCAGAGAAATGATTTAAACGCTCGCAAATCAACAAAATTGGGTGGGTTTTCAGGAGTTACATCGCTGCTGATATTAAATGGCCAAGGGTAGCTATTATCTGATGACAAGTCCGCATTGTGGAAGTAGTCACTTAGATCAAAGCTTTTGTTCAGGTGATGATAAGCCATACCTAAAATGCCGTCTGCCTGGCCAAATGTGCTGCTTGGTTCTGCCTCTACAATTGCAATGGACGTATCGGCTACTTTGGTTTGCTCATTTGGGTCGTGGTTGTGATCTAAAAAATGCAATTGGCTATGAATTACTGCACCTGCCCAGCCGCCAATACCATAATTAACCTCTTGCACAGCTGGTGTTGCCACTAATGTTTTATCTTTATCTGGCTGATAAGCAGAAGGTTCAACCACTAGCGTGCTACTGCCGGTATCTATAATTAAATTAACAGGAGATTGTTCGCTACCTAGATAAAGGCAAGCGGTATAGTCTCCTTTGGCATATACATTGGTTAAAGCTAAAGGTATGGCGTTCATTGACGATTTTGTTTCTTTACTGAGTTTGTTATAGACATTGCTAATGTGATTTTTATGTTTCATTGGAAAATAGAGTGACTTGGTTACGGCCATGCTCTTTTGATTGATACATGGCGGTGTCAGAATCGGCAATCATTCTATTAATATCATAACCTGACAAATAACTGGTAGTTACTCCAAAACTAGCCGTAAAGCTAAATTGCTGTTCATCAGTTTGGCAAATTTGTTGCGCTATTTCATCTCGGCATTTTTCTGCAATCATCATAGCTGCTTGGCTGTTACATTGCGGTAAGATAATGCAAAACTCTTCACCTCCTAATCGAGCGAATATATCTGCTTTTCTTAAAATGGTACTTATAATCTGCGCCGTTTGTTGTAACGCTTTATCACCAGCTAAATGGCCATATTGGTCGTTGATTGACTTAAATAAATCTAGGTCAAACATAATACAGCTTACTGGCTGTTTGGTGTTGAGCGAGTATTTAAGTAATTCTTCTGCGGATATAACTAACTTTCCGCGGTTAAATATACCGGTTAACGCATCTTTTTCAGCTAAGGCTTTTAATCGCTTTTTAGATTTTAATGTGAAAAATACCCAAGAAATTGCGGCAATGGAGATAACAACTAATAGAGTTACCAATAAAGTTGAATTTTCTGCTTTAGCTCTCGCTAGTTGTTTTTGAGTATTTAGTTCGATGTTTTGCTGATTGAGGCGCTTTATTTCGGCTTCTTTTTGGGCTGTTTTTTCGGTAACAATTTGAATGGCTTGAGCCTTGGCAGTAGCTTCGGTTAAGTAAGCTTTGTCGGCTTTAATATATTCTTCTAAATAGTTAAGTGCTGAAGCGCTATTACCTTTTAATTTCTCTAATTGATAAAGTAGTTTTAGGGTGTCGACCATTGGATGGCTTGTAATAATGTCCCTACCTACTTGGTAGGCTTTTCGCGCAAATTGCTCGCTTTTTTTGTATTGCTTATTTGACCAATAGGCTTTCGCTAGCATGTAGTTGTATTCAGAAATAAGCCTCGGATATAAAGTTTGCTCTACAATTTGCTCGTAGGGCAATAAAAAGCTAATTGCTTCAGTCGCTTCTCCATTTTCTATATATTTATTCGCCACTTTGGTTCGAACTAAGCCAGATACTATATGCTCTTTAATACTATCGCAAAGTGAAGTGACTTCTTGAATTGCAATGTCGAGAGTTGATATTTTATTAAGTGCTAACAATGAGTTAACAATATCACTTGTTAAAAAGCATTTATCTCGCAACGTTATCGTATGTTTTAATCCTTCGCTCGCTAAATCAAGCGCTATTTCATACTGTCCGATTGCCCTGTAAAACATGACAGACAAGGATGTATATCGCTCTAATGTTTCTTTATTAGATGTGCGGGACGAAATATCTTTTAAAATAGCTAGGTGTTTAAACCCTAACAGCCAATTTTTATTTATTAATGAAACGTTTACCAATAAACCGTGTGAACGAGCTAACGTATGTTCTTTAGGTTTTTCTGCAATTAGTTTTTCTAGAGCTTTTATCGCTTCATTGTATTTCCCGTCATAAGTGTGTTTATAGGCTATTAACAAACGTAACAAATGCTGTTGCGCTTGGTTCATCATTGATTTGCTAGCAATAAGCTTGGCTAATAGCGCATTATGCGCTTGTGGCGAACTTGTTCTAATTGAGTTGGCGTAAATGAGCTGTTGCTCTACATTGTCTCGAGTAATATCAATACTTGATTCAGTTTCATTGTCTTGAGCATTATTAATTTCGGTCGAAATTTCTTGGGCATGAGCATATGTAAAGGTGAATATTACCACTAACATATATTCAAAAAACTTAATAATGAAGCGTGAAAGAATGGAACTACTTATCAAATTTAAATCGCTTAAAGTTGGTTTGAGTCTACAAATTTACTAATCATAAACATATGAGTAGACTTTATTTTTAATCGATTACCCTAGTCTAGTCGGTGGTTAATTTCAATGGCAGAAAGTAGTGCTTTTTCAATAATGACTGTCCCGAGTCGCTAAGCAAGTAGTTAATATACTGCTGTGCGTTGACTGAAACTCGCGATGCAATAATGATATTTAATGGTCGTTTAAATTGGTATTTGGGGTTTAGTTTGTCATTAATGATCGGAAGTTGCCCGTCGAGGCTTAACACTTTCACATTGTCGACATTACCCGTTTGACTATATATTTTAAAAGCACCTAATGATTCGAAAGTCTTACTATTAGGTGTACGAGAAATATTAGCTACCGCTTGGTTTATCTTGTTGTACATTTTGGCTTTTACTTGGCCATATAATTGATTAATACCGCGCTTTTTAAAAACCAGTTTATTATTGTTTAGTGGGGCTGGCATACTTTCTAATTCAAAAAAATCTAAAAATGATTGATGTGTGCCATGTCTTTTTCCTTTGCTAAATAAACTGATATCTCCTTGGCGTTGATTAGTATACATATTAACGACTTGTGTCGAGCTAAGGTTAGTAAGTTCACTTGCTTTATTAGCGAGGAATACAATGGCGTCTTGACCAAATGTGATTTGCGATAATTCTGGCCATTTGTTTACCTCTTTAGGGGTTAAATAACGTGAAACAATACCTAAATCTGATACGCCTTCTGCAATAGAAACTACGCCTTTGTCTGAACCAATAGGGCGCACAAGTAACTTAATACCTGATTGTGCTAAAAAAGGTGCTTGCGTTACTTCAACTAGCTTACCTATTGATGTTGAGCCAACAATGAATAAGGTATTGTTTTCTTTTTCGTTAGCGATAGCTGGGGTATGAACAAGTAGAATTAGCAGCAACGCATAGAGTGACTTCATTCCTTTGCTCATAGTTTATTTTACAATAGATGCCGTTACCAATAATTATAGAATGTGGATAAAAAAACGCCCCATTAATGGAGCGTTTTTTTATTATAAAAATTGATGGTTAGAAACCACATTGGCGATCTTTATTTTTCTCTTTTAACCAAGTGTGAAGTGGTGCAAAGTAATCTAGGATAGCTGTTGCGTCCATTTGTTCGTTGCCTGTTACCACTTTATAAGCTTGTTGCCATGGTTGGCTTGAGCCCATTTCAAGCATTTGGTTTAATTTAGCACCAGCATCTTTGTTGTTGTAGATAGAGCAACGGTGAATCGCTTCAGTATTGCCCGCAATTTCACAAAGTGCACGATGGAATTCAAATTGCTGAATATGAGCTAAGAAGTAGCGTGAATAAGGTGTATTTGCCGGTACGTGATATTTGGCACCTGGATCAAATGCGTCTGCTGCGCGATCAACTGGCGCTGCAACACCTTGGTATTTTTCACGTAATTCCCACCACGCTGTGTTGTAGTTCTCTGGCGTTACTTCGCCCGAGAATACTTTCCAACGCCATTGGTCTACTAATAAACCGAATGGAATAAAGGCAACTTTATCTAATGCCATTTTCATTAATAAGCCAATATCCTTTGACTCGTCAGGAATAGTGTCGATTAAGCCAATTTCTTTTAAGTATTTTGGTGTTACTGATAACGCTATGGTGTCACCAATCGCTTCATGGAAGCCATCGTTTGCAGAGTTTTGATAAAACACAGGTTGGTTTTTGTAGGCACGTTGATAGAAATTGTGACCTAATTCGTGGTGAATAGTAGCGAATTCTTCACCTGTTTTTTGAATACACATTTTTATTCGGATATCGTCTGCACCATCTAAGCTCCATGCTGATGCGTGACATACCACGTCGCGATCTTCAGGCTTAACAAATAATGAGCGTGTCCAGAATGTCTCTGGCAGTGCTTCAAACCCTAACGAGGTAAAGAAAGTTTCAGCACCTTTAACCATTTTAATTTCATCATAGTTATGTGCGGCTAATTGTTCAGTAACATCGTAGCCAGGATCAGCATTTTCTGGTGCAACTAGATCATAAATATTACCCCATTGTTGAGCCCACATATTACCTAACAAGTGAGCTGGAATTGGCCCGTCTTGTGGTACTTTGTCTGTGCCGTATTTCTCACCTAATTCACCACGAACATAACAATGCAAGTCGTCGTATAATGGTTTTACTTGGCCCCATAAGCGATCTAACTCTTTGGCAAACTCGTCAGCAGGCATATCGTAGTTTGAACGCCACATTGCACCTAAATCTTTATAGCCAAGGCCTTGTGCACCTTCATTCGCAAGTTCAACTTGACGCTCGTACATTGGTTTCATATCTGGACTTACGGTGCGCCATCCTTGCCATAACTCAAGTAATTCGTCGTAGTCGCGCGAGCTAGCCATTTTGGCTGACATTGCAACCAAACTTAACTTTTCGCCCGCTTTAGTGGTGTATGTGCCTTTACCGTACATACCGCCCATATCAGCACCAAGCTTGGCAAGTTCCGCCGATTTTTCGCTATCTTGCGGTGCAGGAATGACTAAGCTCTGTTTAAGAATGTTGAGTTTTCTGCGTTGATCTTCAGTTACTTCAACGTCATCAAACTTAGCCGCTTCCATAGCGAATGTTACGCCTGCTTCAGTAGACTTTTGCGCAGCTTCAGATGATAACTTTGCAGTATCTTCTGTGATGAAGTTTTGGTAGATCCATTCAGCACGAGCGCCGTCTATGTTAAGTGCCTTCATTTCATTTTCAACGTTTGTTAAAAAAGTTTCTGCATCTTGGCTAGTCAGTGGTGCTTGCACCTGTGGTTGATCTTTTGTTGTTGTTTCAGCTTGTTGATTACAACCGCTCAAGCCTAGTGCAAGGGCACCTGCAATAGCGGTAACTTTAAAAATATTGGACATATAAATTAACTATTATTATTTGGAGGAATAGCCAGTATAAAGCAGGGAATATTTTTTTAAAGTCTAGAAAGGGTTCGGCCGCATAGCGTCACTGCTATGCGGCCGATATTTCATGAAACAAGGAAGTTTTACATTACGCTTACAACAGGCTTCAATGCCAAGCACTATTAAGTGTAGACCTATATTTCAAAGTTAGCAGGATTATTTAATGATTTTTTATTAACTTATTAATTTTAAAGGTAAAAAAAGCCCAATCGAATAGATTGGGCAAAGTTATAAGGGAGAGTATAACAAAGTTACTTAACAAGCTTCTACCTTGGAAAGTTGAATTAATCTTAACGCTGAGCAGTGTTTTTTACTGTTGATAAAGTGTTTTAATATGTAATGGTGAAAAGGGCGGTATTTAGCGAAAAAGCTAGGAAAAAAAAGCCCAACTAAAATGTTGGGCAAAATTCATGAAACAAAGAAAAATCACTTCACAGCGGTTATCTGGAAAGCTGTACACACTGTAGCCAATTTTTGTGTTTTTTGATGTTGAATTTTTGTGCAAATTTGTAACTGGTGGTGTTACACAATTTTATTGTTAAATATGAGCATAAAAAAAGCCCAATCGAATGGATTGGGCGAAGTTATAAGGGAGAGTATAACAAAGTCACTTAACAAGCTTCTACCTTGGAAAGTTGAATTAATCTTAACGTTGAGCAGTGTTTTTTACTGTTGGTAAAATGTTTAAATATGTAATGGTGAATTAGGGCAGTATGTGGCAAAAAAGTTGGAAAAAAAAGCCCAACTAAAAAGTTGGGCAAAATCATAAGGGAGAGTATAACAAAGTCACTTCACGAGATAATTGTCTCGAAAAACTGGAACTATCATATAAAACTAACAGGTATTTTACTGTTGTATCTTTGTTTAAAAATGTAATTTACACCTCTAAACGTGTTCTTTTATTTAGTTAAAAGAATTTAATATTTCTTCGTCTAAATAACTTCCAAAAAAAGACTCAGTGCCGATTGACAGATCAGGTCGCTGAGCCAGGGAGAAACGCTTAATGAATACTTTGAGGGGGCAATTTTAGAAAAGTTCCATAAATTTTAAAAAATAATAAAACTTTCGTAGTTAAATGGGTTTTTAGTGTTCTTCTAGCGAAAGAAAAAGTGTTTTAGCATTTGAGTACTTACCTTATATATTGACGTGCTAGTGATTTCTAAGCTATTTTAAACGCACGTTTAAACTGAACGTTTAAATTTGATGGATTTTGGCAGTTGGCGCGTTAAAGATGAGTACAAAAGATAAAATATTAGATGCGGCAGAAGAACTTTTTGCGGTAAAAGGTTTTAACGGAACATCCCTTAGGGAAATTACCAGTCAGGCAGAAGTAAATTTGGCCGCGGTAAATTATCACTTTGGTTCTAAGAAAGAACTAATCAAAGCGGTTATGTCTCGTTATATGAACGAGCTTGCTCCTAATTTGGAAAAAGCTTTGTTGGCAGTATATGAAAAAGAGCAAATTGATTTAAAAGAAGTATTTACAGCTTTTGTACAACCCTTACTTTCGCTTAATCAATTTAGAGAAAACGGCACAAGTAATTTTCTTCAATTATTAGGTCGTGGCTATACGGATAGCCAAGGTTTCCTTCGCTGGTTTCTAACGACTCAGTACCCGAATGTTATCGCTTACTTTGTTCAAGCAGTTCAAAAGGCTTATCCTGAGCTTACTCCTGAAGATATGTTTTGGCGTTTACATTTTACGATGGGAACTATCGTATTTACTATGTCATCGAGTGATGCATTATTGGATATCGCTGAAAGTGACTTTGAGAAGCAATTAGAAATAGAGCATTTAATAGAACAAGTTATACCGTATATAGCAGCAGGAGTCGCTGCACCTTTGTCATAGTAAACTTAAAACAAATTGTTTTATCATTAAAGCGATATATTTTAATATCGCTTTTTTAATACCCCAAATTTAGTATTCAATTAAAAGAAAGGGAAAAAATGGGACCAATAATGTTAGATGTCGATGGGACATCGTTAACTAGTGAAGATAAGGAGCTTTTGGGTCATCCATTAGTTGGAGGTTTAATTTTATTTGCCCGTAACTATCAATCACCTGAGCAAGTGAACGAGTTAACTCGCCAAATAAAAGCAAGCGCTAATGGTGACATTTTGATTGCTGTTGATCATGAAGGCGGTAGAGTTCAGCGTTTTCGCGAACAGTTTTCTGCAATTCCTGCGATGGGCCAATTATGGCAAATGGCAAATGGCTCGCTTGAGGAAGCGAAATTGCTTGCGAAAAGTGCAGGACAGCTTGTTGCACTAGAAGTCATGTCGGTAGGTGTTGATATCAGCTTTGCACCGGTTGTTGACATTAATGATATTTCTGAAGTTATAGGTGATAGAGCTTTTCACCAAAAGCCAGAAGTTGTTGAACCACTTGCGAAGGCCTTTATTCAAGGTATGCATTCTATTGGCATGAAGTGTACCGCTAAGCACTTTCCTGGTCATGGTAGTGTTAAAGAAGATTCTCATATTGCCATGCCGTTGGATGGGCGAAATAAGCAGGAAATATTCGGCATTGATATGCAGCCTTTTAAAGGTCTAATGCAGGATAACTTGGTGAACGCTGTGATGCCTGCTCATGTTATTTATCCTGATATTGACGACAAGTCAGTTGGCTTTTCACCACTTTGGCTACAAGAAATTTTACGCGGTCACCTAGGGTTTGATGGCGTTATTTTTAGTGATGATTTAACAATGGAAGGCGCGGCTTCCATTGGTGGCTATATCGAACGAAGTGAAGCCGCCCAGCAAGCTGGCTGTGATATGTTATTAATCTGCAATAATCGAAGTGCGGCAGTAGAGGTTATTGACAACGCTAATCTAATCGCTGATCCGATAAGCCAGAGTCGGTTACAAAAAATGCTTCCTAAAACTTCAATTAATTATTCGCAATTACCACAATTGGCAGAGTGGCAACAGGCGAGAACAATATTAGGAATTAGCTAACCTAATATTAAACTAAAGGGGGCTACTTGCCCCCTTAGAAAGAGTTATTTTTATTTATTATTAGCTTTATGCAAATTAGTTAAGTAATAAATAACAAATAATCCCGACAGATAAAGATACACCAAAGCTTAAGATTGCGCCTTCTTTTACCATTTCTCTGATCTCTATTTCACCTGTACCGTATGCAATAGCGTTGGGGGCAGTGGCAACAGGTAGCATAAACGCACAACTAGCGGCCATCGCTGCAGGTATCATTAACATTTCTGGTTTAATACCGGTCGATAAAGCGGCAACTGCTAAAATGGGCATTAAAAGCGTTGCTGTCGCGGTATTGCTGGTAATTTCGGTAAGGTAGGTTACCACTAAACAAATTGTTAATATCATCAATAGTGGCTCGAGATCCGACAATGAAGTTAGCCATTCGCCTAGCATTGCACTTAGCCCAGAGGCACTAAAACCTTTAGCAATACAAATGCCTCCGGCAAACAATAAAAGCATACCCCAAGGAATTTTATTGGCCGTTTCCCAATCTAATAATTTGCTACCTTTGCCATTAGGCACGATAAACATAACGACAGCGGCAAATAACGCAATAGTGCTATCACCAACGCCTTTTAAACCTAATAGTCCTGTCCAACCGCCGAAAGGCTCTGCCTTAGTTATCCAAGCTAGTGCTGTTAAACCAAAAACAATAAGGGTTCTGATTTCTTCGATACGCCACTTGCCAAGTTTATCTAACTCAATTTCTTGTTCTAATTTTAGCCCTCTTGTTAACCAAAGTGCCATTAAGGGAATGACTACTAATACAATGGGAACACCAATTTTCATCCATTCGACAAAACTAAATGTGTTGCCAGTATGTTCTTCATAAATAGCGGCAAATATGACATTAGGTGGCGTACCAATCAATGTACCTAAACCACCGACACTACTTGCATATGCGATACCTAATATTAGGGCGACTTTTAAGCGTTGATTGTCGACGTGGCTTAATATGGCTAGTGCCATCGGTAACATGATTAATACTGTAGCAGTATTACTTATCCACATGCTTAGTAGGCCTGCTGCTAACATAAAGCCTAAAACAAGCCTTTTAGCACTACTAGTGCCGACAAGATGAACCATACCTACAGCCAATCGCTCATGTGCACCAGACTTTTCTAAAGCCTTACTTAACATAAAGGCGCCCATCAATAGCAGAATGACATGGCTCCCCATAGCGCTTGCTGCGCTTTTATGATCGATAATGCCAAATAACGGCAGCAGCGCAAAAGGAACTAATGACGTTGCTGGTATAGGGATAGCTTCACTTACCCACCATATAACGGTTAATAAGGTAATTGCAGCAGTTATTGATGCTTTTGCATCGACACCTAAACTAATAAGAAAAAAATGGAATATAGCGGCGGCGAGTGGGCCGATGAAGATAAAGTGACTACGTTTCACTAGGTTAACCAACATTTATTATTATTGCTGGCTAACCTAACATTAATTAACTTATATGCAAAATAAGAAGTGAGTTATAAATTTTTTGCTGCTGCTATTCTAGAGGCTAGTACAGCCGCTAGTACTGCGGTGTATGCGCCGTATATGACTACCATCCATTGTGGCATGCTATAACCTAAAAATTGCCAGCTAATTTCACCACAGTCGCCTGTGGCTTCAAATAAAAACGGTAACCACTCATGTAATGGTGCCCAAGAAGGAAAGTTAGGAGTAAAGTCACATGTAAAAAATAAAGACAAGGTCGCACTTTGCATTTCTACATGCTCTAAGGCGATGATTAACCCCCAAATGGCACCTGTTCCCCAAAGTCCATAGCCAAGCAATCTCATGATTAACTGGTTTGGCGCCATATAAGTAATAACGCCACCAAAGAATATAGCCCAAATAGCTACGCGCTGGTAAATACACATGATGCAGGGCGCCAAGCCCATACCGTATTGAAAAAATAATGCACATAGCTCAAATACAAACGCTGATATAGCAAGTAGCGCCCAAGCTTGCTTTTTGGTTGCAAGATTACTGATAAAATTCACGTGGTTTCCTTATTTACTATTCTGTAGGCATTTTAGCTAATTCGAAGACAAAAAAAAGCGCCCATTAGGCGCTTTTTGTTAATAAATTTATCAGCTAGCTTAAATACGGTTAGTGATGTCCAGTAGCAGGCTCTTCTGCTTCACTAACTGTATGGTGGTGAATTAACCCGGACTCATAATAACTTTCTGTTTGTGATTCTAAGAAACCACTTTGAATGGTAATTAGTCCGACAGTAGTAAGCACTATGGTATATGGGAACGCCATAATTACCATGCGACCGTACGATAATCGAATTAACGGTGCTAAGGCAGACGTTAATAAGAATAAGAATGCTGCTTGACCATTTGGCGTTGCTACACTTGGTAAGTTGGTACCTGTATTAATTGCTACTGCAAGCATATCAAATTGGTCACGAGTAATTTGACCTGAAATCAATGCTTTCTTAACTTCGGTGATGTATACCGTACCAACGAAGACATTGTCAGAAACCATAGAAAGGAAACCGTTGGCAAGATAGAACATCACCAGCTGCATATTGCCTTCAAAAGTTAATACCCAGTTGATTACTGGCGTGAATAGCTTTTGATCGATGATTACGGCAACTATTGCAAAGAATACTGCCAATAGGGCAGTGAAAGGTAGAGCTTCTTCAAACGCATGGCCAATTTGGTGCTCTTCATTAACGCCAGTGAATACCGTAGCGAAGATGATAACACTCAGACCGATAAGGCCAACTGCTGCTAAATGCAAAGCTAATGCTACGATTAACCAAATACCAACAACGCCTTGCATGATTAATTTTACTTTATCACGCTTAGTTCGTTGTTGTGATTCTTGCGCATCAAAGTCATTTAATATAGTGCGTACATTGTCTGGCAAGTGTGCGCCGTAACCAAACCACTTTAATTTTTCTAATAAGAAACAAGTGATTAGGCCGGCAATTAGCACAGGCCCAGTCACTGGCGACATACGAATAGCAAACTCCACAAACTCCCAATTTGCTTGTTGGCCGATAATTAAGTTTTGAGGCTCACCTACAATAGTACAAACACCACCTAGGGCCGTACCTACACCAGCGTGCATTAGTAGGTTTCTTAGGTAAGCTCTAAAGTCTTGTAAGTCATTACGAGAGAACTCAGGTAATTCGTGATCTGATGTGTGGTCGTGCTCGTGTGTAATTTCTTTTCCTGAAGCGACTTTATGGTAAACCGAGTAAAAGCCGACACCGACACTAATAATAACGGCAATAACGGTAAGTGCGTCTAGGAATGCTGATAAGAAAGCACTCGCAAAACAGAATAATAACGATACAGCGGTTTTAGACTGAACTTTGGTAATTATTTTAGTAAATAAGAACAGGAGCAAGTTTTTCATGAAATAGATACCTGCCACCATAAAGATAAGCAGTAGTAATACTTCAATATTAAGTATTATTTCATGTAGAACCTGATCAGGCGATGTCATGCCGATGACTACAGCTTCAAATGCTAGTAATCCGCCCGGTTGCAATGGATAACACTTTAAGGCCATTGCCAAAGTGAAAATGAATTCTAACACTAATGCCCAACCTGCTACATAAGGGTTGACAAAAAAGAATAGAATCGGGTTGATAACTAAGAAAGCTATAATTGCGTATTTATACCACTCTGGCGAGTTGCCAAGAAAGTTTTTAAAAAACGCACTCATAAATGATTGCTGCATAACTTACCTTTTTATAATTGTAATGTTTATAGCACCAAAATCTTGGCACATACAAACGAAGTGTTTTTTGAATATATCACAATAATTTATTAGGTATTAATAGCCTAGCGTAAATTTTTTGTTTTGGATTCCAATTTTTATTACTTTTTTATTTTCATCTTTAAATTTAATGCTAAGTGTTTTATAAAAGCCGGTTTTCATTTGCTTATGGCAATTTAACTGGTTGTACAAGTTATATGTTCTGGTACAATCAGTTAAGTTTGTATATGTGTAGGTAACTGAGGCCGCGAAAAATATGGTTATAAAAGCACAGAGTCCGGCAGGATTTGCAGAGCAGTATATCGTCGAATCTATCTGGAACGGTGGTTTTCCTCCTGGTTCTATTTTACCAGCGGAGCGTGAGCTTTCAGAATTAATTGGGGTTACTAGAACTACCCTTAGAGAAGTATTGCAGCGTCTAGCGCGTGATGGCTGGCTCACAATTAAACATGGTAAGCCAACGAAAGTGAATAACTTTTGGGAAACTTCAAGTTTAAATATTTTAGAAACATTAGCGCAATTAGATCAGGAAGGTATTCCAGAATTAGTGGATAACTTAATGTCTGCTCGTACGAATATCAGTGCTATTTATGTACGTGGTGCGATAAGAAATAACCCTGAGAAAACGATTGAGTTATTAGAAGCGTATGCTGAAGTGGAAGATACTGGTGAAGCATTTGCTGAATTTGATTACCGCTTAAATAAAGAGCTTGTAATGGCTTCAGGTAATTCGATTTACTTACTTATTCTAAATGGCTTTAGAGGGTTATATTCTCGTTTAGGTGGCTTGTACTTTAAACACCCTAAAGGCCGTGAAATATCGCGTACTTATTATCAGAAGCTAATCGAGTTAGCTAAAGCGGGTAAATATGATGAATCAGTTTTAGCAGTACGTAAATATGGTGTTGAGTCTGGTAAGTTATGGTTAGAGCTTAAAGATGAAGTGCTAAAAGAGTTAGTTGAATAGTAAAATATAGCTAGCTAAGAAAGAGTAAAAGTTCACTTTTACTCTTTTTTTTGTGCTTGAAAAAGGTGTTCTTAACAATTCTTGTGATTAACGGTTGGAATTGAGTGATAAACGGGCTGTTATTGTCGGTTTTATGCCTTTATTTTTATAAAGCCCATGTTACAAGGGGTCAATTTAAAGGATCTAAATATGAACATAACAAGAACAAAGTTGATGTTAACAGCCATAATTTTTTCATTGTTAAGTATGACAGCAAGCGGGGCTACTGAAAAAATTGGCAAGTGTGAAGCAGACTCGTGTGTGAACTACTTTAAACAATACAAAAAAGCGGCAAAACGTGGACACTCTTTAGCGATGTTAACACTCGGACAATTTTATCATCATGGTTACGGAACTAAAGTTAACGAAAAGTTAGCGCTTAAATATTTTAAAAAGGCAGCAAGAGCAGGGTATACCGCGGCCCAATTTAAAGCCGGTTATATCTATATGAGCAACAAGGAATTGCGAGACATTGATGAAAGTATTGAGTATTTAGAAACAGCTGCAAAATATGAATATAAGGGTGCTGACTTTTTACTTGGTATGATCTATTTAGATGACGAGTATGGTGTAAAAAACTTAGCAAAAGCTGATAAGCACTTTACAAAATCGTATAAACGTAAATATAAACAAATGCCCAAAGTGGTTGAGTATGTTGAAGCGCAAAAATTGATGAATGAAAAGTCTTTTCCTTCATTTTATGCTGAGGTAAATAAAAAGCCATTAGTAAAAACCAAAGATGGTAGCTTGTCTTATCATGATGATAACGTAGAAGTGATTACGATTACCTCGCCTCCCCTTGAAACGACATTTAATAAACAAATTATGGACTTTAGAAAGGCGATTAAAGCAACGGGTACTCGATTTCATGGTAAATCCTGTGCACAACGCTTAACGTGTATGCAACGAGCTGATATCGCTGACGTAACTGACTTTCATTTATTATTCTTACAAGGCTTTGCAGGGAAAGATATCTATTCAGGCAAGCTTTAAATCTTATCAATAGTTATTTGATTTTCCTTTAGTGTGTTTGGGCGACGTTAAGTCGCCTTTTTTTTGCTTATAATTTAAGGGCTTAATGGCGGCTGTTGTTTCACTAAAAAATTTTTTTGATAAGTAATTGTGATGAACGGCATGATTTTGAATGTAAACGGTATTTAATATGTGGCGAGATCTCGATAATGTAAGTCTACGTTGTACTGTTTAATGCAACACATGAATCTATAAGGAATTCAAATGAATAAACATTTAAAACAGGTGTTAATTGGTCTAGCTGGGGTTTTTGTTTTTACTTCAACTGCTTCAGCAGAAAAGTTAACTGCTTGCCAAACGAGTGAATGCGTTGATTACTTTAGTCAATTTAAAAAAGCCGCTAAACGAGGACACCCTCAGGCAATGTTAACGTTAGGCCAGTTTTATTTCAGTGGCTATGGCACTGAAAAGAACGACAAAATGGCGCTTAAGTACTTTAAGAAAGCGTCCAGACATGGCTATATTGCCGCAGCATTTAAAGCTGGTTTTATCTATCTAACAAATGAAGATTTAAAAGATGTAGACGACGGGATTGAATACCTAGAAAAAGCAGCTAAGAATGGTTACGAACAAGCCGATTTGCTGTTGGGAATGGTGCATTATGACGATAAATATCAAAACAAAGATATGGCAGCGTCAGATAAGTACTTTGCTAAAGCATATGAAAGCAAAATGAAGCAAATTCCAAATACAATTGCTTATATCGATTCAAAAACACCGATAAATGCCCAGTCATTTCCAAAGCTTAATGCGGCAATGCAGGAAAGGCCACTAGAAAAGCACAAGGATGGTTCACTATCTTGGCATAGCGAAAATGTTGAAGTGATTACTGTAACTTCGCCGCCGCTACAAGATACTTTTAGACGACAATTAGTGACATTTAGAAAAGCGATAAAATCAACGGGAACACGTTTTCAAGGAAAAACATGTACTGAACGTTTAACGTGTATGCAACGAGCAGATATTGCCGACGCCACTGATTTTAACTATTTGTTCTTAGATGGATTCGCAGGCGCAAATAATAGTAACTAGCGTTTCTTAGGCAGATGAGTTGTTATTTCGTCTGCCTATTTTTTCCAATAAAGTTATTCAAACGAGCGAAAAAACCTTATAAATTGCTTCCGCTACCCATTTTTCATGTAGTAGTAAAACAGAAAACCTCTTAAAAAAAACATATCGCGAACTCTTCATTGACCCTTTGTTTTTGGACATGTTAGACAATATTAGACGACATTAGATAAGATTAGCTGCTAGCCTATCTCATCGTATTTATAGTTTCCGTTGTCAGATAAAAAGAAAGGAAACTGTACAATGAAAATGTTTAATCACGTTATATTATTAATAGGCGTACTGCTGCTTTCTACACTGGTTTTTCCAAGTGCAGCGGCTACGTTACCCTCAAATTGCCAATCCGAACTCTGTAAAAACTACTTTAATGACTTTCGCATCGCTGCTAAACGGGGGCACCCTCAAGCGATGTCTACGTTAGGCCAATTTTATTATCATGCCTATGGTACTGAGAAAAATATTAACGAGGCTTTAAAGTACTTTAAAAGAGCGTCAAGACTTGGTGGCGATTCTGCTGCACAATTAAAAGCTGGTATCATTTATATCAGCGAAGAGAGCCATAAAGATATTGAACAAGGTATTAAGTATTTGAAAAAAGCTGCTAAGAAAGACTATAAAGCGGCGAACTTTGTACTAGGGATGATTTATTTTGATGAATCTTTTGGCAAGCAAGAGTTTCAGCTTGCTGACAAATACTTAGCCGCTGCCTATAAACAGCGATATAAAGAAGTGGCGAAAATCGCATTATTTATTAAACAGGATGATGAAATACCTGCAAAATTTTTTCCAAAATTGCTAGCTGCAATGAACGCTGTGCCGCTATTGGAGTCTGCAAACGGCAACATTACTTGGCCTCAAGATGAAGTTGAAGTTATTACTGTTACATCTCCGCCGCTCGAAACCGTGCTGCGAGAGCAGCTAGTGACTTATAGGCGACCAATAAAAACGACGGGAACCCGTTTCACTGGTAAGTCATGTGCTGAGCGCACTAGCTGTTATGCGTCAGACGGAGTTGAAGGTATGGCTGACTATTCTTTTTTAACTATAAGCTATAATCGCGCGGCTTCTGGTCAATAGTCTGTCTATTTAGTAGGTGCCTAGCTACTTTGCTTGTGTCTGCACAATGCTACCAGCTAGGCGACTCTTCAAGAACGTAGCTGCTTGTTGCTGTGATCTTGCAAACTACATTTTTATTTCGCGGAAGCGATATCTTTTTCTTTGGACGGACAGCTTGCCAGCAATACATCTTTCCCATGCTTATCTTCTTCATATAGGTTGACGTCAAACTGCCATAAATAATGCAAATGCTTTAGCACTTCGCTTTTGGAATCAGCTAGCGGAATGTCACTATAAGGGATGTGCTTTAAAGTGAGAGAACGATCGCCATTGATATCTGCTTCGGTAATTTGAATGTTAGCTTCCAAATTACTCAAGTTATACTGATTAGAGAGCACATTACGTATTTGTTGGTAGCCATTATCATTATGAATTGCAGACACCTCAACAAAATTATTTTTTACATCGTCATGAATGTGAAATAACTTAAAGTCTCGAATCATTTTTGGCGACAAAAACTGGCTAATAAAGCTTTCGTCTTTAAAATTTTCCATTGCAAAGTGCAAAGTATCTAGCCAATTGCTACCGGCAATTTCAGGGAACCACTTTTTGTCTTCATCCGTTGGCTGTTCACATATACGTCTGATATCAATAAACATATTAAAGCCAAGCGCGTATGGGTTTATTCCTGAGTAATAAGGGCTATTGTAATCTGGCTGAGCGACAACATTTGTGTGGCTATGAAGGAATTCCAGCATAAATTTGTCGGTAACGAGTCCTTCATCATATAGGTGGTTGAGAATGGTGTAATGCCAAAAACAAGCCCAGCCTTCGTTCATTACTTGTGTTTGTTTTTGCGGATAGAAGTATTGAGATACTTTGCGTACAATTCTTACGACCTCACGTTGCCATGGCTTAAGTAGCGGGGCATTTTTTTCTATGAAATATAATAAGTTTTCTTGCGGTTCACTTGGGAAGCGCTGTCTAATCTTTTCTGCTGAAACTTCTTGTGTAGGTAGTGTTCTCCACAAAGAGTTTACCTGTGACTGTAAATATTCTTCTCGTTCTTTTTGGCGCTTTAATTCTTCATCGAGCGATATTTTTTGTGGGCGTTTATACCTATCAACTCCGTGATTCATCAGCGCATGACAGGCATCTAAGGTTGCTTCAACATCGTCTATGCCATATTTGTGCTCACATTCGGCGATATAGTTTTTGGCAAACAGTAAATAATCTATAATTGAACCAGCATCAGTCCAAGATTTAAATAAGTAATTTCCTTTAAAAAATGAATTGTGACCATAGCAAGCATGTGCCATAACTAAGGCCTGCATTGTCATCGTGTTTTCTTCCATTAAATATGAGATGCAGGGTTCTGAATTTATAACGATTTCATATGCTAACCCCATCTGACCGCGCTTATAGGTTTGTTCAGTTTGTATGAACTTTTTCCCGTAAGTCCAGTGGTTATAGCCAATAGGCATGCCGACGCTAGCGTAAGCATCCATCATTTGCTCTGCGGTAATTACTTCAATTTGGTTAGGGTAGGTATCAAGCCTGTAGTGCTCGGCAACGCGAGCAATTTCAGCTTGATATTGCTCGAGCTTGTCAAAAGTCCAATCTGGGCTATCATCTAACGGTTTTCTCTTTGCCATACCTATCTCCTAAACCTTATGGGTAAACCTAAAACTTAGGCCGCAGATTTTTCTTCTTTTTTAAATAATTCTCTAAAGACAGGGTAAATATCATCGACACCCTTTATATGACGCATTGCAAAATAACCACATTGCTTAGCTACTTCTTGATATTGGTGCCAAAGCGTTTGATGTGCTCGTTGCGTGATTTCGATGTAGCTAAAATAACGCGCCTTAGGAAGAATCTTTTCCAATAAAAGTTTTTTACATAGTGGTGAGTCGTCTGCCCAGTTATCACCATCTGAAGCTTGAGCACCATAGATATTCCAATCACTACTGCTGTATCGCTCGTCGATCACCTTAACCATTAGTTCAAGTGCACTTGACGCAATAGTACCGCCAGTTTCTTGAGAATAGAAAAATTCTTGTTCATCAACCTCTTTCGCTTGTGTATGGTGGCGAATATATACCACATCAATTTCTTTATATGTGCGGGTAAGGAAAAGGTATAAAAGTATATAGAAGCGTTTCGCAATATCTTTGGTTGCTTGATCCATTGAGCCAGATACATCCATTAAACAGAACATAACAGCTTTGGATGTTGGTACTGCTTCTCGCGCGTAGTTTCTGTAACGTAAATCGAAGGTATCAATAAATGGCACTTTGTTGATACGTGCTTTTAAGTCTTTGATGGTTGCTTTTAGCGCTTTAATTTCGCTTAGATGATCGAGTTTATCGCTTTCAAGAGCCGTAAGTGCTTTTTCTGCTTCTTTAAGCTCTCGGCGTTTACTTGATGTCATAGCGATACGGCGAGCAATTGAGCCTTGAAGTGATTTGACGATATCAATATTGGCAGGCACACCTTCAGCACAAAACCCGCTGCGTACTGTTTTATATTCAACTAGTTTATCGAGCTGAGATTTTTCTAAATTGGGCAAGGCTAAATCTTCGAATAGTAAATCAAGATATTCGTCTTTTGATATTGAGAATACAAAATCATCTTCGCCTTCTCCGCTATCACTTGCATCACCTTGACCACTGCCTTGCCCACCACCTTGAGGTGGCCGGCTTATTCTATCGCCAGGAGCGAATTGGTCATTGCCAGGGTGAACTTTTTCACGCACACCTCCGCTACCTTGATGAAAAATAGGCTCACTTAAATCCTTTTTAGGGATTGTAATGTTTTCACCGCTTTCGATATCAGTGACGCCACGCTTATTAATCGCGTCTGATACTGATTTTTTTATCTGGCTCTTATAGCGACGAATAAAGCGTTGGCGATTGACCGTACTTTTATTCTTACTATTTAGCCTTCTATCGATAAAGTTTGCCATACTACTTCTCCTTTACCTTAGCCTAGGTTAAGAAGATTTTCTTACGCGAAGGTACCACTCTGATAGCAGCCTGACTTGCTTTTTCGTGTAGCCTTTACTCATCATTCGCTCAACAAAGTCGTCATGTTTTTGCTGATCGTCATTCGACGTTTTGGTGTTAAATGATATAACAGGCAATAAGTCTTCAGTATTTGAGAACATTTTCTTTTCGATTACGGTGCGTAGTTTCTCATAGCTTGTCCAGTTCGGGTTTTTTCCATTATTATTGGCTTTTGCCCGCAGTACAAAATTGACGATTTCATTGCGGAAGTCTTTTGGGTTGCTAATTCCCGCAGGTTTTTCTATTTTTTCAAGTTCGTTATTCAACGCCTCACGGTCGAACAACTGCCCAGTTTCCGCATCTCGGTATTCTTGATCTTGGATCCAAAAGTCAGCATAGGTAACATAGCGATCAAAGATATTCTGCCCGTACTCGGAATAAGACTCTAAATACGCTGTTTGAATTTCTTTTCCAATGAACTCGATATATTGCGGCGTTAAATAGCCTTTAATAAATTCTAAATAGCGCTCTTGAGTTTCTTTCGGTAGTTGTTCTCGCTCTACTTGCTGCTCTAGAACATAAAATAAGTGAACTGGGTTGGCTGCAACTTCAAGGTGATCGAAGTTAAATACGCGAGATAAAATTTTAAAAGCAAAACGTGTCGAAAGCCCTGACATACCTTCATCTATGCCAGCGTAGTCTCTATATTCTTGATATGACTTAGCTTTAGGATCTGTATCTTTAAGGCTTTCACCATCATAGACTCGCATTTTTGAGTAAATGCTAGAGTTTTCAGGATCTTTCAATCGAGAAAGTACTGAGAATTGTGCCAGTGTTTCTAGGGTGTCAGGTGCACATTGCGCTTCTTTTAATTCGCTATGCTCTAACAGTTTTCTATAAATTCTCACTTCTTCCGAGACACGCATACAATAGGGCACTTTTACGATGTAAACGCGATCTAAAAATGCTTCATTATTCTTGTTGTTCCTAAAGGTTTGCCATTCTGATTCATTAGAGTGCGCGAGTATCATGCCATTAAAAGGTAAGGCTGATAAGCCTTCAGTAGGGTTGTAGTTTCCTTCTTGGGTGGCAGTAAGTAATGGATGAAGCACCTTGATTGGCGCTTTAAACATTTCTACAAACTCCATCACCCCTTGGTTTGCCCGACAAAGCGCGCCAGAGTAACTATAGGCGTCAGGATCGTTTTGAGCAAAATGCTCAAGTTGGCGTATATCGACTTTGCCAACAAGCGCTGATATATCTTGATTGTTATCGTCTCCAGGCTCTGTTTTGGCAATAGCGACTTGATCAAGAATTGATGGATAAATCTTAACAACTTTGAATTTAGCAATATCACCCTTGTATTCGTGCAACCTTTTAGCAGCCCATGGCGATATGATGGGATTAAGGTAACGACCAGGGATTCCATATTCATCTTGTAATATCTTGCCATCTGAATCTGGGCTAAATAAGCAAAATGGATGATCGTTGACTGGGCTACGCTCACCGTCAGCACTTAACACGTAAATAGGCTCTTTTTGCATCAATGATTTGAGCTTCTCTGCAAGTGATGACTTCCCGCCGCCTACTGGACCAAGAAGGTAGAGAATTTGTTTCTGCTCCTCCAACCCTTGAGCGGCATGTTTGAGATAGGAAACAATTTGCTCGATGGCGTCTTCCATACCGTAAAAGTCTTTAAAGGCTGGATATCTCGCAATCACTCTATTGGAAAATATTCGACTTAAGGTTGGCTCCGCAGAAGTGTCAATCATTTCTGGTTCACCAATTGCTCGTAGTAATCTTTCTGCACTACTGGCGTAAGCCATTTTGTCTTCTCGACAAATATCGAGGAATTCTTGCAAGGTAAACTCTTCTTGCTGCGCTTGCTCGTAGCGAGATTGATAGTGCTTAAAAATGCTCATAACCGCCTCCCGAAAACAGAAAAGGGTGTAATTAAATAGACCGAGAAAATGCAATATCTATTTATAAGCTTAGTTGTTTATTTAGCTAACGGTGACAAAATTGGAGAGTTTTTTGTAAATGAATTTATGATGTAGTGAGATAATGGCAATAAAAAAGCCGGCAATATGCCGGCTTCTAAGTATTTGAATGGCTTGATTATGCGAAGTTTGCTGAAGCAAATTCCCAATTAATTAATGCCCAGAATGCTTCCATGTAGCTTGGACGCAAGTTACGGTAATCAATGTAGTAAGCATGTTCCCATAAATCTACTGTCATTAATGGTGTTAAGCTGTCATCTGTTAATGGTGTTGCTGCGTTTGAAGTGTTTACGATATCAACACCGCCATCAGCAGTTTTTACAAGCCATGTCCAACTTGAACCAAAGTTGTTTACTGCTTTGTCGTTAAATGCTGCTTTGAATTCTGCAAAAGAACCAAATTTAGCATTGATTGCATCAGCCAATGCACCAGTTGGCTCGCCGCCACCATTTGGGCTTAAGCTGTTCCAGTAGAATGTGTGATTCCAGATTTGTGCAGCATTGTTAAATACGCCACCGTCTGAAGATTTTACGATGTCTTCTAAAGACTTACCTTCAAACTCAGTGCCGCCAATTAAGCCGTTAAGTTTTACAACATAAGTGTTGTGATGCTTACCATAGTGAAACTCTAATGTTTCTTGTGAAATATGTGGTGCAAGTGCATCCATCGCATATGGTAGAGCTGGTAATTCAATAGCCATTTTAATCTCCAGAATTTGTATTGATTAGAAAATTTTATAGTTAAGCGTTTATTTGACTCACAAACTTAACTTTGTCTTTGTTTTTTTGAAAAACCGAGTAAAATACTCAAGTTTTTTGAAGCCAAGCATAGTGTACCGAAATTTATAGGTATTACTAGCCTATTTATCAAGGCAAAAAGTGATAAATTATAATTTTTATTTTTAATTCTGCTTGGTGTTGAATTTTATTAAACTTGCCCATATTCAACTTTCAATAAGTTGTGATCACTAGAGGTTATTATGGAAACAATTGAACGCATTAAAGAGCAAATTGCTGAAAACCCAATTCTTTTATATATGAAAGGCTCACCTAAATTACCAAATTGTGGTTTTTCTGCACAAGCCTCTCAGGCATTAATGTCGTGTGGTGAGAAGTTTGCGTTTGTTGATATTTTGCAAAACCCAGATATCCGAGCCGAGTTACCAGCTTATGCTGATTGGCCTACCTTCCCACAGTTATGGGTTGAAGGGGAATTAATTGGCGGTTGTGACATTATTTTAGAAATGTTCCAACAAGGCGAGTTGCAAACCTTGATCAAAGAAACTGCTGAAAAAACACAAACGGAAGAAAATTCTTAAAAATTTGTGACTCAGCATTGAAAAATATTTTTACAGCACAATACTTGTGATGTGATTTTAAATTTAGTGAGTGAAAACTTACTAACACTTAATACTATAATTGGAGAATAAAATGAGTGTATTAGTTGGTCGTCCTGCACCAGACTTTACTGCCGCAGCTGTTCTAGGTAGTGGTGAAATCGTAGATAGCTTCACTTTATCAGAAGCTATTAAAGGTAAAAAAGCGGTTGTATTTTTCTATCCATTAGACTTTACATTTGTTTGCCCATCAGAGTTATTAGCTTTTGATCACCGCATGGAAGAGTTCAAGAGTCGTGGTGTTGAAGTAATTGGTGTATCAATTGATTCACAGTTCAGCCACAACGCATGGCGTAACACGCCAGTTAACGAAGGTGGTATTGGCCCTGTTCAATACACGTTAGTTGCTGACGTTAAACATGAAATCTGTCAAGCATACGACGTTGAGCACCCAGAAGCTGGCGTTGCATTCCGTGGTTCATTCTTAATTGATGAAGAAGGTAACGTTCGTCATCAAGTAGTTAACGATTTACCACTTGGTCGTAACGTTGATGAAATGTTACGTATGGTAGATGCACTACAATTCCACCAAGAGCATGGCGAAGTATGTCCAGCTGGTTGGAATAAAGGTGATAAAGGTATGACTGCTTCTCCAGATGGCGTAGCGTCTTACCTTTCTGATAATGCTGATAACTTATAATTTAAGTTAAACGTAATTCATAAAAAAGCCCGCTACCGCGGGCTTTTTTATGAACTCAATAAATATTACTTGTCGTTATGTGGTAATGTTAGGGGCATTGGCAAACGATATCTCTTCAATGCTAGCTAAGTGGCCAACCACCTAAGTTCTTCCATTTATTGACAATTTTACAAAATAACTCCGCAGTTTTTTCTGTATCGTATAGTGCTGAGTGGGCTTCGTTGTTATCAAATTCTAATTCTGCGGCTTCACATGCCTTAGCCAAAACCGTTTGACCGTATGCAAGGCCAGATAATGTCGTAGTATCGAAGCTTACGAATGGGTGAAATGGACTACGTTTAATATTACAACGTTCAATTGCCGCGTTTAAAAAACCTAAATCAAATGCTGCATTGTGAGCAACCATTACAGCTCGTTGACAACCAGCAGCTTTCATTTTCTTTCGAATTAACTTAAACATTTCTTTTAGTGCATGTGCTTCTTGGACATTGCCGCGTAACGGATGGGTCGGATCGATACCCGTAAATGCTAAAGCTGAAGGCTCTAGGTTTGCACCTTCAAATGGTTCAATATTAAAGTAAATGCTTTCGTCGATTGAAAATTCACCGGTTTGCTCATTAAGCGTTAACATGCTCGCCGCTATTTCTAGCAAAGCATCTGTTTGGGCGTTAAATCCTGCGGTTTCTACATCGACAACTACAGGAAAGTAGCCACGAAATCGTTGTGCAAAAAGAGATTTTTCTGAAATGGTACTTTCAGTTGACGTAACTTCGTCTGCCATGCGTTAATATTTGATAGTTAAAAGAGGCGGCATTATCGCAAACTTTTTTTATAAACTGTACTGGCAGGCTCGAAATTACTGAAAAAATCTGAGAATAGTATTAAAGTTAGTAATGTCATGGTCGATATAAAGTATGTTCATTTTTCCATTTTAAGCGCTGAGTTATGAAAAAAATATTATCAGTTGTAATAAGTGCCGTTATTGCGAGTCAGTCTAACGCTGGTATTAGACAATATAGTGCCGACTTGGAAAACTCTCATTGGCAGGTTTCTGATAACTCTCGGCTTAATTGTACGCTAACTCATATGATCCCTAATTATGGAGAAGCGAAATTTACTAGTAAGGCCAATAGAAATAACAATATGTTGTTTGAGTTGGATATGTTGCGTTTACCGGATAATTACTCACTTGCCGAAGTACGTTCAGTGGCACCTAACTTTAGACCTGGAATTGGTGATTATACAATTGCAGACATGAAGTTACATAAGCAGTTTTCACCTAGTTTAGATAAGAAAATTGCTTGGACCATGCTCAACGAGTTAGAGCAGGGCATGAACCCTACCTTTTATTATAATGATTGGTACAGTGATAACGACAAAGTCGCAGTAGGCCTTTCAACAGCACGCTTTACAAGAGCCTATAAAGAATTTATTGGCTGCGTGGGTAATTTGTTGAATTACAGTTTTGATGATATTGCATATACAGTGCTCAATTATCAGTCAAATAGTGATAAATTTACCAAAGCTTCTGAGCGCCGTATGGCAATGATTTCAGAGTATTTGAAATTAGATACGGAGCTAGAACTAGTTTTAATTGATGCTTATTCTGATAGCTATGGTGGTCGCTGGAATAACTTGAAGTTGTCAGAAAAACGCGCCAATAAAATTCGTGAATATTTTGAAAAAAATGGTATCGATGCTGCCCGCATTGAAGCGAGAGGGTTTGGCGAAAAACGCCACATAGCTTCAAATGAAACAACGCTTGGCCGTGGCCAGAACAGGCGCGTGGTAATTCATATGGAAAAACCTCAAGAGTTTTAAATAAAATTTCTGTAAATCCAGTTGAATATGGCTGTAGGTTAGGTTTAATCTACAGCCATATTTTTTATATAAGAGCTAATAATGAAAAAGTTTATTGTCACCTTGTTATTGTGTGTCGGTGTTGTTGGAGCTGCGCAGGCTAAGACAAATGATGCATATACTTATGCGAATTACGATCAAGTCGTTACAACTCACACCTACTTAGACCTAGATGTCGATTTTGAAAATAAATCACTAAAGGGCTTTGCTGAGTTGGATTTAAAATGGCTAGTAAAGGGCAACCATCCAATTTATTTAGATACTAGGGATTTAATTGTTCACCGAGTGATGGCGAAACGTACGGGTGGGAGTTGGCAGAAAGCAAACTTTACTTTAGCTAAACGTGATGATGTTTTAGGTAGTAAGCTAACAATTCATACCGCTATAAAAGCGGATAAGTTGCGAGTTTATTATCAATCAACAGAAAAAGCGTCTGGCTTACAATGGCTAACACCTGAGCAAACAGCAGGTAAGAAGCTGCCGTTTATGTTTAGCCAAAACCAAGCAATCCATGCTCGCTCTTGGATACCAGTTCAAGATACGCCAAGCGTGCGTATGACTTATAGTGCACGCATTACAACGCCAGAAAATGTATTAGCTGTGATGAGTGCTAACAATGCTCCGGATACGAAACGTGATGGCGACTATTTGTTTGAAATGCCGCAACCAGTGCCTCCGTACTTAATTGCCATTGCTGCCGGTGACATAGTGTTTAAGCCAATGAGTGACATTACAGGTATTTATGCCGAGCCAAGTTTAGTTGATTCTGCGGTTGCTGAATTTAATGACACGCAAGCTATGATAGATGCTACCGAAGCGATGTATGGTGAATATCGTTGGGGACGTTACGATTTATTGATTCTGCCACCTAGCTTCCCATTTGGTGGTATGGAAAATCCTCGTTTGTCTTTTATTACGCCAACTGTTATTGCTGGCGATAAAAGCTTAGTAAACCTGATTGCCCATGAACTGGCTCACTCTTGGTCAGGTAACTTAGTTACTAATGAGACTTGGCGTGATTTATGGTTAAACGAAGGTTTTACTAGCTACGTTGAAAACCGCATTATGGAAAAGGTGTTTGGTACTAAGCGTGCCATTATGGAGCAATCATTAGATTCTCAGGGACTTAGCTATGAAATCGCAGAATTAGCACCTGGCGACACACAACTTTATATTGACCTTGAAGGCCGAGATCCTGACGATGCATTTTCAGGTGTACCTTATACTAAAGGGCAGTTGTTCCTTATTTACTTAGAGCAAAAGTTTGGTAGAGATACCTTTGACCAATTCGTACGTAAGCATTTTGATGATCATGCATTTTTGTCGCTTGGTACTCACGAATTTGTTAAGTATTTAAAAGCAGAGTTAATTGATAAGCATCCCAATATTGTTTCAATGGATGAAGTGAATGAATGGATTTTTGAGCAAGGCTTACCGAGTTATGTACCTAAGCCTAAATCGGATGCATTCACTACTTTGGACCAACAAATAAGCGATTACATTGGTGATTCATTGGTGCTTGAACAATTACCGACAGCTACATGGACGGTTCATCAGTGGCTACATTTTATTAATAACTTGCCGTTGAATATTTCGCAAAGCAAAATGTTAGAGCTTGACCAAACGTATGGTTTAACGACTAGTAAAAACGCTGAAATCGCTCATGCTTGGTACTTATTGTCATTGCGAGTTGGCTACAATGCCGTATACCCAGCAATGGAAGAGTACCTAATTAGCATAGGTCGAAGAAAGCTAATTGTTCCGCTTTATAAAGCATTAGCGGATTCGCCAAAAGGCAAAGCTTGGGCAATAAAAGTGTATAAAGAGGCTCGTCCAGGTTATCACCCGCTAGCACAGGGTACCGTTGACAATATCCTAAAGTAGCTAAATGATTGATAAAAAACCGCCAACTTTGGCGGTTTTTTTATTTGTATTCTACACTGAGCATTGCGCAAGGAGCGCTAATTACTAAAAGGAATTTATGATGAATAACATCTTACGGTTATTCGTTATGCTTGTTTGCATAACGTCCACTTCAATCAATGCCACTGTTATCGCTAGAGACTTATCTCACGCACCAACATTTGGGTTACTTGATTATAGTAATAACTATCGTGACGCCTTTAGTTCATCTAGCGATAGTGCACAAATCTATCAAAAAGGTATTGATGCGATACCAGCGGCGTTGATAGATGATACATTATCGAATCCGTTAGATGATCTGGGAATTATTACGTCAAGCAATACTGTGCCATTTTTTGGCATCGTTGATACGACAAACCCGAATAACCCATCAGGGGACATAGAGGCTAGTTGGCTTTTTAATATAGACGGATTTAAACAACTGCTATTTTCAATTGATATTGCTGCAATGGGAGACTTTGAGTCTAGCGATTTTTTTAGTTGGCACTATCAAATAGACAACCTTGGCTGGCAGTCACTGATGACTAGTAGTACAGATGAGCAATCATCTAATAGCTACCAATTAGAAAGTAATAAGGTAATCAATTTAAACGACCCGTTGTCAACCAATGGTCGATTACTTTCAAATAATTTTTCAGCGTTTACTAAGAGTATTTCAGGTACAGGTTCAATATTAGCGCTTAAGCTAAACGCAGTGACAAATGGGGGGAGTGAGGCCATTGCATTTCAGCAGTTACTAATTTCCGGGGAATCAATCACTGATATTTCAGAGCCTAATCAATGGCCAATTATCATGTTGGCGTTAGGGCTTTTGGCCTACCGACAGAAGTTACGTTAAAAGTGATGTTAATAAAAAAGCGCCTATAAGGCGCTTCTAAAAGTTTGAAAAAAAACGTTAATTAACACTCGATAATATTAACGGCTAAACCGCCACGAGACGTTTCTTTATATTTAGTTTTCATATCATTACCGGTATCCCACATGGTTTTGATTACTTTATCTAAAGAAACTTTTTGAGTGCCAGTGCCACGTAAGGCAAGACGTGAAGCATTAATCGCTTTTACAGAGCCCATGGCATTTCGCTCAATACAAGGTACTTGTACTAAGCCACCAACAGGATCACAAGTTAATCCTAGGTTGTGCTCCATGCCTATTTCTGCTGCATTCTCTACTTGTTTAGGTGAGCCGCCCATTATTTCAGTAAGTGCGCCCGCTGCCATTGAGCATGCTACGCCAACTTCTGCTTGGCATCCGCCCTCTGCACCAGATATCGTCGCATTAGTTTTATAAAGTACACCAATGGCTGCAGCAGTAAGTAAATAACGAATGCAGTCGTCATCGGTTACAGGCTTGATGAATTTATTGTAGTAGCAAAGTACTGCTGGAATAATGCCGGCAGCACCGTTAGTTGGCGCTGTCACTACCCGACTACCAGCGGCATTTTCTTCATTAACCGCTAAGGCAAATAAGTTAACCCAATCCATGGCGCTAAGCGGGTCATTATTATTTTCAACAGATAATGAACGGTGAAGTGCAGGGGCTCTTCGGTTTACTTTTAAACCACCAGGTAATATGCCTTCGGTTTTCATGCCGCGCTCGACACTTTCCTTCATGGCATGCCATATATCGATTAAGCCCTTGCGTATCGAAGCCTCATCAGATAAACATTTTTCATTGTTCATCATAATTGTACTAATACTTAACCCTTTCTCTGTTGCTTCACTAATCAGTTCATCGGCAGTAGAAAAAACATGTGGACGTTTTATATTGGCGTGTAAAGATAGCGCTTTATCTTTTTCGTTCTCAAAATCGCAGTCTTGAACGATAAAGCCACCACCAATACTGTAATAGGTTTCTTCGAAGATTACTTTGTCTTCGCAAAAAGCATAAAGCGTCATGGCATTAGCATGAGCCGGAAGTGTTTTTCTTCGGTGATAAATTATGGCGTTAGATTTTGGGAAAGCTTTCTTATATTGACCTAATAAATTAATTTCTTGGCTTTCTACAGTCTCTGCCAAAATTGCTTCAATTGATTCAACTGCAATGTCTTCTGGACTTTCACCTGTTAGCCCAAGAATCACCGCTTTACCCGTTCCGTGACCAATACCGGTTTGCCCTAAGGAACCAAAAAGCTCACAACTAAGACGAGTTGTTTGCTCGATCAAACCTTTTTCACCGAGGTGTTCGGCAAATAATTTTGCTGCTCGCATTGGGCCAACCGTATGAGAACTGGATGGGCCAATACCTATTGAAAACATATCAAATACACTTATCATGCGATAACCTGAACAAATAATTGCTTAATGTAACTATTGTGAAATTTTATTCGGTAATTCTACCTGAAAGTCTACAATATAAAAGTCATAATGAATTAATTATAGAAGAAGAGTGTAAGTACTAGTTAGTTTTAGTCAATATGAGCGACTAAATCAGCGAGCATAGCAGCAGTTGCACCCCAAATATTATGGTTTTGGTATGGCATAAAGTAAACGTGGTGTTTATTGCCTTTGTGATAGGTAGCTACCTTGGTATGATTGTCTTTGTCGATAAAGTGGCTAAGCGGTACGGTAAACATTTCAGCCACTTCATTTTCGTCTATGTTAAATGATGTTTGATTGTCGACTAAACCAACAATAGGGATAACGTTATAGCCGGTAATGGTATGGTAAGGTTTTAATTGGCCTAATGTTTGGACATGGGCTTGTACTAAACCTATTTCTTCTTCAGCTTCTCTTAATGCGGTATCTGTAGCGGATAGATCAGATGGTTCAACCTTACCACCAGGAAAGCTTATTTGCCCAGCATGATGTTTCAAGTGAGTAGCGCGCCGAGTCAAAATTACTGATAATTGACGATTAACTTCGATTAAAGGAATTAGGACTGCAGCTTCTTTGACTGATCTTGGGTAGCGAAATTCATGTAAAGAAGCTTCTAAAGTATGTAGTTTAAACTTTCTTACAAAGGTTCCTTTA
Source organism: Thalassotalea algicola (assembly GCF_012932965.1). GTDB lineage: Bacteria > Pseudomonadota > Gammaproteobacteria > Enterobacterales > Alteromonadaceae > Thalassotalea_F > Thalassotalea_F algicola. The sequence continues at coordinate 4,859 of NZ_JABBXH010000007.1, read as the reverse complement.
TCCATAGTGTTATTCAGCCAAAATCGGTAGTATTTTTCCTACTTTATCAAAAGTTTCTTGGTATTCACTATCAACTTTTGAATCTGCGACTAATCCGCCTCCAGCCCAACAATAAATATTGTCATTCTGGCAAACCAATGTGCGTATGGTAATGCTGCTGTCCATGTTGCCACAGGCAGAGATATAACCAATAGAGCCGCAATATACATTTCGCTTGTGTGGCTCTAGTTCTTCTATTATCTCCATTGCACGAATTTTAGGTGCACCAGTAATCGAACCTCCAGGAAATGCCGCGCGTAGTAGATCGGTGCCATCGTATTGTTTGTTCAAGTCACCTACTACTGTGCTAACTAAATGATGGACGGCAGGGAAGCTTTCAACATCGAAAAGTTTAGGTACCTTAACTGAACCAGGTTGGCATACTCGACTAATATCATTACGCAGTAGGTCGACGATCATTAGATTTTCTGCTTTGTCTTTACTTGATTGTTCAAGTAGCGAAATATTTTCTTTATCTTTTATCGGGTCATTATGTCTAGGCATAGTGCCTTTAATTGGCTTGGTTTGAACTTTACTTTGTGTAAGCTTTAAAAATCGCTCAGGCGAAATACTTAAAATACTGTATTCACTGAATCGCATAAAAGCAGAAAAAGGGGCTTGATTGGCTTGTCTTAATTTAAGGTAGGCTTGGAATTCATCGCCTTGATATTTCGCGTCAAAGCGTTGAGCTAAGTTTATTTGGTAGCAATCGCCAGAGACTAGGTAGCGTTGTACTTGTTCAAACTTACGTTTATAAGCGGCCTTGCTCATGTTTGACTGCCAATTGGAATCAAGTTTGAAACGCTTTTTGCTTGGCTTTATAAATGAGGTGAGTTCTTCAGATAGTGTTTGCCAACAATTTTCTGGAGCGATTAACGTTACCTCCTGATTAGCACGATCATAGACAACGGCCTGCATGTATATACCTACCGCCATATGAGGCAAGTTGATATCATCTTTTGAGTCATCAGGCAGCTTTTCGAAGTGTTGACCTAAATCATAACTAAAATAGCCAACCGCACCTGTTTTAAACGGTAATGAAGTTTTAGGCAGAGAAACTTTTTCAAAAACCTGTTGGTTAACTTCTTTAATAAGCGTTAATGGATCTTTTTGATAGCAACCTTCAAGGGCTTGATATTCTTTATCGTTGACTAATACTTTAGTCTGCTGTGAGTCAGTTTCTATTGTAACTGCCGGCTGCCACACGATAATATCAAACTGGCTATCAACATGTTTGCTTTCGTTAGAGTCAAGCCAAAAGCTCCAAGGCTGGTCGGCAATAGAAGCAAAAACATCTTGAATATTTAAACCTGAAGGCAAGGGTAATGGTTTTGCGACGAGAGGTATTGGAGCGTTTAAAGTGGGCAAAATGGCACCTTTAAATGAAAAATATTGATAGCTAATTTCGAATACCGTAATCGCTATAATTGACTAGCGACACTGTAATAAGCAGGGTATCATATCGGCAAAAATTTAACTTTCAATACTAGAGAATCAATCAGCGTTAGAAAGTTAGTCAAATAACATCTCACCGAGGGCAAGAGAATTAGTATGGCTATTATTAAACAACAAGATTTTATCGAATCGATTGCAGACTCGCTGCAATATATATCTTATTATCACCCGCTTGATTTTGTGCAAGCACTAGAGAAAGCTTATCACAAAGAAGAAAGCCAAGCTGCCAAAGACGCTATTGCACAAATACTGATTAATTCTCGTATGTCAGCAACGGGCAAACGCCCAATTTGTCAGGATACTGGTATTGTTACTTGTTTCGTTAAAGTCGGCATGGCAGTTCAGTGGGACAAAACAGACATGACGGTTCAACAAATGGTTGATGAAGGTACACGTCGTGCATATATGAACCCAGATAACCCACTACGTGCCTCTATCGTTTCAGATCCAGCAGGCACGCGAAAAAACACTAAAGATAATACGCCATCAGTAGTGCATATTGATATGGTAGAAGGTAATGAAGTTGAAGTAATGATTGCCGCTAAAGGTGGCGGTAGTGAAAACAAAACAAAAATGGTGATGTTAAACCCTTCAGATTCTGTTGCTGATTGGGTGGTTGAGACATTACCTAAGATGGGAGCTGGTTGGTGCCCACCTGGAATGCTAGGCATAGGTATTGGTGGAACCGCTGAGAAAGCTGGTGTACTTGCCAAAGAAAGCTTAATGGATCCTGTAGATATTCAAGAATTACTAGATCGTGGTCCACAAAATGCCGAAGAAGAACTGCGTTTAGAGATTTACGAGCGCGTTAATAAGCTTGGTATTGGTGCGCAAGGGCTTGGTGGTTTAACAACAGTTGTCGATGTGAAAATTAATTCGGCGCCAACTCACGCAGCATCAAAGCCTGTGGTAATGATCCCTAACTGTGCGGCAACGCGTCACGTTCATTTTCATTTAGATGGAAGTGGTCCAGCTGATCTTCAGCCACCTAAATTGGAAGATTGGCCTGAAATTACTTGGGAAGTCGGTGAAAGTGTTCGTCGTGTTAACGTTGATGAACTTAAGAAAGCTGATGTTACAGAATGGAAAACTGGTGAAACGTTATTGTTAAGTGGCAAGATATATACAGGTCGCGACGCAGCTCATAAACGAATGCAAGAAATGATGGCTAACGGTGAAGAGCTACCAGTAGATTTAACTGACAAGTTCATATACTACGTAGGCCCTGTAGATGCTATCGGCGATGAGGCTGTAGGCCCTGCTGGCCCTACAACGGCTACTCGTATGGATAAGTTCACCGAATTAATGCTATCAAAAACAGGTTTAATAGGTTCAATTGGTAAAGCAGAGCGTGGCGCCGCTACATGTGAGTCAATTAAGAATAATAAGTCAGTTTATTTAATGGCGGTCGGTGGCGCAGCATACTTAGTATCAAAGGCAATTAAGAAAGCTAAAGTCGTAGCTTTTGAAGATTTAGGTATGGAAGCTATCTACGAATTTGAAGTAGAAGATATGCCGGTTACCGTTGCTGTAGATAGTACAGGTGAGTCAGCTCACGTTACTGGCCCTGCGATTTGGCAAGCTAAAATAGAAGAACTTGATGAAAAGTTGAATGCTTAATAGCAGTTAAGTTTATTTAGAATATAGAAAAAGCCAGTGTTTAAATACACTGGCTTTTTATTAATACATCAAATATCTGTAATCGCGCGTTTAGAAATAAAACAATTAGGAAAACTATTCGTTTCCAAACTCTTCACATGCAATTAAGGTATTTTCAATTAAACTTGCTACTGTCATTGGTCCAACGCCACCAGGTACAGGCGTTATAAAATCAGCTCTATTTTTAGCTATACCAAATTCAACATCACCAACTAACTTGCCTGTCTCTAAGCGGTTGATGCCTACATCAATTACAATTGCACCCTCTTTAATCCAGTCGCCAGGAATGAATTCTGGTTTACCAACAGCAACAACTAACAAATCGGCTTGACGAACTTTACCTTCTAAATCTTTAGTGAATCTGTGGGTAGTCGTGGTTGTACAACCTGCTAGCAACAGCTCTAATGTCATTGGGCGACCAACAATATTCGATGCGCCAACAACTACGGCATCTAAGCCATGAGTTCTAACGCCCGTTGACTCAATTAGTTCCATAATACCTTTAGGTGTACATGGACGAAGACCTGGTTGACGCAAAGCAAGCTTACCGACGTTTGATGGGTGAAAGCCGTCAACATCTTTCTTCGGATTAATGTGTTCTATGACCAAATTAGGATCTAAGCCTTCTGGAAGTGGTAACTGTACTAATATGCCGTCAACAGAGTTGTCATTATTCAGCTCATCTATTAAAGCTAATAGCTCTTTCTCAGATGTAGTTGCGGGTAAGTCATATGATTTAGAAACAAAGCCAACCTCTTCACATGCTCTACGTTTACTACCTACATATACTTCTGAAGCTGGATCACTACCAACTAAGATAACAGCGAGGCCTGGCGCGCGTTTACCATGTTGAATACGTGCCGCCACTTTCTCTTTTACAGAAGTGCGAATATTTTGTGCGATTGCTTTACCGTCAATTAATTGTGCCGTCATAATCTCAGAATGTTGTGATATAAATGATAAATAACTCTTTTATTTTCTCATAAAAGCGTTGCTTGGTGTAGTTTTAGCTGCGATATAAATTAAATATTAGGCAAAAAGTTTATTGTTGTTGTGTATATTCTATTTAGTTAGCATTTATAAATATTCATCAATTTAATGCTTTTTTATCCAAGGTGCTGTAAAAGTGAGCGAACGGGTAAAAATTTAAAAAAAGTGTTTGACGAGTAGGGGGCAACTCGGTAATATCCGCACCCGTTGAAAGCGACACAGTTTTTAACAACAGAGTCGGTGATTAGCGCAGCTTGGTAGCGCACTTGGTTTGGGTCCAAGGGGTCGCAAGTTCGAATCTTGCATCACCGACCACTTTCTTTTTTAGGAAGTGATGCCTAGTAGGTAATGTGCGCCCTTAGCTCAGCTGGATAGAGCAACGCCCTTCTAAGGCGTGGGTCAAAGGTTCGAATCCTTTAGGGCGTGCCATATACTACAGGCGTGCCAAACAATGGTGGCTATAGCTCAGTTGGTAGAGCCCCGGATTGTGATTCCGGTTGTCGTGGGTTCAAGTCCCATTAGCCACCCCATTTTTTCTACAGTCCTGTAGTCAAATGAAAGATATATCGGTGATTAGCGCAGCTTGGTAGCGCACTTGGTTTGGGTCCAAGGGGTCGCAAGTTCGAATCTTGCATCACCGACCACTTTCTTTTTATTTCTTGAATTATGCTCCACTAAACCCAATTGGTTTGGGTACTTATTGTGGCTAACGCAGT
>NZ_JABBXH010000006.1 GCF_012932965.1 Thalassotalea algicola | reverse complement strand
TCTTTAACAATTTGGAAAGCTGATATATATCCCGAATATAATTACTTTATCAGTAATATATTCGAACGATGTTTATCTGGTGAGTGCGGTGTCGCGCTGTTACTCACATAACGATAAACATCACCGAGCATTTATTCTCCTCGAATAAATGTTCAACCTTGAAATAAGACTTCCTTATCTTATTTCATCTAATTCAAGTAGCTCACTATTAACACTTGTTGTTAATAAGAGTACGTGAAAATGTCAGACATGCATTTGATTGTGGATTTGTCTCCACAATACTTAAGACTACTTAGGGTTGTATGGTTAAGTGACTAAGCGTATGTGGTGGATGCCTTGGCAGTTAGAGGCGATGAAAGACGTGTTAATCTGCGATAAGCGTAGTTAAGGTGATAAAAACCGTTATAGACTACGATTTCTGAATGGGGAAACCCAGTGTCATAAGACACTATCACTGTGTGAATACATAGCACAGTGAGGCAAACCGGGAGAACTGAAACATCTAAGTACCCCGAGGAAAAGAAATCAACCGAGATTTCCTTAGTAGCGGCGAGCGAACGGGAATTAGCCCTTAAGCGGCATGGCGTCAGTGGAATGTTCTGGAAAGGACAACGATACAGGGTGATAGTCCCGTACACGAAGACAAAATGTTTGTGAAATCGAGTAGGTCGGCACACGTGAAATGTTGACTGAACATGGGGGGACCATCCTCCAAGGCTAAATACTCCTAACTGACCGATAGTGAACCAGTACCGTGAGGGAAAGGCGAAAAGAACCCCTGTGAGGGGAGTGAAATAGAACCTGAAACCGCATACGTACAAGCAGTGGAAGCCTTCGGGTGACTGCGTACCTTTTGTATAATGGGTCAGCGACTTATTTTTTGTAGCAAGGTTAACCGATTAGGGGAGCCGTAGCGAAAGCGAGTGTTAACTGCGCGTTTAGTTGCAAGGAATAGACCCGAAACCCGGCGATCTACCCATGGGCAGGTTGAAGGTTGAGTAACATCAACTGGAGGACCGAACACACGTATGTTGAAAAATGCGGTGATGACTTGTGGGTCGGAGTGAAAGGCTAATCAAGCCGGGAGATAGCTGGTTCTCCCCGAAATCTATTTAGGTAGAGCCTCGGACGAACACCATTGGGGGTAGAGCACTGTTAAGGCTAGGGGGTCATCCCGACTTACCAACCCTTTGCAAACTCCGAATACCAATGAGTGATATCCGGGAGACACACGGTGGGTGCTAACGTCCGTCGTGAAGAGGGAAACAACCCAGACCGCCAGCTAAGGTCCCAAAGTCATAGTTAAGTGGGAAACGATGTGGAAAGGCCCAGACAGCTAGGAGGTTGGCTTAGAAGCAGCCATCCTTTAAAGAAAGCGTAATAGCTCACTAGTCGAGTCGGTCTGCGCGGAAGATGTAACGGGGCTAAACTATGCACCGAAGCTGCGGATTCAAAATTTATTTTGAGTGGTAGGGGAGCGTTCTGTAAGCCGTTGAAGGTGAGTTGAGAAGCTTGCTGGAGGTATCAGAAGTGCGAATGCTGACATGAGTAACGATAATGGGGGTGAAAAACCCCCACGCCGAAAGACCAAGGTTTCCTGTCCCATGTTAATCAGGGCAGGGTAAGTCGGCCCCTAAGGCGAGGCGGAAACGCGTAGTCGATGGGAAACAGATTAATATTTCTGTACTTCTTTATATTGCGACGGAGGGACGGAGAAGGCTAAGCAAGCACGGTGTTGGTTATCCGTGTGAAAGTATGTAGGTTGAGAACTTAGGCAAATCCGGGTTCTTAAGACTGAGATACGAGACGAGACTCTACGGAGTTGAAGTTGTTGATGCCATGCTTCCAGGAAAATCTTCTAAGCTTCAGATATAAAGGAACCGTACCCCAAACCGACACAGGTGGTTAGGTAGAGAATACTAAGGCGCTTGAGAGAACTCGGGTGAAGGAACTAGGCAAAATAGTACCGTAACTTCGGGAGAAGGTACGCTGGCTCTTGTGAAGGACTTGCTCCGTAAGCATAGGTCAGTCGAAGTAACCAGGTGGCTGGAACTGTTTATTAAAAACACAGCACTGTGCAAAATCGAAAGATGACGTATACGGTGTGACGCCTGCCCGGTGCCGGAAGGTTAATTGATTGGGTTAGCTCTGCGAAGCTCATGATCGAAGCCCCGGTAAACGGCGGCCGTAACTATAACGGTCCTAAGGTAGCGAAATTCCTTGTCGGGTAAGTTCCGACCTGCACGAATGGCGTAATCATGGCCACACTGTCTCCACCCGAGACTCAGTGAAATTGAAATTGCGGTTAAGATGCCGTATACCCGCGGCTAGACGGAAAGACCCCGTGAACCTTTACTATAGCTTGACAGTGAACATTGCTCCTACATGTGTAGGATAGGTGGGAGGCTTTGAAACTTTGTCGCCAGATAGAGTGGAGCCAATCTTGAAATACCACCCTTGTATGCGTGATGTTCTAACCTAGGGCCCTTATCGGGCTTGGGGACACTGTCTGGTGGGTAGTTTGACTGGGGCGGTCTCCTCCCAAAGAGTAACGGAGGAGCACGAAGGTTGGCTAAGTACGGTCGGACATCGTACGGTTAGTGCAATGGCATAAGCCAGCTTAACTGCGAGACAGACACGTCGAGCAGGTGCGAAAGCAGGTCATAGTGATCCGGTGGTTCTGTATGGAAGGGCCATCGCTCAACGGATAAAAGGTACTCCGGGGATAACAGGCTGATACCGCCCAAGAGTTCATATCGACGGCGGTGTTTGGCACCTCGATGTCGGCTCATCACATCCTGGGGCTGAAGTCGGTCCCAAGGGTATGGCTGTTCGCCATTTAAAGTGGTACGCGAGCTGGGTTTAGAACGTCGTGAGACAGTTCGGTCCCTATCTGCCGTGGGCGTTTGAGAATTGAAGAGGGCTGCTCCTAGTACGAGAGGACCGGAGTGGACGAACCTCTGGTGTTCCGGTTGTATCGCCAGATGCATTGCCGGGTAGCTACGTTCGGAACTGATAACCGCTGAAAGCATCTAAGCGGGAAGCAGGCTTTGAGATGAGTTCTCACTGGGAATTTAATTCCCCTAAAGGGTCGTTGGAGACTACAACGTTGATAGGTCAGGTGTGTAAGGGTTGCGAGGCCTTGAGCTAACTGATACTAATTGCCCGTGAGGCTTAACCATACAACACCCAAGTGGTTTTGTTGTATGCTGACATGAATCGGTGAATAACATCGACATGAGTGCATTCATGCACGACATCACGTACTTGTGATACTTGAATTAACGGATACATCAGCCTTCTAAATTGTAATCAATTCGCCTAGCGACAATAGCGTTGTAGAACCACCTGAACCCATGCCGAACTCAGAAGTGAAATGCAACTGCGCCGATGGTAGTGTGGGAGTTCCCATGTGAGAGTAGGACATTGCTAGGCACCTATTTCAAGCCCAGTCTTACGACTGGGCTTACCCTATTTGGAGGGGTTCCCGAGTGGCCAAAGGGATCAGACTGTAAATCTGACGGCTCCGCCTTCGGTGGTTCGAATCCACCTCCCTCCACCATATAAACAAAGCTCGACATTAGTCGGGCTTTTTTTATATGTGAAATAGGTTGATAATAAGGCTGGTTTGACAAAATTATCTGGAACAATCTCGAATACACATAATGTGGCTTTAGTGAAGGACAGGAGTCCACAATAGTCCACCTCCCTCCACCATATATAGTATATCTATCGGTAACTTAATTTGGTGCATTCAAAAGGTCATCTCTTAAATTATTTGCTGCGCGATAGAAATGACATACTGACCAGAAGCTAACTATAGGTAAAATATATAACATGGAATAGCGTAAAGACTCTGCTTGATATGTTTCACTTAAATAATCACTTAGTGCGCCGATTGCCCAAGGTCCCAGCCCTAAACCAATAATATTTAAAATCAGAAATAAAATAGCTGAAGCCATAGCTCTCATGCGAAGTCCTACAAGCCCGTGAGTAGTTGCTATTACAGTACCTAAATATACGTTGGCTAATATTGATGGAATGATCATGCTATACAATGCGGTATATTTATCATCGGCTAAACAGAAAGAAATAATAAATGGTAATGATATAAGACCAACTAACGCAGGCAGCCATGCATACCAACGCTTATCTGTTTTAGCTAATTTGTCAGCAACAACGCCGCCACCAAATACACCTACAGCACCACCAACACCAATTATGAGTGCTAGCCAAGTACCTAATTCACCAGTAGACATGGCGTGTATTCGTATCATGTAAGAAGCTGCCCAACTAACTAAGCCATAACTAACAAAAGCGGTTAATGCAGAGCCTAAAGCAAGATGCCTAAAAGAATTCCGACTCCATAAAAGGGAAAGTACTATTTTAAATGAAGTTTGATTATCATCGGTTTGCCTATTTTCGCTTAACCCCCTAATAGGCTCTCTAAGCGTAAATCCTACTATTACCGCTAGAAGTATTCCTGGTGCTCCAACAACCATAAAAGCTGTACGCCAACCAAAAGCTTCATTTAACCAGCCTCCTAATAAAAACCCGAAGAGTATGCCTATATTTACACCAGTCGAATAAAAACCTAAGGCACTAGCTCTAGATTCAGGTGGGAAAATATCTGAAATAATCGAATGTGAAGGCGGACTACCACCTGCTTCCCCAACGCCAACCCCTATTCTTGCTAACAATAATTGGGTGTAATTTTGTACAAAGCCGCTAATTGCTGTCATAAAGCTCCATACAAATAAGGAAATCGAAATAATGTTTTTGCGATTATATTTATCTGCGAGTCGGGCAATTGGTATACCAGCAATTACATAAAACAAGGCGAATGAAAAGCCAGTTAATAAGCCTAACTGACTATCGGATAACTGGAGGTCGGCTTTAATAGCTTCTTGTAAAATCGCGAGTAATTGTCGGTCAATAAAATTAAAACTATAGACAACAGTCAGTAAAAATAAAGCGTAGTATTTGTTTGTAGTGTTGTTTGATTGAGTACTGTTTGCACCGTCACAGACAGCTACTGAACTGGGGAGATCGCGGTTCATTTATCTTCCTTTATAACATTAAAGTATTACTCGTTAATCATATCCCCAGTGCAATGATTAAAAAGTGAACATTTAGAGTGCAGTTTTTTAGCTACAATTGTCAAGCGATCTTAGCTAGTGTTTGCTTTTAACTGTTTATATTCTTGTTCTAATTTTTTATATCTCTGATAAGCCGCATGTGTCGTCGATAGGCCGGTAAGTGAACCTAGTAGTTCGCCTGACTTTCTAAGTTGTAGTTGATTATTTGATTGTTTAAACAGTGCTATCAATGCTTGAATTAAGTTAAGTTTAATTCCGATGTGGCGTGGATAAGCTTTATGAGCATCGGATAACCTTTTACAGGCGTCTTGATAATTCTGCTTATGATAACTATTTGCGGCTTCATCTAAAGCTGATTGAGCATGACGCAGCTCTTCCGTTTTAAGGTCTTCATCAACTAATTTATCTATTTTTGTCATCAAGTGAAGTTCATCACCATATTTTTCAGCTACTTTCGCTAAGATAGGTGATGCAGATTGTCGTCTGTCTAACTTGATGAGTAGATCGGCAATAGCGATAGAACTGTCAGGTGGCAATTCATCTACCACCTTATTAATTAGAGACTCAGAAGATTTTAATAACCTCTTAGCATCAAATTCGTCATTGGTTTTACGCATTAACCTAACAGAGTGAAGCTGAGTTTGAAGACGTATATCCATTCTGCCAAATGATTTAGCTGTTTCACTTAATGCATTCATTACCCTGTTTTTCTTCATTTTTAACTGATAGTCAGAAAGTTCAGGTGCTAGCTGGTTTAGCGATTCAGAAAATTTGAAAGCATTTTCTGGCTTATGATGAATTGAATTACTCGATAGGTGATAGTTTTGATCAAAAGCTTGAGTGGCTTTTTCGTAATGACCATTGGTAAAACAAAGCTGGGCGTAGCGTTCGATGCGTTTTACCGAAAGTGGTGATATTTCTATTGCTCTTTCTAATGTATCTTGCGCCTTTTGAGGTTGTTTTGTTGCCTCGTAACTTGTTGCTAACCAGTCATAAGAAGACAAGTAAAGAGGGTATCTATCAATCAGATTAGAAAAATAGCTAATAGCTTCAGGATATTTCTCCTGCTTTAAAGCGATCTTTCCTAGTCCTATACTGGCCCACTGACAGTTCTTTTGTGGTTCAAATCGTCTATAGATGTCGGCTGCTTGATCAAACTTATTTTGTTCGAATAGTTGGCGAGACTTAATTCCGAAGCATTCTGTCTTATAAGGGGTGTTTTTTTTAATTGCTTCATCGCATAACGCTATGGCATGCAAAGTTTGATGCTCATCTAGTGCCTTATAAATATCATTCATATGGCGCTTTTTCTTGTAGCAACGATCTAAACGTTCAAACAAATCTCTTAAACGATAAGGCTTGGTTAAATAGTCATCTGGTTTGTGCTCTAATGCAGCGAGCACCATGGCTTGCGAGTTTTCTGCAGTGATAAGAATAATTACAGATTGACGATTTACTAAGCCATTGGTGCGCAGCTCTTCTAGCAACTGTTGACCATTTTTTTGACTTTCACCTAAATCGTAACCTAATAACAATACATCGTAATGATTTTCGGAACACCTGAGGACAATGTCTTTAGCATACCCCGTTGCTTCCACTACCTCTGGTGCCAAATTAAAGGCAAACTGTTTCAGTAAGTCGCGAGACGGCTTTAAACTGTCAATGATTAAGAACCGCTTGTCTCGATAATCAGAAACTGCCATCCCTTTCCTTTGGGCTAAATGCTATACAGTAGTTTGTAGCCAAAATTAACTCAAAAGTCTACTGTAAACTGGTCAATTACCAAACTCTTTGGTAAAGCGAGAGCAAGTTCGTGCCGATAATTTTCTCGATAGCATCATCATTAAAGCCAGTTTTATTCAAGTGCCAAGCTATTAGCTCCATTCGACGTTCAGAGTTAAGTTCAGGTACAAATGGTGGTCTATTAGGTGTTTCCCCTGGTGCTGAAATACCCGCTGCGATTCGACGCTTAACCTCTTTACGGATCACCTCTCGATATTCTGGTCCATCATTGATAGGAATGATTCCTTGATCACTTCCGATAGAAACATGATCAATGCCACAGACATTTACCGCGTGTTTAATATGTTTTAGTACGATTGTTGCCGTAATCTCATGATCACCACCTTCTAAAAAGGGCATTAAGTAAATACCAACAACCCCACCTTTATCAGCAACCGCCTTTAATTCGCTGTCATCATTATTTCTTGGGTGCTGGTAAAGGGCATTACAACCGGTATGGGAAATGGTTAAAGGCTTATTTGCATGCTTAATTGCATCAACAACTGTTTGTTTATTTGCGTGGGACACATCAAGCAGCACGTTGTTATTTTCGATATGTTTAATTGCCTCTATGCCTAGCTTGGAAAGTCCGTTATTAGTATCTACTAGGCCTCCTTCGCCAAATTGAGAAAGGCTATTATAGGTTAACTGCATATAGCGTACACCACGCTTAGCAAAGTGCTCAATGCGAGATAAATCATTTTCGAACATTTCAGTCGACTGAAAACCCAGAATGATCCCAACTTGCTGCGCCTTCTTCGCATGTAATATATCTGAGGCAGCAGCAATGAGCTTAAAATTTTCTGGGTATTTGTTAATGACCGTGAGTGCGTTGTCAATACGCTTCGTTGTTCTATCGAAATTATCGCCAGGGTATGGAATCGTTGCGTTAACAGCTGTTATTCCTGAAAGCTTAATAGTCGCGAGTTGCTGCGAACTTAGCTCCGTCATATCATTGCCAAATGCGATGCATAAGCCGTCTATAACAATAGATTGGTTATACTTATGCCAGGATTGATTACTACCCAAAGCATGATGAATTGGTGTACAGGTTATTATTGCGCCGGCACTAATCATTGCTTTGATGAATTCTCTTCTATCTAACATAGCTACTCCTTAGTATGAGGCGATACATTCAACTTCGGCTTTTGCGTTTAATGCCAAGCCACTTGCAGCAAATGCACTACGAGTAGGTAGTTGCTTAGTAAAGTAACTTTTATAGACTTCACTCGCTTTACCCCATTCTTTGATGTCGGCAAGCATTAATGTGCACTTGGTAACATGTTCAAACCCTAATCCATGTTCAGCTAATACGCTGAGAATGTTTTTCATTGTTTGATGCATTTGCGCTTCTATAGTGCCTCCTGCTAGTACCATGGTGCCGGGAAGATTACCTATTTGGCCTGACATCCATAAGGTGTTTCCGACTTTTTTTGCTGGTATAAAAGGCAATCGCGAGTCAGCGCCGCGATAGATGAATTGGCCATTTTTAAGGACATGCGAAACGCTATCTAGGTTAGCTATATCTTCAGCTGGATTTTTATCAAACACCACTAAATTTGCAACCTTTCCGGTTTCAATAGAGCCTATGCTAGTAGATTGACCAATGACTTTTGCATTATTGATGGTGGCTGCTTGTATTGCTTGTATTGGTGAAAGTTTGGCTTCATTGACTAGTAATTCCAACTCTTTATAAAGCATAACCTCTTGGTCACTGAATGCATCAGTACCTGCAGCAATAGGTATACCGTATTCATGCGCCAATTTCGTGAGCAATACAGTATGTCTATACCGTTTTTTTGTATTTTCATTTAATGTTTTTCTGCTTTCAAATACTGTCATAGTGGCATCTAAGATAGTGTTGTTCTTCAGCATTAAATTTAAGAGATCGTTATATTCGGCCGTTTGATAAGAACGCTTTTCTTGGCTTGAATTTGGTGCTTTATCTTCTCGTCGCCATTCACGATAATTATCAATAATTTCTGCAGAAAGGTCCGGGGCATGAGAGATAGTTTCGACACCCGCGCTTATTGCATTACTTGGCTTTGCAGGGCCAACATAAACATGAGACCAAACTTTCAGTCCATGCTTTTTAGCAGCAGTTGTCAACTTCGCTATCTGTTGTTGGTCAATTGCGGCGTAAATTTTTATACCTGTTGCGCCCGTACCAAGCGCCTTTAACATTACTGCATCAAGATCCGTTTCGTCGGTAATCGCAGCCATCCATGGAATTGCTCCTGATTGATGGCCTTTGGCTGACGAAACTGTCCTAGGATCAGCAAAAAACTCTGGACCACCGATGATTACTGAGTAGTAGATATCTGGAGACTGAATAATATCCAATAATGCTTCACGTTTAAGGCCTGATAGCACGCGCGTGTCGCCACCCATATCTCTTACCGAGGTAACCCCGCCACGTAGCAAATTTCGTAATCTCTTTAATGTGTCACTTCTATTATCCCAATCATCTGGGTCGGTAGCGTGATGAACGTGCGCGTCAATGAGACCGGGCGATAAAAATTTGTCTTTTAAATCGACGACGACAGTATCAGGAGATAGATCAATTTCATCGCTATTTGCAATACGCTGAATGTGCTTATCATCAATTAGTACGGTTTGATTTTTGATTATTGTTAGCGTGTTAACATCGATTAGATTGACGTTGGTTAATGCTGTTGGTCCAGCGTTCACTTGGCTACTTATCCATACCAATAACAATGCGCTATATAACTTTTTCATGTTGAGTCCAGAATTCTATTAATGAATCGTTTTAATTGTCGCCGTTAAGCTCGTTGTTTAGTAGTTAACAATTGTATATGGTGTATATACCTATAGTTTACAAAGTGATAAATGAACAAACTTGATGCGATAAAAGCGTTTTGCCTAGTATGCCAAGAGCAATCATTTACTCAGGTTGCTAAAAGCATGCGGTTGTCTCCTGCGATGGTTGGCCGATACATTCGACAGCTAGAAGAGCAACTAGGCACCTTGCTGGTAAAACGAACCACAAGGCAAATGGCAATTACACAGGCAGGTAAACTCTACTATCAAAAGGTTAGCCCACTATTGGCTGAGTTGACGCTGATAGAACAGGAACTTTCTAGCTTTAGTGATATGCCAAAAGGGCAATTAAAAGTTTCAGCAAGCATAGAGTTTGGAGGCCAATACTTAGCACCAATCATTGCTCAATATCGCCAGTTATACCCTAATGTTGAATTATCGTTTGATTTAACCAATGAACCAATTGATATCACACAAGGCGCTGTGGATTTAGTTTTTCGGGTGGCGCCGACGCTTGCTAACGCGAGTTTAAAAGTAATTCCTATCTGCACAAGTAAGCTAGCAATGTGGGCGCACCCTAAGTATTTATTACAGTATCCTAAGATCACAGCTATTGAAGATCTCGCCAATCACCAGCTGTTATTCTTTGAACATAGTTTGCGTTCGGATCAATGGATATTTTTGAAAAATGGTGAAATCCAAGAGGTGAAGTTGCCGTGGGCTTGGAAAACTAATAACGGTCGATTGCTTAATGAGGCAGCGGCACAATCACAAGGTATTATTCAAGCGCCAAGTTATTCGGTAGCTGGCTATGTAGAGCAAGGACTTCTTGTTGAAGTGCTGTCTGAACATAGCATTCAACCACTGACAATTTCAGCAATTTATCAACATAGTTACCAATATTCATTGGCAATAAAGACGTTTGTTGAACTGGCAAAAAATTACTTTCTCCTCCAACCACTTCCTTAAATACGAAATATTTAGTAGTTTGTGTTGCACAAAAAACCATCGTTTGTTATAAATCTGTGACAATTGTGCATAGGAGATGGTAATGGAGTACGGTGAGTCTTTAATAAATGGGGGAGTAACCTATCAGCACAAGTGTGAATGTTGTGGCTGTGAAAAGCATAATGTGCAAGGCGCCATTCAGTATGCTTATTTGTTTTTAGAAAGCCTGCCTTTTTATCCTGTCGGGCGATCCGTTACCTTAGAATGTGCAGAGTGCCTGCATATAACCAAGCCTCAAGACTTAGATTCAGCACTATACAAACAACTACTTTCTTCCGTCTTTACTATTTATCACTTTGTATTGAAGTTTTTTGGGTTGTTTCTAGTGTGCTATTTAATGTTTTCTTGGTGGCAGTCAGAACAAGAAGAATCAAGAATTACTGAAAACTTAGTTAGTTATCCGCAAATTAACGACTTCATGCTCTTGGATTTTCGAAAAATTTCAAAAGATATGAGGCCGCACGAGATATACCGGATAGCTAAAGTGGTTGATATAACTGGCAACACTGTTTCTTTAGCATTTGGTAACTTTTTTTATAAGCATGAGTCATCATTTGAAGATGCAATTATGTCAGGACAAACTCGTGCCTATAGCTACTTTGGTAAAAACAACCATAATTTTAGTATTGCTCAGTTAGCAACTCTGTTGGAAAGAGAGGCGATTGTCAGAGCCGCTAGACCAGAAGGCAATATGCTGTTTGGCAATTACGTAATTAATGACACTGGCTATCGAATGGGATCAACTTATATTCCCGGCGAAAGAAAATATGCTTCTGGATTAGCATTTGAGCAAGCGACTTACATTCAAGAACACAACATAAAAGCATTTTTTAAGTTCGAAGAATCCGCAAATTTAGGTTTTGCCTTGGGCCAAATAAGATTAGCTGAGCTATACCTTGCAGGAGAAATCATTGAAACTGATCTTTCAAAAGCGCTTTACTGGCTTGAACAAGCTTCAATGCAAAGTTACGAGCGAGCTATTAAGAAGTATTCTATTGTTTGTCAACAAACTAAAGGTTGTGATGTTCAGGCGTTTTATTCGCGATTGATTGATGCTGGTGTTAACCTGTCAGTCAATGAGCGTAAAGGTGAAGTGGCACTAAGCGATTAGTGCATTAAATATAAATCTAGTTTATTCGACAGGTGTTAAGTATTGCTTAATGCTAGCTCGTAACGTCGGTGACAAATTATCGTTGTAAGTGATTAAATTGAGTGTATCTTGGGCTTCAGCATTTGAACATTCAAGTAAGTCGTTTATCTCTTTGTCTTCTTTAATACCAAGTTTTTGCCACGCTTCAGCTAAGTTGATTTCCATAACTAATCCTCGATAAATAAATAATTTATACGGATTGGGCAATATAAAAGATCATATCATCGGTAAGAATATAGAGCGGGCGATACCTGCGCTAGTCTTGCTTGAGTAACTCTCCCCCAGTAGACCAAGGTATCGCCCATTTGCAGCGAGCAAATTTGGCAATAAAGCTCAGGTAGAGACCCGAGCTTTTTATTTATAGGTTGGCTTCAACAATGCGCTTCATATCGGTCATGTAGCCACGTAACTCTTTGCCAACAACTTCTACGCTGTGGTTACGGATAGCTTCATTAACTTCAATTAAGCGAACATTGTCTACGCCGTTAGATGAGCTTGACAGACCTTCACCTAAATCTTCTAGTGACAATTGACTTACGAAATCTGAAAGTAATGGCGCTGCTGCGTGACTAAACAAGTAGTTACCGTACTCGGCAGTATCAGAAATCACAACGTTCATTTCATATAACTTGTTGCGGGCAATACAGTTTGCGATAAGTGGTGTTTCATGCAGAGATTCGTAGTATGCAGACTCTTCAATAATGCCGGCAGCTACCATTGATTCAAAAGCTAGCTCAACACCCGCTTTAATCATTGCTACCAAGAAAATTCCGCGATCATAGAATTCTTGTTCTGTGATTTCTGTATCGCAATCAGCGGCCAACTCAAATGAAGTTTCAGCAGTTTGTGCACGCCATGTTAATAGGTTTTCATCATCTTTAGCCCAGTCAGCCATCATGGTTTTAGAGAAAGTACCATCGATGATATCGTCCATGTGCTTTTCAAATAATGGACGCAATGTATCTTTTAATTGCTCCGCCATATCAAAGGCTTTGATTTTTGCTGGATTAGATAAGCGATCCATCATATTGGTGATGCCGCCATGCTTTAAACCTTCAGTAACGGTTTCCCAACCATATTGAATTAGTTTGCGGGCATAACTTGCGTCTACACCATTGGCAACTAATTGCTGATGACCCAAAATGGCACCAGTTTGTAACATGCCACATAAAATAGTTTGTTCGCCCATCAAATCTGATTTAACTTCTGCGATGAATGAAGACTCAAGTACACCTGCTCGGTCACCACCAGTAGCTGAAGCATATGCTTTTGCTATCGCTAGACCATTGCCGTTTGGATCGTTTTCAGGGTGAACAGCGATTAATGTTGGTACACCAAAGCCTCGTTTATATTCTTCACGAACTTCCGTACCAGGACATTTAGGTGCAACCATTACAACCGTAATGTCTGGACGTACTTGCATGCCTTCTTCAACAATATTAAACCCATGAGAATATGAAAGTGTCGCACCGTGCTTCATTAGTGGCATTACTGCACTAACAGCTGAAGTATGTTGTTTGTCAGGCGTTAGATTTAACACTAAGTCAGCGTTAGGAATTAACTCTTCATAGCTACCTACTGTAAATCCGTTTTCCGTTGCCCATTGCCAAGACTGACGTTTTTCAGCAATGGCAGCTTCACGTAATGCATAAGATATATTAAGACCTGAATCACGCATGTTAAGGCCCTGGTTTAAGCCTTGTGCGCCACAGCCGACGATAACGATATTCCAGTCTTTAATGAAATTACAACCGTCAGCAAATTCGTCACGTTTCATAAAACGACATTTACCTAATTGAGCCAACTGCTCGCGTAAACTTAAAGTATTGAAATAATTAGCCATGATTTTTCCAGCATTGAATTGATAATGACTTTACTCTATAGCGAAATTAGCGTTGCTTAAAGTGAATTGTTTGCATTACTATGTTGCATTATTTGCAATATGGGGTTGAGTTATGGATTCAAAATCTTTGGCTATGTTTTATCATCTTGCTAACGCGTTACACTTCGGTAGAACAGCGGAAGCTTTTTACGTAAGTCCCTCAACGTTAAGTCGAACTATTTCAAGATTAGAAGATGAGCTTGGCTGTACTCTGTTACATCGTGACAACCGTACTGCGACGTTAACGGCGGCTGGGGAGCAACTTAAGTCGTTTGCTGAGCAGCAAATAGAGCAGTTGTCATTGCTTAAACTCTCACTCAATCAACAGCAAGCACAACTTAAGGGTAAGTTGCATATCTATTGTTCAGTCACTGCGGCGTATAGTCATTTACCACCGTTAGTAGATAAGTTTCGCCAACAACACCCATTGGTTGAAATCGTGCTATCTACGGGTGATGCTGCAGATGCCTTACCACAGATTCAGCAACAGCAAGCAGATCTAGCAATTGCCGCGAAACCAGATAATTTGTCTACGAGTTACTATTTTCATCATATCGCAGATATTCCTTTGCACTTAATCGCTCCGACCATCCCATGTCAGGTGCAGCAGCAGTTGTTGGCAAGTTCAGTAGACTGGTCGCAGTTACCGATTATTTTGCCCGAACATGGTTCAGCAAGAACACGTTTTGAAAAATGGTTTAGAACTATGCAATTTGGCAAGCCCAATATCTATGCAACCGTATCAGGCCATGAGGCAATTGTCAGTATGGTCGCACTAGGCTGTGGTGTGGGTATTGCGCCAGAGGTTGTGGTTGAAAATAGCCCAGTGAAAGATAGAGTTTATGCACTTGATATTGAACACGAAATTGCACCATTTGAGCTTGGTATTTGCTGCCTAAATATTAAAAAAGAGCAGCCGCTACTAAAAGCTTTTTTTGATGCAATTGGTGCCTAAAACCTAAAAATTTAATGCTTTAAGTTTTAAATAGCCTGATTAAGGAAAGTAACAATATGAAAATTAGACTTATCGCAAACGTCCCACCAGAACCGCCAGAATTTGAATCAGGCGTTACGGTTGGCGGCTGACTTGCCGTTACCGTGAAACTGATTTCAGTTTGCGAAGTTAATTCAAGAGAGTTCTGAACTTGCGCAATTACCGTATGAGAGCCTTCGTTAAAAATACGGCTAAAACTTTCCCCTTGCGCGATAGTCTCTTCGTTGTATAGCCATTGGATGTTATGACTAATATCTCCATCTATTTGATCTGTTGCTTGTGCAGTAAAGTTAATTGTTTGGTTGGCTGTATACTCACTATTATTGTCTGGTGACGTAATGTTAATCTCAGGAGGAAGGTTTGCGTCTGTCACTATTTTTACGTGCCAATCTAGTTGGATCATGTTGTATGCGCTATCGGTAGCTACTGCGGTAACAACGTGCTCACCTAATGAGAATGTATGATTAAAATTACTGCCAAATGTACTTACTTCGACCCCATCTAACTGCCAACGAATATTATCAGTAATGTCACCATCTTCAGTATCGATCGCGTTAGCAGAAAACGCTATCTCAGGGTTTTCAGTGGTTATTGTTACCTCGGTTGGAGCAAGGCGGGTAATCGAGGGAGTTTCATCATATGGCAATGCTTGAAAGGCTTGCCAACAATCTAGACTTGGAAATGTTCTGCCTTGCCTGTCAGTGACCGGCTGACCAGAATTTTCTTTCAAGTATGAGCGAATTTGCTCTGGGGATAGAGTCGAGTCTCTTTGTTTAAGCAGTGTGGCACAGGAAGCGACCAAAGGTGTAGCCATTGAGGTACCGGCAAAAGTAGAAACGCCTTGATTAATTCCTGCTGCTTTTGTTAATGCCCCGGGTGCGACAATATCGATAGAAGTATTACTATTGCTAAAGCAAGTTAACTCTCCTGCGACGGGGGAAGAATCGAAGCAAAAACCATTATAGCTAGAGATTCCGGTATCCCAGACTGCACCAACAGCAATTACATTAGCTAGACAAGCTGGTGCAGTGATCGCTGTAATACTACCTTCGTTACCTGAAGAAGCAAATAATGTGACACCTCTGGCATGGAGTTGATTAACCGCACTTGCTAAGGATCTTGACCAGCTGGTTTCATCGTCACACACAGATGAGAATAATCGATCAGTGCCAAAACTCATATTTACGATGCTGACATTTGGCAGATCAGAAATAATATAATCAAGAGCAGAAACCGCTTGAGAGGCGGCGCTATAGTTTCCATCAGCGTCTAAAATTTTTAGTATGTGGAGCTTTGCTTCCGGTGCACCACCTTGTGGAGCTACTGTGCCGTTGCCCGCGAGAATACCAGCGACATTAGTACCATGGCCATTTTGATCATAGGTAGAAATATGGCAGTCATCTGAAAAGCAGGTTTGTGAAAGCACTCGGCCAGCAAAATCAGGATGATCTTGATCCAGACCAGAATCAATTATGGCAACTTCAATTCCTGACCCATCTAACGGCAACGCTTTAACGAGATCTAAGTTTGCCTGAGGAATTGCATGATTGAGATGTGCCTTTCCCATGCCGCTGTCTAGACCAACGTTGTTCACCCAAGGCAATCTGGCTATTTGTTTTATTGTAGCTGGTGAGGTTTTAATGACTATTGCAGGAATAGACTTGAAACTGCGAACGAGCTGATAGTCGTTAGTAGGCATTGCATTAAGAATATTGGCTTTGTATTTTGCTACCAGTTTTTGCTGAAGTTTATGTTCAAACTTGGTGTAGCCAACGCGCTTGTTATTACTAATGCTTTTATCTGATAAAACCGAATCGCCAAAATAAACAATATAGTTAGCAGGCTCTTTAGCAAGCTGAGAAATATTAAATTCAAATTTTGATTGTAGATGATAGTCCAGTGCAATCAAACTTTCTGAACCGTTACTGGTAAAGCTTAACAGTAGGAAAGAAATAAAAAATAGCTTTACGAAAACATTTTTTATTCGGCATGTTTTATTAGAAAAATTCATAAGTGTGTAATTAACGTCCTGTAAATTACAGACAATCTTAAAATATAAGATTAACAGAAGACAGTTAAAACTTAATTAGAGTTTATTAAACAGCAATGCCCTCGGTTAAATGTCTTAGAATTCGGTCCATCGCCCGATATGAAAGCGCTTCAATTAGATGACTATGCGCGATATCGCTTGCTCCTTCCATATCAGCCAAAGTGCGCGCAATTTTAAGAATCTTATGATGTGCTCGGGTTGATAAACCGAGTTTTTCAACTGCCAATTCCAAAAATTCATTGTCTTCAACTGTCAAAGCACAGAACTGTCGAACTTCACTACTGCTCAAATGAGCATTGGGTTTTTTTTGACGGCTCAACTGTAACTTTCGGCAATTGAGCACTCGCAGTCTAATTGTTGCACTTGATTCTTCACTTTGTTGCTCATTTGCCCAAATACCTCTAGGTAATCTGGCAACTTCAATTTGAATGTCGATCCGGTCTAGAAATGGTCCTGAGAGTCGATTTAAATAGCGTAAAGTTTGCTCAGGAGTGCTGCGTTTGTCGTTGTAAAATCCGGTAGGACTAGGATTCATCGCGGCGACTAATTGGAATTTAGCAGGAAATGTTTGTTTGTGGTTTGCGCGAGATATAGTGACTTCACCTGACTCTAGCGGCTCTCGTAAAACATCAAGTACTTTACGATCAAACTCGGGAAGCTCATCCAAGAACAATACGCCGTGATGCGACAGCGAAACTTCACCTGGGCTTGGTGTAGAGCCGCCACCAATTAATGCGGCGGCTGTTGAGGTATGATGTGGAGATCGAAAAGGCCTAATACTCCAAGTTCTTTCATCGATGTCACATTGGCTAATCGATTGAATGGCTGCGGTTTCAATTGCCTCCTGTTGACTCATCTTGGGTAGTATTCCCGACAAACGACTCGCCAGCATGGTTTTTCCAGTACCAGGAGGACCAACAAAAAGTAAATTATGTGAGCCGCTTGCTGCAATTTCTAGTGCTCGTTTTGCTAAAGGCTGGCCGATAACATCTGCCATGTCTAAGCAACTTTGAGGAGCTACTTTCACCGGTTTCTTAGGCTCGAAAAACGGCAATGTTTGTTGTCTAGCAAAATGAGGAAATAATTGCTGTAAGTGATTTATGGCAATAACTTTTTCTGCATTAACCCACTGAGATTTTTCGGCATTTTGTTCGGGGATAACAAGTGTTCTGCCAGACTCTTGGCAAGCTAAAGTCATTGGAATCTCGCCAATTATCGGCCTAAGTTCACCAGATAGTGCTAACTCTCCGGCAAATTCGTAATCAGCTAGATCTTGGGCTGGCAGTTGCTGAGAAGCTGCCAAAATACCCATCGCAATAGGTAAATCGAATCGTCCGCCTTCTTTGGGAAGGTCAGCTGGCGCTAAATTTACCGTAATTCGTTTGGCAGGAAATTCATAGCCGCAATTAATCAATGCACTTCGAACGCGATCTTTTGATTCTTTTACAGATGTTTCGGGTAATCCGACAATACTAAACGCTGGCAAACCATTTGAGATATGTACTTCAACAGTGACGAGTGGCGATGACAAACCAAGTCGGGCACGACTATACACGCAGGCAAGAGACATAAAAAATCCATTTAAATCAATCCATTTCTATCCCAGTGTAGACATAAAAATTTAGTTGTGCGAATGGCTTATAACCAAAGGTTAGTAAATTGTTGAAAAAACATTAATAAAAAAGCTTGCTAATTGTTTTAGAGCTATGGTACTAATTTAAATAGACAAACTGATTAAATATAATTTCAGAAAAAATAAATAAATATGCAAAACGTAAGCGCAATTATTATTAACATTCTCGTCGTGGTGATTATTAAATCGTCGCGGGGGTGTTTGTTGCGCTAGAAAAATTTTCTGAAACAGCAAATACGAAAACCCCCGCTCCGAAAGGACCGGGGGTTTTTTAATGCCTTTAACCGGATCAAAACTAGAGACAAGACAGAGCTGATGGCAAACGAAACAGAACTAACAGGCGCATCGTTATTATTTGAAGTGCTGAAACAGCACGGTGTAGAGCACATATTTGGTTATCCAGGTGGTGCAATCATGCCTATCTATGATGCGCTATATGACAGTGAGGTTGATCACTTTTTATGTCGTCATGAACAAGGGGCTGCCTTTTCAGCCATCGGTTATGCAAGAGCGTCAGAAAAAGTTGGTGTTTGCTTTGCGACATCTGGTCCTGGGGCGACAAATTTACTGACTGGCTTGGCTGATGCGTTAGCTGATTCTATTCCGCTGGTAGCCATTACTGGTCAAGTTGCTACGGCAGCTATGGGTTCCGATGCGTTTCAAGAAATTGATGTTTTTGGTTTGTCACTTGCTTGTACTAAGCACTCTTTTCAAGTAACCGATGTTCATGATTTGGAAAAAGTGTTACATCGTGCATTTGCTATTGCACTTGAAGGACGTCAAGGGCCGGTATTAGTTGATATTCCAAAGGATATTCAACTAGCTAAGGTAACCGAAGAGCGTGGTGACTATTCGACATTGCGCAACAAAGTAAAACTGCCACCAGCGAATGTCGGCAGTGCATTAGCGTTATTAACGCAGGCTAAGAAACCTGTTCTATATGTTGGTGGTGGTGTCGGTATGGCACGGGCGATTGACGAGCTTAGAAGTTTTGCTAAACGTACTGGCATACCAAGTGTATCGACACTTAAAGGCTTGGGGGCCATTGACCCTAACGATCCTAACTATTTAGGCATGTTAGGAATGCACGGCACAAAAGCGGCCAATTTAGCTGTTCAAGAATGTGACTTACTGATTGCCGTTGGCGCTCGTTTTGATGACCGAGTTACTGGAAAACTAAACGAATTTGCTCCTCATGCTAAGGTCATTCATTTTGATATAGATACAGCTGAAATTGATAAGCGTCGTAAAGCAAATGTCGCAATACTAGGCGATTTAAAGGTCAACCTTCCAGCATTGGAAATACCGTTAACCATTGATGATTGGCAGGCAAAATGTCAGCAAATGCAGGCTTATTTTGGCTGGCAATATGATCACCCAGGTGAAAATATTTTTGCTCCAGCGGTTTTGAAAGAAGTTAGCGATCGAATGCCGCGAAATACTTGTGTTACAACCGATGTTGGCCAGCACCAAATGTGGGCTGCACAACACATGAAGTTTGAAGACCCTACCAATTTTTTAACAAGTGGTGGCATGGGCACAATGGGCTTTGGTTTACCTGCAGCAATAGGCGCGCAAGTAAGTCGACCTTATGACTGCGTTATCGCGGTATCGGGCGATGGTTCAATCATGATGAATGTGCAAGAGTTGGCCACAATTAAACGTTTTCAGTTGCCGGTAAAAATTGTACTTATTGACAACAGTAAATTAGGAATGGTGCGCCAGTGGCAGGACTTATTTTTTAATGGTCGTTTAAGTGAAACGGACTTATCTGATAACCCTGATTTTGTGATGTTAGCGCAAGCGTTTGATATCAAGGCTAAACAAATCACTAAAAAGCATGAAGTAACTGGCGCAATTGAAGAAATGTTAGATCACAATGGCCCTTACTTACTTCAGGTAAAAATAGATGCTAAAGAAAATGTCTGGCCATTAGTGCCACCTGAAACAGCTAACGACAAAATGATGGAGAATACCTAATGAATCGTTATCAATTGAATATCACTGCAGATGATAAACAAGTTGTATTAGAGCGTATTTTGCAGGTAGCTCGCTACCGAGGATTTTTGATCAACGGTATTCATGCGCAAGTCAATACAAAGAATAGCGTCGGTATTATAGAATTATTGGTCAGCAGCGAGCGACCTATTGAGCTTTTAGTTGATCAAATTAACAAACTGATCGACATCAAGAGTGTCAAGGTAGACAATACGGTCATGCAATTAGAAAGCGCATAATTCAATCAAACAACAAGTAGTAAATTTCTGCTAATTCTGATGAATATCAGCACAATATTAGCGGGAAAAAAGATAAAAAATTAGGACGAAAAAATGGCAAAAGTAAATGCAGAATTAATTTGGTTTAACGGTGAACTCATGCCTTGGAAAAACGCAACTGTTCACGTTATGAGTCATGCATTACATTACGGCTCTTCAGTATTTGAAGGTATTCGAGCTTACAATACCCATAAGGGTACGTGTATCTTTCGCTTAGAAGAGCACATTAAACGTTTATTCGATTCGGCAAAAGTTTACCGAATGAACATTCCTTATACGCCAGAAGAAGTTACTCAAGCGTGTAAAGATGCAGTAGCACAAAATAACTTAGAAGCGGCATATCTTAGACCATTAGCATTTCTTGGTGACGTAGGTATGGGTCTTCGCCCACCTGCAGATGCAAAAGCAGATTTGATGGTTGCGGCGTTTAGTTGGGAAGCATATTTAGGTGCAGAAGCTATTGAAAATGGTGTTGATGTTGGTGTTTCTAGCTGGAATAGACTAGCACCTAATACTATGCCTACTGCTGCCAAAGCGGGTGGTAATTACCTTTCTTCACAGTTGATTTCTATGGAAGCTGGTCGCCACGGTTATACCGAAGGGATTGCTTTAGATGTGAATAACATGGTTAGTGAAGGCGCCGGTCAAAACTTATTTTTAGTACGTAATGGCGTAATTTACACGCCATTTAGTACAGCTTCAATTTTACCAGGTTTAACTCGTGACACGGTGATGCAGCTTGCTAAAAACCTAGGCTATGAAGTGCGCGAAGAACCAGTATCTCGTGAATCACTATACCTTGCTGATGAATTCTTTATGACAGGTACAGCAACAGAAGTTGTACCGGTTAAAACGGTTGATGGTATGCCTGTAGGTACAGGCTCTAGAGGCCCTATAACTAAAGCAATTCAAGAAGCCTTTTTTGGTATGTTTGATGGCAGTACAGAGATCCCGGAAGGTTGGTTAGAACCAGTTAAATAACAAACCCTAAACGTTAATTTTTTTGTTGGGAATGCTCACTTATGTTAGATACTGCGCCTTCCCACTTTGAACTTAACGTTTAATTTCTTGTTATTACGTCATCAATGGCCTGATTTGAACAGGTTAACATTGAATTTATAAAACAAACAAACAACGAAGATAGTAGGAAGAAAAATGCCAAAACTTAGATCTGCAACCTCCACTCAAGGCCGTAATATGGCAGGTGCTCGTGCTCTGTGGCGTGCCACAGGTATGACAGACAATGACTTTGGCAAACCTATTATCGCGGTGGTAAATTCATTTACTCAATTTGTACCAGGTCATGTTCATTTAAAAGACATGGGGCAGTTAGTTGCTGGTGCTATCGAAGAAGCTGGTGGTGTTGCCAAAGAATTTAATACTATTGCGGTTGATGATGGTATTGCAATGGGTCATAGCGGTATGTTGTATAGTTTACCTTCGCGTGATCTAATTGCAGATTCAGTTGAGTACATGGTAAACGCACATTGTGCTGATGCCATGGTCTGTATTTCAAACTGTGACAAAATTACACCGGGCATGCTAATGGCGGCAATGCGATTAAACATACCGGTTATCTTTGTTTCAGGTGGTCCAATGGAAGCAGGTAAAACTAAGCTTTCAGATCAAATTATTAAACTTGATCTAGTTGACGCCATGATTCAAGGTGCCGATCCGACCGTGTCTAATGAGCAGTCTGATCAAGTAGAACGCTCAGCGTGTCCTACTTGTGGATCTTGTTCAGGCATGTTCACCGCTAACTCAATGAACTGTTTAGCCGAAGCGTTAGGTTTAGCATTGCCAGGCAATGGTTCTATGCTTGCCACTCATGCTGATCGTGAACAATTATTCTTAAAAGCTGGCAAGCAAATCGTAGAATTAACTAAACGCTATTACCAAGACAATGATGAGTCAGCATTACCACGCAACATTGCCAACAAAGACGCGTTACACAATGCAATGTGTTTAGACATCGCAATGGGTGGTTCTACCAATACCATCTTACATTTGCTCGCTGTAGCACAAGAGGCTGATATAGATTACACCATGGAAGACATGGACAAATTATCACGCATTGTGCCGCAACTATGTAAAGTTGCTCCTTCAACACCTGACTATCATATGGAAGATGTGCATCGTGCAGGTGGTGTTATTGCAATATTAGGTGAGTTAGCACGTGCAAACCTGCTAAAGACTGACGTAACTAATGTGTTAGGTACAAACCTAACAGAGCACTTAGCGCAGTACGATATCAAAGTGACTGAAGATGAAGACGTTAAAAAGTTCTATCGAGCAGGTCCAGCTGGTATTCGTACTACCAAAGCCTTTAGCCAAGATTGCCGTTGGGACACGTTAGATGACGATCGTGAAAATGGCTGTATACGCTCATATGAAAATAGGTTTTCTACCGAAGGTGGTTTAGCAGTATTGTCAGGTAATATTGCTCTTGATGGCTGTGTTGTCAAAACTGCAGGCGTAAGCGATGACAACTTAACCTTTACCGGCCCTGCCCATGTCTTTGAAAGTCAAGATGATGCGGTAGCTGGTATTCTTGATGGCAAAGTTGTTGCGGGTGAAGTGGTTGTTATTCGTTATGAAGGACCTAAAGGTGGTCCAGGCATGCAAGAAATGCTTTACCCAACAACGTATTTAAAATCTATGGGTTTAGGCAAGGCATGTGCGCTATTAACTGATGGACGTTTTTCTGGTGGTACATCGGGTTTATCGATTGGTCATGTGTCTCCAGAAGCGGCGAGTGGTGGAGTTATCGCACTTGTAGAACAAGGCGATATTATCGAAATTGACATTCCTAACCGCTCAATTGTCTTGAAAATTTCTGATGAAGAACTCGCTGCTCGTAAAGCAGCAATGGATGCTTCACCTAATGGATGGCAGCCGAAAAATCGCGTTCGTCCAATTAGTTACGCACTAAAAAATTACGCAATGTTGGCGACTAGTGCTGACAAAGGTGCGGTGCGTAATCGTGAACTTTTAGATGGTAATAGCTAAACGAGGCTAAAAATGACATCGCCAAAACCCGAAGACAAACAGCAAAACCAAGAAGAGATAGCACTCGACTATTTACGTCGTATTTTGCTCGCTCCTGTTTACGATGTAGCAAAAGAAACTGAATTAACCTCGTTAACAAAACTATCGACCCGTTTAGGCCAGCAAATATACCTAAAAAGAGAAGATCAGCAGCCAGTTCATTCGTTTAAGTTACGTGGTGCATACAATAAATTAGCCAACTTAAGTGAAGCGAAATGTATTCACGGTGTTGTTGCGGCTTCTGCTGGTAATCATGCACAAGGTTTAGCTTTAGCGGCAAGTAAACTAGGCATCAAAGCAACGATATTTATGCCGATCACGACACCAGATATCAAAGTCGATAATGTCCGCCGATTAGGTGCAGAGGTGCGCTTAGTAGGTAAAAGTTATAATGACGCGCAATCAGCCTCTATTGAATGCGCACAACAAGAGCAGAAGACTTTGATTCATCCGTTTGATGATCAAGACGTTATTGCTGGGCAAGGCACTGTTGCAAAAGAATTACTGCAACAACAGTCTAAATTGGATGCAGTCTTTATCCCTGTTGGTGGCGGTGGGTTATTGGCGGGAATGGCTGTTTATTTAAAGCAGCTGCGACCTGATATCAAAGTAATTGGTGTAGAAGCAGAAGACTCGGCTTGCTTAAAAGCCGCCCTTGATGCAGGTGAGCCTACGGATTTAAGTCATGTCGGTTTGTTTGCTGATGGTGTGGCAGTTAAGCGCATTGGTGAACACACGTTTGATGTTATTAAGCATTATTGTGATGAAGTGATTACCGTCTCAAGTGATGAAATATGTGCGGCAATCAAAGATATCTTCGAACAAACGCGAGTGATCGCAGAACCTGCCGGAGCATTATCGCTTGCTGGTTTAATAAAATATTGTCAAACCAGCGAAGGGAGTGAGTCTTTAGCGGCGATACTTTCTGGCGCGAATATGAACTTTCATAGCTTACGCTATGTATCTGAGCGTTGTGAGTTAGGGGAACAAAAAGAAGCCGTGCTTGCCGTTACTATCCCAGAAGAAAAAGGTAGCTTTAAACGTTTTTGTAAGGCGCTTTCAGGGCGAGGCATTACCGAATTTAACTACCGTTATGCTGGTGCAAATGAAGCAAATATATTTGTAGGGGTTAAGCTCGGTGGAGAAGTTGAAGAACGTGTTGCGTTGCAACAAGCCTTAACGAAAGCAAACTATAAGGTTTGTGATTTTACAGACAATGAGTTAGCTAAACTTCACGTGCGCTATATGATCGGCGGCCAGAGCCCTGCTAATGTTGATGAACGAATCTTCCGCTTTCAGTTCCCCGAATATCCAGGTGCATTAGAGAAGTTTTTAGACACCTTAGGTGAGCACTGGAATATTACGCTGTTTCACTACCGCAATCATGGTGCAGCCTTTGGACAAGTGTTAGCAGGCTTTGAAGTAAGCGAGGAACAACAGTTGGCATTTTTCCGCCACCTTAAGGACTTAGGTTATGAATGGCAAGAAGAGACACAAAACCTTGCATATCATTCGTTTCTTAAAAACTAAATTAGATATAAAGTGAGGCCAATCCTCACTTTATATCTCAATACTGAACAATGAAATCTATTTTAATTGTCTTACTTTCTCTCTATATGTTGATGTCTTCGTCAGGACACGCTCAGCAATTATCGGCGAATGTAGAGCAGCTTGCTCAGCAATATTTTACGCTTTATACCAAGCGTGAAGACTTTGACAGCTTTATGGCATTTTATGATGACAATGTAGTACTCGAAGATATTGTGTACGGAAATCACATCGCGGATAAAAAAGCATTAAGACGGTTTTTTAACTGGACAGATCCAAAGTTTTCTATGATATCAGAGCATAACTTGGTACTTGAAAAAATGATTGTTGATCGCTACGAAGTTGTCGCAACGGGTTACTTTCCCGTATTTAACTATGACGATAAACCACTTGGCCCATGGCGGTTTATCATTCATTTAACTTTCAATGAACAGGGTAAGATTATTCATCAAGTCGACTGGATAAATTACACACCTAGATCGCAATTTTTAGGTGGCGATAACTTAAATAAACTAATCAATTAATGTAAACCTCTATCGCCTCTTATAGCTACAAGTTATTTAAATAGATTTGCAAAAAACTAAATCGCATGACATATTATGTCTTGCGATTGCAAAATCGTGTAAAAACAATCAAGAGGAGAGTTTTTATGTTAAATAACGGATTAACTACTAAAGCAGAAATAAATACAGATAAAATTGCCAAAAATATCAAGATAGGTGGCGTATTAGTTTTTGCGCTATTCATCGTTTGGATGGTGTTCTACACCATAGATGAAGGTCATGTTGGTATTGTGAAACGTTTTGGTGAAGCAACGACTCAAGTCAACCCTGGTTTGCATTTAAAAGTACCCTTTGCAGACTCAGTTGAAGAATTAGAAATTCGTACCCGCAAAAATGCTGAGGCACTGAAAGCGTCAACATTTGAGCAAATGCCGGTTCAAGCAGAAGTCTCAGTAAACTGGACTGTAATTCGTTCAGAAGCTTTCGAACTATATAAAAACTATGGCGGCTTAGATCAATTTGAAAACCGTATTCTTGATCCCCGTTTACGTTCTGCTGCAAAAGATGCATTAGCGCGATTTAAAGCAGAAGAAATTGTTCAAAACCGCGGGAAAGTGATTCAACGAATTGAAGAAACGTTGTTAGAGACCATGGCAGAGTTTCCTGTAAAGCTTGATAGCGCCCAGATTGAAAACCTAGTGTTACCTGCTAAATATTTACAAAGTATTGAAACTAAGCAAACCGAGAAAAACTTAGCAGCAGCAGAAAAACACCGCCTAGAGCGTCAGAAGCTAGAAGCGCAACGAGAAGTAAATACGGCCGAGGCGAAGCGTGATGCAGAGAAAGCTCGTGCAGATGGTTCTGCTTATGCAATAACGACAGAAGCAAAGGCTGAGGCTGAAGCCATTCGCATGAAAGGTTTAGCAGAAGCAGAAGCTATAAAGAAGAAAGCGGAAGCGATCAAAACGAGCAAAGTACTTGTTGAATATGTCAAAGCGCAACAGTGGGACGGTAAAATGCCTACAACTGTAATGGGACAAGGCCAAGATATTCTTTGGAATATGAAAGAAAAATAGTCACATTTAGTGCGCTATTGTATTTAAAAGCCAAGCGTTCGCTTGGCTTTGTATTTTCTAAATATCTTCTGATTTCATAGATAGAAAAATGTATTAACCGTTTAGTTACAATTTCAATTTTATCGCAAATTTACTACTTTCTAGCGAGATTATCTGACACATTCAAATTGATGCACTAGTCTGTTTAGATTCGAATAAATTAAATAGGCAAGATATGAGTAGAAAGTTAATTACAGTGTTACTGGTGTTCTCTTTTTCATTCGGTATTAGTGCGAGTGAGCATCTACGTCAATTGGAGATAGATAGCAGCAATACCACCAAGCATTCGACAAAAATCAACGGTAAAAAAGTTAGCTATTCAGCCACTACTGGCACCCAACCAGTGTGGGACAAAGAAGGTCACCCAACAGCTAGCCTGTTTTATACTTATTATCAGCGCACTGATATCAAAGATAATAGTACTAGGCCATTGCTAATATCTTTCAATGGTGGTCCTGGTTCAGCATCGGTTTGGATGCATGTGGCCTATACAGGCCCTCGCGTACTCAATGTTGATAATGAAGGTTTTCCGCTTCAGCCATATGGTGTTAAAACCAACCCTTATTCTATTCTAGATGTAGCTGACATTGTTTTTGTAAACCCAGTTAATACCGGTTACTCAAGAGTGTTACCAAACAAAGAAGGCAAGATGCCAAGCAAAGAACAACAAAAGAAAATGTTCTTTGGTGTTAACGCTGACATAAAGTACTTAGCAGACTGGGTTAATACTTTTGTATCTCGAACCAACCGATGGCGCTCTCCAAAATACTTAATTGGTGAAAGCTATGGTACGACACGTGTGTCTGGCTTAGCATTGGAGTTGCAAAACCGCCAATGGATGTATTTAAATGGTGTAATACTCGTTTCGCCAACGGATATTGGTATCGACAGGAAAGGCCCTGTAAAAGCGGCAAATCGTTTACCTTACTTTGCTGCCGCGGCTTGGTATCACAATGCGTTAGCAAGTGAATTACAAAGCAAAGACTTACTCGAGCTATTACCTGAAGTCGAAGGTTTTACCATAAATGAATATATACCGGCTTTAGCAAAAGGCGGCTTTATTAATGCAGAAGAAAAACAGGCAATCGCGACAAAGGTAGCGCACTATTCAGGGCTTTCAATTGATGAAGTTTTGGGTAGTAATTTAGATATTGCCACCAGTTATTTTTGGAAAGCATTATTGCGAAATCGCAAACAAACCATAGGTCGTTTAGATTCTCGCTATTTAGGTATAGATAAAAAAACTGTCGGCGAACGACCTGATTACAACTCGGAATTAACTTCCTGGTTGCACAGCTTCACTCCTGCAATTAACTATTACCTACGCGAAGAATTAGACTATGTAACTGATATTAAATACAACATGTTTGGCCCTGTTCACCCTTGGGATCGCACTAATAACAAAACCGGTGAAAATTTACGTCAAGCAATGGCACAAAACCCGTATTTAAATGTCATGATTCAAGCGGGTTATTACGATGGCGCAACGAATTATTTTGATGCGAAATATACCATGTGGCAGCTTGATCCTAGTGGGTTAATGAAAGAGCGGTTATCATTTAAAGGCTATCGAAGTGGACATATGATGTATCTTCGACATGATGATTTGCGAGACGCTAATCAAGATATTAGAGCCTTTATGAAAGCAACTTTGCCTAGTAAAGATAAAGCCGCGAAATACTAAAAATGCAAAAGGCACCTCAATGGTGCCTTTATAAATTGTTAAAGCTAAGCTTTAAGTTATTCAGCTGTGCTTTTGTTTTCAACTGCAGCTAATCGTTGCTCTAGCGCAACAACAGCAGCTTCTAACGCAGTGATTTTTTCACGTGTTTTAATTAATACTTGGGTTTGTACGTCGAACTCTTCACGTGTTACTACGTCTAGCTCAGATAATTTACGCTGAATAACGGTTTTAGTTTTTTCTTCTATTTCATTGGCTACTGACTTTACACCTGGTGGAATAGCATCGGTAACTTGCTTAGCAATTTCTTCTATTTTTTTTGCGTTAATCATTTGGGCTAACCTCTTTGTTGATACTGGCTATTGTAAACAAAACGTCGGATGATCGCATAATTTTTACTATCAAATACTGTTGTTGTTGGCAAAACAAGGTAAAATTTGCCGCCCGGTTTTATTAAGAGATTGAAATGAAGTTAAACCCTCGCCAAGAAGAAGCAAAGAAATACGTCAGTGGGCCTTGCCTAGTGCTGGCTGGCGCGGGTAGTGGTAAAACCGGTGTAATTTGTCAGAAAATAGCGTACTTAATTCAAAAGTGTGACTATAAAGCAAGAAATATAGCGGCAGTAACCTTTACCAATAAAGCGGCACGCGAAATGAAAGAGCGTGTGGCCAATATGTTAGGTAAAGATTTAACACGTGGTTTAACGGTCTCTACATTCCACTCTCTTGGTCTCGACATCGTTCGCCGTGAAATTAAAACACTGGGCTACAAGCCGGGTTTTACGTTGTTTGACGATCAAGACTCTTTGTCTTTACTAAAAGAGCTTACCGAACAAGAGCTTGATGGTGACAAAGACTTATTAAGTAAACTGCAAATGATGATTTCTAACTGGAAGAATGATTTGCTACTGCCGGATCAAGTGCTTAAAAACACTACAGATGCAGATACCGCAGAGTTTGCAGAATTTTACCAGCGCTATCATTTACACATGAAAGCCTACAATGCGTTAGATTTTGATGATCTAATACTTATCCCTACCTTGCTATTAAAGCATTACCCAGAAGTGCGTGCTCGTTGGCAGAAAAAAATTCAATATATGTTGGTGGATGAATACCAAGACACTAATGCCAGCCAATATGAGTTAGTTAAGTTAATTACTGGAGAGCGAGGAAGGTTGACCGTAGTTGGCGACGATGATCAATCCATCTATTCTTGGCGTGGCGCAAAGCCTCAAAACCTAGTGTTGTTGGGTGAAGACTACCCAAATCTTAAGTTAATTAAATTGGAGCAAAATTATCGCTCTAGTGGACGTATTTTACATTGCGCGAATATCTTAATTGCTAACAATCCGCACGTATATGACAAAGCGTTGTTTAGTGAACACGACTACGGTATGCCAATTCGTATTGTGCAGACCCGTAACGAAGAGCATGAAGTCGAAAGGGTGGTAGGTGAGCTAATTGGTCACCGTTTTATGAACAAAACGCATTATAAAGACTATGCAATTTTGTATCGTGGCAATCACCAATCGCGCTTATTAGAAAAGGCGCTGATGACCAACCGTATTCCATACAAAATTAGTGGTGGCACATCGTTTTTCTCTCGCTCAGAAATTAAAGATATCATGGCATATTTACGCCTGTTAGTTAATCCAGATGACGACAACGCCTTTTTAAGAGTGGTAAACGTGCCTAAGCGCGAGCTAGGTCCTGCGACGCTAGAAAAATTGGGTAACTATGCTAACAAGCGCCAAATAAGTATGTTTGCCGCTAGTTTTGAACTTGGATTAGAACAAACTTTATCGGGTCGTGGTTTACATAACTTACAGAAATTTACTCGTTGGCTTGTCGAGACATCGGACAATGCTGAGCGCGGTGAAACGCCAGCAATATTACGTTCTATGATCCGTGAAATGAATTATGAAGATTATCTTTACGATAGTTCACCAAGTGCTAAAGCAGCCGAAATGCGGATGAAAAATGTTACTCAGTTATTTAGCTGGGTGACACAAATGCTTGAGGGTGACGAGCTAGATGAAGCCATGACTTTGCCACAGGTCGTCTCGCGCTTAACTTTGCGAGATATGATGGAGCGCAATGAAGAAGAAGAGTTTGCTGACCAAGTTCAGTTGATGACGCTTCATGCATCAAAGGGCCTTGAATTTCCCTATGTGTTTTTGATTGGTATGGAAGAAAACTTATTGCCCCATCAAACTAGTATTGATGAAAATAACGTTGAAGAAGAGCGTCGTTTAGCTTATGTAGGCGTTACTCGGGCAAAGCGAGAGTTAATTTGCACGTATGCCAGAGAACGTCGCCAATTTGGTGAAGTGGCTCGAACCGAACCTAGTCGGTTTTTATATGAAATGCCGCAAGATGATCTTATTTGGGAAACTGAAAAATCAAAAAAATCGCAAGAGCAGAAACAACAAACAGCGAAAGCTGGTGTAGCTAACTTAAGAGATTTGTTAAAGAAAAAATAATTAAGAAGAGAAATTACGAGATTTTATTTCGCTAAAAATTTATTAAAAAAGCACTGATGCAATACTCAATGCTTTTTGGATTAGCTGAATTTATGATTTAGATTTATTTTTTTAATTTACGAGTAGTTATACCCAGCAAACCTAGTGCGAAAATAGCTAAAGTTGTAGGTTCTGGAATTCCTTGTCCGCCACTACTGGCACTGTTTACATTTAATGTGAGGCTATCTGAAACGCCTTGATTTTCCCAGGCCCACGTATAGCTTCCAATATTAAACCCCGCAGAAGCAATATTAGTATTAAGAAAAGTCATGCTTCCTATAATAGAACTATTTGATATATAGCCATCTGATAACCACAATTGATTTGTGGAGGAGCTAGGGCTTGAAGACTGTTCAAAAAATAGGCCTTCACCTGCAACAGTCCCGCTCAAAAGTGTAACGTTAGTACCTATTGAATCCCAATTAGGGATCGATGTGAAAAATAGGTTATAGTCGTCAAGCCCGCTTTGGTCTTGGCCTGCAATTCTAAAAAAACTCTGGCGATCATATCGAGTACTAAAAGACCTATTGCTATCTTGCAAGCCTAAAGTAGAGTCTAGATTTACTGAGCCAGACCAGCTAAAGACAAGATTAGATCCAACATTATCTACATTAACTATTAGCCCTGCGTTCGCAATTCCACTAATGGCTAGTATTGCACCGGCAACTAGGCCTTTTAATATTTTATTTTTCATTTGAGTTTCCTTTTAAACGCGTGTCCCAAAAAAGCCACTAATTTTGTGAGTTAGCTGAATCAATCAAATTACATGCCAATAAATTAATTAAGCTATAAAACAAATGCTTATATTGTTATTGGAATTTTAATATGGACGTTTGTAAATTATATGGACATTAGAATGTTACTAAAAAACTAGAGCTACTTAAAAGTAGCTCTATAGATAGATATTTGAAACGGCCCCTTAGCCGAATTCTGGTAGTAACTTTAATCAGCCATCATCGAAGCAGTTTTAGGCAATGCCAGTAACTCTGCAAATACTTGCCAGCGTTTTTCTGCACCTTCGGTGCCTGTTAAACGATCAACATATTGGCGTACTAAATCTTGACCTAAATTGTAATTTATAACATAAGCACGATTTGCCTCAATGAAGCCAATACGCTGAGTCGATTTTTCTTTGCTAGACAGGGCATATTTCATGAGTAATTCGATAGCTGCTTCTTTATCGATTTCGCCGTCCAAATAGCGCTTTGCCACCATATTATCTGCATAAGATAGTTCAGCAAGCTTGTCTTGAATTTGATAGTAACGTTCGGCTTGCTCTTTATCTAAGCCCGCGAGCGGAAATAACACGTCTTTTTCAAATGCCAAGCGCTCAGTTTTTGGAAATGCCACGTCAATGCCATAATTTGCGCTACCTTCTGCTAATAGCGACATTGGTGAATAGAGTGGATAAATGCTGTATTCAATCCAGCCCATTTTATCGACAAGATGTTGTTCCATTTGAGAATTGAAAACGTGATGGCCTGGGTAGCCCTCATGGCTTGCTAAATCAATGGCACGTTCAATATAGATAGGGAAGTCGGTGTTAAATTGAATTAGACTAAAATTGTTGCCTTGGTACCAGTTATAGCCACTCCATACTTTATCGGTAACATATTCGATGGTGAAGTTTTCATTACTTGGGAGAGCAATATAGTTTTTAGTACGCTTTCTCGCTTCATCAATTGCAGCAACAAATACTGTATCTAGCTTATCTAGTGGGATAATAAATTGTTTTTTATAGGCGTTTAAGCGTTCATTTAATGTACCTTTCCCAGGCACTAATAACTCTAGTTCTTGGAGTGATTTATTTAGCTCTACTTCTGTGGTGTTTGGAGAAATGGCGTCATATAAACCAAGTGATTCGTCATCGAATGTGATTTGCTCACCTTGTTGCAATCGAATAAACATGACAATAGAGTTGAGCTGAATTGCTAAGAATTGCTTTCGTAATGCTTGGCTAGCTTCTACTTGTGTTGAATTGAGTTTATTAATAAGATCGCGAGTCTCAGTCAAAAGCTCTGCTAATGGTTTCTTATGACTTTCTGCTTTCCACTCTTCTGGACCGTAATAGGCGTCAATGTAGGCACTATGGTGATGACCTACATCAAGCACTAACTTGACATATTTCTCTGCTATTGTATTAATTTTGTTCATGTTTTCTTTATTTTTATTAGGTTCTGTACAAGCTGAAAGCAATATGCTGAAAGCACATATAAATAGCATTAACTTTTTCAAAAGCTACTCCTTAGTAGCATTAAACTTGGCTTCATAGTAATGAGTGAAAGGTAGAATGTTAATAGCTAAAAATAAAAAAGCCGACATTTCGTCGGCTTTTTTATTATAAGTAATTTAATAGATATTAAGTTTTCTTAAATCGTTTACCTGCTAATAAGGTGCAAGCTAACAACATTAATACTATTGAACTAGGCTCTGGAATAGTTGGTGGTCCAGGCTGATCAAAGCCAAAGGTAACGATTTCCCATAGGTATGGGTTTACATCTGGAGCTGGTAATTTCACAGCATAGCTTCCGAAGCCACTAATAGCGGGATTAGTGATATCTACAAAGTTAAACGGGGCTACAAATGGCACACTTTCGTAAACGGTAAATTCAATTCCAGTAATGTTGTAGTCACCATCTAAGGTTAAACGAGGGCTGAACATAAAATCATCTGCGCCAGTAAATAGCTGGCCGAAGATATTTAAATTCATTGTAATGCCTGACAACACATTAAAACCTGAGCCTTGTACGGTCGCGGATGAATCATCGAAGGATATTTGTACAGAGCCTGTAGTCCCTAATTCAGGAACATCTTCAGGAGAAAGGCCGTTAACAACGACTACTTCTAAATCATGAGTAATTAATGTAGCGGTACTCGTATAGCTAACCAAAGAAAAGGCAAGCATTACTACTGAAATTAATAATTTTTTCACTGAAACCTCAACTAACATACATCTAAAGTTTTCGTATTTACGTAAATAAAAGCAAAAAGCATGCCTTCTATAATTTAGTATACAAAACAGGGTGTTAGTAGGCGCTGTAAAATAAACCGTCTATTAGTGTAAAATATTTCAACACTTTGCTGTTGATAATTGTAAAGAGTTAATACAATAAGAAGTGTTCTTCTAATACTTTACCGTTAAGTAAAATACTCAGGCTATTGATAGTCGTGTTGGCGATGGTCGAGATGGCTTCTTCAGTAAAGAAGCCTTGATGGCCAGTAATCAGTACATTGGGGAAGGTACTAAGTCGCGCAAAAATATCATCTTGTATAATTTCGCCCGATAAGTCTTCAAAAAATAAATTGCTTTCTAGTTCGTATACATCAATACCCAAATAGCCCAGCTTTTTGCGCTTTAATGCGGTAACGACTGAGTGACTATCAATAAGTCCGCCACGACTGGTATTAATTAACATGGCGTTGGGTTTCATATAGTTTAGTGATTGCTCGTTAATAATGTGGCGAGTTTCAGAATTAAGAGGGCAGTGCAAACTGATGATATCTGACTTAGAAAAAAGCTGCTCAAGTTCAACAAAATTAACACCTAAATTTACCGCTTCTGGATTAGGGTAAGGGTCGTTTGCAATGAGTTTACAACCAAAACCTTTTAATATTTTTAATGTCGCTAAGCCGATATGACCTGCACCTATAATACCAACTGTTTTTTTGTTCAAATTAAAACCCATTAAGCCGTCTAGCGAAAAGTTGTCTTCTCGTATGCGGTTATAGGCTTTGTGAAATTTACGGCTAAGGGTGAGCATTAAGCCTACAGTATGTTCGGCAACAGCTTCGGGTGAATATTCAGGTACGCGGCAAATTTTCATACCTAAAGATTGAGCACATTCAATATCAACGTTGTTAAAGCCAGCACAGCGAAGAGCAATAGTCTTAATCCCTAGCTCCGTTAGTTTATGGAGTACTTGAGTGTTTGCTTCATCATTCACAAAGATACAAATAGCATCAAAGTTGTGAGCAAGTTCGACTGTTTCGGCGCTTAACTTACTTTCAAAAAACTCAAACACTAAATCAGTGTTCTGGTTGAAGCGATTGATAAATACCTGATCGTATTTTTTGCTACTAAAAACGGCGACTTTGAACATATGAGTATTCCTTTTGCTTATGCAATAGTGTGGCGTAGGTTTGCCTAAATATCCATGAAACTAGTTTGAATGAAGGTGTGCTAATTAGTTAAGTTATTCCTCTAATAAATTACATAGCCAACTAGATTTATGCATTAGAGTAATGTTCGCGGTTTCCTAACCAACGCATAATAATAGCCTCGGCCTGTTTGGGGTGTTGTTGCCAAAGCAAGTATGCATGCTGTTGGACTTCCGGAATAATGTCTTTATCTCGAACTAGGTCGGCAATTTTTAGATCGGCAAGACCAGTCTGCTTAGTGCCTAACAATTCACCAGGACCTCTAATTTCTAGATCTTTTTGAGCAATAACAAAGCCGTCATTGCTTTCTCTTAAAACGCCTAAACGTTTAGTGGCTGTTTTAGATAGCGGTGATTTGTACATCAAAACGCAGTGTGATGCGACAGAGCCTCGACCGACACGGCCACGTAATTGGTGTAATTGCGCAAGCCCTAAACGTTCTGGGTTTTCAATAACCATCAGGCTTGAGTTAGGTACATCAACACCGACTTCAATTACGGTAGTTGCTACGAGCAAGTGAAGCTCAGCATTTTTAAATGCTTCCATTACTGCCTGCTTCTCAGCAGGTTTCATTCGGCCATGTACTAATCCAATACGTAGCTCAGGTAATACTTCCTGTAAATAAGTTGCAGTATCTTCTGCGGCTTGGCACTGCAAGACTTCGGATTCTTCAATTAAAGTACACACCCAGTATGCTTGGCGGTCATCTTGTGTACACCCTTGACGAATACGTTCAATAACGTCATCTCGTCGGGTGTCGGGTAGGGCAATGGTATTAATCGGCGTACGGCCAGGTGGTAATTCATCAATCACTGAAGTATCTAGATCAGCGTAAGCAGTCATCGCCAGTGTTCGTGGAATTGGCGTGGCGGTCATAATCAGCTGATGAGGGTACATATTATCGAAAGCGCCTTTCTCCCTGAGTGCCAAACGTTGATGAACACCAAAGCGGTGTTGTTCGTCGATGATAATTAAGGCGAGCTTATTAAAAGAAACCTGTTCTTGAAATAGCGCGTGAGTACCGACTGCCATTTGCATAGTACCATCGGCAATGCTGGTTAGTGCTTCATTTCTGGCTTTTGCTTTAGTTTTACCCGCTAACCAACCCACCGTGATACCAAGAGGTTCAAACCATTGTTGAAAATTGATGGCATGTTGCTCGGCAAGAATTTCAGTCGGTGCCATTAGTGCGACTTGGTAGCCTTTGCCTATCGCTGTTATCGCCGCAAGTGCTGCTACTAACGTTTTTCCTGAACCAACGTCACCTTGCACTAGCCTCATCATCGGTAAGTTTCGATTGAGATCAGTTCTAATTTCTTCGACTACCCGCTTTTGCGCATTGGTAGGGCTAAATGGCAGACTGTCTAAAAATGCACTGTTGAGTTTACTATCAAGCGATAATGACACTGCATCGTGTTTGTCTGCAGATTGTCTTAGCTTAAGCATACTAAGGTTATGAGCTAATAACTCTTCTTTAATTAGTCGTAACTGTGCGGGATGCTTACCATTTTCCAATTGCTCTGTAGAAACATCTGGTGGTGGTCGATGTATCAGTTTTAATGCTTGTGCCAAAGTATAGGGTTCGTTAGAAAATTCAGCCGGTAATAGTTCTTCGACACTACCGTGATCTAATCGCTTTATCGCTTGTTCGGAAATGTTACGAAAAGTAATTTGCCTCAAACCATCAGTGGTGGGGTAAACTGGCGTTAATGTTTCTTCGACAGCCGTTAATTCATTATCTTTATCGAGTTGCTTATAT
This sequence comes from Thalassotalea algicola, assembly GCF_012932965.1. Classification (GTDB taxonomy): domain Bacteria; phylum Pseudomonadota; class Gammaproteobacteria; order Enterobacterales; family Alteromonadaceae; genus Thalassotalea_F; species Thalassotalea_F algicola. The sequence continues at coordinate 155,439 of NZ_JABBXH010000006.1, read as the reverse complement.
TCAGGATGTACAATTTGAAAGCTTCTAGGGCCGCGTTGCACTTCACCATAGCAACGAATTTCTGTACCAATAGATAGTGCATTTTTTTGGGCCGCAGAAAAATGGAAAAACCGTAAGTCGATAGAGCCGGAACCATCATTAAGGGTAATGACCAGCATTCGTTTACGGCCAAGCACGACTTGATTATTGGTAATCTCACCAATGATATTGGTATAGATTCCAGGCATAAGGTCACGAACAGCGGTTATTCTGGTGCGATCTTCATATCGCAAGGGTAAGTGAAAAAGTAAGTCTTGGACAGAGTTTAGCCCTAGTTTTGCAAATTTATCTGCCATCGCAGGTCCCACGCCTTTCAGTGAGGCGATGGTGACTTTTGCTAAATTGGTGAGTCCTTTCTCTGCCATGGCACTAGATAAATTATTCGTCGTCAATATCAGCCCAAGCTTCCTGGCTCATTTGCATTTTTTGCCACCAATCATCAGAGGCAATAATTTCACCGTCATCATTGATATGTGGGTAAGGTAAGCCTTTAGTGTTACATACTTTGGCGAAAATTGGGTGGCCACCTTCAAATAACATGCGCTGACGAGTATCTTCGTCAATGGTTGATTTTCCGTACATTCCTGCAAGTTCACGCTGGCGCTGCGCTTCATATAGCACAACGGCATTAGCTACTGAAACATTTAAAGACTGCACCATTCCTACCATAGGAATAATAATATCTTGGTCGGCCATTTCTTTGGCAACATCAGAAGCGCCAAACTTTTCTTGGCCTAATATTATTGCTGTTGGCTTAGTGTAATCAATCTCGCGAAAATCGACGGCTTTGTCAGATAGGTTGGTTACCAGAACTTGCATACCTTGTTTTTTGATTTCGGTAATAGCATCTTTCGTGTTGGTGTAATTGTGAACATCAACCCAGTTTTGGCTGCCAGCAGCAATGCCGCCAGATGCGCGCATTTGTTCGTTTTTCCATACTGCATGTACCGCACTAACACCAATGGCATCACATGTACGAACAACCGCGGCTAGATTGTGAGGTTTATGAACACCTTCCATACAAACCGTTAGATCAGGCTGGCGGTGGGCAAGCATAGAGAGAATTCGTTGGTGTCTTTCTGGTGTCATTTTATTCGTCACATTTCATATTAACACGGCGTTACTGATAGTTTCATTCGAAATCACATACTGGTTGTATGCTCATACGTTTAAAACTTTCAGTGCCTGTCTAATTACGAACTATATAAAAAATTCGCACTTAAACGGTTCAATTTTCGTTTGTCTAAATTGAATTTAGACAGTTGTAGATCAAGCCAAATTTTAGGCGACGTTTGGAATTTCCATGACACCGTCAATTTCAATATCTACACCTTTAGGGAGAGCCGACACTTGAATTGCAGCACGTGCAGGGTAAGGTTCTTGAAAATGTTTTGCCATAATTTCGTTAACTGTCGCAAAATTAGCGAGATCAGTCATAAAGATATTCACTTTCACCATGTCATTTATTGAACCACCAGCCGCTTCACAAACGGCAACAAGGTTTTTAAATACTTGCTCTGCTTGTTCGGCAAAACCACCCTCTATAACTTCCATCGTTTCTGGAATAAGAGGAATTTGACCAGAAAGGTATACAGTGTTGGTCACTTTTACTGCTTGGCTGTACGTGCCAATGGCGCTAGGTGCGCTGTCTGTTGATACAATAGTTTTCATAAATATCCTGCTATTTTCTATTTATTTCGAAGTACTTTTTGTACATCAACCATTACTTTAATTTTGCGAATAATATCGGCTAAGTGAATACGGTCGCGACAGGTAATTTCCATGTCGATGACATAAAGCCCAGTATCTTTTTCACCTGAATTTAATGAATGGACATTTGATTCACTTTTAGCGACTACATTGGTCAATGCGGCTAAAGCACCTTGATGGTTAACAATTTCTACACGAAGCTTAGCGATAAATTCTTTATCGATATCAGTATCCCATTTTACTGGGAATAATTTTGCTTCATGCGCTTTTACGTTCTTACAGTTAGCTTGGTGAACAATTAAGCCTTTACCTGGGCTCAAGTATGCAAGAATACTATCACCAGGGATAGGACGACAACATTTACTATAGGTAACTAGCATCCCCTCTGTGCCTTTTATTGGCATTTTGGTTTTTGTATTTGTTGCTTCTGTACTGTCTTCGGTAAATTCATCCGTTAAGCGGCGAGCAATACCAATACTTAACGCATTACCTAGGCCAATGTTAACGAGTAATTGATCAAACGTATCGTTACCTGTTTCTGAAACTACTTGATCAATCTTATCTTGTTCGATGTCTTCTAGTTTTGTTGTACCTAATGCATGACTAAGTAAACGAAGACCTAGCGCTTGTGACTCGTTTTCCTCTTGTGATCTCAAGTAGGTGCGAATTTGTAATCGTGCTTTTGCTGTTACCACGAAGTTTAACCATGTTGCATTAGGTCTTGCTGCCGGTGAGGTAATGATTTCGATGGTTTGACCTGAATCGATTGGTTGACTTAATGGGTATGGCTTACGGTCAACTTTACAACCGACACAAGAGTTACCAACATCGGTATGTACTGCATACGCAAAATCTACGGCAGTAGCACCCATAGGTAGTTCAATAATTCGCCCGTCAGGGGTAAATACGTAAATTTCTTCTGGGAACAAATCTGATTTTACGTTTTCAATAAATTCAAATGAACTACCGGCACTTTGTTGCAGTTCTAATAAGCTTTGCATCCAACGGCGTGCTTTCATTTGTGCTGTGGTGCCGCTGTCATCATTGTCTTGTTTATAGAGCCAATGAGCAGCTACGCCTTTGTCGGCCATCTGATCCATATCGTTGGTACGAATTTGAATCTCAACAGGAATGCCGTGTGGGCCAATAAGCGAAGTATGCAATGATTGATAACCGTTGGTTTTTGGGATTGCGATATAATCTTTAAAGCGAGTTTCAATTGGCTTAAACAAGTTGTGTACGGCGCCTAAAGCTCGGTAACAGTCATCTAATTTTTCCGGTACGATAACCCGGAAAGCGTAAATATCCATCACTTCGTTGAACATCAGTTCTTTATTCAGCATTTTGCGGTAAATCGAATAAAGGTGCTTCTCGCGGCCAATAACTTCGGCTTTAATTCCTACCTCTGATAAGCGTTGCTCAATTTCACCTTGGATATTGTTAATGATTTCTTTTCGGTTGCCACGTGCCTGCTTAACAGCGGAAAGTAATGCGCGAGAACGCATTGGGTAAAGTGCTTCAAAACCTAAAACTTCTAGCTCATTTTTAATATTATGAATACCAAGACGGTTGGCAATTGGCGCATAAATTTCTAATGTCTCACGGGCAATTCTGCGGCGCTTTTCAGGTCGAAGGGACTCTAAAGTTCGCATGTTATGTGTGCGGTCAGCAAGCTTGATCAGGATAACGCGAATATCTTCGGTCATCGCTAATACCATTTTACGGAAGTTCTCCGCTTGCATTTCTTCTTTGTTGTCAAATTTAAGCTTATCGAGCTTACTCACACCTTCAACTAATTCTGCGACAGTAGAGCCAAATAATTCAGCAAGCTCATCTTTTGTCACTTCAGTATCTTCAATTACATCATGAAGTAATGCAGCCATTAGCGTTTCATGATCAAGATTCATTTTCGCTAGATTCAGCGCAACAGCAACAGGGTGAGTAATATAAGGGTCGCCACTCGAGCGCATTTGACCATCGTGAGCATCGCGCGCCACGATATAAGCTTCTTTGAGTAAATCAATCTGTACTTTTGACAGATAACTAGAGACAAATTCTTTTAACGGCTCAAATAGATACACTCATTACTCCCAAATTTAAATGAAGTGATGTTAAAGAAAAGCGGGAATACTCGTAGGATACGCATTATTGGCGGGAATGCCAATACAGGTATAAAAAAACGCGTAAACGACTTAAGGCGTGAACGCGTTTTCTAGCAGAACAATGCGGGATTAACCTTGTTGGCCACCAACGATTGCTGCTACAGCTGCTAATTCTGCTGACTCTTGTTGAACCTGCTCGTGACGATCAGCTTCATCCATAAGGTCGTTAGAGATTAAGTCTGCTTCAATTTCACGTAAAGCCAATACTGTTGGCTTGTCGTTTTCTAATTCAACTAAAGGATCTTTACCGCCAGTGGCGATTTGACGAGCACGACGTGATGCAACTAACACCAAGTCAAAGCGGTTGCCGATTTTATCTACTGCATCTTCAACAGTTACGCGAGCCATTTAGCTACTCCACAATGATTAATTTCAAAAATAGCCGTCTATTATATACCCATGAGACTTTAAAGTACAAGATTTCAGCGAGAATTAAACAGGACTTGAGCAAGGCATTAATTGCCGATAATGGTGCACCCTTGTCAAAATTAATAACGCTGCAAAACCCTGTTAAAGCTCGCGGTATCGAGCATATCCATAAGCCCAAATCATCGTTGCGTTAACTAGAAAGGTACCTACATTCCTGCATTAACTCGCCTTGAGTTGTGCTTACTTAGAAAGCTCTGAAATATGAAGTTTCCTGGGTATCAAGTTCAATCATTAGCCAATAGGTCGTTGAATAAATCTTGATAAACAGTGGTTTGTTGGCTGCGTTTTAGCCTTTGATTGTTCACTATGGTGACTAAATCCGTTAATGCTGTATCAAAATCATCATTGACGATAATATAGTCAAACTCTTGATAATGTGAGCATTCTGACTGTGCTTGTGCCATGCGGTCAGCAATAACTTCATCGCTATCTTGGCCACGACCACGCAAACGGTTTTCTAATTCTTTTCTTGAAGGCGGTGCGATAAAAATTGTCGTGACATCAGGCTTCTTCATGCGAACTTGTTGTGCGCCTTGCCAATCAATATCTAAAAATACATCGATTCCTTGGCTCAGTTGTTCATCTATGGCTGCCGAAGAAGTGCCATAATAATTACCAAATACTTCGGCATATTCATAAAAAACATTTTCTGCTATTTGTTGTTCAAAGGTCTTTTTTTCAACAAAATGATAATGAACTCCATTTTCTTCGCCTGGGCGAGGATTTCGTGTCGTTGTTGATACTGACACCTGCATAGGGCGAGATGATTCGTGTTTGAGTAGGGCAGATATCAAGCTAGATTTTCCTGCTCCACTAGGGGCAGATAAGATAAAAAGGTTGCCTTTAACCATGTCATAAACTCGCAATAGAAAGAATGCAGCGCACTATACCTAAAACCTAAACTTTTGTCTTTAACGGGAACAAAAAAGCCGGGCAAGCCCGGCTTTTTTAAAAACATATGTTTTAAAGTACTTTAGCGATAGATTGAGCTAAGTAATCAACATTGCTTTGTGCGATACCAGCAATACTCATGCGGCTCGACCCTACCATGTAAATGCTATATTCATCTTGAAGTTGTTGCACTTGCTCAGGTGTTATTCCCAGGAACGAGAACATACCTTTTTGACGAACGATATGGCTAAAGTCACGAGTTACACCACTTTCAATTAATTTTTCAACTAAAAGCTGGCGATTACCGTTAATGCGATCGCGCATATCTTTAAGTTCACCATACCATTGGTGGCGTAATTCATCAGAGCTTAAAATTGTCTCAACAAGCGCTGCACCATGTGCTGGAGGCATAGAGTAAATACAACGAACTACAGACAATAATACTGAACTCGCAATGTCTGCTGCAGTAGTTGATGACGCAATAATGGTCGTTGCGCCAATACGCTCACGATACAAACCGAAGTTTTTAGAACAAGAGCTACAGACAATCATTTCTTCAACGCTGTCAGCCATTAAACGAAGGCCGTAAGCATCTTCGTCTAACCCGTCACCAAAGCCTTGGTAAGCCATATCAATAACAGGTAAGAAACCATTAGTTTTCGCAACTTCTGCTACTTGTTGCCATTGTTCTTGGCTTAAGTCCATACCACTTGGGTTATGACAACACGCGTGCAGTAGTACAGCGTCATCAGACTTAACTTCTTTAAGCGCAGCTAACATGCCATCAAAGTCTAGTTGTTTATTTTCGTAATCATAGTAAGGGTAAGTTTTTACTGTTAATCCCGAAGCGCTAAATAAACCTGTGTGGTTTGCCCAAGTTGGGTTGCTTACCCAAATGGTTGTGCCTGACTTACATGATTTAATAAATTCTGCGGCAACACGTAAAGCGCCAGTACCACCTGGTGTTGATACCGTACGTGCACGATTCGCCGTTAAAACATTGTGATTACCAAAAATTAGCTTTGCCATTTCCTCGTTAAACAAAGGCGAGCCAGTAGGGCCAATGTATACTTTGGTATCTTCGTTATCGTGACGGTATTTTTCTGCTTGTTTAACACAATCTAAAATAGCGGTGTGACCAGCTTCGTCTTTATAAACACCTACACCTAAGTCGATTTTTTGCGGATTCGCATCTTCACGATATTTTGCCGACAACCCTAAAATTGGATCGGCTGGCAAAGCCTTTAAGCTACCAAACATGACTCCATTTACCTTTTTGTTGGAGGAAGAAAAACGCCATCAGAAATTGATAGCGCAACTAAAGCATAAGCATAGCTATTTAGATGGCTAAATTAAAGACATTACCGTAAAAAATTAAAGCAAACTGTAAATTTAATTTGCCCTAAAAATTTACAGGGTTAATTACATCTTCAGTAATCGAAAATAATTCGTTAATTTCTCGTATTACAGAGTGTTGGTTAGCGCCGCAGCTAAGCCAATTAAACCGCCGAATACACCACCCCAAACCACAAGCCAACCCAAATGAGTCCGTATCATTTCTTGAATAATTTCTTTAACGAGTTGTGGGGTTAATTCATTCAAACGTTGTTCAATAATATCGCTTACCTTGTCTTGCATATGGGCAATATTGCTATCACCTTCTAAAGACTCTCTTAGATTTTGATTAAAAGTATCTGTTTGAGTGATTTCGGTTACAGCTGTTTTCATTCGCTCGATAAAAGGTTCTCGCATGGGTTGTAAAGCTTCACTACCCCCAACCATGGCTAACATACCCCCAAAAGAAGAGTTTTCAATTACTTCGATCATGCCGTCAAAAGCAGGATTTAAATCGACTTTTTCTATAACGGGTGCTAAATCGATGCTGGCCGCGCCGCCTTTATCATCCGATAAAAAGCGATCGATATTCTCTTTAGTGAAAAACTGATTCATCATGAGCTGGCGGATACCTACTTTAAAGTCTTCAAATCGAGCAGGAATTACACCTGAACCATACAGTCCTGGCACTTTCTCAAATAGCATATGTACTGCTAGCCAATTGGTTACGGCACCTGATAAGGCAAATAGTCCAACGGTAAAGAGTATGGGGTTTGAAAAAAAATGCCCGCAAATCACGAGTAATAATGCGATTAAATTGGTAATGGTGCTTTTATTCACCTTAGGCTCCAGCAGCAGTATTTTAGCAAAAGCAATGTTAGCAAGTCTTAAGTTCTAAAGACAATAGGGCAAAATACCGATAGAGTGCCTATAATCATTTAAAAAATTAAAATAAGACAATGAAACAACTAACGAAATTAGCAATTTGTTTAGCGTCGGTGTTAATGCTAAATAGCGCTTGTGCTGAAAACAAAACGCAGTGGCGGACACCAAACCTTGAAAACCTTGCGGTGATGACCCTACCGCAAGGCAAGGTTGTGATTGAATTGGCTCCCGAATTTGCGCCAAATCACATAGAACACTTTAAATCATTGATAAAGTCCGGCCATTATCAAGGAAATAAATTTTATCGCGTAATAGATGGCTTTGTAGCGCAGGCGGGGCCAGCAGCATACGTCGGGCAAGAAAAAGAAAAAACATTAAAAATTGAGCCAGAAGTCAGCATATTTCCTAATTGGGAGTATACTCAAGTACAAGCACCGGATATGTTTGCAGAACATACTGGTTTTAAACAAGGTTTTGCAGTTGGTGTTAGTGCAAGTGAAAAAAAGGCATGGTTAACCCATTGCCCTGGTGTGCTAGCTATGGCACGCGGTAACAAGCCAGATACCGCAACCAGCCATTTTTACATTACTAATGGGCAAGCGCCGCGATATCTAGATCGGATAATGACGGTTTTGGGCCGAGTAATCTATGGCATGGAACATGTCCAGTCAATTGTCCGCACTTCGGTAATTGAAGGGCAAGAGCCTGTTGATAGTGCTAGTTTCACTCAAATCGCCAGTTTTACATTGATGTCAGAATTACCTAAAAGTGAGCAAATAAATTTGCAGGTTGAAGATACAGAAAGCCCTGCATTTGAAGAAAAGTTGGCTAAACGTCGATCACGGCCAAGTGAGTTTTTTTACAAGAAACCACCGCCAGTATTAGATGTCTGTCAAGTGCCAGTAAAAACACGAATTAAAAGCTAGCTTAGTTTTAAAAAATAGTCATATAAAGGTCTTGTAGTCGTTATTTACATTGTTGATAAGATAGAAGAATGTTATTTGGGGAGTAGTAAAATAAATGTTTGTTTTAAAATCAAAATACGAACAATTAGCACAAGAAAACGAATCGTTAAGAGCATCAATGCATGATTTGCAGCAAGAGCATCAGCAATTAAAAGCTGAAGTTGAAGCAATGTCTGCAATTGAAGCACAGGAGACTTCCGTGCACAGTGGAGGTTTTGTGCAGGAAATGCTGGAAAATGCCGTAAGCTGTATTAACCAAGTAACGGGCATTCGTGAGTCGGTGCTTGTTGCTTTTCAGGCAATCGATGAAGAACGAAAATCTTCTGGTGCTATTCATGATACGTTAGATAGTTCAAGCAGTGCTATTGCTGAAATTGTTACTGATATGCAGTCACTTACTAGCAAAATGGGCAGTATGTCAGAACAAATCTCAGGCCTTTCCGACCGTGCCGATAGTATTAATAAATTTGTTGCGACGATTTCGAGTATTTCAGATCAAACTAATTTATTGGCACTAAATGCTGCAATTGAAGCAGCACGTGCCGGTGATGCTGGACGAGGGTTTAGCGTGGTAGCTGATGAAGTTCGCGCATTAGCAAATAATACCAACACCTCGGCAAAAGATGTTCAGGATTTAGTGGGTGAGATCATTCATTCAACCACAGAAACAGTCGATTCGGTAGAAAATATCCAGAATAGTAATAGCCAGTTATCCGACGGTGTTAATCAGTTAAATACAGATTATCAATCAATAATTAGCCAGTGTAGTTCAATGTCATCGACTATCGCCCAAGCGGCTATGGCATCATTTATTCAAACGGTAAAGCTCGATCATATTGTTTGGAAAGGTGATATTTATGCCGTTGCCGCTGGTTTGAGTTCTAAAGCGATAAATGAATTTTCGGATCATACGATGTGTCGATTAGGGCAATGGTACAGCAGTGAAGGTCGAGAACAGTTCAGTCAACATAGTTCATTTAAGCAGTTGGAGTCGCCACATCGCTCTGTCCATGAAAGTGGTGTAGCAGCCTTACAGGCTTTAGAAAATGGTGATCAAGCTTCGGCTTCTAATTACTTAGCGCAAATGGAAGCAGCAAGTGAACAAGTCATGCAGCTACTTGATAACTTAGCATCTTCTTAACAGTTATTTAGTTTGGCTAATGAATAAAAAAAGCGCGCGTTACTCGCATTAATTCGTGCGTGCGCTTTTTTTATAGCAGCAACCCCTCATCAATTGCAGTAAATCTTGCCGCCGATTCAATTAAGGAGTTCGCCGTTAGCTGCTCAACGCCAAAGACCTGAGTTTCAATGCCATGCTTAGCGGCAACATGTCGCAACAATAAATCAAAATCGCCATCACCAGAAAGCAATATAATTTTATCAACTTGCGCCGCTGCTTCCATAATATCTATGGTAATGCCGACATCCCAGTCACCTTTTGCTGAACCATCGCTGCGTTGAATAAAAGGCTTTAACTTCACATTAAAACCAATATGTTTTAACGCTTTTTGGAATTTATGTTGTTGGTCGTCACTACGCTGAATTGCATAAGCATTGGCGATAGCAATATTGTCGCTTTCTTGTATTGTTTGCCAAAACGCTCGGTAGTTAAATTGCCGGCCAAATGCGTGGCGCGTGGTGTAATAAATATTTTGTACGTCGACAAAAATAGCAACAGATTTCATTTAAATATCCAAGCAGAGGAATTACCACAGCTAATTAGGGCGCTAGCTGCTACAATACAGCCATTATCATATTGCTTTCCCTACCATTTATTAAGAGGTTTCTTTTGCAATCGTCTAAATTCTCTATCCTTACGCTGAAAAAGCCGTTACTCGACAACTTAACAACACTTGGTTATAGCGAAATGACCGAAATTCAATCGCAAAGCTTGCCATCAATTCTTAAAGGTAAAGACGTGATCGGCCAAGGGAAAACTGGTTCAGGTAAAACCGCAGCATTTGGTTTAGGTTTATTAAATAAGCTTGATGTGAAGAAATTTCGCGTGCAATCGTTAGTGTTATGTCCGACTCGAGAGTTAGCTGACCAAGTAGCAAAAGAGTTACGCAAATTAGCCCGTGCCATTCACAATATCAAAATTCTAACGTTATGTGGCGGTATGCCAGTTGGTCCGCAAATAGGGTCGCTAGAACATGGTGCGCATATTATTGTAGGAACACCAGGGCGTATTGAAGATCATTTACAAAAAGGCCGTTTAAATTTAATGAACCTAAATATGCTAGTGCTTGATGAAGCCGATCGCATGTTGGAAATGGGTTTTCAGAACTCTCTTGATGCCATTGTTGGCCAGTGCCCTGATGATCGACAAACCTTACTATTTAGCGCAACCTTTCCTGATAAAATTAAAGCCATATCAAGCAAAATATTAAAACAACCAGAACATGTAAAAGTGACTTCCGTTCACCAAGAAAGCACGATTGAACAAGCGTTTTACCGTGTAGACAGTAATGAAGACCGACTTGATGCCGTACAACGTGTATTGCTAGAACATCAGCCAGAATCAGCGGTTATTTTCTGTAATACCAAAATAGCGGTACAAGAAGTGGCTAACGGTCTTGCAGACTTGGGCTTTAGTGCATTGGCGCTGCATGGCGATTTAGAACAACGTGATCGCAATGAAACATTATTAAAATTTGCCAATAAAAGTGCGCTTATTTTAATTGCTACCGATGTGGCTGCTCGTGGTTTAGATATTGATGACTTAGAAGCAGTAATTAACTACGACATTACCCCAGATCCGGAAGTTCATGTACATAGAATTGGTCGAACAGGTCGTGCAGGCGGCAAGGGAATTGCGTGTTCAATTTATTGCGACAAAGACTCTCGCCGTATTGCTGATATTGAAACTTATCAAAATATGGAAATTGAAGACTATGTATTGCCAGACAACAGCGTATTTTCAAAGCGTCCGCCAAAACCTAAAATGACCACCTTACAAATTGACGGTGGTAAAAAACAAAAGTTACGTCCAGGTGATATTGTAGGTGGCCTAACGGGTAAAGGTGGCATCCAAGGAAATCAGGTAGGAAAAATTCAAGTATTTGATGTAAAAGCCTATGTTGCGGTAGAAAGTAAAGTGGCTAAAACTGCCGTGAAGAAAATTATGGATGGTAAAATGAAAGGGAAAAACTTTAGAGTAAGAATCTTACCCTAAAGCTCATATCTAAAACCCGGTTATAGAGTTTCGATTGTCTATATCAATGCAAAAACTTAGCTGTTGGTAACACCAAATCATCAACAGCTAAGGATACAATTAAGCCTTAAATATATGCGCTTTATCAGTCAGTTTATATTGACTTAAGTATTGGCGTATTGAACCAAATGAGGTCGTTCTAATTTTACCTCTATGGTCTTTAGTTGTTATTCCGTCTGAAAACATTCCACCTAACGCTAGTTTAAAACCACTTACCTTTACTCGTTGCGGTGTGAAGTACGCTTTGGTATTTGCTTTTAGCTGCTTCATATTGGTTGTGTCATAAATTGCGGCGTTAATAATATTTAGCGTATGTTCGGTACAGTTTTGGTATTTATTATTAAATGGGTTAGCAATTAATGAATACTTAGGGTTATGCATTTGTTTATCTTTACCATTGGCAATAACCTCAATAATTTTTGCTTGAAGCTCTGGGGTTGGTATTACAATGCCTGCTTTTAATTCATGAGCACCCCAGAAAAAATCTACTGGATAGTCTGTAACTAACGAGCTTTTACCGCTATTTTCAGCGTCTTGATAAAGGTTATGTATGGCGTAACCTTTCGCTTTTTTGCCGTCACTTAAGGTAATTTCTGAATACACAGCAATCGCGGTATGGGTAAATTCGATACCTTTTGGTAGTTTTGATTTTGGCTGACCAACTCTAGCGATGATGAAAGCGCGAGCGCCTTGCTGTGCCGCGTATTTTTCGACGTCCTTGGCAAACTTCGCAATTTCTTCTGGTTTAAATTTTGATTCTGTTGCTTGGTTACTGCCAGCATGTGAAAACGCTGACAGAACACAAAATACGAGTGTAAAAATATACTTTTTCATCATGATTCTCCTTATCTGTTGTTAGTCTATGGCAGCGTTTTTACTGATTCGCTTTCATGGCTTGATCAGGAGAGCGATCAACAGTAATGGTAATTTCAGTTACTTCTAGCGCTACTTTCTTCGCTGGTTGTACATTACGTGCTTTGCTTGTTGTAGCATCTGATAAGCCATCTGCAACCGCTACGCTTGCAGCACCTGCGCTTAAGGCAACACTGCCAGTCACTACAAGCGGAATAGCTACGGCAGCACTTGCTACTTGAGCACTACCTACAGCACCATGTGATACTGCTAAAGCAGAATGCTTACTCGCTTTACTGGAGTGGTTTGCTGATGGCTCAGCAAATGTCACAAAAGAAGTTAATAACACGCTTACACAAGTTAAATAAGTAAATGTTTTCATCATATTTTCCTTCACAGTTGAATTGCTATCTACCTTAGTGGTGCGTATTTAATGTGTAAACTAAGTTGGTTGATGTATTGTTTGAAAACACTTAAGGTATTAAAAAAATATACTTTCTGGCGAAAAGAGGGTAGCTATAAAAAATGAGTCAGATAAAACAAATCACTGAAACGCTCAAACAACTACTGAAACAGCATAAAGTCACTTACCGGCAAATTGCTGAGTCTTTAGAGTTAAGTGAAGCGAACATTAAGCGGGTTTTTGCGACCAATAGTTTTTCGTTGGAACGCTTGGAGCAAATTTGTAGCATTATCAATTTATCGTTATCTGATTTGTTTGCAATTTCGGAAAAACAGCAACAACAACTGACCGAACTTACGTTAGAGCAAGAGCAAGAGTTGATAGAAAACCCAAAATTGTTATTGGTGGCTGTACTAGTACGAGATTATTGGAATTTTGAAGAAATTACCGAGCACTATGAAATTGATCAGCATGAAGGCATACGGCTTATGGCAAAGCTGGATAAGATAAAGCTGATACAGTTACTACCCAATAACGATTATAAATTGCTGATCGCTCAAGATTTTCGATGGATCAAAAATGGTCCACTTGAAAAATTTATGGAAAAAGAAGTGCTTAATCGTTTTATGGCCAGTAAATTTGATGATGAAGACAGTTTTCGCTTCTATTTACGCGGGCGATATTCGCAAGCGTCAATTGATATTATTAAGCGCAAGCTCAATCAAATTACTAAAGATGCTGCAGAGCTAAATATTGAAGACAGTAGCTTACCGCTGGAAAAACGTAAACATATGGGAATGCTGTTTGCCATGCGCCCATGGGAACCGTCATTGTTTGAACAATTCAGACGACAAAAATAACGCAAGGAAGAAACTATATAATGCGAAAATTTACTTTTTATCTCGCCACTCTTTTTATCGCAGTTAATAATCCGGTCAGTGCTGAGCAGCATGATTGTGTGACCTTAAATCAGGATGTAGCGCATATTGAACAGCTAGCGAAAAGTGGTCAATATCGAAAGTTAACGTCTTCAGCAACGTCATCAAAAAAGCCCTTAAGCTTTGATTATCAGCTAAGCCGCAGTTTTGATGAATACTTAAAATTTGCCAAACAAAAAATCGTTAATGAGAATCCAAAAGCAGGCTTAACATGTCCAATTGAAACAGGCGTTACCAAAGCACTAAATAAATCTGTAGAGTCATTAGTCGTAGCAGATTTGGTTGCGCCTTTTGAATTAACGGTAACCGACAATAATAAAGGGGTTTTATTAATTCATGGCTTAACAGACTCGCCGTATTTATTTCATGATTTAGCCAGCTTTTACTATTCACAGGGTTTTAATGTTCGAACATTACTGTTGCCAGGACATGGCACTGCACCAGATGCATTGACGGACGTTGAGTATCAGCAGTGGCAGATTGCCACCGAGTTTGCCATTAATAAAATGCAGCAAGACTTTAAACAGGTCTATTTAGGCGGCTTTTCAACAGGTGGTGCATTAATTCTGGACTACTTGCTTACTAACTCAACAAAATCGGTATCATTTAAAGCAGAACAATTGAAAGGTGTCATGCTTTGGGCGCCTGCAAGCAAAGCTAAATCAAAATTTGCTTGGGCAGCAGGCGTTGTTGATTGGTTGCCGTTTTTAGATTACACCCATAAAGGTGCCGATATAGATTTTGCCAAGTATGAATCTTTTCCATTAAATGCGGGTGCACAAGTACACGCTTTGATGAATGCGCTAACGGATAAACTCGTTGTTAACAAAAATATTCCTGACATTCCGTTGCTAACGATTACTTCTGAAGTTGACTCAACGATAGAAACACAATCAACAATTGAGTTATTAACTGCGTGGCATAATGCACCTAATAGACAGTCTAGCGCATTAGATGAACTGTTTTATTTTGGACAGCCAAATTCGCTCAGCCAATTGCCTAAATCGTATCAGCGTGTATTAGCTCAATGTGACTCAACAAAGCATAATTATTGTAGCAATATAGTGAACGTGGCTCATACTTCAGTGACTAACTCGCCAACTAACCCTCATTATGGTTGGCAGGGCAGTTACCGTAATTGCGAAACTACGTTTGGCAGTGAACATTATCAAAGCTGTAAAACTACTAAACAAGTTACCTTAGGTGAGACCACGGCAGAGAACTTAACGAAATACCCCAACTTGCAGCGTTTAACCTTTAATCCAAACTTTGAACAAATGACTCAAGTGATCACGGAATTCATCCATAAAACGCAATAAAGTTTAGTTTAAGTATACTTTTGGTTTAAAAATCGTATCCTTTGCACAACTTAGTTTACATATTTAAACCAAAAGTAAATACTCGTTCTCGTCAACGCTACACGGTGGTAGCAAAATTTTTAAGGAGAAACGAATATGAATACTAAACCAACTAAAGCTTTTACTCTTACGTCAATCGCTATGTTAATTGCAGGAATTGCGGCATTTTGTGTTGGCTTAATGAATGCAGAAATGGCGCTAAACGAGAAAGGCTACTACTTAGCTATTTTGATTTTTGGCCTGTTTTCATTCGTTTCTCTACAAAAAACAGTACGAGACAAAATTGAAGGTCAAGATATTTCAAAGCCTTATAGCATTATGTGTTGGGTGGCGTCAGCTGCGGCAATCGCGTTATTAGTCGTAGGTTTAATAAATGCTGAATTGCTATTAAGTGAAAAAGGCTTTTATGCCATGGCTTATTTGTTAAGTGGCTTTGCCGCAATAACCGTGCAAAAAAATGTACGAGACAACCTAGCGATTGCCGCAGAGTAATTGCCAAAAAAGAAGCGACTAAATGTCGCTTCTTTACGTTTCACTGTTATAAATGTTTTTCTTTTACATACAATTTTGCTGTAGCCAATGAGTCGTTTCTTTTGCCAATTTTATTCTATTCCAAGAAAACACATGATCACCTTCTAACTCAAGATACGTCGCTTTTTTCGCGCCATTGTTAATGGCTTGTTGTGCTAAGTTATTACTGTCTTTCGGTGAAATAATAACAAGTTCACCGGCTTTAAAAACATCTTGTTTCCCTTGTATGATCATCAATGGTTGTTGCTTAAATTTACCCATTTGTGGCGCTAAATGAAACGCAGTTAAATTGGCTTTAGCTTCCTTTACCGCATCAACGAACGAATAGCCTTTTAACGGAAGTAATGGGTGGCTTAAATAAGGGTTGCCTAACACTTCATCGATATCGACCAAGTTGGCAACTGCCCCGCCAAGATCAGTTGGAGCAATAGCTAGCGTACAAGCTGTTTTTTGGTGCATACCTGAATATAGGGCGTTAAATCCACCTAGGCTGTGACCAACCAAAGTAATTTTGTTTTTATCAATAAACTCACTTTGTGGAAATTTACCGTCACGTATTAGCTGAATGACAGATGCAGTATCAGCGAGTTGATTGCCAATGCCATACTCTCCTTCAGCGCCCCAAGCGCCTCGATAATGAAAGAAAATTACATTAAAACCGGCCCGGCGGTAGCTTTGTGCTAAATCGAGGTTTTTCTCATTGCCAGGAAAGCCGTGCAATAGCACTACGGTTGGGTGAGGACCTTTACCATTGGCTTTATACATTATGGTTGGTAATGATGAACCATGTGACTTTATGGTGGCTTCAAACATTGACGGCGGCGAGCTAAAGTCTATTTTTGCTAAATCGTCGACAACAGGGGTGAATGTATTTGCTGAACTAGCGGCTGCCAATAACCAAAGCAAAAGTATAAAGCGCATAGTAAATTCCTTATTTTTATTACATAACACTGTAGGCTAATAATTGAGGAGCAGCAACGAGCAGGAAACTGGTAGCTGGCTTATTTACCGGTGACAAAATGACATTTGTTAAATAATTGTTAAAAGACGTTCCACTTTCTAGCGTGCATGTGGCATATTAGCCGGGATATTATTACCTCGGAAAATAAGAATGATAACTAGGAAAACCAACAAAGTAACACGCTTACTTACGTTACCTATTACAGCATTAGCTTTAATAGCCTCACTAGCTACAGTGGCTAAAGAAGGTATGTTTACACCAGAGCAGCTACCACTAATTAAGAAAGATTTAGTGGCAACTGGATTAGAAATTCCACCAGAGTCATTAACTTCATTAACTAAGTTCCCAATGGGCGCGGTTGTATCTTTAGGCGGCTGTTCAGCGTCTTTTGTTTCAGAGCAAGGCTTAGTAGTGACTAACCATCACTGTGCGCGTGGTTCTGTGCAATTTAATAGTACAGCGGAAAATAACTATTTGGAAAATGGCTTTGTGGCCAAGTCGTTTGACGAAGAGCTACCTGCAGCTCCGGGCTCACGCATTTATGTAACCGTTGACTTTAAAGATGTGACAAACGATGTGGTTGGTTCGCTAAGCAGTAAATTAACGGGGCGTGAACGTTACGATGCAATTGATCGCAACAAAAAGCGCATCATAGCCGAATGTGAGAAAGACGAAGGGCATCGCTGTTCAGTACCATCATTCCATCAAGGTTTAGAATATAAACTTATCAAGCAACTTGAAATTAAAGATGTTCGTATTGCTTATTCACCAGCAGACTCTGTTGGTAAATATGGCGGTGATATCGATAACTGGATGTGGCCACGTCATACTGGCGACTTTGCTTTCTACCGTGCCTATGTAGGTAAAGATGGCAAGCCAGCAGATTTTTCAAAAGATAACGTACCATTTAAGCCTGAGCACACGTTAAAAGTGTCTGCTGCTGGTTTAGATGACGGTGATTTCGTAATGGCTGCTGGTTATCCTGGAAGAACACAGCGTTATCAACGTTTAGTGACAGTAGAGCATGTTTTTGGTTGGTCATACCCACAATGGGTATCGTTAATTGAACAGTGGATTGGCACGATTGAGCGTGTAGCGCCAGAAGGTAGTGACGCTCGCGTAAAATATGAATCATTGCTTGCTGGTCTAAATAATTTTATGAAGAACACCAAAGGCCAGTTAAAAGGGGCTAAACGTGTAGGTTTAGTAGAGCGACGTGCACAACGAGAAGCCGAGCTATTAACTTGGATTGGCGACAACAAAGAACGTCAGCATTACCGTAAAGCTATTTCAGCGCTAGATGAATTAGAAACTGAAATCAGCAAGTTTAATAAGGCATCGTTCTTATATGACAACGCCACACGTTCACAAATGTTGAGTGCTGCAAAGCGTCTTTACCGTTTAGCTATTGAAAAACAAAAGCCTGATGCAGAGCGCGAATCTGGTTATCAAGAACGTGATTTTGATCGTATTAAGCAAAGCTTACAACGTATTGACCGTCGTTTTGATGCGGGTGTTGAACAAGCACTTTGGTTAATGTTTATCGAAAAATACGCTAAGCAAGATAAGTCACAACGTGTAACAGCCTTTGATAAACATATTGGCTTAAATGCAAAAGCATTTAACAAAGATAAAGTCGCTAAGCGATTAGCATCGTTTTATCAAAAAACAGAACTAAATAATGTTGATAAGCGTATTGCGTTAATGGATGCGTCAGTTGCTGATTTAGAAGCCAGCAAAGACCCGTTTATGCAATTAGCTGTGGCAACATTTAAGCATGGCCAAGAAGTTGAAAATACGGAAAAAGTACATGCTGGTAAACGCGCTAGCCTTCGTCCGCAGTACATGAAAGCGATTATTGCATGGCAAGATTCTTTAGGCTTATTAGCCTACCCTGATGCTAACTCAACGCTTCGCGTTACTTACGGTAATGTAATTGGTGGTTCACCGAAAGACGGTATGATTTATGAACCGTTTACCCGCGTTGAAGGTATTGTAGAAAAAGATACCGGTGAAGAGCCATTCAACTCACCTAAGAAGCAACTTGAGCTAATCAAAGATAAGAAATATGGCGACTATGCCCTGAAAACCTTAGGTACAGTGCCAGTTAATTTCTTAACTGATCTAGACTCTACTGGTGGTAACTCAGGATCGGCTACCATGAATAGTAAAGGTGAACTGATTGGTCTGCTATTCGACGGTACCTTTGAAAGTGTTAATTCAGACTGGGATTTTGACCCAAGAACAACACGTACTATCCATGTTGATTCACGCTATATGTTATGGGTGATGGAATATGTTGATGATGCAAAACACTTAGTCGATGAAATGGATATCGTTAAATAAAAAGCACTAAGCACATTTAAAAAAAGCTGAGTAATGGCAACGTCATACTCAGCTTTTTTATTTTGATTACTTGTACCAAATTTTAATAATCTCTAAATAACGCTCCCCATCGGGGGTTTTGACCACTATTTCATCATCAACTTGTTTGCCGATAAGGGCGCGAGCAACCGGTGAATCAATGCTAATTTCACCTTTTTTTACATCCCATTCATCAACGCCGACAATGCGATAAGTAAACTCGTTATCGTCTTCATCAATCACAGTTACCCAAGCACCAAAATAGGCTTTGCCTTCTTGTTGTTTTTCCGGATAGACAATTTGTAAGTCTTCTAGGCGTTTATTGAGAAAGCGTACACGGCGGTCAATTTCTCTTAAGCGTTTTTTACCGTAAATATACTCTGCATTTTCGCTACGATCGCCTAAAGCTGCCGCTTCCGATACAGCCTTTGTTACTTTCGGGCGCTCGTCTTTCCACAAATATTTCAATTCACGATCAAGCCGTTCATAGCCTTCACGCGTTATGTAGTTACTTTTTTTCATTTGATAACAAAATTAACTAGTCACTAATCTTTCGCAAAAGTATATACTTTGCCTCCATGTATATCTCAAGTTTTATCTTGCTAGAAAATTTCAAAGGTTAACTATGAGCCCAATTGCTCAACAAATTGCTCAAGAATTAAATGTTAAAACACCCCAGATAGAAGCGGCTATTCAATTACTGGACGATGGCTCTACCGTGCCATTTATTGCTCGCTACCGTAAGGAAGCAACACAAGGTTTAGATGATGGTCACTTGCGCACCTTGGCAACTCGCTTAGGTTACTTGCGAGAACTGGAAGAGCGAAGACAAGTCGTGCTGACCAATATTGCTCAGCAGAAAAAATTAACCGATGCTTTGAAAAAAGCGATTGAGCAGGCCGACAGTAAAACGCGATTAGAAGATTTATATCTACCATACAAACCAAAGCGCCGAACGAAAGGGCAAATTGCCATCGAAGCAGGGTTGGAGCCTTTAGCAGATAAACTATTTGGCGACTTACAGCTTAATCCAGAATTGGAAGCAAAAGCTTTTATCAATCAAGGTGCTGGTTTTGAAAATGCAGAAGCCGTACTCAATGGCGTAACGAGCATTTTGGCTGAGCGTTTTGCTGAAGATGCAGACTTGCTTGCTAAAATTCGTAGCCACTTAAAAAAGCAGGCGCATTTATCGAGCAAAGTGGTTAAAGCCAAGCAAAATGAAGCCGGAAAGTACAAAGATTACTTTAGCCATCATGAGGCGCTTAAATCTGTACCAGCTCATAGAATGCTTGCTATGTTACGTGGCCGAAACGAAGGCTTCTTACGTTTAAGTATTGATGTTGATCCAAATTCTGATAGCAAAAGCTATTGCTCAGCACACGATATTATTCAACAGCATTACCGATTGCGTATATCTCAACAAACCGGAGCTAAATTTATCGCTAGCGTTGTCCAGCAAGCGTGGAAACAAAAGCTATTGGGCCATTTTGAAACTGAGTGCTTTGGCGTATTACGTGATAAAGCTGAGCTTGCGTCAATTAAAGTGTTTGCGAACAACTTAAAAGATTTATTAATGGCAGCTCCAGCTGGAGCAAAAGTGACCATGGGTATTGACCCTGGACTGCGTACCGGTTGTAAAGTTGCGGTAGTCGATGGAACGGGTAAATTGCTACATACCGCAACTATATTCCCACATGAACCACAGAAAAACTGGGATAAATCGATGCGTACGCTAGTCAACTTAGCGCGTCAGCACAAAGTTGAGCTTATCGCCATAGGAAACGGTACAGGTTCGCGAGAAACCGATAAATTAGTTGCAGAAGTCATTGCACAGTTTGAAGAGAAAAAGCCAAGTAAAATTGTGGTCAGTGAAGCAGGTGCTTCGGTTTATTCGGCCTCTGAATTGGCAGCGGCCGAATTCCCTGATTTAGATGTTTCAATTCGTGGAGCGGTATCAATTGCTCGCCGTTTGCAAGACCCGCTCGCGGAACTTGTGAAAATAGACCCTAAAGCGATTGGTGTTGGCCAATATCAACACGATGTTAGCCAAAGTCTATTAACCGCATCGCTCGATGATGTGATTGAGGATTGTGTAAATGCCGTTGGTGTCGACCTAAATAGTGCCTCTGCATCATTACTGGCGCGAGTTGCTGGCTTATCTAAAACAATGGCGCAAAATATTGTCAATTACCGCGATCAACATGGCGTTTTTACTGAGCGAAAAGAGTTATTGAAAGTAGCTCGTCTTGGTCCCAAAGCTTTTGAACAAGCAGCAGGATTTTTAAGAATTCGTTCAGGCAACAACAAGTTAGATAATACCGGTGTTCACCCAGAAAGTTACCCCGTTATTGAAGCTATGATTAAGCAGCTCAATGTTGAGGTGGATAACTTAATTGCCAATGAGTCAGTACTGTCAAATACGCAATTTAGTGATTATCAAACCTTGTCAGTGGGACAACTTACTTTCGATGACATTATCGCCGAGCTTAAAAAGCCTGGGCGTGATCCGCGTCCAGAATTTAAAACAGCAAGTTTTAAAGAGGGTGTTGAATCAATCAACGACTTAAAACAAGGGATGATACTTGAAGGCGTTGTGTCTAATGTTGCTAATTTTGGTGCCTTTGTTGATATTGGTGTTCACCAAGACGGCTTGGTTCATATTTCGGCACTAACGAATAAGTTTGTTAGCGACCCTCGAGAAGTGGTTAAAGCTGGCGATGTGGTAACCGTTAAGGTGCTTGAATGTGATGTTGCTCGTAAGCGTATTAATCTGACTATGCGCTTAGATGATAAAGCACCTGCAGCTAAGCATGTTGGCAATAACAAAAATAAGCCAACTCAACATAAAGCATCAAAACCGAAAAATCAGGGACAAAAACCTCGCAAAGATACATCGCCAGCGAATGCCGCTATGGGGAATGCTTTTGCCGATGCGTTTGCTAAATTGAAAAAATAAAGCGTAGTGATAATAAATGAAGAATGGATTTACGGTAACCACTGATCTCAATGACATGGATTTTCATGTAATCCATCAATTTATTAGCCATAGTTATTGGGCTAAAGGTATGCCCGAACAAACGCTTAGAAAAGCGTTAGCAAACTCACTATGTTTTGGCGTGCTTAATGAAAATGGCGAGCAAGTCGGTTTTGCTCGCATGATCACCGACAGCGCCACGTTTGCTTATTTAGCCGATGTTTTTATACTCGAGGCATATCGAGGAAAAGGGCTAAGTAAGTGGTTAGTTGCTAACATAATGGACCATGCTGAGCTACAAGGTTTACGAAGAATAATGCTGGCCACGCGTGATGCTCATGGCTTGTACCGCCAGTTTGGTTTTAACGATGTTTCGCAAGAAGAGGCGAGTATGTTGATGCAGATTCGCGATCCGGATGTCTATTTAAGGTAGCTATCCTAACACTAATTTATTCAGTAGAAGGCTTTGAAATAGTCGGCTTTTCATTGCTAACGTCGTGCTGAGCAGTGTCTTGTTGCATTTCCGCTGTCGCTTCGGTTTCTTTAGTTGTCGCTTTTGCCTCTTGCCCTTGGTTGCCTTTAATCAATAACTCCTCTACTTTCTTAACGTAGGTGTCTGACGTAGTTCTATTGGTGTTTGAATGCTGGCCGTAAGTCCCAAATAAATTAAGCCATCGGTCGGTTTTATGGCCAAATGCCATCAACTTTCTTAAGTAATAGTCTGGTGTCGAAGGGGTAAAAATCAATCCTGCTAATGCCGCAACTATCGACACAGGGCTAAGAAAAACATCCCTAAGCCCATCACCAAATAGTTTCACCTGAAATACCAAGGTGTCTTTAACAACTTGTGTTTTAGTGGTTGATGTCGCAGCTTGAGCTGTTGCCTGGTGCTCTTCTTTTTCTTTCATGTATTTAGGAATCACATGTTGAGTTTGATAAATACTAGTTTATTGCTCTTTCTACCAATGTTCCAAGCTATTTATCTGGCTACAAAGTATTACGGCCGTTCGTACCAAAATAGCTAGAAGCAGGCTAGAGATGTGATGAAAAGGTCGGTTTTGAGCGAAGATCGGACTGTCATTCTCTAGCTAATCTAGGGAGTGCTTTTCTAATACCTGCCAAGATGTTGCTCCAACCAATTCGCTTTTTCCAAAGTTTTCCGTCGACAAAAACTTTATAACAATCGATCCGATCAGTTTTATACAGTTCAAGTTTATGAGTAATTGGTTCACCACTATCGTAATCAGTGATTTCGATAACTCTTCTTAGTTCAGGAATACTTTGTGGCTCTACAAAGCTTTCTTGTTCTATATCAGAATTTCGATTAGTGTATGATTTACGATAATTTTTTGAAGCTTTATTAGTTTTTCTATACATAGGTAATCCCCTACCTTACAAGGTAGCATACCTTGCAAGGTCTCACTAATAAGCTGTTAGGTATACAAGGAGTGTAATTTGAATTTCAGGCTTATTTTTATAGTGTCCCTGTTTTCCTCATTTATGGTGCAAGCAAATGAAGATAAAATTTGTTTAGGGGACACTTATGATGCAGTTAAGGAAATTAAAGGTTTTCCTGAGAAGGTTAGCTTCATTAAAATATCTGAACCTAATACAAATGAGGCCGAGGCTTTAACGTTCGAAGCAGTATCATTTTATGATGATGATATGTTATATATTTTTGAGTCTGCAAATAGCCGACTATGTTTAATCTCCGATGGTGCAAAGGATCTCAGCCATATAACTTGTAAAGAAAGTTCTGATAAGCGTCAATGTTCGTAGAATATACCTAACAAGCTGTTTAAGGCATGGACGTCTAATGCGTGGCTGGCGTTCGTTCCTCACGATTATAGCCATGCATTTTCCGCCCCTTAACAGGGCGTTATATACCTAGGAGTCGACATGGAGTTTTCGACCACATTAATTTGGTTTCTAGCAACTCATTGCTTAGTTTCCTTTATTGTTTCCATATCTATCATTAGTTGTCCTTTTAGATTTGGTAATGAAAAACTAGGGTTGCTTCTACTAACTTGGTTACTTCCATTCATTGGCGCAATTTATTCACATCATCGCATAGGTTTTCTTGGTTTAGCCTCTAAAGGTAGTAACTCTGGTGGTGGCACAGCGGTAGATATTCCGCCAAGTAATAGTGGCGGTTGCGACGGTGGTGGAAGTGGTGGCGGTTGTGATTAGAGACAACGGTATATAACAAGCCATTACAGCAACGGGACTGCTAACAGCTTGCTCGGTTCCGCTTCGCTTCACTATTTTAGCAAGCTATTATCAGCCCCTGAATGGGGCGTTATATTTTTAAATAGGGTTCAGTGTTTGTTACCACCAAAAGAGTACGAATTAGCTCAGAAAAAGAAAACTAGAATCCCTTTGTGGTTAATTGCCATTATTATTATCTATTGGGTAATCAAAGTAGCTAATCAAAGCTTTACAACACAAAACGATTTAGAAACATTCAAATCAAATTTTTTAAACTCCGATTTAGAATTATCGTATGAAAAATTTGGAGAGTTATTTGATAGTTATGAAGTAGCTCCTTTAAGTAGTGGCACTCTTTCTAATGTTCAAATAGATTGCCTTAGCCAGGGAGATACATTTTGGGAGCATATGCCTAGTGTTAAAAATAAAGATACAAAGCAGTTTTTCTTAAAAATTAATGCTAGTCAAACTACTTTAGTTTTAGAATTAAGGTTATATAAAGACAAGGTGTATTTTTCACCTTGGAAAAAAGCTGAGCTTGGGTTTAACGGTGGTTTTTCTGCCAAAGCAAAATGTCCAGATGCTGGCTTTAACAAAATATAACAAGCTAATTAATAAGGACAAAAACCAGTTGGCGGTTTTCGTTCCTCAACATTTTAGCCAACAACGTTTTGCCCATTATTAGGGCGTTATGTTTACAGGAAGGGTATATGGAAGCTCCATGGAATGGCGAAAAAGTTAATTCATTCGTTCGAATTTTAGCAATCGTATTTATTATCTGCGGAATTTTTGCATTTAGTAGTCTAGTGAATGCATTATTTGAAACTGGAGAATTTGGCTTTAGCAACTTAGATTTTCGAATGATAATTGGTATGTTAGCAGCCCCATACTGTTTTCTATTATTCTTAAAAGTTGCAGTTACAGGCTATGCACCAAAGTCATGGGTTCCATGGGAGTAATGTAAACATAACAAGCCATTTCAGTAACGGGACTGCTAATAGCTTGCTCGATTCCGCTTCGCTTCACATTTTAGCCAAACATTAATCAGCCCCTTAACAGGGCGTTATTTGCGCGGGTAAATTTAACTAACATTCAAGCTAATATAGGGAAATAGAAAATGGGTAAATATAATTTTGTCGCAGGTTTAGCACTTTTATTTGTCATCACAAATGCAAAAAGTGTTTTTGCAGAATCAGTTGATAAAGATGCTGTTTGGCATGCTGTTCACAATAACTCCTTCCGTACAGCAGAAGAAATCAAACGAGACAAATATCGTAACCCTGAACAAGTGTTACGTTTCTTTGAAATCAATGAAGCATCTTCTGTAGGTGAAGTCGCACCTGGTGGTGGGTGGTACACGCATATACTTGCACCCTTATTGAAAGAGAAAGGAAGGTATGTGGGTTTACAACACAATCCAGCTTATTATGGTAAATGGCCTGAGTGGGCAAAAAAACTTTCCGCATATCCTGAGAAAATTAAAAACGAACAAGAACTATACGGAAATAACGCGATTGGCACTTGGTTGCCAGCCGTTGAAGGGTT
The DNA here is from genome assembly GCF_012932965.1 of Thalassotalea algicola. Lineage (GTDB taxonomy): Bacteria > Pseudomonadota > Gammaproteobacteria > Enterobacterales > Alteromonadaceae > Thalassotalea_F > Thalassotalea_F algicola. Next base: position 129,675 of record NZ_JABBXH010000006.1, on the reverse strand, counting down.
GCCTGTAGAGGCGGCGTCATTAGATTTTGTATTTATTACACGTACGATGCATAACTGGCAAAATCAAGGAAGGTTGGAAAATGGACTCAAGCAATCTTGGCAAATATTAAAAAACAATGGTGTTTTGGCCATCGTGCAACACAGAGAAGATGAAAGTTCTAATAGCGATCGTGAAGCTTCTTCGAAACGTGGACGTTGGAAACAATCAGATCTTATCAGTGTAATTGAATCATTTGGGTTTAAATTAGTGGCTAGCTCAGAAATGAACTCAAATCTTAAAGACACAAAAAACTATGAGAAAGGCGTTTGGACATTACCTCCAAGCCTTGCACTGAAAGAAAAAGACAAAGATGTTTACACAGAAATCGGTGAATCAGATCGTATGACTCTAAAATTTATTAAAGTTTCATCATAGTTAGTTACAGTATAATCAACGCAATATGTAATGCGCATATTGCAAGTCAATCAAGCAGGACAACGCACGGCTGTTGCTCCTGCGTCGCTATTTTAGCAAGCAATTAACAACCTCTTATTGAGGCGTTACCACCGTATGCTTATGGCACTAAGCAGCCTTAAATTTTTACCAATACAGAAATAAAAAAGGGGAAGCTTGCGCTTCCCCAAAAAGTGCCTCGAGTGGGAGGCTAACTTATGACAGGGTATTGGTTCATTTAAACGCCGAAGCGTTAAAATGAGCCCAATGAGGTTGTAAGTTTCTAGGTTAAGTAAGCTTTACGTGTTTTTTATAAAACGTACTTTGCAGAAACTTGTGCGTATACAGAGTCTGCATCAGCATCTTTCATTTCAAATTGGCCGACTTCAAAACCGAACGACAACTTAGGTGTATAGTTTTTAAAGATATTTACACCGTATTGTACACGTTCGCGATCTGACTCTTCCGTTTCAATATAGCCGTAGAATACTGAACTACGTGTATCTTCCGTCCAGTAATGACGATAAGCAGCCATGTATGAGGTACTTTCTTCAGCTTCACCGTTATAGACATCTGGCGCTGCGGTTACACCCACATAACGACCTGTGTTGCCGGCGTGTACTTGGAATCGAAAATCATCTTTACCAATGGTTTTAATTTTACCAGCAACAGAAACACCTACAGCTGTTTCTGAGTCGCCATCATTAAAGTTTAGCTCGCGGAATAAACCAGCGACTGATACGTTACCCCAGTCACCTTTGAAGGTGTATTTCGCTACGATATCTGGCATATCATCACTTGCTGGGTCAGCATCTGGCGAGTCATCAATCCCGTCATTACCCCAAGACTCAGGGTTTTCTAATGCTACTTCAAGGCCGCCCATTTTATAGCGAACCATTGTATTACGAACGAATGCTTCACCTACCATAGGGCCAGCAAAGTCGGCTGTTTCGGCTAGTGCACTGGTGTTCATAAACGTTGTCCAAGTTTGACCGAAGGTGAAATCTTGGTACTTAATAAACGCATGGCGTAAACGTGGATGAGAAGAGTTAGAAATTATCTCGTTACCGCCGCCGCCGTAAAAATCCATTTCTACAAAACCAGTTACTTCGCCATGAACAAACTTCATATTGATGCGAGACTCGTTTGCAAAGAATTTAGTCTGTGATTTGTCTTCAGCTAATACGCTACCACCACCGATCCAAAAATCGCGGTAGCCCACGTTACCATCAACATGGCGATAATCGACCTTGATAAAACCACCAAAGGTAATTTTATCTTCTTCGGATAACTTAATTTCGTAAGCAGCGTTTGCTAGGCCTGTAAAAGCCAACATGCTCGTTGCTAACAAAGTTTTCTTAAATGTTTTCATCATTCTCTCCCGTTTCATTAGCACCGAGACTTTTATTCTTACTGCATCTTCTGGCTAATACGCTTGTTGTAATAATTGTATTTATGATTGTAATTGTAAAAGTAGGGCATCAAAGATGCCCCGTATTGGTTTTCTATTCTTCTAAGGTACTTAAGTCACCTTCGTCTTGACCTAATGCACGTGCTTTTAATACACGGCGCATAATTTTTCCTGAGCGTGTTTTCGGCAACGCATCGACAAATTCAACGGCTTCCGGTGTCGCAATTTTGCCCATTTCATTACCAACATGAGCGCGAAGTTCCATAGACAATTCTTTGCTTGGCGCTACACCTTGTTTCAAAATCACGTAAGTGTGAATTGCATTACCTTTAAGTTCATGTGGTAGGCCAACAGCCGCAGCTTCACTGACTTGTGGGTGACTTACTAAAGCACTTTCGATTTCAGCGGTACCTAAGCGGTAACCACTTACTTTAAGTACTTCATCCATGCGACCAATTACCCAGATGTAGCCATCTTCATCTTTCTTTGCGCTGTCGCCAGCTAGGTAACGCCAGTTGCCGTTATCGTCTTGCGACCAATACAACTCTTTGTAGCGCTCAGGGTCTTTAAATACGGTACGCGCCATACCAGGCCAAGGATTGTTAACAATTAATTTGCCTTCTTCATTGGCAGGTACTTCATTACCGTCGTCATCAACTATGGTCATAACATTGCCGAAGAATGGTTTAGTAGCAGAGCCCGGTTTTAACGGTGTTACTGGCAGTGGACAAATCATGAAACCACCGGTTTCTGTTTGCCACCAAGTATCGATAATTGGACACTTGTCTTGGCCAATGACATGGTGATACCAACGCCATGCTTCAGGATTAATTGGTTCACCCACACTACCGAGTAAGCGTAAGCTTGATAAATCATGTTTTTGCGGCCAACGATCACCGAAGCGCATTAAGCCACGAATAGCGGTAGGCGAGGTGTACAAAATGTTAATTCCGTAATTCTCAATAATTTGCCACCAACGGTTAGGGTAAGGGTAGTTTGGAGCACCTTCATAAAGCATGATGGTAGCGCCATTAATTAGTGGGCCATAAACAATATAGCTGTGGCCGGTAATCCAACCTGGGTCAGCGGCACACCACCATCTGTCTTGTGGCTTAATATCAAACGCCATACGATGGGTTGTTGAGGTATAAACAGAGTAACCACCATGCGTGTGTACCATTCCTTTAGGCTTACCTGTTGTTCCTGACGTATAAAGAATGAATAGTGGATCTTCTGCATCAGTTTGTTCAGTGTCACACTTGCTACTCGCAATTGGCAATGCTTTCAAATCATGTAGCCAAAAGTCACGTGCTGGCTCCATTTCAACGTCAAGCTCGTTGTTTTTAACACAAATACATACTTCGATACTTGGCGAGCGCATCATGGCGTCGTTTGCAATTGATTTTAGATCAATTTGCTTACCGCGGCGCCAGCCACCATCTGCAGTAATTAATACACGAGATTGTGCGTCATCGATACGAGAAGCCAATGCTTCTGTACTAAAGCCACCATAAACCACTGAGTGAATGGCACCAATTTTTGCACAAGCAAGCATCGCAAATACGAGTTCAGGGATTTGTGGCATGTAAATCGTAACGATATCGCCTTTCTCAACCCCCATACTTTTTAGTACGTTAGCGAATTGGCAGACTTCTCTGTTCAAGCCGTTGTATGAAAAGTTACGAACTTGGCCGTTTTCACCTTCCCAGATAATCGCCATTTTGTTGCGATTAGCATTTTCTAAGTGACGATCAATAGCGTTGTGAACAATATTGATTTCGCCACCATCGAACCATTTATAAAATGGAGCGTTCGATTCATCTAGCACCGAATCCCATTTTTTATACCAGCCTAAAGTGTCGGCTTGCTCTGCCCAAAACTCTTCACGATTTTCGACAGAATGCTGGTAAAGCGCTTCATATTCTGGAACGTTCGCTTGGTTAATGACTTCTTCGCTCGGATAGAAAATGTCAGCTTGTTTAGATTCAGTCATTGTATTTCTCCAGCTGTTAGGTACAGCAAATTAACTTTAATGAGTTAAAGGTAGAGATAAGTGACTATTTATTAAATTAGACCTAAGTCTATATCGTAGTTTTTTAGGGGTAGACTTTAGTCGTAATAGAAGAGGAAAGACCTTAGCCTTTCCTCTTTTGATTGGTAAATACTATCGATTGTTTGCTTTTTCTTGTTGCCATGCCCAAATAGGCGGCTTAACCAATAGTTTCATGCGATAACTCCAATTCGGCGCATGCCACAATTGTTTGGCTAATTTCACATAACCGCTAAAGAAAATTTTAATTGGGTTAACGCTGTTTACCGGTGGGTAGATGCCATAAGTAACTTTTTCTTCTTCTTTTGCAAAGGTGCCGAACATGCGATCCCAAATGATAAAAATGCCCGCATAGTTTCTATCTAAATATTGCTTGTTGGTCGCATGGTGCACTCGATGGTGTGAAGGCGTATTAAAAATCGCTTCAATGGGACGAGGCAGCTTTTTCACCGTTTCAGTATGTAATAGTGTTTGATATACCTGCACTATCACTTCAGATAGGAAAATGATAAATGGATTGAAGCCAAGCACCGCTAACGGTAAATGAAAAAATAAAGGGAATAGCCAGTCTAATGGACCATGGCGGTAAGCTACCGAAATATTGAAATGAGGTGAGCTATGATGCACGGTGTGTGTCGCCCAAGCAAAGCCGTTTTTATGAAGAAAACGGTGCTCCCAGTAATACGCAAGATCAGCCAATACAATGCAACAAAGAATAGTCCATGGCGTTAATGGTAAGTCAACTAACCGAAAGTTTTCATAAACATAGAAAAACACGCCAGCATAAGCCGCAGCGACTAATGCCACTAACAAGATAAATGCCCCTAACGTAATAAAATTAGCGACACTATCGCCCAGCAAATTTCGTGTAAACTTTTTCTTAACGGCATAGCGAATCATTTCAACGACAAAAAGCGCTAATGCGATCACTAAAAACCAATCATCGATAAAGGCTTCTAACCACCAAATATCATCAGTACTGAAAGTAGATGTTAAGAATTCCATCATGTGCTCCTAAAGATATTTAACCAGTACTTCGGCAGATATTGGTTGGCTGTTTTTGTCTAAGTAGTGAACTTCTACCACTGAATGAACACGTTGTCGGTAATCGATTTTTTGCCAAGCGGTAGCTAGTTCAGCTGTTGTATAAGTATTTTTTGCTAACAATTGTTGGTATTTACCTGCTATCTGCGCGGTAGCTTTAGACGATGGTTTAACCATATTGGCTAAATAACCGATAGAAACGTCAGCTGACTGATAATTTTTACCGAAGTTACGATAATAAACATAGACCTTGTTTGGTTGATTTATCAACCTAGCATGTAATAGTGTTTTATCGTCAAATGTTTGCCAAAGCTGGGCGATATTATTTAAAGCTATACGCTCGCCAACGCCAGTTATATTTAAATTAGTCAAGCTGATTTCAGTGCTGCTGTCTTTTGGTTTTTGTACGATAAACTCAGACGATCTAATTTTTACATTTGAATCGATAGTTTGTTTTACTGGCTTAGTGACTTTCTCCTGCGCTGATTGCGCTGGCGCTGAATTAGCTTCAGGTATTTGCAATAGGGCGATACTCCAAACAGAGCCGATAATTAAACCCGTAGTAAGTAAAGAACCAAACAACTTCATGACTACTCCACATTAAATTGGTGACTTGATTGCGGAGTAGTTTATTTTAAAGATAATAAATTGTCAATATGAAAATTTATAGGGGTTAGTTATTCGATAGTGTACTGCACAGTAATTTGGTACTGAGTTTTAATTGGTGAACCTGTTCAATAAATTTTAACGGCAATAAGGATTCAGCCATTAAATAACTGGCATAAATGCCATGGCTAACAAGGCTAACCTTGTCGTCGCTAGCATCAGGATAATCGACCTTAAGTGCGTCAGATACATGTTGATGGAACTCTAGCATGATGTGCTGTTGATCCTCTTTAATTGGAGAGAGTCGTTTGGCTTCGGAAAATATTGCTTCACCAATAATTGTCGCATTCACTCTGTCAGCCGAACCCACTGTAAATAAAGCATCTATCATAGCTTCACTTCTATTTGTAGCGGGCAGCCAGGCGACAATTTGCTGCCATTGATCACTGTATTTATCGCGCCAACGTTTACTTAACGCACAAATAATATCGTCTCGATTACCGATATAGTGGCGTAAAATAGTACGCTTCATTCCGGCTGTTTCTGCAATGCTTTCCAGAGACGTTGCCTGAATGCCGTGCTTCAGAATACACACTTCTAGTGCATCGAGAATTTCTTCAATTCTCTGTGGTGCCAAACTTGGCCGAGCCATAATGAACCCCTTCAGTTGTCATTTTTTGAAACTATAGCAATTTCTTTTTAAATTGTCATGTTGACAATTAATGGGTTGTCGATCTAAAGTATAAATTGTCAATGTGAAAATTTACTTCTGCTTGTCTAAAAACGTTATGCAGATGTTGAGGGAGTATTATGAGTAGAGCTTTTTGTTATTTATTAGGTTTAGCGCTGATAGGGTGCGGAAGTAGCACAACTAAAAGTGAAAATGAGCAGCCGGTAGTAGAACCTAATCCGCCAACTACGGTTACACCACCAGAGCCCAAGGCCGATTTTATTGGCTTTGAATCAGCGCCAGTTCGACCAATTGCACAAACGAAAGATGGTAATACCTTACTAGTGACCAATACGTCTAATAATACGCTTGAGCTATTCGCGATGAATGAAGCTGGCGAACTTGACTATATAGAGTCGGTTGACGTTGGCTTAGAGCCTGTAGCGGTTGCTGTTCATGAAAATCATGCTTGGGTAGTAAACCACTTATCTGATTCAATCAGTATTGTCGACCTATCTCAATCGCCGGCTAGAGTTATTCGTACCTTACTTGTCGGTGATGAGCCAAGAGATATTGTTTTTGCGAAAAATAAAGCGTTCATTACAACTGCGCATCGTGGCCAGCAAAGGAATAATCCAAAACTTGCTAATGTGAAAGGTGCTGGCGATCCACAGTTACATACTGCTGGAATTGGTAGGGCAGATATCTGGATATTCGATGCTCAAATGTTAGGGGAAAACTTAGGGGGTAAACCGTTAGAAATTACTTCTATGTTTGGTGACACACTAAGAGGGCTGGTGGTATCGCCTGATCAAAACACGGTATATGCTGCGGTATTGAACTCTGGCAATCAAACGACTGCGGTGCATGAAGCTGTGATGTGCTATGGCTATGAAGATGATGAATATGGTGCTTATCCTTGTCAGGTTCTAGACGGTAAAAGCTCGCCAAATGGTTTAGCCGATGGCTATTTGCCAGGTGGTAGAACGGCTCCAGGTGTTAACGCCGATGGTGAGTATCAACCGTGGACTAGCATGATAGTGAAATACGATCGTGATTCTGGTCAATGGCGAGATACCAAGGGCCGTAACTTTTCTAACGGTATTCGGTTTCATTTGCCAGATAACGATGTGTTTGCAATAGACACTGACAGTCACAACACTATCGCTTCGTATCAGCATGTTGGCACTACATTATTTAACTTAGCGGTTAGCCCGACAACGGGCGAGCTTTTCGTATCAAATACCGACGCAAATAATGCGACTCGATTTGAAGGTCCAGGTGATTTCGGTGGCTCAACTGTTCAAGGTAATATCGCCAAAAGCCAAATTAGTGTTATCACCCCGCAAACAGGCGCAGTTAAAGCAAGGCATTTAAATCGCCACATCAATTACCAAGACTTAAAAGGTAATGGCGATATTAAAGCACACAGTTTGTCTACACCGTTGCAATTAGCGGTAAGCAATGATGGACAATGGCTATACAGTGCCATTATTGGTTCCAACAAAGTGGCCGTTATACCTACCTCTCAGCTTACAAATGATAATTATTGGGACGGTGAAGGAGAAGAATTCGACCCGTTGCAACTGAGCAGCGATTATTTGTCGATTATCGGCGGGCCAGCTGGGTTATTACTTAACGAGGAAAAACAGTCACTTTATGTGTTTACCCGCTTTGATAATAGCCTTGTACGTGTTGATTTAGCGAGTAAACAAGAAACGCAACGAATTGCGATGGCGACAACCGAACCAGAAGACTATATGGCAGGTCGCGCGATGCTTTATGATGCTAATCGCTCTTCTTCAAATGGCGAGTCGTCATGTGCAAGCTGCCACATTTTTGGCGATACCGATCATTTAAGTTGGAACTTAGGCAATCCAGATGCCAGCAATGGTGCAAATCCGCAACCTTTCCCAACCGAGAATTTGTCTGAATTAGGCTGTTTATTAGTGGGTCCTGATGAGGCAAGCTGTCAGTTACTAGAAATTATCAACGGTAATGGTAATAAGCGCAGCTTTGCTTCGATGAAAGGGCCGATGGGCACCCAAACCCTACGTGGTATGCAGCATCATGGGCATATGCATTGGCGAGGCGACCGTTCAGTTGGATACTTTGGTGACGATGTTGCACAAACGCTAGATGAGCGTAAGTCTTTCAAAAACTTCATCGTCGCATTCGAAGGCCTACTCGGCTTAGATATTGAATTACCTGCAACGGTCGATGCAAATGATAAATCTGCACAAGTTGTTGCGCTTGAACAGGATATCGATAAGTTTGCCGACTTTATGTTGAAAGTTGCTCTGCCACCTAACCCAGTTCGTGGCTTAGATAATTCGCTTTCTGCTTCCGCTCAGCTTGGTGAGCAGTTCTTCCATGGTGAACGTCGTGCAGATGGCGCCGCAGAAGATACATCGCTTAACGGCGATAGCGTTGATGGCGTAAATTGTCAGGGATGTCATGGTGTGGATCATGCCAAAGGCTTTTATGGTAGTCGCGGTGAAATTGCTCATGGTGGTGAAATTCAAATCTTAAAAGTGCCGCAACTTAGAAACTTGTATACCCGCGTCGGTATGTTCGGTCTACCTGATAGAGAAGGCTTCCTTCCTTCGCATACTAAGGAACATCAAGGCGATCAGATCCGTGGCTTTGGCTTCCTACATGATGGCGCTACCGATCAACTACTTAACTTTCTAAAAGGCGGCGTATTTGATAACGGTGAAATTGGTTGTCCAGAAGGTGCTGACGAACGCTATGGCTGTCACTTTAACGATGGTGAAATTGGTATTCCAGATGAAGAAACTCGCCAAGGCTTAGTGGATTATATGATGGAGTTTGACAATGACTTGGCACCAATTGTTGGCCAACAAGTTACGCTGAATAGCCAATCCGTAGATCAGGTAGAGGTAAGAGTGCAATTACTTGAGCAGCGGGCCCAAACACCGTTTGTTTCTAAGCTATTAGGCGGAGAAGTGACTGAATGCGATTTAATTGCGCTAGGTGTGATTGACAATGAGAAACGAGGCTTCTTTTTTGATGTAGCGCAGCAAAAATATCGCAGTGATAAAGCGTCTGAGGCACTTTTATCTTCAGATGAACTGATTACCTTGGCGATATCTGAACAAAATAGCCTAACCTTAACTTGTACAGTACCTGGCAAAGGCTGGCAAGCTGCGCTAGACAATAATTTAGATGGTATTTTAAATGCCGATCAATCTTTGTAAAAGAGGCTGGAAAGTAGAGGAGACTGAATATGTTGATGGATTTACCTTATAGCTATTGGTTAGGTTTTGCTCTGGTGCTTTGGTTGTTGGTCGATTTGGTAAGAGGGGTTGCCTATATTTGGCAACCTTACAGTCGAGCAGAGCAACCCGGTATGTATTGGCTAACGATGTTGGTTTGGGGAATAGTTGCTGCTTCTTGCTTTATCTACCCTCATTGGCCATTTGCTTAACTATTCATTTGTCTAGGAAAAGGGAGCGAGATCATGAATCAAAATCTACTGTCTGCACAAGATTATACCGATGAGCAAACATTTGCCTTAGAGCAGCAAAAGTTGTTCTCGAATACGTGGCACTTTTGCGGCTTGGCTGAAGATTTAAGCCAGCCTAATGAGTATTTAACTGTGCAAGCTGGTAATAACAATCTTTTGGTTTATCGCAATGAACAAGGTGAATTAAACGCGCTGCACAATATTTGTCGTCATAGAGGAATGCAGTTAGTTGAAGGTAAAGGTAAGTTAAAGCGCACCATTTCTTGCCCTTATCATGATTGGACCTACAGCCAAACGGGCGAACTAAAGTCGATGCCTAAGCAAAAGCAAGACTTTGAAGGTATAGATAAAAAATGCTTGTCGTTAAAGCAGGCGCAAGCAGGAATATGGCGAGGAATGATCTGGGTACACCCAGATCCTAAGGCAATTGCTTTAGCTGAATTTTTTGCGCCGATGAATCAACACCTTGCGCCATACGAAGTGGAGCAGCTGATTGAAGCCAAGGATTATGTCATTGAAGAAACTATCCATGCCAACTGGAAGCTAGTGGTAGAAAACTATATCGATCATTATCACCTCGCACAGCTTCATGCTGGCACGTTAGCCATGTATGACCATCACCAAGCTGAGTTTGGTTTTGCTGGCGAGCATTTTTACTTTTGGGAGCCTTTAACTAAAGACTATCACACTGATATTGCTAAAAATTCACCTTATCCGATGCTAATGGATAAAGATGATATGAGACTAGGCGCTTGGGTACCTATGTTATTTCCATGTATAGGTTTGGCTGAAACTGAATCGAGTTGGTCGGTATTTCAGATTATTCCGTTAGCGGTTAACAAAACTAAAGTGGTGATTCGTAGCAAAGTAAAAGATTGTTCAATGATGGAATACCTTAAGCAAGCAAGTTCCTCGTATAGTTACTGGCAACGAAAAGTGAAAGGCAAATACCAAAGCTATGATGAAACACACGCTTTAGGTAGCGGTGATTTCATGAAAGAAGATATCTATGTTTGCGAGCACTTACAAAAGTCACTCGCTAGTCCTTATTTTGAGTTTGGCCCGTCGGCAAGTCATGGCGAATTGCCGATTCGGGAGTTTCAAAAACGGGTATTAACATGGCGTAGTTAACAGCTAGCTGGCTTGTCTATGGCGCTTTTTGTAGTTTGATGCGGTGCAATTCATCTGCTCTTTAAACGCTTTATTAAATGTCACTCGATTGCTAAAGCCTGACTCTAGTGCAATACGTTCAATGGACCAATTAACTTGTTCACTTTCCAATAAGTGCGTAGCGTGTTGCACTCGATACCCGTTAACTAGCTTATAAAAGTTTGTCTTCATTTGTTGGTTGATCACTTGAGAAACGGTGTGCGATTTCATCTCTAGTGTTTTAGCTAGCTCTGTTAATGTTAATTTATCATCTAAAAACAATTGCTGACTTTCCATCGTTTGCTCTATGAGTTTAGCTATTTCATTGGCGGCACTTTCTGGTAGCGCTGAGTGAATGTATTTAACTTTTTCTTGCTGAGGTACATTGGTTTTGACAGCATTCCCGACAGGTTGCTCAACAGAGGTTAAAAGACGTTCCTCTTGAGTGAAAATCATATTGGGTTGTTGCAAGCCAGCAAAGCCCATTGCTAGCACTAATCCCGCGATAAATAACAGCCATATTTGGCTTACTTGATTTAAAGTACCAAGGTCAAAGTACTGATTAGCGATAAACAATGAAACCCAAGTCGCTTCTAGAAAAATAAATGCGATAGTCAGCAAACGAAGTTGCTTAACAATGTCGCCACTATTGTCGCTGCGTAGATTGTCTACTGTTTCTGTGAATTGTCCTAATGCCCGCCAAGATAACCATAGATAAGCGGTTAGGTGTGCTTTGATTGCCAACAATCGGAAGACAATTTCGGTAGGTAATTTTCGATAACTTCCATCAGAATTTGCAATCATTTGCCACATAGCAATTTTTGCTTCGGCATCTCTAAAAACACTAGGGCTATTGAGAAAGAACCAAACGGCTAACCATGGCGTTAAATGCAGTAACCATTGCTGCCAGTTTAGCGCTGGTTGACCGGATACTTGGCGTACATAGCCATAAAATACTGGACCTAAAACCATCACCATTGCCGGCATTAAATCGAGAAGGTGAGGGACAAAGCGATATAAACCTGAATATGTCGCGCCGCCTTCGAAAAGTTTATAGGCGAGTATTGCAACTACCATTGATAAAACGCGGCCAGGTTTTGCTTTTTCACTCCGCATCCATAGCGCAACTGCCAACATTGCTGCATGACTACAGGCGATAAAATAAATAACGCTTAGTAAGGTGTTGTCCATTAATCTCTCAAACTTTGTGAAATAAAGTGCGTTAAGCTGCGCAGTTATTTTGGCATAGCCCAAAACGCATAGTCTAAATCATGTGGTTAAAGTGTATTAGCTATATAAACAGCAAATGTAAACTTCGGCTTAGTTTATCAAGTTGTTACGTATTTGCATCTGCACAATTGGTAAGTCTTAATCGAATTTATCATTATTCTCTTTCTCTCCATTCACACTTTACAGAACAACAGATAATTGGAAAGAACATGGAAAGCGTAAAACACTACCTGAGCTTACTGACACAGAGCTTACTGATATTATTGAGCATAGCTTTTTGTTCGATAAGTGCAGCTGAGCCTGCTGGCGAACAACAAAATTTATTAACACATTCACCTTCAACTTCAACGTTAACTCGAAGTAGCTTTCTTGGACTAATCCCGCAATCTGCTCAGCTAGGTGATGCCGTAGTGATTGACAACTTGCATCCGCAAGGCACTGCTCAAGCACTAGAATTAAAGCAAGGAGATACGCTGTTATCAATTAATGATAAGCCAATAGCAGACTTTCCTGAACTTGTGGCTATTTTAAACACTATTGATGCTGGAATGGATATTTCGGTAACCGTTAAACGAAATGAAAAGCCAATCACATTAACCGCAGTAGCTCAGTCTCGCCCATTAGAGACTGGAAAAGACTATGATGTTGAATATGGCGAATTTGGTTGGCAACAAGAACGTATTCGCACCATCACATATCACCCAGATAAACGAAGAAAAGACAATGCAGCGGTCCTATTTATACAGGGGTATACCTGCGGCTCAATTGATTATGGCATGCTGCCAGATGTCAGCCTTACACAGTTACTTGGTCGTTTTGCCGATGCTGGCTTTACCGTAATGAAAATGGAGAAGCCAGGTGTCGGTGATAGTCAAGGCCAATTGGATTGCCAAACTTACGATTTTAATGTTGAAAATGCGGCATTTGTCGCAGGATTAAAACACTTAAAACAACAAGCAAATGTTAACTCATCCAATGTTTTTGTTTTTGGTCATTCTTTGGGGGTATTACATGCCTCAATAATTGCCGAGCAAGGTTTAGCAAAAGGCGTTATTGGCTATGGTGGGGTGGCAAAACCTTGGATTGACTATGTGCATGATATCTACAGCAAACAATCCACAAAATATTGGGGTGTTTCAAATGAGCAAGCTAAAAAGAATCTAGAAACCATCTCGCCATTTTTAAATCTGTGGTTAGGCACCGATCAGTCGTGGGCCCAGATTGCCTCGTCACCAGCGGCAAAGAAAGTTGTCGCAGAAGACCTGCTAGCGTTGGGCGATGAGCAAATATTAAATCGTCATTTTAGTTTTTTTAGAAGCGTTAACCAACATAACTTCCAACAAAAATGGGCTAATACCAAAGCGCATGCGCTGATGCTGCACGGTGAGTATGACGTGCAAGCAATATCAGGTGATTGGATACAGCAGGTTAAGCGGCTTGTGAACGAAAATACTGCCTTTTCTAGTCAAACGTATGCATTTGAACGAACCGACCACGGGCTGATGCAATACCAAAATAAAGAAGAACTGATGAAGGCCACTCGTGGTCAAGCAAGAGGTTTAGGGCGCTTCAACCAGAATATCGCCTCCAAGTCGCTGCGCTGGATGGAAGATTTACTAGCGATAAACGCTGATTAATACCACGCCACCAAATTAATAGGAAAACTCTATGAAAAAGCTACTAGTTGCGCTAGCGATTGCTAACACATGTATGACATCGCACGCCTTTGCTGAAAATGAAAAACACTTTCGTCACATCATGTTTCGCGAAACGCCTTTTGCACCTTATCGCGGCATTTACCCAATTAACGAACAAAAAAGTGAAGCGGTGACTCACTACGAGTTTAAATACGATGACAAGCAACGTGTCACACAGATTACTCGAAAAATTGACGATCATGTCATTGATAGTATGGGGGTTTGGGATTCGTTTATTTGGTTTGCACCGCAAGTCAAAATCAGTTATTTGCCAGGCAAAGAGGTACACACCTATTTCAACACTAAAGGTGAACAAATATCGGCTCATGGTGCTGTTTGGCAAGCGATATATCAGTTAGGTACTAGCGGCAACCGCCAATCACTTGAGTTTTTTGATAAAGCCGGTAAAGCGGTTGAGAGCGAATGGCATGTTCACCGCTACGAATGGCGACCAAGTGAAGATGGTCATGTTTTTGAGAAGCGCTTTAATCTTGCTGGTGAGCAGGTTACCTTGCGTCCTGAGTTTAAGTTTCATGAAGTTAAGCTTGAATATGACAATGATGGCAAGCTGGTATTTGTTCGAAATTTTGGTACGAAACACCAACCAATCAACAATGATTCAGGTGCGGGTATTGACCGCATTACTTACGATTTAAACGGCAATTTCATACGCTGGCAGGTTTATGGAAAAGATGGCAATCCAGTGGAGGGTAATCGACCTAGGGTTCACTTAGGAGAACATTTATATGACAGCAAGGGCAATAAGATTGGTTTACGTGGCTTTGATCGCTTTGGTAAGCAAATTGCTTTTTCTTGGGGCGCATTGTCGCATGTTTACCGTTATAACGAGCAAGGGATTCAAACTGAAACTAAAAGTTATAAGGCTGATGGCTCATTTCAGGAACATTTTGTTTATACCTTTAGTGAGCAAGGAACTCGACGTACATCATTAACTGCACTGGATGCTGACGGTAACCCAACCAATGATCCTAGGTTAAAAGGCGCGGCAAAGGTCACGTATCAATACGATGAACAAGGGCGCGCTGAACCCAGCTTCTTTGATTATAAAGGCAAAGAACTCGCTGTGGAAAGTGAGTAGTCACTATAAGGGTGTGCTATGAAAAATAATGTAATGTTAATGTTAGTGCTAATAGGGGCTACATCGTTTACTTTTGCTGCAAGTGGAGAAATTGATTGGGTAGAAAAAGTACATAATGACATTAATACGACGACGTTTAATAACAGCTTGTCGCCAGAAAATGATCGCATGTATTTTACGCAAGTTGCTAGCGACTTTTCTGGTATTGGAATTTATGTTGGTCACCTAAAGCATGGCAAGGTCACTAAGGTAAAACCTCTACAAATAAACGGAATGGATTTACAGGGCACAGATGTTCACATTTCGCCCGATGGCACAAAGCTGCTTTATAGCGCTCGATCAGGGTTTAACTCTGACGAACCACTGGCTGACTACGAGTTATATATGAGTGAAAAGTCGGACAACGGTTGGGGAATACCAAAGCTACTACCTAAGGCGATTAACTCTTCGTCAGATGAATTTTATCCTAGTGTAACTAACAAAGGTGATATCTACTTCGCCCGTCGTATTGAAGGGGATAACTTAGATATCTTTGTCTCGCGGTATGAAAACGGTAGTTATCAAACAGCGAATAGACTAGGTCAAGAGGTAAATACCGGCATTTTAGAGGGAGATGCTTTTATTGCACCGGATGAAAGTTATTTAGTATTCGCGCGCATGAAAGCATCAGATTCAATGGGCATGACAGATTTGTATATCAGCTATCGTCAAGCGAATGGTTGGACAAAAGCGGTTAACTTGGGTCCGAGTGTTAATAGTATTGGTATCGACGGAAGTCCGTTTGTAAGTAGTGATGGTCGCTGGTTGTACTTTACGTCTAATCGTGAAAGTAAATCGCCAGAAAAATTTGATAACCAACTGGGCTTATACCGCGTGCCGTTTGGCCCTGCACCTGTGCTGCTCGATTTGTCGTCTATCGATTACGGTAGCAGTCTTTCACGTGACGGAACGTATATGTATTATTCTAATGCGAGTGCAGGTTTTAGCTCGCGCCAATTGATGCAAGCTGAATTACAGCAAGGGCAAGTCGTAAAGCAATCTCCTTTGTTACTAGCTGGTAAATCGTTTCAAGGTAGTGATGTACAGTTAAGCCCAGACGGCAAAAGCTTGTTATTTAAAACAAGAAAAAATTTTGGTCGTTTGCAAGGAAGAAAAGATGGCAATATCTATATAGCTGAGCGCTCTGGAGATGGCTGGGGTCAACCAGAGCCTTTACCTGATACAGTAAATTCAATGGTAGATGAGTATTACCCGTTATTAACAAATAGCGGCAATCTGTACTTTTCTAGACAAACAGCAGCGCAAAGCTATGACTTGTACGTGAGTGAGTTTGTTGATGGAAAATACCAGCAAGCTAAACCACTAAACTCTAAAGTTAATACGCCTTACTTGGAATCTGATGCTTATATATCGCCTGACGAGCAGTTCATGGTATTTGTGCGTATGTATGTAGAGAGAGACTATGGTGTATCTGATCTGTATATCAGTTATCGCGATCAGAGCATTAGCAATATAGCCCAAAGCTGGTCTGAGCCAGTAAATTTAGGTGCGCATTACAACTTTGAAGGGGTTGATGGTAGCCCTTTTATTAGCCATGACCAACGATGGTTATATTTTACGTCTAATCGAACAAGCGACCAGCCTAGCGAGTTTGATGAGCACTTAGGTATTTATCGCATGCCATTTTCATTACGGATTGAGGTAACTAGTGAAAGTCGTTAATTATGTGCTGTGAAGAGTTTTAACTATTTGTTGTTGCTGATGTGAATAATGTGCGAGTTTTTCGCTCGAAGAACTGCACATTTTTCCAATATAAAAGACCAATAAAAAGCCAGTTAGGGAAGTTAAGGCAAAAATGAGCAGCTTCTTCATCGTCGTAATTTCAGGTAGTAAATTGACTAAAATTAAACGCGCTTAGCGCTAATTTTAGCGAGCACCTTGCTTAAGTACTTCAAGTTGGCAGGAGCAAAGTCAAACCCTTCACTAGTTTGAGACTTAAGCACGTTTGAGACAATACCAACAACTTGATTATTTGTATCTAAAACTGGACTGCCACTTAAACCTCTTAATTTATCCATTTGTAGATTGTCTAGTTTCATCCGCAAGTTATTAGGCTCATAAGCAATAAATTGGCCTTGATAGGTATCTTGCTGACATTGTTGTTGATTTACATAAGCACAACCATAGGCAGTGAGTGTTTCTCCTTTGGTTACTTCACTTTCTCTTAGTGTCAGCGGCGTTAGTGGCGAGTGATTCTCTATTACTTCAAATACTAACCAGTCTTTTTGCAATATTTTCATATCAATAGCTTCAGTAATATCTGCATTGAGCAACCTACCTAAAACAATATATTCATTTGGCGATTGTTTAGGGTGAATGCGCCATTCTTTGACATGTTTTTCTATTGCAACATGTTTCATTTCAGGTGTTTTGGCTTCAAACAGCGTATGTTTTACGGTAACAGCGTAGAGCTTATCGGCCACTGAAATGAGGAATCCGTTACCAGCAAATGTTTTGTCATATGCTGTTTGGTGGAAGCTTATGTTGTTCACGCCAGAATATTGCACAGTGTCTTGTGCGTGGGCACTGGATAAAATAAACGAACTAGAGATGCACAGAGAAACTGCAAAGCTGACTTTAACGCTGGCTTTAGCGAGTGAAAGGGGTTTTAAAAGCATAATTTAATGTAAGTCATGTTATTGGTAAATTGAGTATCTTATTACGCAAATAAAACTTGATAACCTCGTTGCAAGTTAACTCATTTTACTTTCAATATTTCTTAGATTATCGCCAACATTAGATAAAGTTAATAGAGCTTTACAAAAAGTCATATAACTAAGAGTAGCCTGTCATTTCCAAGACCAGAAAGATTCATTTCACACTTTTATTGGAATACGAGAAATGCACAAACACATATCAATGCCTGCCGATAGAGTCACTAACATCTTAATATTTTTTTTAGTGTTATTAAGCTTTATGAGTACGAATAGTTACGCTCAACCCAAGTCTACCGAAGTGTCCTTTACACAATTGCAAAATAGGCCGGTTGTTTATATTCGCCTTAATAACAGTGAGCCGTTGCTGGTTATTTTAGACACCGGCTTAGGACGGGGATTGATGCTTGATGATAAAGTCGCGAAACAGTTAAATTTGACGGCGCTTGAGCAACAAACCGTAGATAATTTAGGTATGGGCATGCTCAACTTGCAGCGTTATCAGTCAAGCGAAGCAATAATTGGTGATTTTCGCTTTACGATAGATTCGATAAATGGTGATGAAAACTTGCCTAGAATGCTAAACATGATGGGTGAAGATGCTCAAGGTAATCGCCCTGTTGGCGTGCTAAGCCTTTGGGCATTTGAAGATTTGGTTGCGAGCATAGATTTAATGAACAAAACGTTAAGCTTAGCGACGGAACAAAAGCTCGATAGTCGAGCGGACAACGTTATTTCGTATCAGCAAACTCAGCGTTTACCTTTATTCCCTATTGAAATTAGTCAGCGGTCATATACTGCTCATCTTGACTCGGGCTCGCCCGCTTCGCTCATTATGCCGTACGCTATGGTAAATGATTTTGAATACCAAGTTGAACCTGCGCTTAAAGGTAAAGCTATGACGGCAGGGAGGGACCATAATATTTGGACTGCTACTCTTAAAGGAAAGGTTGTGTTTGCTGGTATCGAACTTGACGATCCCGAGGTTTTGTTTATGGATGGCTTACCGCAAATCAATATTGGTTTAGCCATGTTTGAGCAAGCGACAATAGTGGTGGATACTCAAAACCACTTAATGGAAGTTATTCACTAATACTAAGGCCGTAGGGAGCAATGCTATGAATGTTTATTCGCTACTAAATTATTTCGCATTACTATTGGCGTTGGCTACCTTATCGGTGTCACATGCTGGCGAACCAAAAATCAATCAAACCCAGCTAGTTGATGATTTGGTAGAGCACTATCAACGGTTAGCACTCGCTCCTGTCTCGTTAGATTTTGCTGGTTTTTATCGCTCATTAGCACATAGCGAAAGTGAATCACAAACAAGGCTTATTCAAGCGCTAGAAAAACAAATTAACGAGTTCTCTAGCCATCAGCAAACATTAAGCTTTTGCGACGCTCAATCAGTTGCGAACATTCGCTTTAGTGTCGCGCTAGCGAAAGAGCGAAAAACCTTGGTAACAAAGCTAGCAGAACATCAGGAACTGGACTTTGAAGGACGGATGCATTTGCTTCCTGATGGGAGAACTTGGTATTTACATTGGCTAAAAAGTTGGCTTTATGACGATGTTGAAATTAATGAATTGAAACACTTTGCTTACCAAGAATTAGCAGATGTTAACGCCAAGCGCCTTGCACTCTCAAGTCAGCAAATGCCACGCAGCATAAAAGAATTTCATATTGATAATCATGACGATATTGTTCGCGTATTTAAAGATAAGGAAAGCATGGTAAACCAGCAGCTTAAACAAGTGATGGGTACAAATTATACTGCCCCCCCTGTCAACATAGCTCGTTCCAATTTACCAAAGAGTTTTCCTGCGCCAGGCATATACGATGCTGCTAACCAACGATTTATTTATCATACGCAAGGCGAATATCTAGCAGCAAAACACATGGATTGGCTGTTCCTGCATGAAGCCGTACCCGGTCATCACTATCAAAGCCAGTTTGTTGAAGAAAAGGCGACATGTCCAGATGCACTTGCGATTGGCTCTACTGTTTTTAGCGAAGGTTGGGGAGCTTATGTTGAAACGTTAGGTCAGCAACTCGGGTTGTTCAAAGACCACGATAGCATTGATTACGCATTAGATTGGCAAGCGCTAAGAGCAGTTAGAGTGCTTATTGATATCGGTATTCATTATGAAGGTTGGAGTGATCAAAGAGCTCAAGCACTATGGCAAACTTATATTCCTGAACAATCTGCAATTATGCATCGAGAGATTTCGCGGATAAAACAGTGGCCAGTACAAGTGATTACCTATGTTTACGGTAAACGAGAAATTATCAAGGCGATAAATCACTGGCAAAAAACCGAACCTCAACTTTCAATAGATGCTATTCATCGTAAATTACTTAGTCTTTCTAATTTATCGTTAACAAGCCTCACGATGACATGAGGCTTTAGTCGAGACTATTGGCTTAAAAAACAATTATCATCGATCTTTAATCAATACATAGTCAGCTGGTAGTGTTACTGGGCGAGTATCTCGCTTAATGAAGTTAGAATAAATCGTTGATATAACGTTATAGGCATGCTGTTGCGTTAACGCCGAAATATCTTCTTCAGAAATATATGGGTCTTGGTAATAAACGATATGTTGTTCAACTAAGTTTTTGTTTTGTGAGCCGCTTTGACGTTCAGCAAGTAAGTGCCAGTCGCGTTCCATATAGACAAGGCAGCTATCATCGAATGTCGTAGTCCATTGAGTTGGTGTACAGTTAAAGTCTGCTCCAGGTATTCTTCTATTCGCTCTGTAACGTTTTATTTTTATTACGTTATCTTCTATACGCCAAAAGCCAGGAGACTCCCATATGTCATCGGAACTGATATCGGCATCGGCAGTATCAAAGCCACTTTGAATATAACTTAACGTACCGTCTTCCCTCAGCTCATACCAATAGGCGTATAACGGGTTAAGTTCGGTACTATCGTCTTGATATTGATAAAAGCCGACAACATTTTCTGTGGTGAGTGTTTTTATTTGGCTATCTGGCTTAAATATTTGGCCAAAACTGGTGGCATGAAAATCTTCATTGTTTTGACGAAGTGTTGCAGTTACAAAAATCGACGCTTCAAAATCTGAAAGGTCATCAAATATTACTATTTCGATCTGCCATTGTTCATTTTCAATGGTCAATATGTCATCAGTTACATGCCAAGTTAGTTCATTGATTACGGGCACGATTTCATTGTTTTCACTGATCTCATATGAGGTCATGTTTGCAAGAACGTTATTGGAAAAAGAGAGGTTGAAGGTTGCAATGTTAGCAGCTAATACTCCACCTAAACCAGAATCAAATGTTGGTTGATTTGGATGGGTGAACTTAAGAGAAAACGCTTCGCCATTGCTGAATAATTCCGATAGCGCTGTTGTTAATTGGTAACCATTGCTAACGTTGCTAGTAGTATTGTCTATAACGGATATGGGGGAATTATCGTCTGGATTAGTATATGAAAATACTGGTTCAATAATAATAATATCTCTGTTTGGTGAATCAAAAAGCCAAGACAAGTTATAACCGTATATTGATGGTATCGCATCCACATAACCTAAATAGTCTGCTTCTACTTGCTTTATTGGCTGTTCGATACTGTTAGACAAAGTGATGCTGATTGACGTTTCACCTCTTGACCAGCTGATTGACTGTTCGCCATTAGCATTGGCAAACGTACCCGTATTGTTACTGGCTAATTGAAAGAATCCTTCAGGGGTATAGAAGGAAATAACATTGTCATTGCCTTGGAATAAAGAAATGTTTTTTAAATTGCTGTCTGGGTTATTTGCAATGTTTTCAGCTAGATCATCACGAGCGCCTGTATCAATCGTTAGTTCTTGTATTAGTGCCGTGGTGTTACTTTCCATCAATAGAAAGTCATACAAATTGTTAAATGATGGTGCTTTGACACTGTCAGGTAACGCATCGACATTACCGATGTTATTAAGGATAGATTCATAGATAGCGAGATGTGATATATAGATGTCGGTAGAGAATGAATTAGCCGAATTTTCAAGTGTTTGTAGCGTTGTTATTGGGCTGTTTTCATTTGCCCTATCCATTAGCAGTGCAGCTGCAGAGCTTGCAGTTGAAACCGTTAGTTGGGGAAAATTTTCCTGGGTAACGTTAAGGCCATTTTCAGTAGCAGCATCACGCAAATTCCCAACAATATCGACATACGACACCATTTTGATGATGCTGTTAGTTGATGCGCCCCTGGCTTCAATGCGGACTAATGTCTGTTCATCAGCAGCTTTAAGGCCTGACACTTCAATTGAGTAGACTCCAAGCTCGTTTGTAAGACCAGAAAAAGTGTGTTCACCGACAATAATATCAACAGGAGCAGCACTTAACGACGTAGTTTCTGTTACGACTTTTCCGGAGATAGTAAAGGTTGAAATTTTTGGTGTTATTGTTAATTCAATATCTTTTGAAATACCTGCGCCATCATCATCTATCACGGTAAGTGTTATTACGATTTTTTGTTCTACTTCTACATCAGGTGCAATAAAAGTGATTGTACTGGCTGCAGGATCAGAGATGGTGATTTCAGGGCCAGATTTTTGTTGCCATTCATACGAAGCGATAGTGCCGTCGCTATCGCTTGCATTAGCTGCTAGTACAATAGTGGCGCCTGTATCAATAATACTATTACTTAGCCCTATGGTCGGCGTTTTATTTGCGGGAGGAGTTACTTGAGGGTCTGGTTTTGATGAACCGCCACCGCCACCACAGGCAGAAAGCGTAAATACTAGGGCAGCACAACATACTTGCTTAAGCAAAGTAGCCATAAAAATCCTTTTTTATTTTATAAGTTTTTATTTTTGGCACATTGTCTATTGTCTAAAACGTTTTTGCAATTAATGGTTTTGAATCTTACTTAGCGTGCTTTTTTGAAGGGGTGTTACGATTGCAGTGATCGTCAAACATGACGATTAGGATTATACCGATGAAACGCTTATCAGCTTTTTGAACCAGTGAATGCGAGCTAGCCGTGTATTCCTCCACACGGCTAGCTCGGTAACTTTTCAATAAAATATAGGGGCTATCGCTTAGCGTCTAATGCTTGTTGCAATTTGTTTAAATCGTCCTGACTAAATTCTCCGCTTTTTATTAGCTGTATAAGGCTATCCGCTGGTATTGCTCCACCATGCTTTAATTCAATTACTGCGTGCTTATCGCTATTGCCGTGGATAAATTTTTTGATGATTTTTGTGTCACGGCCGTCATCAGCACTATGATCTTCATCAATATCTATCATCACGACATGTTTATCGCCTTCTTTGCTAAACCAGTTCATTGCGTTTCCGCCATCAACTTTAAAAGCAAATGATTGACCGTCCATATGAATACCATTTAATGCCGTTTTTACTTTTACTCGAACATCTTCAGGTAAGTCCGCAAGTGCGGCATCAATTTGATCGGGATCTGACAGTGCTT
Organism: Thalassotalea algicola; assembly: GCF_012932965.1. Taxonomy (GTDB): domain Bacteria; phylum Pseudomonadota; class Gammaproteobacteria; order Enterobacterales; family Alteromonadaceae; genus Thalassotalea_F; species Thalassotalea_F algicola. Next base: position 106,640 of record NZ_JABBXH010000006.1, on the reverse strand, counting down.
CTTTAGATAGCTCAACCACTTTATGGTCATTTTCAGCATCAACTACGATATGTGCGCCAGTATCAGTGTCGGCATCTACTTCTATTTTGAAGGTGTGAACTTTTGTGTCTGAATCACTAAATGGTGCTGATACCGCTGGTACTGACAATGCTGTGATTGAGGTCAAAGCTGTTGCTAATGCTAATTTCTTGAATGTACTCATTTGTTCGTCCTTTTTGGATTTTTTCTAAAGTCCTAGTGACATTGCGACAACTGTGCCAGAGTAAATAAAGTTATGTATTACATGACTTTATGAATATATGTTGTTAAAAGGGGGAGGTGTACTTCCTGATATCAGGATTTTTACTTACTGATATCGGGAGAAAAAAGAATCAATTCATTCGACAAGAAAATTGGTAGTTAAAAAGAATCATTAATTCAAATGGTTACACTAGATAGTGTCATGGCCTTATCCTTGCTAAAGTAATGACAAGAACGATAGAGAGAGTGCACATGTCATTACGTCATTATTTGTTTAGCTTAATTGGCGCGTTAATTTTATTGCTGACCTTAGTACAGCTATTTTTAGTGTATTGGATAGATAGAAATCTTGCGCAAGAAGTTAATGAGCAAGCCAAGTTATTAAGTGAGCGGGTGGTTGAATTTGCCTTTAATGATGTGGAAATTCATGTTGAGGAATTAAGCGGAGAACAGGCACGCGTTATTCATTTACCTGCAGGTAATAAGCAAACGAAAATGGTGATTGTACCTGATGATAATGAGCCTTTCGAAACGAATGTTCACGTATTCAAAGAAAAAATAGAGATTGATGAGGAGAGTAGTTTAAAGCATGCAGATAAAGTTCTAGTGAAAAAAAGACTAGCAAAATTGTTTGAATCACTAGAGCAAGGCGAATCAAACGGGGCGACAACGTTTGTGCAAAAACATCCAGATAGTCATGGTTTTTCATTCGAACATAGCGTTACTACCAGCGAAACTAGTCAGTCGTTGATTCATTCTATTCAGTTGATGATCCTTGTTTGTGCACTTTTAGCGCTCATTTTTGCGTATTGGTTAAGTGCACAATTTAATAAACCATTAAGCGCTTTGAAAAAGGGCTTTGAAGCACTGGCTAACCAAGACTATAGCTATCGAATAAAGCCCCAAGGTGTGAATGAAATTAAGCAAACCATGGTGCAATTTAACGCCATGCTAAGCACGTTAGGGGAGTTGAAACAGGTAGAGCAACACTACAAAGAAACGGCTCATCTCGCTGAACTAGGAGAAGTTAGCAGAGGTTTGGCACACACGTTAAGAAACCCTATTCATACCATTGGTTTGAGTATAGAACGATTGGCCAACAATCATTTAACCGAAAGCCAGCGCGTTGAATTAGTACATACTATTCAAGCAAAAATAGCGCACATTGATAACAATATTAAATCGTTATTAACGTTAACTACCAATGGAATTGAACGTGATCAGAATGTGCCTGTACTTGCGGTAATTCAGGATATTGTATTGGAGTTTAAATCGGCCCAAGTTAAACCACAGCGATTTGATATCGATGTATCAATTAACCTTCATATTACTGGCGCAGAATCCGAGATTCGCAGTATTTTACATACGCTAATAATTAATGCTTGTGAAGCTAACCCTGAAGACGGCACGGTAATTATTAACGCTAAGGAACAAAGTAATTGCATTGCCGTTGCCGTTAAAGATGAAGGGAAAGGCTTAGATGATGCTATAGCGCAGCGATTATTCCAACCCCATGTAAGCTCTAAACCAGAGGGTGCTGGTATGGGGTTGTACATTGCCAAGCGCATTACTACCTTGCATTATGCGGGTAATATTTCATTAGAAAACCGTGTTGATCATCATGGCTGTATTGCAACAGCCATATTCAGCCATTAGGAAGCCGTATGAGTAACGAAACTATTAGTGTATTAGTCGTTGAAGATGATCATGAACAACGTCAATTAGTTTGTGAGATGCTAGCTGCTAACAATTTTCAAATCTACAGCGCAGATTGTGTCGAACAGGCCATATTGGTACTGAAAGAGTCTCCTGTCGATGTCGTATTTTCTGACTGGAAGCTAGGCACATTAACGGGTCTAGATTTACTAAATTATGTACGTAAAAATTTGCCTGAAACAGGTTTTGTTATAGCGACTGCATACGGCACTATTAGTCATGCCGTAGAAGCCTTGCAAAGAGGAGCAGATGACTATTTGCCTAAACCTTTTCAGCGGCAAGCATTGATGTTGACCGTTGAGAAAGCACATAAGGCAAAACTATTAAGAAATCAAAATCGTCAGCTTCAAGCACAACTATCTGAACAAAAACAGTTGGTTGGGTTAGTTGGAAAGGCGCCTTGTATGCAGAAGGTCTATCAACGAATCGACAAAGTTTCAGCAACAAGCGCAACCGTATTAATCTTAGGTGAGAGTGGTACAGGCAAAGAACTAGCTGCTAGAGCATTGCATGAAAAATCTAATCGAGCGAATCAGAAATTTGTAGCGATTAATTGTGGCGCCGTAGCTGAATCATTGGCAGAAGCTGAACTATTTGGCGCGGAAAAAGGCGCCTATACTGGCGCCGATAAGACTAAGATTGGTAAATTTGAAGCGGCTAATGGCGGCACCATTTTTCTTGATGAAATTGGTGAGCTATCTCCTTCGTTACAAGCTCATTTATTGCGTTTTTTACAAGAAGGCACTATCACTCGTCTAGGTAGCCATACCGATATTCAACTGGATGTCCGTGTGATTGCGGCTACCCATCGTGATTTACAAACTCAGGTTGCTAATGGCGACTTTAGAGAAGATTTGTTTTATCGGCTCAATGTCGTTCCTATTGATATGCCACCTCTGCGGGAAAGGCAAGAAGATATTGCCTTACTTTCTGAGCACTTTTTGAAGTCGCATGCTAAACAACATGGTTGTGAATTGATCAAGCTAAGTGAGCAAGCTTATCGCAAATTATTTGATTACCACTGGCCAGGCAATGTACGTGAATTATCAAATCGGATAGAACGATTTGTTTTGTTAAATGATGAAGAAGAACTTACGCATTTACCTTCGGTAGGCAAAATTCAGGCGAATAATGAAAAGTTGCCCAATGTGAGTTTTCCCGATATTGGCTATAACTGGGATGACTTTGAGCGCTTTTGCTTAGAGCAGGCGTTAGAAAATCAGCAAGGAAACAAAACAAAAGCCGCAAAGTACTTGTCGATGTCTTATAAGGCGTTTTTGTATCGATTAGAGAAGTATCAAATTAGTTAACGGTGCCTGTGCATTAAAGTTAGGAAGTTTTTGGGCACTTCGTAGGTCTATTCGTGCAACTTTGATTAAACGATGACTACTATGCCGTTTCAACACACCCTACACCCGGTCAATTTAACTTCTTTGATATTGCTTGCGCTATCTAGCGCGTTACTTGGCATCAGCATCATGCTGATGGGGCATCACGGCCACATTGAACTAACAACTAATTTTTACGGCATTACTGATTTAGCATCTAAATCGGTATTCAATTTTATAGCGGCTTTTGGATTTATCGCCATTGCGGTTTTGTCGCTATTAAGTACCAATAATGTGAAATTTAGGTCAATGCTGGGAGCAGTAATCATAGTGGTTAGTGTCATTCCATTATTGGCTTTGTTTAGCAGTGCAATGTGGATTGATTCCCTCGGTGGTTTTCCGGCTATTGGCTCTGGCCAAGGAGTCATTAAATATATGGCGCTGTTAGCTATCGGAATTGTTTTGGTAGCTCCTCAGTTGTCGTCAAATACGCAAAAATGGATAAGTGTTGTGCCAGTCATCATAGTATTGCTGTGGATTGGTGGCATGAAGTTTACCTTGCTAGAAGCGAAGGGCATCGAAGATTTAGTCGTCAGTTCACCGTTTATGTCCTGGATGTATAGCATATGGGACGTACAAACCACTTCTAATCTTATCGGCATTTATGACTTAGTCGCTGTAGCTTTATTAGTGATTGCCATGTTCAATCATCGTTTTATGCTGCCAGCTATTTTAATGTCTGGTGCTGTTTTTGTAACAACGCAGAGTTTTCTCTTCAGCTGGGATGCTGCTTTAAATGAGTCGAGCATTTTATCAACGGGTGGCCATTTTTTAATTAAAGATCTGTGGTATGTCATTAACTTATTCGTGATATGGCACCTAACTAAAGATCGACAAAACGTTGAGTTGAACTAACAGAACGAGCAATTTTTCTTCCCCTGCTCTTATTTGAGCTAGATCAAAACACACAATAAAGAGAGGCGTACACTGAAACCATCAACTAAGGAGTTAAGTATGGTTTCTCAAGATATTTTAGAAACACTTAAAGATAAGCAGCAAGAGCTAAGTAAACGAATTGATGCTATCACCGCAGACTTCCAAAAAGGGCGAAGTGCCGATTTTGCTGAACAAACTACGGAAAGTGAAAACGACCAAGTGCTTGAAGCTATTCGATTAGAAGCGAAAGAAGAGTTAAAGCAGGTAAATAGAGCTATTCAACGTGCTAAGGACGATGAATATGGTCAGTGTATTACATGCGGTGACGATATAAACCAGGCACGCTTAAAAACTTTACCTTATACCGATTATTGTATTAATTGTGCATCTTAAATCCAGGGGCCGAATATTATGTTAAATGAAAAACACGACTTACATCACGAATTTCCAGAATACAAAGAAGCTATTCATCACTTAAAAATGAATGACAACCATTTTGCGCGTTTATTTAAAGAATATCACGAGCTTGATCACGAAGTGATTCGCATTGAACAAGGCGTAGAAAATACATCAGATGAATATTTAGAACAGCAGAAGAAGCAACGTTTACATTTAAAAGACTCATTGTTCGCCATGCTTAAAAAGCATGAGGGCTAGTATCTTTTAACTCTCCGATTCCTTTTCCCTCTATAAAGGTTGGCTACTGACGACATTGCGGTAGCCTTTTTTTATTCCCGAGAAATAAAAAAGCCCCTGCGGTTGGGAGTGCAGGGGCGAAAGTTCATGATTGATCCAGAGAAATCAAAGATGAATTAATTCGAAGCAAGTTCCTGATTAGCAACATAGTAGTAGCCATCTTTAACTTCTGATTTAACACATAAATGCGTAGGTTTTTTTGAACCAAGGGTTTTAGTGTTACGACACTTTAATTTTTGAGTTTTTGCGCCATATAAAGATTGATATTTTTCCGCTTCACTACCTGCTACAGCTAAATAGTCTTTTGGTAGTTTTTCATTAAGCATATTTAGCGGACGTTTCCAGTGCTTGCTCTTTTGTTCGTTCGCAACGCTTAACCATGCATAACTCTTCATTAAGTCTTGCGCAGTACCTTGGCCATTTAAATACATAGTGCCTAAAATATATTGCGCTTTCTTTTCTCCACGTTGTGCAATTGTTTCTAAAGCTGGTAATGCTTTGTCAAAATCTTGAGACTTATATAGATCAAGTGCTGTTTGAAATTCAGCTTTATAAGTATCAACTTCAATTAGGTTAGCGTTGCTTGTTGCTGCGTTAGCTGAAGTTGCTGCGAATAATAAAGTACAAAATGCGATTACTGACTTTTTCATGTTAAATCCTTTATAAAAAATTTGTGCATATATAGTTAAGTTGCAATAACCTTTACAAAGGTTGTGCCAAACAATGAAAAAAATCTTAGTGCTTTGTAATATAAGGAAAAATAATGTAATCGAGATGTACGGAAGAGTCTATTAGTTAAATTCAAGCAGCCATATTTTTAGTCAAAAAAACCAAATAGTGGTGAAATACAAACTATCGAAGAAAGTGCTTCAACGGTTTTTGTCGACTATGGTGATGGGCAATCTCGGCTAAAAGCAATTCGCCAGTAGCAACGGCGTCATTTAAGGCGTTATGAGCGTAATGTGCAGGTAGCTGATAACTGTCACGTAAGTTAGTGAGGCGCAAGTTTGATGGGTCGTATGCGGCTTGTCTTTGGTCAAGGCGGTTCTTAGCAACAACAAGTGAATCTATGATCGGGAATACCGGGGCATAACCGTACAATGCCTTGCAAGCTGCTGCTAAAAAAGTTTGTTCTATTTTTGCGTAATGCACCAATATGACTTTTCCTGCCATTGCATTAAGTAATCGTTCTATCGCATTTTCAAGAGATAATCCTTGTTGCGATTCAAGTTCGGTTATTTGATGAATAGCGACATTATCACCAGCGCGTTCGATGCCGCTTTTTAGTAGGTAATGTTCAGCACTGGCCAATTTAATCGATAGCTGATTGATCTCAACGTGACCGATACTCAGTAAATGATCTGTAGTGGCATTAAAGCCTGATGTTTCAAAATCTAAAGCGAGCATGGGAACTTCAGATATCGGCGTGTTTGGCTCAGGAAAAGGTACAGATAAAAAGTTTTTAAGAGGTCCTTTTGGTACTTTCGTAGAAAGGCCACGCCTTTTGGCTTCAAGTCCAAATAAAAAATCAAACATGTTAATACACCGCTTGTCGATTTTCTTGAAGCGTTTTGACTACTTTAAAGGCGTCTTTTAAGTGTTCTCTTTCTAAGCGAGAAATTTCTTTAGGTGCTAAGAAATTATCAGCTTTAACACCTTCTTGTAATTGATTGGCTTGATGATTCAAGCGTAAAGTAGTTAAAAATTCGAATGCATCAATGAGGTTGGCACCTGAAGATTTGCTAAGAGAGCGTGTGCCTGATGCTTGCTTTAAACGTTCGATAGTATTGACCGATGTTATGCCCTCTTGCAGCGCATAAATTCGTGCTAAATCGACAATGGGTGCGATGCCATTATGTTTTAAATCCATGGCTTTTTTATTGTTACCGTCAGAGACTAAAACAAAGTCGCGGAAAAAGCCTAGTGGTGGTTTATGCTGTAAAGCGTTCTTCGACATATGAGCGATAAATAAACTTGCTCCTTGGGTACGCATCAACATTCTTGCTTGTACCCGATTAAGCAAATTCTTGTCGCCATAAATGGTGGTTAAGTCAAAAAAGATACTGCAATGCATTAGTGCTTTCGGTTCGGGGTTTTCGATCCATTGGCTAAAGTAATGGTGCCAGGTATCTTCGTTTTGCCGCCATTTAGGGTTAGTCGCCATGACATCGCCAGGGCAATAAATAAAGCCACATTGTGCAAGCCCATCACAGACAAATTGGGCTAATCGCTCAAACCAGGGTGCTTGCTCTGGTTGCAGGCTATTATCAATGATAAGTGCATTGTCTTGATCAGATTGTGCCATTTGTTCTTGCCTAGCCTGAGAGCCAGCAGCTACCCAAGCAAATGGCACCGGCGCTTTGCCGTACAAAATTTCCGCCAGTTCAATTAAACGAATGGTAAACGCCATTGTTATGGCACTAATGCTTTTACCGGCTTGCTCTGCTGGTGTACCAAGGCGTGCCATTTTAACTTGCAATTTAGGGATTAATTTACTAATTTCAGCCAGTTCATCAACATCGGTAGCTTTATGAATAAGGCTTGTTAAATTGATGGCATTTTGTCCTTCATAATGCATTAGATCAGTGATGGTAAGCATTCCGGCTAAACGGCCTTGATCGGTAATAGGCAAGTGATGGATATGCAAACTTGTCATGGTAATTAACGCATCAAATGCGGTATTTCTGACATCCAGCATAGTGATATCAGGTGTCATAATTTCGCTTATTGCATTATCTGGCGTGATACCCTGAGCGATGCAGCGACGTCGAAAGTCTTTATCGGTAACAATACCTTTTACATTTTTATCTTCATCGATAACGACTAAACAAGAATAGCCAAGTTCCGTCATTTTTTGTGCCGTTTCTGAAATGGAAGCGCCCTGATCGATAGTAGCTGCGGGCGTTTGATAGAGTTGGTCAATTGCGGTATTGGTTAGAGATGAATTGACGACAGCATCATCTTGAATTTGAGAAACTTTCGCCTTTAATCGCTCTTCTGCGGATTGTTCAAAAAAGCTAATAATCACTGGGTATTCAATTAAACAACCAAGTAATTGCTGTTTATTTACTGCATATAGTAGGCAATCTTCATCGCATACTACTTGAATATCGGCATACTTTTCGGGGTAACAAAAAACCGTACAAATATCACCTTCACCATATTTGCCAATGAGCTCTTGCAGTTGATTAACGTAACTTAAAGCACCTTTGCGAACGATATAAAAACACCCTTCTTCTATTTGAGCTGGTGGCAATTGCTGCCCTTGTTTGAGATAGCAAATATCTATTTTGCTAACCAGCTTAACTATGGTTTGTTCAGGTAATTCTTCAAATGGCGCAATGCTGCCAATAAATGCATATATTTCGCTTAACTCGTTATCCATAAGAAGTCTGCCAATAGCTTCGATAGTTCATTTGTAGTGTAGGAAGGCTCGAGGGTCAACGTTTTTCAACCCAACCTAGACTAAAGTTGAATACCTCGATAAAAAATTCCTTGCTAGTGTTTATTGCAGGGTGGAGAAATCCCCCGATTACAAAATTAAAATTACTCTAATAAAACAGGCGAAAACGAGGAGAGAATTGTGGAAACAAGTTATTGGCAGGAAAACCTGCGACTAATTTTTATCTGTCTCGCGATCTGGTTCGTTGTATCGTTCGGCTTTGGTTTGTTGCTCGTTGAGCCACTAAATGCAATTCGTTTAGGCGGATATAAACTAGGTTTCTGGTTTGCTCAGCAAGGATCAATATATACCTTTGTCGGATTAATATTCTGGTACACACATAAAATGAATCAGCTAGATAAAAAATATAATGTGGAGGATCAGTAATGGATGAGTTAAGACTCTATACATGGATCGCCGTTGGCGGTACCTTCGGGCTATATTTTTTCATCGCGTGGTGGGCTCGAGCGGGTTCAACTAGTGAATTCTATGCTGCAGGTGGTGGTATAACACCACTGCAAAATGGTATGGCAATTGGTGCCGACTGGATGAGTGCGGCGTCATTTATTTCAATGGCCGGTCTTATTGCTTTCTTAGGTTACGGGGGTTCTGTATTCCTAATGGGGTGGACCGGTGGTTACGTATTGCTTGCGATGTGTTTAGCACCGTACATGCGTAAACACGGTAAGTTTACCGTACCTGAATTTATCGGTGATCGTTTTTATTCTAGAACGGCGCGTATTGTCGCAGTTGTGTGTTTAATTATTGCATCAGTTACTTACATTATCGGCCAAATGAAAGGTGTAGGTGTAGCTTTCTCTCGCTTTTTAGAAGTGTCTTATGACATGGGTCTTTACATCGGTATGTTCGTTGTATTCGTATACGCGACATTAGGTGGTATGAAAGGTATTACTTATACGCAAATTGCCCAATATGTAGTATTGATTACCGCTTACACAATTCCTGCAATCTTCATTTCACTGCAGCTAACGGGTAACCCAATTCCGCAGCTGGGCTTAGGCTCAACATTAGCAGATGGAAGCGGTGTTTATTTACTTGATAAGCTCGATATGGTGGTCAGTGATCTCGGTTTCAAAGAGTACACGACGTCGACGTTAGGTGGCGTTGAAATGTTTGCCTACACTATGTCACTAATGATCGGTACTGCAGGTTTACCACACGTAATCATGCGTTTCTTTACTGTTCCTTCAGTTAAAGCAGCACGTCAATCAGCAGGTTATGCATTAGTATTCATTGCGTTACTTTACACCGTTGCTCCAGCGGTAGGCGCAATGGCTCGCTTCAACTTAATGAACACGATTGAGCCAGCTGCAGGTCAAAACCTAGAATACGCAGAACGTCCGCAATGGTTTAAAGACTGGGAAAAAACAGGTCTATTGAAGTTTGAAGACAAAAACGGCGACGGCAAAGTTCAATACACAGCTGATGCTGAGAAAAATGAAATGGTGAAAGTTGACCGCGATATTATGGTACTGGCTAATCCGTCAATTGCGAACTTACCTAATTGGGTGATTGCATTGGTCGCTGCTGGTGGTCTTGCAGCCGCACTATCAACTGCTGCAGGTCTATTGTTGGCAATATCCTCCGCGGTGTCTCATGACTTAATGAAAGGGGTGCTGATGCCTGATATGAGTGAGAAGAGTGAGCTTAGAGCCAGCCGTATAGTGATGACGATATCCATTCTGTTTGCAGGATATCTGGGGCTAAATCCGCCAGGTTTTGCCGCCGGTACGGTTGCGCTAGCCTTTGGTTTAGCAGCATCTAGTATCTTCCCTGCGCTAATGATGGGTATTTTCTCTAAGAAAATGAATTCTACAGCGGCTATCTCAGGTATGTGTGCAGGTTTAGGTGTGACTATGCTGTATGTATTCCAGCATAAAGGTATTATGTTTATCCCTGGTACATCATTCTTAGGTGGTATGGAGCCGAACTGGTTCTTAGGGATTTCACCGAATGCCTTTGGTTCAGTAGGTGCATTAGTTAACTTTGCGGTAGCGTTTATCGTGTTGAAAGCGACTGGTCCTGCACCAAGTCATATTCAAGACATGGTAGATAACTTCCGCACACCACATGGTGAAGTGGCAACGGCACACGATCACTAGTAGTGAAGGAGTGAATACTAACTTAATGTTAATGACATAGTTCCCCTAGTATTCACTTTTTGATAAGGCTCCATTACAGTAGTGATGGAGCCTTTATTTTCAATAACTTAAGCGAGAAGATGTACTCATGAGTCGACATAAAAAAATAGCTTTCTTTGTTGCGCCATTTCTTGCGTTAGGTGGTTATATTCTCTCTGATATGTATATGGAATATAAAGCCAATGAAAAGAGAGTATTCGAGTTGGTTCCAGAAGGTCATTGCGACATTATTCATGAAAAATGTGTATTAAAGTCAGGAGACTTTAAGATTAATGTTTATGATAAAAATGGAATTACTTCAATTAATTCGACCTTTCCACTTGATGAAGTTGTCATTTTTTTAGTGGATAGCGCCAAGGAAATTCAGAGTTATCCGATGGGAATGAAAGACAGCCCGTATTATTGGCATCGCGAAACACCATTGAGGTCGCGCATTGCTGAAAAAGGACAAAAACAAAAACTAAGAGTGATTGCCACGATAAAAGGTGGTAAATATATAAGTGAATTTTATAGTCAAACAGTTAAATAGAATCAATAAGGACACTCTACCCGTCTAATGTTTGCAAACTGGCAGCTAGCAACGTTAAGTTTAGGCTATATCGGCCTGTTATTCGTTATTGCTTTTTTAGGTGATAAGTATCGTCATCGATTAGCAAAAAAGTGGCAACCTTTCATCTACGCAATGACTCTCGGGGTATATTGTACTTCGTGGAGTTTCTTAGGGACTACAGGGCAAGCCTCATCTAACTTTCTATCTCATTTACCCATTTATCTTGGCCCGATATTAATTTTTATATTTGCTTGGCCATTTCTACAACGTGTCATTCGAATAAGTTTAAAATTAAACCTTACTTCAATAGCCGACCTTTTAGCCGCTCGTTTTGGCAAGTCGCATAACCTCGCGATAATGGTTACGCTAGTGGCACTAATTGGCACTATGCCTTATCTTGCGTTGCAACTGAAAGGTATTGTCTATGCGTTTGAGCAGTTGCAAATCGATCCATTTGTTAATTCTGGTCAGTTTGGATTTATTGTTAGTATTGTTCTCGCAGGCTTTACGGTTGTATTTGGTATCAGACATTTAGATGTAACCGAACGTCATCCCGGTGTAATGCTGGCGATCGCGTTTGAGTCATTGGTTAAGATATTGGCATTCATTGCTGTTGGTGTCTTCGTTACCTTCTTTTTGTTCGATTCACCAATGATCCTTTGGCAAGAATCAGGTGCTAGTGTCAAATTAGAGCGCCAACTACAGTGGCCTAATTTGTCGTCACTCGCAGCTATGTTGATCATAGTAATGGCAGCTTTCCTATCACTACCTAGGCAATTTCAGGTAATGGTCGTTGAATTACAAGATGCCAAACATACGCAATTAAGCCGCAAGCTCTTTCCCATTTATTTATTAATTTTTGCTTTGTTTGCCATTCCGTTGGGATTAGCAGGTCATCACCTTTTGGGTGAACAAGTACCGTCAGACACCTATGTTTTATTCTTACCGGCACTTGGCGGTCAACAATGGCTGTCTTTATTAGCATTTCTAGGGGCAATATCGGCAGCAAGCTCTATGGTGATTATTTCTTCCATCGCGTTAAGTACAATGCTGAGCAACGAAATAGTTTTCCCGTTTATCTATCGCTATCGTCAAAACCGGAATATTGAATATGATGAATTCCGGGTAAATTTATTAAATATCAGAAAATTACTGGTGCTGATGGTAATTTTACTTGGCTATTTTGTTTTCCTTTTTGCGTCTCCCGACACTTTAGCTTCGTTAGGTGAAGTAGCTTTTGGCGCTTTTGCTCAACTAACGCCAGCGCTGATTGCTGCCTTTTATTGGCGAAGAGCTAGTTTAACCGGGGTTTATGCCGGTATTTTAGTTGGTTTTGCTATGTGGCTATTCCTCAGCTTCTTACCTAAGTTTGGTTTGTATTTGCAGCCTATTGCAGAAAGTGTTTTACCGACCAACACTATGGTGACGTTATTGAGCTTATTGGCCAATATGTTTGTCATTTATATTATTTCTCAGGTGAGTCGACAAAGTGTTCAGGAACGTGTTCAAGCGTCAATATTTTTAGAGTGGCAGTCGCCTTCCTTGGTAACAGCTCAGCGTAAAAAGGTAATAAATAGCAAGGAGTTAGAATTACTTGTTTCACGTTTTGTTGGTGTTAAAAAGGCAAAACAAAGTTTCCAAGTCTTTATGCTAGCGGTTGATAAAGCTGATGTCGGAGTCGCGCGCTTTAATCAATTATTGCTTGAACATACCGAAAACACGTTAGCCAGTGTAATGGGGGCTTCCTCTGCACGATTAGTCTTGTCTTCAGCGTTAGAAGGTCGTGATATCGCGCTAGACGAATTGGCAATGCTAGTAGAAGAAGCATCTAGCCAACAGCAACGGTTTAGCCAGTCTTTACTGCAAAGTGCAATTGAAAATGCTAGTGAAGGTATTTCCATCATAGATAAAGAACTCAATTTGGTGGCATGGAATAGAAAGTACCTTGACCTATTTGCTTATCCTGAACAATTAGTATTTGTTGGCTGTCCTATCGCTTCGCTTATTCGCTATAACGTAGAACGAGGTCTTTGTGGGCCAGGTGAAGCCGATGAACAAGTAAATAAACGTATTAACTATTTGCGTACTGGTAGTTCCCACCAATCTGAACGTACCTTTGACGATAAGGTTATTAGAATTGAAGGAAATCCACTACCTGATGGTGGTTTTGTAATGTTGTTTTCTGATATTACGCCATACCGACAAGCAGAGCAGGTATTAAAAGCGGCTAATGTCGACTTAGAAGCTTTAGTAAATGAGCGCACAGTCAAACTTGCACAAGCAAATCGAGAATTAGGGCTGGCACGAAAGAAAGCGGAGCAGGCACATGTTAAGAAAAGCTTATATTTAAAAGCTTGTAGTCACGACTTAATGCAGCCACTGGAAGCGGCACGATTGTTTACTGAAGCATTATCGAATCAAAATAATTTATCTGAGCAACAGCATCATCAAGTTGAAAGCATTGGTCATTCGTTAAAAGTAGCGAGTGATTTAATCGCTGAACTTGCTGAAATAGCGCGTATTGAAAGTGGTAATATAAAACCCCAATGTGAACCTTTCTCACTTAGTCTTTTATTCGAAGAAATTGCCAATGAATTTTCTGTGTCTGCCAATAATAACCAAGTAGACTTTCACGTAGTTAATAGCGAGTTATGGGTTTATTCTGATAAACAGTTGTTAAGGCGTATGATTCAAAACTTGCTGACCAACGCATTTCGTTACGCTAGTCCTGGTCGAGTGTTGCTTGGCTGTAGAAGAAAAGCAGGGCGTGTGCTTATTCAGGTCTTGGACAATGGGCCTGGCATTCCAATAGATAAACAAGAAATAGTGTTTGATGAATTTACCCAGCTAACAGATCAGCAAACGTTAACCACGAAAGGATTAGGCCTTGGGTTAAATATCACTAAAGGGTTAAGTAAACTTTTGGGGCATCATTTGCATTTAAACTCTATAGAAGACAAAGGCTGTTGTTTTAGCATTGAATTACCCAGTGTCGCTGCGGAACGCAAAGTAGAACCTATTAGTCAACAACAGCAAATGACAATAACTGGTGCCACCGTTATGTGTGTTGATGACGATGAAGACGTGCTTAGTGGTATGGTTGAAATGTTATCGAGCTGGGATTGTGAAGTATTAGCTGCAGATACCGCTCAAAGCGCAATAGAAATGTACGAACAGCACAAATATTCTATTGATATTGTTCTCGTAGATTATCAGCTATCAGCGAAAGATAACGGCATCGCATTAGTTGATGAGTTAAGACAGTCTAGTAGTTTTTATTTACCCGCGATTCTTATTACGGCAACGACAGAGCCTGATATTGCAGAGAAAGCAGCAAATGCTGATATGGGCTATATGCGCAAAATGGTAAAACCAGCAGCGCTTAGAGCCATGATCAGCGCTAAGCTAGCAGAGAAGTTGCGTCGGAGCTATGTAAACGCCAAGTAGTAGCTACAAATATCTGCTACTTGTTAAAGTCCTGATCGCCTAAATCAAGATTGCTTATGGCTATCACAGCCTGTGTGCGGTTTCGAACATTCAGTTTTTTAAAGATAGCGGTCGCATGTGCCTTGATAGTCGCTTCTGACACATTTAGGTCATAGGCGATTTGTTTGTTTAGCATACCTTCAGCGAACATCATTAATATTTTATGTTGCTGCTGAGTTAAGCTCGCTACGCGTTCAGCAATGTCATGGTATTCTTCGTTAGCCGGTGCTGATCGAAAATTACTCGGCAACCACTGCTTACCAGCGAGCACTTCAATGATTGCCGTGTAGATAGTATCTACAGGCGTTGACTTAGGAATGAACCCAACTGCACCTAATTCGATCGCTTTGCCCATTGTGTCATTGTCTTCATGTGCTGAAATAATTACGACGGGGATTTGTGGGTGCTGCTTTCGAATATTCACCAAGTTATTAAAGCCGTGTCCACCAGGAATATTGAGATCTAAAATCAACAAGTCGGCATCAGCATGGTTTCCTAGCTGATTCTCGAGCTCTGATATAGTTTCCGCTTCTAGCCATTGGCAACCTAGAAACTTAGGTTGCAAGGTTGTCAGTAACGCTTGCCTAAATAAAGGATGATCATCAGCTATTATCAATTTTTCTGGCTGAATCATAAAAATCACCTGTGTATATATACCCACCTTAGTATAGGCAGAGGCTATGAAGATGGTTATTCGACTTTAGTCTAGAGTGGCAGATTTTTGAATTAAATCAATAAAAAAGGAGTGCAAGCACTCCTTTTTTAATATGGGTTATTAACGCACAGGAATATTGGCTAATACCGCGAGTAATAATTTCCAGTACTGGCCAACGGTTTCGACATTCACTTTCTCATCTGGCGAGTGAGGGAATTTAATTGTAGGACCAAATGACACCATATCCCAATGAGGGTAAGCTGTTTTAAACAAGCCACACTCTAGGCCGGCATGTATCACCATAATTTCTGGTACTTTACCGAAATTTTCTTGGTAGGTTTCTCTAACGACTTTCATTATTGCCGAATCTGTATCTGGCTTCCAACCTGGGTAAGCGCCAGAGAATTCAATATCTGCTCCAGCTAAGGTAAATACTGATCGCACGGCTTCTTCTGTACCTAGGCGACCATCATCATGCAAACTACGAATAAGCGTTTGTGCCACAAACTTTGGTCCCTTTGTTCGCATCACACCTAAATTAAGTGATGTTTCTGCGATACCTGCAATTTCATCACTCATACGGATAACACCATTTGGACAAGCATTAAGCGCATTAAGCACATTATTTTGAACTGAAATAGTCCAGCATTCTTCAAATGTTTCCGGTGAGATAAGCAGCATATCTAACTCGGTTTCAATCGCTTTTAGGTTTTCTTTAGCTTGCGATAAATAGCTATCAACTGCTGCTTTTAGCGCATCTACATGTTCGTTAGCTACAACAAAGCTAGCGTTTGCTTCACGTGGAATAGCATTGCGTAGACTGCCGCCATTTAATTCGGTTAGTTGAATATTAAATTGTTGCGCAGCTTGTAATAAAAAGCGAACAAGTAACTTGTTGGCGTTCGCTCGTCCGGTGTCTATATCAACACCCGAGTGACCGCCTTTCAAACCAAATAATGATAGGTTAAATGCTGTGTAGCCTGACGGTACAGCTTCAAACTCAAGCTTAAAGCTGGCATTGCCATCAATACCGCCAGCACAGCCCATATAAACTTCGCCTTCTTGCTCTGAGTCGGTATTAATTAAAATATCGCCATCGAACTCGCCAGGCTGTAGGCCAAACGCACCAGTCATGCCAGCTTCTTCATCTATGGTCACTAACACTTCAAGTGGACCGTGGGGAATATCATTGCTGGCTAAAACTGCTAACGCAGATGCTAGGCCGATTCCGTTATCTGCACCAAGTGTTGTGTCTTGTGCGGTTACCCATTGCCCATCGTCTTCTTCGATAATGTAAGGCTTAATAGGATCGGTTAAGAAGTCGTGTTTAGTGCCATTGTTTTTTTGCGGCACCATATCCATATGGGCTTGCAAAATGACCCCTTTGCGACTTTCCATGCCTTGCGTTGCAGGTTTCTTTAAAATTAGGTTGCCTACAGCATCTTCCTTAACAGAAATTCCTAAATTTTTTGCCCATTCTTGAATCCAAGCTGATATTGCTTGTTCATGCTTTGAAGGGTGAGGAATACTACAAATATTGTCAAAAAGCTGCCAAAGAGGGCTTGGGGCGAGGTGCGATAATTGCGCCATATAAATTTACCTGTATTTGATAAAAACGCCAGCGATGCTGGCGTTAAGTTTACTATTTTGTGGCCATTAAAAATTGCCATTGTTCATTAAATTCATCACTTGGTTTTTTAGTAAATCCAGAGCGAACATAAGCACCAATTTTACCTTCGGCGAAGGCGACAATAAGATTTGCCAATGCTTGCTCGCTAATGGTGAAACCTTTTCCTTCACGCAGCTTACGTTCACGCAATACTTGCTTGAACTGCGATTCAAGTTTTTCAAAGAATTGATTTACACGTAAACGTAATCGCTCATTTTCGCCCATCAAAGCATCACCAGAAAGGATGCGGCACATACCTGGGTTACGCTCTGCAAAGATGAGCAAAACATGCAAAATATGATGACAACGAATTAGCGCTTCTTTGTGATCGGTTAAAATTAAGTTTACTCTTGAGAAAATCGATTCTTCAATAAACTCAATCAAGCCTTCGAACATGCGTGCCTTAGAAGGGAAGTGGCGATATAACGCTGCCTCAGAAACACCAACTTCTGCCGCTAGTTTGGCTGTTGTAATGCGTTGACCAGGGCTGGTTTGTAGCATAAGTGCTAAGCATTCTAAGATTTGTTGTTTACGATTGGGTTTGTCAGTAGTCGACATGATACGTTCTCTGCCAAGTTATTCTTTAGTTATTATGGAGCTGATTGTAGCTGCTTCTGTACAGCTTCATCAAGCCAATTCAAATTCGTTTTCAGCTATATTCTCAAAAGTAAGTGAGCCAACACTTACTTTTGGTCGCTTACTTTATCAGAGATTATCTTTACTAGTTGTTGTGCTAGCTCAACTTTTGTAGCCAATGATAACGGAATAGTTTCATCTGCTGAATAGAGTGTTAAGGCATTATCATCGCTGTTAAATCCTTGCCCTTGCACGGCGACATTATTAGCAGCAATAAGGTTGAGTTTTTTCTTTTGTAACTTGCCTTTTGCGTAATGCTCTACGTCTTGTGTTTCTGCAGCAAAACCAACGGTGAAAGGGCGATTTTCATTGAGTGCTGCAACATCAGCAACGATATCTGGATTTTTAACCAAATTTATTTGCATGGCATCTTCATGCTTTTTAATTTTCTGCTCAGCGACTTGGGCGACTCTATAATCAGCAACCGCTGCGCAAGCAATAAAGACATCGGCATTTGGTGCAAGCTCCATGGCGAGCTGATGCATATCTTGTGCGCTGGTAACCGAAATACGCTTACAGCCACTAGGAGCTTCCAACTTGGTTGGCCCCGAAATTAGGCTCACTTTCGCGCCAAGAGAGGCTGCGGCTTGAGCAATCGCGTAACCCATTTTTCCCGAGCTATGATTAGAGATATACCTTACTGGGTCAATGGCTTCTTGCGTTGGTCCTGCGGTAACAACCCAATGTTGCCCTTGTAGTTTAGGTTCTACAAAGAGTTGGTTTACGGCATCTACTAGCTCGGGAACATCTAACATTCTACCTAAGCCAACATCACCACAAGCTTGCTCACCTGAGCCAGGACCAATAATTTCTATATTGCGGCTAATTAACTTTTTGATGTTTTCTTGAGTTGCTGTGTTGTGCCACATTTGTTGATTCATTGCAGGGGCAACCGTAACCTTTGATGCTGTTGCAAGTACTAAGGTCGACAATAAGTCGTCCGCCAACCCATGAGTTAGCTTGGCAATTGTATTTGCAGTCGCAGGTGCGATTAAGATTAGATCTGCCCATTTAGCAAGCTCTATATGCCCCATGGCAAGTTCAGCTTGCGGGTCAAGTAAATCGTCTGACACAGGGTTTCCTGACACTGCTTGTAATGACAGTGGGGTGACAAATGCTTTGGCTGATTCTGTTAAAACAACACGCACATTAGCACCTTGCTCTTTTAGTCGGCGAACTAACTCTGGACCTTTATATGCGGCAATTCCGCCGGTAATTCCTAATACAATGTTTTTATTCTGTAAATTTTGCATAAACTGCTAATCTTAAAAAAACGAATTGGCTCAAAACCTTAATGTCAGGATTGGCAGTATATCAGGGAATGAAGATAAGGAGAAAGGGATGTTAAAAAGCTGGCCTGCGCAGGAGCGTCCACGCGAGAAACTACTTCGTAATGGTGCAGAATCTTTAAGTGATGCTGAATTATTAGCTATATTTTTGCGTACAGGTGTTAAAGGCTGCAACGTTGTTGACTTAGCTCGCCAATTACTAGCAAGCTTTGGCAGCATTGCCGCTATTTATCAAGCGGAGCAACAAGCGTTTTGTCAGCATAATGGCTTGGGACAAGCCAAATATGTTCAATTACAAGCTTGTTTAGAAATGGCTAGGCGATATTTGAAAGAGCAAACGCTAGATAAAAGTTATTTAACTAGCTCAAGTGCTACCAAAGAGTACTTAGTGTCAGAGCTAAAAATAGAAAAGCATGAAGTCTTTGGCGTGCTAATGCTAAATAGTCAGCATCAAGTTTTATCATTTGAACGACTATTTCAGGGAACAATTAATGCGGCAGCAGTTTATCCAAGAGTTGTGGTTGAACAGGTACTTAAACACAACGCCGCTGCGGTTATTCTGGCACATAATCATCCGTCAGGTGTGGCTGTGCCAAGCGAAGCAGACAAGCACATTACTCAACGATTAATTCATGCATTACAATTAATCGAAGTCAATGTACTCGATCATTTAATAATTGCTGAGCATCAATGTTATTCATTTGCTGAACATGGCCAGTTATGAGCAATTGAAATTGAAGATTTTAATTACCGCTTTTAGGTTATTATTAATTAATAACCGTATAAAGTGTTTGCATATCAGCAAAATGCCAGTTAATTTTAGTGCGTTAAGGTAGTCTAAAAAAGACCGGATAACTGGATTAAAGCAAGGATCATCTTATGTCAGAAAGTAGTAACCATGAGATTGAACGTCGAACGTCATTTCGACTCGATATGGAAAAAGAGCTTATTGATGTCACTTGGCAAGATAATAGTGGACAGCAGTTTACTAAAAAGGTCGCGTGTTTAGATTTTTCTAAAGGCGGTGTGCGTATAGATAGTGACATCGCCATGCAAGTCGACACACCTGTAACTGTTATCTTTAAAGGTAATAGCCCTCAAAGACAAGAGTTACAAGGCAAGGTTCTTCGATGTATCAAACAAGACACTGGCTGGTTTGAAGTCGCATTTATATTTGATAGCAAGGAATAAGCTCATTTTTGGGTTTTGAACTATAATTGATTTAATCCTGCGCGGATAATTCTACGTGTAGTAATAGGAAGTTAGCATCATGATGATTTTGGTTGGTGGGGAAAAAGGCGGTAGCGGTAAAAGCTGTTTGGCACAGAATTTAGCGGTCTATTTTGCAAAACATAAGAACGCAATTGTGTTAATGGTTGATTGTGACCCGCAGCGAACAACTTCAGATTGGATTCAAGCACGAAATTCTGATCCGACGTTACCTGCTATTAACTGTATTCAACTTTACGGTAAAATTCGCAACGATTTATTAAGTCTTAACCAACACTATGACTATGTAATTGTTGATTGTGGTGGACAAGATAATTTAGCACTTCGTGCAGCTATGTCGGTAGCTGATCATGTGGTTATCCCTTTACGACCTAAGCGTCGAGATTTGAAAACCGTGCCACACATGGAAGATATGCTAAGCACCTGTAAAATGGTCAACCCTAAAATGTTGGCATCATTTGTCGTGACTCAATGCCCGGCATTACCTACTCAAGCAAATCGTATACTAGAAGCTAAAGAAGTTTGCTCTTCTTATGGCATTAACGTTTTAGATTCGGTGACTTATAGCCGAAATGTCTATGATGACAGTGAAGAATCTGGTTCATCAGTATTAGAAAATGAACCGGATGGAAAAGCTGCTGCTGAAATGATTGCAATTGCCGAGGAGTTGTTGGCAATGAAACCGGATGACTCTCATGAGTTTAACTGATCTTAAAAAGGGTAAAGGCAAGGCGGTAAAAAAGAAAAGTTTTACCGTCGATGAATTTATTTCTGATGCAGAAAATTATGCTAAAGGTGCTCCTAAGCTTGTTAAAGAAGGCAAAGAGCCGACACCAACTGGTTTAAACTTGGATCAGGCAATTGCTTTTGCAGAGAAAAAGGTTGCCGAAAAAGTCGGTGCAAAAGAGACTAACAGGCCATTTAGACATGCTACATTTACCTTAAGTGAAGATGCGATTGCCCAGCTTAATGCGCTTTCTAAAGATTCTAAATTGGCAAAATCACACATCATTCGTATATTACTTGATTATATTTCTGACCAAGATCAAAAATCACAACTTTCTACCTTGCTTGGATCAAAAACCCTCTAAAGTCGATCAAAAAATCATCGAATAGTTGCTGTTTTGCGCATAATTTAAGACGAATTTATACTCGTATCTAGCTGATATTAAAGCGAAATGTCTTAATGTTTGGTTAAAAACTGATTAGTACTAGTAATCGAGTTTTAGTTTCTCTATAATATGCCACCTTTTTCAGGATCCCGCGGCGACGGCCAAGGGGAAAGATAGCTCGAGCTGAAATTAATTTTGGAGTGACTCAAATGTCTAAAGTTTGCCAAGTAACTGGCAAAAAACCAGTTGTAGGGAACAACCGTTCTCACGCGAGAAACGCGACACGTCGCCGTTTCTTACCAAACCTTCAATCTCACCGTTTTTGGGTTGAGAGTGAAAATCGTTTCGTAAAATTACGCCTTACTCCTAAAGGTATGCGTATTATCGATAAGAAAGGCATCGATGCAGTATTAACTGACATCCGTGCTCGTGGCGAAAAAGTTTAAGGAATAAATCATGCGTGATAAAATCCGTTTAGTTTCTTCTGCTGGTACAGGTCATTTTTATACTACTGACAAGAATAAAAAGACTATGCCAGAGAAAATGGAAATAAAAAAATTCGATCCTAAAGCACGTAAGCACGTGATTTACAAAGAAGCAAAAATTAAGTAATTTTTCTTCACGAATTTTAAAAAAACCCAGCGATATGCTGGGTTTTTTATTTTCTGCAGTAAGCTCTTCTCAATTTGACGCCACCTCAATAATAAAGTGCTTCAGCGCTTACCATTTAAATAACCACTCCCTTTAAACAATTTGTTATAGTGCAAAGCAATAATAATATTATCTAACTAAATGCATATCCTATGAGACTTTCTAGAGCAGCTTGGAACAATGTCATTATATTTTCAGTAATGGGCTTTATTTTATTAATAAACCTAACTCAGAGGAGTAGTGATGCTAGCAATTCTTCAACGCAGTATGTCATCGGTGAAAATAAAGTTATTTTAACCATGAATATTGATCAGCAAGTGACGATTGAGCGTGTTGGCCAGAGTTGGCGAATGCAGCCTGAGCGCATCACGCCACAACTGCTAGAACAAATGATGCGAGCGTGGCATCAAGCGACTGGGCAAGTAGCTGATTTAACCATAGATCGCCAACAACACAGCGGACTATTTATAAGTATGGTGCTAGCTGATCAGCAAAATATTCAAATGTTTACCCTTTACATACTTGATCAACAAGTTGTTGTTCATAATCACCAAACAGATACGTATTTAGTATTGCCAGCCCCTATGTTTAACCAATTAATTCCTAGTGGATTATTAGCTGAATAATTATGCCTGAATTACCCGAAGTAGAAGTATGTCGTTTAGGCATAACACCTCATGTTAAAGCGCAATCAATCACTGATATTATAATACGGCAGCGAAACTTGCGTTGGCCGATACCAGAAGAGATATCGTCGGCAATTGGAGAAATAATAGAGTCTGTGGAGCGCCGCTCCAAGTATCTTATTCTTAAGGTTGCTTCTGGCTCAATATTAATTCATCTAGGCATGTCTGGCACGATTAGGGTTATAGATAAAGACTTAGCAACCATAAAGCACGATCACGTTGATATTGTGCTAGGAAATGGCAAAGCTTTAAGGCTGAACGATCCGAGGCGCTTTGGAGCTGTATTGTGGTTGGCAGATCATCAAGATGATCAAGGTATTTTGTCAAAGTTAGGTCCAGAGCCGTTAACAAATGAATTTTGCTATGGGTACTTGTTTGCAAAAGCTGGTAAGCGAACCATACCGGTTAAGAACTTTATAATGACCAATGATGTTGTTGTTGGGGTCGGTAATATCTATGCCAATGAAGCCTTATTTCTCTCAGGCATACTTCCATCAGCTAAAGTCTGTACTATTAAAGAAGCACAATGGGATCGTTTAACCGATAATATTAAATTGGTGTTAGCAGCGGCGATTAAACAGGGCGGCACAACATTAAAAGACTTTACTCAAAGTGATGGTAAACCTGGCTATTTTGCACAATCGCTAAATGTTTATGGTCGAGCCGGTAAGCCTTGTGTAACTTGTCAAACAACGTTAGAAGAAATAAGGCAATCAAATCGCAGCTCGGTATTTTGTCCAAATTGTCAAAAATAACCTAGACTGCGACTGCTCTATATGCGCTTATTTAAGCGAAGCTTCTAACGCATTTTTTACGACAGGGTGCACAAACTCGCTCACATCACCTTTATGTAAAGCGACTTCTTTGACTAAGGTTGATGAAATAAACGAATTTTCTTCAGCAGGTGTAAGGAAGACACTTTCTAGATCAGGTGATAAACGGCGGTTCATGTTTGCTAATTGGAATTCATATTCGAAATCTGATACCGCTCGCAGACCTCGTATCAATACATTGGCTTGATGCTCTTTAGCAAAATCAACAAGTAGGCCAGTAAAGCCAACCACCTTAACATTCGATAAATGTGAAGTGACTTGTTTAAGCATATCGACTCGTTGATCTAAATCGAAGCGCGGTTTTTTGCTAGGGCTGTAAGCAACGCCAACAATGACTTCACCAAATAGCTTGCTTGCACGCTCAATAAGATCACTGTGTCCGTTAGTAACCGGATCAAAAGTGCCAGGATAAATAGCTTTTACAGACATAAATTTAAATTAATTATGATTTATGTCTGTCATTCTAATGTTGGCACTACACAATTTCAAAATTATTAGCCCGCTTTGTACTTTTCAAGCAGTGCAGTCATCTTATCATTAATGAGGTTAATAGCTTTAAGAGGACGTACCATTACTTTGAAATCAATAATCTTACCTTGCTCGTTAAAAGTAATCATATCGATACCGTTTACGTAAATGCCGTCGATTTCTGTGCTAAATTCTAGAACCGCTGCGTTATCAGCAAAAAATTCTCTATCATAAGTAAATGTTTCGTTGGCGAAAGTGTGAAGTGCTGCGGTTAAGTACATAGAAACCATCGCCTTGCCTTCTACAGTGCGATGAATAACAGGCGAATGAAGATTAACTTCATCAGCTAATAATGCTTGCAGTTTAGCGGGATCGCGCGACTTAACCGTCTCATGCCATTGTTGTAACATATTTATTTCCTATTTGTTTTTATTAAACTTGTCACTGTCAAGATTAGCGTTAATTGTAAAAATAGCAACAAAATTAAATTGTAAGCATAGTCCTTAAAGGTGCCTTTGTTTTGTATGTCCAATGTAAGAGAGCTATGTAGGCTAAAACAATCCTTACAACAAGTATGAAATAGAGTTAAGGATATGTTCTATACTATTTTTATAAAGCTAATGGAGTTTACTATTGAGTAAATTAACCTTTATTTTGATTTTTATCTGTGTGTTCTTGTGTCGGCAGGGTATTGCAGGGCAGGAGGTGCAGTTGTATACAGAGCATATACCCCCGTTCCAACTAGTGAACGAGAAAAACCAACTAGCCGGTGGTATTGCCCATGTCGTTGTCGAAGCCCTCATGTTTAGGCTGCAACTAAAAACTAAATACATTCCACTTCCATGGGCACGCGCTTATAAGTTAACCCAAGAAAACCCTAATACCTTGATTTATTCCATTGCAAGAAGTCCGCAGCGTGAGGACCAATTCGCTTGGATTGGAAAAATAAAACAAGTGAGATATTTTTTTTATGGCGTGAATACAACAATTTCGGGTGTAGACTTAGCGTCCTATAAAGTAAGAGATTTAAAAGTCGTGGTCGTAAGAGGAAGTATTGAATCTGACTTACTTCAACAAATCGGATTTGAAGAAAATAAAAATTTATTCTTTGCAGATAGTTATCCTGCGGCATTTCAAATGGCTTTATTAGGCCGTGTTGATGCAGTTTATGCCAATCAGTTCTCTACCTTAGGGATCTCAAGATATTTAGGTTTAGAAGAAAACATACTCAAACCCATATATACGATTAATCAATCGCTTGACCTATATTTAGCGGCAAATAAACATTCATCGAGAGAGTTTATCGAACGATTAAAAACAGAGTATGAAAAAATGGTACGTATGGATATTGTTTCCCGCATAATAGCGGAAGAAGAAGAAAGGTTACTTAGCAATTAGCGTAAATACTTTATCACGGGAAGTTAATGGCGCTGATGAATTAGAGCACGCTATTAAGCGTAGGTAAAATGTTAGTAATTAAGAAATATAATAATAATATTGAGTAAATACTTTAAGTCTAATTGATTTTGATAGTATGATAGCCTGATACGTTGTGAAAAGAGGGTACATACACATCATGAAAACACGGGATAAAATCATTCAAGCCAGTATTGAATTATTTAATGAACATGGTGAACGCAACGTCACTACGAATCATATTGCTGCGCATCTTGGTATTAGTCCGGGTAATTTGTATTACCACTTCAGAAATAAAGAAGACATTATTTTGTCTATTTATGAAGAGTACGCACGTAACCTGTTATTAGAAACGTTTCCACAAGTGTCACCAGATGTGGCGCCTTTGGATGCAATTATTCTTTATATGGATGCGGTATTCCAGGCAATGTCTAAATTCCGCTTCTTTTATGCAAACTTACCTGTACTCCTCTCTAAAAATCCATTGCTTCGAGAGAAGTATGTAGAAGTACAAAAATCAATTAGTGAGCGTGTAAGTGACATGATGATTTCACTGCGCGAAGCTGACATGATTAAGTTTGATGATGAAGAGCTACCTGATTTAGTGGCTATTTTGCGTTTAGTTAATACTTTCTGGTTAAGTTTTTATCAAACACAAACTATGGAAACGGATATTGAATCGACAGTATTCTATGAAGGTGTACTGAAGATATTAAGCATTATTCGACCATATACTACTGAAAAAGCGTTACCAGAGTTTCTGAAAGCACGTGAAATGTATTTAGAGCGTCATAACGAAGCTCGTTTAGCGGGTTAATTGCTGTTCATCGCTTGTTGGTAGCTATTAATTAATAGCTGCCAATCTGTCTCTTGCCAATGCATACTTGGATTCTTAGCAAGCTCTTTGCGAAATGATCTTAATAAGCGGTCAATATTGCTTTGTTGCCAACCATCTCCTTGTTTTATTGAACCTTGATCAAAGTCGATTAGCCAGACCTTCTCGCTATCATCGATTAGAATATTATGAATATTTAAATCGTGATGATTGACCTTCTTTAGATGAAAACGGGCAATGGTTACACCTATTTTTTTCCATAACCCTTCTGAAACATTGGAAGTTTTTAAAATAGTGTAAAGGTCGTTAGCGTTGTTTATGCGATCCGTTAATATATCGCCTTTATAATGAATTCCAGAGCGAGTTATTTGGCAGGCAATTGGTGTTGGCGCTGGTAATTGCCATTGTGTTAATTGAGCTAATAACAGATATTCTTGAATAGCGCGTGTTTTAGCTAAACCAAGATATAGGTAGCTATCTGTTAACAATTTTCCGATTAATCCGCCACGATAGTAATGTCTTAGCACCCAGTGACTATCTTGGTGAGTGACAAAATAAGTGGTACCTCGGCCCTGAGCAGTGCCAGTTACGGCGTTTGTCGATTGCCAGAAGTCAGGTTGAAGCATTTTTGAGTCAAAATCAGTCACCAACTTAGTGTTAAATAAACACCATTGATTCGAAGATTGATGAAGTGATGCTTGACCAGATTTTACAATTGCGTCGAGGTTCAAGATAATATGCCCAAATTAAATGCCAGCGCTAGCTGCTTATTGTGGTGATTCCTCTATGTCGGGTCAATTAATTGCTCCAAAAAAACTCTGTATTTTGCGTTTATCGGCAATTGGCGATGTTTGCCATGCAGTAGCTATGGTTCAAGCTATTCAGCGAAAGCACCCTGATTGTGAAATTACTTGGGTAATTGGCAAAGTAGAAGCCATGCTATTAAAAGGCTTGCCCAACATACGTTTTGTGATTTTTGATAAAAAAGCAGGTTTGAAAGGTTATTTAGCATTACGCCAAGCACTTGCAAACGAGCATTTTGATGTTTTATTACATATGCAAGTCGCTCTGAGAGCCAGCCTCGCGAGTTTGATGATAAAAGCTAAGAAGAAAATTGGCTTTGACAGTTTTCGCGCAAAAGAAGGGCAATGGCTATTTACCAATGACAAAATAAGTGCTCAAAGTGAACCTCAT
The DNA here is from genome assembly GCF_012932965.1 of Thalassotalea algicola. Classification (GTDB taxonomy): domain Bacteria; phylum Pseudomonadota; class Gammaproteobacteria; order Enterobacterales; family Alteromonadaceae; genus Thalassotalea_F; species Thalassotalea_F algicola. The sequence continues at coordinate 79,410 of NZ_JABBXH010000006.1, read as the reverse complement.
GTGCTTGATGGCTTTATGGCTTTTGCGCAAAGCGTCGGTGTAGAAGATATATCTCCTAAGTGGCAAATGCCGATTTCCGATCAAGATCAGCTTTGGGCAAGTGAACAATTACTAAATGACAAACCGTTAGCTATTATTTGCCCTGCTGCCAGTAAAGCTGAACGTAATTGGCATGCAACCGGCTATGGCGAAGTGGCACACCATTTAATTCAAAAAGGTTTTCAGGTAGCTATATGTGGTGGCCCAACTGAGTTAGAGCAGAAGTTAGCATCTATGATTCAAGCTAATTGCCCAGAGCCTGTGTTAAATTTAGTTGCTAAAACAAGTCTTCAACAGTTGCTTGCCTGCTTAAAGCTTGCTCACATAGTGATAGCACCTGACACCGGTCCTGCGCATATGGCAGTGACTGTCGGAACACCGGTAGTTGGTTTATACGCACACAGCAATCCCAAACGTACAGGACCTTACCTTTATCAGCAATACGTGGTGAATTATTATCAGCACGCAATTCAGCAACAGCATCATAAGTCGGTGAATAAATTGCCGTGGGGTATTCGCGCCAAAGGTGAAGATCTTATGGATAGTATCACTGTCGAGCAAGTGCTTGATAAAGTGAGACAACTAATTGCTGATCAGTATCCAGAGTTAGCGATTCAATAACTGTGTTAATACGTTAATACAACGCTGGGTGGCCCCTTGATTTTGCAGAACAACTTTATAGGCATTCTCGCCTAGTGTTTGCGCAGATTCAGGATTTTGGATTAGCGTGGTCACTTTCTCTGCTAAGGCTTGTTTAAGTGAGTTAGAGTCACTGTACTTAGGTAATGTAACTATACCGCCAATACTTTTTAACTGTTGATACACTTCAGTAAAATTACTCATGTCGTTGCCGACGATGACTGGCTTTTTAAACAATGCCGGTTCTAATGGGTTATGACCACCAATATTGGAAAATGTACCGCCCATAGTGACTACATCTGTAAGACCTAACACCGCCATTAGCTCACCAAGGCTGTCCATTAGCCAAACTTGCGTCTCTTCTGAAACCTTCTCATTCGTGCTCCGCCTTTGACAGCTAAATTGGTGTTGAGAAATGATTTTGGCGACATTATCGAATCGTTCTGGATGACGTGGAACTATAATGAGTAGGCAATTAGGTAATTTTGACTTTATTGTTTGATAACTACTTAATATTAATTCTTCGTCACCGCTGTGGCTGCTGGCTAATAGCCAAATAGGGCGATTATTAGGTAGCAACTCAGCTAAGTGTTTTTGTTTGCTTTTGATGTCGCGGCCAAGTGTTAAGTCGTATTTTAAATTGCCAGCGCTACTACAAGAGGTAGGGGATGCGCCGAGTTTAACTAAGCGTTCCGCATTATCTTCACTTTGTGCCAAAACTTGATCAAATTGCTTTAGACAAGGGGAAATTAATGCTGAAAGTTTTTGATAGCGTGGGAGAGATTTATTCGAAATACGTCCATTAACTAACAGTAGCTTGGTCTGTGCTCGTGTGGCTTGATCAATTAAGTTCGGCCATAATTCCGTTTCCATCATGACCAAGGCTTTAGGCTGTAATCGCCTTAAAAATAAATAGCTACATGGCCAAATATCGAGCGGTATATAGCAGTGCTGTACTTTATCTCCAAATAGCTTTTGCACTTGCGCAGAGCCCGTAGGGGTAAACGTGGTAACCGTAATTGAGTATTGTGCAAAGTCGACCAGACATTGCTCAATAAAAGGCTTTAACGCTAAAACTTCGCCAACACTTGCCGCATGAATGACAATGCCTTTAGGTTTGAAGTGCCTCGGGATAAAGCCAAGACGCTCGCCTAGTCGTTTTCGGTAGGCCGGATGGTTAATTGATCGCAACAGCGCCAAAAGCAAAACTAAAGGCAATAAAAGTAAAAGTATTAAGCGGTAGGTAAATAATGCCAAAGCGAAATGTAATCACATGAATAATATGAGCAATATTATAACTGTCTGAGCAATAAAAGTAATGGCTTGATATTTAACTCAACAAAGGACTTTGCTATGTTGAATGCTCTGAGCGCTTTTTCCTAGGAATATATCTGTGTTATTCATTTGTCGATTGGTGTTAATTAGTTGTTTTAATATCGTTCTTCTTTCGTTTTCTGTGCAAGCACAGCAGGCCGAAGAAGGAATTCAAACTAAGATCCCAGAAAATGAAATTACATTAACCACTGCAGATAAATTTACGCTGAAAGCGGATTATTATCCGGGTAAAGAGAAATCAGATGGCTTTTTATTGTTACATGATTGTCATTCAGATAGAAAAGCTTACCAAGCTGTAGCTCAACAATTAACTGATGATGGATATCATGTGCTGTCTCTCGATTTAAGAGGCTTCGGAAGGAGTGTTTCACCTAAGTTTTCTCACAGCACAATCAAACGTCAAACCAAAGATATCGTCTTGTATCAGCAAAAATTGGCTCAATTAACGAGTTATTGGGAACAAGATACGTTTTTGGCCTATAATTTTTTGCGGGAAAAGCTCGATAATAAAAACAATATTTCGTTGCTAGCGAGTGGCTGCTCTGCAACTTTTGCAATTACTACAGCAGAGAAAATGTATGTGGCTAATATGGTGCTATTGACGCCTGATATGGATTTCGCTGCTAAAGAGCGATATAAAAACTTAAATGATATTGCTAGTTACTTTATTGGTTCGATCTACCATATTGCTAGCTATCAAACGACGAAAGAATTGTTTGAGTGGAATGGTCACACTCGGTCAAAAATGTTGTTATTTAAAGGCAACAACACTAACGCCCAATTAATAAAGAAAAATGCGTCGCTTGCCAAAGATATTGCTCACTGGTTAAGTGAACGAGCTCGTTAGGTGCTATTTTATTTATATGAAGCTGCCAATAAAAGTTTTCACTTTGGCACTCATTAATTTCACTGATCGGACTGTACCTCGCCTGATAAATGCGTAAAATAGCGCCAAATTAAGCACCTACTTGCAAAAAGCGCAGGCTAGGTTAATGCTTAAAACTAAATTAGGTAGCTGTGCGTTACCCATACCTTAACTTTTGAACTCCGAGGCAAGTATGTCATCGAATTTTTATTCGTTTATTCAAGATCAAATTGATCAGGTTAAAACTGAAGGCTTATATAAAGCTGAACGCGTTATTACTACTGCACAACAAGCAGAAATAGCGGTAAGTTCAGGTGAAGAAGTTATTAACTTCTGTGCTAATAACTACTTAGGTTTGGCTAATCATCCTGCACTAATTGATGCAGCTAAAGCCGGACTTGATGATCATGGTTTTGGTATGGCGTCGGTACGCTTTATTTGTGGTACACAAGATATCCATAAAACGTTAGAGCAAAAATTAAGTACCTTTTTAGGCATGGAAGATACGATTTTGTATTCTTCTTGTTTTGACGCAAATGCAGGTTTATTTGAAACCTTACTTGGTCCAGAAGATGCCATCATTTCAGATGCACTAAACCACGCATCGATTATTGACGGCGTGCGCTTATGTAAAGCTAAACGCTTCCGCTATGCGAATAATGACATGGCTGAATTAGAAGCTCGATTACAAGAAGCTGATGAAGCAGGTGCTCGCTTTAAACTTATCGCGACTGATGGCGTGTTTTCAATGGACGGTGTTATCGCAAACTTAAAAGCAGTGTGTGACTTAGCTGACAAGTACAATGCATTAGTAATGGTTGACGATTCACATGCAGTAGGCTTTGTTGGTGATAAGGGTCGCGGTAGTCATGAATTTTGTGATGTGATGGGTCGTGTCGATATCATTACTGGTACCTTAGGCAAAGCAATGGGGGGCGCGTCAGGCGGCTACACATCGGGTAAAAAAGAAATTGTTGAGTGGCTAAGACAACGTTCTCGCCCGTACTTATTCTCTAACTCATTAGCACCGGCGATTGTTTCAGCGTCTATTCGTGTAATTGATTTACTTGCTGAAGGTGATGAACTGCGCGCTACATTACGTGATAACCAAACGTACTTTAGAAGCAGTATGGAAGCCGCTGGCTTTACTTGTGCTGGTGCCGACCATGCAATTGTGCCAGTTATGATTGGTGATGCTGCTTTAGCGAGTCAAATGGCAGACAAATTACTCGCAGAAGGTATTTACGTTATTGGTTTCTCTTTCCCGGTGGTACCAAAAGGGCAAGCGCGTATACGTACTCAAATATCTGCAGCTCACACAAAAGCGCAGCTGAATAAGGCGATTGAAGCGTTTACACGTATTGGTAAAGAACTAGGTGTTATTTAGTTAATAATCTAAATGTAAACTTGAGAAAAATATTTTAGAGGTTAATGAAATGAAATCATTAGCGAAATTACATGCCAAAGAAGGCATTTGGATGACCGACTCACCAAAGCCAGAGCTTGGTCACAATGACTTGCTGATCAAAATTAACAAAACAGCAATTTGTGGTACAGATATTCATATTTATAACTGGGATGAATGGTCGCAAAAAACAATTCCAGTGCCTATGGTGGTAGGTCATGAATATGCTGGTGAAGTTGTCGGTATTGGTCAAGAAGTAAAAGGCTTTGAAATAGGCGATCGCGTCTCTGGAGAAGGCCATATTACTTGTGGCCATTGCCGAAATTGTCGTGGTGGTCGAACTCACTTATGTCGCAATACGGTTGGAGTAGGTGTTGATCGCACCGGTTGTTTTGCTGAATATTTAGTTATCCCAGCGTTTAACGCATTTAAATTGCCAGATGAAATTTCTGATGAATTGGCATCAATATTTGATCCGTTTGGTAACGCTGTTCATACCGCTTTATCGTTTGATCTCGTTGGTGAAGATGTCTTAATCACAGGTGCGGGACCAATTGGCATTATGGCTGCTGCTGTTGCTAAACATGTCGGCGCTCGTCACGTTGTCATCACTGATATCAACGAATATCGCTTAGATTTAGCTAAGCAAATGGGAGCAACTCGTGCTGTTGATGTCTCGAAAGAAAAGCTAAGTGATGTAATGGCAGAGCTTGGAATGACAGAAGGGTTCGATGTTGGCTTGGAAATGTCAGGGGTACCGGTGGCCTTTAAAGATATGTTAGAAAACATGAATAACGGAGGCAAAATCGCAATGCTTGGCATACCAGGGCAAGATATGGCGATTGATTGGAGTAAAGTTATTTTTAAAGGGTTAACTATAAAAGGCATCTACGGGCGAGAGATGTTTGAAACTTGGTATAAAATGGCAAGCTTGATCCAATCGGGCTTAGATTTAACGCCAATCATTACGCACCAATATAATGTTGACCAATTCCAAGAAGGCTTTGATGTGATGCGCTCTGGTCAATCAGGTAAGGTGATTTTAGACTGGACATAATGAATATCCTTTCTGGTAAGGCATGCAATGGCATGCCTTTTTTATTTGTAGTGAATTTCCTTACTATCACCGTATAATGCTGGCATTAAACTAGTGAGAATGAATTGATGTCTGAGCAATCTAACTTTACCCATTTAAATGCAGCACAGCTGGCTGAAAAACTTCCTGATGAGCATTTTGTTGTTGTCGATATTCGAGATGCTAATACCTTTAGCCAAGGGCGTATTCCCGGCGCAATTCATTTAACGAATGATAATATTTCTGATTTTTTACGAGATGCTGACTTTGATAAGCCAACTGTCGTATGTTGTTATCATGGTATTTCCAGTCAACCAGCGGCTGAATATTTGCATAGCTTAGATTTTACCGAGGTATATTCACTCGATGGTGGTTATGTGCAATGGCAGCAGCTTTATCCTGAACAGGTAGAGCGATAACGGTGGAAGTACCATTACACCCTTTAGTTAAGGTAGATCAAAAGTCAATTGGCGAGCTATTTGTTAATTACTTAAAAAGCCAAAATATCGTGGCCGATATCCAAGTTGATGCTCAAGGTTTTTGGATCCGAGTCGAAGAAGAAAAGTTTGACCAAGCACGTGCATTATTTCAAGAATTTGCTGTGCAACCTTATCACCCAAAATATCAACAAGCCGCATGGGAAAATGGCGAAGCAGTAACACAACTACCGGCAACTGCATTTGGCAGTATGTTCAACGCGTTTTTATCACATGCTGGTTTTTTTACGCTTACAGTGTTTAGTTTATGCTGGCTAATATACATAGCTGCGCAGCTAGGGTTTATACATAGTATTTACCCGCCGCTAAGTTTCTTTGAACAGTTGTCTTTAAGTGCTTTGCTCCATGAACCATGGCGGCTGATCGGTCCAGCTTTTCTGCATTTTTCTTTACTTCATATTGCTTTTAATACCATGTGGTGGTGGCAGCTTGGTGGTTCGATAGAAAAACTGTTCGGTAAGTCGACGATTATCCATTTATTCCTGTTGTCTGCAATCATTTCAAACTTTGGACAGTTTCTATCGACAGGCGCGAATTTTGGCGGCTTATCCGGTGTAGTTTATGCTGTTGTTGGTTTTGCTTGGTGGTCTGGATGGTTAATGCCTGATAAGGGGTTGTCATTATCTAAGTCGATAGTTGGCTTTTTGTTAGTTTGGCTTTTACTAGGATTTGTTGATGTTTTACCGGTTAATATGGCAAATACCGCACATTTATTAGGTCTAGTGGTTGGTTGCTTATTTGCCGTGATTTTAGCTAAAAAGCACAGCGGTTAGTTATCTAACCACTGTGTGAACATTAATTTTTTAACTAGTGTTTCACCAGTTTCTTGTTTAAGTAATTCTTGTATCCGTTCTTGGCACTCTCGTTGGATCTCATGGCGGCCATTAATCGATTTGATTTTTTCTTCTGGCTGCTGGCCAATAATGTTGATGATTGCGTCGCGAAGTAGCGGTGAATGGTGTTCAACAACTTCTAAGTTATTTCCGCCTTCAATCATTAATTCGACGGTTAAACGCACATAGCCCATTTTCTTCTTAACTGCGACATAGTTAGTAATTATGTCTGGTTGAAACCCATAATAAACATAATCTGACGCTTTCACGGTAAGTGAACTACACATTAGTAATAAAAGTAAAAACAGCTTATTCATATCTTAATTTCTTTACGTTGGAAAATTGAGACTATATTTTTCTATTGTAACTCTATGTAGAAAAAAGGGTAGCGATGAGAAAAAATTTATTCTATACATTAATGAAAAATCTGACTAAAGCTAGTGTAAATGAGGTCTAGGCTGTTATTATTGCTGCAATATATTTTTGCTAAGTAGTTATGTTAGATTTTAGCCACCATTTTCCTATTACGTTAGCTGCAAAGTGGCAGCACGAAGTAGAAGAGTATTTACCCCCAGAGCTGCATTCTTGGCTTTATGATGCGCAATCACTGACCGCGCGATTAAAAGCGCATTGTAAAGAATTTAAAGTTGTGGTGATTGGCCAAGAGCAACAACTATGCATAGAGCAAGATGCTTGTGATCATATTCCTGTTGGTGAACCAGTAATAGTGCGAGAAGTGTTGCTGTATTGTGATGATGTACCGCAAGTTTTCGCTCGCAGCCTAATGCCTTTAGCTACGTTAACGGGAGATGAAGCGTTTTTGTCTGATTTGGGCACTAAGCCTTTAGGGCAAGTAATCTTCAATAGTCCTTTTTTGAAACGAGGTGACTTTTCAGTTGCAAAATTTGATGCCCAATCTAGCGTTGCGGCACTTGCAAACGCACTAACATTACCTGCCTCAGACGTATTATGGGGGCGTCGTTCAATATTTTTCCTTCATGATAAGCCACTTGCTGTCGCTGAAGTGTTCTTACCACACGCTTTTGCCTATCAAACAGAAGGGGGAACGGCGTGACAGCAATCTCACAAAAATGGTTAGCGATTAAACTTATCACTCGCATGGATAAGCCTATTGGTACCTATTTACTGTTATGGCCAACGTTTTGGGCACTTTGGGTCGCTTCGGATGGTTTTCCTGATTTATTACTGTTAGCGATATTCTCGTTAGGGGTTTTTATTATGCGCAGCGCAGGCTGTGTCATTAACGATTTTGCTGACCGTAAGGTTGATGGACAAGTTAAGCGTACGGAACAGCGGCCGCTTGTTTCAGGCTTAATGACAGCTGAACAAGCCTTAATGTTATTTGGCTTTTTAATTGGCGCGGCAATGGCGCTAGCAGTTAACTTAAGTTGGTTGACCATTCAATATGCTGTAGTCGCACTATTTTTAGCCTCGAGCTACCCTTTTATGAAGCGTTTTACGCATTGGCCGCAAGTGGTACTAGGGGCGGCGTTTAGTTGGGGAATGGTAATGGCGTTCGCGGAAATTCAAGGACAAGTGCCGACTATCGCCTGGTTATTGTTTTTGGCGAACTTATTGTGGACAGTTGCCTATGACACAATGTATGCCATGGTTGATCGAGATGATGATTTACAAATAGGTGTAAAATCAACAGCGATATTATTCGGTCGTCATGATATTCGTATCATTGGCTTATTACAGGTGTCGGTATTAGCAATTTTGTTTACTGTTGGGGATATGTTGGCTTTTGGTTGGCCTTACCAACTGAGCTTAGTATTAGGTGCCGGCCTGTTTTGCTATCAACAAATGTTAATAAAAGACCGCCGAAGAGAAGCTTGTTTTTCTGCATTTCTTAATAATCATTATTTTGGCTTGATAGTGTTTGTCGGTATTTTTATCGAATACTGGGGCTATTAAAAAAGCGGCTTTATAGCCGCTTTTTAATTAAAGTCTCTTATGGTTACCTAGCGATACTTTGCAGTACTTCAATATCAACTAAGTTGTTCACTAACGCCTTTAGGTTGCTAAGCTGGGCAGTATCATTTAAATAGTTTTGTTCGTCTGTAGCGGCGTAGCCTAACTCTTTAAATACGTTGATAAGCGCAGACTGCGCTTTTTTGTCGACAAACTCAGGTGCGTTAATGTTATTGAGTTTTGACAAGCGTTTAGCAATCGCAATAACTTGCTCTTCAAGTGCACTTTTACTGATTGGAGCAAGACGAGATAATAACGTTGTAATAATGGCTAAGCGTTGCAGTGTTTCATCTACACATTCGCCCATTTCGCGTAACTTGGCTTTAACAGACATATCTTCAACTACAGACCAGAAACCCGCCTTGCTTTGTTTCACCATCTGAAATTCTACTAATGCATTAAGTACTTGTTCAACTTGCATGGCAACGTCATCATCTGATTGCCAAAGGAACATTTCATTTTTTACTAGCGCAATTAATTGCTGTACATGGCCAATAAGCTCTTGGTGATTAACTTTGGCATTGCGCTCTAAAATTCGACACACAAACGCCGGTAGCATGTAAGCATGCAAAATGTTATTGCGGTAGTAACGCATTTCTAGCGCTGCAGTGTCAGAAAGCGATAGTATGGTACCAAAGTTATCTTGCTCAACATTCACCTTACCAAGCGACTTTATATGCTCTACTAAAGCGTCAACGTCATCTTCTGGCATTGTCATGTTATCGCTATATGGCGCATGTTTTTGAAGATTTAAGAAGAAAGCCATTTGCGCATTGAGTTCTGACTCTGCTAACGCTTTATTCTCAGTCGCGAGCAAAATAAGTGCCGCTAATGATACAGAGTTTAATGCCACGCTCTGGTTGACGGACTTCATCACGTCATTAGCTAATACATTCACCGCAGGTGTTAACCAGCTAGGCTTTTGTGGATCGATTGGGTCAATGGCATCTTTCCAATTTTCCACATTTTGGTTGAGGAATTGGTTTATATTGATTGGCTCGCCAAAATTCACATAGCCTTTACCATAATTTCTTAGACTCTTAATGGCTTTGAGTACTCCGAAAATAGATTCTTTTTGTTTTTTACTGCCACTGAGCTCTTTATGGTAAGAGCCAACTTCCATGACATGCTCATATCCGATATAGACTGGTACTAGTGTTAATGGGCGATCTATGCCTCGCAATAAGCTTTGGATAGTCATCGCTATCATGCCGGTTTTTGGCTGCAGTATTCTGCCGGTACGGCTTCTGCCACCTTCAGTGTAATATTTAACTGAATACCCTCTTTCGAATAATAATCCTAAGTATTCACGAAATATGGTTGAATACATGCGGTTACCGCGGAAGCTTCTGCGAATAAAAAAAGCACCGGCTTTTCTGAAAATAGGACCTGCAGGCCAGAAATTTAGGTTAATTCCAGCAGCTATTCGCGGAGTTACTAAGCCCTCATGAAATATTACATAGGTTAGTAGGAGGTAATCCATATGGCTGCGATGACAAGGAACGTAGATAATTTCATGGCCGTCTTGCGCTACTTCTCGCAACTTGTTGGCATTGTTCACTTCAATGCCTTTATATAGTCTATTCCAAAGCCAATTTAAGGCACGCTCGCCTAAACGAATCATCGACTCTCTATAATCACCAGCAATTTCATCCATAATGGCTAGCGCTTGTTTTTTCACTTTTTCTTCAGAGAGCTTTTTACTTTTTACTTCATCTGCAATTAAGCGTTTTATTGATGGGTTGGCGAATAACGCAGTAAACATCTGCTGGCGATGCATTAAACGAGGACCGGTAGCGGCTATCGTTTGGCGATGGAAATGGAAACGGGCAACTCTTAGTAATTTTCGAGCTGTAGCTTGGTCGGCGCCATGATCATCCGCCATTACTCTAAGTGAAAGTGCATCACTAAAGCGCACTAAAGTGTGTCTTCCTAAAAATAAGACGATGAAAAACTTTCGCAGAGGCGTTGGCGATTCCTGATCGGCCAATACGGTTCCCATATTGGCATTGTTTTTTTCAACCGTAGGACGACGACCCCAAATAAGGTTAGCTGGAATTAATTTTGCGTCTAACGTTTTATCTTGGTTATGTAATTTGAGTAGTTTGATACCCTGAATAAACGCTTTGGTTTTGCTATTACGGCGGCCAAGAATTATTGATGTTGGCTTTTCCAAACACAAGGTGCGATCAAATGATTGTCCGTTGATGACAACTTGGCTGAGCGGATCTGGTAAATCGAGCGCTTTACATGCTTTTTGCAGTGATAGTAGATCGCTGGCAGATTGGTGGCGGACAATATAAAAGATAGGTTGCTTGGCATCTGCCCCTTCGATTTCAGCTAGATTGTCAGGCACAATTTTACACCTCACCAATAACTTTATTGGCAGAGAAAGTAAAAAATAAAATATAGAACGTAATGCTAACATGTTGTTTCGCTCAGACTTATCAGAACGGGTATTTTAGCATCAATGATTGGTAGTGTCGCAACGACTAATTGTGAGTAATAGTAACTGATAAAAAGGTCGAAGATTAATCCTCAACCTTTTTATCAGTATTAATATTGCTTTCAGCGAACTGTTTATTCTTTTGTTTCAATAGCTTGTCAACATAACGAGCCATTTTAACTTTTTGTTTAATTGAAGTTTCAAGAATATCTTCAATTTCTCTTAGCACATCTTTGATATTTTCAACATTTTCTGTTGAGTTCACTACACGTTGGCTATTTTCATCGCTTGTAACATCTTCTATATTACTATTTAACGAACCTGTAAGCTCTGCGCCCATTTCTTCAGCAACATTATTGATAGCATTAATATCGATACTTTCTAATTCTTCTAAAAAGCCATAGAGCAAAATCCGATCAACAAATATATTGATTTTTCGCGGCACGCCTAATGTTTTTTCATGAATAAGCTCAAAGGCTTTTTCGCTGAAAAGCTCTTCATCTTCATGACCCGCTTGATGAATTCGGTGATTAATATAATTTTTAACTTCTTCAACAGATAGTGGCTTTAAATGGGCAGAGGCAATGATTCGTTGACGAAATTGCTCCATATTAGGCGCCTGAATAATTGCCTTTAATTCTTCTTGGCCAAGTAAGAAACTCTGTATTAACGGTTGATTATCGAGTTGAAAATTAGACAACATACGAAGTTCCTCTACCGTTTCAGCCGGTAGGTTTTGCGCTTCATCTACTAAAAGTAGCGCTCGTTTACCTTGCTCGTGCAGTGAGATTAAAAAGCTTTCAATGGCTTTAAGCATGTCTGCTTTGCTTTCACCTTCGTAACTGATTTTAAATTCAGCTATAACTAATTCGAGTAATTCATCAGGAGATAACTTGGTGGTTACTAATTGCGCTGCAACGATATCAGAATCAGATATTTGGCTAAGCATATTGCGTGCAATCGTTGTTTTACCAGTGCCAATAGGACCGGTTATTACAATAAACCCTTCTTTTTGCTCAAGACCGTATTGTAAATAAGATAATGCTCTTTGGTGATGTTTTGTAGCAAAGAAAAAGCGTGGGTCTGGGCTTAGTTGAAACGGACGTTCCTTGAAACCGTAATAACTCTCATACATGGTTAGAAATCTTTCTTAATGGAAATGGTTGCGCGAGTTTCGTCATACTCTCGGCTAGTAAAGTTTGACGTACGCATTAAATGTCGAACATCAATATCGAGCGAGAGCAATCTAGCTAACTGACGGGAATAGCCGATATTGTAGCTGCGATAATAGTCTTGTCGGTCAGCGTTGGTATCATTATTGGTAGTGTAGTAATCATTTCGTGTAAATCGAAACCCTAAATTTAAGTCACTTCTCGGACTGAGTTTTCGACTGGCATCTAGTGATACAGTGACAAATTCTTGAGTATCGCCAGAATTTAGCTCTTCTCTTTCATTGCCTGAAACTCTGAAATTAAATGTTGTACGCGTAAAGGCCAGTTCTGAGTCCCAAGAAAGTGTTTTATATAAAGAAAATTGGTTATCTTCTATTGCCCTTATACCCAATAAAGGTGCCTCAAAAAACAGCTCTGGGTTGTCTACTCCATCGAGAGTGTCTAAGCAGTCATCAATCGTTATTTGTTGATTAAACGGACAAAATACTGTTGATTCAACAAAGGTTTCAAAGCGATCACGTTGGAACGCTTGAATTTGCTCGTTATAGCTAATGGTATTGGTAAGGCGCTTATTTCTATGGCTGATATTTAGTCCGTAAGAGTCGCCAAAGAAACGTTGATTATAGTTAGCGGCAATTTGCGTGCGAGTTGTTGGCTGCCAGCTAAAATCGAAGGCGACATAATCGTCACTCAATTCCGGATCTTCTGCGTTATTATAGGAAATATCAATTTCCATCAGTGATAGTGGTTGCCATCTAAAGCCAGCCCCTAGAGATTCACCTTGTTCTAGCGAGTTATTACTGATTGAGCCAGTATAACTTTCGTCATAATAGCGGATAAAAGGGTTGAGTTTCCAATTAGTAATTAAGCCTAATTTTGCTTCTATTCGGTAACTTCTTGCAGATTGGCCTCTATTTTTTCGGTCAGAGTAACTGCCATTTAAATCCCAAAATATTGTCCTGTGGCTAGTACCATTTTGAAAGCCTAGCGAAGTGGTATAACCGTTACTTTCGCCGACTTCGTCATCTGAACGCGAGTCATTATAGGAAATGGAAGAGTTAAAGAGAAAATCAGAATTTATAATCTGATAATTTAGTCCAGCACCATAATTGGTAGTTCGAACGGTATCTCCTGAAATTAAATCTGCGGCAAAGTTTTCACCATTACTACGAGGGACATTGGCAATCGCACCTGTTAATGATAGCGACGGCCCTTTTTCCCACGGTGTAATATTGATGTTGGTATTTAACGTTTCATGACCATCGTTTTCATCACTGTCATGACTAAAGAACAGATGGGAATAATATGCATTTATTTTAGCATCAACCATCGCTGAGTCGATTTCACCTTGAAGCCCAACGTTGGCTTTTGAAACAAAGCTATCTTCTTCATCGAAACTATCTAAGTTTACGTTATCGGTAAAAATTTCTTCTACGCTAATAAAGGGTGAAATATTGTTATCAGCCGCCATAGATAAAGGCTGAATAAACAAATTTATTAATATTGGTAATAGAAACTTATTTCTTACGGCCATAGCCATATCCATAATAGCCATAAATATCTTTGCTAGTTTTTATTGTCTTATTAAGCACAAAACCAACTGCGAGTTCTTCGTCTAATTGCGATGTAGCGCGTTTGATATCATCAAGCTTGGTCTTAGATTCTTCAGCGACGACAACTGCTTGACCAACTAAGCTTGCCAGTACTGGTGTTTCGGTTACCCCTAAAAGTGGCGGGCAATCAAATACAACAATACGATCTGGATATCGCTGAGATAATTCTTTAGATAGCTGCGCCATTCGATCACTCGCCAACAATTCATTGGTTAGATGGTGTGCTCTACCAGCTGGCATAATTCTTAAGTTTGGAATATTGGTCGGATAGATAATTTCGGCTACATCATCTGAATTACCGCATAAATAATCTAACAGGCCAGTGTTATTTTCGAATTCAAGTTCACGATGTAGGCTGGGTCTTAAAACATCTGCATCAACCAACAGAACTGTTTTATCTTGCTCTAAAGCAATACTCAGCGCGAGATTGATTGAAATAAAAGTTTTACCTTCATTCGGATTTGCACTACTGACCATAACTAAATTACTTTGTCGCAACGTTTTAGCGGCAGGGCCGAAAGCATTATTCAGTAATTTTCGTTTGATATGTCGAAACTCTTCTTGCTGATGATGAGCTGTACCGCCGCTATGAAGAAAGCCTCGTTCGGTTAATTTATCATTATCAATATAAATTTCAGCTTTTGCTTCATTAGCTGCTGAGTTACTACTAGGTTCAACTACTACAGTTTGTTCCTCAGACTTAACAGGTGCTGATTGCTTTATCTCTTCCGTGCTCTCTGGCTTATTAGCTAATGTTTTTTTATTTTTAGCTAATGCTTTTTCTATGGTACTCATTAGCCAAACACTCCTTTTAACGGTGTCTGAATAGCATCAGGGAAAGCAAAATAGCTGATAAACAACATTAAAATAACTAAAAGTATTAAATTGGAAACCATAAACAGCGCCGTTTTCTTCTTATGCCAATTGTGAAGGCCAAGGTTTTCATTCGCAGATACCGTACCAAATACCGGTATACCAGTCACTCTAGCCATTTGTTGGCTTGAAGTGACCACAGGGCTAATTTGACTCATTAATAATGATAAGCCGATACCAACGCCAATGCCGAGGATGGTTATGCCTGCAAAGAAAATAAATCTTGGAGGCCCTGAAGGTTGAATAGCTGCTCTTGGTGGGTCGATGACTCTAAACTGAATCTTGTCAGTGGTTTCATCAGCCTGCTGGGCTAGTTGTGCCGTTTCTTTTCGGGCAAGTAATTCTTCATACTTTGCTTTGGTAATACTATAGCCACGATTCAATGCCGTTAATTCGGCTTCTATCTCTGGTAATGAATGTACTTTATTTTCGAGTTCTGTAACTCGAGTTTTAAAGTTATTCACTCTAACTGTTAAAGAGGCCACTTCATTTTCATATTGATTGGCTTGAATTTTTAGCTCTTGATAAACAGGGTTTTTATCAACACTTGTTATGCTTGTATTATCTTCATTGGCACTTGACTGAACTGAGGCATAATACTCTTCAATTTCTTTAGTGCGTAAAGTAGTCAACTCTTCAAGCCTTCTTTGCAGCTCTCTGACTTCAGGGTGATTTTCAGTATAACGAAGCAGTAATGAATCCATACTTTGTTCAAGTTGTTGGATACGAGAATCATAAGTCGTTGTGACACTACTATTACTTTGTACCCGACTTGAAAACAGGCCAAATACTGGCTCTTCACCTGCCAATTGTGCTTTTGCAGAATCAAGACGAGTTTTTGCTTCAGCGAGTTGCAGTTGGGCTGTTTCTAATTTCGTCTGTTCTTGCTTAAGTGCAGCGTAAAAGCCACCATTATTGCTAAGTAATACGTCTCCATACTTTTGCTTAAAGTTTGTTAGTCTTGTTTCTGCTGCAATTAGCCGGTTCTCGTAGTCTCTTAATTGCGTATTTAAGAACTTTTGTGCTTCATCAGAATCACTACGAGTCTCTCCTAGCGTATTCTCAATAAACACGGTTAATGTTGCTTGAACAATATTTTTGGCTACTTCTGCATCTTTATTTTCAATAGAGATCGTGAAGATATTTTCGCGCCCTTGCGGTGAGAATTTAATATCTTTCTTTAATTCGTCTATTATTTTGTCGTATTCTTCCGTGGTTGCAGCCTGCACATCCAAATCCGTCATCCTCGAAATACGCTCTAAATTCGGCCTACTTAGTAAGGTTCTAACCATTAGCTGAATTTGAGTGTTTGGATTTGTTTCGACGGTTAGACCTCTCAATAACGGCCTTAGTAAAGACTGTGTGTCAACATACACTCGTGCTGAAGACTCATAAACATTAGGCATTTGTGCGACAAAATACCAACCTAACGGACAGATAGCCCAAGTCGCTATAATAATATAGCGACGTTTAATCCAAATTCCTTTTAGATAGTCTACTATCTGTTCAAGTAACTCTTGCATTCCTGACCTCTATACTAACAGGCAATCGCTGTAATTCTTATAACCATGTTTCTGGTACGATAATGATATCGCCAGGTAACATGTCAACATTCGCTTCTATTTCGCCATCTTTTAATAAATCGTCGATAGCTAGTTCATATTGTTTTTGTTGACCATTTTCAACGCGAACCAAAATGGCATCATTGCCGTCAGCAAATTCTGTTAAGCCGCCAACTTGAATCATGACATCTAGTAAAGTCATATTCTTTTTATAGCTGATAGATTGCGGCTGAGTTGCTTCACCAATTACTCTGATTTGTTCGCTAAACGGGCCAACAAATCCACCTACTGTTACAGTAACGATAGGGTCTCGTAAATAAGTGCTCAATGTTTGCTCTATTTCTCTTGCAAGCTCTGTCGGTGTGCGTCCTGAAACTGGAATATCTTCAACTAATGATGTTGTAATCATGCCATCAGGGCGAACGGTGAATGTACCGGAAACCTCAGGGTTACGCCAAACGAAAATATTAACTGAATCGCCAGCGCCGATTAAATAGCGATACGAATCTATATCTGTTGTTTTTGATGGGTGTAATGTCGCCTGTGGCAATGTAGGTACTGAACTACAAGCTACTAAAAATAAGCCAAAAGCTAATACAGTCATTGATTTGATGACGCGGATAAATCTATTGTCCATGGTTAATACCTTTTAATACCCAGTATTTATAGTTTTATTGCTAATCGATTGTATTGTATTTTTTTTAATGTTGCACACTTTTTAACAAATGATTCATCTTATTTAAAATGTGTGAAAATAAAGTTAACTTTGTTAAAGTAATAAAGCTCAGAGCTCACTTATTTTCCCACGCTGTGTGAGGAGATAATTAAAGGAATAAAATAGCATTATGCCAGCAAGTACGTTTCGAGATTTATCACTTGGTAGTAAGTCATTGGTTTTACTCGAATTGCTCGTTTTTATGGCGGGTATATTGTTAGCGATTAGTGTTAATGGCTGGCTTTCCTTTGTTGAACAAATGACATTACCATCTAATGTGATGTTCATTTATGCGTTAGTTTTTGCGCTCATATCGCAACTTTCTTGTTTAGCGCTTGGTCTATACAACTCAAAGCTAAGAGAAAGCTTTCGCGGGTTATTTCGCCGTATCCTTTTATCGATAGCGGTTGCTTTTAGCATCGTCACTATTATTAACCCTTTTTATGGTCAATTTGCGTTAGCTATCGAAATACTGGGCGTAGCTTCCTTTTTAAGTTTACTACTTATCGTTGTTATTCGTTACACCGCCTATAGTTTAGATTTGTTTGGTTTAAATAAACGAAATGTTTTGATTTTGGGGGCAGGTGAGCGGGCGTCGATTATTGAAAAACGTATGCGTAGAGATGTTGACAGGCAAGCGTTTAAGGTTCACGCATTTGTTAAAATGGGTGGCGATAGCGAAGACGGTATTTCACGAGAAACAAAAATAGATTTAGAAGGCTCTCTAGTGAATTACGCGCTAGATAATGACATTGACGAAATTGTTGTAGCGAGTGACGAGCGAAGAGATAACTTACCCGTTGATGAATTGTTTGCTTGTAAAATTCGAGGAGTTGAAGTTACTGAAATTCTTGACTTTATCGAGCGTGAAACGGGTCAGATAGCAGTTAATTTAATTTATCCAAGTTGGGTCATTTATTCGAATGGCTTTGCATCAAATAATTACTTAAGAAACGCTTTAGATTGGCTGTTCAATGCGTTAATTGCCTTTGTGCTGCTGCTGATTACTTGGCCTGTCATGTTAGTTACTGCATTAATGATTAAATTAGATGATGGTTGGTCAGCCCCCATTTTCTATCGACAAGAACGAGTTGGTGTCGACGGTCAGCCGTTTCATATTGTTAAATTTAGAAGTATGAGAGTTGATGCTGAAAAAAATGGTGCGAAGTGGGCAACCAAAGATGATGACAGGACAACACGTATTGGCCACTTTTTACGTAAATACCGTGTTGATGAGTTACCACAGATATATAATGTAATGTGCGGTGAAATGGGCTTTGTTGGTCCAAGACCTGAACGACCTGAGTTTGTGCAGTCGTTGGTTAAAACGATTCCATATTACAATGAGCGTCATAATGTTAAACCAGGCTTAGCTGGTTGGGCGCAATTGAAATACCCCTACGGCTCTACTGAAGAAGACGCGCTAGAAAAATTAAAATATGACCTATATTACATCAAACACCGCAGTTTCTTCCTTGATTTACTTATTTTAATTCGCACTTGCGAAATTGTCGTATTTGGTAAGGGCAGATAATTCAGTGAACAAGGTTACCAAGCATGCAATGACGGTGGACGTGGAAGATTATTTTCATGTATCGGCATTTGAAGGGCAATTTAAACAACAAGATTGGCACAACCTTCCGTTAAGAGTTGAGCGCAATACCTATCGTTTATTAGAGTTATTCGAACAGCATAATGCAAAATGTACATTTTTTGTGTTGGGGTGGGTTGCGGAAACCTGCCCTAATTTAATTCAAGACATAGTGAAGCAAGGTCATGAATTAGCCAGCCATGGGTATAACCATCAACGTGCACTTACAATGACTCCTGAACAATTTCGAGACGATGTATTGAAAAGCAAAGATTTGCTAGAGACAGCAGGTAGTACAGAGATTATAGGCTATAGGGCACCAAGCTTCTCAGTGAATGAATCGAACCAATGGGTATATCAAATACTTAGAGATATAGGGTTTGAATATAGCTCAAGCACATACCCTATTCATCATGATCTTTATGGCGTACCTAGTTGGCCTAGGTTTAAATATATTCGCGAAGAAGGCATAGTCGAAATTCCTATCCCTACCTTGAGAAAAAATGATGCCAATACGGGTATTGGTGGTGGTGGTTACTTTCGCTTGTACCCTTACGCTTTTTCAAAGCGTCGAATTGATAAGTTTATTGCTCAGGAAAATCAACCTTATAGTTTTTACTTCCATCCATGGGAAATAGATCCTGAGCAGCCTAAAGTAGAAGGTGTGTCGTTTAAATCTCGTTTTAGGCATTACATTAACTTGTCGAGAATGGAGAATAAAATAGTAAGGCTATTGCAGGACTACCAGTGGTCTACTATGCAGGATGTGTACTTTAATCAAGGAAGTTAGAGAGAGCTGTTGTGTCTATTAGTATTGAAATTTGTACGTTAACCTCAGAACATCAAGAGTGGGATGATTATGTTCGTAGTCATTCTGAAGGAAGCTTTTTTCACTTAAGTGCGTGGCAAAAAGTGGTTGATGAGGTGTTTGGTCACGATTGTTATTTTCTATATGCGAAAAATGAGCATGGAATCGTTGGGGTCTTACCCTTAGTTGAAGTTAAAAGTAGCTTGTTTGGGCATGCGCTGGTTTCTACACCATTTTGTGTTTACGGCGGTGTTGTGGCGGATAACCAAGAAGTAAAAAGTGCGCTTGAGGCATACGCCTGTGAGTTAGCAGAGCAACTTCAAGTTGATTATTTAGAGTTGCGCTACCGACACGAACAACAAAATAACTTTATACTCAAGCAAGCGCATAGCACTTTTGGTTGCGAAATTGCTGATTCGGCAGAAGATATACTGGCGAATGTTAAGAAGAAACAACGCGCTGTTATTCGTCACTCTTTAAAAAATGAATTGCTGTATTCACATGACCATAACATTGATGACTTCTATCATTTATTGTCGATTAGTTATCGTAATTTAGGTACACCTATATTCACCAAGCAATATTTCGCGTCATTAATTAAGCACTTTCAGCAAGATGTAGATATTACGACGATTAAAGACAAAGACAATAAGTTGTCTAATGCGGTAATGAATTTTTATTTTAATGATCAAGTATTACCATATTACGGTGGTGGAGACGCTAATGCTAGAGCACTAAAAAGTGCCGACTTCATGTATTATCAAGTACTCTGCCATGCGAGTGAAAAGGGATGTAAATGGTATGATTTTGGTCGTAGTAAAAACGGCAGCGGCCCGTATAAGTATAAAAAAAATTGGGGGATGCAGCCGGAACTCCTGCATTATTACTACCATTTAGTAAATGCTAAAGATTTGCCTAATTTAAGCCCGAATAACCCAAAATATAAGCTCTTCATTCGTATGTGGCAAAAGTTACCTTTGTCGATCAGTCAGTGGATAGGGCCCTTCCTATCTAAGTATTTAGGATAATAGTTTGATGAAGAAAAATATGAGCAAGGAGCCACTATTATTTTTATGTCATCGAATTCCTTTTCCGCCAAATAAAGGCGATAAAATTCGTTCATTTAATATTTTAAAAATGCTTAATGAACATTTTGACGTGTATTTAGGTTGTTTTGTCGATGATCCTTATGATGAGCGTTATATTGGCGAACTTAAAAAATATTGCAAAGAGCTTTTTTATCTCAATCAGAATAAAACCCTCGCTAAGTTAAAAGGACTTAGTGCGTTTCTTTCAGGTAAGGCGATTACACTACCGTATTATTTTGATAGAAAGATGGCTAACTGGGTTAGTGAAACAGCTGAACGCAAAGCTATAGCGAAAGTTTTTATTTATTCTTCTTCGATGGCGCAATATTGCCAAGGAGATGCGTTTAACCAGTGCCATAGAGTAATTGATTTTGTTGATGTCGATTCAGATAAATGGCGCCAATATGCTGAGAAAAAATCAGGTATTAGTAAGTTCGTATTTAATCGAGAGTATAAAAAGTTAGCTGAATATGAAGATTTGGTTTGCCAGCAATTTGATATAAGTTTGTTTGTATCACCTGATGAAGCAGATTTGTTCAAAAACCGTCAACCCAAAGAGCATCAAGACAAGGTGTCAGGTTTATTAAACGGTGTTGACGTTAAATTTTTCGATCCGGATGTAGAGTATCATCAAGAACCTTTGGTACCGAATTCACCGTTTATTAGCTTTACGGGAGCAATGGATTACTGGGCCAATGTGGATGCAGTACTTTGGTTTGTTGAACATGTTTGGCCTGATATTAAAAGAAAAGTTCCTGAAGTTAAGTTTGTTGTTGCTGGTGGCAATCCCAGCAAAGAAATTTTAGCCCTAAAAAAAGATAGTGCTATTGTCGTGACTGGCAGAGTAAATGATATGCGTCCATTTATTGAACAAGCTACCTGTGTAGTTGCGCCACTAAGAATTGCTCGGGGTATTCAGAATAAAGTGCTTGAAGCCATGGCACTTAATAAGCCTGTGGTTTGCACATCAATGGCCATGGAAGGTATCAATGCTCCGGAAAATCATTCGGTACGAGTAGAAGATAACGCGGCGGTATATGCTAATGCCTGTGTTGAATTGCTTAATTCAGATATTCCCGCAAATAATCGTCAGTGGATACTCGATAACTTCACTTGGGAATCAACATTAGCTCCCCTGCAGGAATTATTAGAGTTCAACGAAAACAGAGAGGCGAATTGATGTTAGTTACCAGTACACGATTTCTTGGTTTTCTGTCTCTACTAATTTGCGGATGGTTAGTGCTCTATTGGCAAGGCGTCGTGGCTATGGAAGAGATTTGGCGTCGCTCTGATACCTTCGCACACGGCTATTTCATTCTACCTATTAGTCTTTGGTTAATTTATCGCGATCGAGCTTTTCTTAAAAGTGCAGTTGCTGCTCCTACTGCGATAGCACTATTGCCTTTATTCGGCAGCTGTTTTATTTGGTTGTTCGCTTATGCTGCAGATATTAATGTGCTGTTGCAGCTGGCTACGGTATTTTCGCTTATTTCGATATTATGGATGTGTTTAGGACACCAATTAACCTGGCGTTATAAATTTCCTTTAGCTTATTTGCTTTTTGCAGTGCCGATGGGAGAGAACTTAATTCCATTACTGCAAGATGTGACGGCGTGGATTACCGTATTCTTACTGAAAGTGCATGGCATTCCAGTATTTAGGGACGGTTTATATATTCAAATCCCTAACGGTTTGTTTGAAGTAGCCGTAGCATGTTCTGGTATTCGTTATTTGATTGCTTCGATGGCGGTTGGTACCTTATTCGCCTATCTAAGTTATAGCTCATTTAAAAAACAGATTATTTTTATCGTTTTTTCTTTTGTATTACCGATTATAGCCAACGGTATTAGAGCTTATCTTATTGTGATAATTGCTCACTACTCAGACATGAAGTATGCAACAGGTGCCGATCATTTAGTCTATGGATGGATCTTTTTCGGTTTTGTAATCATGTTGATGTTTTGGGTTGGCGGTAAATTTGTCGACTCTGAAGCTAATAAGGCAACGTTTACTTCAAATGAAGCCGGCAAACATTTTAATAGCAAAGTGCTTCCAACTGGGCTAATAGCTGGTTTGTTTCTTATTGGTACTTGGTCAATTCAACATAATTTACCGGTAATTCAGGCGCCTGAAGAGCCGCAAATAGATATTGCAGGATTAAAAAATGTAGAAAGTTCGAATTGGGGTATTAATTTCGAACAGCCAGTTAGAAAAGCTCATGTGAAACTCGAGCAAGGCGAAGAGATTTTTTATGCAAAATATGGCAATAAGCAAAATAGTGGTGAACTAGTTAATCATGCAAATAAGCTTTATAACCATGATGCATGGACTGTCGTAGAGCGGGTAACCTTTGAACTGGAGAGTCGTAAAGTAAGATTCTTATTGCTAAGAAATACTGCTGGAAGAGAACGTGGCGTAATTTACTGGTATAAAGTTGGGGATTTAACTTTTGTTAACTCAGCGTTCACTAAGCTTTATCAAGCCTTTAGCTTATTATCAGGACAAGCTGATGTCGCTGAAGTATTCGCATTTTCTACTGAACAATTTGATGGCGCGGAACCTATAGAAAAGCTTAAATCTATTGCTCGTACTGGACAATTGCAGTTAGAGGCGATTAGGTAATTTATGTCATCCAATCAAATCCATATCGCGCATGTTGTATATTCATTTGCTACTGGAGGCTTAGAAAATGGCATGGTTAATTTGATTAACCATCTACCTGAAGATCAATATTTTCACAGTATTGTCTGTATAACTGATCATGACGCTGAATTTTTACAACGAATAACAACCACAAATTTCAAAATTTATGATTTAGAAAAGTCTCCAGGACATGGACTCAGTTGGCTATTTCGCTGTTGGAAGTTATTGCGTCAATTAAAGCCTGATATATGCCACTCACGTAATTTGAATCCATTAGAAGCGCAATTGGCAGCGTTTATGGCTGGAGTGAAAGTGCGTATACATGGCGAACATGGTTGGGATATAAATGATTTAGGGGGGAGTAATACTAAGTACCAAAAGCTAAGGCGTTTGCTAAAGCCCTTTATATCTCATTTTATTGCATTGTCGAGTGAAGCTAAGCAATATTTACATAACAAAATTGGCGTGCGATCAGAGAAAATTAGTCAGATTTGTAATGGTGTCAATGTTGAGAAGTTTTCGACAGAGAACAGACCAGCTGTTTTGCCTGAAAACTTTGCTTCTCAAGGCTCTATAGTCTTTGGTACCGTAGGTAGATTAGCCGCGGTTAAGAATCAAACACAATTATTAGAAGCATTTCTTAAGCTGTGGTCTGCGGAAGATAAATATAAAGACACAATAAAGTTGATTATTGTCGGTGATGGCGAACTAATGCCAGAACTAGAAAGATTGGTGGAAGATTATAATGCCCAGCAAGTGGTTTGGCTTGCTGGTCTAAGAAAGGATATACCGGAACTTATGGCCGCAATGGATGTTTTTGTTTTACCTTCGTTGGCGGAGGGTATTTCAAATACCATTCTAGAAGCCATGGCGAGCGGTTTGCCTGTTGTCGCAACCAATGTAGGCGGCACTAGCGATTTGATTTTCCCGCAGCACCAGACAACGCATTTAGTTGATGCAAACAATGTTGTTGCTTTAGCTGACGGGTTAAACATTTATGCGAGCCAGCCAGAAAGAGCGTCAGATGAACAAGCAATGATACGAGATTATTGCGTGGAAAATTTTAGTATTGAGCATATGGTACAAAGCTACCATAGCGTATATCAGCAAACTGCTGGGAAATAATAAACTAAGGACAAAAAAATGTGTGGAATTGCAGGAATATTTCATTCATCAAATGAAGTTGCAGTTGAGCAAAGCCTAATTCAATCGATGAACGACCGACAAAAACATCGTGGTCCTAATGCTGGCGACTATTATTTTGCAGATGGCTTAGCACTAGCACATCGACGCTTATCTATTATTGATTTAGAAGGTAGTCCACAGCCAATGACTAGCGCCTGTGGTAAAGCGGTCATAGTTTTTAATGGTGAAATATATAACTTTAAAGGGTTACATGAAGAATTAAAGTCCAAGGGCTATCGATTTAATACGGTCGGTGATACTGAAACCATTTTAAATGCCTACTTAGAGTGGGGAGAAGAGTGCGTTAGTCATTTACGCGGCATGTTTGCTTTCACTATTTGGGATCTTGAAAAGGAAAAACTCTTTATTGCACGCGATAGGTTAGGTATTAAGCCATTTTATTATAGTATTTTAGATGGTACTGAGTTTATATTTGGTTCTGAATTAAAAGTACTCACAGAGCACCCTAAGCTTGATAAAACAATAAATGAATTAGCCGTTGAAGACTTCTTTGCCTTAGGATATATACCAGATCCAAAATCTATATTTAAATCCGTTCATAAATTACCACCAGGTCATACGCTAACTATAGATAGAGTTTCATTTAAAGCAGAGGTTAAGCAGTACTGGGATGCGACATTCGCTAAACAGTCGAATGAGTCATTTGAATCTTTGCAAGAAGAGCTTATAGAAAAACTTAAAGAAGCGGTAGATATCCGCATGGTAGCAGAGGTGCCACTAGGCGCTTTTCTATCAGGTGGCGTAGATTCAAGTGCGATTGTTGCTTTGATGGCTAACCTATCAAAAGATCCTGTTAATACTTGTTCGATTGGTTTTGACGTTAAAAATTTTAACGAAACTGAATTTGCAGAAATGGTAGCAGACCGATACAAAACTAATCATGAAGTAAAAACAGTCGCGAGTGATGATTTTGATCTTATTGATACATTAGTGGGGGTTTACGACGAGCCTTTTGCTGATAGCTCAGCAATTCCTACTTACCGTGTTTGCCAAATGGCAGCCGAGCAAGTGACTGTGTGTCTATCTGGCGATGGTGGTGATGAATTATTTGCCGGTTACCGTCGTCACCGTTGGCATATGCTTGAAGAGAAAATACGCCAGTTTGTGCCACATAGCTTAAGAAAGCCAGTATTTGGTTTCTTAGGTAAATACTACCCGAAGCTAGATTGGGCACCAAAATTTTTGCGCGCTAAATCGACTTTTCAAGCATTACAACGTAACTCGATAGAAGCTTATTTACATAGTGTATCCGTAACAACTGACGAATTACGCGATAATTTATTTAATAACAAATTCAAGCAAAAATTGGCTGGCTATCAGGCTATATCTGTCTTTAATGAACACGCGAAAAACTTTGATGGCAAAGATCCATTATCGCTCATTCAATATATTGATATGAAAACCTACTTACCAGGCGATATTTTAACAAAAGTAGATAGAGCGAGCATGGCTCATAGCTTGGAAGTGCGTGTGCCAATTATCGATCATAAGTTCTTAGAGTGGTCGAATACCATTCCCGCAAAGTATAAACTGGTTGATCGTGAAGGTAAGTTTGTTTTTAAAAAGTCGCTTGAAAAACATTTGCCGGAAGATGTTTTATACCGAGATAAAATGGGTTTTGGTGTACCCGTGAGTAAATGGTTTAGAGGGCCACTTAAAGAGTCGCTTCGTCAACGAGTGCTACACGGTAAATTAGTAGAACTTGATATTTTTAATCAGGTATTTCTAACCAAGATCGTTGAAGAGCATATTTCCGGCGTGAAAGAACACAGTGCGGTGCTTTGGTCACTGATGATGTTTGAAGGCTTTTTAACAAATATGCTTGGTAAAAGTGAAGACTTAGCTGCATGAAATTGCTTACAGTAACATCGCTTTTTCCGAATCATATTGAGCCAAATTTGGGTATTTTCATCAATACTCGTCTTAGATATTTACGTACTAAGTATCCAGATATTGAGCATACGGTGATAGCACCCGTTCCTTGGTTCCCTTCGAGTAATGAACGTTTTGGGCAGTATGCTAAATATGCGCAAGTAAAGTCGCAAGAAGTGCGTGAAGGTGTGGATGTTTATCACCCTAAGTATTTAGTTATCCCTAAAGTTGGGATGTTATTTACGCCTTTTACTATGGCATTTGCTATTTGGCGGCAATTAAGGCGTTTAAGAAAACAAGGCAAGCAATTTGAACTCATTGATGGTCATTATTTTTACCCTGATGGTGTGGCCATAGCATTAGCGATGAAGCTTTTGAAATTACCTTTTACTTTGACGGCTCGCGGCACGGATTTAAACTTAATCCCACAATATAAATTGCCAAGAAAATTAATTAATTGGGCAGCAGAAAAAGCGGCACATTCAATTACTGTATGTGCGGCTTTAAAAGATGTCCTGATTGAAATGGGGCATGCCAAAGATAGCGTTACGGTGATGCGCAATGGTGTTAATTTAGATTTGTTTTCTCCTGCAAGCAATCGCCAAGCATTAAGAGAAAAGCTAGATATTACTGGCACTACGTTAATTAGTGTTGGTTATTTAATCGAGCGAAAAGGGCATCATTTAATCATTGAAGCGTTAACTGAACTGCCCGATGTTAATTTAGTGATTGTCGGAAACGGACCATGGGAACAGAAGTTACAGCAACTTGCTCTTAGATATAATGTGGCAGAGCGTGTGAAATTTGCAGGTTCATTGCCTCAAAAGCAGGTAGCCGAATACTTTCAAGCTGGTGATATAGGCATGCTAGCTTCTAGTCGAGAAGGTTGGGCTAATGTGCTTTTGGAATCGATGGCTTGTGGTTCTCCTGTTGTCGCGACAAAAGTGTGGGGCACACCTGAGGTTGTTGCTAAACCAGAAGCCGGAGTATTAGTTGAACGAAATGCCAAGGCATTAGCAGATGGCATAAAGCAATTATTAGCACAAGGCATAAATAGAGATAATACACGCGTTTATGCAGAACATTTTAATTGGGATGAAACTTCAGATGCCCAATATCAGCTATTTAATAGGATTTTAAGTTCGTAGCTATGAAAATTTTATATCATCACCGTGTAGCTTCAAAAGATGGCCAATTTGTTCACATTGAAGAAATAATCAAGTCATTGAAAAAACATGGCCACGAAATATTACTAGTTGCACCGAGTATGGGAGAAAACCAGGATTTTGGTGGTGATGGAGGTATCGTAGCCAAGCTAAAAGCGAAGCTACCTCAATGGCTATATGAAGTAGTTGAGTTTAGCTACAGCTTTTATACATTTTTAAAGTTAGCCAAAACAATCGTCAAAGATAAGCCTGTGTTTATTTATGAGCGCTATAACCTTTTTAACCCTGCTGGCATTTGGGCAAAGAAAATATTTAAACTGCCGCTTATTTTAGAGGTAAATGCGCCTTTATTTGAAGAACGGAGCAAATACGACGGGATAAGTTTAAAAGGTTTCGCCAAGTGGACTGAAAATTATACTTGGCGCAATGCTGATATGGTATTGCCTGTAACCAATGTATTAGCTGAACATATACGTAGTGCTGGTGTTAAAGAAGACAATATAGAAGTTATTGCCAACGGAATTAACACCGACGCATTCTTGGGAGAGCCATTGCCTTCGCCACTACTAATAAATACTGACAATAAAGTGGTTATTGGCTTTGTTGGTTTCTGTAGAGAGTGGCACGGCTTAGACAAAATTGTTCGTTTACTTACAATGTCTGAAAACCAGAACTTATTTTTCTTAATAGTCGGCGATGGCCCGGTAATACCTTCCATTAAAGATTTAGCAAAAGAGTTAGGTGTAGAAAAAAGAGTGCATATTACTGGATTAGTAGAGCGCGACGACATGCCTGCTTGGTTAGAACCAATGGATATAGCCTTACAACCCGCAGTTGTTCCGTATGCATCACCGCTTAAAATGATTGAATACCTCGCGAAAGGCAAAGCAATAGTCGCCCCTAGCCAACCAAATATCAAAGAATTGCTAATCGATGAGGAGAATGCTCTGTTGTTTGAGGCAGAAGAGAATGAGCAGTTTATTTCGTGTATTCAACGATTAGCGGCAGATGATGAGCTAAGAAGTCGCTTGTCTGCTAATGCAAAGGCAACAATAGAGCATTTAAACCTAACATGGGATGAAAATGCTGAACGAATTGTAAATCTAGCGATAAAAAAGGTTTAGTAAACACTATGGCTGACTTAAAAGGATTTCCACCGAAAACATTTATTATTGGTGCGCAGAAAGCGGGCACAACTCAGCTTTCTGCTTTGCTTTCTCAGCATGACGAAATTTGCTTGTCTGAACCTAAAGAACCAGACTTTTTTACTCGTAACTATGATAAAGGATTTGATTGGTACAAAAGCTTATTTAATAACCCTGATAAATGTTTAATTGATGCATCAACCAGCTATACAAGCCGTCCATTACCTGAACTTTATGAAAAAGACCAAGCAGAAAGCAATAACCCACTGGTTGGTGTGCCAGAACGAATTTTTAAAGCCTCGCCTGATGCGAAACTTATTTATATTGTGCGCAACCCAGTAAAGCGTGTTTATTCAGGCTATTGGCATCAGGTAACAGCAGGGTACGAACAAAGACCTCTAATACAAGCGATTGAGGAAAGCTCATATTACAAGAGGTTCTCGAAATACGCAGAGCAGCTTCAGCATTATCTAGAATATTTCCCTAAAGAAAATGTACTAGTCGTAGAGTTTGAAGAGCTCATCGAAGAGCCTAAAAAAGTAGTTAACCAATGCCTGTCGTTTATGGGGATACCTGAAAAAGAAAATATCGAGCTAGGGTTACATAAAAATAAGTCATTTCAATTAACAGGTGTCTTGGGCTTTATTAATCAACGACTATTTCGTGTAAAGCCTGTTTTGAAAACGATTAGAAAGCTAATGCCAGATGTTTTAGTTGGATATCTCGGCGACAAGGTTACTGCCAAAGTGCCAAAAATTACTGAAGATGAACATCAATTTATTGCGCAGTATTTCGAAGACGAAATCTCACGTGTTAGGGCACTATCTAATAAAGGCGACATGTTGAAAGAGCCATTAGATAAAGGGCAAAATTAGTGGATCTTCGTAGTATAGTTATAACTTTGGTTATTTTCGTTTTGCTTGCTAGGGCGCTGAAAAAGCCCTATGTGGGAGCACTAGCTATGGTATGGATAGGTTATATGAACCCTCATCGCCTAGTACCATGGGGTTTCATTTATTCCTTGCCAATAGCTTTTTGGGCGTTTCTTGCTACCTTAACTGGCCTCGCTTTTGCTAAAGAAAAAATCCAACTGCCCGAAAGTAAAATGAAAGCGCTGTTGCTTATTTTTTGGTTCTGGTGTGCGGTTTGTACCGTATTTGCGTTTGATACACAACCCGCTTTACGAGAGTTTATTCGCTTCACTAAAATTCTCATAGGTGTCTTCCTATGTTTAGCCTTATTGCAAAGTAAAAACCGTATTGTTCTGTTAGTTTGGGTCATTGCGTTATCAATTGGCTTTTACGGTATCAAAGGTGGTGTATTCTCAATCGCAACACTGGGTAGTTTTCGTGTTTGGGGGCCACCTGACTCATTTATCGAAGGGAATAACGAGCTGGCACTTGCTTTGCTCATGACAGTTCCTTTGTTATATTTCTTGATGACTTATGTCGATAATAAATGGATTAAAAAGGCGTTATTAGGCGCAATTCTTCTATGCTTGATTTCCATTGTAACCAGTTATTCGAGAGGTGCTTTGCTAGGCCTTATTGCGATGTCGGGTTTTTTCTGGTTGAAAAGTAAACATAAGTTACCTATTGCCTTTGCTGGTTTTATATTAGTGGTTGCTGCATTACCTATGATGCCAGATCATTGGTTCGAACGCATGGATACAATTCAAAGTTACGAGCAAGATGCTTCAGCTATGGGAAGAATAAATTCGTGGACACTAGCATTTAACTTGGCTAATGATCGCATTACATCTGGTGGTTTTAATCATTGGGGGCCTACAACATTCGCTTTATATGCGCCAAATCCCGATAAAATTCATGATGCCCACAGTATTTACTTTGAAGTATTAGGTGAACAAGGTTGGATAGGCCTAATGTTATTTTTAGGTATTCTATTTGGTATTTGGCGCCTTTGTAATCACACCATCAAGTTAGCTGATTCCAATAAAGCAATAGAATGGTGTAGTAATTTAAGCCGAATGCTGCAAGTTAGTTTAGTTGCGTATATGTCAGGTGGTGCTTTTCTTGGGTTGGCTTATTGGGATTTACCCTATCATTTATTGTGTTTAGCAATCTTAGTTAATCAGTATGTACGTAAACAGGAAAACTCTGATTTAGGCAAAAGGATTGATTAGTACATGAACGCTAATATAGGCAAGTTGATTGCAAAAGGTGCCTTGTGGACAGTGCTAATGAGAATGTCTATTAGAGTACTTGGTATTATCAGCATTCTGATTTTGGCTAGAATACTTACGCCAGAAGATTATGGTTTGGTCGCCAAAGCGGTGTTAGTTGGTAGCTTTTTGGACTTGCTTACTCAGTTTGGCTTAAACGCTGCTTTAATTAAAAACCAAAATGCCAATAAATCACATTACGATACAGTTTGGACGATTAACATAGTTAGAAACTTGTCGTTAGGGGTAATATTGATGTTGGCAGCGCCACACATTGCTTACTACTTTAATGATTCAAGAATTGAACCTCTAATTTATTGTTATTCACTGGCTACTATAGTCGCTGGTTTTGAAAATGTTGGGGTTGTTGACTTTCAAAAATACATGAAGTTTGACAAAGACTTCAAATTTAACTTTATCAAAAAAATTACTTCTTTCTCTATTACCATTTTTGTAGCCGTTATATGGAGAACATACTGGGCTTTTCCAATTGGAGTATTAGCAGGAAAGCTAATGGGAGTAGTGGTTAGTTATTTTAACAATGACTTTCGTCCTACAATAACATTTAAGGAATTTTCATCAATCTTTAGGTTCTCTAAATGGATGTTTTTATATGAATTAATTTCTGCGGTATCTTTGAAGTTAGATGGTTTTTTGTTGAGTAAATTTGGTGAAACCAAAGATTTAGGCCTTTATACCATTTCTTATGAGGTGTCAGGGATACCGTCGACTGAAATCGCTATGCCAGTTGCAAGAGCTGCGTTACCCGGACTCTCTAAACTAAATCATAATATTGTCGAATTTCAGAAAATGTACTCAAATATTTTGGCAACGGTACTATTAGTCGCAATACCAACGTCTGTTGGTCTATCTTTAGTTGCAAAAGAGTTTACTTTAGTTTTTTTAGGTGAAAAATGGCTAGGTGTTGCGCCTATTATTTCAATTTTAGCTTTTTTCGGCATTTCTCGAGTTGTTTCCGCAAGTGCTGTTA
The DNA here is from genome assembly GCF_012932965.1 of Thalassotalea algicola. Classification (GTDB taxonomy): domain Bacteria; phylum Pseudomonadota; class Gammaproteobacteria; order Enterobacterales; family Alteromonadaceae; genus Thalassotalea_F; species Thalassotalea_F algicola. The sequence goes on along the minus strand of NZ_JABBXH010000006.1, from coordinate 47,654 downwards.
CAGGATTGATAGCCTTTGACAGACCTGAGCTATTAGGTAAACAATCGTTTTTTATGTTAATTATCAAATTAATACTTTTACCGCCAGCAACCATTTATTTTGGTTATTTAGGACTTGCTTACGGTGTAACAGTTTCCGGGTTTTTGGGAATTATAATTTTACTGCTAATTCAACATTACATTGGCATGTTAAATATTAAACTGTTTTTGTCACAAATATGGCGAGTTGTTCTTTCGTCATGTGTCATGGCATGGGGAGTCCAGTTTGCCTTCACATATTGGTATGCACATAGCGACTATTCTATTTATACTTTGTTATTAATCAAGGTTTTAAGCGGTGCCCTACTATTTCTTGCGTCGTTAACCTTGCTTTGTAGTATGACAAATTGCAAAAACGGTCCCGAGGAAAAAATATTTTCGCAGATTAGAAAAAAAATTGGCTCTAGATAAGTTTTTGGTTTGTTAATTTATAATTGTATAAGTGTAAACAATTGATAATACCGTCTTTGATAATTTGCAACGAGCCAAGGCAATTTGGGTCAGTTTTGATTGTCTATGAAAGTCAAAATAAGGGCAATGCTATATTATGAGCTAATAAAAAGTGTATAGGTCTATTTAAAGCTATATAAAATATGTTTGAGGAGTGATTGAAGGTGACTGTTTTTGCAGGAATAATCAAGAAAGATGGAAATACGATTGGTGATGAAGAGAGTCTAGAATTCAAAGCCTGTCTTGAAAGAGTTAGCAAGAAAGTCATTTCTTTTGAATTTAAAGAAGGCAGTAAGTATCTATTAACGATTAATTTTTCAAAAGAAAAAAATTACCTTACCGGCCAAAATGGATGTACTTCTATTGTTTCAGGCGCCCCAATACTAACTAGCTCTAATTCTCTATATGACGCCTTATCTGAGTTAAATTGTGTTAATTCTCGAGACGAGCTAGAAAATACGTTGGGCTTGGCTAGAGGAGTATTTTCTGGTGTATCAATAGACAGAAAAAATTCAAAAACATATGTGTATACAGATAAGTTAGGCGTACGTCCGGTTTATTATTACGACTTCAATGGCCACATAATATTTTCATCGCTTTTGTCCTTTTTGGAAGAACTTCCAACCGCCAACCTAGCTATTGATGAAAGCGGTGTAGCTGAGTTGGTTTCTTTTGGTTATTGCTTATCTAATCGGACTCAATATAGATATATCAAGAGGCTTGATGCTGGGCAATATCTAGACATAACTGATGATTACGAAGACGTGCTTGTAAATAACTATTGGGATTATTCTTCCATCCCAGTGAAAGAAAGTTTACAAGATATTGATGTAAAAGAGTTATATGAGATATTTATAGAAGCAATTAAGGTGAGAATTGATGCTGATAAACCTGCGGTAGCTTTTCTTAGCGGGGGGTTGGACTCTAGAGCTTTGACATCTTGCTTAAGTAAATATACGAAGGATATTTCTACTTTTAATTTTGGCACTCAAAAATCGCAAGATAATGATTATGCAAAGCAGTATGCAATAAAAGCTCGGTTTAATCATCATGAAATTATTCTTCCGAAACTAAAATTTCCCAATTGGTCGAAATTAATTTCAGAATCACTAGATGAGAAAACCGATAGTAAGTTTAATAATTTGCATAAGGTTGTTTGGTCAGGAGATGGTGGAAGTGTTTCTTTAGGTGGAGTATATATCGATGATAAACTAATTAAATCCTTGAAAAATCGAGATGAAAAAGAGTCAATTTCTTCTTTCTTGTCACAGCTAAATGGAGCATTTCCTGAGAAATTATTTCAGAAGCGTCAACTTCGTAGATTCAAAGGTAAAGTTGAAATAGGTACTAGAAATGAGCTGCAGTCATATCCTCAAGATACAACAAAAGCGATATATCATTTTCTAATGAGAAATGATCAAAAAAGGCATTTAGAGCTGCATTTTGAGACTATTTGTCAACATGAAGTAGAACTTGAATTACCTTTTTTTGATAGCGTATTTATTGAAAAACTCTATTCATTACCAGCGAAAGAGCTTATGTATCATAAGTTATATATGGATTGGTTTAAGAATTGTCCTGAATTTAGCAGGCTAACTCCGTGGCAAACATACCCGGGCCATATTCCATGCCCGATAGAGAGTAAAACAGAATTAAGTTATCAGTGGGATAATGGTCCTATAAATAAGGCAGAGTTGAAGGAAATATTTTCTGATTATTTGTCTTTATTAAATAGCACTGCATTCGACTATATAGATAAAGCAAAAAGCTTCTTTTTTATGGGGGCGCATCGCTTAGGGTTGGGAAACTATAGCTATATAATGAATGTGATTAATCGATTAAATAAAATTAAAAATAAATAGCGTATTTCAAATTGATACATGTTTAGTGGATAACCTTTAAGTAGCAACGAACCTTATGAATAAGCAACTATCTATCTATCTGGATATACTAAGATTTTGTGCAGCAATTATGGTTTTTATATCGCATGTACCAAGTTTTTCTGGAGGATGGTTGTGGCAGTTTTCAGGCCTCGGTCATGAGGCTGTTGTAATTTTTTTTGTTTTGTCCGGATTTGTAATAGCCTATGTAGTATTTGAAAAAGAAGAAAGTGCCTTACAATACGTCACTAATAGGGTTTCTCGAATATACTCTGTCGCTATACCTGCGCTAATAATTACGGTGTTGTTATATTATGTGGGAAAACAAATTGATAAATCAGCTTTTATTATATTAGATGAGCGATTACAGAACCCTGTCTGGACAATTATCTCAGCGCTTAGTTTTACCAATCAAAGTTGGATTGCCAGTCCTACCTTTCTTAATCTACCTTACTGGTCACTTGGATATGAAGTTCTTTATTACGCATTTTTTGGCATATTAATGTATATGAAAGGGCGAACGAAAATAGCCTTTTTATGTATACTTGCTTTGATCATGGGCCCAAGTATCTTACTTTATTTACCTATTTGGTTCTTTGGGGTCATTTGTTTCAAAAACTTACATGCAATAAAGTTAACTTTTAAAGCTTCTTTATTAATCTATTTAGTTTCAATTGGGGGGTTTATTACAGTTTCAATTAAATCTGTTCAATTATTTATAAATACTTCTTTCCAAAATATTATAGGGAGTCAAATATACGAGGTATTGCTGGAGCCTGCAGATAAGTTCGCGTCTGATTACATTTTAGCCATTTTCGTTTCAATACACATTTTTAGTAGCTTTCATTTAGCTGTCAATTCAAAATTTTGTATGATAACCAAAAAGTTAGAGTCAATTATAAGGGAGTTATCATCCCATACGTTTTCACTATACTTGATGCATATGCCTTTACTTTATTTCATTTCAATCATAGTTCCTTACGAGTCAAATCAGTTAGTAAATTTACTATTTTGCTGGCTATTTATACCGTTTATTATTTATTTGCTTAGTAGCCTTATAGAAAAAAACAAATACAGGCTTAAAAAGTCAGTTAAAAATTATTTAAATAATTCGTTGTTTCTTATTAGATGATGATGTCTATTATTTCACTAAATAGAAAATTACATTTTTTCAAGCTTTTTAATTTTGTTTGCCAAGCCAGGTAACGGGTAGTTATGAGAATAAGCAATCTCTGCATGTTCTTTTGCTTTCTCTAGATCACCTAAATCTGCATAAAGCAATCCAATGTTGTAGTGAAACTCCGGGTTATTAGGGGCAATCTTTATGGCACCTTTATATTGTTGTTCAGCGAGTTTTAGTTTTTTACTTTGATGCAAGTGAATAGCAAATAGCATTCTACTGACGGCATCTCTCGGTTGAAAATATATTGCTCGCTTGAAATAGCACGTTGCAGTGTACCTTTTTGGGTATATCGCCGTAAAATCATGTTCACTGCTATATCTTTTTTGTAATTTTGACATGGCTAGCAAAGCTTTATGGTGATTCGGAAAAGCATGTAAAGTATATCCAATATCGCCAGCTAGTGATCCCGTCATTCCAGAAACAAGTCGCTCTACGTTTTTGTTAAAATGGGCTACCTCTACTATTGGTAGCTTTTCTTTATAATGAATAGAGTTGGTATAATCAAAAGGACCATAAGCTCTTGCATACTTTTTACTATCCAACTCTTTCAAGTCACATGTTCGATTATCAACGGCTATTGCGCTTTTTGATAAACAGGCCAGAAAAAACGTAATTACGATCAAGAAAGATTTTTGGGCAAAGTGCATAATCAAATATATCGTTTTATTAGAAGAGAAGATATTATACAAGTTTTGTTTATATAGTGAAGAAACAAAGGATTAGACATTTGGAAAAATCAAGTTTGCTATACATCGCCTACCACTACCCGCCAGTACTTGGTAGTAGTGGTGTACACAGAACTTTGGCATTTACAAGGCATTTAGCAGAGCATGGTTGGCAAGTTAGGGTGTTAACAGTATCGTTAAAAGCCTATGATAAATGGTCTCCAGAGCAGTTGTCATTTATTCCTAAAAATATCAAGGTTGTCAGGGGGTTTGCGCGAAATGTCGCTAAACACTTTTCTTTAAAAGGAAAATATTGGGGCGGAATGTCACTCCCTGATAATTGGCAAAGTTGGATTGTAGGTGGAGTAATATCTGGCCTAATTTCAATTATTAAAGAGCGCCCTAATGTAATGGTTTCTACTTACCCTATAGCGTCGGCTCATTTTATTGCTTACTTGTTACATAAAATAACAGGTGTGCCATGGGTAGCAGATTTGAGAGATCCAATGGCTCAGAGTAATTACCCTGCTAATCAAACTAAGAAGAAATGGTTTCAATGGATTGAACGTAAAATGGTGAAACACTGCGATAAGGTGATGATTACCTGTCCAGGAGCGCAAATACTGTATCAAGAAAGGTTTCCTGAAACTTCCAAAGATTTCTGGCAAATTGTACCAAATGGTTATGACAAAGTGATTTTCGACGGACTTGACGCTAGTGAGCAGCAAATATCGGCTGTCGATAAACCATTAACAGTTTTGCATAGTGGTCTTATTTATCCTTATGAACGCGATCCAAGCCATTTTTTTGCTGCATTGTCGGAGTTAAAAAAAGAAGGTGTGCTATCTGCGAGAGACATCATTTTTAAATTAAGAGCTACTGGGCATGATGGCATTCACCGAAGCAAACTTATTCACTATGGTGTGGAAGACTTGGTGTCACTAGAGCCGACTGTTCCCTATAAAGATGCGTTAAAAGAAATGATGGCAGTAGATGGCTTATTGCTACTGCAGGCAGCAAATTGTAATTATCAAATCCCTGCCAAAGCTTATGAATATATAAGAGCTCAAAAACCAGTGCTTGCTCTTACGCCTATTGAAGGTGATACAGGCCAGCTACTCGATAAAGCTGGCAATAGCTACATTGCAGCACTGGATGATCAGCAAGCAATTAAAACAGCGATTATTAACTTTTATCAAACGTTACAAAGTGGCGAAGTTCAGTTGTTAAATTCAGACGAACTTGATAGTTATTCACGTCAAAGCCAAGCGTATAAATTAGAAGAAACTTTAAATACAGTAGTCAGTTCACAAAAAACTAGAAATTAACCGTCAGCAAGTATATCGACAGCTTTGCTAAGAGGGCTGAATAAAGTAATATAATGCCCCCAAGGAAGAGAGAAAATAATTTTATGAACATGATGGGTTCAACAGCCAGCGTACAGCATTTCACAATCGAAAGACAAGATTGTGCACCTGTCTACGTAGCTTCTAAAGCGCAATATCAACACTATGAAGATGAAGCGCTAGCTGTTTTTGTCTGGGGACGTTTACTCGTTGACAATGAAAGCGCCAATGCTCAGCAACTGGCGGATAAAATAAAACAGTCAGCGAGCTTAGATAGCCTATATTCGAGTTTTAGTGGCAAGTTCTGTATCGCCTGTTTTGACCAATCATCTCAATCATTAGCTGTAGTTAATGATCATATGAGCATTCAGCCATTTTTTTATAGTCAGCAATCGACAGGTTTATATTTGTCAGATTCTCTTGATTTAATAGAGGGCAATAAAGCGACGGTTTGTACGATATCTAAGCAAGGTATCTACAATTATTTTTATTTTCACTGTATACCAGCGCCTCTCACTATTTATCAAGAATGTAAAAAACTAGAACCAGCCTGTAGATTGACATTCGTTGCGGATAAAACACCGGTTAAGCAAAACTTATATAACCCTGAATTTAGTAAAACCTTAGCAGATGGTGGTCAAGCAGAAGCAGAATGTTTAGATGTTATCGCACAAGGTGTTGAGCAATGTTCAACACAGAACTGTGGTGCATTCTTAAGTGGTGGTTTAGACAGCTCTACTGTTGCAGGGATGCTGGCAAATCAGCAAGAAAACGCAAAAACTTTTTCTATTGGCTTCAAAGTCGATGCCTATGATGAAACGCCATATGCTGAAATAACTGCTAAACATTTCAATACAGACCATCAAGTCTTGTATTTAACCCCAGAAGACGCAGTTGAAGGCTTCACTAATGTGGCACAATATTTTGAAGAACCGTTTGGTAACTCTTCTGCTATGGCTGCCTATTTCTGTGCTAAATTCGCTAAGGAAAATGGCGTTGATACGTTATTAGCTGGTGATGGAGGCGATGAGCTTTTTGCTGGAAATGGACGCTATGCCAAACAAAAAGTATTTGAAGTGTTTGCCCAAACTCCATCATTAGTACAAAGTGTTGCGCGAGGCGTATTTGTTAATGATTTTATTGGTAAATTACCAGTGGCTAAGAAAGTTGCAAGCTATATATCACAAGCGGATGTCCCACTGCCAGGGCGTTTAGAAACCTATAATTTCATCAATCAGTTTGGTGCTGACAATATGTTTGATGAAACTTTTTTGCAAGAAGTTGATACGCAAGCGCCTTTAATGCAACAGCAAGATAGGTACAAAGAATGCCGTGATGACGACTCTGTTCACAAAATGCTTTATCTTGATTGGAAATTCACACTTGCAGACAACGACTTAGTTAAGGTAAGTAAAATGTGCGAAATGGCCGGTGTAAATGTTGAATATCCGCTGCTTGAAAAGTCGGTTGTTGACTTTAGCTGTACAATTCCATCAGAAGTAAAATTGCCAGGAAGTAAGCTGCGAGATTTCTATAAACGTGCCTGCAAAGGGTTTTTAGCCGATGATACCTTAACAAAGAGTAAGCATGGCTTTGGTTTACCATTCGGTGTTTGGATGAAAGAAAATGAGCAACTAAAAACGCTGACAATGGATTGCTTAAACGCTTTCAAAACCCGAAATATCGTAAAACCTTCTCTGATTGACCAAGCACTGGAATCCCATCAAAGCGTACATGCGGGTTATTACGGAGAACTTATCTGGATCATGGTCATTTTAGAACTGTGGTTTCAGGGTAAGGACATACAAGAACAACCGGTCGGTGGTGAAGAGCAGGTCGATGTTGCATAGTATTTGTAAACTACTAGGTAGACTTGGTAGTAAAAACAAACTCAGTATTCTTATTTATCATCAGGTGCTTGAACAAGCTGAACCTATGCATCCTTCTGAGCCAGATAAAGTAAGATTTCGCTGGCAGATGAAACTGCTACGTGACCATTACAACCCTCTGTCGCTAAGTCAAGCAACGAGGTTATTGAAAGAAGGTAACTTACCAGCTAATTCGGTATGTGTAACTTTCGATGATGGTTACCTTAATAACTTAGAGGTGGCGTTACCAATCTTGAAAGAGTTTGATATTCCTGCAACGGTATTTGTCGCGACTCGGTTTTCTGAAGGTGGTAATATGTGGAACGACCGCCTTATCGACTTGGTTGGTAATCAAACACTTTCAACAATTGATTTATCAGTACTTAATTTAAGTATCGAAAACTTAGGCAACTGGCAAGCTCGAAATCAACTGGTCAAAAAGCTTATTCCAATGATTAAGCATAAAGACTATCAAGAACGACAACGAATAGTTGACCGCTTATATAAAGCTAATCATGTTGAAGAGTCACCAGCAAAAATGATGACACCTGCACAAGTTAAGGAGCTCGCTGAAGCGGGTGTTGAAATTGGTGCCCATACAGTTGATCACCCTATTTTAAAATCTCAAACGGTAAACGAACAAAAGCAACAAATTGAAGAGTCGAAACAAACAATTGAAGAGTGGATTGGTCAATCAGTAGCAGGCTTTGCCTATCCAAATGGACAGCCAAATAATGACTACACCGAAGAAACTGTTGAGCAAGTAAAGCAAGCTAGTTATAACTATGCAGTATCAACTCGTTGGGGTATATCAACACCTGAAAGTGATATGTTGCAACTGAATCGCTTTACACCATGGGATCGAACACCTACTAAATTTCATTTAAGATTGACCAGAAATCAGCTGGGAATTTAACATTGATTGAATTCTCAAAACCGTTAGCTGATGCTCGAAATTATCCAGCCCCGACAATATTTGGGTTACCATCTAGTCAGCACTTAAGCGAGAGTGTTCCACGTGTTTTCCCCCAGGGGGTGAGTAAGCATTGGCATTTAGATCGTGGTCGAAGTGCTTTATATGTACTAGCTAAAAGTATTAGCGCAAACAAAGTTTGGTGTCCCGCTTATCATTGCCCTGCATTGGTTGAACCGTTTTTAGCTGCAGGCAAGCAAGTCAATTTTTATTCGATAACTGAAGAGCTTAACCCTGATTTTTCACAGTTGGAACAGGAATTAAAAGCTGGTGATGTAGTGATAAATATTCGTTATTTTGGCTTTGATTGTGGCGTACAAAAGCTTGCGGAAATATGCCAGCAAAAGAACACTGTTTTAATTGAAGATCTCGCTCATGCTATGTATACAGGTAAAGTTTATGGCAAGGCGGCTATTACTAGCATTGTTAAATTTTTACCCGTAAAGACGGGAGCAGAGCTATTGGTTACTGATGCTTTTCAGAACAAAAGTGAGGTACAAAATTTTATTGATAATTTGCCCAGTGTAACATTTGAACGAGTACTAAGCTTTTTTCGTAAAGTAAAAAATAAGCTTGGTATTAAAGACCCTCTTTCTACATTTCGCTATTTTTCTATGCGTCGCATTTCTAAAAACGTAGTAGGCAGTGACAAAGCCGTTATTTCAGCCTACTCCCATCAGGCGAACAAGCAAAAGCGTCGTGAAAATTATCAATATCTGGCTGAACGTCTCGTTGAAAGTGGGCTAGGTGAAGTAGTTTTCCCATCGTTACCTGACGATATCGTTCCTTACGTTTTGCCCTTTAAGCTAAATGATGCAGCTTCATTTGACGATATTAGAAAACAAGGATTGCAGATTTATCGATGGGAAGAGCTAGCACCTACGAGCTGTGAAGTTAGTCAAAAATTTCGTGATTCGCTTATCCAGCTGCCTGTCCATCAATCACTGACTCGAGAAGATTTAAATTGCATCATATCTATCATAAAAAAAGCTAAGCGAGGCTGATTACATGGAATGGCAAGTGAGCAATTTAGATAATTATGATGGCGATTTATGGCAAGATTGGCAGCAGCTAGCTGAAAAGGCTCATAACAATAATCCTATGTTGCACCACTTATTTGTTCAGAAAATCGCTAAATATTTTCCTGCAAACATCTTTGTTGCCAAGGCAACTAATACGCAGAATGACATCATTGCTTTGATGTTACTTGAACCTTGTAGAAAGGGAAAGTGGCGAATTTTTAAGCCTAGCCAAGCGCAGGCAGCTTTAGTGGTGGTATTAGCAGGAGAACGGCTACAGCTAAAAGGCTTATTTTCATTGTTGCCTGATTTTGTATATCAGATTGATATGCACTCACTCGATCCTAGAGAGCACAAAATTTTAATTGAAGCATTGCCTGAACATGCTGTAAGCATTGCAGCAACTAATATTACTATTGAAGTACAAGGAAATTTTGATAGTTATTGGGAAAAACGTATAAAAGTACTCAAAAAAAATATGCGTAGATATCACAATCGGATAGATAAAGAGCAAGGCACTTTAACGGTAGATATTTATTCTTTGGTTCAAGATGTGAGTGATGGTGTTGATAGGTACGGCATGATTGAAAGCCGAGGCTGGAAGGGGAAGATAGGTACAGCGTTACACCCAGGAAATACACAAGGAGCATTTTATCGTGAACTGATGAAGGATTTCGCGAAGGACAAAAATGCGCTTGTTATTGAGTTGAAGCTTGGTGGCAATATCGTTGCGAGTAGGCTGTGTTTATTTAATCAAGATATTTTGGTCATTTTAAAAACAACTTACGAGGAAAGTTATAAACGATTTGCTGTCGGGAAAGTACTGCTGTATCACCTAGTTAAGTATATTTTCGATCATAAACTGACGAACACGATTGACTTTTACACTAACGCTAATCGAGATCAAGTTGATTGGAGTTCAGAACAGCGCACAATGCTAAATGCAACACTATATCGTTATAAGTGGTTAGATGCTTTAGTATCGACAATAAAAAAGGTGCGTTTTAAGGTGAGAAAGGCGTGATATTTAGAGAGCTAACGCAAAACGTATTGTGCCAAAATGGAGTAACTTACTCCAACTGTTGCTGGCAGTCTATAGAATGGTACGAGGCGTTTTATCGTTATGTGTGTTTTGGTGATAAATCAGTTCGAATATTGCATACACTAGAGCAAAGCTATTTACCTGTTCAAATTATTAACAGCCCGAAGAAAACGTGCTTTTTAAATAGAAAACTTGTTGGCTTAAGTAATTTTTATACACCATTTTTCCAAATGGTTTCAAATAACGAAGCTGATAATTACGCAGCGTGCTTTAATCATTTTCAACGTTTTTTGCATCAATTTGCCCAAATCGAATTTACGCCAATGATTTCTTCAGAGTTGGATAAGTGTCGTGAAGCGCTTGAAAAAATCGGTTTTTTCGTTGCCAGTCACCAATGTTCAGTTAATTGGTATGAGGATAACATCAAAAGCGTAGATGATTATTGGGCTAAACGACCAAGCAAATTAAAAAATACCATACGACGTAAGCGAGAAAAATTAGTCAAAGCCGGTGAATTTCATACTGTCATTCATCATGGAGATAACTTAGTAAAAGCATTGTTAGACTTTCATCTAGTTTACTTTAAAAGTTGGAAAGTTAATGAGCCTTTTCCTGCCTTTATCGATGAAATAGCTAAGAAATTTAGTCAGTTAAACCAATTGCGTATGGGTTTTGTGTATAAAGGTGAAGTGCCTGTTGCTGCTCAAATGTGGTTTGTTTCAAACGGTGTGGCGTCTATTTTCAAACTTGCCCATACGCCTACCTATGAAAACCAAAGTGTTGGCTCTATTCTAACAGCCGATATGTTTAACTATGTCATAGATAAAGATGGCGTTAACAAAGTGGATTTTCTTACTGGCAACGATGCCTATAAAAAAGAATGGATGAGCAGCTCTCAGCCGCTTTACACGCTAAATGCCTTTAATCGAAAAACAGTTAATGGGATTGTTGGCATGTGTAAAAGTATTCTCGATAAAGATCAGCGCTAAGTCAGGTTTTTTTAATCTATACGAAAGGTGATTAGCCCGTTAAACTATGGGTGCAAAATAGAACTAAGGAAAAAAAATGTCGTTAGCAGTAGAATTAAAACAATTACTTCAAGAATGCCTTCAATTAGATGAAGTTGAGAGCTGGGATGTAGATACTGAAATATTAGGTGCCGTACCTGAATTTGATTCGATGGCAATTGTTACTGTGTTAACTATGGTGGAAGAAAACTACGGTGTAGCTATTGAAGACGATGAAGTTAGTGCGGAAATTTTTGAAACCTTAGGCTCTCTTACTGACTTTGTTGCAGAAAAAGTCGGTTAATTATGATTATTCAGGGACACTTTGTACCAGCTAAGCTGGGAAGAGTATTTGTCAGCCAGTTTGGTGACAAACAAGGAAGCACTGCGATTCTTTGTCTACCTTCTATAACAGAAGAGCTTAATCTAGCGCGAGCTATATTAGCAAAACAATGCCAAGCTTTTGCTAACAAAGGTCATCCAAGCTTTATTATGGACTATTACGGTAGTGGTGATAGTGAAGGGGAATTTGAAGACGCAAGCGCTAATCAATGGTTAGATGACGTTATTTCAGTGGGTCAATGGTTGGTCCAACAGGGCTATAAAAACATTATCTTATTAGGTGTGCGAGTGGGTGCTTTATTGCTTGCCACCAATCAAGAAAAGCTACATCAAGCCCTCCCCATCCAAGCGTATATACTATGGAAACCTGTGACAAACGGTAAACTTTTTGTCAATCAGCTTATCCGTATTAAACAAGCAAATGCGATGATGAGTGGCGAAGGCGAAAAGATTAATTGGCGCAACGAGATTCTAAGCGGTAATAATACTGAAGTTGCGGGCTATTTATTAACCGCCGGTTTCATTGAGCAGTTAGAAAATTTATCCATTACTCATGACACACAGTGGCAGGCGCCAACATACTGGTTAGAGCTTGCCAGTTCAAACGTTTCACCTGCTACAAAACGCATTGTTGAAGGTGTAGAAGAGATCATGGTTCATACGATGACAACGCCTGCATTTTGGCAAGTCCCTGAAATCTTTGATTTACCTGAGCTAACTGAGCTTGGCTTGGTTTTGCTTTCGGAAATAGGTAGCTGACATGGAATACGCGAAAACCTTTGATTCTCGAGGCAATCAGCTGCTTTCAATTATTCATCCAAGTGAACATAAGAGCAATGTCGGTGTACTTATTGTTGTAGGTGGTCCTCAGTACCGAGTGGGTAGTCATCGCCAGTTTGTACAATTAGCACGAGCAGTTGCCAATAGTGGCTTTACCTGTATGCGATTTGATTACACTGGTATGGGTGATTCATTTGGTGAAAAAGCAGAATTTGATAATGTTTGTGATGATATTAAATCGGCTATTGATGCACTCTTAGAGCAACAGAAAGAAGTTGAAAAAGTAGTTGTTTGGGGCTTGTGTGATGCAGCTTCAGCATCATTAATTTATGGTTACCAAGATCCTCGAGTTGCAGGAATGGTGTTACTCAACCCTTGGCTTAAAAGTGAACAGGCGCAAGGAAAAACCATGCTTAAGTATTATTACTGTCAGCGTTTATTTTCAAAAAGTTTTTGGAAAAAATTGTTGACGGGAAAGATCAGTCTATTTAACAGTGCCAACGAACTTACCGGGCACTTAAAAAGTAGTGTAGCGACTTTGGAACTGGAAAAATCAAGCTACCAGCAACGTATGTTAAATGGCTTGAGCCAGTTTAAGGGTAAGCTCTGTTGGATCTTAAGTGAAGATGATTTAACTGCAAAGGAATTTGAACAACAAGCACTTTCTGAAAGGCGCTGGCATGCAATAAACAATGAAAATTCGTCAATTCATCGGGTAAAAAATGCCGATCATACGTTTTCATCTCGTGAATATAAGCGTCAAGTTGAAGCGATTACCATTGAGTTTGCTAAAAGCTTTTCGGGCAAAATAGGAAAGGAGTAATTTGTGCGCGAACAAAAAACGATATTACTATTTGGGATGCCAAGATCTGGCACTACTTGGATAGGCAAGATATTTGATAGTCATCAAGACACATATTATCTTCATGAGCCAGACAGTGCTCAACCGATTAAAGGGCTTCCTTTAGTTGTTCAACCGAACTCTGCTGACGCCGAAAAAGTGTATCAAGCAACTAATGAATGGTTAAAAGTTAATGACGAAAAAGTAACAGCATCAAGACCTTTCTTCGAGAAGTCTTATATGAACTTTTGGCAATTTAAACTGTATTTAGGGAGTGCCTATCTATCGAAATTGGCTCATAAGCTTAATTTACCATTTTTTAAAAAACCGATTAGAAAACAATCGACTCCTCCAGTCATTGTTTGGAAGAGTATTGAATCGTTAGCACGCATAGGAGCAATTCAAAAACACTGCGATGCAATGGCGGTACAAATACTTAGACATCCTTGCGGTAACATTGCCTCTACATTGAGAGGTGAAAAGCAGAGAAAATTCGATAGCTCTATACCAGTTTACGAAGATTGGGACTTATTTGATAAGCTACTTAAGCAAAGTGGTGAGACTCGCTTTAATTTGGCTGATTTAAAAGCAATGCCACCTGAAAAGCGTCTAGCAATTCGCTGGGGAATAATGAACGATTTGGCGTTAAAGCAAGTTAATTCAGATAAATCAATTGTATTAGTTTATGAAGATATTTGTCGCTCCCCAAGATCTGAAGTGGAAGCACTTTTCGAAAAGTTAAATTTAAAACTTGGAAAAGAAACTATTCAATTTGTAGTTGGCTCAACTGAAAAAGAAGATGAAGCATATTATGCTACAAATAAAAAACCGTTGGTGGCTGCCTACAAATGGAAAGATGAATTAACAGAACTCCAGCAAAAGGCCATTTTCGAAACAATTAGCTTATTCAGCTCCGGGAAATATTATCTTGACGATTTCTAAAGGTAATACTATTGATATAAAGCCTACTTCGAATGCTGTCCAGGCTTCAAATCATGAGTAACCTTAAAAATATTAATTTAATGAGCTTCGCGATAAGCGGAGTCGGCCTTTTAGCCATTTTTATCTGTCTAGTAATCACTCTTTATTTTCCTGCTAGCAAATTGTTTACATATATCGCAATGGTTTCAGTGGTGGCTCTTTATTTGCTCAAACCATACGCTTGGCTTACAACGTTACCTATTTTTATTGTATTGATTGACTTGGCGCCCTGGACTGGGGCGTTTTTATTTAATGAGTTCGACATATACATTTTGATGTCTATTGGTGTTCTATATTTGCGAAACGCACCTTTAATGAAGCTAGGAATATCGATAAAAATAATAGTACCGCTATTATTCATACTTCTAGTAATCATAAATATTGATTGGCAAGGAGTGGTGAACTATTTGTTGCGAAATGATGCACTTAATAATCCTTACTACTCTGAAGCTTATACCTTAAAAGTTGGAAAAGGATTTTTATACGGTTTTTTGCTCTCTTTAGTTTTTTCTCATCAAGTGCGAGAGAATGCTTATTCTACTTTGTCGAGCTTATTTTGGGGCGGCATTGTTGCCTCAATATTATTATTTGTTATCGTTTTATGGGAACGAGGGACATTAGCTGCGATTTTTCAGTTTAATTCTATATGGTCAATTGCAAACTCCCTTCTAGATTTCACATCTTCTTATCGTGTAACTGGGTTATTTTCGGATATGCATACTGGTGGTGAAGCATACGATGGCGTTGTACTTCTATTAATACCATTGAATCTGTGCGCACTATGTTGGTTTTCAACAAGAAAATCAAAATTGTTATCGTTAATGGCGCTGTTTAGCGTTAGTTATTGTGTTTTAGTGGGCTACACACGAACTACATATTTTGCTGCTTTTATAGAGGTCGTTAGTGTTCTATTTTTATATAGCCGCTTTATTGGTAATCAAAAATTTTTAGGAAAGAAAGATTTTGTATTTTTGTCTGCAATGATAGTAGGTGCTGTTATAGCTTTTAGGTTGGGAGGATATATGTCGCTCTTAACATCATCTGTACTCATTTTAGGAATTTTAAGTTTAGTTGTTTTATCTAATAAAGGCTTAATTAGCTTATCAATGAATAAAGGACTTATTGCTATGGGTAGCATTATGCTAGCCATTATATCCTGGCACTATGCTTCTGAAAGCAGGTGGGTTGAACATTCACTTTTTAGTGAATTAGCTTTAGTGTTAATAGTTTTTATTAATAGTGTTGTTGCATACGGATATTTTGCGTCAAATAACTTTAAGGACGCACAATCTAACTTATATGCAGCACTTTCGGTAATTGCTTTGGCTTTCGTTTTTAGTGTGATATTCGGGTCATATCAATTTGGCGAACGCATGAAGACGATAGAAGATGATATTCAAATACGGTTGTCACATTGGACAGATGTGTTGCGTTCATCTCAAGAACATCATGTCAGTACTGTTTTAGGTAATGGGCTTGGAAGTTTTCCAATTAATTATGCAATTGCATCTCCTGAAAGTGTCGTAGATATAGGTAGCTTTAAAATTTCTAACTCAAAGTTAATAATAGGTAAAGGGAGTGATTTAATTTTAGGGCAACGGTTAGATATTGAACCTAATACAGAGTATCAAGTTGTTGTTGAAATCGAGAATAATAATCAGGTCTCTTTGAATCTAGGTTTTTGTGAAAGAAACTTAATTTATGCGAGTAACTTTACTGCTACTTGTTCATTGAAATATCTTAAAAATACAATAGGTAATTATAAGATAGAAACAAAAATTGAAAGTAAAGCAGTTGGTAAGGGAATGTTATCTTGGCCTTCGATGTTAACTATTAGTAATAGGTATAGCGAAGAGCCTTTGATTATCGATGCTATTTCTGTAACAAAGTTAGGAAGCAATGTTAATCTAGTAAAAAACAATCGCTTTGAAAAAGGTATAAATCATTGGTTTTTTTATAATGACTTTTCACATTTACCTTGGCATATAAAAAATACCTATTTAAGTGTTTATTATCAATTAGGAGTAATTGGCTGCATTTTATTGTTTTTACTTCTTAGCTGTTTGCAAAATAAAAAAGATCTTTTTGATGAATTGAAGATTTTACGAATAATGTTGCTAGGAGCTATATTGGGATTTGGTGGATTTGGTTTTTTTGGGGATCCTTTTGACTCTGCGAAAGTCAGTTCGTTATTTTTTATGCTACTCCTGTCTTTTTATCAGCTAACATATTGCCCTCAAGTAAAACCGGGCAGATAAATGCGGCTAGAATGTACATTTGTTATAAGCTTTTTTTTAGTCATTGTAAATTGGCCAGCAAAAGCAAGTGAAAAAATAACTGGTTCTGGCGTATTTTTGAATAATGAGCCTGTGCCATCAATTTCTTACGCTTTGAAAAGAGCGTTTGATGGTAGTGAAATCCTTATAAAGGCTGGAGTATACAACGATGGTGGTGTATTAAATGCAAATTCTGTCACCATTCGGGGTGAAATTGGTACACATTTAAAAGGATATGCGGCAGAAGGTAAGGCTACCCTCATTATCAATGGTAACGATACTCAAATATTGAATATAGAGTGCTCAGGTGTACGTGTCAGTGATGGAAATGGAGCATGTATTCGCTTAAAAGGCGAAAATTTAACAATTGAAAATGTATTTTTTCATGATAGTGAGCAAGGAATGCTGTCAGGAAAAAACTCAGGTACGGTAACAATTGAAAATAGTCGATTTGAGAGGCTTGGTTTTGCGGGAAGAGCCCACGCAATCTACGTTGGTGGTGGTGAGTTATATATTCACAATTCGAAATTTTTATCCTCTAAAGATGAAGGTCACGAGATAAAATCGAGAGCAGAGAAAACAATTATTTCAAACTCAACGATAGCCTCATTAAATGAGAAAGACAGCCGTTTATTAGATATTCCTAATGGTGGGGTGTTATCAATTAAAAACTCAGTATTACAGCAAGGTAATAACACGAGTAATTGGAATCTGATTGGATATGGCTTAGAGGGAATTAAGCATAAGAAAAATACCGTTGATATCAAGCGTAATATATTTATATTGGATAGAGATGGCGGCAGCTTAGTGTTTCATAAACGAGGTAACGTTGAAGATATATCTCTAACAGAAAACATAATTGTTGGGAAATTTCACGATACTAATTTGATAGAGGACAACTTTGTTTTTGAAAATAGAGGAGTTGCGGGGATAAAGGCGTTTCCTTTTTTACCTGAACGTCAATTGGATTAATAAGAGTGGATAAAATGGAATCAATTAAAATAGCTGTTGTCGGTTTAGGCTATGTTGGCCTGCCGCTGGCGGTGGAGTTTGGCAAGAAGTATAAAACTATTGGTTTTGATATTAACCAACAACGTGTTAATGAATTGAACGAAGGTTTTGATCGTACTTGTGAAGTCGAAAGCGAAGAGTTGAAAGAAGCAAGTTTATTAACTTGCGTAACTGATAAAGATGCGCTTAAAGGTTGTGATTATTATATCGTCACTGTTCCAACTCCTATCGACAAGCATCGTCAGCCAGATTTGACGCCACTTAAAAAAGCTTCTGAAATGCTTGGTAGTGTAATCGGGAAAGACTCTATTGTAATTTATGAATCAACAGTGTATCCAGGAGCTACGGAAGAGGACTGTGTTCCTATTCTTGAACAAGTTTCAGGGCTGAAACTGAACCAAGGTTTTTATGCCGGATATTCTCCAGAGCGCATAAATCCAGGTGATAAAA
This sequence comes from Thalassotalea algicola, assembly GCF_012932965.1. GTDB lineage: Bacteria > Pseudomonadota > Gammaproteobacteria > Enterobacterales > Alteromonadaceae > Thalassotalea_F > Thalassotalea_F algicola. The sequence goes on along the minus strand of NZ_JABBXH010000006.1, from coordinate 29,502 downwards.
CCCACCGCTTGCCAACTATCTTAAAAGTTACTTCTGGCTCTACGCCAGAAATCGCAGATAAAGTCGATGCACTCTACGCGTCGATTATTACGGCAGGTACTTATAAAGCTTCATCTATCAAAGTAGCGGAAGCCGCGAAGGTAATCGAAAATACTCAACGAGATGTCAATATTGCATTGATAAATGAACTATCCGTAATATTTAATAAATTAAATATAGATACTTTAGAAGTGCTAGAAGCTGCAGGTACCAAGTGGAATTTCTTGCCGTTTAGGCCTGGTTTAGTGGGCGGTCATTGTATTGGTGTCGATCCGTATTATTTAACTCACAAAGCACAATCTGTTGGCTATCACCCCGAAATGATTTTAGCGGGTCGTCGTCTTAATGATGGTATGGCACATTACGTGGTTTCTCAGCTGGTTAAAGGCATGCTTAAAAAGCGTATTCAAGTAGATAATGCTAACGTATTGGTGATGGGTCTAACGTTTAAAGAAAACTGCCCCGATCTTCGAAATACTAAAGTTATCGATATTGTCGAAGAGCTAAAAGAATATAACGTGAACGTTGACGTGGTAGACCCGCTTTGTGCTAGCGAAGAAGCTGAACATGAATATGGAATTTCATTAACTAAAGAACCAGCGAAAGGTCATTATGACGCAGTTATTCTTGCTGTTGCTCATAGTGAATTTAAAGCAATGGGTGTTGATGGAATTCATGAACTAGGTAAAGCTACACATGTGCTTTATGATTTAAAATGCATTTTACCTAAAGATGCTGTCGATATGCGTTTATAGAAGAAAACAAAAACATGCGAACTTTTGAACAAGTTAAAAATGAATTAATTCAATCACCTAAAATATGGCTAGTTACTGGCGTAGCTGGCTTTATTGGCTCGAATTTATTGGAAGCTTTGCTTAAGCTTGACCAACAAGTTGTTGGGCTGGATAACTTTGCGACGGGCTACCAAAAAAACCTTGATGAAGTAAAAGGTATCGTAACAGAATCACAATGGCAAAAGTTCACTTTTATTGAAGGTGATATTCGTGATTTTGATACATGTCATCATGCGTGTTCGGGTATTGATTATGTGTTGCACCAAGCTGCATTAGGTTCGGTACCTCGCTCCATTGCCGATCCCATAACGTCGAATGCTGCGAATGTGACAGGCTTTTTAAATATGTTGGAAGCAGCGAAACAAGCCAAAGTGAAAAGCTTTACTTACGCTGCAAGTAGTTCTACTTATGGCGACCACCCAGCGTTACCTAAAGTAGAAGAAAATATCGGTAATCCACTTTCACCATATGCAGTGACTAAATATGTAAATGAGCTTTATGCTAACGTTTATGCACGCACTTACGATTTCAAATGTATAGGCTTACGTTATTTTAACGTCTTTGGTAGACGCCAAGATCCTGATGGTGCTTATGCCGCTGTTATTCCCAAATGGACGGCATCAATGATTAAAGGTGAGGATGTATTTGTTAATGGTGACGGTGAGACTAGCAGAGATTTTTGTTATATCGATAATACTGTTCAAATGAATATATTAGCAGCCACAGGCTCAGAAGAAGCAAAAAATGAAGTATATAATGTCGCTTTAGGAGATAGAACGACGTTGAATGAGTTGTACGCTTCTATAAAGGCAGCATTAGTAGATAACGGCATTGATATTGACAAAGAACCTGTGTATCGCGATTTTCGTGCCGGCGATGTTCGCCATTCTCAAGCTGATATATCCAAAGCAAAAGAAAAACTACAATTCAATCCTCAACATCGTGTACAGCAAGGCATTTTAGACGCTATGCCTTGGTACATGGACAATGTTAAAGTTTAGCTTTTAACAAAGCTTTCTAAACTTTATAAAACGACTTATACCAGTCAACAAAGTTATTGATTCCAAGCTGAATGTCCGTATTTGGCCTGTAATCAGTAACTTTGAATAAATCTTCGACATCGGCAAATGTTTGATAAACATCACCAGGTTGCATAGGCAAATAGTTTTTATTGGCTTCAATACCAGTTGCTTTTTCAATTGCCTCAACAAACGACAGTAATTTAACAGGGTTGCCATTGCCTATATTAAATACTCTATAGGGTGCTGAACTCGTTGCAGCGGAACCTTGCTCCACATTCCATTTGTTATTAGGAGTTGGTATACAGTCTTTTATTCTAATAATGCTTTCTACAATGTCGTCGACGTAAGTAAAATCTCTTTGCATGTCGCCATTATTATAAATATCGATAGCTTTTCCTTCGAATATGGCTTTGGTAAATTTAAAAAGTGCCATATCTGGTCTTCCCCAAGGACCATAAACTGTAAAAAATCTTAGGCCTGTGGTTGGTATACCGTAAAGGTGCGAGTAGGTATGAGACATCAACTCATTTGATTTCTTTGTCGCGGCATAAAGTGAAATTGGGTGATCAACAGTATCAGATGTTTCAAATGGTACTTTAGCATTAAGACCATAAACAGAACTGGAAGAAGCATAAATTAAATGCTCGACGTTATTTTGTCTACACCCTTCTAATATCGTCAAGTGACCGACTAAGTTAGCGTCTGCGTAAGCCATTGGGTTGTCTATTGAATAACGCACACCCGCTTGTGCTGCTAAATGAATGACGCGGTTAAATTGCTGAGCAGCAAAAAGTGCTTTAATTCCTTCCCTATCTGCTAGATCTAGTTTTTGGAAACTGAAATTGTCTAATGACTCTAGTAGCGCTAATCGTGCTTGCTTCAAATTTACGTCGTAGTAGTCATTTAAATTATCGATGCCGACAACTTCGTGCCCTTCATTACAAAGCCTTTGAGCAACATAAAAACCAATAAAGCCAGCGGCACCAGTGACTAAATATTTCATGATTAGTTACCTTGTTTCTTTACGCTTTCGCCACGACCGATGCCATAATAACTAAAGCCTTTTTCTAGCATTAGCTGTGGGTCATATAAGTTTCTGCCGTCCACTATCACCTTGTGATTTAGCTGGTCTGCAATTAGATTGAAATCAGGCGCTCTAAACTGACTCCATTCCGTACAAACGACTAGGGCGTCAGCGTTGTTAAGCGCTGATTCTTTGGTACCAACTAACAGTAAGTCATCTCTTGAACCGAAAATTCGCTGGCACTCTTCCATTGCTTCTGGGTCATATGCTTGCACTTTTGCACCTGCTTCCCAAAGTGCTTTCATTAGTACAATAGAAGAAGCTTCGCGCATATCGTCTGTTTGCGGCTTAAATGATAGTCCCCACAAAGCGATAGTTTTGCCAGCGAGTTCCCCTTTAAAATAATCATTTAGGTTACTATAAAGTTTTTGTTTCTGCGCTACATTTACCGTTTCTACAGCGGTAAGCAGAGAAGGGCTATAACCTATTTCATTGGACGTTCTAATCAGTGCCTGAACATCTTTAGGGAAACATGAACCACCATAGCCACAGCCGGGATAAATGAATTGGTAACCAATACGACTATCTGAGCCAATACCATGTCTAACCGCTTCGATATCAGCACCTAGTCGTTCGGCTAAATTTGACATTTCATTCATAAATGAAATTTTGGTTGCTAGCATACAGTTGGCGGCATATTTTGTAAGCTCAGCCGAACGTACATCCATAAATATCATTCGATCGTGATTTCTATTAAATGGTGCGTATAATTCTCGCATTGAGCTTTTAACGTGCTCGTTATCTGTACCTACAACAATACGATCTGGTTTCATGCAGTCACTAACGGCCGCACCTTCCTTTAGGAATTCTGGGTTAGAGGCAACATTAAAATCAATTGTCTCTCCACGATCTAAGAGTACATTGCTTATTTTATTAGTGACTTTATCTGCGGTTCCTACAGGTACAGTAGACTTATCGACGATAATTTTAGGTGTGTTCATGTAGGTAGCAATTGTTTCTGCTACAGCGAGCACATATTTAAGATCTGCTGAGCCATCTTCATCTGGAGGGGTGCCGACAGCGATAAATTGAATGTCACCATGTGTAACACCCATTTCAGCATCAGTAGTAAAGTTTAATAGCCCATTTTGATAGGTTTCTTCAACCAAGGGCGTTAAGCCTGGTTCATAAATTGGGATTAGGCCTTTTTTTAAGTTTTCAACCTTAGCTTCATCGACATCGACACAAACTACGTCGTGTCCGACTGATGCTAGAACTGCAGCTTGCACAAGCCCAACATAACCTATACCAAAAACGGTAACTTTCATTAAACAATCCCTCTAAATTAAGCAATACCGACAATAGTAACACGACAGTTAAAAACGCTAAAAGTGTTCATTGAACTTTATCGGGCTATTTTTTTATTGCACTATAATATAAGCTGTATATACTTCCAGTAATACTGTATGAATATCAGGGGCATTATGAAGCCATTAACCGCGCGCCAATCACAAATTTTTGATTTGATAAAAGAAAAAATAGCCGAAACAGGTATGCCGCCAACACGTGCAGAAATTGCTGATTTTTTTGGTTTTAAGTCTGCCAACGCTGCTGAAGAGCATTTAAAAGCGTTAGCAAAAAAAGGTTATATAGAAATGTTACCGGGTACTTCGCGTGGTATTCGATTAGCGGAGGAGTTCCTTGAAGAAGAGGGGTTGCCATTGATTGGTCGAGTGGCAGCAGGTGAGCCAATATTAGCGCAAGAGCACATTGAAGAACGTTATCAAGTTGATGGTAGCTTATTTCATCCAGCTGCAGATTACTTGCTACGAGTTAACGGTGAAAGTATGAAAGACATCGGCATTTTAGATGGTGATTTATTGGCAGTACATCAGACAAGTGACGTACAAAATGGACAAGTTATTGTAGCTCGTGTCGAAGAAGATGTTACCGTTAAACGATTTAAACGCGAAGGCAATGTTGTCTACCTTCATGCGGAAAATGAAGATTTTTCACCAATTAAGGTGGATTTGGCGTCTCAACATTTCAATGTAGAAGGAATTGCTGTTGGCGTTATTCGAAACGCTGATTGGATGTAAACATTATCAATAGGTTGTTTTTTAACCAAACGATCACTTCTTGTTAAAATAAAAAACCAGCAATAATTGCTGGTTTTTTTGATCTTAATCAAAGTTTGTCAAATCTCTCAAGCTCAATACCCATGCCTTGTTGCTGAATATTTAACCAGACCTCGGCCTCAGTATTAGAGTTCATACTCTACTGATATATAAAGAAAAATTTATTTAATTTCAAAATAAAGCACTAGATCTTGGTTAAATTTTGAGTAATTCTAGGGTGGTAAATATACAAAAATAATAACAAAAGAATAATAAGTGGTGTTGGTGCGCTAAGCCTTTTAAACACCATAAACAAAATTAACAAAGCCAGTGCTGTTAGTGAGTTTGCTCATTAACCTTTTTGCGTCTTTGTTATTCAACAGGGTAGAGGAGATGTCGAGTGAAGAGACGTAACCTAGGTTGGCTGTTAATGGGGACTTTGCTTTCCAGTTCAGCTTGGGCAGAAATGGAGTTAAACCTTACCAAAGGTGTTACTGCAATTAGTAATGAGGTTTATGACCTTCATATGCTGATATTGTGGATTTGTACCATCATTGGTCTTGTAGTGTTTGGCGCTATGTTTTGGTCGATGGCATTCCATCGAAAATCTAAAGGGGTAACTCCCGCAACTTTCCATGAAAGTACTAAGGTCGAAATCCTTTGGACTGCTATTCCCATCGTTATCTTAATTGCTATGGCAGTGCCTGCGACTAGCACGCTGATTAAAATGGAAAACAATGATAACTCTGACATTACTATTCAAGTCACGGGTTCTCAATGGAAATGGCATTATAAGTATTTCGATCAAGACATTGAGTTTTTCTCAGTACTTTCAACGCCTCGAGAACAATTCGATAATCGCGATGGCAGTACCATAGCTAAAGGTGAGAATTACTTACTGGAAGTTGATAAACCACTCGTTATTCCTGTTAATAAAAAAGTACGCTTTTTAATTACTTCAGACGATGTAATTCATTCATGGTGGGTGCCGGCTTTTGCTGTTAAACAAGATGCAAACCCTGGCTTTATTAATGAAGCATGGACAATAGTTGATGAACCAGGTGTCTATCGCGGCCAGTGTGCTGAGCTTTGTGGTAAAGACCATGGCTACATGCCGGTTGTTGTGGAAGTTAAATCTGAAGCAGACTACGCTGCGTGGATTGCCGAGCAGAAACAACTGATTGCCGATGCCAAAGCTGCTGAAGCTGCTTCGCTAAATGCCTCTATGTCAATGGAAGAGCTAATGCAGTTGGGTGAAACAACTTACACAGCGTATTGTGCAGCTTGTCATCAGCCTACAGGTATGGGCTTACCGCCAGCATTCCCCGCGCTTAAAGGCAGCGCCATTGCAACAGACCCTGCTCAAATTGCAAATCATGTCGATATTGTTGTTAAAGGTAAAAACGCAATGCCTCCGTTTGGTAAGCAATTGTCGCTTAAGGAAGTTGCTGCTGTAGTGACTTATGAGCGTAATGCTTGGGGTAATGATACAGGTCAAATGGTTCAAGCAAGCGATGTTAATGATATCGCAAACAGTGCAAAAGGCGACACAAGTACTCAACCTGTTGCACCTGCAGCTGCAGAACCTGCTCCTGCTCAAACTTCTGCTGCGGTAGAAGAAGATTTGACCAAGGTCTATACCCTTGATGAATTAATGACTAAAGGCGAAGAAGTTTATATGAAGGCTTGTGTCGCTTGTCACCAACCTACTGGCGCAGGTATGCCGCCAGCGTTCCCTTCATTGATCGGTAGCCCAATTATTGCCGGCGATGTAAGTGGTCATATTGATATGGTTTATAACGGCAGTAAGAAAAATCCTGCTATGCAGGCATTTAGTGGCCAGTTAACCAAATCAGAAATTGCAGCTGTAGTTACTTATGAGCGAAATGCTTGGGGTAACAATTCTGGCGATGTTGTACAGCCAGCAGATGTTGATGCAGTAAGTGCGAAGTAGGGAGGATTGAATATGACAACTGACGTAATTCAAGATACTGATCATCAACATGATGAGCATCATGATCATAAAATGACTGGCTTAAAACGCTGGTTATATACCACAAACCACAAAGACATTGGTTCAATGTATTTATGGTTTTCTTTTATCATGTTCTTGGTTGGCGGTGCGATGGCGATGGTTATTCGTGCCGAGCTTTTCCAACCAGGTTTGCAAATTATAGAGCCTGATTTCTTTAACCAGATGACCACGGTGCATGGTTTGATAATGGTATTTGGTGCCATTATGCCTGCATTCACAGGTCTTGCTAACTGGATGATACCTATGATGGTAGGTGCACCGGATATGGCACTACCTCGATTAAATAACTGGAGTTTTTGGATTCTTCCTTTTGCTTTTAGTATTTTATTGATGTCGTTCTTTATTGGTGGTGGTGCACCAAACTTTGGTTGGACATTCTATGCGCCACTTTCAACAACTTACAGTAATGGTAGTACCGCATTCTTTGTTTTTGCTGTGCACATCATGGGTATTTCTTCAATTATGGGGGCGATTAATATCGTAGTAACCATAATGAATATGCGCGCACCAGGCATGACCTACATGAAAATGCCTCTATTTGTGTGGACCTTCTTCATTACTGCTTACCTACTTATTGCTGTAATGCCTGTATTAGCAGGTACAGTAACTATGGTATTAACGGACACCTATTTCGGTACCAGCTTTTTTGATGCGGCCGGTGGTGGAGATCCGGTAATGTTCCAGCATATATTCTGGTTCTTTGGTCATCCTGAAGTATACATCATGATATTGCCGGCATTTGGTATCGTTTCGACAACCATTCCAGCATTTTCTCGCAAGCCTTTATTTGGCTATAGCTCAATGGTTTACGCCACAGCATCAATAGCGTTTTTATCGTTTATTGTATGGGCTCACCATATGTTTACGACAGGTATGCCATTGTTTGGTGAATTGTTCTTTATGTACTGCACTATGTTAATTGCTGTTCCAACTGGCGTAAAAGTTTTTAACTGGGTTGCAACAATGTGGCGCGGGGCGATAAGTTTTGAAACACCAATGCTATTTTCACTAGCATTTGTAATCTTATTTACGATTGGTGGTTTTTCAGGGCTAATGCTGGCGATGACACCAGTGGATTTCCAGTACCATGATACTTACTTCGTAGTTGCGCATTTCCATTACGTATTGGTGACAGGTGCATTGTTCTCAATCTATGCAGGTGCTTACTATTGGCTGCCTAAATGGACTGGTTACATGTACGATGATGCATTGAGTAAGTGGCATTTCTGGTGTTCACTAATTTCGGTGAATTTACTTTTCTTCCCTATGCACTTCTTAGGTTTAGCAGGTATGCCACGTCGTATTCCTGACTATGCATTGCAATTTGCAGACTTTAATAAGTGGGTCAGCATAGGCGGCTTTGCCTTTGGATTATCGCAGTTAATTTTCTTAGCTGTTGTAATTAAATGTATTAAAGGCGGTAAAAAAGCAGAAGCGAAACCGTGGGATGGGGCAGAAGGACTTGAGTGGACTGTGCCTTCACCTGCGCCGTATCACACGTTCGAAAAGCCGCCAAAAATTGATTAAATAAAATAGAAAAATAAAGAGGAAACGCAATGACAAAGACACCTGATCAAAATGTACAGAAAACCGTAAAAAAGCTAGTACTTGTTGTATTTGCTATGTTCGGTTTTGGTTTTGCTATGGTGCCTTTGTATGACGTGTTTTGTGATATCACTGGGTTAAATGGCAAAACAGCCAACACAGCTGCACAGGTTAACGACAAAGGCGTTGATGAAAGTCGCATAGTTACTGTGCAGTTTATAAGTCACTTATCGAAAGGTATACCTTGGCAATTTGAGCCAATGGTTCGAGAAATAAAAGTGCACCCTGGTGAAATGAAATTAGTGAAGTTTTACGCCAAAAATGAATCAAGCAAAGATATTATCGGACAAGCAGTACCGTCAGTATCTCCAGGGCAAGCCGCATTATATTTTCAAAAAATAGAGTGTTTTTGCTTTAATCACCAACCGTTAAAAGCAAGAGAAGATGTTGAAATGGCATTACAGTTTTATGTAGATCCTGAGCTGCCAGAACATATCTCAACTTTAACTTTGTCGTACACTTTGTATGACGTTACGGAAAGTGTTGAATCATAGGCGTTGTGCACGCTAGAACAGAGGAATAGCGATGACTACTAAAGAATATGAAACTTATTACGTACCGGCCCAAAGCCATTGGCCTATAGTGGGTGCGGTAGCGTTATTTTTTATCGCGTTGGGAGCAGGCAAATACGTCTCAATGTTAGAAAGTGGTGAATCCAGCTGGGGAGGCTGGATGTTGTTAGCTGGTCTCGCCATGTGTATTTATATGGTATATGGCTGGTTTAGCAATGTTATACAAGAGTCAATGTCTGGAAAATATAGCCATCAAATGGACAACTCATTTAAGCAAGGTATGAGTTGGTTTATTTTTTCGGAAGTAATGTTTTTTGCCGCATTTTTCGGCGCATTGTTATACGCACGTGTATTTTCAGTACCTTGGTTAGATGGCGCGGGAAATAATTTTATGACTGGAGAAGTATTGTGGCCAGAATTTACTGCAACTTGGCCACTAATTAAAACTCCAGATGGTACTGAAACAACAGCAATGGGTTGGTATGGTTTACCGTTGCTAAACACCATTTTGCTGTTAACTTCTTCTGTTACTGCGCACTTTGCCCACGTTGCGTTAGAACAAGATAAGCGTAAGCAATTGAAGGTATGGTTAGGTTTAACCATTTTATTAGGTCTTACCTTCTTGTTCTTCCAAGTCGAGGAATATGCTCACGGTTATTCTGAAGAGATGAAGCTTTATTTAGATAGTGGCATTTATGGGAATACCTTTTATATGCTAACCGGCTTCCATGGTATGCATGTAACCTTGGGAACCATTATGCTTATCGCAGTATTCTTTAGGGTACTTAAAGGCCATTTTACGCCGAAGAATCACTTTGCATTCCAAGCTGCTAGTTGGTATTGGCATTTTGTTGATGTCGTTTGGGTGTTGCTGTTTTTCTTTGTGTATATCATTTAAGAGCAAAGAGCAAAGAGCAAAGAGCAAAGAGCAAACATTACATTGCTCTTTGCTTAACTTCTTTAAAAAGGTCGGGGATTAGGTGTAATTAGCCCCGTTAAAATACCAACTAATAACAATAGAACAATAACAACAGAAGTCATGACTCGGCGCCCGATAAATTTTGACATGGGTGGCTGGTTTGGGTCGTTTTTATTCATCATCATTAATGCTTTAAATAAGTTGTAAATCATAAAGCCAAGTAGTCCACCAATGATCAATTTAATCAGCATAAATACTCCGAGCGTGTAATGGGTGTAAATCGACTCTCTTCATTATTTAGAGCCGTTAACATAATTTGGTTAGCTATTACCTTGCTGGTTTTTTCTGGCTTAATCAAGTTAGGACTTTGGCAAGCTGAACGAGCTTCAGAAAAAGAAGTGCGCTTAAGCCGAATTGAACAATTACTAGGTTTAGAACATCAACCTTTAGAGAATGTTTTAGCAACAATAAAAGAACAGGAAATTTTGAATGACCAGCCAGTAATACTTAATGGACAATTTGATCCTGAAGTATTAATAGTGCTTGATAATCAAAGTTCTGACGGACGCTTAGGTTATCGAGTATTTCAGCTTTTTCATCATCAAGAAGAATTACCTGTACTCGTTAATTTAGGCTGGGTATCTGGTAGTCGAGACCGTTCTGTACTACCTGATATTGAAATTATTAAAGGAACACATCAACTAAAGGGCAACATTCGTTATATAGAACCGGGTATCGTTTTAGCTGAGCAAGCCTATAGTAAAAACAGTATTCCATTGCGAGTTCAACAGGTCGAAATTGAAAAACTAGGACGATTATTTTCTAAACAGCTATTGCCCTTTGCTGTGTACTTAGATAAAAATGAAGTTGTTGGTTATAAAAAGCACTGGCAACCTGTAGTTATGCCACCAGAGAAGCATAGGGGATATGCTTTTCAGTGGTTTAGTTTAGCGATTGCCTGGCTAGCCCTTATGATTTGGGCTGCATGGAAAAATAACAATAAAAAGGCCAATTAATATGAGTAGTCCTGAGCAACAGGTAGAAACTAAAAAAAGTCGCCGCAATTTCTTACTTGTTTGCGCAGCATTTCTGGTACCTATCGTAATAGCGAAAGTCGCCTTAGAGCAACAATGGTTCAATTATGGTGTTACTAACCAAGGGCAGTTACTTGATAACCCTGTATCACTTACCGATCTTTCATTAACTGAAATACAACCAGAAAAACAATGGTTAATGGTCTTCAATTCACCTGATAAATGCGGCTTAAGCTGTCAAAAATCGGTAAACGCACTAGCTAATACTTATGTCGCGCTTGGTAAAGAAATGCCGAGAGTGCAATCAGTGCTATTGAATAATGGCATTGATAACGAGCAATTTAACTTATCTAAATGGAAGCAATATCAAGTACCAGCGCTATCTCATCCTCAATTAGTACCGGGTACAATGTTTGTAGTAGATCCATTGGGAAATATTGTGCTAACTCACCAACCTCCCAAAGATGCCGAACAGTTAGCTGTATTTGGTAAGGCGGTATTGGCAGACATGAAGAAGTTACTTAAATATTCGAGGGTTGGTTAAGTATGTTTAATGTAAGACGCTTAGTGCTAGTCAGTATCTTGCTTGCGATAGTCGTGGTGAGTTTAGGGGCTTATACGCGATTAACTCATGCGGGTTTAGGCTGTCCAGATTGGCCTGGGTGTTATGGTTTAATTGATGTGCCAGAAACATCCGAACAAATAGCTAAAGCAGAGCTAGCTTTTCCTGAACGTCCAGTTGAGCCAGAAAAAGCGTGGAATGAAATGATTCATCGATATTTCGCCGGTTCATTAGGATTGTTAATTTTGCTGATTACAATTTTATCAATTAAAAATCGGCACCAAGGCCAACCTTTATTTTTACCGATATTGATTTTGATGATAGTGACGTTTCAAGCAGCTCTAGGTATGTGGACGGTAACCATGAAGCTAATGCCAATTGTGGTTATGGCGCATTTGTTAGGCGGGTTCACTACGCTTTGCTTGCTGTTTTTGCTCTACCTGAGGCTCACTCCATATCGGATACCAGGCTCTGACTGGTCGATCAAAAAATATGCAAAGTTTGGCGTGGTTGGCATAGGATTACTGGCTGGCCAAATTGCTTTAGGTGGCTGGACTGCGGCAAATTATGCCGCGCTTCATTGTACAGAACTGCCAATTTGCCAGGATGGCTGGATTGAGCAAATAACTTTTGATGAGTCGTTTGACTTAATCCCTCCAGAAAGAGATACCTATGAATTTGGGCATTTAGGCCACGATCAACGCGTCACTATTCATGTTATGCATCGTATCGGTGCAATCATTACTTTTGGTTATTTAGTGTGGTTAGCATTGGCGATCATGCGGCGTGCGCAAACATCATTTTTCCAAACTGTGCCGAGTGTGCTTATCGCCATTCTGTTGGTTCAAGTTGGATTGGGCATTAGTAATATCGTGATGTCACTGCCCTTGGCAATTGCGGTTAGCCACAATGTGGTGGCGGCCTGCTTGATGATGGCGCTCATCACATTAACATATAGTTTAAAACGTAAAATTTAGGAGGCTTAAATGAGTAAAGCAGCTGTTATATCAAACAATGCCGTTATCACTCAGCCATTATGGCGAGATTATTATGAAATTACCAAGCCTCGTGTTGTCGCTTTATTAGTATTAACTGCTTTAGTTGGTATGTGTTTATCAGTGCCGGGTATTGTGCCTTGGCAGTTACTTATTCCAGCGATGTTGGGTATCGGTATGCTGTCGTCAGCTGCAGCTGCAATTAATCATATTGTTGATCAGCGAATAGACAGCGTCATGGGGCGCACTCATAATCGTCCGTTGCCTAATGGCCGCATTAGTCAAAGTGGCGCAATATTGTTTGCAAGCGCGTTAGCACTTATTGGCTTTATGATGTTGTATGCATTGGTTAATCCATTAACTGCTTGGCTGACACTTTCTGGCTTAGTGGGCTATGGCTTTATTTACACTATGTACTTAAAGCGCGCTACGCCGCAAAATATTACGATTGGTGGATTAGCGGGTGCTATTCCGCCTCTGTTAGGTTGGACAGCGATGACCAATGAAATTCACTCGCATGCATTGCTGCTAGTGTTGTTAATTTTCACTTGGACGCCACCGCATTTCTGGGCCCTGGCTATCCATCGAAAAAATGACTATGCAAAAGTGAATATTCCAATGCTGCCAGTAACACACGGCGTAGAATTTACTAAAACACAAATTTTGCTTTATACCGTTCTGTTATTTGTTGTTGGCTTGTTACCTTACTTAGTAGGGATGAGCAACTGGCTATATTTGATTGGTGCTGTGGCACTGAATTTGATTTTCTTTGTTTATGCTTGGCAGCTAAAATTCAATGCCAATGAAAAAACCGCGATGGCGACATTTAAGTTTTCAATAATTCACTTAATGTTGTTGTTTATTATTTTACTGTTAGATCACTACTTATTACCGATTGCCTAATGAACAAATTGCTTTATGTTATTGTCGCCATTGTTTCAGTTGCCTGTGGCGTTTTTATTTATTCAGCGATGTCGAAACCTGAACTACCCAAAACCGCGCTATATTATCAAGCACCAAGAGTAGTTGAGCCGTTTACTTTAACTGCTCATACAGGTGAAGCATTTACAAATAAAGACCTTGAAGGTAAGTGGTCTTGGGTATTTTTTGGTTATACCTCGTGTCCAGATGTCTGCCCAACGACATTACAAAAGCTTAATTTTGTTTACGATGAACTTAAAGTGGTTGCCGATACGCAAGTATTGCTAGTGTCTGTTGATCCTATGCGGGATAAAGTAGAAAAGCTCTCACAATACATCGCTTATTTTAATTCAGAATTCCTAGCTTTAAGAGCAGATCATGGCGTGTTGTTTCCTTTTGCTCGTAATCTAGGCTTAATGTATGCCATCGCTGATGATCCTGAGCAGGAAAACTACTTAGTTGACCATAGTGCATCAATTGTTTTGATCAATCCTAATGGTAAAATTGCCGCTATTTTTAAACCGCAAGAAGTGTTGGGTCAAATTCCTTCAATTAACGAAGAAGACTTAGTGGCTGACTTTAAGCGGGTAGTTACCTTGGCTGATTTATAGCGGGTACCAACTGCTATCTGAATTCAGTACAAACCAAGGTTTTGAGTACCAATAAAAGCGCCCAGGCTTTTCGATACTTGGTGCGGTGCAGTTGCATCGCACTCTTCCTACGGGTAAGTCTCCATTAAAATCAATTTTAAATGCAGTGTCGTTAAGCCACTGTATCTTTTGCTTACCTAGACCAGAAATATAACAATTGAGCTGACGTTTATTGAAGTCTTGAACTTCAACATTAAACGTTACCGATTTTTTCGCTTGATAAGTGAATATAGTTTTAGCATTGTCTTCATCCGTCGAAATACTAAAAGGTAAAGCGTTCAACTTATCTCTTAAACTGGCAATTTTGTCATATGGCTGAGAAGCTGGAAATCTCGGAATAGCGGAAGTATCTGTAGAGATTCCTACCGCTCCAGATTGTTGTGAAAAACCAGTAAATTGATTTTGTTTCAGCCATTGTTGAATAGCTGGCGTGTACTCGCCATATGGATAAGCAAAATAACGATAACTTTGTCCGACGTTTTCTTTTAGTAGTTTCTCTGCCCGCATTAAATCGTGTTCATATTGTGCTAGCCACATATCTTCAGATAAACCTTGCTTAGGCCTAGTTAACGAGTCGTGGTTGTAGCCATGATTAGCAATAATGGCACCTTCATCAGCCATTACCTTTAATTGTTGCCATGATAGGTAATTTTGTCGCTGTGCTTCGATAATGCCTGGGTTGACAAAGATGGTGTATGGATAGTCATATTTATCTAATATAGGTTTCCCTTGGGTTAAAATATCTATGTAAGCATCATCGAAAGTAATTGCCACCGTCTTGTCGGCAAGTGGTTGGTGATTTGAAATAGCATCGACTATGTCAGACAAGGGCACCACATGAAAACCTTGCTGCTTTAAGTATTGCATGTGACGTTCAAATTGCTCAGGTGAAATGCTTGTACTGGGCGGTGTTTCAGTGCTGATGTGGTGATACTGTAAGATTACCGCTGCCAATACTTGTGGGCTAGCTAGGAAAAGAGCAAAACAAAATAACAAGGTTAACTTGAATACTTTCATGAGATATTTAAGCACTGGTAGCAAGACAGCCTATAAAGTAGCGTGTTTTTTGGTTTAACACCAAGTAAACTTCGTTTAAATAAACCAGTTATTTGATCTACATTTGAAAAACTTAGATCGACAGATTGTCGCCCTCGCTATTCCCATGATTCTGTCCAATATTACCGTGCCGCTACTTGGTTTAGTCGACACTGCAGTAATTGGACATCTTTCGCATGCATATTATCTAGGTGGTAGCACTGTCGGAGCAATGATTATTACGTTCATTACATGGCTTTGCGGCTTTTTACGTATGTCTACCACTGGTCTTTCTGCTCAAGCATTGGGGCAAAATGATCGACAGCAGAGCCTTTTAGTACTCACGCGAGGAGTATTTGTTGGTTTAACGATTGGTTTGTGTTTGATTTTACTGCAAGTCCCTTACTTACAGTTAAGCCTATGGCTTGCTGGTGGAAGTGAGCAAGTACAGTTTTACGCACAACAGTATGCTGAAATTCGAATCTGGGGTTTGCCTGCGGCGTTAGCCAATATCGTCGTTATGGGGTGGCTACTGGGTCAGCATCGTGCCAAAGCTGTAATGTGGTTGCTGATATTTACCAACCTAGTAAACCTTTCATTAGATTTACTGTTTGTACTTGTTTTTCAGTGGCAAGTACAAGGTGTGGCAGCTGCGACTTTGATTGCAGAATATAGCGGCTTGCTAGCTGGTGCGGTGATAATTATCAAGGGCAGGCTGCTTCCCGATGGGATTTATCATAGCTTTATAAAATTGAGAACACGGGTTTTTAGCAGCAATGAGCTTTTGAGTTATTTCAAATTGAATCGAGATATATTAATTAGGACGCTGTGCCTGGAAGTGTGCTTTATATTTATTACATTCCAAGGTGCGCGACTTGGTGACAATGTCGTGGCGGCCAATGCGATATTAATGAATTTTCTATTACTCATTTCATTTGGTTTAGATGGTATAGCCAATGCTGCAGAGGCATTAATTGGAAAAGCATGGGGCGAGAAGAAAACGCAATCAATTAACTACATCTTGCGCCGCTGTACAATGTGGACTGTAATATTTGCCATCATTTACAGCCTAATTTTTTGGATTGCAGGTGAGATGTTGATTAGCACGATATCGAATATTGAAGCGGTCGTTGTTATGGCAACTCAGTACCTTCCGTGGATTATATTATTGCCAATAATTGGCTGCTGGTGCTATCTGTATGATGGTGTGTATGTCGGGATTACTCGGGCAGACATAATGCGCAATAGTATGGTTATTGCAACGTTTGGTGTATTTTTTCCGCTTTGGTTGTTATTTAGTGATTATCAAAACCATGGCCTTTGGTTTGCTTTCACAGGGTTTATGGCAGCGCGAGGAGCAACACTTGGCTGGCATTATTATCAGCACATAGCTATAGATACAAAAAAGCCGGCTAATTAGCCGGCTTTTTATAAAGAATTACTTATTGGTTCTTATTCATCACGTCTTAATAATAAGAATGTTCACCGCGCTCATGTTCAGTAACATCACGAACACCTTTTATTTCACCTGCCATCATCTCTAACAGTTGCTTTTCGATACCGTCTTTAACGGTTACATCAATTTGACTACAACCGTTACAACCGCCACCAAACTGTAATACGGCAAATCCATCTTCGGTAATTTCCATTAAATTACATTCACCGCCATGGCCAGCTAGCTGTGGATTTACCTCAGCTTTAATAAAGTAGTCTACACGATCAAAAAGAGGAGCATCGTCTGCTACTTTTCTTAATTTTGCATTGGGTGCTTTGAGGGTAAGTTGAGAGCCCATTTGGTCAGTTACAAAGTCGATTTCAGCTTCTTCAAGAAACGGCTTGCTTTCAGCATCAATGTAAGCAGAGAACCCATTAAAAGGTATACTAATATCGGTTTCTTCAACGGCATCAGCAGGACAGTATGAAACGCCACATTCAGCATTAGCAGTGCCAGGATTTACAACAAAAACACGAATACTTGTTCCTTCTGCTTGTTGAGACAGTAGGGTGGCAAAATGCGCTTGTGCTGATTCAGAAATGGTGATCATGATTAACTCACTTACAATTAATTAAATACATACCCGAGTAATTTAGTCAGGTATGGTTATTTTACTCTGCTCGTATCCATTAGGCTAGCGTTAGCCATATAAATTGTCTTTTTTAATAATACTACTAGTGCCAACGGCGAGAGTTTGGTAATTTTGACTCCTGTTATTTGGGGGCAGATAAATGTTTTTTCAACGATTTTTTAGTGCATGCTGTTTATTTGTAGCATTTACGTCTTTTTCAGCCGATTTAGAGTATTACCTGCAATCAATTGATAATTATGAAGCGAGTATTGTAAAGCCAAAGGAAACGTTAGGATTTGGCGTTGGTGAACGACATGCAAGACATGATCAGTTAGTTGATTACTTATCAAGGTTAGCTGCAGGATCTGAAAGAGTGGCGATTAGTGAAATAGGTCGTACTTATCAGCAACGAAAGCAATTATTATTGACCATTTCGTCACCAGAGAATTTAGCAAACTTAGATGAGATTTTAACTAAAAGACAACTTAATAGCGATAATACCGACTTACCTATTGTAGTGTGGCTAGGTTACAGTGTTCATGGCGATGAGATTAGCGGCGCAAATGCTTCTATGGTTGTGGCCTATCATTTAGCCGCTAGTCAAGACGAACAAGTTAAGCAAATGCTTGAAGAAGTTATTGTTGTTATCGAACCTAGTATTAACCCTGACGGTATGGATCGTTTTGCAAACTGGGCTGCAACCTATCGTGGTAATGCGGCTAATAGCGACCCTAATCACATAGAGCATCATCAAGATTGGCCGACTGGTCGAACGAATCATTACTGGTTTGATTTAAATCGAGATTGGTTGCTACTTAGTCAACAGGAAAGTGTAAATCGAATAAAGCAATATCACCGCTATCAGCCTAATGTATTAGGTGATTTTCATGAAATGGGCGCTAATAGTAGTTACTTTTTTCAGCCAGGAGTACCGAGTAGAACTAACCCCATTACACCAGCTAAAAATGTTGAATTGACAGAAAAGATCGCCAAGTTTCATGCTAAGGCGCTTGATGCAGAGCAACGATTGTATTATAGCCAAGAGAATTTTGATGACTTCTATTATGGTAAAGGCAGCACATACCCTGATGTAAATGGTGCCGTTGGTATTTTGTTTGAACAAGCCAGCAGTCGAGGTATGCAGCAAGATACAGTTAATGGTTTGCTTACTTTTGAATATGGTATCAAGAATCATGTACTTACCTCGCTTTCGACTATTGAAGGAGCTTGGGCAAATAGTAAGGAACTAGCCGCTTATAGAAATGAGTTTTTTAGGCAAGGAATCAAGCTGGCTAAGAAAGAAAAATTTGTCGGTTATCTAGTTCATGAAGGACACGACAAAACACGTTTAGAGATGTTTTTATCTAAACTGAAACAACATCAAATTCAAGCGTATGCGTTAACTGATGATTTTCGACTTAATAATCAAGTTTTTCCTGCGGCTAATAGCTATTTCATTCCGCTTGCTCAACGTCAATATCGTTTAATTAAGGCACTGTTTAGTCAACAAACTACCTTTGACGATAATACATTTTATGATGTGTCTGGTTGGACTTTGCCGTTGGCAATGAATATCTCTTTTAGTCAAGTTGAGCGAAAATGGGGATTAAAACTAGCCAAGAATGAATGGCAGCAAGAACCAAAGGAATCGTCAGCGATAGTACAAGACGCCTACGCCTACGCCATAAAGTGGCATGATTATAAAGCGCCTAAACTGTTGAACAAATTATTAGCTAAAGATGTGAAAATTAAAGTGGCAACTAAGCCATTTAGCAGCATTATTAATGGCGCAGAACAGCAATTTGATGCAGGCACTTTAGTTGTGATGGCAGGCATCCAAACTAATTTGGATTGGCAGTCAATTTTGCAGCAGGAAAGCTTAAAGCAAAATTTGAGTGTTCATGCTTTAGCAACAGGACTTACACCGACAGGAATTGATTTAGGCAGTAATTCACTCAAACTAATTAACCCTGTTAATGTGTTGTTAGTTGGCGGTAAAGGTGTATCGCAATATGAAGCTGGCGAAATTCGATATTTCCTTGACCAAGAGCTGGAAGTTCCTGTAACGGTCATAGAACATCAAAGGTTAGCCAAAATCGACTTTGCTGCATACAGTCACATGATATTGGTTGATGGAAACTATGCCAGTCTTTCAAAAACGTTAACAAGCAAACTAGTTAATTGGTTGCGAAAAGGCGGTGTTGTTTTTGCGCAGAAACGTGGCGCTAAATGGTTAGCGGATAAAGAAATTTTAAAAGCTAATTTTGCTAGTAAAGCTCAAATTAATCAGTTGTTTGATAGCGAAGGCTTATCTTATCAAGACAAGAATGGGTTAGCTGCTAGAAAGCGCATAGCGGGTACCATATTTGGGACTAAGTTAGATATAAGTCACCCGCTCGCATATGGTTATCAAAGTGCATTTTTACCAGTATTTAAAAATAGTACGCTGATCATGGATAAGCCTAAATTACCTTTCGCGACGTTAGCAGAATTTAAAGAGTCACCTTTATTGAGCGGTTATACCGATCAAAATCTAGTTAATCGTTTGTCGCACAACGCATCAATAGTGGCCCATAACGTTGGAAATGGCCGTGTAGTCGCAACCACTGAAAACTTGACCTTTAGAGGTTATTGGCAAGGCACTTCAAAAATATTGGCCAATACGCTATTTTTTGCCAAAGCATTTAGTGTATCAACCAAACATTAAAGACTTATTGCCAATGTTATTAAGGTGATTCTTTGGGCATTAGCCGTTTGTAATAAGCGGCTAATTTCATTTGCAGTCGCCCCAGTCGTTACAACATCATCTATCAACCAAATATGTTTTTTTCTTAAATCAACTGTATTGGTAAAAGCAAAATTATTTTTAAGAGACTTGCGCCGCTGAGCTCCAGACATAGTAACTTGTGCCGCATTAGATTTAATTCGGTAAATTAAGTCATCGGAAACTGGCAAATCATACAATTTAGCAGCTGTTTTTGCTAAACCAAGGCATTGATTAAAGCCTCGCCCTTGCCATTTTTTGATATGAATAGGGACAGGAATGATGATGTCTGGTTTATTGATAAACGGCATACTCTTTAAAATGTTTAATTGAAATTCAAGTAGTTTGCTGCAAAGGTGTTGAAACCTTAACTGTCGCTTGTATTTATAATTAGTAATCCATTGGTTGATTGGGTATTGATAGGGGCAAATTGACACTAAATGATGAAAATAACGGCGCTTAAATATTTGATGTATTTCAGGTCGGTTAAGTAAATCACTATCAATTTTTAGCAAGTCAAATTTAGGTAAAGTGTTAAGACAAAACTGGCAAATAAATGAATCTTCATTTAACGTTTCGTCACAAATTTCACAACAGCTAACTTGGCCAAGCAACTGTTTAGCCTGACGTACTATTCCTTGCAATAACATTTACCTATTCCTTTGTTTTACATTTTCAACCACGTGTAATTTCGCTAAAATGCGTCTTTGGATTGAAAACCTTATTAAGCATGGCACAAAGTTTACAAATTTCGAGTATAGGCGAAGGACAACCTTTAGTTTTATTACATGGCTGGGGGTTAAATAGTGGTGTATTTAAACCATTAGCTCGTCAGTTATCCAAAGACTTTAAAGTGATGCTTATTGACCTTCCGGGCTATGGGAATAATGTCAATTGTTTGCCCGAGCCATATACCTTGCCGGTATTGGCAGACTTAATTCTACAAACGGTTACTGAACCAGCTGTATATATCGGCTGGTCGTTAGGCGGGCTAATCGCAAATCAAATAGCATTATCTGCAAAAACTAATGAAGTATTGGGTTTGGTTAATATTGCAAGTTCGCCATGTTTTGGCCAACGTGATGATTGGTATGGCATTAAACCTGAACTACTTAATAGCTTTCATCGCCAAATCTCAGGTGACATTGGCAAAACACTTAAAGGCTTTTTAAAAATTCAGGCAATGGGTAGTGCACATATAAAAGAAGATATTAAGTTAATTCAGGAGTTAGTGATGGCTACCTCTTTACCTGAGCGCTATGCATTAGACCAAGGGTTGAATTTACTTGAGACGGTAGATTTACGAAAGCAACTGGTTGATATCAATGTGCCTTATCTGCGAATGTATGGGAAAATGGATGGCTTAGTGCCAAAAAAAATTATAGAAGAAGTAAATATACTCGCACCTGAAAGTGAATCTGTAGTATTTGATAAAGCTTCACATGCGCCTTTTATCTCAAACTTTCAAGAGTTTATAGCTACATTAACGCTATGGCTTGGGCAAATCAGAGCTAAATAGCTATCTGGCTAAGTCCCTCGTGTTTATTGACTTACAGCTTGGTTTGTTCGATAATTGTACAGAGGATGGTTTGATTGTTTGATGTAATGTTTTTAAGGTGATTTATCATCTGTATTAAAAACTAAGGCGAGGAGATGGTTATGGAAATTCAATCGGCATTTAACACCGGTGTACAAGGCTTCCAAGATGCGACACGTCAGGCGTCTGATGCGGCTGCTAATATTGTTGATGCAACAGTAGTAACTCAAGAGCAAGTAAGTGAAAATCCAGCTCAGCCATTGGCTGATTCGCAAAAGTTACCTAACTTAAACCAAGAGCTTGTCGATTTAAAAGTTGCTGAGTATCAAGCTAAGGCTTCTGCGGAAGTCATAAAAACAGCTGATGAAACGCTTGGTACTTTGCTTGATGTGACTGCTTAGTTATGAATATTACGCCGCATGCTAACAATCTACCTTTAGCAACTGTCGTTAATCCGCCGACAGACAGCTTGCGACGTGATAATGTTCAACGAGAAGTGATAAGCCAAACAGCTGCAATGAATCCTAGTGCAGCTGAAAAAGGAGTTGCTTCAGAAAAAGAACGTGTTAAAACACCTGCGCAAAATATCGAAGAAGGTGTAGATTTTTCGGCTATTCAGGAACAAGCAGAGCTAGAAAACTCGACAATAAATGAGCGAGAACAGCGGCAAGGAAATGAGCAAGAAAGTGCTCAGCAAAATTCACAGCAAGAAGATCTAGAGCCGGAAGCGCAAAGCGCTGAAACATCAGATAGTACACAAGCTTCCCCAAGTAGTGAAGGTTCAGAAGACTCAACTTCACCTACCCCAGAAGAACGAGCGATAATTCGTGAGTTAGAAGCGCGCGATTTAGAAGTTAGAACGCATGAACAAGCTCATGCCGCAGTTGGAGGTCGATATACTGGTGCTCCGAGTTATAGCTATGAAACTGGCCCTGATGGTAAGCGTTATGCAGTAGAAGGGGAAGTTTCAGTTGATTTATCTAAGCCAAGCTCCCCCGAAGAAACCATTGCTAAAATGCGGAAAGTTTATGATGCTGCATTGGCGCCTGCTAATCCTTCTACACAAGATTTAAGAGTAGCAGCTGAAGCATCTCGTACTATTGCCCCGGCACAATCTGAACTATTGCAACAGCAACTTTCAAAAGAATCTGACGAGAATGATTTATCTAAGCCGCTAGGTGGCGGTGGTCCCCAAATTGAATCATTAAATTCTGATGAGTCGATAGAAAGCGGAGAGTTTGATAACCTTATCGACTCAACTATTGCTGCACAAGAAGCAATATCACCAAGCAGAGATCAAGAAATTGATCGCCGTGCCGTGAGAATAGAAACATTTTATCTTAATATTAATCAAGCGTACGAACGCCCATCTAGATCTCAATTCGAATTAACTGCTTAATAGAGTAATACACAATGAACTCGATACTAAAACATATCGTGCTACTCTTTGCGCTTATCTCCCCTATTAGCAGCTGCAGCACTACAAACATACGAGAAAATGAAGTGACTGTAGAGCAATTAAAACAACAAGGCTGGCAAATTGGTACGGTAACCTATCAGTCATTTGAGGGCGGATTTTACGGAATTACCAGCGAAAAGGGTGATAAGTATTTAGTACTAAATTTGCCGAGTGAAATGAAGGTTGCCAATAGCCTTGTGGCATTTAAAGGCCAATTAAATAAAGATATTATGACGATTCAACAATGGGGAACACCTTTTAAGTTAAGTGATATTAAAATGTTGAAAAAAGGTCTCCCTAATAATGCTTTCTAATTGCAGCGCAACGGCTGTGTGATATCAACTGCTGTAACTTTTTTACCTGATATTTGTATTTGAAAAAAGTGCTGATATTCCTTTTCTGTCATCGGCACTATGTTATTTCCCGTCAGTAATGCAACCAATTGAGGCGTAGTATTACTGTGGCCTACAACTAATGCGTTTTGTTGCTTTGCCTTGAGCGTTCTAACTAATTGTTCTAAACCGTTCGGCGCGTATTGAATTACACTAACATTTTTAGCATTCGCTGTTGGTCTAGCAGTGGCCATTGTTCGTTTATAGTGCGTGCTATAAACAGCGTTTATTTCAATGTGCTTTAACATTTCAGCTAATTGATTGGCACGGAGCATTCCGCAACGAGTAAGCGAGGGATCTTTTCTATCAGATTGCTTCTCTGCGTGTCTGACTAAATACAAAGTGAAGTCTTCTGCCAAACTTGTTGTGGTTGTTAACGATGTCGTTAACATTAATAGCGCTAATATAATTTTGTTCATGATTAAAACAGTCTATTTAAACCATTTAGCGCTGCAACCCGATAAGCCTCAGCCATTGTAGGGTAGTTAAAAGTAGTATGAATAAAGTATTCAATAGTGTTAGCTTCACCTTTTTGTTGCATGATTGCCTGTCCGATATGTACGATTTCAGCTGAACGCTCACCAAAGCAATGAATACCTAAGATTTCTTTGGTATCGCAATGGAAGAGTATTTTAAGACTACCTACTGCACTTGCACCAATTTGAGCTCGAGCCAGATGCTTAAATGAAGCACGACCCACCTCGTAAGGTATTTTGGCGGCAGTTAGTTCTTGCTCTGTTTTCCCAACAGAAGACATTTCTGGAATGGTATAAATACCCGTTGGGATGTCTTCTATTAGCTGGCCTTCTGTTGATATATTTAGGATATAATCTGCTGCAATTCGGCCTTGGTCATAGGCAGCACTGGCTAAGCTAGGGTATCCAATGACATCACCTACAGCATATATATTGTCGACTTCCGTTTTATAGGTTTTGTCTATTGCTAACGAACCACGAGAATTTGCCGTTAGGCCTACTTTATCAATATCTAGTTTATCGGTGTTACCGGTTCTGCCGTTGGCAAATAAAAGACAATCAGCTTTCATGCGTTTGCCTGATTGTAATGATACTACGACACCGTCGTCTTTCCCTTCGATGGATGAATACTCTTCGCCATGGCGAATGACAATGCCACTATTCCAAAAGTGATAGCTTAAAGAGTCAGTCATTTCTGCATCCATAAATGACAGTAGGCGGTCGCGAGTGTTGATTAAGTCGACCTTACAGCCTAAACCTCTAAAAATAGAGGCGTATTCACAACCAATCACACCGGCACCATAGATAATGATCGACTTTGGTTCGTGTTTTAACGACAAAATGGTATCTGAGTCGTATATTCTAGAGTGAGTAAAATCTACGTCGTCAGGGCGGTATGGTCGAGATCCGGTAGCGATAATAATAGTTTTGGCAGTGACCTGCTCATGAGAACCGTCAGGGTAATTTATATGTAAGGTATGTTTATCAATGAAACTGGCTTCGCCATGAAATACTTTTACTTCGTTTCTGTTATAAAACCCGCCTCTTAGTCTAACCTGGTCTCTGATTACCTTGGTGGTATGTTGAAGGATATTCTCAAAGGTTAACGTCGCCGCTTTTTCCGACTTATTGAATAGTGGGTTGCTATTATATTCAACTAAACGGCTAACTGAATGTCTGAGTGCTTTGGAAGGTATTGTACCCCAGTGTGTACAGCCACCTCCTACTTCTGAATGCTTTTCAATTACAGCTACTTTGTTACCTGCTTTAGTTAGGTTCATTGCAGTACCTTCACCGCCAGGGCCAGTACCAATAACTATTGCATCAAAGTCGTAAGATTTTTTTGAAGTGGATTTTGTCTTAGCCAAGATAACCTTCCTCTATTTACCGCTATATAAAAAATAGTAGCAGGAAATAGAGGTTAGGTAACTAGTTAATTGTTTTTAAGCGAGTTTTGCGGTTAGTAAATTCCAGTGTTTGCGTTGCTCTGCAAGCGATTCTTTCAACTCTGAAAATTGCTTCATTAACTCTGAATTTTCTACCTCAGTAAGTAGCTTCTCTTTTTTATTGACCAGCACTTGTTTCTTCATAGCATAAAATTCATTTACACGAGCAATTAAAGCTTCATATTCCGCTTCTAGCTTCTGTTTCATTTCTTCCGCTTGAGGGTGCGAAATTAAACGCTGTTGGCTACGTTTTAAGGACATCGCTAACTTAGCTTTTTCTACTTTATCTTCTGGGCTAATACGTAGTTTCGATGTTAAACCAAGATATGCACATCCTTTAATTAACCATTTAGTTGGATCGAATTGGTACCAACGAATACCATTGCGATAGTCATTTTCAAAAATATGGTGATAGTTATGGTAACCTTCGCCAAAAGTAAAAAATGCTAGAACTCCATTATCACGGGCAGTATTTTTGTCGGTATACGTTTGTTTTCCCCAAATATGAGCCAACGAGTTAATGAAAAATGTTGTGTGATGACTAAGTACCAATCTCAAAAAGCCAACTAATAATAAACTGCTAATAATATCGCCATGCCAGATGCCAAATGCTAACGGTATACCGAAGTTGGTTAATATAGTGAGTAATAAATAATTCTTGTGTTGCCACATGACGATTTTATCTTTTTGCAAGTCTCGGCAATTATCGTAATCAGTATAGCGGTGTGCTTGATACTCTCGTAACATCCAGCCGATATGCGAATACCAAAAACCACGCTTTGCTGAATAAGGGTCTACATCATTGTTATCTACATGCTTGTGGTGAACACGGTGGTCAGAAGACCAATGTAAAATACTATTTTGCAGAGCAAATGCGCCACCTACTGCAAAAATGAACCTTAAGCTCCAATGTGCTTGATATGTTTTGTGAGACCATAAACGATGGTAGCCAGCCGTAATTGACATACCACAATAAGTAAAACAGATAATAGCCATGATAATTTCAGTGCTATCAAAACCGTGGGTAATCGCACGATAAGGCACTGCGATGGCGGCAAAAAGAAACGTAATAAGAAAAACTAAAACGTTTAGCCAAATAAGACGAGGTTTATTCATTAATTTTCCAAGCTAAAAAATTTGAGCGTACAACTGTACGCTATTTTAGCTGGCTATACTGGTGAGTCAAGCAACGCGTTGATTAATTCTTTAATCTTAATCAATATGTCATCTAGCCTGACAAGCATTTTAGAATCCAGTATTATGGCTAAGCGTTGGAAAAGAAAGGTAATTGGAGTTTGCATGACAGGTATTCGCGCCCAGCAAAAAGAAAAAACAAGACGACAACTTATAGAGGCTGCTTTAGGTCAGCTTAGTGCCGATCGTAGTTTTTCTAGTTTGAGTTTGCGTGAGGTAGCTAAAGAAGCGGGGCTTGCACCAACCTCTTTTTATCGTCATTTTTCTGATATGGATGAACTAGGGTTAACACTAGTTGATGAAGCGGGTTTAACGTTGCGTCAACTAATGAGGCAAGCAAGACAGCGCATTGAAAAAGGTGGCTCTGTTATAAAAATATCAGTTCATACGTTTATGGAGTTTATTGATAATAATGCCAATATATTCCGTTTGTTATTACGTGAACGTTCAGGTACTTCGGCTGAATTTCGCGCTGCAGTAAGTCGTGAAATACGCTATTTCACTATGGAACTGCGCGACTACATAGAAAAAGCAAACAAACTTGATCGCGATATTGCTTATTTACAAGCTCATGCTGCAGTAACATTAGTGTTTAGTGCTGGCGCCGAAGCATTAGATTATGACAAGAAGGAGCGACTAGAATTAGCAGAACGTACAATTGAACAATTACGGCTAATTGCAAGAGGCGCTCTAGATATGAACGCCAAAAAACAAATAGCTTCTTAAGTTATTTTCGTTTCAATATAACTCCGGTTTCTACATGGTGTGTATAAGGAAATTGATCAAATAGCGCAAATTGCTCAATACTGTGTGTTGTTGTTAATGCCGCTAAATTGTCTTTTAAAGTTTCAGGGTTACAAGAAATATATATGATCATTTCAAATCGTCGAGCCAGTTCTACGCTATCTGGGTCAAGTCCTGCTCTAGGTGGATCGACTAACACTGTATCGAATTGATAACTAGTTAAATCAAATCCTTGTAGACGCCTAAACGTTCTTTCGCCATTCATCGCTTGAGTAAACTCTTCACTCGACATACGCACAATATCTACGTTTTCTATATTATTTATATCTATATTGTATTGTGCGGAATTAACCGATGTTTTAGATATTTCAGTTCCCAATACACGTTCGAAGTTGTCAGCAAGCGCTAAGCTAAAGTTGCCATTTCCGCAATAAAGCTCAATTAAGTCACCACCTCTATTAGCGGTAGCCGCTTTTGCCCAGCTCAACATGTGTTGATTCACAACACCATTTGGTTGAGTAAAGCTATTTTCTATCTGTTGATAGTGATATTGCTTGTTATCAACGGTTAAAGTTTCCATTACGTAGTCTTTGTCTAAAATTACTTTTTGCTTGCGCGCGCGACCAATTATGTCGGTTGGTGCAATAGTACTTAATTTAGCCTTTAGTAAATTAGCTTGTTCAATCCAGTCGTCATCTAGTTGCTTATGGTAAAGCATGCTCACTAGTAACTCTCCGCTTAACGTAGAAAGAAAATCGACCTGGAATAATTTGCGTCGTAGTGATTCATTTGTTTTAGCAAAATCAATTACAGTGCTCATGGCTTCATTAATAAGGGTGCTGGCGACAGGAAAAGATTTAACTTTGTACTTTTCCTTTGTCTCACTATTAAACATGATGTAATCGAGGTCATCACCATCATGCCAAACACGAAACTCCGCACGTAGTCGATAATTTAAAGGCACTGATTCAAATATAGAGAATGTTGGCAACTCAAACTGTGCAAACATTTCCTTTATTTGCTGTTCTTTGTCAGATAGTTGTCTTGAGTAATTTTCTGGATGGATGTGACTAAACATAATAGGCCTCAATTTCAGGGAGCGCAGATTTTAACCATATCTGCGCATATGTCTAGTATAGAGCGAGTATATATATGCGGTTAATTACCTTTTCGAACTTGTACGAGTGCTAATTCTTCTGGGCTTGCCCCCCCCGCAAGTGCAGCGTCAATAGCAACTGATTGTTTCATGCCTTGTTTAATAGCGGCATTGACAATATCCGAATTGTCGTGAGACTGATTATTCTGTACGGCAGTTGAGACGACTTCTTCAGCTTGACTAGGGTAAAGCTGCAATGCTGACGACAATAAATTAAGCAACTGATCTGGCAATGCTTGCATTGCTGCAGACAATATATTGGTAACTTGATCTGGAAATGACGTCATTGTTGACTCGATAAAACTGTTTTTATCTAAGGAATCACTGGCAATTGCAACTCGAACGATACTTTGTATCTCTTGAATATCACTAATAGCAGCACTTTCTACTATTTCATTTGCATAAGCAGGATCAGACGCTATCGCGATACGAACGATTTCTTCACTTTTAATAACATTACTTTCAATAGCTGCGGTTACAACATCACATGCTAATGCAGGCTCAGCATTTATTGCACCAATGATTATTTGCTCGTATTGTTCTGGATATAGCTCCAACGCTACTGGAATGACAAGATCTACTTTTTCAGGGTAACGGCTTAGAATCGTACTAATACTTCTACCAATACTTATATTGGCACGAGTTTGTTGTTTAATGAAGTTTGCGATTAACTGCTTTTTATCAGTTTTATGGCTTTCAATAGCATAACTACTAAAGCTAGCAGAAATGAATAGACAAATAAAAATTACACTACGCATTATTATTCTCTTTATTATGTTTGCGTTTATTTTGGGGTTACAACACATATGCCGCTCTCTGACTATAAATTAAACTTATTAAAAACGCTCCTGTAAATTTATCCAGAGGATCCTTAAAGATCGTACAGGGTTTGACCACAAAACACCTGCTTTGTTCAATAAATCGTCGAACAGTAAAAAAGTTGCAAATAGTGCTTGATCCTTTCTCAAAAATCCCTAAAATGCGCTCCACTTCTTCAGGGAGACC
>NZ_JABBXH010000005.1 GCF_012932965.1 Thalassotalea algicola | reverse complement strand
TATTAGCAGTCGTTTCCAACTGTTGTCCCCCACCTCAAGGCATATTCCCAAGCATTACTCACCCGTCCGCCGCTCGACGCCGAAGTACAAGTACTCCTCGTTTCCGCTCGACTTGCATGTGTTAAGCCTGCCGCCAGCGTTCAATCTGAGCCATGATCAAACTCTTCAATTAAAATCGTTTGTGGTCCTAAGACCTAGCTCAATGAATTCTGTACATATAAAACTTAAAAAGTATTTTATGTATGAACTTTCAATGAGTTAATTTTTGCCCCTTCCGAAGAAGAAAGCTTATTTGGTAAAATCAACATCATGTGAATGTCCACACAAATTGCATGATAACTAATTGTTAAAGAAAAGATTCTTTCGAATCTCGCCAGACATCACATTCGTGTTTGGCGTGTGCTCTACCGTTGAGAGCGGATGCGCATTTTACGCTTCCCTGTTTTAATGTCAACAACTTTTTGAAAAAAAACTTTAACTTATTTTTCTAAGTTATCTGACCCGCTTAATTACTTTATTAAGGAACTAAACTGTTCAAAACAAGCTTCTTAGGTCTCCCTGAAGAAGTGGAGCGCATTTTAGGGGTTTTTGAGAAAGGATCAAGCACTATTTGCAACTTTTTTACTGTTCGGTGATTTATTGAACAGACAAGTATAAATAGTGCTTATAAAACGTTAGATTTATGTGAACAGAGCTTAATAATAGGTAACTTCTTTTATTTCTTGTTTACGCATTGAAGCTACATAGATTTCATACACTTCTTTAAAGTCTATTGTAAGCTCAGTAGCGTAGGTGTCACCAACAGGGTAGCTTTTCATTACTTTTGCCCCACGGATAACTCCTTGTACAGATGCTTTTAATTGGCTATTTTCAATCAAAAGATCGGCCATCGTCATATTGGAGGCAATTTGTTGTCCGTAGACTTGTTCCGCTAATTCCGCATAAGCGGCAAGTTTTGACGCTTTAATCGCCATCAACATACGTTGCGTTTCATGTTCAGAATTTTGGAGACTAATAGGAGCGTAACCAACAGCAGTAACAATTGGAAATGACTCAGGCTTAACTGGCTGCCAACTCACATGTTTATCATACACTGAGGTACATGCAGACAAAAACAATGTTCCAATAAGTACTATATAAGTGGACATTAACTTTTTCATGCTGATACCTATTGTTTAATTGTCACAGCTCGCACATCTTCGGTAAGATTTTCGCTTGTTCGAATAATCATACCGTCTTTCATTCTCACCGTTTCGTCGCGATAAACTTCATCACCTATAACCCACTTAGGTATAAAAGACTGTGCACTTGCGACAACAACTCTAGATTGCATACCTATCATACGAGCATTAACTAAGATACCTGTCTCTTGCTCCATCATGGTACCTGTTACTACATAGTCAATTATTTGTCGTTCAGGTAATTCTTTCCAGTCCCGACTAAATACATAGTCACCTTCCTTTGTCACTCTAATATGGCCCGTAGTCTTATAGTCAACGATAACCATACCGTGGCGCTGTAATTCGTGAACAAAGTTTTCTGAAAGTTGATTGCCCAGCCAGTTCGTAGACTCTAGATCTTCTAAGTTTACAAATGATGCAACAGCAATAGGTGTTTTAGGCGTAACGAAGGCACTATGCTCTAGCATCTGATACGCCAAACCTTTTACCACATCATTAATCGCGTGCTTGGGTAAGTCATAACTGTCTATCTCACCTTTTTTTTGGTGGCTAACACTATAAAAATCCTGCTCTTCATTCATAGCACAAGAAGCTAATAACGGAATAAATGCAGCTAATGCCCAGTTTTTCATTGAGACACCTCAACTTTATACAACATGTTTCTAATTAATATTAGTCATGCAGGAATTAAGCCAACCATAACTTCTTTGATAATTAGGCACACTTCATGCTTTAGTTAGTCATATATGCTCACATAGTCAATATTCC
The DNA here is from genome assembly GCF_012932965.1 of Thalassotalea algicola. GTDB lineage: Bacteria > Pseudomonadota > Gammaproteobacteria > Enterobacterales > Alteromonadaceae > Thalassotalea_F > Thalassotalea_F algicola. Next base: position 211,245 of record NZ_JABBXH010000005.1, on the reverse strand, counting down.
GACCAGTGATCAATATCTAGCTTAACAGCTTTCTATTGCACTTAAACTAATGCAATAGGCAATAAATAGACCATTAATATTAGGTGAACTGACGTCATGCGATTGCTTTTAATCTACATTTTGCTTTTAACTTCTCCATTTGCTAGTGCGCAATGGTATCAAACGCAAGGTAGCGCGGTAATTTTAAATGGTGACAAAAGCATAGCTAGAGCATCTGCAGTAGAAAACGCATTAAAAAAAGCCTTGCTTGTTGCAGGGGCTTCAGTCAGCAGTGTTCAGCAAGTAGTAAACGGTTTACTGACGCAAGATGAACTTAACATTCGAGCCAAGGGAACTGTAAATGCAGTTGAATTAGTTGATGAAACCTTTGAAGACAATATAGTCAAAGTAACCATTAGGGCGGATATCTTTCCACAAGAACAACAATGCTTCGCCGCAGACTTCAAAAAATCGATGTTAGTTACTCGTGCCCATCTAATGAAACGAGAACAAGCTAACATTGGACAGATATACAATATAGATAAACAGCTAGTTTCTCGTTTTGCCAATATGCTAACTAGTAAAAGTCAATTTATCGACATTAAGTTAGCGCACAAAAGAAAGTTGCCATTTAGTCGGTACAATCAAAGCTTTGAGCAAGAAAGTATCAAATCTTTGGCAATCGAACTTGGCCAACGATTTGACAGCCAATTTGTACTTTTTACCGAAATAAATGATGTATCTTTTTCTGGTGAAGTATTGAATCAATGGCAGTTTTGGCAAGAAGATAACTTTGAACGTCATTTCAACGTTACTTTCTATATATATAGTACAACTAATGGCGAACAATTGGCAGCACAAGAATACCAAGATAAAGCGCCTTGGCAATTTGGCAAACGAGAGAATATAGACTTTAGCAGCCATAGCTTTTGGCAGAGTGCTTATGGACAAATGTTAGATAGAACGTTAGAGAATGCCATCATTGATTTTGATGAAAGTATGATGTGTCAGCAAACCCGCTCTCGAATAATAAAAGTGTCCGGCAATGAGGTTATCGTTAATGTGGGCAAACAACAAGGCGTTAAGCTTGGTGATGAATTTTCGTTACTGCATCTAAATAACTTTAAAACAGATACAGGTAAATTATATTCCGGCTATAACGTGAGCCCCTATAAGGTTACAGTTACAGAGGTTTTCCAAAATTCAGCAGTAGCAACTACAGCAGATAAGGGCTTATTAGGTAATATTCAACAAGATGATCTTGCTGTAAAACACTAGTCAACTTATATAGGCTAAATTATTAAAACATTTTCATTGGTAATTAGCGCTTAGTTGGTCATTGTAAAATAGTCCAATTGCCGATAAGTTAAAGTCCATATTTAGTCTCTGTAGCTCAGCTGGATAGAGCATTCGCCTCCTAAGCGAAGGGTCGCAGGTTCAACTCCTGCCAGAGACGCCAACCACTTATAAATCAGAAACAACTAAGCCATACAATTATTAATCAAATATATTTCAGAAACCATAGACCCCCTAATCAAGAAAAATAAAATAACTCCATAAATTACAGTGACGTAGGACAGACAACCAAGTCACTAAGCTCCATAACTTTCCAATAAACACTACGCACACCTATACAAAACCCAAACCAAATCATTAGTTTTTCTAATCATAAACGACTAATTTTTTTCGTTTGAAGGACATTAACAAATCAGGATAATGCACGTCCTTTAAAAAGACACATTAACCAATAGGAGTAACACACACTAATGAACCCACTTTTCTTTGACGCCTTAAGCTGGATAGGACTAGCCATATGTATAGGTGCATTTTTTATCAAAGATATTTTTATGTTGAGATTAGCTACGTTAGTAGGTTGTTCATTAATGGGTGTCTATTACATTCATATCGAAGTAGCACAAGGAATGGTGTCAAATATTATTTTGGTTCTAATAAACGGATTCTATCTGTTAAAAAGGTCGGTCGAAGAAGCTGATGTTAATCAACCATTAGAAGAATGTGCACAATCTTAATTGCAATATTGATGCTCGCTAAAACAAATAAGCCCCTATAATAGGGGCTTATTTGTTTCACAATCGACTACTTATTCTGACTGCTCTAATATGACTTCCGTATCATCTGCAACCGATGTATTACTTAATACTGCTGATACTGCTAAAAACAAAACAGCAAATATTACAGTAGTAAGTTTAAATCCTTTCGAAGCTGGTCTATTCATACGCAAACCTACTTTCTAAAGTTGTTTTATTTTTGTTATTACTTAACAACGTTAAAAAATCTATATGATTAGAATCGATTTTTCAATCGTTTATTGTAAATAAGTGGATTTTTTAGCATTTAGTAGCCATTTTCAACATTAACTCGGTTTTTTAGCGGCTTTTTCTGCTTAAACCTTAAATAATTATCTACTATTTGTTCAACAATAGCAGACTCTTCTGTAATGGCAGAAATATGAGGGGTTATTTGCAGCTTCTTACATTGCCAAAAAGCATGGGTTTCAGGTAATGGTTCGTCTTTAAATACATCCAACAAAGCACCTGAAACAAATTCTTTATCTAGCGCATGTAATAGTGCTTTTTCATCAACCGCATTACCACGGCCAACATTGATAAAATAAGCATGTTTTGGCATGCTCGATAACAACCGCTTATTTACTATATTGTCAGTGTCCTTTGTCGCGGGAAGAATAGACACTACAAAAGCTGCATTTTCTACACTTTTATGAAGTTCTTTATCACCTGTAAAACTCTGTGCAATATATGGAGCTGATTTTTTTGTCTGACTCCAAGTTGATACTGAAAAACCATTTGCATTTAACCTTTCAGCCACGGCCATTCCTATCTCACCAGCTCCTAAAATAGTAACAGTATCGTGTTTTAATCTAGGATGAAAAACCCACTCTCTCTTGGTACTTGCTTGTTGAAATTCATTTATACGGCATTTATGCATTAATATTGCAGTTAACACGAACTCTGACATTTGTATTGATAAATTATTGTCTACTATCCGAGTAAGCTGAATATGTTCAGGTCTACTTTGATCAGTTATCAAACCGTCTACTCCTGCACCAAGCGAAGAAACAACTTTCAAATTTGGAAATTGCTGCCACATTGACATAGGGTGGCGCCAAGCTACAGCAAACTCGACATTCTTATCTAAACAGCAATCTGGCCATTGCTTAATAGCCACATCAGGCAGTTTATCTGATAACGCTTTTGATAATGAGGACAAGTCTCGATCAGTGATCATTAATGCTATAGACATTTAATTCTCTATGATAAATATTGGTGAACGATTTGTGTCAACGCTGAAAGCTTAATTGGCTTACTAATATAAAAATCTAAACCAGACTGGATTATATTTAATTGCTCTGCAGACATAAACTGTGGCGCCACACCAACAATAGGGACCTGACTTATTTCATTTATGCTTTTGATCTTATCAATTAGCCAAAAACCGTTTTCATTTGCCGAAAAACATGCAATAAAAATCAAATCACATTGGTGCAAAGTAATCTCATTTAGTACTTTTTCATTGATCACTTCATAAACATACAGTTCACAGCCAAACTTACTAAAATAACGGGAAATAATGTCATTTGACGTTTCATCATCACTAATTATCACCACATGTTTATCTGATAATTCTACTAAACTATTATCTAACGGATAAGTTAACTGCTGAGCACTATCATCAAGTTTTAACTTAAACGATGCACTCAACATATAATCTCCCGTTTCGGCTATCGGCGCTAAATTAATCGCTCCACCTAAACGCTGACAGATTTCTTTAGCCATTGTCATTGAAGTCGTTAAGTTATCGAATTCTTGCTCTACTACCATGTTTGGAATTGTTTTAGCATCCAGCTCTTCTTTATCAGGAGTAATAACAAGAAAAATAGTTACGGTTCCCCTTTGGTGGCGATGCGCATTTACTGTAAGCGATAATTTATTATTATTAAAAATTAACGCACCATTGTGCACTAGCGCCACGATAAGTTGCTGAATACGAAGTTTATCGCCTGTAACATAATGAGGAACGCTTTCATCAAATTGAAAACGAACGTTAACTAAAAGTAAGTCAGTACTTACATTTAACATAGTTTCTAGTTGTTGCAAAAATAGATGAAAATCAAAACCATGTTGTTGGAATTCCAACTTACCCGACTCTATCTCTGATAAATCGGATAATGTATCTATCGATTGTTTTAAATTTGAAGATACGCTATTAATTTTCTCAATTAAGCCGCTGTATTTGTCATTCTTAGCGCTTTCATTTAACTGTATCAACAGACCACTTAACGCGCTTATCGGTGTTTTTAACTCATTACTTAAATTAATTAAAAATTGACTTTTAGCTTTATTTTGCTTTTCAGAGTCTTCTTTTTGCAAAATTAATTCTTTCGTCTTATCCGACACTTTTTGATTGAGCTCTGATGAATACGCTGTCATTAGCAGAATAAGCAATTGGTATAAAATACCACCTAAAGTACAGCCAATAAGCACTCCCCAGTTCAGCCAATTTCTTGGCTGGGCTACCCAAGACGTTCGCTCAGAAATTGTAATTCGCCAAAATCGACTAAATTCAAACCGTTCAATGGTATGAATTAAATGTTCGCCAGTTGGTGCTGGCACGCCATAGAGATAAAAAGGCTCTGGGTTAGTAACGTCTTGCACATTTATAGTGACCTTATTTGCTACTGGGCTTTTTATAAGTTCATCAATCACTTCTTTGAGCTGTATTACGGCAATAACAAAGCCATCAAGATTGTCATTGCCGCCAAGCGCAATACCACCAAATGGGTTTAATGAACTTGCATTAAAAATAGGAGTAAAGATCACCATACCAGGGCTTGTCACTGCTTGATCAATCAAAGGGATAGGTGGTGAACTCACTGTTTGATTTTTCTTTGCAGCATTAAACATAGCCATGTAACGTGCTCGATCGGTAACCAAATCTAGACCTATTGCTTGTTGGTTCTCAATGGTTGGATACGCATAATAAATAGGGGCATGAAATGAAATTTGTTCCTCTTTGGAGGGAGTATAAGGACCGACGCCTAGTTGCTTGATATTAAAACTCTCACTATTATCAATTCTTGCCCAATCTTCAAATGACACTTTTTGATTTTTTTGAATAACTGGCACCCATGCAAATGCAATAACACTTGAATGTTCTGGATAGATTTGGCTCGCAAACTGCTCAAATTCAGCTCGACTGACGTATTCACTAGCATCGAAATATGCATGCAGCGCATTAATACTTTGAGAAATGCCACTAATTTCATCATCAATTTCATTGGTTAGCTGATTTACCGCCAAACTAAAATCATCAATTCTTTTATGCTGGTAATCATTTTGCGACACTCTAAAAAGAATGCTTAACGCAATAGCGGCTAGTACAGATGCAATAACGACCTGTGCACGTTTATTGCGAGAAACCTTTGGTATATCACCAATAAAAAGTAAAGTGGGCAATAGAAAAATAGCAACCAGTTGACTTAACGACCAGTTAAGAACAAATGTATATAAATAGCCAACACCAACTTTTTGATTACTAATCAAGATTAAAATAATCACTGCAGACGCAGAAACTAAGCCTGATAAAGGTCCAAGTTTAATTAAAAATCGTGACAGTTTTTCTCGGCTAGATAACCACCCAACATCTTTCATTTCATCCGAAGTCAACTGTGCAGTCCATACGCTTTGTAGCATAATGGCCAATAAGCCAATCGCCACATACTCTGCATTAAAAACTACATTAAAGTAGTAAGCAGCAACAAGGTGAATACCGAGTAAATTAAGCAATATGCTTAACAACATTCGCGGGCCTTTTAACACTACTAACGCGGAGGATGCGCCGGCTATAGCACCAAAGAAATTGAGCAAAGAAAAAGGAGACAAACTAAAGTTGACGACAGTGATGACAATGACAAACGACACAAGCGAAGTAAACATGTCGGTTGCTTTTATCATTATTACCCTTCCTTAGCGTTTTTTATTTTAATTAACATTATTTTATGTATCCCTGATTGTTCCACAAAAGTTAAACATAAGTGAAGAGTTTTCTATTTCTAAGGCGTGAAATTTAATTGGTTGTACTACATTGAAAACAACAAATTTAAAGCGTTGTATTTCAGTTTGTATTTATTATTGAAAAATTACCTTAAATACCACAAATTCATTTGCAGTAATGCGGCCGCTGAGCGAGAATAACGGCCACTCTTATCCATCGACAAAATATTCAGAATTACTAGGAGCAGTTATGCCGTCGCGTCAACAATTGGCAAATGCTATCCGTGCTTTAAGCATGGACGCAGTACAAAAAGCAAAATCAGGTCACCCAGGTGCACCTATGGGTATGGCAGATATCGCAGAAGTATTATGGCGCGATCATTTAAAGCATAACCCTACTGATCCAAACTGGGCAGATCGTGACCGCTTTATTTTGTCAAATGGTCACGGTTCAATGTTGATTTATTCACTCCTTCATTTATCAGGTTATGACTTACCGATGTCAGAACTTGAAAACTTCCGTCAGCTACACTCTAAAACGCCGGGTCATCCCGAATATGGTTATACGCCGGGTGTTGAAACGACAACAGGACCACTTGGTGCAGGTATCTCAAACGCTGTAGGTATGGCGATTGCTGAAAAAACATTAGCAGCTCAGTTTAACCGTGACGGCCACGATATTGTCGATCACTTCACCTACTGCTTCTTAGGCGACGGTTGTTTAATGGAAGGTATCTCGCATGAAGCTTGTTCATTAGCGGGCACTTTAGGTCTAGGTAAGCTAGTCGCATTTTGGGATGACAATGGCATTTCAATCGATGGTGAAGTTGAAGGCTGGTTCTCTGACGATACTCCTGCTCGTTTTGCTTCATATGGCTGGCACGTAATTGCTGATGTTGACGGTCATAACCCTGAAGCAATCAACGCTGCTATAGAAGAAGCCAAGTCAGTAACTGACAAGCCTAGCATGATCTGTTGTAAAACCATTATCGGTTTTGGTTCACCGAATAAGTCAGGCTCTCATGACTGCCACGGTGCTCCATTAGGTGAAGAAGAAATTGCTGCGGCTCGTGAATTTTTAAACTGGCCACACGCGCCATTTGAAATTCCAGCTGACATTGCCGCGGATTGGAATCAATCTGACAAAGGCACGGCTTCTCAATCATCTTGGAATGATAAATTCTCGGCATATCAAGCTGCTCATCCAGAATTAGCCGCTGAATATGAACGCCGTGTGATAAAAGGCGAATTACCTGCTGATTTCGCATCAAAAGCAGATGCATTCATTCAAGAATGTGCTGATAAAGGCGAAAGCATTGCTTCACGTAAAGCATCACAAAATGCAATTGAAGCTTTCGGTAAAGTATTACCTGAACTTTTAGGTGGCTCTGCTGACTTAGCAGGTTCTAACCTTACTTTATGGTCTGGTTCAAAAGGTATTCAAGACGACGCTGCCGGTAACTATATTTTCTACGGTGTACGTGAATTTGGTATGTCTGGCATTATGAACGGTATCTCATTACACGGTGGTTTTATTAACTACGGCGCAACGTTCATGATGTTTATGGAATATGCGCGTAACGCAGTTCGTATGTCGGCGCTTATGGGTATTCAAAACATCTTTGTTTACACGCATGATTCAATCGGTCAAGGTGAAGATGGTCCTACGCATCAGCCAATCGAGCAATTAACTAACTTACGTACTACACCAAATATGGTGACATGGCGCCCGGCAGACTCAGTAGAATCTGCAGTTGCATGGAAAAATGCTATTGAGCGTCAAAATGCACCGACATCATTGGTATTTTCTCGCCAAGGTTTACCGCATCAAACTCGCTCAGATGAGCAAATAGCAAACATTGCAAAAGGTGGTTACATTTTACGTGATAGTGTTGGTACACCTGAAGTTATCTTGATTGCAACCGGCTCAGAAGTGTCATTAGCACTTGCTGCGGCAGATCAGTTAGGTGACAACGTACGTGTTGTTTCTATGCCATCAACCAATATATTTGATGGACAAGATGCAAATTACAAAGCGTCAGTACTACCTTCGTCGGTAACTAAACGTGTTGCGATTGAAGCAGCACATACTGACTTCTGGTACAAGTACGTTGGCTTTAATGGCAAGGTTGTCGGCATGACGACTTTCGGTGAGTCTGCGCCAGGCGGTGACTTAATGAAGCACTTTGGCTTCACTGTTGAAAACGTTGTAAATACAGTTAATAGCCTGTAATTTACAATCAACGAATATCTAGGCGCCAAATTAGGCGCCTTTTATTTTAGAAAGAGATTATGACAGTAAATATTGCGATTAATGGTTTTGGCCGAATAGGTCGAAGTGTCGCTCGAGCATACTTTGAAAATGCTCGATACGACGATTTCAGCTTAGTAGCTATTAATGAACCCGCTGACGCTAAAGGAATTGCGCATTTACTTAAGTATGACACTACGCACGGGCGTTTTTCCTTTGCAGTTAGCCATGAAGACGATAGTTTATTCGTAGCTGGCCATGAAATAGCATTAAGCCATCAAACTTCGTTAAATAGACTACCGTGGCAGGCACAAGATGTCGATATCGTACTTGATTGTACAGGCAAGTATTCTTCAAAAGCCGAAGGGCTAGTTCATATTGCTCAAGGTGCTCAAAAGGTATTGTATTCTCATCCTGCGTCTCAGGATGTTGACTCAACAATCATCTATGGCATTAATCACGATGGGCTCAGCGACGAAGATAACGTTATATCTAATGGCTCGTGTACCACCAATTGTGTTGTACCTGTAATCAAAGTAATTGACGATGCATTTGGCATAGAAAGTGGCACCATTACCACAATTCATTCTTCCATGCATGATCAGCAAGTCATTGATGCCTATCATGACGATTTAAGAAGAACCCGCGCAGCAAGCCAGTCTATTATTCCTGTTGATACCAAATTAGCCGTTGGAATAGAAAGAATTCTCCCCAATTTAACTGGTCGATTTGAAGCAATTGCAGTTAGAGTGCCTACTATTAACGTAACAGCTATGGATTTAAGTGTAACGGTAAATAGCGATGTAACCATTAACGATATTAATCAAGCAATTATAAAAGCTAAAGATAATGGCCTAGCCGGCATACTCGGCTATACCGAAGAGCCATTAGTGTCAGTTGATTTTAACCACGACCCCCACTCCTGTATTGTTGATGGTAATCAAACACGAGTCAGTCACAAACGATTAGTAAAGATGCTGATTTGGTGTGATAACGAATGGGGTTTTGCAAACCGTATGTTAGATACCGCCAGTGAAATGGCCAAATTTATAAATAAATAGTTCGGAGTCACAAATGTCAGTCATCAAAATGAGTGATCTATCACTTCAAGACCAACGAGTTTTAATTAGAGAAGATTTAAATGTTCCAGTAAAGGATGGCAAGATCACATCAGATGCCCGCCTTCGTGCAGCTTTGCCTACACTAAAGCTTGCTTTAGAGTCAGGAGCAAAAGTAATGGTGATGTCACATTTAGGCAGACCAACAGAAGGAGAGTTTAATGCAGAGTTTTCACTACAACCAGTTGTCGACTACTTAGCTGCGGCACTTAACTACCCTGTTCGTTTGGTAAAAGATTACTTAGACGGTGTAGAAGTAGGAACAGGCGAGCTTGTAATATTTGAAAATATCCGTTTTAACGAGGGTGAAAAGAAAAACGACGAAGCGCTTTCTCAAAAGTTAGCAGCGTTATGTGATATCTACGTAATGGACGCATTTGGCACAGCTCACCGAGCACAAGCAAGTACTCATGGCGTAGCGAAATTTGCACCTATCGCTTGTGCCGGCCCATTACTTGCTGGCGAATTAGATGCACTAGGAAAAGCACTCGACAACCCTGCTCGCCCGTTAGTAGCAATTGTTGGTGGTTCTAAAGTTTCAACTAAGCTGACGGTACTTGACTCTCTTTCAAAAGTTGTTGATCAGCTCGTTGTCGGTGGAGGTATAGCAAATACCTTTATTGCTGCAGCAGGCCATAATGTTGGCAAATCACTTTACGAAGCAGATTTAATTGATGAAGCTAACCGTTTAACGTCAGCAGCAAAAGCTAATGACGGTGACATCCCAGTACCTTCTGACGTTGTTGTTGGTACCGAATTTTCTGAAACGGCTAAAGCGACATTAAAACCAGTAAATGAAGTAGCTGATGGCGATATGATTTTCGATATTGGCCCAGAATCAGCAAAAGCACTTGCAAATGTGCTTAAAAACGCAGGAACTATCGTTTGGAATGGCCCTGTTGGTGTATTTGAATTTGACCAATTTGGCTCAGGCACTGAAGCGATAGCAAAAGCAATTGCCGAAAGCTCTGCATTCTCTATCGCAGGTGGTGGTGATACCTTAGCAGCCGTAGATAAGTACGACATCGCAGACAAAGTATCGTACATATCAACTGGTGGTGGCGCTTTTTTAGAGTTTTTAGAAGGCAAGAAACTACCGGCAGTTGCGATTTTAGAAGAAAGAGCTAACGGTTAAATCATTAAGCAAAATAGAGAGTACAGAATATGCTGCGCTCTTAATTATTCAATTTCTAACATCTAACTATACCTCATCGCATGCTAAAATATTTAGCATGCGTATTCATAACCCTCATTTATAAAAAAGTAATCCTTCCTCTTTTTAACAACACGATATAAATACCGGCCTTTTATTAGCTACGGCGACACGTTACTTTATTGCCGAGCATGTTGTAAACTTTCAATCAAAACATCCATATTTCACTCAATTACTTAATATTTGTTGTTATGGATTTACATAACAAGAATGACAGCGTTGTCTATTGTTTTTATTGACGTTAAGGCTATATTTTTTAGTGATTTTTAACGCATCATTCTGCTACAATCGCGCCGCTTTTAACTGAAAACTTTTAAAAGTAGCAACAGTTTTTGTTTCATGATGACAGAATACAAATTAGGAGTATTACATGGCTTTAATTTCCATGCGTCAAATGCTTGATCACGCAGCTGAAAATGGATATGGCATTCCCGCTTTTAACGTAAATAACTTAGAGCAAGTTCGTGCCATTATGATTGCGGCTGATAAAACAAACAGCCCAGTTATCTTACAAGGTTCTGCAGGCGCACGTAAATATGCAGGTGCACCATTTTTACGTCATTTGATTTTAGCCGCTATTGAAGAATTTCCGCATATTCCTGTGGTTATGCATCAAGATCACGGTACATCTCCTGCTGTATGTCAACGCTCTATTCAATTAGGCTTTTCTTCAGTAATGATGGATGGTTCTCTTGGTGAAGATGGAAAAACACCGTCGAGCTATGAATACAATGTCGATGTTACTCGCCGTACAGTAGAAATGGCACACGCTTGTGGTGTATCTGTAGAAGGTGAGTTAGGCTGCTTAGGCTCACTAGAAACTGGTGAAGCTGGTGAAGAAGACGGTATTGGCGCTGAAGGCAAATTAACCATGGAGCAAATGTTAACAGACCCTGAAGAAGCAGCTGACTTTGTACAAAAAACACAAGTTGATGCATTAGCTATTGCCTGTGGTACATCACATGGTGCGTACAAATTTACTCGCCCACCAACAGGTGACATTTTAGCTATTGACCGAATTAAAGCAATTCACGAACGTATTCCAAATACACATTTAGTTATGCATGGTTCTTCGTCTGTACCGCAAGAATGGTTAGCAGTAATTAACGAATTCGGTGGCGAAATCCCAGAGACTTATGGTGTTCCTGTTGAACAAATTTGTGAAGGTATTAAGCACGGTGTTCGTAAAGTAAATATTGATACTGACTTACGTTTAGCATCAACTGGCGCGACACGTCGCTTCCTAGCTGAAAACCCTAGCGAATTTGACCCGCGTAAATTCTTAGCGAAAACAACTGAAGCTATGACCGAAATCTGCATCGCGCGATATGAAGCTTTCGGTACAGCTGGTAACGCTGGAAAAATTAAGCCTATCTCTTTAGATAATATGTTTAACCGTTACAATAACGGTGAGTTAGACGCACTTATCAAGTAAAAACCTCGTCATCATTAAAAAAAGGGCCTTTAGGCCCTTTTTTATTACTATTTTTTAACAAATAAAACGTTTTATTATAGGTTTCGACTAAATTGTTTTATATAATTCGACAAAATAATACTAGGGAGAAATAAAATGGATGTAGTAGTTGATTTTTTTAATAATAATCAAGAAATGCTAATCGGATTTGGCATCAAATTTATTGTCGCAATAATCATTTTCATTGTTGGTAAGTGGTTATCTAGGCTAGTCAGTAAAACAATCTCAAAAGTAATGCTTCACAATGGCGTAGATTCGACAGTCACTTCATTCGTCGCAAGCTTAGTTTATGGTATTGCATTTGCGTTAACCGTTATTGTCGCCATATCTCACCTTGGCTTTAACACTACATCATTAGTCGCCATTTTAGGTGCTGCTGGTTTAGCTGTTGGTTTGGCTTTACAAGGCTCATTGTCTAACTTTGCCTCTGGCGTACTCCTTATTTTGTTTAGACCATTTAAAGCAGGCGACTTTGTCGAAGTGGCTGGTGTTGCTGGCGTAGTTGAAGAAATTCAAATTTTTTCGACAATGTTGAAAACGGGTGATAATAAAGCAGTTGTTATTCCTAACGGTAACATTACTGGTGGCGTAATTACCAATTACTCAACTAAACCAATTCGTCGTGTAGACATAGTAATGGGTGTGAGTTACGACGCTAATCTTGCTGACGCAAAGAAAATCTTAGCTGACGTTGTTGCTAAAGATGAACGTGTATTGACTGATCATGACGTTACTATTGGCGTGAGTGAGTTAGCTGATAGTTCAGTTAATATTGTTGTTCGCCCTTGGGTAAAATCTGGTGACTATTGGCCAGTATACTTTAGTTTGTTAGAAAATATGAAAGTAGCGTTAGATGACGCCGGTATCGACATTCCATACCCACAAGTTTCAGTTCATATGAATAAAGAGGAACAAAATGAAAAATAAATTGATTGCTGCAACCATCAGCTCGTTATTACTTAGTGCAGCATCATTTGCAGAAGAAAGTGCTGAAACAGCTAAACATGAATACAATGCTTCAGCTGAGCTTGGCTTTTTATATAAAACAGGTAATAGCAAAAGCGGTGACGTTAAAACTGGCTTTGACTTTGAGCACAAATATGCGCAATGGACCAGTAAATTAGTCGCAAATTTATTGTATAGAAAGACTGAAGTAGAAGTTACAGAAGAAGATGGCTCTACGTCTGACGAATTTGAAACTAGCGATCAAAAGCTAACCATCAATGGTCAAACTAACTATACAATTGAAGCCGACGGCGCTAACTATATTTACGGTAGTTTTGGTTATACAGACGATCGCTTTAGTAGCTTTGACTACCAAACGCAAGCATCTGCTGGTTGGGGTAAAAGATGGCATAATAATGACGTTTGGGAATTTACTTCTGATATTGGTCCTGGTTTCAAACGCGACCGTTTAAGCGCAACAGATACACAAAAAAGTGAAAACAACGACGCATTTATCATTCAGGCTCAAGCAGCTTACAAAAGAAAGTTAAATGAACATGTTGAATTAAAACAGTTAGTGCGTATGACGCAGGCGTTTGAGAGTGACGACAACAGTGTCTATATCGCTGAAACTTCTGTTACAACAAAGTTAATTGAAGAACTTGCAATGAAGTTTTCTTTCCGAGTTGAGCACAATACAGAAGTTGATGAAGGTAAAGATAATACTGACACGCAAACAGCAATTACTTTAGTTTATAGCTTCTAATCATTTATTATGATTGTAAAAAGCCCCTTACATAGGGGCTTTTTTATTGCTCATTAGGAATGCAATAATGCTAGCGAACAACGCCACATAACCTGCATAAATAAATGTCTGCTGAGCACCTAGACCATCCATCCAATACACACCAGCCAAATAAGCACCTATAGCACCACCAATACCGTACATACCGCTAACATATACTGCTTGTGCTCTATTTTGTTGGTTCGGGTTAAAGTGGTTTTGAATAAACTGCATCGATGCACTGTGATACAACCCGAAACTTGCCGCGTGTGCCAACTGTGAAATTGCTAGCATAATGCCATTATCACCAAAGTAGGCCATAATAAACCAACGTGCGGCGGTAATCGCAATGCTCAGTACCAATAAGTTTTTAGCGTCAAACCGCTTAAACAATCGACCCGCCACGATAAAAATGACAATTTCCGCGACAACAGCTAGGCTAACGAACATTCCTACGGCATAACTTGGATAAGTTAAATCTCTTAAATATAAAGCAAAAAACGAATAATACGGACCAAAGCTTAATTGAAATAGTAACCCAGATATAAAAAACAGAATAAAATTGGCTGTCAAAAATTTATGAATTATTCTGCTATTAACATTCACAAAAGACGTACGACAATTAGTTTCATTTAGCCATAAAGTGGATAGCCAAAGGCCAACTAAAATAACAAAGCCAATAGCAATAAAGCTATCACTACCAAAGTATCCAATTACTTCACCAGAGGCTAACGCAAAAACTATAAACCCTACACTTCCCCATAACCTAATTCGTGCATAAAATTTGGTACTTTTGCGCATAGCACCTAACGTTAGCACTTCCATTTGCGGCTGCATGCCCGTCCAGAATAAGCTAAACAACGCAAGTATCGTGAGAATAGGCCAATAACCATCGACAAAAAACAGAACACTAAAACACACAAGTGATAATGTAGCTCCCAATTGAATAAACGGCAGCTTTTTACCTGTTTTATCTGCCATAAATGCCCAGAATGTTGGACCAATGATCTTAGTAGCTGTGAATACCGCTAAAATCTCTCCCATCTGCAGAGAGTTAAAACCACGACCTTCGAGAAAAATAGCAAGGAAAGGAATAGCTAAACCGAGGACCGAAAAGTACCAAAAATAGCTGTTAGATAATCGAGTAAAGTTTTTAATATGCATAAAAATAAAAAGCTCGCCGCAGCGAGCTTACCAAATCACTCTATTATTGGCGTGGAGCATCGTACATCAGCATTTTGTGCTCGATGCCTTAAGTAATGGTCCATTAATGTTAATGCAAGCATGGCTTCAGCGATAGGTACAGCTCGGATACCAACACAAGGATCATGACGTCCTTTAGTAATAATATCCATTGGCTTACCCTCTATATCAACAGTTTTGCCACTAACACCTATGCTTGAAGTTGGCTTCATTGCAATATGCGCTACAATTGGTTGGCCAGAAGATAAACCGCCTAATACTCCACCTGCGTGATTAGATTCAAAACCGTCAGGTGTTAATTCATCACGATGCTCTGAACCCTTTTGATTTACAACGTCAAAGCCATCTCCAATTTCAACCCCCTTAACAGCGTTAATGCTCATTAAGCTATGCGCAATATCGGCATCGAGTCGATCGAAAATAGGTTCACCTAACCCGACAGGCACACCTGTAGCGACTACCGTGACCTTTGCACCAATAGAGTCTTTTTGTTTTATAATTCCACGTAATGTTTCATCTAACTGTTCGAGTTTAGATTCGTCAGGAAAAAAGAATGGGTTGTCTTCAACGATACTCCAGTCAAACTGTTCTGCTTGAATATCTGCTATTTGACTAACACAGGCTTTTATCTCAATACCAAGTTGTTGCTTCAAATATTTCTTAGCAATAGCGCCAGCCGCTACGCGCATAGCAGTTTCACGAGCAGATGATCGCCCACCACCGCGATAATCTCTAAAGCCATACTTTTGGGTATACGTGTAATCTGCGTGACCTGGCCTAAAACTCTGAGCGATATTACCGTAATCTTTTGAGCGTTGATCAGTGTTTTCAATCACTAAGCCAATTGGTGTACCTGTTGTTTTACCTTCAAAAATACCAGACATGATCTTAACTTCATCAGCTTCACGCCTAGCAGTGGTAAAGCGAGAAGTTCCAGGTTTTCTTCTATCTAAATCTATTTGTAAGTCTTCTTCGCTAATTTCCAGCCCTGGCGGGCACCCATCAACAATAGCCCCTAACCCTAAACCATGACTTTCACCGTATGAGGTGACTGTAAATAACTTTCCGTATGAATTACCTGACATTATCTTGCAACTACCTGCTGATTAAATACTTCTTGAAATTGTGTTAACTGCGCTTTCGTTAAAATAAACACACCATGCCCACCCTTTTTAAACTCTACCCAATGAAACGGTATTTCAGGATATGTCGCCTCAATATGTATTTGAGAGTTTCCTACTTCACAAACCAAAATACCTTGTTCGGTTAAATGGCTCGCCGCTTTTGCCAATATTTCACGAGTAATATCTAAACCATCATGACCTGAACCTAAGCCTATTTCTGGTTCATGGGTATACTCTACCGGAAGGCTATCAACGTCTTCTTGGTCTACATAAGGCGGGTTAGTAACGATTAAATCATATTTTTCTTGTGGAACTGAAGAAAAAAGATCAGATTGGATTGGAATAACTTGTTCCAATAAACCATGACCTTCAATATTAATCTGAGCAACATTCAGTGCATCTAGTGACAAATCAAGCGCATCGATTTCTGCGTCAGGAAATGCGTATGCACACGCAATCGCGATACAACCACTGCCTGTACACAAATCTAATATTCGCTTAGGTGGCGTATGCCTTAAGTATGGTGAAAACTTATCCGAAATTAATTCTGCAATAGGCGAGCGAGGCACCAGCACACGATCATCTACATAAAATGACAGACCTGCGAAATATGCTTGATTCGTTAAGTAAGCTGCTGGCAGTTGCTCTTCGACTCGACGACGAATAATCTCATAAATATCTTCTTTTTCTTCTTCAAGAATTTTTGTCGACTTAGCTTTGATAAATAATTCTTCTGGCAAAGCTAAGCTGAACATCACAAGGTTTACTGCCTCATCCCAGGCATTATCAGTACCATGGCCAAAATAAAGATCTGCACGATTAAATTCGCTAGCAGACCAGCGCACCCAATCTTCAATTGTTGTGAGTTGTTCGATGAGTGAAGATGCCGTCATGAATAATTCCTAAACAAAAGCTTACTAACAAAGCTCATTATCAACAGTAAAACGAGAGTCTACCAAGACAAAAATAGCTAAGTAATATATCATTAAATCTCACTGTTATCTCGACCTTTACCATGAAATTTAAAGATTTATTAACCAGCGAAGAAAAGCAGCAATTTAAAGAAGCTATTGGTAAAATTAAACCTATGGTGCAAGACAAGGTCGTGCACCCTAAAACTAAAAAAACATCAACAATTCGCAAAGCCAATGATTTAACGACAAGGCAAGGGGCAGAATTCCATTTCTCTGATGAATTTGAACCAAATTTAAACCAAACAGGTCCGATGAAATACGTTAAGGAAGGCGCCGATAGTTATGAAGCTAAAAATCTCCGTCGAGGTATATATCAGCCGGAGTTGATATTAGATTTACACGGTTTAAACCAAGAACACGCTAAACGAGAAATTGCCGCGCTATTAATCGCTTGCCATAAAGAACATGTGCGGTGTATCTGTATCGTTCATGGAATAGGAAACCGTATTTTAAAAAATAAAGTCCCACATTGGTTGGTTCAACACCCTGACATTTTAGCATTTCATCAAGCACCTTTAGAATATGGTGGAGATGGTGCTTTATTAGCCTTAATAGATATAAAAGATAAATTTTAACTTTATATAGAAATATTTAATCTGAAGGGGTAAGCATTCTTATATACTCACCTTTCATTGTTTCAATGTCATAATTTATTTCAACAATAGCTGCAGTTTGAAAAAGTGGTGCCTGTTGGTGTTGAGTCAACGTTGATACTAAATAACTAACAATTGGCATATGAGAAACAAGTAATAGTTGCTCAAATTTATTAACTGACAACTCTCCGTCTATTAGATCATGTACTTCTTGTGCAGAGCCATCGGGAGTAATCACTGATACAGTTTCAACTTTTTTGCACGTTAGCGTGCTCGCTAACGCTTTATAAGTCTGCTGTGCTCTTATATACGGGCTTACCCATACCAAATCAGGCGCAATAGACAATTCATTGAGTCGTTTTCCCATTAGCTCGGCCTCTAGCATTCCCTGATTAGTGAGTTGCCGCTTCGCATCAGACTCAGCCTGAAAACTCGCTTGTCCGTGACGCATAATGAAAATTTGCATTGACTATCTCCCGCACATCAAAAAAACGCGGATGCTCGATAAAAATTCCGGCTATAGTAAAAGAAACCGGTGACGATTTATAACAACAGTTAAGAATAAAATAGACTAACTTTATTCCTTCGGGTAATTTATAACAAAAACAAAGCTATAATAAAAATAATAAAATGCTAAATGTTGGCTGCAGCCGTCAATATAAGTGTTTAATAGGAGTTTATTGTTGAAACAAAGCCCTAATGATAAAAAACACTACCTTCCCATTACGCTTGATAATGGTCTAAAAGTACTGCTTATTCAAAATAAAGAGTCTGATAAAGCTGCTGCAGCACTCGCTGTCAATGCTGGTCACTTTGACGACCCTAAAGATCGTCAAGGGTTGGCTCATTTCGTAGAGCACATGCTTTTCTTGGGCACGAAAAACTACCCCGACGGTAGTGAGTACCAAAAATTCATTAGTCAACATGGTGGCCACAATAACGCATGGACAGGTACCGAGCACACATGTTACTTCTTTGATATTCATAGCAGTTACCTAGAACCAGCGCTTGCACGCTTTGCTGATTTTTTTATATCACCATTACTAAGTGAACAGTTCGTTGAATCTGAACGACAAAATATCGACGCAGAATTTAAATTAAAACTTAAAGATGATATTCGCAGGCTTTACGACGTACACAAAGAAACAGTAAACCAAGCTCACCCCTTTGCACAATTTTCTGTCGGCAACATAGAAACATTAGCCGACCGACCAGGCCAACCTGCTCAACAAGATATAGAGCAATTTTTTAAGCAATACTATAAAGCTGAACTAATGACCTTGGCTATAGAAGGTCCGCAAGATGTTCAAGACTTAAGAAAGTTGGCTCATCAATATTTTGATTCTATTGCTAGTGGTGGTAAAAAAGTGGCGGTAACCACCCCACTTTACTTAACAGAAAACTTGGCGATGGAAATATCCGTACAGCCAGTAAAAAATGATAAACAGTTGATAGTGAGTTTTGCCCTGCCATGCATAGACAAGTATTACCGACATAAACCTGAATCCATTCTTACTTACCTATTAGGTCATGAAGGGAAAGGTAGTATTCTTTCTTACCTTAAAAACAAACAATGGGCATTTGGCCTTACGGCTGGTTCGGGTATTAACGGTTCAAACTTTAAAGATTTTAATATTAGTATTTCGCTTACCGAAGCAGGGGAACTACACACTGAGGAAATCCTCGATACGATCTTTAGTTATATTCAGTTATTAAAAAAAGCGCCGATTCCTCATCACTTCTATTTTGAAAAACAAGAACTTGCCGATACCGCATTTCAATTTTTAGAAAAATTAAAACCAATGGACTCAGTTAGTCAACTCGTGGTTAACATGCAACATTACCCGATAGACGATTACATATTTGGTGATTATGTAATGGAAGGCATGTGCGATAAGTCCATCACGGAATTACTAGCGTTTATTAATCCAGAAAATTGCCGTGTCATTAAAATTGGTCAACAATACCGTTGCGACAAGGTTAGTCATTGGTATCAAGTACCTTACGCAATAAACAATATCAAGCAAAAAACGCTAGAAAAGTGGGCAAAAATTGATATTTATGAGCAATTATTCTTACCTGATGAAAACCCCTATATTGTAGAGAAGCCAAAAGTTTGGCCTCACAGTTACGAATCTAACAAACCCGCACTTATAGAAACACAAAATGGTCTGTGCATCTGGTACAAACAAGACACCACTTTTAAAGTACCCAAAGGTTATATTTATTTAGGAATTGACTCACCATTAGCAGTATCATCAACAGCTAATATCGCGATGACAAGACTTTTCGCTGACTTGTTTACCGATAAAGTAATTGAAGAGCATTACGACGCTGAGTTAGCAGGTATTCACTATCATTTATATGCTCATCAAGGTGGCATAACGCTGCAAGTTTCAGGTTTAAGTGAAAAACAGCCGCTGCTACTTGGCAAGCTATTATCAAGTCTCACGAATCATTCATTTAACGAAGAGCAATTTAATTTATTAAAAAATCAGCAACTTAAACAATGGGAAAATGCGGATAAGAACAAGTCTATCTCGCAACTTTTTTCTACACTTAGTGCGTTTATGCAGCCTCATAACCCCTCTTCAGAACAACTAAAAGAGGCCTTAGCACCAATATCTTTTGACGCGTTTAATCACTTTTGTCATCAGCTGTTCGAACATGTGACATTAGATGTACTAATTCACGGCAATTGGCTCGAAAATCACGCACACGATATTGCCGAACTGATCAAAGATGCATTTGATCATAATTTTGACGGCAGGAATCATGTTAGCTGCCCAATAATAGACATCAGCGAGCAAAAAGAAATAATTATCCCCGTTGAAATGCTCGACCATGATCACGCCGCCGTTTGTTATTACCCTCTAACAGAAAAAGATAACGACTCCACTGCGCTAACGATGTTAACTAGCCATTTGTTAGCACCAATTTTCTTCCAAGAAATGCGAACAGAAAAGCAATACGGATATTTAGTGAATGTTGGTTATATTCCTATTAATCGTTATCCTGGCATTGCTTTTTATATTCAGTCACCAAATACCCTGCCTTGCCAGTTAATTGAAGCAATGGACGAATTTGTCGAGCAAGCTGATAAGAAGATATCAACGATATCAGAGCAACAATGGTTAACATTTAAACATGGCTTAGCTGCACAATTGAAAGAAAAAGACACTAGCTTACGCACCAAGAGCCAACGTTTTTGGGCGGCTATATGTAATAAAGATTTTGAATTCAATCGTAAGCAATTACTGATTGAATCTATCGAAAAAGTAACGTTAGCCGATATTAGCAGCTTTTTAAATGAACTTATCCGCTGTGATGAACACCATCATTACATAGAAAGAGTAACTTTGGTTTCTAGCGATAACATCAATGATTTAACTCATTGGCAAAGCAGAGTAGCCGAAATAGTACTAATGCCACAAGAATTTACACAAAACAGTAAAAGAAAATACTGATTTTTTAATGAAAAGCCTAATCGATATTTGACTTGAGGTTAGGCATTCGATTAAATGAGTGCACAAAATTATTATTATAATGACCGCCCGTTAATGGCAGTTAATACGTGAAGTTTTTGCAGTATATTTTTTTAACAGGTCAAAAAATCATCTCTTCGTTGCTTATTTTAGTTAGCTTGCTAACAATAAGTTCGCTTTCTGCTGCCGCTCAAGAAAATACAACGCAGTTAAAATTCAAACAACTCACCACCACAGATGGCCTTTCCCAAAGCTACGTATTTTCTATCGTCCAAGACAAACATGGCTTTATGTGGTTTGCCACGCAAGATGGTTTAAACCGGTATGATGGTTTCGAGTTTGTTCATTATCGTCACAACGTCGATGATCCCAAGTCTTTAGCTGATAATTATGTGCGAACCTTATTTATCGATAGTAATGACAACTTATGGGTTGGCACTAAAAATGGTTTAAGTAAATATGACGCCCAAAAAAACAACTTCATTAACTTTAGACACGAAGAAGATCGCGAATCTGAATCGCTAAGTGACAATGTCATTTGGGATATTTACGAAGGAAAAACTCAAAATGAAGAAAATGAGTTTTTAGTGAGCACCTCAACCGGTCTTCATCGTTTTAACCCTGATTCTAAAACTTTTACCAAAGTTACGGTTAAACAATTTGAAAACAGTTTCAATGAAGTGAAAACCATATTCCAAGATGAAAACAATGACTATTGGCTAGGCTCATTTGATAATGGTATCTATTTAGTCAACCAAAGTTTTACCTTAGCAAAACACATACAAACTAGTACCAGTAAATCTGCATCTGCTAAATGGAATTTATCACTAAAGGCCAACTCGCTTTATGATATGAAGAAAATTGAAGAACAGTATTGGCTAGCTACCGATAAGGGGCTGTATATACTCGATCAACAATTTCAAGTTGCCCATCATATTACTCATAAATCGAGCAATGGAAGGTTATTATCAGATCAAATCAGAGCTATCGAACTTAACAACAATGGAAATATATGGTTAGGCTCTAACAAAGGTATCAATAGTATAAATCAAATTACTCTTGATATTAATGAAATTGACCTAAGTAGCTCAATATCGGGAAGCTTTGATATTCCTTGGATTATGTCTTCGTTTAAAGACTCAGCAAACAATATTTGGTTAGGTACATATGGGGGAGGAATACAATTTAGTAGTAGCCATTCTAATTTATTTCAGAATGGACCTTCAGAAAATGTAGTGTCTGATAGGTGGATAAGTTCTTTCGCAGAAAGTTTCGATGGAAACATTTGGTTTAACAATGAACAAGGAGAGCTTTTTTTCAAGGAACCTATAAGTAATGATATAACTCACATTCCACTTCCTATAGAAGTAGCCCAAATACGAAATAAAAATAAAAACTCTATTTGGCTTAAGTCTTATGAACAAACTCTACATGAACTAAATCTAGCCGATCATAAACTAATTAATCACCCTAAATGGAGCCCTTCAAATAATCAGTATCAAGAGCTAGTAGCAATAGGTAATTCAATTTGCCAAATAGATACCCAAGGCCATTTGAGTTGTTACGATAGTGAACGAGAAACAACACGCTCTAACTTACCAGACGGCGAAAACTCAATATCACTTATAGAGAAAGGTGAAGGAAATAATATAGTTCTTTTGACTGATAGTAAGGTTATTTATAGCTATGAGCTAGGGGCACCAAGTTTTTCAGCAGTTTTCTCTTTGATGGAGTCAGAATATAAAGATTTTGAGATTAAACATATTGCATATAAAAAGGACAACCTGTGGTTAGCTTCTAATGGTCAGGGCATAGTTCATATCAATTTGCTAACCAATAACTCCACGCTATTCAACGAAAGTAATAGTTTAAATAATAGCTTTATTGCTGACATAATTGTTTCTAAGCGAGATAACCTTTGGTTCGCCACTAATAATGGTATTGGTGTAATTAGCGGAGAAAGCAAGTCAAGCAAACTATTTGATTCTGACTACAATCTTCAAGGAATAGAGTTTATTTCATACTCTTCTCTCTATACACAAGAAAACGACATATTTTTCGGAAGCCCTAATGGATATTACAAATTTTCCGCAAATGACGTATTTCATACACCGCAAAAAATTAAGCCTCCAGTATTAAGAGATATAAGTATTGCAAATAAAAGTATTACGACAATAAACGAATATAAGCATGTTAGTTCAGCACTTGATTTCACTTTCTTAAAAAAAGTAGCAATAAACTATTTGGATTTTCCTCTGAGCATTGAGTTTACATCTCCAAATGCCTCTCTACCCAATCAAACAAAATATAAATATAGACTAAAAGGATTAGAGGAATCTTGGGTAGAAACTACTATAGCTAACCGAAGAGCCACATATACCAACCTAAGTCCTGGAACTTATCTATTTGAAGTCGAAGTATTTGACACATTCAACCCCAAAATATCTGAACGCACACAGCTAGAAATAGAGATTCTTCCACCTCTATGGCTAACCAACAGCGCCAAATTCATCTATGGATTAGCAGCAATCCTTATGGTGTTGTATTTTGTTCAGCAATGGCGCCACCGTCGCCAATATCACTTACAAATAAAGAAAAGTGAAGAGCGCTTAAAGTTATCACTTTGGGGCAGCGGTGATGAAATGTGGGATTGGAATATCAAAACCAAGAAGATTTTCCGTTCGAATATTTGGGGCATTCTAGAATTCCCTCAAGATGGGACGCGTAATGTAGGTACAGAACAAACCAATATTCATCCAAATGACATTCCCCGGGTAAAAGATGCACTAAACGAACATTTTGATAAGAAAACTGAACATTTTGAAATAACCTATCGAGTTAAAGACAAACAAGAACAGTGGGTTTGGGTTCTAGACAGGGGAAAGGTCGTTGAACGAGATGACAAGGACAAACCTCTACGTATGACTGGTACCTTAAAAGATATCTCTCATATTAAAAAGGCAGAAGAGCGCTTAAAACTTTTTGCTAAATGTATTGAAAATATCTCTGAGGCGGTAATTATTTACGATCGTCAATTTAATATTGTCGACGTTAATAAGTCTTTCATACGTATTACGGGCAAATCTAAAGCCAGTATGCTGGGTAAACAAATTAAATTTAATCGTTACCCTGATAGCTTTACTCAAGCGATTAAAAAACACTTAGTCATGCATGGTAGCTGGCAAGGTGAAATTGAAAGCCGCAGAGGACAAGATGAAACCTACTACACTGACTTAACACTTGATGTGATTCGCGATGAAAGTAGCAATATTTCTCATTTTGTCGGGGTATTCTCAGACATTACCGCTAGAAAGAAATCTGAATCAGATTTACGGAAATTAGCGAATTCCGATACTTTAACGGGTTTACCTAACCGTTCTTTTTTCCAAGCAAATCAACAACGATTGGTAAAAAATAAAATACCTCATGCCCTATTAGTATTTGATCTGGATAATTTCAAAAAAATTAATGACTCAATGGGCCATCAAGTTGGCGATATGATATTAATTGAAGTTGCCAAACGCATCGTAAAAATAGGCTCAAAACGCAATAGCGTCTATCGACTCGGTGGAGATGAATTTAGTGTAATAATTGAAAATACTAATGACATTCATACTATTACTTCTCTAGCAAAAGACATTTTAAAACTAATTGCGCAACCACTAAAGGTAAGAAACCAGGAAATAGTGCTTTATAGCAGTGTCGGCATCGTTCTTTACCCAGAAGATGGCGCAACACCAGCTGAGCTGTTAAAAAATGCCGATACAGCGATGTACCACGCTAAAGATAGTGGGGGTAATCGTTATCAGTTCTTCAGCGATTCAATGAATAAGCAAGCGGTAAAACGCATGCAAATCGAAACGCTTATCAGGCATGGCTTAAAAGAAGATTACTTCTCAGTGTTCTATCAACCCAAAATCGAAATTGCCACCGGAAAAGTCGCTGGTATGGAAGCATTAGTGCGCTTTGAAACACCGACTAAAGGTATAATTAGCCCCGTGGTCTTTATTCCGGTATCAGAAGAAACAGGACAGATTATCGATATCGGTGAAATTGTTTTGAGAAAGTCTTGTTATGCGGCGAAAAAATGGGTTGATGCAGGATTGTTTGACGGCCGTGTAGCAGTAAATTTATCAGCAGTTCAGTTTACCCAACCTAACCTGCCTAAAATGATTGCCACAATTCTAGAAGAGAGCGGTTTACCTGCTAAACATTTAGAGCTGGAAATCACAGAAGGTACGGTAATGGACTCGCCACAGCAAGCGATAGATACCATGTTGCAAATTCGTTCTATGGGCATACATTTGTCATTAGATGACTTTGGCACAGGTTATTCGTCACTCGCGTATTTAAAAAAATTCCCACTTAATACACTTAAAATTGACAAAGCTTTTGTTGATGATATTGAAATATCAGAACAAGGTCGCAATATGGTAGCAACTATTGTCACTATCGCTCATAACCTAGGTATGCAAGTTGTTGCTGAAGGCGTTGAAACCAATAACCAGTTAAGCTTTTTATCAGGCCTAGCTTGTGAGCAACTGCAGGGCTACCTATACAGCAAGCCTCTTCCAGAAAGCGAATTCCAGAAATACCTGTTGAGCTATCAAATTACTGATCAATCTACCAGCATGTTGAAAAGCTAAACTCAGTCAAAAAACGTTAAAATTTTGACTCTATTTGCTACTTTAAGTGTTCAGCATCATAGCGGCGCCAAAAAATCATCGCCCACATAGAAAACTATAAAAACCCTTTGTATATCATGAACTAACATACACTATTTTTATTTGGAAAACTTGCCAGCAAGTTGGCATATATATCGCTTTCCCTTAACGGAACTTAACAACCATAAGGGAAACAAAATGATAACAGAAATTATTCTTTCAACCATGTTGTCAATGGCACAACCAGCCGCTGGAGAAGATTCTTTAGGGTTAGACACTTCACCAAACTACACAGAAGTAACTGTTGGTGAAAAGCGTCGTGGCGAGCGCATTGGCGAAAAGCGTCGTGGCGAGCGCATCGGTGAAAAACGCCGTGGTGAGCGTATTGGCGAAAAACGCCGTGGTGAGCGCATCGGTGAAAAGCGTCGTGGAGAAAGAATCTAATGATTAACTTAATTAAATCTATCTTTGGCCACAAGCCAAGCGAAAACAAAATTGCCAAAGCAATTGTAATTAAAGAAATGCCTGCATCCGACTTAGGAAAGTAAACATTTTTTCGTGTGATATATGCTACACGGAAGTTAGCGTATTACTTTTTTAAAGATTGCCTCTTACTTGTTATGCGTTAAATAACAAACAATTCAATCCAAAATTCTTAGCCACTTTCATTCGCTTCTTCATACAAAACATTGGCCAAAGTACCGGCCCAAACAAAAGTCCGCCCAACGCCCAGCGACGTCTTCCTAAGCCATTTGAAATTGCCTGACAATAAAAAAACACAGAGCAAAGTAAACTGACAGCTAAAGCTAGTAACAACATAATACTAAACCTTCAAAAACAATTAGAGTAAAAGCACCAATTCTCAGCAAAGCAATATACATTAATTAGTTGAGATTTGAAAGAGAAACGTACATTTTACATACAAAAAAAGAGGCAAATATTGCCTCTTTTTTTGCGCTGATTGCCAAATGCCTTGGCAAATAATACCTATTTATTTAATAAGGTTAATAACAAGTCTCGCCTTTTTCTGCCATTGCAACTAACGCATCACAAGGCTTAAAGCGTTCACCATACTGTTGCGCCCATTGATTGAGTTGGTTAACAACATCTTTAGCCCCAACTTTATCTATGTAACGGTAAGGCCCACCTAGGAATGGCGGGAAGCCGATACCAAATATTGCGCCAATATCACCATCTCTAGCATTGCGAACAATTTTTTCATCTAAACAACGTGCAGCTTCATTTAGCATCATATACACACAGCGTTTGGCAATATCTTGCTCAGATAATTTACCTGAAGGTGTTACACCCAATAAGCTATAAACATTTTCATCTACTTGCTTCTTACCTTTCTTAGCGGCGTTGCCATATAGATAAAAGCCTTTGTTCGATTTCTTACCTAAACGACCATCATTAATTAGGCTGTCGAAAGCATCTGGCGTCGTAAAACGTTCTCCTAGCTCAGCTTTAAGAATTGGGCCAATTTTTGCGCCAATATCAATACCTACTTCATCAAGTAATTGCATTGGACCTACAGGGAATCCAAATTTAACTAACGCTTTATCTAACTTATCAACTGGCTCACCTTCAAGCAGCATTAATGCAGCTTCGTTCATATAAGGTGCTAAAATGCGGTTAACAAAAAAGCCTGCTTTGTCTTTTACTACAATTGGTGTTTTGCCTTGTTTCTTAGCAAAAGCAACAGTAGTCGAAATCGTTTGATCAGAGGTTTTCTCATGCGCGATGATTTCAGCCAGTGGCATTTTATCCACAGGTGAAAAGTAGTGCAGACCAATCACGTTTTCTGGACGCGCTGCTTTTGCAGCAATTTGACCAATAGGTAAACTTGAAGTATTACTTGCAAATATGGTGCTTTCACTACAATTTTGCTCTACATCTGCCACCATTTTTTGCTTTAACGATAAATCTTCAAATACCGCTTCAACAATAATATCAACATCCTTAAAACCCGAATAATCAAGCGTTCCTGTGATACCAGCCATCTGCTGCTGCATCTCACTATGGCGCATAAAACGACGTTTTACTTTTTTATTCAGCAAATCATAAGTGTATTTAAGCGCGGCATTTATGCCTTTATGAGCGATATCTTTAACTCGTACTGGAACCTTAGCTTTAGTCGCCGTGACAAATGCGATACCACCGCCCATAAGGCCACCACCAAGTACACCTGCTTTAGATACTTTTTCAGGAGCAACACCCTCAACGCCATGTTCTTTCTTCATATCCGTCGTAGCAAAGAACAAATTACGTAACTGTTCAGACTCTGGTGTCATCACTAAGTGCCCAAAATGATCTGCTTCTACTTGATAACCCATCGCAGGAGAACGCTCTACGCCTACTCGTACGCAATCAATGATTTTAAGTGGTGCAGGGTAATTGCCTTTCGTTTTGGCCAAAACTGACTTTGTCGCTTGATCGAAAAGTACTTTGCGGCCTAAAGGGTTACCTTCTAGTAACTTATCCATTGTTGAGCGCATAAGTGGCTTACGCTTAACTTTACCTTTTAACGCTAGCTTTTCTGCCGTCTCGACCAAAATACTATTAGGTACAACGTCATCCACTAATCCTGACTTTAGTGCTTGCTTAGCACGCAATTGTTTGCCTGTTAGCATCATATCTAACGCTTTTTGAATACCGACTAGTTTTGGTAAACGTTGCGTGCCACCACTACCCGGTAACAAACCAAGCTGTACTTCAGGTACACCTAATGCAGTTTTACCATTATCACTACAGATACGCGCGTGACAAGCTAACGCCAATTCAAGTCCACCACCTAAACATGCACCGTTGATGGCTGCTACTAGTGGCTTAGGAAAATTCTCCATTTGATCAAAGATCATTTGGCCTTGACGAGAGATCGTTGTTGCTTCTTCAGCTGTTGTGCAGTCTGCTAACATATTTATATCAGCGCCAGCTACAAAAGAGTCGGCTTTGCCACTAACGACAACAACACCTGTGATGCTGCTATCTTCTTTAATCTCCTTCAATACTGCAGTAATTTGCTCACCAAATTCTGCTTTTAGAGTATTCATCGTATCGCCTTTCACATCCATAATAAGATGTGCGATACCATTTTCCTGACGCTTAAGCGTAAAAACGCTATTTTTTTGATTGTTATTTGCTTCAGTCATTAGTCTGTCTCCACAATCATTGCCGCACCTAAACCACCTGCTGCACAAGCTGTTGTAAGGCCTATACCGCCGCCTCGACGGTTTAATTCATTTAATGTTTGCGTGATAAGTCTTGCACCTGTCGCAGCAAATGGATGACCATAGGCCAGTGAACCGCCCATTACATTAAACTTATCCATATCTATTTCACCAATAGCTTTATCACGACCAAGGTGTGTTTGAGCAAACTTCTTAGAGCCAAACATTTTCATATTGGCAAGCGCTTGTGCAGCAAATGCTTCGTGCATTTCAATTAAGGTTAAATCACTTAGCTCCATACCTGCACGAGATAATGCTAATGGTGTCGCAAAACTTGGCCCCATCAACATATCTTCCCAAACATCAATGGCTGCAAATGCATAGCTCTTGATATAACCTAGTGGCTTGTAACCTAGTTCTTTTGCACGACCTTCACGCATTAATAAAATAGCCGATGCACCATCGGTTAACGCCGTACTATTGGCTGCCGTTACGGTACCATGCTTACGATCGAACACAGGGCGCAATTTCGCGTAACCCGCTAATTCTGAGTTTTCGCGGAAACAGTTATCTTTTTCTATAAAAGTTTTATGCGGCTCAGGATGTGCAGTCATCACTTCGCCATCAAGCTTACCTGCCGCCCAACTTTCTGTTGCCAACACATGAGAGCGATGTGCTAATTCATCTTGCTCTTGACGAGATATTTGATGAGTTTTTGCCATTTGCTCGGCTGTTTGTCCCATTGAAAGACCTGTTGAGTACTCAGCCACTGCTGGTGGAACTGGTAACAAGTCTTTTAAACCAAGTTGGCGAATAAGCGCAAACTTTTGACCCATGGTTTTTGCTTTAGACAAATCTAACAAAGTACGTGCTAACTTTTTAGTAACACCGATAGGAGCCACAGAAGAAGAATCAGCACCACCTGCTATACCAACATCAGCAATACCAGCCATAATAGACTCGGCAACATTTACCGTTGATTGGAAGCTTGTCGCACAGGCACGCGACACACTATATGCATCAGTATGGACATTCATACCGGTACCTAACACGATTTCACGCGCAATATTTGGTGCTTCAGGCATTTGAACAACTTGGCCGTACACTAACTGATCAACAATTTTTGGATCAATCTCATGCTTTTGCATTAGTTCGTTCACAACCATCTTGCCTAAATCGACGGCTGGTACGCCATGAAAAGCAGTAGCTTGTTTAGCAAACGGAGTACGTAAGCCTGCTACGATAGCAATACGTTCACCTTGTGGTGTCATAATTGTTTTTGACTTTGTCATTATGTTTCCTTTAAGAGGTCTGACCTCTGAAAATTTAACTCAATTCTAACGCCTCAGCATTTTTTTTCAATACGTTGTCTAATTTATGTTCATTGCGATAATTTCTTACAAGATAAACCTTGTATTTATTGTTGGGAACCATATATAAAGTCCAGTGTCTTAAAAATGGCATACATAAACACTAATAACACTAGTAGATAGATAATAAATAGAAAACTAATCCTATGACTATTGAACACTTTTCAACCCTTAAAACCCACTTATCTGAGCAAATCATTGGCCAACAAGACTTAGTAGAAAATCTACTGATTGCTTTGCTTGCTAATGGTCATCTAATTGTTGAAGGCCCTCCTGGCTTAGCAAAAACCAGAGCAGTAAACGCATTAGCTGATGGATTAGAAGCTGATTTTCATCGTGTTCAATTTACCCCTGACTTATTACCTGCTGATTTAACAGGAACTGACATTTACCGCCCTGAAGACGGGACCTTTGTGTTTCAATCAGGGCCGCTGTTTAGAAATTTAGTGTTGGCAGATGAAATTAACCGGGCACCTGCAAAAGTACAATCAGCATTGTTAGAGGCGATGGCAGAAGGCCAAATAACCGTTGGTCGTAAAACATACAAGTTACCAGAACTGTTTTTAGTTATGGCCACCCAAAACCCGATAGAGCAAGAAGGGACTTACCCTTTGCCAGAAGCGCAATTGGATCGCTTCTTAATGCATTTATCGATAGATTATCCTGATGTTGCAAGCGAATTAGACATTTTAAAGCTCAATCGTGGCGAAGCATTAAAACAAGAGAACAAACCGCTTAGAACGCTTTCTCAAGACGAAATTTTTGCAGCACGCGAAGATGTATTAAAAATTCATATGGCGCCAGCTGTAGAGCAGTATATCGTCGATTTAATCATCGCGACGCGCAAACCTGAAAAATATGACGAAAAACTCAAACAGTGGTTAGCCTTTGGTGCAAGTCCGCGTGCCACTATCGCTTTAGATCGCTGTGCGAGAGCACGCGCTTGGTTACATAACCGCGATTTCGTAAGCCCCGAAGATGTTCAAGCTGTATTGCACAACGTGCTAAGACATCGTTTACTGTTAACTTATCAAGCGGAAGCCGAAGGTATTACGACAAATCAAGTCATCGACTTGCTTGTCGAACTTGTTGCTATAGGTTAATAGGTCATATTCATGAAATGGTTTACTCGCAGTACTAGCGATAATAAATTTCAACAACTTCAAGCGCAATTAAGCGAGCTAAGAACCGATGGTTTGCATTTAACTATCGAGGAAATGCTGCTATATCAAAGTAAAGCTGGATTAATTGACTTAAAAGCATCAAGAAATCAGCAATCGAGAATGTCTGGTAACTATTTAGCTCGTAGCAAAGGCCGAGGTATGGAATTTGATGAAGTTCGTCATTACCAGCATGGCGATGATATTCGCGCTATTGACTGGCGAGTAACGGCTCGTACTGGTAAAACGCATACTAAGTTGTATAGAGAAGAGATAGAACGACCAGTCTTGGTTGCTACAGACTTAAGCGCAAGTATGCTTTTTGGCAGTCAACTTATGTGCAAATCTGTACAAGCTGCTCATATTGCTTCACTTGTTGCATGGCATGCCAAAGCTCGAGGCGATCGTCTCGGTGGTATTATTTTTAATGAATTGAGCCATCAAGAATGTAAGCCACGAGCCCGAAAGCAAGGCGTATTGCAATATCTACACAGCTTACATGACATTCACCAACAAACCATCGCGCAAAATGAACAACTTCACAATGTTAGTTTTGATATAGCATTTGAAGAAAACTGTCAGCGATTAAGGCAATTGGCAAAGCCCGGTAGTTTAGTTTATTTGATTACTGACGGTAATGCCGTCAATCAACAAAGTGTTCGTCATCTGTCACATATTAGTAGACATTGCGAGCTAATAGTCTGTCTTGTAGTAGACCCGCTTGAACAACAATTACCAGATGTTAGCCAACGAATAAATGTTGCGATGACCGACGGTAATGCTCGGCAAAACATCACCTTAGGTGATATCCGTACGCAGCAAATGTACGTAGATAAAGTTTCCGCAGTAATGAATCAAAAGCAACAATTATTTACTCAAGCAGGTGCTCGTGTATTTTCACTCTCTTGTGGCGAATCAATTGAACAGCAACTATATAATGGAGCACACCAGTGGATCCGTTAGCACAGTTAAAAGACATTCACTTACCTGAACAAATTAATAACTATCCAATAGCGCCTGGTTGGTGGCTTGTCCTAATCTTTACTATTACCTTATTGGTTTTAGCGTTTCACTGGTTTCGCAATTTTCGAAAAGCTAGAATCGTTAAAAAGCAAATTTTGGCGAAACTCAACGATTCAAACTCTATTGAACAAAGTAACGAGCTTTTAAAGTTAGCGTTACTCAGTTATTTCCCTAGGTATCAAACCGCTAATTTGTATGGTGACAAGTTGACAACCTTCTTAACAGCTCAATTGCCAGAAAAGAAGCAAGCGACATTTAAAAAGTTAAACCCCTTTTCATTTGAAACCATGTATCAAGAAAATTGTGACATTGATGTTCAGGCATTTAATCAAAGTGTTATCTATTGGTTAACAAATGCACTCCCTCCGAAAAAAGGAGGTCGAAATGATTAACTTTGCTTGGCCCTATCTTTTATTTGCATTACCGCTACCTATTTTGGTTTATTTATTGCCTGCGAAAAAAC
The DNA here is from genome assembly GCF_012932965.1 of Thalassotalea algicola. GTDB lineage: Bacteria > Pseudomonadota > Gammaproteobacteria > Enterobacterales > Alteromonadaceae > Thalassotalea_F > Thalassotalea_F algicola. The sequence goes on along the minus strand of NZ_JABBXH010000005.1, from coordinate 178,220 downwards.
AAACTATTAGCGCCGCACTTAGAATGCCAACGCTAGTACCAGGTTTGACAGTCAAAGCTCACGGCGGTAAAAAAAGCCGTATGCCACTGATATTATTGGCCACTATTTGGTGTTTGACGGTGCTAGCCGCCAGTAGACCACAGTGGCTGGGTGAAGCCGTCGATATTCCGACGGAAGGTCGTGAAATGATGATCGCTGTCGATCTTTCCGGCAGTATGCAAGTCGAAGATATGGAGTTAAATGGCGCTACAGTAAACCGCCTGCAAATGCTCAAAGTATTGTTAGGTGATTTTATTGATCGTAGAACCGGTGACCGATTAGGCCTGATCTTATTTGGTGACGATGCCTATATGCAAACCCCAATGACCTATGACAGGCAAACCGTCGCACAAATGCTCGATGAAACGGTATTAGGTTTAGTTGGCAAAAAAACAGCAATTGGCGATGCTATCGCACTATCAGTAAAGCGTTTCGAACAGAAAAAAGAGTCAAACAGAGTGTTACTTTTACTTACCGATGGTCAAAATACCGCGGGTAAAATAACGCCAGAACAAGCACTTGAACTAGCCGTTGCAAAAGACATAACTATTTACACCATCGGCATTGGCGCCGATGTAATGTTACAACGCTCATTATTCGGTACTCGTCGTGTGAACCCTTCTAGCGAATTAGATGAAAAAACGTTATCGAATATTGCTGAGCAAACAGGCGGTCGATACTTTAGGGCCCGTGACAGCCAATCCATGACGGAAATTTATCAACTATTAGATAAGTTAGAGCCTGTCGAACAAGAACAGCAGCAAATGAGGCCCTTAACCGCGTTGTTTTATTGGCCGTTGTCGATTGCCTTTCTTTTAGCGTTATTGCAATTGTTGTGGCACAACCGTCCTGCAATACCGTCTATTGCTAAAATAAACAATAAGGTGAACTAATGTTGTCTGATTTTCACTTTATCCGCCCATTTTGGTTGCTAGGCTTAATTGCTCTGCCAGTCATTATTTATTTAATTAAACGACTGCAAGTCAGTAACTCTGGTTGGACAAAAATATTACCACCGCACCTTGCAGGGCAAATGATTGAGCAAGGAAGCAAACAAAAAGGTATTTCATTAATACCGGTAAGCTTGTTATTGATATTGGTAATTACTGCATTGGCAGGTCCTAGCTGGCAAAAACTACCTCAACCTGTTTATCAAATTGAACGGGGCTCGGTGCTCGTTCTTGATATGTCGTATTCGATGTATTCAACTGATGTTTCGCCGAACCGTTTAACCAGAACACGATATAAAGCCATTGATTTATTAGACAGCTTAAATGAAGGTGACACGGGGTTAATAGCCTATGCAGGTGATGCATTTACTATAAGCCCATTAACCGAGGATATTAATAATATAAAATTACTTTTACCCTCGCTTAGCCCAGAGCTTATGCCTGAATTAGGAAGCAATCCTTTGGCAGCCCTTTCCCTCGCCCATCAAATGCTAACAAATGCCGGTCATATCGAGGGTGACATATACTGGTTAACTGACGGCATTGACCCAGAGGATGTAGCTGATCTCAACCAATGGTCAAACCAACACCCTCATAAACTTAACATATTAGGCATTGGAACTAGCCAAGGCGCACCAATCAAGCTGCCTAACGGTAAGTTATTAAAAGACGATTTAGGCGCGATTGTCGTTCCTAAATTAAGTGAGAAGTTATTGTACGGTGTAGCTGTCAAAAGCAGAGGAAAATACCGAAGCCATACAAATGACAATGCTGATATAGAAACATTAGTTAACAATGACTTTCAACAACAGCAGGAAAAAGAAAGTGAAAACACGAGTCAAGGTGATCAATGGCAGGAATTTGGCCCTTATTTAGTATTATTAGTTCTTCCGTTGTTACTCACCTACTTTAGACGTGGCGCGCTATTGTCACTTGTGCCACTAATGTTGATATTAGTGCCAACTGAACAAGCCAATGCTATTGACTGGCAAAGTTTATGGCAGACAAAAGATCAACAAGGGCAACAAGCGTTTAATCAAAAAAGCTATGCAAAAGCTGCGGATACCTTTGAAAATTCAATGTGGCAAGGCTCTGCACATTACAAAGCTGAGAATTATCAAGCAGCCGCTGATGTCTTTGCAAAACAAGGCACTGCAGAAGGTTTTTATAACCAAGGTAATGCATTGGCAAAACTGCAGCAGTTAGACAAAGCAATTGACGCTTATGAAAAAGCCCTGTCATTAGATGGTGAACACCAAGATGCGAAAGATAATAAGACGTTACTTGAGCAACTAAAAAAGCAGCAAGAGCAACAACAGCAAGAGCAACAACAAGACTCTGAGAATCAGCAGCAAGGTGATAAACAGCAACAGGATCAAAGTCAGCAAGGTGACAATCAAAATCAGGGCGAAGGTGGTGAGCAACAACCACAGGATCAACAAAGCGATGATAGTGGTCAGCAACAAGATCCAAGCCAAAGTAATGAGCAACAACAGAACAGTGATACTCAGCAGCAAAATGAACAACAGTCGCAAAGCGAGCAGCAAACAGATCAACAAAATGATCAGCAAGCTAGCGAATCGCAAGCTGAACAGTCAGAGAAACAACCTGAACAACAAAGCACTGAGCAACAACAATTAACTGCGGCAGAGCAACAGGCAAACCAAGAGAAAGCCCAGAAACATCAACAGCTTTTAAAGAAAGTGACCGATGACCCTTACCTACTGCTGCGCAATAAGATGCAGTTAGAATATCAAAAGCGTCGTCAAGAAGGCACAAACAGTGGAGTTAAGAAAAAGTGGTAAGAATATTATTTATTGTGCTGTTAACCTTTATTGCCCCAAGCACATATGCACTCACTCAAGTCACAGCAACCGTTGACAGAAATCCAGTTACCGTTAAAGAGTCACTAATCCTAACCGTAATCGCAGATGATGATGTAGACACTAATGCACTCAACACCGCACCACTATTAAGCAACTTTATTGTTGGCCGTACGTCCGTTAGCACGCAAACCAGCATGGTCAACTTTAAAACATCGCGGACTACAAAGTGGCAAACCGTACTCATACCAAAACAAACAGGCACAATCGTTATTCCACCATTGACTGTTGAAGGTCAAAAAACCGCACCTATTACGCTTACCGTATTGGACGGGAATGATCCTGCTGCGAATAGCCAAAGAGATGTTTTCATTACTGCTTCTGTTTCAAATAACCAAGTATATGTACAACAAATGCTTACTCTTACGGTGAAACTTCATTTTGCCGCTGAGTTAAAAAGAGGTAGCTTAACCGAACCCGAGTTAACTGGAGCGGCCATTGCGCAAGTAGGCAAAGACGCTGAGTCTGAAACCATCATAAATGGCCGACGCTATCGCGTAATAGAACGAACTTTTTCAGTGACACCGCAACAAAGCGGTGAGTTTATGCTGCGTTCTCCGATGTTTTCCGGTGAGATTATGGTGCAATCGGCTAGACGTTCGAATTTTCTTAGTTTCGGCGAAACCAAAGCTATTAGTGTACTAGGTGATGAAGTCCCTATAACGGTAAAAGCAATGCCGGAAAGCTTTCAAGGACACTGGCTACCAAGCGAGCTATTAACCTTACACCAAGAATGGCAACCTGATGTTAGCCAATTTAAGGTCGGCGAACCAATTACTCGCACAATTACATTAACGGCGGTCGGAGTAAGTGAAGAACAACTTCCTGAGCTTACGCTAAATTTACCAAAAGGCTTAAAAGTATATCCAGACCAGCAGACAGCACACTCAAATGTCACTAATGGTCGTTTTGTCAGCCAAACAGTTAACAACTTTGCCATTGTTGCAAGTCAGCCTGGTCAATACACAATGCCAGCTGTCGACGTTAGTTGGTGGAACACTGTTACTAACCGAATTGAAGTCAGCTCCTTGCCTGCGCAAACAATAAACGTACTTGCCAATGAAGATGTAGACATTACAAACCTGCCAGCGACTCCACTTAACAATAATGCTTCAAGCACACCTACAGGCCCGATTGAGACAGTTATCGTTGAGAAGTCACCATTATTACAATGGCTATTCTTAGCACTTTGGATTTTAACAATGTTGGCTTGGTTAACGGTTGAATTGCTAAGACGAAAAACTAACGGGCAAAGTGAACACCAAGTTGAGCACTCTGTTGATAATCTACAACTTGCCATTCTAGCCGCTTGTAAACAAGGGAATGGCAAACAAGTATTATCGTTATTGGTGCCTTGGTTTAACGGCCTAGCACGCAATAATAATGTGTCAACGATAAGCGAGCTAAAGAAATACTGTAACAATGAAGTCTTAGTAAAAGAAATAGATAATTTGCAACAAGCTTTATTTGGTCACTCTGCAGAAAAAGAGTGTACTCGGCATTGGGACAGCAAACCATTTGTCGCTGCATTGAAAACCTACCTTAAACAAAAAAGCGCTAACTCTGTTCAACCACTCGGTTCATTAAACCCCTAGCCAACAAATTTTCATATAAATCCTGTTAAAGCTAGCGTTATAATTACTGGCGTTACTTTAACGGGATAAAAATGATAAAAAAAATTCGAAATAAAATAACGCCTTCCAAGGTCTCATCCAGCATGAGTACTAAACAAGTTAGATATGAAGCTTTAGTTAAAGCGTTACATACTGACCTATTTCGTTATGCCTACTGGTTAACGCACGATAAACAAGTAGCCGAAGATTTAGTTCAGGAAACCTTTCTAAGAGCTTGGCGAGCATTGGACTCGCTAAAAGATGAGAAAGCAGCAAAGTCTTGGTTAATCACCATACTTCGCCGTGAAAATGCTCGCCGTTTTGAACGAAAACGTTTTGATATGGGTGAATATGAAGAAGCTAACATTTCCGATCACATGTCTACAAGTTCAGAGCAGGAAATAGAGAACCATTGGCTTAGAGAACGCATTGCTAACATGTCAGAAGAATATCGAGAGCCCCTTGTTCTTCAAGTTATAGGCGGTTTTAGCGGTGAAGAAATTGCCAGCATGTTAGGACTTAATAAAAATACCGTGATGACACGTCTATTTAGAGCCAGAAACCAGTTAAAAGAAGCGTTAGAGAAAGAACCATTGAAACGAGGTAATTACAATGGATGATTTGCAATTTAGGCGAAGTATTTACGCCGATCCCAAAAACCAGGATGCTGAAGTTATAGCGGCGAAAAATGCAGATCCCGCACGCGCCCAATTTGCTAAAGAAATAGAGCAACTCGACGATCAAATTGCTAGCGCACTAAATGTTCCTGTACCTGACGACTTGTGCAATAAATTAATTTTACGACAGGCAATGGCAAGCCATCAACAGCAGAAACGGAAAAGCAGAGTACATTTGGCATTAGCAGCTTCTGTAGCATTTGCCGTCGGTTTAACAGTTAACTTTTTACAGTTCTCTAGTGCCTATGCCGATATTGGCGATTACGCCCTCGCCCATGTTTATCACGAAGAAGGCGTATTTAACAATAATGCTACTGCCAACGTAACACTTGCCTCAGTCAATAATAAAATGTCAACATTTAACGGAAGCTTTGTTCAGAATGTAGGAAAGCTTATTGCAGCAGACTACTGTCGCTTTGATGGTGTAAAGAGCTTGCACTTAGTTTATCAAGGCAAGAACTCACCTGTGAATGTGTTTATAGTACCAGAAAGAGGAGAAGTCGCCTTTAGTCAGACATTTAGCGATAGTAAGCTAAATGGTCAATCACTTACGTTTGGTGAAAACCATGTCATTATTGTGGGCGATAAATCAGAGGTCTTAAGCCAATGGCAGAAAAACCTTAGCGACAATACACAATGGTCAATTTAGTTTACGTTGATATAACGTAAAAATGTGTAGATACGTCTACAAAAACTAGCTCCTTCCCTATTATTCTTGCTAGCATGTCTGATTATTTAGTCGTCTAGCAAGAATAAACAATGACAATTGAACTACCTACCTTAGTAACTTTTATCGGCTACCTAGTAGCAACTCTCGCCATCGGCTATGTTGCCTATAAGGCAACTGACACGTTAAGCGACTACATTCTTGGTGGCAGGCAATTAGGGCCAGCAGTTACCGCGTTAAGTGTTGGCGCTTCAGATATGAGTGGTTGGTTACTATTGGGCTTACCTGGTGCTATTTACTTATCGGGTGCGAGTGAAGTCTGGATAGGTGTTGGCTTAGTTATCGGCGCATTTTTTAACTGGTTACTTGTCGCTCCAAGACTTAGGCACTTTACTGAGAATGCTAACGACTCGTTAACCCTCCCTGAATTTTTTGAAAATCGTTTCAATGATAAAAGCCACTTATTGCGCTTTATATCAGCCATCACCATACTGATATTTTTCACTTTTTATGTCTCTTCTGGCTTAGTTGGTGGCGCAATATTATTTGAAAAAGTATTCGGACTTGATTACAGCACTGCGCTAGTAATTGGCGCATTAGTTATCGTTTCTTATACATTCCTTGGCGGCTTTTTAGCCGTTAGCTGGACTGACTTTTTTCAAGGCTGCTTAATGTTAATTGCCTTAATTCTCTTACCAATTGTTGCTGTTTCAACCATGGGTGGCCTAGAAGCAACAACTGAAACACTTACCAAAATCAACCCAGAATTTGACAACTTATTTCTGAATTTTTCTTGGATGGGCTTTATTTCCTTAATGGCATGGGGATTAGGTTATTTTGGACAGCCTCACATCCTTAGCCGCTTTATGGCAATACGTTCAACTAAAGATATTCCAATGTCGCGTAATATTGCGATGGCGTGGATGGTGTTATCACTTATCGGTGCACTAGCCATAGGCCTAGTTGGCTTAGCTTATTTTGTCGATAAACCACTAGCAAACCCTGAAACAGTGTTTTTACAACTGGCATCAGCAATTTTAAACCCATGGGTTGCCGGCATTCTTATTGCGGCTATCTTATCTGCCATTATGAGCACTATTGATTCTCAGTTATTGGTTTGTTCAAGCGTGGTTGTTGAAGATTTCTATAAACATTTCAGCAAAAAACAAAACACTGAAGCCGAGTTGGTTTGGTTATCTCGTTTCGCATTGGCTGCTATTGCTATTATCGCCACCTTAATCGCCACCAACCCAGAAAGCTCTGTACTCGACTTAGTTAGTTATGCCTGGGCAGGTTTTGGTGCAGCTTTTGGCCCTACCGTGATCTTAGCGCTATTTTGGTCTAAGTTTAATAAATTCGGCGCCATTGCCGCTATAGTCACTGGAGCCATTACGGTAGTTACATGGAAACAGTTATCTGGTGGAATTTTTGATTTATATGAAATAGTGCCAGGATTTGTTTTCGCATTTATTGCCGGTATTTTGATTTCTCAGCTTAATCAAAAAGAAAACCAGGAAGCAGAATCTATATTCGAACGCTTAAGCCAAGGTCATAATTAGGTTATTTATATTACTCAAAAAACAATGGCTATCTTGTTGTGATTAAATTATAGTGCCAACAAATATAAACTCAGAATAGATGGCCATTTTCTGTAGTAATGTTCAGCTATAAAGCTGTAATCCAATGATTTTAAAGCCGATTAATAGCATTAGAAAATTACGCTAAGGACTTCTAATTTTATGTATTTTTATGCAGCTCGACAGCCAATTTTAGATAAAAATAAAAACCTATTTGCTTACGAGTTATTATTTCGCGACAGCATCGATAATGTCTTTCCAGATGTAGATGGTGATGAAGCAACATCTAAAATGGTTGAAGCCAGCCAATTTAATATGGGCCTTCACGAATTTACTGGCAATAAACCTGCTTTTATTAACTTTACTTTAGATACCTTAAGTAAAGGATACCCTACAATGTTGACCAATGAAGAAGTCGTTGTCGAGGTATTAGAAACCGTAAAGCCTGGTAAAAAGTTACTTAGCTTATGTCAAGATCTTCATGAGAAAGGCTATACCTTAGCACTTGATGATTATGAGCATCAAAGCGTATGGGCACACTTCTACCCTTATATCAAAATTATCAAAATCGACATTCAAGAAACGAATGAAGAGCAAATAAATGAAATTAAGCAAGCTATTGCTAATCACCCTCATATTGAGTTACTTGCTGAGAAAGTAGAAACTCATGAAGAATATAATATGGCGGTCGAGTTAGGTTTCGATTATTTTCAGGGTTACTTTTTCTCTAAGCCTGAAATGGTCAAAACCAAGAACTTATCTCCTTCGCAAATGGCGATGGCGGAGTTACTTTATGAAACCAGTAAGCCTGAGCTAGATCTAAGTAGCATAACGTCTGTTTTTGAACGTGACGTTACTTTGTCATACAAGCTACTTCGCTATGCTAACTCGCCAATTTTTAGGCGACGTAGTGAAATTGCTACTATCAAGCAAGCTTTAGTTATATTAGGCTCTGGTGAATTAAAACGTTTTATTGGTTTAATGTTTGCCGCAAATGTAAACCCAGATAAGCCTACAGAGCTTATTAATATGTCGATGACTCGAGCGAAGTTCTGTGAACTTATCTCAGCAAAAGTTAATTCTCCTATAGATGCATCAATTGCATTTCTAACTGGCCTCTTATCTATGATAGATGCAATTCTTGATGAAGATATTGAGAGTGTTTTAGAGAAACTTCCACTTGCACAGGAAATAAAAGATCCGTTATTAACACGTAAAGGGGTATTAGCAGCGCTAATAAAGCTGGTAGAGCTTATAGAGCATGCTGAGTGGGATAAAACATCTATCGTAATGGATAAACTTAAGGTTGATAAAGAACAAGCGATAGAGTGTTATAACGAAGCCTTAGCTTGGGCGGATGAACAAGCGCAGCAAGTGACATAATAAAATGCAGTATTAATAAAAAAGAGCGCATCGAGCGCTCTTTTTTATTATATGACTGTTATCCAAATATTAAATCTTATGCTTTGTATTACTCATAGCCATTTGGATTCTTCGATTGCCAGCGCCACGTATCGGTAATCATGGTGGTAAGATCTAAATCTGCCTGCCAATTTAACACGGTTTTCGCCAAATTAGCATTGGCAAACACTGTTGCAATATCACCTGCTCTTCTGGGGACTATTTTATAGTTAATTGTCTTTTCACTAATCCGCGCAAAAGCATCGATAATTTCTAGTACAGAAGTGCCATTCCCTGTCCCTAAGTTGATCGCCTGACAACCTGAAATATCTGTTAATTTCTGTAGTGCTTTTACATGTCCTTTAGCTAAATCAACAACATGGATATAGTCTCTAACACCTGTACCGTCTGGCGTGTCATAATCATCGCCAAACACACTCAGTTGAGCTAATCGACCTACAGCAACTTGTGCTACATAAGGTAGAAGGTTATTTGGAATACCACTTGGATTTTCACCTATTAAGCCAGACTCATGAGCACCTATCGGGTTGAAATACCTCAAGTTTATAATTGACCAATTCGGATCACTTTTTGCCAAATCAAACAAAATATTTTCAATCATTAACTTAGTTTGGCCATAAGGGTTTGTCGCCGATGTTGGCATAGTTTCGACAAGCGGAGACTGATTATTTTCGCCATAAACTGTAGCCGATGAACTAAAGACTAAGTTTTTAACATTAAAGTCGCCCATTACTTGAAATAAATTAACTGAGCCACTGACATTATTTTGATAATACATCAATGGGACTTCATTAGATTCGCCTACCGCTTTCAAACCTGCAAAATGCACTACGGCATCAATCTCAAAATCAGTAAATACCTTAATCAAATCTGCTTTATTACAAATATCACCTTCGACAAAATGTGGACGAACACCAGTGATTTCCTCCAACCTATCCAACACTTTAGGCGATGAATTCGTCAAATTATCAAAGATAACAACATCTTGTTGTTGGCTGATCAACTCAACAACCGTGTGGCTGCCGATATAGCCCATACCACCAGTTAACAATAAACTCATATCATCCTCAAAAATGTTTATTTAACAGTAAGTCGATAGCTACTTTTAGCTATAATAAGTTGTTAATGTTTCAATAAACCTATTTATATCACATGCAGGTAACTGATTAATACCAGCTGCTGCCGCTCGGCCACCACCAGTATCAAATTGAGTACAGACCTTATCTGCTCCTTGCTTATTATTTAAAGGTGCTCTGACACTTACTGTATAACTATTGTCTTCATTTAACGTTAATACTCCGTGAGCTTTATCCGGAGACTGATTTGCTAACGCATTGCCAAGCACGCCACTTACTCGCCTCGACCATGCATGGTTAGGCAATTCAATAACTTTAACGATTTTAGTGTCTAGATGAACTGTTGCTTGCTCAGCATTGGCCATATCACCTTTATACGCCCGCTCTAAATAATAAAAAACAGAATCAGTCTGAGTGCGCAATTCTAAAGGGTTTTCATATGCTAAAAGCAACTTAAACAATTCAGCCGGAGGAAAATGTAAGTCACTTAATTGGCTGCCGTAGCCATTGTAATTAATATATATACCTAACGCCTTTAAAAACCTTTGATCTTCATCGCTAACATTGTGCTTATCTGCCAATGCCTTAGCAGAGGCATTCATATTATCGCCAAATGCAGCCGCAATCGCCCAAAGGTAGTATTGCTCATTTAAATACTGGTTAACTAATAAACTTGTGCAAGTATTAGCATCTAAATCAATTAAGGCTTCTAAACCCTCATTCACCGGCATTTCACCGGTCCGGTGGTGATCTACATAAAACACAGGCACTTGCTTAGCAAGTAAACCTTCTAAAGACTCTATGTTTTTTTCCATAGATATATCTAGAACAGTCACTGAACGGGCACTTTCAATATCAACTTGTTTGAGCAAACTAATATCACGTTTAACACCAGTAACTAGCGTCGTTTCTTTAGGCTGAGCTAATCGAAGCTGCACTAAAGCAATGATGCCATCTGCATCACCATTAAATACATCATAATGCATAGTTATGCTTCCAAATATCCATTTAGTTCGAGGTAACTGACAATTTGCTTCGCACAGTCTTCGATTGATAATTCAGCTGTTTTGACATGCAACTCAGGTTGCTGAGGAATATCGTAATCAGAATCAATACCGGTAAAGTCTTTTATCTCGCCTGCACGCGCTTTTTTATATAAACCTTTTGGATCACGCTGTTCACATATATCTATGGGGGTATCAATAAAAACTTCTATAAATTCACCAGTTTCAAGTAAATTTCTTGCCATTGCCCTATCTTGTGCAAATGGTGAAATAAATGCAGTTGAGACAATAAGACCAGCATCAATAAATAATTTTGAGACCTCACTTATTCGGCGGATATTTTCTACCCTATCGATATCACTAAAACCTAAATCACCATTAAGGCCATGCCTAACATTGTCACCATCTAATAAATAAGTGTGTTGCCCTTTTTCGTGTAATAGTGCGTCTACCGCATTAGCAATAGTGGACTTACCCGAACCACTAAGCCCAGTAAACCATAATAGCGCTGGTTTTTGCTGTTTTAGTGTTGCTCGTTGTGACTTGACGACATGCTGATCATGCCAAACCGTATTTTCTGTTTTCATAATTTTTAAAACGGGAATATAAGTGGGATCATTATCATCACAACCGCAGAGTATGTTAATGACACAGGAATACCAAATTTAACAAAATCCAGCAGTTTATAATTGCCAGCGTTATATACCATAACATTTGTTTGATAGCCGTACGGGCTAATAAAGCTGCCGCTAGCAGCAAAGGCTACCGCCATTACAAATGGCATAGGGCTAACATCAAGACCAATTGCCATGTTATAAGCAATTGGGAATATCAATGCTGCAGCAGCATTGTTTGTCACTAACTCTGTGACTAACAACGTTAATATAAATATCATCGCAAAAGCGATATATGTACCCTTACCATCCAGCAATTGCTCTACATTACTGGCAAGCAATGCAGCGAGACCGGTATTTTCCATGGCTTTAGCTAGCGTCAAGGCACTCAGTACAATCATCCAAATTTCTAATGGAAATCGACGCTTTATTTCATTGACAGTTAAGCAGCCTGTAAATACTAATAACGCCACATAAAACATTAGACACTTTAGCAATGATAATGACGTAAACACTGACAAAGCAATCGTCGTGAAAAAGCCAACAACGGTAATTTTATCTCGCCAACCTGAAAGCATGTTGTCTGGTTTATGGCCAGATAGAATAAAGAAGTTTTTAGATAAATTAGTACGAGAGCTAAAATCGTTACCCACTGCTAGCACTAAAAAGTCGCCAGATTGAATTATGATTTCACCGAGCTTTCCAGACAATGTTTCACCTTCTCGGCGAATAGCAACAACTGCTGAATCGAAACGCGCCCGAAAGCCCGCACTTTTAAGGCTTTTACCAATAACGGACGAGTCAGGCTTTATGACGACTTCAGTTAAATTATCTCGTAATAATCCATCTTGCTCAGCAAATAATGTTAAGCCATCAAACTGCTGTAATGTTAAAACTTTGGTAATATCACCTGTAAATATTAATTTGTCTTTTGGCTGCAATACTTCTTCTGGAGTAACAGGTGAAATTAATCGACCCTTTCGCACCACTTCCACTAAGAAGATGGAATCCAAATTTCGCAAACCATTCTCTTCAACGGTTTTTCCTATTAACTCTGAGCCTTCTGCAATCGCAGCTTCAAGTAAATATTCTTTAGTTTGAAGTGCTTCTTTTGCAATGTTAGGCAAACTGGGAAGGCGAATTAATATCACGACAAAACATACAGCTAACGCGGTTAATCCTACTAAAGTAAAATCAAAAAACTGTAAGGGTTGTTCAGTTTGCTCGATATACAAACTATTAACTAGCAGGTTGGTAGAGGTGCCCACTAAAGTTAATGTGCCACCTAAAATACAAACAAAAGACAATGGCAGCAGAAGCTTCCCAGGGTTAATTAATGTATTATTTTTAATGCTATTGATAAGGCTTGCTACAACTGCAGTGTTATTCATGAGCGCAGAAGCAAAGCCAGCACTTAATAGCGTTCTTAAGATCGACTTAACCTTAGAGCCGCTAATTAAAATATTAGAAAGTTTACGAAGAACGCTAGTTCGCTCAAAAGTAAAAGAACAAAACACTAGTAAAATTAAAGTAACTAAACCAGGATTTACCGCGTTATATAAGATATCTTCTGTTGAGACAAAAGAGGCCAGCAAGCAGACAAGTGTTGCTGAAAAAAACACCCTTTCTGGCGCTTTTTGAAATTTTATTAGCCCTAAAAAAGTCGCCAGAAATACAGCCAGCATTAACCATTGCATTGCTGTCATAAAAAGTATCTCTTAAATGGTTTTAACATCACATATGCCTTACCACTTACTATTGCTCAGTTTTAATAAGCTAGCAAGTGATAAAGCTATATCCGTATGATTAGTTGAATAATTTTGAAATGTCGCGTGAACCCCAGTGTGGGAAATGTTTGCGGACAAGTGCATTAAATTCAATTTCAAAGGCTGAATAGGTTTGTGCTTCATCTTGTTCAGTCGCATGATTAATCATACCTGCACCAACGGTTATATTGGTCAAACGATCAATGATGATAAAAGCACCTGTTTCAGGGTTTAATTGGTATGGATCAAAATGGAGTACTTCTGCCACTTCAAAATTCACCGAGCCTATTTCATTAAGCGATAGGTTGCTTGCTTCAGTTTGTTCCATGGTATTAACGTCAGTTCTGTTCAGTACCGTAGAAACATGACCAGTTGTTAATTTTGCACCGTGTTTAATATAGTACTCGCGACCCGTCTCTAACGCTTCGTCATGCATCCAAACAATCGAAGCATTAAATTCTTTAGACGAAACAACCGTACTACCTTTGCGAACAATCATCTCACCACGGCTAATATCGATTTCGTCTTCCAATGTAAGCGTAACGGCTTGTCCTTTTTCAGCACGCTCTAATTCACCGTCAAACGTAACAATTGATTTTACTTCACTTTCTTTACCTGAAGGTAGCGCAACAATCGTATCACCAATTCTAACTTGCCCTGAAGCAATAGTGCCGGCAAACCCTCTAAAGTTGAGATGAGGACGGTTAACGTATTGTACCGGGAACCTAAACTCGCTTAGTTGGCTTGTCGACTCAACCTTAATGGTATTTAGTAGCTTCATTAATGTCGCACCTGGGTACCACGACATGTTTTCACTCTCGTCAACTACGTTATCGCCGTTTAGTGCTGAAATAGGCACAAAGCGAACGTCTTCAAAGTTTAAATCTTCGGCAAACTCTCGATAGTCTTTCTTTATCTTCTGATATCGTTCCTGATCATAGTCAACCAGATCCATTTTATTAACAGCAACTAGCACATGCTTAATACCTAATAAAGAGCAGATAAATGAATGACGACGTGTTTGTACCTGAACGCCACGACGAGCATCAATCAATATAATTGCTAAATCACAGGTTGAAGCGCCGGTCGCCATGTTGCGAGTATATTGCTCATGTCCTGGGGTATCAGCAATAATAAATTTACGCTTCTCCGTAGAAAAGTAACGATAAGCTACATCAATAGTAATGCCCTGCTCTCTTTCCGATTGCAAGCCATCCACTAACAATGCTAAATCGACAGTTTCTCCAGTGGTACCTGATTTTTTACTGTCTTTTTCAATAGCAGCTAATTGGTCTTCAAAAATCATTTTTGAATCATGTAATAACCGACCAATTAACGTACTTTTTCCGTCATCAACACTACCACAGGTTAAAAAGCGCACTAACTCTTTGTTTTCGTGCTGCTTTAAATATGCCTGAATATCTTGTTCAATTAAGTCTGACTGGTGACTCATTTTTAAATCCTAATCAAAATCTTGCGAGATAAATACTGCTTATATACCACTTACTTTAGAAGTAGCCTTCCATCTTTTTCTTTTCCATCGAACCAGCGGAATCGTGATCGATTACGCGCCCTTGCCGTTCAGATGTTTTTGTCAGCAGCATTTCTTGAATAATATCCGGTAATGTTGCTGCTTCAGATTCAACAGCCCCTGTTAAAGGGTAACAACCTAATGTTCTAAAACGCACTTTCTTCATTTGTATTTGTTCATCGTCTTCAATAGGCATACGGTCATCGTCGACCATAATCAAGGTGCCATCTCGCTCGACAACTGGACGTTCAGCAGATAAATACAAAGGTACAATTTCAATATTTTCTAAATAGATATATTGCCAAATATCTAGTTCTGTCCAGTTAGATAAAGGAAATACACGAATGCTCTCTCCTTTATTTACTTTACCGTTATAGACATTCCATAATTCTGGACGTTGGTTTTTAGGATCCCAACGGTGATTTTTATCTCTGAATGAATAAACACGCTCTTTGGCACGCGATTTTTCTTCATCGCGACGCGCCCCACCGAAAGCTGCATCAAATTGATACTTATCAAGCGCTTGTTTTAAACCTTGAGTTTTCATTACGTCAGTATGAGTAGCGCTACCGTGTACAAAAGGGCTCATACCCATAGCTAAGCCTTCTGGGTTCTTATGAACTAATAATTCAAAGCCGTATTTTTCAGCCATTTGATCACGAAACTGGATCATTTCTTTAAATTTCCAGTCAGTATCTACATGCAGTAACGGGAAAGGTATTTTGCCCGGTGCAAAGGCTTTTCGAGCAAGGTGTAATAAAACCGCTGAGTCTTTACCGACAGAGTAAAGCATCACCGGCTTATCAAATTCTGCTGCAACTTCACGAATAATATGAATAGATTCAGCTTCTAACTTTTGTAAATGTGTTAAATTCATTGGTTAATCTTATTTAAAGTGACCACAAGTTTCTATTGACTCCTAGTCAATATACAACGTCAGGTATAAATTCTTTATAGCCGTAGTTTGGCATAGAAAAAATTTGTAAACCATATAACAATCAGCTTTCATATAACTTAAAGTTATTTAAAAACTGATTAATATAGTTTTTAAAGGTGAGAAATAAGTTTGAATTACTTATTCCTTGGCCTACTACTTATGATATGAGAAATAGTGGCGTATCACCACTATTTTAAATTGTTCTAAAGCTTAAATATTTAATTTAGCAACTACAGTGCTAGAGACTTTAAATATTCTGAAAAGCGCTCTTTAAGTTCAGGGTGCCTAAGTGCATATTCAACATTTGCTTTCATGTAACCTAGCTTTGAGCCACAATCGTGTGATTTCCCTGTCATATGAAAAGCTTCAACCGTCTCTACTTTCATTAAACTTGCAATGGCATCAGTCAATTGAATTTCATCGCCAGCACCTGGTGGAGTATATGCAAGCAAGTCCCAAATTTGCGCTGATAACACATATCGTCCAACAACCGCCAAGTTCGATGGTGCTTCATCAATAGCTGGCTTTTCAACAACTTCAGTCATTGGTGCTACTTCACCGGCCATAAGCTTTGCGCCGCCGCAATCAACTACACCGTAGCTACTCACCTTTTCCATGGGCACAGGTTCAACCATAATTTGGCTATGACCACATTCACTAAACCGGTTCATCATCGCTGCTAAGTTTTCTACTTTTGCATCAGCACTTGCATCGTCTAAAACAACATCAGGTAGTACAACTACAAATGGTTCATTACCAACCAGCGGATGTGCCTTTAATACCGCATGCCCAAGTCCTTTAGCTTCACCTTGTCGCACATGCATAATGGTGACATCTTTAGGGCAAATCGATTGAATTTCTTCGAGTAGCTGACGTTTTACACGCTTCTCTAATGTTGTTTCTAATTCAAATGATTTATCAAAATGGTTTTCAATGGCATTTTTTGAAGAGTGTGTAACGAGAATGATTTCTTTGATCCCAGCAGAAACACATTCATTAACGATATACTGAATTAATGGTTTATCGACAATTGGCAGCATTTCTTTTGGAATGGCTTTGGTTGCTGGTAACATACGTGTACCTAAACCAGCTACTGGTATTACCGCTTTTCTAATCTGACCTGACATAAACTTCCTTAATATCACTCTTTATAATTACAAACTCATCAATGAAATTTCACTAGCTATATCAGTATCAAAAAACTTGTTATCTATAGCTCGCGACATCATGCACAAACATAATACCCGACTATTATTACCGGTGGTAGTCATGCAATCGAGTAAATAGTTGAAAAAGAATCACCTATGAGGTGAATTTAGTTAAACACTCCAAGCTAGAAATTAGATTAAATACTCCATGAATTATTTCACCTTATATTTCAAACTGCTTAACTTTACAGCCTTGCCTTTCTTCTCTAGCAAAGGTATAACACGGGCTGTATAAATTTTTGTGATGACTTGAGCGTACATTTTTTCTACAGAATGAAGTTTCTGTAATGAATATGGACCTCAGATTAGGAAAGGATAATTATATGAATAAACCTAATGCGGGTACTTTTTTAGGTCACCCGAAAGGACTCTTCCTGTTATTTGGTACTGAAATGTGGGAACGTTTCGGTTACTACGGTATGCGTGCATTGTTGGTACTTTATTTAGTAGCAAGTGTACAAGATGGTGGTTTTGGCTGGTCAACAGGTGACGCGCTTGGCTTATACGGCACATTCACCATGGCAGTTTACTTAACACCTATGATTGGTGGTTGGTTAGCTGATAACTTTATTGGTCAACGTAAAGCAATTATTTTAGGCGGTATTTTATTTTCTGCCGGTTACTTTACGCTAGGTATTCCTAAAACCATGATTCCTGGTATGGAAGAAATGGTGTTCTATATTGGCTTAGTGCTAATTATCTGTGGTAACGGTTTATTCAAAGCCAACGTATCAAGCTTAGTAGGTGATCTATACGAAGATGGCGATCACCGCCGTGACGCTGCATTTACGATTTTCTACATGGGTATCAACTTAGGTGCTTTCTTATCACCACTAATCGTTGGTTACTTGGGTGAAAAAGTTAACTGGCATTACGGCTTCATCGCCGCTGGTTGCGGTATGTTAATTGGTCTTGCGCTACAGCTTACACTAGCTAATAAATATTTAGGTGAAATTGGTGTTGAGCCTTCAGCTAACAAAGCTAAAGAATCTAAAGAAGACTTAAAAGCGCGCGCATTAACAAAAGAAGAAAAAGATCGTACGAAAGTAATCTTAATCATGAGTGTATTCTCAGTAATCTTCTGGGCTGGATTTGAGCAAGCGGGTGGCTTATTCAACATCTACGCGTCTCAGTTTACCGATCGTAACTTTATGGGTTTTGAAGTACCTGCAACATGGTTTCAATCATTAAATGCAATGTTCATCATCCTACTAGCACCTGTTATAGCGTCTATATGGGTTAAAATGGGTAGCAAGGAGCCAACATCTCCAGTGAAGTTTGCTTTAGCTATGGTGTTCTTAGCGTTAGGTTTCTTCGTCATGTTATGGGCAACTATGGTTCAAGACGGCGATACGACAATTAAAGTAAGTATGCTGTTCTTAGTGTTTGCTTACCTTTTCCATACGTTAGGTGAATTATGCTTATCACCAATTGGCCTATCGTTAGTATCTAAATTAGCGCCGGTGAAATTCACTTCATTATTAATGGGTGTTTGGTTCTTCTTTACGGCATTATCTAATAAACTTGCCGCATTCATTGGCCAATTCGTTGGTGAAGGTGAAGAGCAAGTAACGAATGCTGGTACCATATTTATGGGTGTTGGTCTTGGTGCGTTAATTACCGCATTAATCATCTTTATCAGTGCCAACAAACTAGTTGAGTGGATGCACGGTGCTGAAGGTGAATCTAGTCACGATATGGAAGAGAAGCTGGAAGAAGAACTTTCAGTTACCGGTACACATGAAGCTATGCCGGAAAATCATAACTAATCATTTGATTTTATCACTAAAAAAGCTAGCCTTAGGCTAGCTTTTTTTATACCTAGAGTTTTCTATGCCACAAAGCAACAATGCCAATCAACGTGAAAAAATTAGAATTCAAACTCGCCATAAGCGAAACCACCTTGATGAAAACTTTCAACACCAGGCTGCAGAGCAGCTAGTGCAACAAGCGAGTAAGCTTAGCGAAGTAATTCAAGCTAACTCAATAGCAATTTACTTAGCAAATGATGGTGAGCTGGACACTAAACCTCTCATTAATTGGTGCTGGCAGCAAGGTAAGCACGTATTGCTTCCCGTTTTGCACCCTTTTACCAAAGGCCATCTCATATTTTTGCAATACAAGCCAGATACATTAATGCATAACAATAAATATAGTATTGCCGAGCCCAAGCTAGATGTGACTCAGGTTGTACCTTTCAAAAATGTCGAATTAATTTTTACACCACTGGTTGCATTTGACGATAAAGGTCAGCGTTTAGGTATGGGCGGCGGGTTTTATGATCGCACATTGGCTCAGGCAACTAACACTAAAAAACCATACACGATTGGGCTAGCTCACGACTGCCAACAGGTTGATAATGTGCCTATTGAACCTTGGGATATCCCTATCCCAAAAATTATAACGCCAACAAGAATAATTAAGGCAGAGTAAACTGGCTTACTATATAATTTAGCCACTTAATTTCATCACAAAACTAAACTAAACCAATCATGGTAATAGGCCCTTTTATGACTCAAGACGAATTAAAAAAAGCCGTTGGCCAAGCGGCTGTTAAATTTGTAAAACCGGATTCAATCGTAGGTGTAGGTACTGGCTCTACAGTCAATCACTTCATCGATGCATTAGCTGAAATAAAAGATCAAATTAGAGGTGCAGTATCTAGCTCTGAGCAATCGACTGAAAAACTCAAGTCGTATGGTATTGAAGTTTTTAGTTTAAATGATGTCGATCAGCTAGATGTTTATATTGATGGCGCTGATGAAATTACCGAGCATATGCACATGATAAAAGGTGGTGGTGCCGCCCTGACCCGTGAAAAAATTGTCGCAGCCGTTGCCAAAGAGTTTATCTGTATCGCGGACGACAGCAAGCAAGTGGGCGTGCTTGGTCAATTTCCATTGCCGGTTGAAGTGATTCCAATGGCGCGCAGTTATGTTGCACGCGAGCTCGTAAAATTAGGTGGTGATCCTGTATACCGTCAAGGTGTAGTAACCGATAACGGTAATGTTATTCTTGATGTTCACAATATGAGCATTATTGACCCGAAAGCGACTGAAATTGCCATCAATGCAATCGTAGGTGTCGTAACTAACGGTTTATTTGCATGCCGTGGCGCTGATAAGTTATTACTTGGCACAAGCAACGGTGTAAAAGAGTTATAAATAACCAGCAGAATATCTAAATTAACACTTTAGAGTTTTAACACTATATGTTAGTTTAGAAATCTAGCCATCTAAACCAATTGAATGAATGACATGAACAAGAACTCGCTTGCAAAAGAAAAAATTAAGATTTTATTACTTGAAGGTGTACACCAAAGTGCACTTGAAGAACTAAAAGCAAAAGGTTACAGCAATATCGAATATGTAAAAACTTCGTTAGCTGAAGCTGATCTTATTGAAAAAATTAAAGATGTTCACTTCATCGGTATTCGTTCTCGAACTCACCTCACAGACAAAGTGTTAAGCCATGCGAGTAAGTTAGTCGCTATTGGCTGTTTTTGTATCGGTACAAACCAAGTAGAGCTGCCTGCAGCACAAATACGTGGTATTCCAGTATTTAACGCACCATTTTCAAATACTCGCTCGGTTGCTGAGCTAGTATTGGGTGAAATCCTGCTTTTACTTCGCGGCATCCCTGAAAAGAATGCGATGGCACATAGAGGCGAGTGGAATAAATCTGCAGTTGGCTCTGTAGAGGCTCGTGGTAAAACATTAGGTATTATTGGATACGGCCATATCGGTACTCAACTTGGTATTATGGCTGAAACTATTGGCATGAAGGTTCGTTTTTACGATATTGAAACTAAGCTTCCATTGGGTAACGCAAGCCAAGCACCATCGCTTACTGCGTTATTAAAAGAAGCAGATGTCATCAGCTTACATGTACCAGAAACAGTCCAAACACAAAACATGATTGGTGCCGCTGAATTTGAAGTAATGAAGCAAGGTGCTATTTTCATTAACGCCTCTCGAGGCACGGTTGTTGATATTGACGCATTAGCTGAAGCGTTAGGTGCTAAAAAGGTTGGTGGCGCAGCGATTGACGTGTTCCCAGTTGAGCCAAAAGGTAACGATGAAGAGTTTATTTCACCATTACGCGAATTCGACAACTGTATTTTAACGCCACACATTGGTGGTAGTACCCAAGAAGCACAAGAGAACATTGGTTTAGAAGTCGCAAGCAAACTAGCTAAGTACTCAGACAATGGTTCAACACTATCAGCAGTAAACTTCCCTGAAGTATCGCTGCCAGGACACACTGGTACGTCTCGCTTATTACATATCCACCATAACCAACCAGGTGTACTTACTGCAATTAACAACGCTTTTGCTCAACATAACGTTAATATTGCTGCCCAGTACCTACAAACTGACGATAAAATTGGTTACGTCGTAATTGATGTTGAAACTGAAAACAGTGAAGCAGCATTGAATGAGCTTAAGCAAATTGAAGGTACAATTAGAGCACGTATTCTTCACTAGCAATTCAAAGACAAGATTACATCAACAAAAAGCCGAGCTAAATGCTCGGCTTTTTAATTGCTACTATCTCTGCGGTAACTTAAAAGCTAATAATCAGATGTAGTGAAAGGCAGGCGAATACTCCCGCCAAGACATCATCTAACATGATACCCAAGCCGCCATGCACTTTTTTGTCAGCAATAGAAATAGGCCAAGGTTTAAATATATCGAAAATACGAAACAGCACAAACCCTAAAAGAACATTACTCAAAGATAAAGGTACAAATGCCATGGTAATTAAAAAGCCTGCTATTTCGTCCCATACAATGGCAGGGTGATCATGTACATTTACATCTTTAGCGGCTTTATCACAAATCCAAATACCTAAAACCGACACTAGTATGGTTATCGCTAAATAGGCTGCTGGAAATAAATATAGCGCCATTAGCAAATAAATAGGAATTGCCGCTAGTGTACCGAAAGTACCCGGAGCTTTAGGCGCTAGACCAGAACCAAAGCCAACAGCTAGGAACTGAACAGGATCGCTTAATTTAAATAGCTTATGAGCAGGCTGCTTAGTCATGAAGAAAATGCTCAAACCCTTTAGCGTCAATCTGAATAGGCTGATTATCTAAAGTGGTCGTTATTTTGTCATTGCCATTTAGTTGACCAATACAAGTATGCTTAACATTGGCATTGTTTAATGCGGTTTCCATGCCTACTTTATTGTCTTCAGAAACGGTAAACAGTAGCTCGTAATCATCACCACCATTTAATGCCAGCTTAACACCCTGCTCTAGCCCTAACGTTTCAACTAACGCCTGAGATAGTGGTATTGAATCTAAAACTAAGTTTGCACCAACATTTGAAGCCTGACAGATATGATTTAAATCACCTATCAATCCATCAGACAAGTCAATTGCCGAAGAGGCATACTCTTTAAGAAGTTGGCCTGCTAATACTTTTGGCTTAGGGTAATGTAACTTAGTTAACAGTTGGTCACGGTACACTTCTTCTACAGCAACATTTTTAAGCAAATATTGCAATGCAAGTGCTGCATCACCTATTTCACCAGTCACATATATCCAATCGCCAGCATTTGCGCCGGCACGCGTAAGACGTTTATCGACAGGAGTAAGCCCTTGGGCAGTTACCGTTATGCTTAACGGCCCGCTTGTGGTATCACCACCGATTAATTGAACATTATAATATTCTGAGAGCTCAAAGACGCCAGCACAAAACTGTTCCACCCAATCTTCATCAATCGAAGGCATTGATATAGCAAGTGAAATCCAGCTAGGTTCAGCGCCCATCGCAGCTAAATCAGACAAGCTCACAGCAATTGACTTATGACCAATTGCTCGCGGATCTGTATCTTCAAAAAAGTGAACACCTGAAACTAAGGTGTCGGTAGTAATGGCAATATGATGTTTGTCGTCAGCAACAACAATGGCGCAATCGTCACCAATTCCCAACAACACATCTTTTCGCTGAACAGGCTGCTCAGCGAAGTAGCGCTTGATTAGATCAAACTCTTTCATAAGAACTTCTTACGTGAATGGTTTACTCGTTTGGACGAAAGTCTTTAACAATCTTGTCCAATACACCGTTTACAAATTTATGGCTATCGTCTGCTGCGAATGATTTAGCTAATTCAATCGCTTCATTGATGATCACTTTGTATGGTACATCTTGGCAGTCGCTCAGCTCATAAATTGCAGTTCGCAATATTGCTTTTTCAACATGATCGATTTCGTCAAGTGGGCGCTCTACATGCGGTGCAATCGCTTCATCAAGTTGCGATAATTTAGCCGTAACACCACGGAATAATTGCTGAAAATATTCGATATCAAATCGGCGTTTAGCATTTTCTGTTAGAAAGTGTGCTTCAACATCAGCAATTTCGTTGTTACTTAATTGCCATGAATATACGGCTTGAACCGCCAATTCACGAGCTTTTCTTCTAGGAGTAGGTTTCACTATCTAATCCTTATATTAAAGCTGAGACAGCACGTTAACCATTTCAAGTGCACCAAGAGCGGCTTCACCGCCTTTGTTACCCATTTTACAACCAGCACGTTCAATTGCTTGCTCAATAGAATCAGTCGTTATTACACCAAATGAAACAGGAACAGAAGCTGATAAAGCGACTTGCGCTAGGCCTTTATTACATTCACCTGCAACAAAATCAAAATGGGGTGTACCACCACGAATTACCGCTCCGATTGCGATAATTGCGTCAAATTCACTTTTCTCAGCAATTTTTTGTGCTGTTAATGGCAACTCGTATGCACCAGGCACTTTAACAACCGTAATGTCTTCATCGTTTACATTACCGTGGCGCTTTAAGGTATCAACTGCACCTTCTAATAGCGAATTAACAACAAAGTCATTAAAACGTGAAACAACGATAGCAAACTTTTTGCCTTTAGCTTCGAAATTACCTTCGATTACGTTCATTGAATTTTACCTTGGATAAAAAATTGTCGCGATTCTAACAAAAATTAGCAGTTTTAGGTACTTGTTTGTGAGTTAAATAAATTACCTTTCTTATTCAACAATTAGGATTTATCAAGGTATTTAGGTAATATATTATGAAAAACATTAACTTTATTAATTTATGAAATTTTACTTTTCTTCAAAAGATATACCTGAGCTAGCCGATTTATCAATTCAAGATAGACGGGAGAAGCTTTATTTTGCAGAGCAAAAGCTGACTGTACCTGAAAAGTTAATACTTAATTTATTAAAGTTAATAATGTTTATCCCTCCCTTTTTATTTTTAGCAAGACAAGAGTGGGAAATGTTAATTCTCTCGTTAGCTATTTTGTTTGCTATAAAACTTTTCATTTTTAACCCTATAAAAATGACTTTTTACAAAAGACACATAATAAAATAGCCTGTTGAAATTTATACCCATTTAGGGGTAGATTTGAGAAACTTAATATAAATAATAATTAGTACAAACCCTAAAACCCATGAATTTATCCCTAAATTTTTTTGTTCGCTTTATTTTTTGTTCTTTCTCTCTATTGATGTTAAGTAGCTGTATTGGTGAAAATAAACCTGAAGATGAAATTGAAAATGCTGTAATAGATGGTCTTCACTATCATTTTGCTTATAACGGGACAATCGACATCATTGACGAACGTTCATGGGTATTTACTAGCCATACAAAAAACTCATGCTCCTATGACAAAAGAGAAATATGCCGAAAAATAGATATTAACTACGCTGATCGAAATTATAAACCTGATAGGGTGGTTAACCACTCATTCGAATTTCAACTGTTATCAATTAGTCAAAACAACCCACCAGAATATATCATCATTTTTCAAGATTGGGTGCGAATCTATCCTGATGACGAAGATGGCAACCGTCCTATTTCAACGTTGAAAATTGAACACAATAATGGAAAATTTTTCTTAAGGCATTATGACAATAGTTGGCAATGGCTCTACCCAGCTCAAATTGGTAATCCATCTCATTTGCCAAAAAACCGCTTAAACGGTGAAATACACATTGAAATTGGCGTTAATTATCATATTGAGTTCATTATTAGTGATGCTGGTCAAGCTTCGCTAATAGTAAATGATAATGTAATAAGTGACGTTGAATACAAAACCAAATCTGAATCAGGGGTTCACGCTATTCAATGGGGAATGTATTGGAATAAAGGGTATAACGAAGAGCACGATCCCCTAAAGCAAATAATGATCCGCATGGATAACTTTAATACTCCTAAGTAAATAGATAAAGCTAATATGCTTAGAATTAAGTAATCATTAAAACAAAATAAAAGATAGTTGCATTTATTCCACAAGCTTAATCGAGAGGAATGTGAATGAAATTAAGAGAGTAATTAAAGTAGCCAAACTGTCTACTCACTAAGAGTGTACTAGTTTAGAGCACAGCCAAAATTATGAATTTAATATTTATCAAGAAATAACATCATAGGTTTGTAATTACTATTTTAAACAGGTAGTTCCATATACCCTAATTGCATTAAAAGTGCTTCAATTAGGTAGTAATCAGCGTAAATTAATGAAGTATCAACTTCTTTATCTCCAGGCTTATTTCCGGTCGCGTGCATCAGAAGTGCTGGGTATTTATCATCTTGATTAAAGTAGTCTTCAGAAATTAGGCTGTCGACAATTGTCAGGGAAGCCTTTCTAAATTTATCTTCCAGAATTGGGTCATTTGTTTGCTTTGACAGCATCCATAAACCTGATGCAGCTATCGCCCCCGCCGAACTGTCTCTTGGTTCAGACAAGTCATTCACATAAAAATCCCAATAAGGAATTGAATCTTCGGGTAAGTTATCAATAAAATAGTTAGCTAGTTTTTCTGCAGCCACCAAAAATTCTATTTCACCGGATTCGATAAATGCGAGAGTAAAACCATAAAGCCCCCAAGCTTGCCCTCTCGCCCATGTTGAATCGTCTGCTAATCCCTGCACAGTAACTTTGTTAATTACCTCTCCACTCAATGGCGAAAAGTCAACTAAGTGAAAGCTAGTACCATCATTTCTTACATGATTATCCAATGTAGTATAAGCGTGGGCCACCGCTTGCGAATAATATGGTTCTGAATTTAGTACTTTACTGCTATCAAAAAGCAAAGCTAAATTCATCATGTTATCTACAATTACTGGGAAACTATATGAACCAAAGTCCCATGAACGTGTTGCACCTACATTCATATTAAATCTACTAGACAAATTGTTAGTAGCCTTTTCTAACATAGGTAAATAATCTATATCTCCTGTTAACCGATAAGCTTTACCAAAGCTATTATTGATAATAAAGCCCAAATCATGACTCGGCATAGTCGTATGGCTTTCCAATGGTAAAGTCCATGTTTTTGCTTGTTCAAGTATACTCGGGTCAACAATTGATAATTGCCATAAAATGCCAGGAAAAAAGCCATCGGTCCAACTTTTCCAATTGGTTAATACCCAGTGTTCATTCTCAACAGAGCGTGGGTAACCGTCTATCGGGGAGCGCTCTTTCGCAAACTTATAATATTTTTCAATAGCTATTTCAATGACTTGTTCTCGAGATAAATTATTCTCATTTAAGTCTGTAAAATTATGCTGCTTGCTTTCACCGTTGCAACCGATAATAGTAATTGCAATAAAACATATTGCACAGAGTCTTGAAAATTTAATAAAAGATAATTTAAACATAATAGCTTTATTGCAGTGATAATTAGATTCAAGAATGAATCTGATCGTTCGTTTATTAGTTTAGTGTAATTCAAAAGAGAACTGATTTTACAAGTTTTTTTATTCTGCTGTAAGCATTGATGAGATTAACATTTTAAAAAGCCATTTAATGCAAGTTCAATTAATTAATTTAAATAATCTAGTAATTAACTTATATATATTCAATAATCCGATCATAAAAACTTAATATTAAATGGATTTAATAATGAAAAAATATATCAGTTATCTTGTCTTTTTCTTATTACTTGGTTGTAACAGCTAATCAGTTAAAGAAGACACTACAGAAAAAGAAAACCCACCTATTACTTTTGTTAATGATGAGTCATTGGCACCAAAGGTTGAAATAACGTTTCCAATTTCCTCGGCAAAAACGGATGCGTCAACATTAACTATAAAAGGAACAGCAACGGAAGATGATGGAATAGCAGATATTGTTATAGAGGGTGTCTCGGCTGACATTTCTCAAACAAACTCAACAATACAATGGCAAGCCAAAATTCCGGTAAAAAAATCATTTAAACAAAATATTAATATACAAACACAAAGCAGCAACGGGCATAGAAATAACAAAGCAGGTCAATTTTCCTTAAGTTCTTTAGACTTACCGTACATGTTCACAATAGATAATGAGAACCATCGCTTAATAGGCTATTCATCTGGGATTATGGTACTAAATTTATCAGATGGAACAGCATCTACACTTTCAGTTGGTAATATTAGCGGCAGTCATATTACTTATAACAACTCACTTTCGTTAGCAATAACCGCTTCCTCATATGGGGGAAGCCTAAAAGCTTCAGCTGTGTCATTGACCTCAAATTCTGGAGTCTCATTATTTAATTATGATATGAAACAAAATAATCCAGAAATAGATTATTCTTTATTAGAAGATATGCTGCATGTTGAGCCGCAAAATGCGACATACTTTCTTGTCCGCTTAAGGTCAGCAAGAACCAAACTAGCCATCTATAAGTATAGTTTTGACAACGACAAACTCAGTCTATATATGTCGACTGATAAGTTAGATGATTTTTATCATAATGGTGCTCAAGTAGGACAAGGGCGCTTAGCCTTTTTTAATGGCTTATTATATTTTACTGGTTTAGATGATCTAATATTAACAATCGCTAATGAAGGTGAAACACCAGAATTAGCAAAACGCACTTACAATTCACCACTAAAATCAATCAACATACATTCTATTACAGGCTTAGCATACTTGATCGATAGCAGTGGAGTGATCGAATTAAATATTGCAACTGGCGAATTAACACGAATATCTAATGAGGCTGATGAAGCCAACCTAAAAATAGGCTATTTTAGGCATAGCCAAATTGATGAACAAAATAATGAGTTAATGGTATTAGACTTAAGCACTGACACATTAATTGAAATAAACTTATCCACTGGTGAACGAAAAGAGACGTTTAAAAATGGCATAGGCGAAGGAAGAAAACTAACTACTCCAACAGATATTGCTTATTCTAAAAAGAATAAAAAGCTCTATATAGGAGAGAGCGAGTCGAAGATGTTATATAGTATTAACTTAAGCACAGGCGATAGAAGCCCACTATCAAACCTTTCCGTCTATGGAGCAATTAACGACATTCTCATCGATGACGAGTCTCAACAACTCTATGTTTTGCTTAGTAACAATGTGCATTTATTTGACCTCGCTACCAAAACTATTACTGAACTTATCAATGTAAAGAGTAGCAACTATTACAGGGGAACATTTACTGGTTTTGACTTAGATAAAGCAAATAACAAACTGCTCATTACTGACACAGAAAACTCTTCACTAATGGCGCTAGACTTATCAACCAAAGTATTAAATACTTTAACTAGTGGCTTTGGAAATAACAAGGATGGGAATTCTAGTACAACTGATGTAAAAATTAACTCAACAAACAATATCGCCTACGTATTAAGTCAATCATTAGGCGCTATTTTTTCGGTTAACTTATCAAACAATGATAAATCAATCATATTAGATAGTTGCCTAAGCTCCTATAATGAAGAAATACTTGCCCCTGGTGATTGGGGCGTTGAACAATTGTTTTTAGATGAAGATAACCAAGTATTATATGTCGTCGGTAGTGCTTCCTTAGCCATTTATAATATAGAAAGTAATACCTGTGCGGCTCCAAGAGCAGGCTTGGCAAATTCATTCTTTGATATTACCTCAACATCAAAAGATCAACTGGTTGGAACCTATTTCAATGTGGTCAAGCAATTAGATTTGAAAAACGGTGAGCATGTAATTATTTCAAAGTAAAAAATTACAGCGAAATCTAATATTAATGAAAAAAATAATCCTAAGGCCTTGGATTTATTTTCAACCACCAAGGCATTCAAGGGCCAACTTTGTCAGTTAGTCCTTGAATAAATAAAAATGTAGCCATTATCCATGTGCAGGTTTTCATTGTTGTCCTTAACAGATTTAGGAAAACAATAGTATAACCTTACCCTGTTGTTTTTTTTAGATTTATTTTGTTAACCTCTCTACAACATCTAACATCAAGCTGGCCATTTGTTTTCTATCAAACTGAGCTGCTGCCGCTAAACTATTCTGTTGATATTGGTGTAATAGCTTTTCTGAGCTGATAAGTTCGACGACTTTTTCAGCAAGGGTATCGCCATTTTCAGGAGAGCAAATAATACCCGCATTTGCCAGTTCAATAATTTCACTCGCTTCTCCTTTAGGAATAGGGGCAAGCATTGGCAGCCCCATCCCCATTGATTCAAATATTTTAGAAGGTATCACCGTTTTAAAAAGTGGCGTATCTCGTAGGCTAATAAGCGAAACATCACACAAACTCCAAATAGAAGGCATACTTTCTTTCGGCTGACGAGCAATAAAGACAACATTAGTCAACTGCTTTTCATCTACAAGTTTAACTAATTTATCTTTAGCCGCACCACCGCCAGCAAACAGAAAACGAATATTTTCATCAGCCTGTAATAGTTCAGCAGCCTCTATGACATGTTCAAGCGCATGTGCCAAGCCATGTGTACCTATATAACCAACAACAAACTTATTTTCTAATTTGTACTTTTCAGAAAAATATTTATCTTTTTTTCTCTGTAGCTGGTACTTGGACAGGTCAACACCATTTAATACTACTGAAATCTTACCGCCATCAATGCCCCGCTCTATCAACTCCTGTTTAAACGATTTAGTTACAGAGATTATGCTATCAGCGCGTCGGTATAGAAACATTTCTAGTTTTTCTAAAATTTTTATAGCCCAAGAATCTTTCATTGCTCCAACAGCAGTAATTGATGCAGGCCATATGTCTCGCAATTCAAAAACAAACTTTTTGCGTTTAACTGTGGATAATGCCCAGCCGGATACCGCTGTAAAAAATTGCGGGGATGTGGCTACTATAACGTCTACTTTTCGCTGTAATAATCCGGCCAAAAACGATGAAAACATAAAAGAAATAAAGTCGAGTATTCTTAGGACGAAACCTTCATTAGAAGAAATAAAGGTCTTTACTCTAACTACATCAATTCCATCCATATTTGAGCGAGAATATAAAGAATTTTTGTAACCTTCAAATACCCTCCCCTCAGGAAAGTTTGGTGCACAAGTGATCACTGTAACCTTATGCCCTTCTTTCACCCACTCTCTTGCATGCTCGAATGTCCGTGTAGCAGGCGCGTTTCCCTCAGGAGGGAAATTATCTGTAAGAAAAAGAATGTGCATTATTTTGAATTAAATTTCGTTCGTGTTAAATCTAATAAGTATTTAAGTGCTCTTATGTTTTGATTAACAAACAAAGAAAGTGATGCTTTCCAATTACCTTTATTTGTTAACTTAATAAAATCGAAAAATCCATATGGTTCATTAACCAATTTCCGTCTGAGAATCTCAAATGAATTTTTATGAGCGTGATTCATTAGCGGCGAGTGTTTCTGGTAGAAGTTGTTAAATGCTTTTTTGCGTTTATCGGAACTTTCACTAATTCTGCCATGAGCATGATCGGTAAACCACACGTAACTTGCATGTGTCGATTTTTTCGCTACACCAAACTTGCTCACTAGTCTCACCCAAGTATCATAATCTTGAAATGCTGGCATTTCAGGATCAAAACCACCTATAGAGCGTAAATATTCAGTTCGCGTTAACACTTGATTGCCAAGAATATTATAATGAAGCAAATCATCCAAATGCACATCACCAATGTCCATTTTACGAACAATGTCTCCTTGCGGTGTTCGCTCTTTAATTGAGCTAGCAATACATGAATAGTCATCAGATAAGTATTCTTCTAAAAGATGCTCAATACGATTAGGCTCCATAGCATCGTCATCATCCATACCAGTAATAAACTCACCTTTCGCTATATCTATTGCCTTGTTTCTCGCTACACAAGCACCCTGAGCTTTTTCATTCTTAATATAACGTACTTGGTTACTTTCAATAAAAGGCTGTAGCTTTTGGTAGGTATCATCAATTGAACAATCATCTGCAACAATAATTTCAATTGGGCTATATGATTGTCTTAATACTGACTTTATGGCTCTTATAAGCATGTCAGAACGATTATGTGTGGCTATATAAACTGTGACTAACGCATTATTTTGCATTTAATGTCTCTTTATTCAATTGCTGGTACTCCCAATAAACTAATACCGCTAAAAAGAAATACAAAGGTAAAAAGTAAACAGCGGAACTAATAGCGATAACTGAGCCAAGCGTTGGGCAAGCAATTAACATACTGCGCCATGCTAATCTACCACCTATAATTTTCATCACTAAAAAATAAAATATGTAATAATTAATACCAGCATAAATTGTCATTTCTAGATAAAACAAATGTGGTGCAAAATATTCAATGAGTCCGCCCCATTCGTTATTAACGAAAGAAATATTTATGTTGCCAAAACCAATACCAAACACCCAGTTTAATATTGAAAATTCAGATACTAAGTTTAACATTTCAGATAAGGCGAAGGCACGTATTGCCACAGAAAACATGTTACCAGATGAAACAATGGCTTCTAACGCCTCAGTATTTGAAAGAAAATCTAAAGCTTGATAAAAAGTATAAATGACATAATTTAGCTGCTGCTGAAAAACAATCACGATAATAGGGATAACGACTGCCAATGACGTAATAAAGATCACTCTAGCCAATCCACTAGCCAACATTTGTGTTAATACTATTTGAGCTGTCGCTGCTATAAAACAAAGCTTAGCATCAACCACTAATGACAATACCATTAGTGGTATAGTATTAACGTAAAAAGCCCGTTTAAAATTAAGAAAATATAACGATGTATTAAATAAAATAAGTGCCGTTGCATTGGTATTCATATTCGACCAAAATGCTGAGCCTACTTGATATTCACTACCTACTAACGGATAAAAGTTAAATATGGCCTGATTAGCAATCACTTCCAACATGACGATAAATAGATCAACATAAATAAACGTTTGAATTATCTTAAATAACGTCTCTTTTTCTAATGTAATTAAGGCTCTAAAGGAGAAATAGAAAACGGCTAACGTGAAAGTAAAATAAAATAAATAAGTAATATACCTAGTGGAAATAACGCCTAAGTATGCATGC
The DNA here is from genome assembly GCF_012932965.1 of Thalassotalea algicola. Classification (GTDB taxonomy): domain Bacteria; phylum Pseudomonadota; class Gammaproteobacteria; order Enterobacterales; family Alteromonadaceae; genus Thalassotalea_F; species Thalassotalea_F algicola. Next base: position 145,981 of record NZ_JABBXH010000005.1, on the reverse strand, counting down.
ACAACAAACCAGCTTCCGATAAAAACCGAATATACCATACATAACTGTGCTTGCTTAATATCAAGGCTTTTAGTTTTTATAAGATATAGAAAGCCTACTAAGGCTAGAAAAAAAACAGATAAATGGAAGCCCTTCAGTTGCAATAATGCCAGCGAAGGACCTACAACCAGAAACACCATAAAAACAACAAAGCGCCAAGCATGCGAGCTTTTTAAATAAATATTACTTACTGTAGTCGTCATAGAAGGCTATATATTCTTTTTTCATAATATCAATTGCTGCTTGCTGACTATATTTTCGCAATACGTCTTCTCTACCTTGTTTCCCCATTTCAACGACAAGTTGCGGGTTTTCAATTGCCCAAATTAGGCATTGGGCTATCGACTCTGCAGATTCGTAATCACAGACTAATCCAGTATTCTTATTAATGACTACCTCAGGCAATCCACCTGTATTAGCTACGATGCACGGTCGTTCACAGGCTAACGCCTCTATTGCAGCTACACCGAAACTTTCAATCCGACTAGGTACAACAAATAAATCAATCTGGTCAATATAATCAGGTACCTGATTGTTGTTAACCGCTCCAACAAACTCTACATCTTCATAAATGTTCAACTTATCACACTGAACAATTAGCTCATTTTCCAAACTACCGTCACCCACGATCATCAACTTCAGTTTGGCGGCGAATGAGCGGTCTATATCACGGTAGTGACTTTTCAAAGCCGCAAATGCGTCTATTAGTAAATCAATGCCATACTTATATTCTAGGCGTTTAACTACTCCTACGGTAATGAATTCAGAGTTAAATGGTTCAGTTTTGGCGTTAAAACGTGATAAATCAACGCCAAATGGAGTTATAGCAATAGGTAGTTTACGATCACCTATTAATGTACGTGTTTGTTTAGCCATAGCATGACTAGTTGAGGCTATTCTTTTAGCATTGTTTAGTGACTTTCTAATCAACCAATACTTTAATTTAGACTGAAATGGAAATTCATAAACGTCACTTCCCCACACAGACAAAATATAAGGTTTAATATTAGATAATAATGCTAAAGTCCCATAGCCACTTGCATAATGAACGTTAATCACATCGGGGAGCAATCTGTTTATTTCTTTGTTCAGTGCTAGTGCATTTAAAATATACCCTTTGCCACCGCTAAAGGGTAGATATCGAATGTTAACCCTGTCATCCACTTTATCTTCTATTTTATGTTGAGTAATAAGAGTAACAGCAAGATTTGTATCTGCGGCAAGTCCATTAATCCATTTAACGGTATGAAGTAACGAACCTGGTGCTATAAATGCGATCTTTAGTGGAGATGACTTCACAAATTACCTTTATGTGCTTATTTATGACTTAGGAAATATCGAACCAACACCCCAAAACACATTAAAAATCCTCCGATAAATGTGCCAACGATACAAATAATAGCTCTTCGTGGGTTAGATTTTTTTTCAGGTAAATTAGGCGGATCAATGGGTTTAAACACATAATCAAGTCTCACTTTACTTAACATAAGCTTTTTAGATTCTTCTTGAATCAGCGTATTAAAAGTTTCAAGTAAATGAGTATTCTCAGTTTCATTAATTAAATCAGTCAAATAACTAATACTCTTAGTTGATTGCTCAATGTCTGACTGTCGAATTGTTTCATTAATTTCATCAATAAACATTTCTAGCCACTTTTGAGCTAGAGCCGGAGAATAAAATTCCGCACTCAAAGTTATAATTCCAGTTTTACTATCTTCTGATAGCTGAATGACCTCTTTAAATTCCTTAACAATATTTTCCCTTTTAGGAAAAGACTTTTTGCTAGGGTTTTCACCTAATAACCATATCCCATGTTGTGCGTCATATTTAGATGCATCCAAAATCAATTTATTATTGACTGAATCCCATCCCTTAGCAGCCATTAAAGGAACAAGCACGTTATTTTTTTCTATAAAGTCCAAAATAAATTTTTGGGAACTCACTAACTCCTTGGCTATTAGGGGATTAGAACTATCCTGTTTTCCAAGGCTAATTCCCGCCATGCCAGCAAGTCCGCTTAGATTCCCTGCTAAAGAGGCAAGTTTACTCGACGACTCTGTGTTAATTATAATTGTTGCCTTAGACTTATATTGATTAGGCAAATACATAGAAAAAGCAACGGAAATCGCTGCAAACACTAATGTTCCTAAAACAATTAAAAGCTTGGCTTTAAATAACACATGAAAGATCTCGGATAATGAAATATCTTGTTTTTTATCCAAACTATGCAATGAAAGTCCCCTTTAAATAATAATTACCTGAAATCGAACTAAAAATTATGAATAGGTATTCTACCTAAGCAAACGAAATGCAACTAGAAGAAAACTATAAAATTACTAAGTTTTATAGTTTAAAAGGATGAAATCCTTGTTATATATTTGTTTAATTTTACCCTCAGTTATGTCACTAAGCGTCTCTAACTGCTTTACTTTTTGGCTACTATTCTTCCAAGGTAATTCCTTAGGAAAGGAATACTTTTGAGAAAACATATGCCAATCCTTTTGTAGATTCTCATACTTTAGTAACTCATCAACTTTACAATTCAGCTCTCTATCAAAAACAAACAAGTATTGCGGATAAAATAAAGGTTGTTCCATTACGAAATCGTATGAAAGTACGTTAGCAACAAAGCTTTCAAAATCATGTGAATGTGCTTCTATATACTCTTTTAACTTCAAATCAGAAGGCGATTGATTTCCCCCTTGCATACCATATCTATAAGCAGATTTTAAGCGAGATACAGGCTCTCTAACTATGGCGAATTTTACATATTTTTTAAAAAAGTAATCATTAGACTCATAAAAATCGTACCATTTAGCATGTTTCCTACCGTTTTTATCATTAAAAAGCGCTAATACACTACTACCTGCATTTTTAGGGATATGAACAAAAATGCATTTATGTTTATGCATAAATGGTTTGAATGGGTAATACGATAAAGGAATACGCTTGAATATTCGTTTGGTGAAACTGCCTAACATTCTCTTTAAATTAATATTTCTGTGAATTTTGTTTAATGTTATCATTTATCACCAATAACAAGCCAACTTAATAATTTGTTGTGCAACCTGTTTTAATGTGAAGTTTAATGAATATTTTGGTTCTCCCTTCCTGGTTTGAAAATACAAAAAACCCAACTTTGGGTTCTTTTTTTAAAGATCAGTCTATAGCTTTACTTAATCTCGGACATAAAGTGGCAATCATCCACCCTAACGCTGTATCTTTTAAAGGAGTACAACATTGGAGACCCGGAAAGACATGCACTAAAGATGGCTTGCCAATCTACAAAAGCTCCTATTTTACCATCCCCAAATTAAGACAATTCAATATTTGGAATAGAATTAAGCAATATGAAAAACTATACAAAAAATATATAGCAGATAATGGTTCCCCTGATGTTTTACATGCACACAGTTGCGCTTTAGGTCCGTTTGGCTCTGCTGGTCTCGCTGCACATTATATTTCAAAAAAATACAAAATCCCTTTTGTTATTACTGAACATGCATCGTCTTTTCACACCAAATATTATCAAAAAAAAGAAGTCCCTTTAATTAAACAAGCTTTTGACAATGCCTCAAGCGTTGTTGCAGTATCAGAAAGTTTAGCAAATGACTTGCATGAATTTGGGGTTAATAGAAATATAAATATAATAGGGAATATAATTGATGTTGATAGTTTTAAACTGCCAGAACAACCGAATGAAAGTAACCATTACACTTTTGTCGTCGTAGCTTATTTACGCCCCATCAAACAAATTGATGTAATAATAAAAGCATTTGCTAAGGCTCTATCAAGCAACTCAAACATTAGGTTAAAAATCATCGGAAATGGCGAACAAATAGAAGAATTGATTACACTTTCGAAGACACTAAAAGTCGATAATGCGGTGCATTTTTTAGGTGAGCTTCCTCGTTCGCAAGTAGTAAAAGAAATGACCACTTCTGATTGTTATTTATTAGCTTCAGCATACGAAACATTTTCAGTGGCCGTTCACGAAGCGTTAGCGCTTGGAAAGTCTGTTATCTCTTCTTCTTGTGGCGGCCCAGAACCTACAATAAAAACATTAAAAGAAACAATACTTCCCTCATTTAACGTTAGTACTTTATCTGAAGCTATGTTAAATAAAAGTTATGAACAAAGGAAAAGGAAAGAATCAGAGGATAAAAGCCACTTTATTCACCAAAACTTTTCATCAGAGAATATAGCAAGAAAAGTAAATAAACTATTGGAAAAAGCTATTATAAAGCAATAAAAAATGTCTGAAAAAATCGATTCCAAAAAGACGCTTATCCGAAAGTCAGCACTACCCCTAGCAATAAAAATTGCAACGGCAGCCATAAGCTTACTATTTAATTATTCAGCAACCCTGCACCTTACTCCCCATGAATTTGGGCTATTTTCTATTGTCCAACTGTTAATTATTGTTTTAGCAACCACCTGTAAATTTGGGCTTGATACAGCAATTATAAAACGCAGCGCGCTTTGGTTTAAAAATAATAGCCACCCTAATTTTTACTACACAGCACTTTTAGTCTCGTTAACCATAAGTTTATCCATCAGTTGGGTTTTCTACCTAATTGGAGAGAGTACACTTACCTATATTTTTAATAAAAAGGATTTGGGCTCTTTAAGTTCATACATTGCGATTATGATACTTCCCTCTGTTTTCTTAGCGATAAATTCTGGAATGCTTAGAGGAGTACAGCAAGCAAGTCTGTCATTAATCTTTAGTGGGTTATTCACTTTATCTTTTTCAACAGTGCTTATTTTAATTACCTCACCAACAAGTGCTCAGGCATTAATTAAACTAGTGTTTATATCAAATTGTTTAGCCTGTACTCTAAGTTTTTTTAAATGCTGCAGGATAGAAAGTTTTAACCTAATTACAGATAAAGCTCAATTAAAATCATTGTTAAATAGCGGTGCGTCCCTATGGGTAGTTTCACTTGTTGCGATAACCATCCAACAATTTTCTACGCTGTTCCTAGCAAAACATACTGATGCAAGCGATGTAGGGGTTTATTACATAGCATTGAAAGTGTCGTTATTGATGCCATTTTTCCTCGTGGCAATCAATGCAGTAAACGCCCCAAAATTTGCTCAACTTTATGCAAACGGAGAGATACAGCAGCTAAAGTCATTGGTCAAAAATATTCAAAAGTTACTTATTGGTATAGCAATATTCAGTAGTGTTATTGCCATTACATTCGCTGAATTTATACTCAATATATTTGGCCCAACATACAGCCAAGGTGTCGTTTGGCTTCAAGTTCTAGTGCTAGGACAGTTTATTAACCTATCAACAGGATCTGCTGTTAATTTGCTTATTATGACTGGGCACGAAAAACTACACCGAAATAACAGCTTATTTATCGCTATATTAACTCTGGCATTAGCATTTATTTTAATTCCCGAATATAAAGCACTTGGAGCAGCAATAACGACGACCATAGCAATAGCTAGTCAAAACCTTTTAAGCTATTATTTTGTTAACAAAAAAGTATATAACACAAAGGCTTTACGTTAAAATACGCCAAAATTTTTAATTAGTATTAACCCATGATTTCTACGTTCGATAACTGTTTATACATTCACATTCCAAAGACGGCTGGCCAAAGCATAGAGTCGGTATTTTTAGAGAGAGCAGGACTGAGCTGGGAACAACGTGAGGCAATGCTACTAAAGCCTAATTCAACCCCTGAATTAGGCCCTCCTCGTTTAGCGCACTTAACAACCCAAGAGTACCTTGACTACGGTTACTTAACTAAAGACGAGCTAAGTAAGTTATTTAAGTTCACCATTGTTAGAAACCCATGGGACAGACTAGTTTCAGAATACAGATATAAACAACACAAATTTGCATTTAAAGATTTCTTATTTAACCACTTCCCTGAAGAAGGCGTAGATGATTACAAAGAGCATAACGGCATTTATAGGCATGTCATGCCACAATATCAATTCATCTACGACAATAATGACAATTTAATGGTAGATTTTGTAGGAAAATTTGAAAACCTAAAAGAAGACTTTGCTTCCATTACTCAAACTTTATGCGGCCAACCACTAGATCTCCCTCATAAAAATAAAACCCAAGATGGTTCACTAGCTCATGTTTTGAAGAAAAAGCTATTTCCTAAAAAGTCCAAGAAAAGCCAACCTTCTCCATCGTATAAAGAATTCTATGATGATGAATCTAAAGAATTCATTGGTGAACTATACAAAAAAGATATAGCACTCTTTGACTATACGTTTTAAAAACACATTAAATAGAATAATTTAGTTTATCTATCACAGGTTTCAGTTGTTCAATGTAAGGGTTTAATTGTTCTTGGTAATTTTGCCACTTGTAGGTAGCGCCTTTATAGATTGCTTGGTTAACTTGACTTCTAGAAGGGGTTTTAATCGTTTTATTTTTTGCTAGTTTATTAAAGTCCCTGTAATTATTTGATGGTACCACCCCTAAAAACTTAAAGATATTATTAACCTCAGCATCAAAATTACACACAAGATCTTCATATTTTGCTATACAAAGGTTTAATTTTAGAGCTGCCCTGCACATTTCAAAATACTCTAAAACCTCAACATAGCGTTTAACAGTGGAGTCCAGCGATATAAGAAATGACATTTCACGATTTAAATTATAGAACTGCTGAAAGTTACTTAACACAACATCAAGCGGGTGACGGGCAGAAAATATAAACTTAGCATTTGGGAATAGCACTTTTATCAGAGGTAGATGGATAGTATTTAAAGGCATTTTATCAATAACTAATGACATTTCATCCTCAATATTCTCCTCACTACATTCAATAATGTTTGCTAGCAAGCGGCAATAGTAAGCTCTTAATTCTGCCTTCTGACGCTCGGTTAAATATTCCAACCCTTTAGGGTAAGGTTTATCCGTAACCGCCTGATAAATGCTAATAACTCGATTAATCAAACCAAGTTCTGGCAATGTGAAGATACTACTTTGGCTATCGAGTATATTTTCTAGCAATGTTGTTCCTGAGCGTGGAAAACCTATCATGAAACAAAGTTTGTAACTTTTATTCTCTATATTTATCGATTCAAATCCTTCTTGGTTTTTAGCTTGAATCTTACTTAAGTTTAAGGATTTATAGCTGTTCAATATATTAGCAAATTTAAATTTCGCACTTTGCTCTAAATATGACTTTGCACTACGTTCAAATAACTCAAAAGCATCATTATGCTGCTCCATTTTTTCCTGACACTTTGCCATTTGGTTTAAACTCTGAACAGTTTGATTTTCTAAGCTATTTAACAGCTTAAAACAACCTTTAAAGTCGTTATCTTCAAACAAAATAGATGCTTTCAATAACTTGGCATCTTCCATAGTTAGGGATGAAGCAGAATTACCTCTTAAAAGCCTTTCAGCCTCTTCTTTTTGATTAAATGTTGCCAAAGTATATATTAACGTATAACACCCCTGTTCAGATAGCATTCTAAAATTCTTAATAAGCTCAGCAATTGTGTCATTGAATATAGTCGATAGGTTAAGACGACTAGCATACTCCAACCTTTCTAACATCGCTGGTTCAAAGGTGTTTTTCCACTTAACCAATTGCTTCCACAAACGTTCTGCATTCTGAACATCATAAGTTGCCGAATAGAACTTAAATAAGGAAAATAACATTTGAGCATTGTTAACGCTACAGTCTAGTCTACAACTCTCTTCTAAGTAATTTTCTGCTTTAATAAGGTTAGCTGTCTGCTGGCTGCTAAAATAAGCGGCAAGCAAATTTACTAATTTTACTTGCTGTTCTTTAGTATATAAAGAACGTTCTAAAATCGATGCTTCAGCTTTATCAGCTTTAGATAGCTGTAGGTAGCAATATGTTTCTAAATACTTAAATTGGAATCGGTCCGCAACACTTACTAAAGCGTTTTTTTTGTACACATTTTTTATTAACACCAAAGCACGGCTGTAATCTTTTGTGCCTACACTTTCTTTTACTTCGCTATATACAGAATTCAACGACCGCATTTATCGACAACCTAAAACTTTATTTGTAGAAATAAAAAAGCGAGCCGAAGCTCGCTTTTTTCTAAGCTAATTAATCCTTATCAGATTAGTTGCTAGAAATTACACCGATAGATAAACGGTCAGTATTTTCTTGGTTGATGAACTTAGCACCAGTAGTAACTTTAACGTCATCAGCAGGAACGTTAGATGTAATCTCCAACGCTACTTTAAAGCCAGCAGCTGAACGGTCATAACCGTCTGCTAATAAAGCAGCTTCAATTTCGTTTAATAAGTTACGAACACCAGGTGCAGCGTCTTCTACTAACGTTACGCTGTCAGTGTATTCAGTATCAACACCTTCAACCATGTAACGTAAAGTAATGTCACCTGATTGTGAACCATCGTTAGTGTGACGTAAGAACGGTTGAGTATTTGGACCCATAGGCATGTATGGTACTTCGATTACTGAACCATTTAATACCCACTCACCAACATCTTCACCAGTAACAACAGTAGCTTCACCTGCTGCAGCACCTGTACCTGCACCATCAGTACCTGAATCAGTGTAATCAACTGTAATCGTTGCAGTATAATCGATGGTAGGAATTACAGCTTCAGAGAATGCAGCTGGAGCACCAGCGTCAGCATCAATTGTAATTGTAACAGTACCAGCAGCAGCACCTTTGATAGTAACTGTATCAGCTAAAATATCAGCAGCAGCGATCGCACCTGAAGATGTAGTAATACCAGTAGTTTGGATACCAGCAGTATTAGCATCTGTATCTAAGTAAGAGAAAGAACCGTTTAATACGATATCGAACGTAGCAGCAGTTGCATTAAAGTCAGTTGTGCCAGCGTCATCTACAAGAGTAATTTCAACTAGATCTACAACATCGTTATCTGTGAATTGAAGACGTTGTTCTTCAACATCAATAATTGCATCAAAGTCACTATCAGCTGAACGATCTACTGAGAATTGCTTTTGTGTTGTGATCATATCACCAGAAGATTTCGTACCTGCATCAATAGTAACGCCTGTTGATGTTTCAGCAGCATAAGTTACTGTTGTTTTAGCGTTAGCTAAAACTGTAGCAGTATCAAACTCTAAGTTAGAGATAGTAAAAGTTGCAAGAACTGTACTTTGAAGAGTAGCATTACCATTATCTTTTACTTCTGTTACACGGTATGTAACAACATTATCTGCAGCACTTAATAAACCTACAGTTACGTCAAGGTCGTTTGTACCATTAACAGCTGTTAATGTACCAGGTACAGTTGCAACATCTAAAGTCGCGCCAGCAAAAGTGAAAGTAATAATATCACCAACTGCATATTCAGCACCTAACACAGCTACAACGTCACCCGCTGTAACTTCAGTCATATTAACAGCACCTTCAATTGACACGTTAAGTGCAGCAGCCTCAGTACCAGTTTCAATATCAACAGCTGCAAATGAAGCAGCTGAAGCAGTTGTTAATGCTAAAGCGATTAAACTCTTTTTAAACATTTTAAAATTTCCTTTGTTTCATGAAACTTGAAGTATTATCAAATAATATCCCAAGATTTTATTTTCGTTAAATTAACACTTAGGTAAATTAACACTTAGGCCGTCGCCTAAGCGACTTCTAACTTAAGCTAGTTTACGCAGCACTATATAGTTGTCAAGAAATTATTACCCAGATTTAGCGGCAAATCATTAACTTGACTGATTTTTATACTAGTGCATCCATGTCATAACCTAACTTGGATAGAAAACTAACTTACATTCTGCAATATTTCAACCCTTGGAATCAACAAAAGCATAATTTACTTGTTTTTTTTGATTAAAGTTAAAACTTTTCTATTGTTAATTGTTCAAGTGCGTTATTAAAGTCACGTTTAATAACTTCCCAGTCTGATACAGAGTCAATGACTTTAGGCGTTACAAACACGACAAGTTCTGTTTTATCGCCACTTTCAGTATCGGCTCTAAATAACGCCCCTAATAATGGTAAGTCACCAAAAAACGGGACTTTTGTTTGTTTGTTACTTTTATTTTCACTGATTAACCCGCCAAGCATTACCGTTTGACCTGTTTGCGCAATCACTTCAGTTTTTATGCTTCGTTCGAATACTGAAGGACTACCAGCAACAGTCGAACCCGTATCAAGTTCATTACTAATTGATTGCTCTATTTCCATAATAACTAGACCTCGACTATTTACTGTTGGAGTTACAGAGAGCTCTATACCAGTTTGGCGATACTCAATGCTAGTCGTTTGTTTCTCGCCATTAATTGGGTCACTGGTGGTTTCACCAATAATTGGAATGTCAGTTCCTACACTTATAGAGGCATCAACACCATCCCGAACTACAATAGACGGTCGAGATAAAACATTAACCAAGCTGTTTGTCTGCAGTAAATTTATCGCCACTTGCCCGTTGGTACCTTCTAAGATATACGAAAGGCCACCAAACCCACCTTCTCCCATAAACGCACCAGCAGTTGAAAGCCCGTAATTTCCGTTAGCAAACGCAAACTCTACACCCTGTTTAAATTCATCCGTCATAGTAACTTCTGCAATCAGGACTTCTAGCAGTACTTGTTTAGGCAATACATCTAATCGTTTGATTAACGGTAAAATTTGCTGGTAGCGTTCACCTGATGTATAAAATACAACTGCATTAGCTCTTTCATCTACCACCATTTGCATGTCGTTAGAGTTAGCCGACAAGGCATTTTTGCTGCTTGATTTATTAGCTTTATCATCTGCAACTAGGCTTGTGCTATTTGTAACAGATGAAGTTTGATTACCTCCTATCAATACTTGTAGGCTCTCTCCGATATCAACTGCTCTCGCATAATTCGGGTGAAACAAGAAGTATTGTTTTTCATTGGTCGCTAGTGGTTTATCAATTTCTTCAGCCCAATATACTGCACGCTCTATAATTTGTTGATTATTTGCAAATAAAACTAATTTACCTTGTTTATCAATTGCTACAATAGAAAGCGCTTTTTCTGTACTCCCATTAGAAGAAACAGAGATACCTTCTTGTTTTAAAAGCTCCTCCAACTTATTCGCTAGCTCTTCCGTGGTAGTAAAAACACTTTGATATACACCTACATGCCGATTTTTCATCGTTGGTGTATCCATCAAACGGATAAACTCTAAGGCTTTAATTATATCTTTGCGTTTCCCTCTGATTGTTAAGCTCTGACGCTGAAGATCTGTCGTTGCTCGAATTCCAATCAACTGTCTAAGTGTATTTCCTAAAGATACTTGCAAACCAAACTCGAACGGCACCATTTGAATAATATCAAGTGATGTTGAAGGAACATCATCGTTGCTTTTGCCATAACCGTAAACCACATCGCTATTATTCCCTGCTCCTTCTCTTTTATGAATATAAAAGACGCCGGAATCAAAACGAATAATATAGCCTCGTTGATTAAGCAGCTCTTCTGTAAGTAAAAACAACTTGCGCTCGGTAACATCTGACTGAAGGTTTAATGTAACCGCTTTTCTATCGCTTTTTACATTTTCTCCTATAACATAACTGACCTTTAGCTTCTCTCCAAACACCAGGTGTAAAAGATTTTCTAATGCTAAGTCATCTGCTGCAAATGATATATTCTTAAGTTCGCTAAACTCATTGATAATGTCCTCAGCAGAATCCGCATAGCTACTATCTACTTTAAAAGGAGGTACAAACCGATACTTTTTTGAATTTTCTAACTCTTTCTGCTTTTTCGACACTAGTTCTGCATTATTAACGTTTACTTCTTCCTTACCGGATAAAAATGACTTTTCAGGTGAAAATTTAGGATCGTTATTAGAAGCACAGCTAACAGTCATTATGGCCAAAAAAATACAGCTGTTTATGCCAATATACTTATTCATTTAGTTACCTTAGTTAGTCTTTTTAGTCTTATACATTTCAAAAGCTTTCTTACTATTATCATCGGTGTTAATTAGTACCACGCGAGTATTACCCTCAATCATCAATTTGTGCCCTAGAATAATATCGTTTTCCCGGTAGTTCTTGATTACACTTGTTTGACTAGCTTTATCTCGTATTTTAATTACCGCTATTTTAAGCTTTTTATTTGACTCTCCAAGAGTCTCACTTAATATCGCTTTAATTCGAATTTCTCCGTCACCGACACTAACCCAGCCACTTTCTTGGTTAGCTGGTTCTTCAGTAGAGCTATCTTGCTCTGCAGTATTCGCTTGCAGAACATCATTTCGCCAATATTGTTCATATTCAGAATTTATTTGTGTAATTTGTTGCTCAAGCTTCACACGGCCATCACTAACAACATTCAAAGAAACTGAGTTTGCTTTTTGCTTCATATATTCTTCAACGACTATTACTCTCGACAATAAGTCGTAGGTTATAGACAAAACAACTATGGAGAAAACAACTAAGCCTAGGGGGCTTTTGGCTAGTTCAAACTGAGATTTAATCACTGACACTATAGACCCCCTGTTGACTCTGCACCTTCTGTGATTCAGACCTTACCGCGAAAGATAAACTAATACGAGCGTTTAAGCGCTTGATTTTTCCAACTTCACTACGTTGAAATACCAAATTTAATGCTTCAATTTTTGGAGGTTTTGCCATCAAACTTAGCTTTAATATATGATTGATTACATTCTTCGAACTTCCCTCAATTCGATAATCAATATAAATTAAACTTACTGACGCTTTGTCTAGTTTAATAGGTGTTTTCCAGCCTATGGAGCTAATTTTCAAGCCCAAATTTTTAAGTCTATCTTCAATGTCTCTTTGTAGGATTCTTTGAAGGTTACCTAAATCATCAGTTACATGATATAAGGAATAAAGCTTAGATTCTTCAGCTAATAAATCAGCATAGTTTTTTTGCAGCAAATCACCATTCTGAATCAGCGCTTGAGTTTTAACTAGCCTTTTTTCATTTAGCCTAATCTCATCAATTAATTTATTCTGCCAATTCAATATCGGTAGAATAACAAATTTGATTGCGACCAAAATCACGATTAAACCTACTGCAAATGGGTGTTTTTTTAACTCTTCCATTTTTAAAAAACACTCCCTTTATCATTGCTTGTTTGCTTTCTTGCAATTTCGAAACTAATACTAAACCTTTCAGTTCCTTTTGACTTACGGACAGGAGAGTCAAATTTGGCATTTTTAACCTCATTATGTTCAGCTATTAATTCTAATACTTCAGATGCACTTTTAGACTGTCCTCGAACTTTAACAATATTGTTTTGCAAAGCTACGCTGTTTATCTTCGCTAACGCAAAAATAGGGGAAAGAACTTCCCAAGTTCCATTAGGATTTACATTACTATTATATAATTCTAATAAAATATTGTAATTCGCAAGCCTACGTTCAATATCAGATTGAACCCCCATTATTGTTACAGCTTCTTTTTGAACGCTGTTTGATTTCATTGCTATATATTCATTTTTCAAATACAAATAACTACTACTAGCTAATAAATAAAAAGCCCCTAGCGTAAAAACAGGTAAAGAAATCGTTTTTAGAAAGCTGAGTACGCTTTCTTTAGTTGGTTTTGCTACAAATGATATTATTTCTCGTTTTTTAGATTTAATTAACCCGACAATTAGTTTGTCGGCAAATTCATTTTTATCTATCTGAATACCATTCCCAGAATACGTTCCTATCGACGTGGTAAAATTAGTATAACTATTAATTAAATTTGTTTTCGCAGCCGACGCAATACAGTTATCAATAGATATAACATACCTTTCTTTATCGTCAGGTCCTTTATAAAGCGCTGTTTCGTTGTCGCTCAATGTTGACGATAGCAAAAACGTTTCAGGTAAAGTAATAAAAGCCGAAGGAACATTTTTTGAGAATTGCCAAATATTAGCTTTCACTTCTTGTTCTGTTTTTTTCTTTATTATGGCTATGTCAGTTGAAGCTAATTTAAGTTTAATTAGTTTTCTTAATTCCGACGCTTCAACATTAGGTAAAAGCTCAATAGTTTCCATGTAGTACATAGGAGAGACTATTATAATGCTCGGTTTAAAGTTGTTGGCTGGCTCAACTAGAGTAACCCCGGAGTGAGATTTCTGAAAGCGGTATAGAGTACCGTTATAATATCCTATATTACTAATCAGCCGACCAAATACACTATTAGCCTGTGTAGTAAAAGTAGAGTTTTGTGAATTTTTCATTTATTTACGATCTAATAATATATTTATGGGTAAACTCTGTTTTTTTGCATATGGAGATAGAGATAATACAAGTTCTCTTTCATATTTGACATCATTTATATGAGTTACCAATTCGAATCCAAGTCTCGAGGAAGGCGTAAACCTATAGTCTGTCTCAAAAGTGATACCAGTCATTTCTCTAAAATTTTTCACTGTTAAATTATTGCTACTTCTGAGTTCTACAATTTGATTGGCTAATTCCCCTCCTATAATAGCACCTAATACGTCTTTAGAAGCTGCCATTAGATTTAAATCACCAATAGAAAAAATACTAAAATTTTGATACAACAGCTCTTTTTCAACTTCTGTCAGGTCAATTATTGATTCAAGCTCTGTTATATCTGAAATTTTGCCATTTCTAACGGGAAACTCATTAAAGCTTTTCTCCACTCCAGCTATAGAAGAAATCTCATTTTCATCTTGCCAATCAACAATAGTAGCCCATAATTCTTCAGCTCTTGACTCGTTAATTCCATTTTCTAGGAATAAGTTTATGAAGTGCTTTTTATAGAAAAAGTGAATATTAAACAAACCAGACTGATCTTGTACTTTAACAGATGTGTTAGCCACCTTAAAAGGAACACCTGAAAATCTTATTTTATTTACAATTGTCTTATCGTCACTATCTACATTATTAGAAAATTTGGAAGTATCATTTACTAGTAAAGCAAATAATACCTCAGACATAACCGAGTGACTTTCAACCAGCGCTTGAGCTTTATCTTGTGACAGTTTGGCAACATTAACTTGCTCAATAGCTAACTTTTTAACATACAAAGCAAAAATTGATAATAACGCTACAATCAGCAACACCTGAATAAGTGCAATTCCCCTAAATAAAAACAACAAACTACTCCTTAGAATAAACTTCTAAAAACCTTGACGCGTTATTATCTAGGCTTACATAAAATGTCATTTTCTTACCGTTTTTTGATATGTTTGCAAACACCTTGTCTGGTAACATTTGATTTTCAATCCCCGAAAACATAGGTCTTAATGTTGGGCCTAAACCTTGCTCTAAACCAGCGTCTTTTTCTTGAATACTGTCCCAACCCAAATATCGAAGTTCAAATACATCTAAATCAGAAAACAACTCTATGTTATTGCTAAAGGTTACTTCTTGCTCTATTGAAGTAATCGGTTGTTTTAAAGCTGACAGCTGATAAATCACGTCAATTTTTCCATTTGAGTTTTTAGTCGCAACTAACCTAAAAACTTCTGGATAAAAATCATTTAAAAGTCCTCCTCTAGTAACAGATAACAACCTGTCTTCAGAGCCAGAAAAAAAGAATGAAGGCCTTATTGAACCATTTGACTTTTCATATATTACTGATGGATATATGCCCGACAAAACTGCGTTAAATAAACTAAAGGCTCTCGTATCTTTTTCGACTAAATCAAACTTAGTTAATGCTGATTGCCAGCGCTCTGCTAGTAAACTATATGAGTAGCTTCCTAATAGTAAAATCAAAGACAATATCGATATTGATATTAATAACTCAATTAAGGTAAAACCATTATTTTTATGATTCATTCCAACTGAGCTCTTTATATGTGAATTCCTGTTTACTAGTCTTATGTGCAACAATTAATTTAACCAACCATAGTTTGTACTTCTTATCTTTATGAGTATATGTTCCAGTTTCTACATCGTAAGTTGAAGGAGGAGCACTATATTCAATCAAATCAGCTTGCCACTCGAAATTGGCTCCCCATAATGTTCCATCACCAAATAGAGAATTCGCATTTTGATTGCCTTTATCCCTTATTTCTAATTGAATATTTGAAACGAGAATAGGCGTAATATTTGCAATTTGAACATGATTCCCAGCTTTATTAGATGCTAATAAAGCACCGCTAAATAATGCATTTATTACTGCTAATGATGACAACAATATGACTGTAGCCACCAGTATTTCTATAAGAGTAAAGCCAAATGAGTTTCTAGGTGAATCAATGAGCTTGTGCAATTTCAGTTTCTCCATTGACCCAAACGGAAAGCTCTAATTCAAGAGGCTGACCTCTGTAAGATCCAACAAGTTTGTCAGTATCTACAAAGCCCTTGTCATTATATTTTAATTGCTGAGGTTGGAAAAAAAGCGACTCAAAAGAGGTTTGTTCTATAGGCTGCAAAACATTTTCTACATATAAAAATATTTTCTTACCGTTAAGTTCTATTGTATGGTTTTTTCCTGTTTGGTACGCGCGGGCACTAACTTTACGAAACCAGACTTTAAGGGTGAGCATTTCTTGTTTTGCTTTTGCTTTATCTAAACTATTAAAGGCTATAGGTCCTACCATTCCCATTAGTAAAGCAACAATAGACATCACTATCATCAATTCAATTAAAGTGAAGCCAACATGTTTTCCTTTTCGAAGGGGCATAACAAACTATATTCCCAGTTCATTAATCGATACCATACTCATCAACATCACCACTACCACTCCGCCTACAAAGCCGCCCATAAATAATATCATTAAGGGTTCTAATAATGTTGTCATACGCTCGGTCCAACTTTCAAACTCTTGACGAGAGCGGTTAGCTATTTCATCAAACACTCTCTCTAGGTTACCTGACTCTTCACCTACCTCAAGCAAAGAAACAAAAAAATCAGGATAAAGCGATGTTTGCTTTAATGCTGGTGTTAATGAGCTTCCTCCTTTTACTTTTGATTTAGCAATATTCATTTCACGTTGGAGTACTTTATTTTTTATATTACCTGCTGAAAGTTCTATTGCTCTATCTATTTGCACCCCTGACTTAATCATCATTGCTAAGCCACTATTAAATCGAATGCGTTCTACGGTAACTACGGCTTTATTAATTAAAGGTAACTTTAAACTCGTTTCTTGCCACCAGCGAATAAAACTCGATTGTTTAAATGCAGTAACTAATAAAAATATACTGCTAATTGCTCCCACTAATAGCAGTCCTTGATAATTCACCATCCAGTCGCTAGTAGACAGCATCAGTTGTGTGTACCAGGGTAACGCTTCAACATCATTAAACATTGCCGACATTTTTGGGATTATAAAGTTAAATATGAAAAAGATACTTAATATGCATACAAAGAAAATAACGGTTGGGTAAGCTAAGGAACTAATAATTTTGCGTTGCAACTCTCTTTTAAATTTTAAATCTTTCGCTAAGCCATCAAAAACCTCACTTAAATTACCCGATGTTTCACCAAGTTCAATTAAGTTGCAGTACAAAGGATCAAAAATATCGTTATGTTTTTTTACCGACTCTGACAAGCTTTTACCTTGTTTAAGGCTACTACTGATATCTGCTAACAACTTGGCTAAAGCTGGCTTAGCTTTAGTCTTACGGATGATATCGATACCTTTGTCAATGCGTACGCCAGACTCTAATAACAGGCTTAGTTCTGAGGTAAGAAACTCTAAATCAGCAAGTGATATTTTTAAAGTAAAACTAAAAATACTTTGTTCTTCAGATAATAGGGTTATTTCAGTCGCTAACAAATTTTGTTTTTTGAGCGATGCTAATGCATGAACCTTATCTTCAGCATCAATCTGACCGTCAACCTTTGCTCCAGATTGATCGTAAGCCTTATAAACAAAAATTGGCATAATTAGCCTGCAACCCTAACCACTTCTTCAATGGTAGTAAAACCTAAAACCGCTTTATAAAGCCCGTCTTCTAATAATGTTCTTCTTTGCAGTTCAGCATTATGCCTTTTAGCTTTACCTATAAAATCTGAATCTTTAGGCATTGCTTTTATTTCATCATCGCAACGTAAATATTCGGTTACAGCCATACGGCCTTTATAACCTGTATTAGCACACGCTTCGCATCCACTTCCTTGTCTAAGTTGAATTTTTGAAATATTGAACTTAGAAGCTAAATTATTCAATTCATATTTTTCAATTAATTGCGCTGCTTCAGGGTGAGGTTCACTACAGATAGGACAAATCTTTCTCGCCAATCGTTGCGCTACAATTGAAACTAGCGCTGCATTTAATAAAAACTCTTCAACACCTAGATCTAGTAAACGTGTATATGCACTTGCTGCATCATTGGTGTGAACAGTAGAAAAGACTAAATGACCTGTTAATGCCGACTGTAAAGCGATTTGTGCAGTTTCTTTATCACGAATTTCACCTAACATGATAATATCAGGATCTTGACGAACGATGGAACGTAAGCCCGCAGCGAAGTCAAAGCCTATTTCACTATTAACCTGAACCTGGTTTATCCCATCAAGTTGATATTCAACAGGATCTTCAAGAGTGATAATTTTAACATCATCTTTATTTAGCGCATTGAGAAAAGTATATAGCGTGGTAGTTTTACCAGAGCCAGTTGGCCCTGTTAGCAATACAACACCAGCAGTTGTTTTAATGTCTTCTCTGATCATTGAGTCAATGTCTTCAGACAAGCCAAGTACCGACATATCATACTTAACATTATCTTTTCTAAGAAATCGCATTACCATCGATTCACCATCATTAAGTGGTAATGCTGAAACACGAATATCTAACTCTTGATTTGCGATACGCATTTCAATTTTACCATCTTGCGGGCGACGTTTTTCAGCAATATCCATGCCTGACAATATCTTAAGGCGCGTCACAATTGGCAATTGCATCCTAGGCGCTAGAGTTTCCGCCTCATGCAATACACCATCAACACGAAAACGTGCACGATAGCGGCCATTAAATGGTTCCAAGTGCATATCTGATGCACCCTGTCTTAAAGCACGACTAATTAATGAATTTAATAAATTTACAGTTGGAGCTTCAGTCG
The DNA here is from genome assembly GCF_012932965.1 of Thalassotalea algicola. Classification (GTDB taxonomy): domain Bacteria; phylum Pseudomonadota; class Gammaproteobacteria; order Enterobacterales; family Alteromonadaceae; genus Thalassotalea_F; species Thalassotalea_F algicola. Next base: position 126,981 of record NZ_JABBXH010000005.1, on the reverse strand, counting down.
CCAACTCTCTCAACCTAGCTTCTTCATCTCCAAGTATTTCCTGTTCAGATTCATGTTGACTTAGTTGCTCAAATTTGGCTGCAAGAGCTTGAATGTCGGCTTCAGAAGCTAATAATATTTTAGGCTCAATATTACGTTGACTTAACCACTCATTTATCGATAACTCTAATGGGAAGCGGCAGGCAAACACCCAGTTATCGCTTTCTGCACTTAACGGTATCCAGTCATAACTAGAAAGAAACTTAAGATCTTCGTCTGAAATTTTAACAGCTGGCTCTTCGATCCAGTTTGTAAGGTTTAATAAAGGAATATCTAAATACTTACTGTAAAGTAATTGAACTTGATCGTCAGGTAAGCTTCCCATGTTTACGAGAATTTGCTCTATTCGACCACCATATTTCTTTTGATAATTTTCAGCACGTGATAAGTCATCTGCTGAAACCTGAAAGTCTTTTGTAAGTATTTCACCTAACAACATTATTTATGCACTATATCTTCATTAGTGTCGGTACCACCTGGCTGACCATCTGCACCATAAGACATCATTTTATAGGGATTACCGTCGTCACCGGGCGTTGTATAAACATATGGATTACCCCAAGGATCTAATGGAATATCCTTTGGTAAATATGGACCATCCCAACGAGGAATATCACTTTTTCGCAGACTTTCAAGAGAAGTGGGATATGTACCAATATCTAAACGATAAGTATCTAAAGCGGTTTCGAATGCATTCATTTGCGCCAATGCTACACCACGCTCAGCTGTGCCAAGTTGGTTAAAGAATTTTGGAGCCACTAATGACGCCAACAAGCCTAATATCACAATCACAATGAGCAGTTCGATCATAGTGAAACCATTATTTTTATTCATAAAGACTATTTAAAATTAGATGTAATGTAAACTAAACAGGAGTCTATCAAGAGCGAAATATTATGTCGAATACTTATATGTTTCTATTAATGTTCGAATTTATAGATTAGTTAATCTTTTGTGGGTAGGTTATTACGCGCTCTTACTTTTCTTTGCTTAATTGGGATAATACAGTGTTTTTGAAGTACTGTAGTATAAACACAAAACACCAAGATGAAGCCAACCAGCATTAACCACTCAGGTATCGCGTAATAATCACCAGTAATTCCAACTGCCGCACATAATACTGATAAGAAACTGATCAACCATAAAGCTTTCCTTGAAGTAAAGCCATTTGCTAAAAAGATATGATGGATATGGCCATTATCCGCTTTAAATGGTGACTCTCCTTTCCTTATGCGGCGATACATAATAGCAAACATATCCATTAAAGGAATTGCAATTATCCATAGTGCTGTAACAGGCCTAAATGAGCTACTACTTGCTTCACTTGACTGAGTACTTATCGTAAGAAGCCAAATTATCGTCAACCCCATGTACATACTACCTGCATCCCCCATAAATATTTTTTTTCCACGAGGGTTACGAGTACTAACGTTATAAAACAAGTATGGGATTGTTGAAACAACAATTAGTAATGGCAATAACACATTTTGATCCGGCGAATTCAATACAGTTAATATTGCTACTGACGCAATAGTGATTATACTCATAGAGCCTGCCAAACCATCAATTCCATCAACCATATTAAATGCATTAATAGCAGCAATGACGGCCAAAATAGTAAATATCATTCCATAACTTCCAATATCTACATTGCCAAAACTAATTATGTTGCCAAAATTATGAATATATTCACCTGCACCAAAAACGAGAACGCACGCAATGATGCCTTGAAATAATATACGAGAGCCTACACTTAGGTCGTAAATGTCATCAAGTGTACCTATAAAAACAATTAACGCTGAAGAAATTAAGTACAAATTAACAATTTGGCTTTGACCAATAAATAGTGTGGAAGCAATTAATACACCAGTAAAAATTGAGATACCACCTATTAGGGGAATAGCACCATCATGCCTTTTTCTTTCGCTAGGAATGTCGATGAGACCTATATGGGGCGCAAGAGGAAGAAGAACCTTAATAGTCAAAATTGAGGAGAAAAATGCAACTGCTAAAGCAAAAAAATCAAACATATTGTTTAAAGGTGACCAATTAAATTAATTGTTGCTTCAAATCTGTTAAAGCACGTCCGTAAATCAGCGTGAATTATAGTGTTATATTGGTGACTTAGCTAGTAAATACGAATGCTTTTCTAGCTAAGTTACACAAATTTACATAATTTAATGCTAAATCTTTGATATAGATGCCACTGCTACTGCCATTTGGTAAATAATTTGTGTCGCAGTAGACCATAAACTTAGGTTATCCATAAAGTATGAATCTAATGGTACAACTACTGTATCTCCCGGGCTCAAAGTATTTTCATTGCTTGAAAACCAACTGTTAGAATCAGGAATAATGACACGCCCATTTGCCTTTATAACATATATCCGACCATCATCAGCTTGTTGCTTAACTCCGCCGCTTAGCTCGACATAATCATGAGCATCTAATCCATCACGATATAAATGTGATGTTGCTACTTGAACCTGCCCAACAACATTAATTGAGTTTTGTTTAGTTGGTACATAAAGGACGTCGCCATTTTCTAACAATATATCCGCATTCAAGTCTTTACTAATTCTTGGCAAGTCTACAACCAAACGACCTACTGGTTGTACTTTAGTCAAATCCGCCAATAGCATTCGTGCTTGTTCATAGTCAATAGATTGGGAATCCTTTTGAGACAAACTCTTTGACGCAATTTCCATACGCAAGCTTTCTGAAACTTTTAAAATGTTTTGCAACTCTAACTGTTTTAGCTTTTCGCGAGTAAATACAGAACCATCTAAATAAGCAAACTCAGAAAAACCGCCTGCACGCTCTATTAATTGCCCCAAAGTTTCACCGCGTTGAATGGTGTATTTACCAGGAAATAAAAATTCGCCTCTTAACTCAATAATGTGGTTTTCTTGCCAAGCAGGAATAGTGTGAATATTTAGACGGTCTTTACTTTGTATTGATATATTATGTGCAACTTCCCCAGCAATAGCACTGTGAAGGTTAATATTCATTGAGCTTTTTTGTGCTTTATTATCCACTATTTCATTTCGGGTAATCTCCGCGCGATCTAAATAGGCTGATTCTAGTAACCCTCCAGATGCAGCAACAAGATCTTGGACATTAGAATTCTGAGCTAATGGATAAATGCCAGGATATTTAACCGCACCTACCACTTCAATTAGTTGAAGCGGTTCTCCTGATGCAGCTTGGTATTGAAGCTTTTTAATAACTGGAGTTAACAACCTTTGGCGAGAAAAAATAGCAATATCTTTAGGGTCAACTTCTTCTTCATAAGAGCCTCCTGTCAGTTCTTCCATTGATTTTTCGGCAAGCTTAAGTGATTCATCTAATTCATCAAACTCTTCTAATGGCTCTTCTTCACCATACTCTAGCCAAAACATGCGATCTTTATATTGTTCTTTAGCTTTTTCTTTACTCTTTTTCTTTAATTCTTCTTGAGTCATTGCCAATAAATCTAATGACTCTTCTGCAAAAGCATTCTTTTCATTAATTGAAAAAACTAGAACTCGATCATGCGGTTGAATAAGTAAATTATCTTGCGAGTTTAGATCACTTAACGCATTGAATAAGCTAAACTGCAATACTTCAATATTGCGGCCAATGTCCTTTTCTCTAACAATTATGCTGTAATTCAAGTCCGCATCTTCTAACATGTAGGCGTGAATATTAGGTAATAAATCCGTTACTCTCTGCCCTTTGTGCCACTGGTATTTACCCGGACGAGCTACCGCACCAATAATCGTTACCGACTCATCGTACTGTTCAGATGTTTTCATCACCTTAACAACATCACCACCTTTAACAAGTTTGGCTTTGGCTTCCGATTTAGTCAGATCAATATTAACGATCGTTCGAATATTGTGTTGATTAAATCGTTCAACCACGGTTGAAGATGGATATGCCGATGGCAATAACCCGCCCGCCATCTTAACTACTGACTCGAAACTTTCTTTGTTTGCTAACTCATAAATAGCTGGACGTCGAACTTCACCGTCGACAGTTACGCGATCACCAACAGGCGCAATAAACACAACATCACCCGACTTAAGCAGAATATCACTTGATGAGTCACCGAAAATTAACAGGTCATATAAGTCCAACGTGGTAACTAATTTACCTGCCCGTTTAACCTGAATATTTCGCAATGAACCTATATCATTAATACCACCAGCGGCAAAAATTGCATGTGTAACACTTGATAATGCGCTCAATACATATGGGCCCGGCTTAAATGCATCACCAGCGACAAATATGCGCATTGAGCGTAGCTCTGAAAGAGTTACCACGACATCAACGCCAAGTACTTTCTTTTTGATTTCTTTAGAAAAATAGTTTTTTAATTCGCGGTAAGTTAACCCGGAAACAGAAAATGGCCCTAAATTAGGTAATACAATTTCACCGCGACGATTAACTGACAACTCATGCTCTTCATTCTCTTTACCAAACATTTGAATTTTAAGAACATCACCAGCACCAATAATGTAGTTTTCAGGAACTGCGATATCCATGGTCGGTGCAAAAGTGTATGGCGCATTGGCGAATACTTCATAGCCAAATGGTTTTGGCTCAGTATCCCCTTCTTCCTCTTCTTCTAAAAATTCATCATCAGGAAAAATAGGATTACCCTTTTCATCAAATTTTGTACCACGAGGGTAAACAACGTCCTCTTGGTTGAATTTTTCATTTTCTTGTTGCCCTGTGCCTTGAAGCTGTTTTTTAATGGCATTGTAGTCAACGCCCATACTTTGCGCCAAAGCTCTCTGTTGTGAGGCAGGTAATTTTTTGAATTGTTCAAGTTGCTGCGGGGAAATTTGACTAGGTACTGCGGCTGTCAGTGCCGACACGGAAATTAGTAGACCTGCCGCTAGCGCAGCAATTTTTATTACGAATTTTCTCATTGAGCAACTATGTCCTTGCAAGAGCTAATTAACGATAAAACAACGGCGAATTCTATCAATAGGGTTAAGTGTTGTTAAGCAATTAATAAATAAAGACATAAAAAGGTGCAATCATGCACCTTTTTACTAGCTTTTATATTAGCCTTCATCTTCAAATTCATCTAAGTATGCGTCAAGTTCAGCTTCTTCATCTTCATCCACTTCTATCGGTGGGTTACCGTCATAAACTTTATATTGCATATTTTGGAAATAAACGTTTTTAACAAACTCGTACGGGTCAACAGCCTCATAAATAAGTTGCTCCTGATCGCCAAGTGAAGCTCGCGCTTCAAGGCCGATAATCGCACTACGCACAATATTTGGCCAAAAATCAATAACCGCTAGAGGCCAATAGTACCGATCGACAAAATCACCAACTTCTTCACGTACAGAGCTTGGACCTAAGCCTGGAATAACAATATAAGGGCCATCACCTACGCCATAAACAGCTAATACTTCACCAAACTCTTCTTGTGGCGTTGACCATTCAAAATCACTCGCAGGGTCGAAGAAGCCAAATAAGCCAATAGTGGAGTTTAAAATAAATCGCCCGGCACTTTTACCTGCGTTAGTAAATTTACCTTGCAATAGGTTATTAATAAACGACGAGGGTTCATTAAGGTTTAACGCCATATTATGTAAACCAGATCGTAAAAACGTCGGCGTATAATCAGCATAAGCTGACGAAGCAGGTTTAAACACGTACTTATCTGCATAGTCCCAAGTAATCGTCCACGAGACTCGATTAATTGGCTCTAACGGATCTTTAGGGTCATTTTCGACATCAGGTGTCGATGAACAGCCCGATAACACTAATAAACATGTGACGAAAAACATGCGCATAAAACGCGGGGGAGAAGAAATACTATTCACGAAAAAACCCTTGAATCATTATTATTTTCGGCGGCATATTAACATGCAGAGTAGTTAAGTTGCACTTACCTTTACAAACATCGATATTAAAAACCATTTCTAAATGTTGCGAACTACTTACCTTGTTTATGTATGGCTAATAGCATTTCAACCTCAGCTCTAGGTAAGTCGCACTCAGCCATGATTTCTTCTACATCTGCACCTTTTTCTGCCAATTTATTAGCTCGAGTGTAGAACTTATCTTGAGGTTGCTGCTCTTGAACCTGTATTAACTGGCTATTAATTGAAGCCTGCTCTTGTTGAAGGGTCTTAATACGATGTTCAAGTTGTTTACTTACTTGACTATTTTCCGTTTCAGCAAGCTCACAGTTCACTTTAAAGTCAGTAAATTCTTTATGTAAGGTACTTAAGTTCATTTGCAAGTCACCATTTAACAACTCTGTCGCTGTTATTTGACTTTGCAAAAGCTTTAATTGACTTGATAATCGAAAAAATTTAAATAACAAAACTGAATATGTTACTAAAACAATCAGTAGTCCCAACGCAAGGATAGTAAGTTCGATATGCAATGCTATAGTTCCATTCACAAAAAAAGCCTGACAATCAGGCTTTTTTGCTTAAATTAACGGTTTAGAACTGTTTAAGTTCATCCCATTCGTCGTCTGAAAGTAATTTATTCAGATCAACTAAAATTAACAGCTCACCTTCTCTGTTAGATACGCCTTGAATAAATCTAGCACTTTCTTCATTTCCAACATTTGGTGCAACATCAATTTCAGAAGCTTTCAAGTAAACAACTTCAGCGACACTATCAACCAAAATACCAATTACTTGTTTTTCTGCTTCAATAATCACAATGCGCGTATTATCAGTTACTTCAGCTGATTCTAGTCCAAACCGAGAGCGAGTATCGATAACCGTAACAACATTACCACGAAGATTTATAATCCCTAGTACATAGTCTGGTGCACCTGGAACTGGAGCAATTTCGGTATAACGTAATACTTCTTGGACTTGCATTACGTTAATGCCATAAGTTTCAGTTTCTAACTTAAACGTTACCCATTGCAATACTTCATCATTGGTATCGATAGCTTCATTAGCATTACGTCTTTCATCAGACATACTTCTTGTCCTCAAGTTAATTTTCTAGGTTGCGTTGAAGGCAACATATTTATGCTTGGTATACGTCAAGCCCTTTATCTAACAACGTGATAAGGGCATCTACATCTAGTAACGCACACATTCTGTCTTTTACTAACCCGGCGAGCCAAGGTCTTTTATGTGAATTTTCCATCCACTTCACATCGGACTGTTCTAAAGTAACAGTATCAACTAATGTTTCTGCCATTAGCCCCCACTGACTATTACTTAACATTATAATATATTGATAGTTTAGTGAATCTTTTAATTTATCATCACACTTTTCTGGCATCACCCATTGCGCAGTATCAACAACGTTAATTTTTTCTTCTCGGTGTAACATTACCCCTTTAAACCAATTTGGTTTTCCCATCAAATTATTGATAGGTTCAACATTATGTATGCCGCCTAGCTCGATTAATGGCACCGCAATGGTAAGACCTGCCACTTCGAAAAACATAGCTTGAAAGCTACCTTCTCGATAATCTTTTCGCACTTCAACCGTAATGCCTTTTTGGCTCTTGATAGTTTGAAGCTCGATATCTTTGGCTGGTGCTTCTTCAATAACTGGCGCCGATTTTTTAACAACGGGCGGCTCAGCAGTTGGTATTTCTACTTTAGCTTTAGCTTTTGTAGTAGTTACTTTTTCTTCAATTGGTAATGTTGTAGTCGGTGTTACATTTTCCAGTAACTTTTCTAACTTCTGGTTTTCTGGCTCTTTGTGTTCCAGCTGCTCTGACTCGTCTGTTAATAGTTCAGACAAGTAAGACTTCATAACTTTTTGACTAGCAGCTAATGATTTTGACATCTACTTTTTCACCACCGAAAGTTTTAATAAATGTTTAAGTAAGCTCTTATAAGCATACACCCCTCTAGAGGCTCCTGCGTAATCCGAAGGAACTTTTTGTGCAACACTAGCGTTTCTAAAGTTAGTATCTACAGGAATAACACCTGGCCAAACGGTATCACCATAGACTTCTTGTAATTTTTGATACGCCAATAACGATGCTTTAGTTCTTTTATCAAACATTGTTGGAACTATAGTATAAGTAAACGGTTCTTGCTGTTCACCTTGCATTATCTCCATTGTTTTCATCATGCGATCTAAGCCTTTTAGGGCTAAGAACTCAGTTTGTACTGGCACGATAATTCTATCTGATGCTGCTAGTGCATTTACCATCAGTACGCCAAGTACAGGTGGACAATCCATCAATACAAAATCGTAATCACCTTCAAGTTTTTGAATCGCCTTTTTAAGCACTAAACCCATTCCTCCTTTAGTACCCAATGCGCGATCAAGCGTCGCTAGTCCCATGGTTGCAGGAAGAATATCGATATTCTTATATTTTGTTGGGCAAAGACTTTGCTCAATTTGTTCTTTTGTAGAAACTTGAGTAAACAAGTCATAGACGCTTAGCTCTAGATCTTCTGACTCAATACCAAAATAATAACTAAGTGACGCATGCGGGTCAGTATCTACTAGCAATACTCTATTTCCCCTCTCTGCTAATAAACCACCAAGAGAGATAGTTGACGTAGTCTTACCCACACCACCTTTTTGATTTGCTATCGTCCAAACTACCAACAGAGCACCTACTTAATTTGAGTCGTCAGAATTATCTTCGTCACGGGTTGTAATACGAATCGCTCCGTTTTCCAACCTAATAATTTTTATTCTATTATCTTTATCAGTAGAATCAACTACTTCCTCTACTGCTTGAATATCATTAATACTTACCGCTGGCGTTTCAAGTAAACTAGCTTTATCTAAACCGTACTTTGAAATTGCAATCACAACCTTGCGGTTTTGTGCCCTACCTTCCTCGGTAGTATTATCAGCACTGGGGTAATATTGGCCATAACCTTCAATCGCCATGCGTTCAGGTACAATTTCAAGCTCTTCCATTAATCGTAGTACCGCTGTTGCACGAAATACAGAAAGCTCCCAATTCGATTCATATATTTCATTATTTATCGGTTGATTATCAGTATAGCCTCTAACGCGAATAAAATTAGTTACATCAGCTAATATGTTATTGATAACCGACAAAATAGCTCTGGCTGAAGAGGTGGGAGATGAAGATCCGCTAGGAAAAAGCAGTCCACTGTTAAGTTCAATTTCAAGCCAGTCTCCATCGATTTGCAGTTGCGCATACCCCGACTCAATTAGATCATATAACGCGGTGTGTAACTCTTCCTCAAGCGAAGTTAAATTAGTGCCAACATCACTATCTGATACATTAGATAATATTGGATCGCCATCGGTTAACTCTGGACCTTTCTCATCTTTAATACCATTGCCATATAAACGCTTGTTAGTACGGCTGGAATTGACAGGTAAAATATCGTCGCCGTGACCACGGTTTTTAGGTAGTTCATCATTTGCTTGAAAAACACGACCTAAAGACTCTGTGACCGTTTCAAATGGCTCTTCATTGACCATTGCCATAGCATATAACACAACAAACAAAGCAAAAAGAAGTGTCATATAATCAGCATAAGAAACTAACCAACGATGAACATCGTCGTGCTCGACATCATGGCGTTTGATTCTTATACGCATTATTCATTTAACCTAAATGCTGACAATCGATTTTCAATGGCATGAGGGTTTTCACCTTGCGAAATTGCAATAAGCCCTTGTGCCATCATCTCGCGATACATGGTTTGCTGATGAATAATTGTACGTAACTTGTTAGCTACAGGAATGTAAATTAAATTAGCAAAGCCAACACCATATATTGTTGCGACAAAAGCAGTAGCAATGCCTTGTCCTAACATATCTGGATTACTTAAATTGCTCATTGCTTGAATAAGCCCAAGCACGGCACCAAGAATACCAATAGTTGGGCTATAGCCCCCCATTGACTCGTAAATATTTGCAGAGCGCAAACTATGCTCGCGATATAATTCTAAATCTAGTTCGATATTAGTAATTAACTGTTCTGTTTCAACACCGTCAGCAAGAAAATTCAGCCCCTTATTGACAAAATGATCATCAATATCAAACGCTATATTTTCGAGTACTAAATATCCAGACTCTCGGGCTTTTTGTGCCCAGTCGACTATATCTTCTATTCCTCTGTCGATATCGAATTTTGGCGGTGTAAAAACCCACTTTAACAATTTAATCGCGTGAAAGAACTGTTCATGAGAGGATTGCAACATGACAGCACCAACAGTGCCGCCAAATACAATAATAAATGCTGGAAATTCAAATAGCGTCGATATCGCTCCACCTTCGATACTAAATCCTAGGTATATAGCTAATATCGCAACAACAAGCCCAGCAATACTGAGCTTATCCATTCCCAACCTCCTTGAGGATAGTTGCTGCTACTTCCTCAAGTGGTAATGACATTTCGGATAAACCAGCTGCAGTTACCGCTTGTGGCATACCATAAACAACACAACTTGCTTCATCTTGCGCCCAAATTGTCGCACCTTTACTTTTTAACATGCGAGAGCCTTCCCTTCCATCTGCGCCCATGCCGGTCAATATTACCGCTAGTACATCACCACTATATATCTTCGCTGCAGAGCCAAAACTAATATCTACACTTGGTTTGTAAGCAACTCTTGGCGAGTTGTCTTCCATTATCTTTAGTTTTGCTGCATTTTCCGTACCATCGATAAGCATTTGCATGCCACCGGGCGCTAAGTAAGCAGTACCAGGCGTTAACCTGTCGCCATCCTGGGCTTCTTTGACGGAAATTTGACACAGAGAGTCTAAGCGATTTGAAAACGCTTCTGTAAATGCTGCCGGCATATGCTGAATCATCACAATAGGCAGTGGGAAGTTTTTAGGAATAAGAGTTAAAATTTTCTGTAACGCAACAGGACCACCAGTAGAAGTACCAATTGCTAATAATTTATACTTTTTACCAGAGCTTTTTCTTAATTTACTCGCTACTAACTTTGCTGGCTCTGTAGATGAAGTTGGCGCTGATTTTTGACCTAGTGGTCGTTTGATACCAGAAGATAAACCAGCTGACTTATTCGTTCGTATTGGCCTATTTGCAAGTCGATTAGAAGCGAAACTACCTCTTTTTACTGAAGCACTTTTTCGACCTAATTCTAATACACGTTGCCTAAGTAGGCTGCCAGCATCATCACTATTTTTGGCTATTTCATTAAACTTTTTCGGTAAAAAATCTAATGCACCAGCATCCAACGCTTCAAATGTCGCTTTGGCACCTTCATGTGTTAACGATGAAAACATTAAAATAGCGGTGGGTGAGTCAGACATAATCTGACGAACAGCTTCAATACCATTTAAGACTGGCATTTCAATGTCCATAGTGATTACGTCTGGTCTAAGTTTGGCAGCTTTTTCTACAGCCTCCTTGCCATTAATAGCAACATCAACTACTTCGATGTTTGAGTCTTGGCTAAGGATGTCGCTGACTCTACGTCGAAAGAAGCTAGAGTCATCAACCACCAATACTTTGTATGCCATTTAATATCTCTTAATTTGGCGTTATTTTACTTACGTAACTTCTTATGTACGTCTGATTTTTTGGCGTAATGCTTCAACATGCTTGGCACATCTAGAATTAACGCTATGCCACCGTCACTAGTGATTGTTGCACCAGCCATTCCCGGCGTGCCATGAAGTAAACGATCAAGCGGTTTAATAACGACTTCTTCTTGACCAATTAAACTATCTACTACAAAACCTACTTGTTGAGAGCCAAGTTGAACAATTACAACGTGTCCCTTATCTCTAGGTTTATCAGTACCGCCTCTCACTAACCATTGATCTAAGTAGAATAGCGGTATCGCCTTTTCTCTAACAATAATTGTTAATTGGCCATCAACTGTGTTGGTATTAGTCAAATCTAAGTGGAATATTTCATTAACACCAGCTAATGGTAAGGCAAATATTTGTTCACCAACAACAACCATTAACGTCGGTAGAATTGCTAATGTTAAAGGCACCTTAATTTCAAGAACCGTTCCTACGCCTCTTTCTGAATCAATATTTACTGTGCCATTAAGTTGGGTGATTTTAGTTTTCACCACATCCATACCTACACCACGGCCAGACACTTCTGAAATTTCAGTTTTAGTTGAAAAGCCTGGGGCAAATATTAAGCTAAACGCTTCTTTCTCTGGCATTCTAGCCGCCGCTTCAGCGTCTAACACACCTCGTTCAATAGCGATTTCTTTTAGCTTATCGGCATTCATGCCTGCACCATCATCTCGAATGGTTAGCAAGATATGATCACCTTCTTGTGAAGCTGAAAGAATTACTGTACCTTCGCGCGGTTTGCCATTTGCTTCTCGAGCGTCTGGTTCTTCAATACCATGATCAACCGAGTTACGCACTAAATGCACTAACGGATCAGCTAGCGCTTCAACAAGGTTTTTATCTAAATCAGTATCTTCACCTTCGAGGATCAACTTAATTTCTTTGTTTAAACTTCGTGCTAAGTCACGAACAACACGCGGGAATCGACCAAAAACTTTCTTGATTGGTTGCATCCGCGTTTTCATTACCGCGCCTTGAAGGTCGGTAGTAACAGCATCTAAATTAGAAACCGCCTTAGTTAACTCTTCATCTTCTTTCGTTAAGCCTAAGCTGGTCAATCGATTACGAACTAATACCAATTCACCTACCATGTTCATAATTTGGTCTAGGCGTTTAGTATCTACACGTACCGTTGTTTCAGCTTGAGAAGCTGCTGGAGCTGCAGCTTTTTTATCTTTCGCTGCTGGCTTAGCTTTACCAGCAGGTTTCGCTACTGGCTTTGGTTTAGCTGCTGGTTTGGCTGGCTCAGCCTTTTTAGGTGCTTGAGCCGCTGGTTTTTCTGTTGGAGTCGGTGTTGGCGCAGAACCTGCACTCGTACTAGGAGCTTTGCCTTTACCGTGTAATTCATCCAGCAATGCTTCAAATTCGTTGTCATTGATTTCATCAGATGTAGCAGTACTTTCTGGTGTAGGTGCTGCTGATGCACTTGAAAATGCACCTTGCCCGTGCAATTCATCTAGTAAAGATTCGAATTCATCATCGGTGATTTCATCGCCACTAACACTACTAGTTTCGGTACTCGGTGCCGCAGATGGACCACCACTTGGGCCATGTAATTCATCTAGTAAAGCTTCAAACTCATCTTCTGTCATATCTTCAGAAGAGTCGCTACTTTCTGAAACTGGAGTTGGAGTTGGTGTAGGCTCGGGTTCTGGTTCTGGCTCAGGAGCAGCTTCTTCTTCACCTTCAGGCACACTTAAACGGTGTAACTCAGCTAAAAGCTCAGGAGGTGCAGCATCCATATCTTCTCTATTTTGCACTGCAGCAAACATAACGTTAACTTCGTCAAGCGCTTGCAAAATAACGTCCATCAGTTCAGGTGTAACTGAACGTTGGCCATTTCTTAAAATATCAAAAACGTTTTCAGCACCGTGACAACAGTCAACCAATTCGGTTAACGACAAAAATCCGGCGCCACCTTTTACGGTATGAAAACCTCTAAAGATTGCATTTAATAAATCAGCATTATCAGGATCATTTTCTAATTCTACTAGTTGCTCAGAGAGCGCTTCGAGTATTTCACCCGCTTCTATCAAAAAATCCTGTAGAATTTCTTCATCCGCTTCAAAGGACATGCACCAAACTCCCGCTAAAATCCTAAACTAGATAAGAGATCATCTACGTCGTCTTGGTCAGACACAACATCATCTCTTTCTTCAGTATTCACGATCGGCCCTTCGACTAAGTTTTCACCAGTTTTAAGGGTTGCATTTTCTTTTTGTTCTACTTCCGTCACGCCAAATGCAGTCAGCATATTAATTAAGCTTTCTTCCACTTCACGGACTAAATCAATAACTTTACGAATAACCTGTCCAGTTAAATCTTGGAAGTCTTGCGCCATTAACACATCTGTCATCAACGCATGCATACGTTCTGTTTCTGTGGAAGTTGTTTTTAATAACTTATCGATATCAATACAAAGTGACTTAAATTCACCAAGATTCAAATCGTTATGCATCAGCTTTTTCCATAAAGGATCTACCGCTTTGACTTGCTGCTGAATGGTATCGACTACTGGAAATATTGATTCCACAGCATCCATTGTTTTATTAGCCGCGTCTTCCGTTCGACTAATAACATAATTAAGACGTTCCTTCGCATCTGGGATATCAGCATTTGCTAAGTCGTTCAATCTAGAGTCGACCTGAAAATTCATCATTGAATCGTGCAATTGTCGAGTCAATTTACCAATCTCAGCAAATAGCTCTGAGTTTATTGGGTTTTGAATTTCAGCTAACAAGGCATCTGCTTTATCTTGCTCGTCATTTTCTAAAAACTCGACCAAAGACTTAGCTTGCTCTAACGTTATATTTCCGCCAGATACTTTATTCATGTAATTTCCTCACGCTTAGTATCGTTTATCCTAAACGTTCAAAAATTTTATCTAGCTTCTCTTTAAGCGTTGCAGCAGTAAATGGTTTAACAATGTAGCCATTTACACCAGCTTGAGCAGCCATCACGATTTGCTCTTTCTTAGCTTCAGCTGTGATTAGTAACACAGGAATATGTGCTAGTTTTTCATCAGCTCGAATCGCTTTAAGCAAGTCAATACCTTGCATACCTGGCATGTTCCAGTCAGTAACAACGAAATCGAAGTCACCGCCTTGAAGCATAGGTAATGCAGTACTGCCATCATCTGCCTCTTGAATATTAGTAAAGCCTAAGTCACGCAATAAGTTTTTTACAATTCGTCTCATTGTTGAAAAGTCATCAACAACAAGTACTTTCATATTTTTATCCAAGGCACCCTCCGGTGAAATGTTTCAATAAGTTTAATATATATTTTACTTAACTTTGCCAAGATTGCATACGTGCTTTTAAGCGATGCATTGCCTGACTATGAATTTGACTGACTCTGGACTCACTTACGTCTAAAACTTGTCCAATTTCTTTTAAGTTTAGCTCTTCATCATAATAAAGAGACAGTACTAAAGCTTCTCTTTCAGGTAAAGTCGAAATGCAATCTGTTAACCTTTTTTTAAAGACTACTTGTTCTATTGTATGATATGGATCATCTTCTTGATATTCTTCATCATAAGTAATCACATCATCACTAACACCTAAGTCTTCAATGCCAATAATCTTACCTGAACTTACTTCATTAAGGATATGATGGTATTCATTTACTGAAATATCAAGTTTTTCAGCCACTTCAGCATCAGTAACATCTCGACCAAATTCTGCTTCTAGTGATTTGATCGCCTCACTGACCATGCGACTATTTTTATGTACAGAGCGAGGAGTCCAGTCCCCTTTGCGGATTTCATCAAGCATTGCGCCACGAATTCTTATCCCTGCAAAGGTTTCAAAACTCGCCCCTTTTGAGCCGTCAAAATTATTAGCCGCCTCTAATAAACCAATCATACCCGATTGAATTAAATCGTCGACAATAACACTAGCAGGTAATCTTGCAAGTAAATGATAAGCAATGCGCTTAACAAGAACAGAATGCTCTTGGATAAGTGCAGTTTTATCATTGGTGCTTGCGTAAGCGTTTGCTTTTACCACTTAAACTCCAGTCTTCGCGTTATTGATGTTCTAATAATTGCTCAATAAAAAACTCTAAATGACCTGATGGACGGTTAGGTATCGGCCAACGATTGACTTTAGTTGCCAACTCAGTGAATGCTTTTGAGGCAGGTGAATCTGGAAATGCGTCGACAATTGCTTTTTGTTTCCGTACTGATTTTCTAATGTTTTCATCGAAAGGCACAATTGCCACTAGCTCAATTGCTACGTCTAAAAATCGATCGGTTACTTTAGTTAATTTTGCAAAAAGTTGCTGACCTTCTTTTAAACTTCTAACCATATTGGCAACAACTTTAAATTTAAAAACGCCATGGTCCCGACTAAGCAATTTCATTAATGCATAGCAATCAGTGATAGAGGTTGGTTCGTCACAAACCACTAACATGACATCTTGAGACGCTCTTGCAAAACTCAGTACCATATCTGAAATACCTGCGGCGGTATCTACGATTAATACATCAAATTCAGTTTGCATTTCACTAAAGGCGCGAATTAAACCAGCATGTTCTGAAGGAGTTAAGTCTACCATTGACTGGGTGCCAGAGGTGGCTGGAATGATTTTTATGCCACATGGGCCTTCGATAATAATATCATCAAGTTCGCATTCACCGCTAAGTACATGAGAGATATTCTTTTTTACACGCAAACCTAGCATGACATCTACATTTGCCAAACCCAAGTCGGCATCAAGTACTAATACCTGCTTACCTTGTTTGGCAAGCGCGATGGAAGTATTAAGTGAGACATTAGTTTTACCAACGCCACCTTTGCCTCCAGAAACTGCGATAACTTTGATTTGCTTTAAATCTTGCATTTTTCTTAAGCCACTTGCTTGGTCTATCATCTACAACTTCTCAGTGGTTAACCAACAGCGGCTGAAGCCATCTGTTGTTTATGAGCAACAAAATTGAATTTCATCGCTGATTTGTTTGCTATTTTCTCTGCAAGACTAACCAATTTTTCAGCATTTGCAACTTTAATATCTTCAGGTACACGCTGACCGTCTGTTAGATAACCAATTGGTAACCCATTTTGGATAGCCGTCGCAATAATTTCACCCATACTTAGGCTTTCATCTAGTTTAGTAAAAATACAGCCACATAGAGGGATTTTCTTAAATCGTTCGACATTTTCTTGCATCACTGCCTGCTGGGTATTGGCCGCTAGTACAAGGTAATTTCTAATTCTAGTTCGCGAATTGGCCACCAGACCAGATAAGTGCTCTGCTAAGCGCATATCTCGTTGTCCCATACCTGCAGTATCAATTAGTACAAGTTTTTTGTTACTAAATTGTTGAAGCAACATTTCTAAGGTTTCTTGATCTTTTGCTAACTTAACTTGGCAACCAATTATTTTCCCGTAGGTTTCTAACTGTTCAAAGCCGCCAATTCGGTAGGTATCTGTTGAAATTAACACTAACTCATCAGCACCATGCACTTGAGCAAATCTAGCAGCTAGTTTTGCTAACGTTGTTGTTTTACCTACACCTGTTGGCCCTACTAGAGAAACAACACCACCACGATGAATAATATCGTTATTAGTCGTGTTTATTTGATTAGTTAACAGCTGCAAGGCACTTTCCCAGCTTTGTTCTTGTGATAAATGCGAAGGTACGTAACCCGCAATTTGATCAGCTAACCCTTCTGAAATCCCCAAGCTAATTAGCTTTTCATTTAACATTGCTCGATTAGGATCTTTTTGCGCCATATCTTGCCACATTAAGCCAGATACTTGATGCTCTAATAATTGACGAATAGAAGCCATTTCTTCTTTCATTTGATTAAATGCATCGACGCTTACTACATCAGCAGATGTAGCTTGGGTTTGACTATTAACCGCTTGATTCTGTACTTTTGTGGCGCCGAAGCCATCACCTTGATAAATATTGTCGATGTCGGTTTCTTGTTGTTCATTACTATGTTCTGAGCCTTGTTGCTGAAGGCGATCTGTAAACTTCTTTAGCTGAACTTCTAAATCTGGCTCTTGGCTTGTTGATTGCTGCTGGATATTCGTTGATTGCTCTTGTTGCACATTTCTAGAAAGTAATGCTGCCAGGCTATCAGCAGGTGCGGCTTGCTCAGTATCGGCTTGCATTTCACGCTGGTTTGGTATTTGAGCTACTTGCGACTGATTCCCTACTGATAACTTAACCACATCATCAGCAAGCTCTGCTTTAGGTTGCGTAGCTTCTGGCTCCGTTGTCTCTGGCTTGTGACCGTAATCAACCGCGGCCATAAGTTCGACACCTTCAGGGATTTTCTTATTCGACATTATGACTGCGTCAGCACCAAGCTCCTCTTTGATTTGAGTAAGTGCTGTTCTCATATCTTTAGCAACGTAACGTTTAATTTTCACTGATAACCCCTTAATTCAGCTTGGCAGGCTAGGCCTGACTAATATCTACTTGGCTGACTAATTTCCGATAGCACTCACAATTTTTATTTGCTTATCGTCTGGTATTTCCTGATAAGAAATTACTCTCAATCCAGGAATCGTATATTTTACGAATTTCGCCAATACTGTTCTCAGAATTCCCGATGTTAACAGTATTGGTGAATCACCAGCCAATTCTTGTTGCTGTGCACCATCGGTAAGTGATTTTTGCAAGCGTTCTGCAAGGCCAGGCTCTATACCTGCGCCATCATCACCAGCCATTTGCATTGACTGATGCAACATCTGTTCCAGCTCAGGCGCCAATGTTATGACAGGTACTTCAGGGGCCGCTCCGATAAGGTCTTGAACAATGAATTTACGTAACGCTATTCGTACCGCAGCGGTTAGTACATCTGTATCTTGGCTCTTAGGCCCATATTCTACTAATGTTTGAACTATAGAGCGCATATCGCGCACTGCAACGCCTTCATTCATTAGGTTTTGAAGTACTTTAACGACACTTCCGAGTGGAAGAGTATCAGGTATTAACCCTTCAACTAATTTAGGATAATTTTTCCCTAAACGGTCAAGTAAGTTCTGTACCTCTTCATGGCCAATTAATTGTGCAGCATTATTATTTAAAATTTGGCTCAAATGTGTCGCTAACACTGTTGCTGCATCAACCACGGTATAACCTAATGATTGTGCCTGTTCTCGCATATTTTGCTTAATCCAGACCGCATCTAGTCCAAACGCAGGGTCTTTAGTTGGGATACCTTCAATGCTTCCAAATACTTGTCCCGGATTAATCGCCAGCTCATGATCATGACGGATTTCCGCTTCTCCTACGGTTACGCCCATTAATGAAATTTGATAAGTGTTTGGCTCTAGATCTAAATTATCGCGAATGTGGACGGGTGGCACCAAAAAGCCAAATTCTTGGGAGAGTTTTTTACGCACCCCTTTAATTCTATTTAAGAGCTCACCGCCCTGGCCTTTATCAACTAATGGTATTAGGCGATAACCAATTTCTAAACCAATAACGTCAACGTGATTAACGTCATCCCAACTTAAATCTTTACTCTCTTCTTCTTTT
Organism: Thalassotalea algicola; assembly: GCF_012932965.1. GTDB lineage: Bacteria > Pseudomonadota > Gammaproteobacteria > Enterobacterales > Alteromonadaceae > Thalassotalea_F > Thalassotalea_F algicola. The sequence continues at coordinate 107,936 of NZ_JABBXH010000005.1, read as the reverse complement.
TGTTGAGTTTGAACTTGTTCTTCTTGTGCTTTTTGTTCATCTTCAACGATCTTCTTGGCTTTTAATTTCGCGCCAAAGAAAGCAACGCCACCAATAACCGCTGCGAAAAACAAGAAAGAAAAATGAGGCATACCTGGCACGATGCCCATAACAAACATGACGCTTGCCGCAATGTATAAAGAGCGCTCTTGACCTAACTGTGAGCTTACCTGGCTCCCCATGTCTTCTGCAGTATTTTGACGAGTAACGACAATGGCAGTACCAACAGAAAGTAAAAGCGCTGGGATTTGTGCTACTAAGCCATCACCAATAGTTAATAATGTGTATATTTCAACTGCAGAGTCAAAGTTCAGGTCATGCTGAACCATGCCGATAACTAGCCCACCAATGATATTGATGAATAAAATTAAGATGCCGGCTATAGCGTCACCTTTAACAAACTTACTAGCACCATCCATCGATCCATAAAAGTCTGCTTCTGCAGTGATTTCCTGACGACGCTCTCTTGCTTGTTCTTGTGAGATAAAACCGGCATTTAAATCGGCGTCAATTGCCATTTGCTTACCAGGCATGGCATCTAAGGTGAAACGTGCGGTGACTTCTGAAATACGGCCAGCACCTTTAGTAACAACCACAAAGTTGATAATAATTAGAATTAAAAACACTACTAAACCAACAGCATAGTTGCCGCCGATAACCACCGAACCAAAGGCCTCAATAACAGCACCAGCTGCATCTGGGCCTTGATGACCTTCTAATAACACAACTCGAGTACTTGCCACATTTAGCGATAATCGCAAAATTGTTGCAATCAACAACACCGAAGGAAATGCACCGAAATCCAAAGGCTTTAAAGTGTAGACGGTGATTAAAAGTACAACTAAGGAAAGTGCAATATTAAAAGAAAATAAGACGTCTAGTAAAAAGGCTGGCATTGGCAAAATGATCATGCCTAATGCTGCCATTACTAAAAATGGTGTACCTAAACCAGAAACGGTTTTAAGTTTATTTTTGTCAAACTGTTGAAAATTAGCTAGTAACTGCATGCCTAATTAGAGATGTTTTTTTGACGTTATCTCCAATAGAGCAATAAGCAGACCAATTATTTAAATAAACACTTAATACCGATAATCATCAGGAATTGGTAAATTTGTAGCTAGTGGGACAGGTTTACGCCCTTTCCCCTGTTTATGGGCCTTTAACTGGAAAATAAAGGCAAGTACTTGCGCAACAGCAGCGAACAATTCTTCTGGAATTTCTTGATTAACTTCTCCTGTATAGAATAGTGAACGTGCTAACGCAGGAGACTGAATTATCTCAACACCATGCTCTTTAGCAATAGTACGAATATGCATCGCCATTTCATCCGCTCCTTTAGCAACCATTTTAGGCGCTCCGCCCATATCAGTATCGTACTTTAATGCGACAGAAAAATGAGTTGGGTTAGTTATAACCACATCGGCTTCGGGTACGTCTTGCATCATTCGACGTTGTGACATTTCATATTGTGTGCGTCTTATTCGCCCTTTTATTTCTGGGCTACCTTCTGTATTTTTTAACTCATCCTTAACTTCTTGCTTAGTCATTTTCAACTGTCGTTTATGATTCCATTTTTGATAGGGTGCATCGACCAAAGCGATGATAATTAATGAACAAGCAAGTGTTAAAAACATCCAAAGCAGCATATTAACCGCATGGCCAAAATTAGTAGGTATTGTTTCTAAACTTAATCCTAAAATTTCTTCAAATAGGCCTGCAAGCAAAGATAAAGCAACAAAGAAAACAACAAAAAATTTTAATAATGACTTAATAAACTCTACTGCGGCCTGTGGACCCAGCATACGTTTGAAACCCGAGATTGGTGACAGCTTACTCGCCTTTGGTGCAATTGCTGACCAAGAAAAGTTATAACCACCCAATATAATATTACCGACGAACGCCGCTAACGCGACAATGGCAAAAAACCAGGCCATAGGATAGACCACTGTAAGAACACTTTCTCCAACAATATTAAAAAGCTGCGTCGTGTCCATTACTTCCTCTCTAGTGACACTAAATAGCCGCTTCATCGCTCCTGCAAGGGCCGATACTAGCTCATCCCCCATCAATAACATGGCACAAGCACTACCGATTAAAACAAACATAGTACCAAGCTCTTTCGAGCGTGCTATTTGCCCTTTATTTCTAGCATCTGATAGTTTTTTTGCCGTGGGGTCTTCGGTGCGTTCACCTGAATCTGATTCAGCCATCGTTAACTCGCCCTACAATCTACCAAGTAACAGGTAAAATCTATTGCCCGTTGCCATTGCAGTTCAAAGTGGACTAAGAAGTTACCAATCGTTAACCACATAATAATTAAACCTGCGGTCATAGTAATAGGGAAACCAATAGCAAATATATTTAACTGAGGGGCGGCGCGAGTCATAATGCCAAATGAAAAATTTACCAAAAGCATCGCTGTTAAAGGTGCTAAAGCAAGAGACAAAGCTGTCGCAAACATCCACCCTCCCCATTCAGCAACTTCTTTAAATTTTATCGTCTCAACTCCAGTGCTAGGGATCGGAATGGTATCAAAGCTAACCACAGCAAATTGAATAAAGGTTAAATGGCCGTCAAGCCCCCAAAATAGTAAAGTCGATAAAATAAGGAAAAATTGGCCAACTGCCGGAACACTCATACCACTGGAAGGATCAACTAAAGACGCAAAACCTAAACCGGTTTGCATCGCAATAATTTGCCCTGCCAATGTAAAAGTATTAATCACTAAAACCGTGACAAATCCAATTAAAATACCGATTAATATTTGTTCTGCAACCAATAAGGCTGTTGTAAAAGCAAATAGGTTATCCACTCGAGTTGGTGGTATTGCAGGCATTATTGCTAAAGTTATTGCCAAACATAAAAAAAGTTTTACTCGGGTAGGGATGGTTTGCGAACCAAGGCCTATCATAGCCATAACCAATGCAGAAATGCGGGTAAATGGCAAAATAAAGTCAGCAAGAAATTGATTGATAACTGACTCAGTAAATTCCATCAACTCACCACACTAGGAATGCTCGACACTAACCTTATCGTGTAATCCATTAACTTTTGAACCAACCAGTGTCCACCAATAATTAGCGCTAGTAGTGTCACAATTAACCGAGGTAAAAAGCTCAGTGTTTGCTCATTAATCGACGTCGCAGCTTGAAAAATAGCGACCATTAAACCAACAAGTAAACTAGGAACAATAATCGCACAAACCAGTAATATTACCAGAAACAATGCATCTCTAAGAATATCAACAAAGACTTCTGGTGTCATAGCTAAGTCCCCAGACCGTAACTTGCAGCAATGGTACCAATTACCAAGTTCCAACCATCGACAAGTACGAATAACATTAGTTTAAATGGCAATGAAACTATCATCGGCGATAGCATCATCATACCCATAGCCATCAATACACTAGCAACGACCAAATCGATAATAAGAAACGGTATGAACAACATAAATCCGATCTGAAACGCCGTTTTAAGTTCACTAATGACAAATGCTGGAATAATAACAGTCATCGGTAAGTCTGTTGGCTGATCAACTTTATTAATGCCAGCCATTTCAGCTAAGGTTGATAAATCTTTAACTCGCGTCTGTTCCAACATAAAAGCACGTAGTGGTACTTTAGCTTCATTTAACGCATCAACCGATGTTAGCTGATCAGCTAAATAAGGCTGTATGGCGACTTTATCTATCTGATTATAGACGGGCGTCATAATAAAAATGGTTAAAAATAAAGTAATACCGATAATGACTTGGTTTGATGGTGTTTGCTGTAAACCAAAAGCCTGACGCAAAATAGCCATTACTACCACTATACGGGTAAACGACGTCATCATAATAACTGCTGCAGGAATAAACCCTAAGGCAGTCATAAAAATGAGAATTTGTAAGGTAACTGTATATTCTTGAGAACCGTCAGGATTCGTGGTTAATTTGAGGGCAGAAAGACTTAAATCGTCAGCACCAAAGGCAACACCACTAAAAAATAAGGTAAAAGATAAGATTAGGAATAAAACGGTAGATTTCATTGTTTCTTCAATATTTTAGTTAAACTACCGGTTAAGTCTGCTGGAAATGGTTGAGCTGACTTCAATGGCGTTTCTAATTCTTTTAATACTGAAATATTATGTGCTGTAACGCCAAGCAGCAACTGTTTTTTATCAACTTCAACAACCACTAACCGCTCTTTTGCACTTAAGTTCAGCGAAGTAACAACTTTAAGATCTTTATTTGCAACAGGACCTAGTTGAAACTTTTTCAGTAAGCTAGCGGCCACAACGATTAATGCTAATACTGCACAAAGAGAAAGTAGCATACTTACAACGTCTAGGTTATTGCTCGCAACATGTTTGCCAACTACTGGAGCATCCACCATGCTTTCTTGGGTCCAAGCCAATGGCGACATTAATCCCCAAAATATTGAAAGCGACAATGTTTTAAATTGCATACTGCCTACTTAAGTTTTTTGATTCGCTCAACCTGACTAATAACATCTGTTAAACGAATACCAAATTTATCGTTAACTACAACCACTTCACCATGAGCAATCAAAGTACCATTTACCAGTACATCTAATGCTTCACCTGCAACGCGATCTAGCTCTACAACCGAACCTTGGTTTAACTGTAATAAATTACGAATACTAATATGAGAGCGCCCCACTTCCATAGAAATAGTAACAGGAATATCTAAAATAGCGTCAAGCTTGCGCTGCTCTTCACCAGATAACTGTGGTTCACCTTCTTTAAGCTCTTCAAGTTCAACTTTTTCAGCTTCTTCATCACCAGATTCGCGCGCCTCGGCTTGTTCATTCAAGGCCTCATCCCACATACTTAAATCTTCGTCTTCGGTACTCATAGCAGCCTCTTACTAATACTCTAAATCGTCTTCTAATAGGTGTAATTCTGCGTCACTATCTAGACGCTTACCACCTTTAGTTAAAATGGTTAATTCAGACTTAACCGATTCAGGTCGTTTAATCTTTTCTTGAATTTGTAGCGCGACATTGTCTCTACTTCGACCTAATTTCGCCCTAAATGTCGGTAAATCTTCTATAAGCACTGTAATGTGCTCTGGAATTTCAACAGGAATGATATCGCCAGCTTCTAAGTCCATTACTCGTTGAAGTGGAATATCAACCTCGATAAATTTCGTCGTTAATTCTACTGGCACATCAAGAATTTCGTCTCGCAATGCCTTAGACCAACGCATATCGGTGTCTTCTTTATCACTTTGTACACCCGCGTCAAGTAATTCTCGAATTGGCTCAAGCATTGAATATGGTAATGCCACATGAAAGTCGCCACCGCCGCCGTCAAGTTCGATATGGAATGAGCTGATAACAACCACTTCCGTTGGGCTAACAATATTTGCCATCGACGGGTTAACTTCTGAATCTAAGTACTCAAAAGAAACATCCATAACAGGTGACCAAGCTTCCTTGTAATCTTCAAAAATTAACTTCAGTAACATTTGAATAATTCGACGTTCTGTTGGCGTGAACTCACGCCCTTCAATTTTGGCGTGATAACGCCCGTCGCCACCAAAAAAGTTATCGACCAAAATGAAAACAAGACGCGCTTCCATGGTGATTAAAGCGGTACCTTTTAAGGGTCTGAAGCGCACCATATTCAAACTAGTTGGCACGAACAAGGTATGTACGTACTCACCAAACTTAATCATTTGAATACCATTAATCGATACTTCTGCTGTACGACGCATCATATTAAACAAGCTAATTCGCATATGGCGAGCAAAACGCTCATTAACCATTTCAAGCGTAGGCATTCGGCCACGGACAATACGATCTTGTGACGAGAAGTCATAGTCAGAGGTGCCCTCCTGGGGCTCAAATTCCTCAACTATTTCTTCTTCTTCGACCTCATCAACACCATGGAGTAGCGCATCAATTTCGTCTTGTGATAATAAGTCACTCACTTGAAATATCTCTTCTTTGCGTTAAATGAATTATTGCATTACAAAGCCAGTAAATAGCACTTTTTCAATAATTTTACTGCCAGTTACGTCTGTCATTGCCTTTTGCACTTCTGCTAATGACTTTTGCTTCAACGATGCTTTACCTGCACTAGTTGCTAAATCATCAGCATTGGAAATTGAAAATACACTTAGCAAAGTGCTTTCAATTAACGGTACATGCTTTTTCGCTTCTTCTTCATTATCATTGCCGCGTACCAATAATTGAACGCGAATTTCAACAAACCTATCTCTTGCTGAGCCTGGAACATTAAACCTAAAAGGCCTTGGCATAGGCACATAAAGTGCAGTGCCCGCTTGCGCTCCTGACGCTTCAGTTTCACCTTCTCCGCCTTCTGCCGCGTCGCCGTTGCCACTATCTAATGCAGCAGCCATTTCTTCATCTGTAGGGGCATCGCTCCCCCCCATGAAAAAGAATGCAGCACCGCCGCCAGCTAGTAACACTACAACAGCGATGATAATTATCATCATTTTTTTCTTTTTGCCGCCGTTACTATCGACTTCTAAATCTTTTTCATCAGCCATAAACTTTCCTATTCAATCAGCATCTTGCATTTCTCGTACTAACTTATGCGGTTAATACTTTCTCAGTAACTAAACTATATCGTCGATATTAGTTAACGCCAATGCTTTTAATCATTTAAGCGTAGAAATCAACGCCAGTTGCTGAATGATTAACCAAATGTGCTAAGCTTTCTTCAACGAGCATAGTATCATCAGCGTCTGCCATCTGTTGATTGCCTAAATTTCCGCTAGCTTTGTCATCGTTACTTTGCTGTTGCTGAGCAACATTTGCATCACCAACATCTACACCACTTTCTTGCAGCATATCTCTTAATTTACCCATTTGTTGTTCTAAGGCTTCCTTGGCTTGTTGGTTTTGTACCGTAAAACTCACCGCAGCTTGTTCACCTTGCAAATTTAATCGAACGTGAACATTACCTAGCTCTGGCGGATCAAGTTGAATTTCCACTTGTTGTAATTTTTGACTCACCATTACCATGACTTTGTCTTTTACTGCATTAGCAAAGTCTTTTCGATATATATTGATTGTTTCTTGCTGTACTTGTTGTACTTTCTTAAATTCTTGATTGCTTTCAATTACTCGACTTGAAATGGCATCAAGTTGCTGTTGCATCGCTTTTTGGTCAATCGATGTTGTGTCATTTTCTGTCTTATTATTGCTCATCGCTGCTATGGTTTGAGCAACACTATCAGCATTTTTATTAGCTTTTACGGGGTTTCCATTGTTAACCATTTGCGTAAATTGACTAGCATTGTTGTCATCAGACTTTTTATTGCCATCTTGCTCAGCGTCAGAATGTTGTTCATTCATTTGATGGTCAGATGCATTAACAGCTTCTTGAGTAGCAATATTTATTCGACTAGCCTCTTGTTTAACTGTAGAAGCCTGCAATTTTGATTGATTTACATTTAATGTTTGTAATACACCCGAAGCTTCAGCAGACTTTATCACTTCGCTCTGAGCATCAAGCTCCCCCATTGAATTGATATTCGGGTTAATGGCGTTAGAAGCCGATGCTAGCTTACTTTCTTTATTGCTTAATTGACTTTCAACTAATTTATTAGTTGCTGATTTCACGTCTGGCTTATCTTGATTTTGAAGTGCTTTTTGCAGGTTAGTGTCAACAAGTTCACCATCTAACGCTATATCAGACTCTTCTAGAGAGCTAATCTCATCAATGGCATTTTGCCCGCTAACTTTTTCAATAGACTGTTGAGTTTGTTGCTTAACACCGACTTGCTTTAAATCTTCTTTTTGTTTTAATTTTTCAGATAGTTTGGCAATCAACATTTCTGCATCAGTTAAAGCGTCAACATCATTTTCTTCAATCGTTAGTTCTTCATTGAGACCTGCTTTGCTTATTACCTGCTGTGCGCTTTGCAGAACATTATGGCTTTGCTTAGTACTGTTAGTTTTCGACAGGTGTATATCATCTGTCAAAGCTTCAGACTCAACGTGCTCTTTAGTTGATTTGCTCATTGATTTCGTAATAATTTCGCTTAATGGGGACTTAGCAAAGTTTTGAGTTTCTGTAGACTTCAGCGCTTGTGCTGACGCTTCACTTTTAGCAGGCTGCTGTTCACTAGAATTTAGGAGCTTATCTGATTTAGCTAGTAATTCGATAAGCTGTTTGGAGTTATCTTGCTGTTGTTCTTCACTTTGTTTTGCTGGTTGTTGACTACTATCAACAAGCTCTTCATTCTCTGTATTTCGGTCGTCAGCTTTAGCTTCTTTAAGCTTTTCATTTGATTGCGCGATAGCTTCTGCGTCTCTTTCTTTAGGCTCATTAGAGGATTGCTCAACGTCACCTTTTATCTGCTTCGCGTCATCACTTTGTTTTTGCGCATCAGAGCTTACTTTGTTTTTTGCACCAGCAGCTTCGTTATGATTCATCTTACTATCAAAATGTTTCGCAAATTCATTACCTGTACTTGACGCTTCACCATTTGATGGTTCACCACTAGCATCTGCAGCTTGCATTAAATCAATTGATAACATCTTTACTTGCGACATAATATTTCCAACCACTTTGCGGTAAAATTTGTTGTGCCGTTATTTAAAGCGGCAATATCTGTAGGGATTTACCGTTAAATAAGCATTTTTACGTTGTTAACCTCTAACTCTGCAATTACTACGCCAACCTAAACTTTAACGAGCCCGTCGAATGAATTGCTGAGTCGCTATTTCATCAAACATTTTTTGCTCTTTTCGCATTTCTACTTGCGCTTCTTTCTTCAATTGAATTTCTCTAAGGTGCTCTACGGCTTGTACTTTTTGGCGTTGCATCAGCCACTGCTGTTTGCGCTTTTCCATCATGGCTTTAGATTGTTCGATAGCAATTTTCACTTGCTCACCCGCTTGATCTAATTTATTCACAAATGAATGGAAATGATTAAATACCGAGCTATCAACACCTTCTTTTGAACGTTCACTCAATCTGCGCATATATTCCAGCCGATATTCTCCAACACCTTTTAAGCGTTCCAAATTCTGCTGATAGTCTAACTCTGCCGCTTGTAATTGTTGTGCTGCCTTGGCTTCTTTATCTTTTTCAAAGCGGTATAAAGTGTCTAGCTGGTTTCTTGCCATAGGTTAATCCTTTTACCTTGCTTGAGCTGGCATTGCTTGCCCTGCACGCTGATTTTGCTGTGCTTGGGCTGCTGCAATAATTTCATTAAGTTGTGTTAAGCTTTGATCGTATGGCAATACTTCACTCATTTTTTGTTGTAAATAAAACTGAATGACAGGCAACATAGCAATCGACTGATCAATACGCGGATCACTACCTTTGGTATATGCACCAATGGCAATTAAATCTTTATTTTGCTGATAGAGTGAATAAACTTGTTTTAAGCTACGAGCTAACTCTTGATGTTCTTCACTTGTCACCATAGGCATTACACGTGAAATTGATGATTCGACATCAATAGCAGGGTAATGACCACTATCTGCCAATTCTCTTGAAAGAACTATATGGCCATCTAAAATGGCGCGCGCTGCATCAGCTATAGGATCTTGTAAATCATCGCCTTCCGTAAGTACGGTATAAAAAGCAGTAACAGAGCCTTGCCCATCACCACCATTTCCCGCCCGCTCTACCAGTTGTGGTAGCTTAGAAAAAACTGAAGGTGGATAACCTTTGGTAGCAGGAGGCTCTCCTACAGCGAGAGCAATTTCTCGTTGTGCTTGTGCATATCGCGTTAAAGAATCCAGCAATAACAATACATTTAACCCTTGATCACGAAAGTACTCAGAAATTTGTACTGCACTTTCACAGCCTTTAAGGCGCATAAGAGGCGAACAATCGGCAGGTGCCGCTACAACAACAGAACGAGCTCGACCTTCTTCACCCAAAATTTCTTCGATAAATTCTTTAACTTCTCTGCCGCGCTCACCGACAAGCCCGACAACAATTACATCAGCTGTTGTACCTCGGGTCATCATGCCTAAAAGTACTGACTTACCAACGCCAGAACCAGCAAAAAGCCCCATCCGCTGGCCTTGGCCAACCGTAATAAAACCATTTATTGCGCGTACACCTACATCTAATGGCTCAGAAATAGCTCTTCGCGCTAATGGATTAAGCGGTGTGCTATCGTGTCGATATTTTTCATCTTTTGCTATGGGGCCTTTCCCGTCTAGTGGTTTACCGACACCATCAATTACTCGCCCTAATAAATCCATCGAAAAAGGAATTTGCCTTTTAGCTGAAATGGGTAAGACACGAGCACCTGGCAATACCCCTTTTAGACTTTGCTCCGGCATAAGAAAGGTTTTATCGTCTGCGAAACCAACGACTTCAGCAATTAAATCACCATGTGCGGTTTCTACAAGACATTGGCTACCGACATGAGCTTTTACACCGACGGCTTCAAGCGTTAATCCAACAACACGGATAAGTCTGCCTGCAACAGCTTCTTTAAATGGTACGATAAAATTTTGGCAGCCTTGTAAACGGTCAACAAGGCGGGAACTATCAATCATGTTGGTATTTTGACAATAAACTACTGATGTAATGCTTCTTGCAAAAATGATTCCATAACATGCTTGAGACGAGATTTAACGGTTAAATCTATATTTGAAGTGCTGTTTTCTATCTGGCAACTGCCCTGTTCGAACTGCGGAGCAGGCTGTAAGCGCCACCCTTGCTCTTTAATGTAGTCAGCACCAAATTGTGCTTCTACCATAATAATATCTTCAGGGTGTAAGAATATTTGTGTTTGTGCTTCTTGGCTAGGGAGAGCTTTAATTCCAGCACTAATCGCCGATAATAATATATCAGGATTGGTTTTAGCTTCTTGCAAAACAACAGCTTCAGTTAACTGTGCAACTAAGGTTAATAACTGTTGTTCTATATTTTTTTCAACAATTTCTAGCGGGTTATGTAGTTGCTCAATTTGTTGTTGCCATTGCTGGGCTAATTGTTGAATTTGTTCTTGTCCTTGCTCAAGACCTTGGGTGATACCTTGCTCTTGCCCGGACTTTTCACCATCCTCATAACCTTGTGCTTTGCCTTCTTCATAGCCTTTAGCAAAACCTTCTTCCTTTCCTTGATTAAATCCCTCCTCAAACGCAGCTTGACGAATTTCTTCAATCTCTTCAGCTGTTAATGGAATAGGTTCCGGCTCTGGCTCTTCAGGCGGCTCGTAACGCCAGCCTTTCGGTTTGCCTAACGCATTCGTTTGTTGCATTTCGGCTTCGGTTTGCTGTTGCTCAACAGTTGGCAATGACCACGCTTCAGCGTCTTCATCACCTTTGATCACATTTTGAGTAACTTTAAAATTTTGGCTCATACTACAAACTTAGTTTATTAACCCGTTATAAGAATTCTTCACCGCCGCCACCGCCGCCAAGCATAATTTCACCAGCGTCAGATAATCGACGAGCCACAGAAAGAATTTCTTTCTGTGCCGCTTCTACCTCACTAATACGCACAGGCCCCATCGCTTCAAGATCATCAGCCAACATTTCTGCTGCACGTTTCGACATGTTCGATAAGATTTTTTCTTTAAGGGCTTCATCTGCGCCTTTAATGGCTTTCATTAGTGCATCTTGTTGCACTTCTTTCAAGATAGCCTGGATTCCACGATCATCGACATCTGCTAAGTTTTCAAAGACAAACATTAAGTCTTGAATCTGCTGACTCATTTCTTCATCATGTTCACGAATTGAGTCCATCAACATGCCTTCAACATTAGTGTCTAGGTAGTTCATGATATCAGCAGCAGCTTTCAAGCCACCCATTTTCGCAGCTTGTGCACCAGCTTGACCGGCAAATTGTTTTTCCATAATTTCATTTAACTCTTGTAATGCTGCGGGCTGAACTTCTTCCAAATTCGCAATACGCATCATTAAGTCTAAACGCACTTTTTCAGAAAATTGACTCAGAATTTCAGCAGATTGCTCTGGCTCCAAATACGACATAACGATAGTCTGAATTTGCGGATGCTCGTTTCGAATAATATTGGCTACTTGCTTCGAGTCCATCCACTTCAATGAATCTAGACCTTTAGCACCACCGCCCATAACAATTTGATCAATCAGGTTACCGGCTTTATCTTCACCAAGTGCTGCTGTTAACGCTTTACGTACAAACTCTTCACTTTGGAAACCAATTGTTGAGAAGTTTTGAATTTCATTAATAAACAACTTATGAACGGCAGTGATTTTTTCTTGCGTGAAATCTTCCATCGCCGCCATGATCATACCCACTTGTTGAACCTGTTTAGGCTCTAAGTGTTTTAATATTTGCGCAGCATCTTCTTCAGATAAACTTAATAATAAGATTGATGCTTTTTCAACACCGTCTAGCTTTTCAACATCAAAGCCAGCCGGCATTGCCGCTAATTCTTGGTTTTCATCACTCATCTTCGCTTAACCAACTTTTCACTACTTGAGAGGACAATTCAGGCTCATTTGCTACAAGAGCGCGAACAGCTTTAAGGACATCTTCATCTCGATGTAAATCTGGTAACTGTAGGCTACCATCAGGTGCAAAACCTACGGCACCGGCATCGAAGTCTGATGTTAGCATATCCATGGTCTCATCACCTAGGTCAACATGCGTATCTAGTGACTTATCACCATAGTCTGCCGGTGTTTGTTCTGGGTAGATTAAACGTTTCAGCATTGGGCGAACTACCGCTAATATTAGAACGATAATCACCAAAGCACCCATCACGAGTTTTAACGTTTGCATAAACCAAGGTTGTTGATAGACCGGTAAAACTTCTTCTTCGCCTAGGTCTACTCTAGAGAACGGTAATGTGACCACTTCTAAGGTATCACCACGTTGCATATCAAAGCCAATGCTTCCTTGTAATAGACGGCGAATATTAGCTAGTTCTGCTACTGAACGTGGGGCTTGTGACGTTTCACCTTCAGCATTAGTTGAATTTAGGTAGTCAAGTGCTACTGATACACTAATACGTCGAATAACTCCCGTTTGTTGTTTGGTATAGCTAATCGATTCATCTAATTCATAGTTCTTGGTAGATTCTGAATGCTTGCGTGATGGCATGACTTTTTGATTATTGTTGCCAGTAGCATTTTCAGGAATATCTGACTCTAATGGCGGCTGATTAGTTAAGGCACCAGGAATACCACCTAACGCACCACCTATCGTGCTATCTTCAACCTTCATTTCGCTGCGCAACGCAGGTAAATCGGGGTTGTAACGACGCGCAGTTTCTTCAGTGTTAGTAAAATCCATCGTTACGTCGACTTGCGCTGTGTAGTTACCTAAACCAACGACAGGGATAAGAATAGTATCAATCTTATCCATATATTCTTTTTCACGTTTTTGTTCAATTTCAAACTCTTTACGTGAACGAGAAGAGATTGAGTCTTGGCTACCTGAATTTAATAGGCGACCATTTTGATCTGTAACAGTAACTCGATTTGGCGACATGCCTTGTACTGCTGAGGCGATGATATCAACAACTGAATCGACTTCTTCTTCCGATAACACTCGACCACGTGCCATGCTTAACACAACTGTCGCTGATGGTGTTTTTTGCTTGCGAGCAAAAACATTTTCACGTGGAATTGCCAATAACACTTTTGCCCGCTGAATAGACTGTAATTGCTCGATAGTATTTGCTAATTGCTTTTCACGACTATGTTTAAGACGCTCACTTTCTAAACGTTGGCTAACACCAAAGCCCATATCTTGCATGATGATGCTTGTGCCTTCTTCAGGCGCATCAGTTAAACCTTCGCGTGCCAAAAGCAATTTAACGTTTTGATATTCATCAGCACGAACTGAAATTGTATTGTTTTCCTGGCTATACTCCACTTGGTTAGCGTCAAGAAAATCCATCGTTTCGATCAGCTGCTGAGTTGGTAATTTAGCTAGCATCCGAAACTCTGGTTGATTCGCCCACATGATGACAAAAACCGCTATTGCTAAACAAATCGCCAATGCCATAATCAATGTAAGTTGTCTTAATACGTCAACATTACCCAAGTTAGCAGCAAAGCCAGATTTTTGCTCTTCTACAATATCGTTGTCACTATCGTTGACAATTAAATCGGCACCATCTGTTGTTGCCATTGCCGTTGAACTATTATCAGCCACGCTACTTCTCCACTAATTCGTTATTCAATCGCTCGATACTAAAAAGCATCATACTGGCATGCTCATGATTTCTTTGTAGGCTTCAACGAATTTGTTGCGAACCTGCACGGTTGCATCAAATGCAACACTCGCTTTCTGCGCTGCTATCATGGTTTCGGCAAGCGTAACCTTGTCGTCACCCATTTCAAATGCTGTGCGCTTGGCGCCAGCATCTTGTTGAATTTCATTTACTGTATTGATGGCTTGTTTAAAAATATTGCCAAAATCAGATGACGAGGAATTGACTTGCTCCATAGGCAATGCGCGATTGCCGGTTGCTTCCACTGACATGGATTGCATTTGTGCAAGTAATGAATTGGTTTTAATGTCCATGACGAATTACCTCTGTCAAAAAACTGTTGTTCAGCCTAGTAACCTAGATAAAGCAAGCTTGGTGCCAATGAATAAAAAGAATTACCAACCACCATAGGTGACTGATAATTATAGTAAATAAATGAAGTTGTCATATCAGGCGATGGAAGAAACCTGATATGACTGGTGGAATTTTATGCGGGTATTTCAATACCACTATCGCGCATTTTAGCGATTTTATAACGTAGTGTTCTTGGACTAATACCTAGTCGCTCAGCGACGGCTTTACGGCTTCCCTGACAAGCTTGTAATGTATCAAGGATAATTTGATGTTCTTGTTGCTTAAGCTCATTGCCGAGTCGTTCTTCTTTTATCGATTCGCTTTCACTTGATACTTGAATCTGCGTATCGAAATTTTCTATTAATATATCACCACTATCGATTTGACCATCATTGTGTAAAATCAACGCTCTTTGAATAACATTATCAAGTTCCCTCACATTACCAGGCCATTGATAAGCTAACATTTTGCTACGGGCACTAGCCGTAAACTCTGGCATTGCTTGGCCATTTTGTTGGCTATGAATGCCAGCTAAATGTTTAGCTAACGGAATGATGTCATCGCGGCGATCTGCTAGAGGTAACCAATTTAGTGGGAATACATTTAAGCGATAATATAAATCTTCACGGAAAGCACCTTCACGCACGGCTTCTTTTAAATCTCGATTACTCGTTGCAATAACTCGGACTTTGAGGTCTATTGTTTTCCGACCGCCTAAACGTTCAACTTCTCGCTCTTGCAAAACGCGGAGAATTTTTGCTTGCAATCCTAAATCCATCTCAGTGATTTCATCAAGCAAGATAGTGCCTCCTTGAGCTTGTTCAAACTTACCTGGGCAAGCAGAAATAGCACCGGTAAACGCGCCTTTCTCATAACCGAATAAAGTCGCTTCTAACATGTTCTCTGGGATCGCAGCACAATTAATTGCAATAAACGGTTCATCTTTTCGATTAGACTGATTATGTACATATTGTGCTAATACCTCTTTACCCGAACCGCTTGGCCCGAGCACCATAACTGACGCATCAGTTGAGGCAACTTTTCGAGCAAGTGCCAATAATTCAATACTTCGAGTATCAGCAACGATCGGCTCACTTTTATTAGTTACCGTAATAGGAATATATTGGCTCACCATATTAAGGAGTACTTCTGGTGCGAAAGGTTTTGCCATGTAATTACAAGCACCGTCTTTCATTGCTTGTACTGCGTCGTCTATCGTGCCATATGCAGTCATCAATAACACCGGCATAGTCGCTTGTTGTGTTTTTATACTTTTAAGCAGCGACAGTCCTGACATGCCGCCCATTTGTACATCACTAACCACCAAATCTATCGCGTGATTTTTTAATTGCAAGATCGCTTGTTCACCAGAGTCAGCTTCAACGGTTTGATAACCTGCCAATTGTAATGTATCTATTAAAGCTTCACGCAGACCTGCATCATCTTCTACAACTAATATTTTACTATTAACCATGAGCTACCTCCTTTAACTGTTGAGTAATATCAACGGTTTGACTGGTGCTAACATTACCGCCAGCGAGTAGAGGTAATTTAATACAGAAATTAGCGCCCTCTTCTGGGCCACTAATTAGCTTCACATCCCCTTGGTGAGCAGTGGCAACCGATTTTACGACAGCTAATCCTAAACCTGTACCATGCGCTCGAGAGGTGAAAAATGGTTCAAAAATTTTGTCCGCTAACCCCTTCTCAATGCCCTGTCCATTATCCCTAACACTGATGTAGACATATTGACCATGGGCTTCAACGGTAATTGTGATAAGGGCTTTTTGTTTAATTACTTCTAAGCTGTTATGAATTAGATTTTGAATCGCACCACATAACGCGCTTTCATTTCCTAGCACTTGGCAATGACTTTTTGTTAAATCCGTTATCACTTTGCTATTTGATTTAGAAACTAACGCTTCCATAGCGGCCACAGACTTTTCGACTAATTCATTAACATTTAACGTATTGACTACTTGCTGATTACCACTTTTAGCAAACAACAACATATCGTTAACTTGTTGTTCTAGATCGGTTAGTCTCGACATTAATTTTTCTTGAAAATTAGATTTAGCGGTTTCTGCCAAATTTTCATTTGATAGGTTTGCGCCGTATAACATAGCTGCAGATAAAGGCGTACGAATTTGGTGAGCCAACTTCGACACCATACGGCCAAGCGATGATAGACGTTGTAATTGTCCTAATTTATCTTGTAGCAATCGAGTTTCCGTTAGGTCAGTGATCATAATTAGCTGACCAGGTTGATTACCTAACGTGGTGATTTCTAGTTTTACTCTGCGCCCATCTTTTAATGACACTTCATGCCAATCATCGGCACGAGGTTTGAACGAACGTTTGATCACATCAAACCAAGGTTGGCCGAGTATAGGTTCGTCTAAAAGCTGACTAGCAAAATTATTAATTTTAACCACTATGCCATTGCCATCGAGAATAACGACGCCAGTTGGCATCACATCAATTAAGTGATTTAATTGACTACTTTGCTGACGCAACAACGCTAACTCTCCGACAAAAGATTCCTTTTGTAAGTTATCGTCATGGTTTTCGAATGCAAAACTGGCCTGACTAAAGGCGTCTGCTGCAAAATTAGTTTGTTCAGTGGCTGAATTAAAAGCTAATGTCATAATGCTACACTCTATTGCTTAATCACACAGACCACTGCACTTTATATGCCACCTAGATATTCTTTATATTTTACAGCCAGTTATGAGATAAAATTTCGTATTGTCAATTTATTGTCTTTATCACTTTAATAAAAGCTTTCATGAAGAAAAACAACTTCACAACATTTATTCTTTTTATAAATCAACAAGATAAAGCTTTGGCTTAAACCCTGCATTATTACAATGGCATAAAAAGCGCTATTTACGCTATTAAACTATCGAAGACAGGGGTTATATATGTTGCTATTTAATGGTACTGCTGAGTGCCAACGCTCAAATAAGTGGTTTAAACGTGGCAATCGTCATGAATTTTATATGTTTAGTAAAAATAAAGACTTAATGTCGCAGCTAGACCAAATTGAGCAGTATTTTACTGAACGAGGACTAGACCATATCGAGATCGTCGGTACAGAAACACTGCAAGACGCTAATGAAATTACCAATGATATGTTGATGTATGCGTATGATGAAGCATCTCAAAAAGGTCTTGCAGGAGCTATTGTGCGTGCGCCAATGCAGGCTGCTTAGCATGGCTATTAACATCGCCTATATTGAATTAGCTGTGTTTATCAATATAGGCGATGATATTTAATTTGATTAGAAACTTAGGCTTTATCTATTCTACTAATCTTTAGATAAGTTATATTTTTTCATTTTTTCAACCAGTGTAGTTCTGCGCATACCTAACAATTCTGCTGATCGCGCCACCACACCTTCAGTTTTTTCTAACGCCTGACTAATTAAAGAGATTTCCAATTCTGCCAAGTGCTCTTTCAGGTTAAGGCCGTCACTTGGTAATATTCCAGCACTAGAACCTTCATTTTCTAACGAGCTATCTCCACTGTGCTCTTCATCTTCTTCCTCATAATCAAAGCCAGCAAATAGTTCATTAATTGCTTCTCTTTCTTGCAATTCTTCAGGGTATTCTGGCTCATACTCTTCAACATCAATATGTTGGTATTTGGCTGGTAACTCGCTGACATTAACTACTTGCTCACCATACATGATGATCATACGTTCTATCAGATTTGAAAGCTCTCGAACATTGCCAGCCCAAGGATGCTCCATCAGTGATTCAATAGCTTTTTCTGTAAAGCGAACACTTTGATTTTGCTCTGCTTCAAAACGTGACACTAATTCCTGTAATAGCAAAGGAACATCTTCTTTTCGCTCTCTTAATGCTGGGGTTTCGATAGGAAACACATTAAGGCGATAAAACAAATCTTCACGGAAATCACCAGACTTGATCATATCTTCGAGATGTTGATGGGTTGCTGCGACAATACGAACATTGGCTTTAATACTTTTTGAGCCACCAACACGTTCAAATGTACGCTCTTGCAAAACACGCAGTAATTTCACCTGCATTGGTTGTGGCATATCACCAATTTCATCTAAAAACAGCGTACCGCCTTCCGCCAATTCAAATCGACCTTTACGTGTTGAAATAGCACCAGTAAAGGCACCTTTTTCATGACCAAATAATTCACTTTCAAGTAACTCACCTGGAATAGCACCGCAGTTTACCGGTACAAATGGTGCTTTGGCACGATCTGATAAATTATGAATATTGCGAGCAACGACTTCTTTACCGGTACCTGACTCACCGAGAATAAGTACATTTGCGGCAGTTGTCGCTACCTGTTCGATTAAAAACCGAACTTGCTGCATAGGCTTACTAACACCAACTAAGGATCTAAATAACTTAGTATGTCCTGCCGATTTTTGATTTTTATTTGGTAGTTTATTGTGGTACTGATGACAGTGATGAACAATTTCTGTTAGCTGCGCATAATTTAGCGGCACAGATAAATCACCAATAACATTTGCACAATTTTCGACGGCGTGTTGATCCACTACATCGTGCAATATAAAAGGGTAAGACGGGTTAGCACGGATCAGCTCTTCGGCTTGCTCAGATATATTGCCAGTAAAAATAACGGTTAGTAGGTTGTCTATTCCTTTGAATGAAGAAGCAAGCTCCTCTTCATTGCATGATTCAAAATGTTCACCAACAAAGGCTAATACCGTTTCTAATTGGTGACGCCTTACTGCATCATTATCAACAACTAAAATATGCTTTTGACCATGCATAATAAGTTAAACCACTACTTATAATAATTATGATTTGATTCTAACTAGCAGACAAAAATAAGCAACAAAAAATTGACATGTCAGTCAATAAATTGACGAATGATTCTACTTATTATTTGAAACTTAAGTATTTTTCCACATTTCGCTAGATTGTTCTTGTATGAAGATCTGAGTAGGCACATAATTTGCCTAATCCAAATATACAAGCTGGGTATCAACTTGGTGTCAAAAACTTGTTGGTTACGCGATTTAGTAAAAGTAGGTGGCTTAAATGTTTAATGGTAAGAGTATTCTGATAACAGGTGGTACAGGCTCATTTGGTAAACTTTACGTAAAGACTTTACTAGAACGATACAAACCGAAAAAAATTATCATCTATTCGCGTGACGAATTAAAACAGTTTGAAATGCAGCAAGTATATAATGATGACTGTATGCGTTACTTTCTTGGAGATGTTCGAGATAAAGAACGTATGATACAAGCGATGAATGGTGTTGATTTTGTTATTCATGCCGCAGCATTAAAGCAAGTACCAGCCGCTGAATACAACCCAACTGAATGTATTAAGACTAACATTACAGGTGCTGAAAACGTTATTCGAGCAGCCTTAGCCAATAATGTAGAAAAAGTGATTGCACTATCAACGGACAAGGCCGCAAACCCGGTTAACTTATACGGAGCAACCAAGTTAGCTTCCGATAAATTATTTGTCGCAGCGAATAACATGAGTGGCGGTCATAAGTCGCTGTTTTCAGTTGTTCGATACGGCAACGTTGTTGGTTCAAGAGGCTCGGTTGTCCCCTTTTTCGAAAAACTTGTAAAAGAAGGTGCAGATCATATTCCCGTTACTCATGCAGACATGACTCGATTTTGGATAACGCTGCAGCAAGGTGTAGATTTTGTCCTCAAAAACTTTGAGCGTATGTTAGGTGGCGAAATATTCGTACCTAAAATCCCTTCAATTAATATAGTAGACCTAGCAAAAGCAATCGCGCCTAACCTGCCGGTAAAAATTGTCGGTATAAGACCAGGTGAAAAAATGCACGAAGTAATGTGCCCTGGTGAACTTTCGTATGATACGTACCAATACAGCGACCATTTCGTTATAGCGCCAGCGATTAAGTTTAGCTCTCGAACAAATACTTTTGATACTAATGCCCTTAATGAAAAAGGCACTCCGGTCGCCCACGGGTTTGAATATAACTCTCTAAATAATGAGCATTTTTTAACAGTAGAAGAAATCCACGAAATGAATAAGGAATTCGTTCTTTGAGCCAAGAGAAAGGCCCATATATCCCCTATGGCAAACAACACATTTGCCAAGAAGATATTGACGCAGTTGTCGATGTCTTAACTTCAGACTTTCTCACTCAAGGGCCGAAAGTTCCTTTATTTGAACAACTTGTCGCCCAGCATAGTCAAGTTAAGTATGCTTGTGCTGCCAATAGTGCTACTTCTGCATTACATATTGCTTGCTTAGCCTTAGGTGTGACAAAAGGCGACGTAGTTTGGACTTCTCCTATATCATTTGTCGCTTCGAGTAATTGCGCGTTATATTGCGGAGCGGATGTCGATTTTGTTGACGTAGAGTCTAATACAGGCCTAATGTCTGTAAAAGCGCTATCCAGAAAACTAGCTATTGCCAAACAAAGCAACAATTTACCAAAAGTGGTTATTCCTGTTCATTTAGCTGGCCATAGCTGTGACATGGAGGCAATTGATAAACTTGCAAAAAAATACCAATTCAAAATTATAGAAGATGCCTCTCATGGTATTGGTGGCCAATATAAAGATAGGCCTATCGGCAATTGCCAATATTGCGACATCAGTATCTTTAGCTTCCATCCAGTCAAAATAATAACCAGTGCCGAAGGTGGCATGGCCCTTACCAGCGATGAAAGCTTGTACAACAAAATGAGGCTCTTTGTAAGCCACGGCGTTACGCGAGAAAACCTAGCACCAGAGCACAGTAATCAAGCTTGGTACTATGAACAACAGACACTGGGTTTTAATTATAGAATGAGTGAATTACATGCGGCACTTGGAGTTAATCAATTATCTAAACTGATTGACTTCGTTGCTCGTCGTAATAAGCTTGCAGATTCATACTTAGAAAAAATTGCCAAAGATAGGGTTTTATCCAAAGAACTTCACTCAATTACCCCTTCTAACGAATGTTATTCGGCCTACCACTTATTTGTTATTCAGTTAAACAAACCAGAAAAACGATTAACTGTTTTTAATCAACTGCGTGCCAATGGTATTGGAGTTAACGTTCATTATATCCCTATTTGCAATCAACCTTACTACAGGGAATTAGGTTTTAAGCCAAGCGACTTCCCTAATGCTCAATCCTACTATGAAAGCGCAATTACTTTGCCATTGCACCCAAGTTTATCGCTTCAAGAGCAAGATAAAATCTTAAAGGTTATTCGAGAGAGTTTATGAAGCTTGCATTAGGTAGTGTTCAATTCGGCTTAGACTATGGTATTTCCAATACCACAGGAAAAGTAAGCACCAGTGAAGTTTATCAATTATTAGATAGTGCTTGGCAAGCGGGCATCACTGCTATCGACACTGCGTCAAGCTACGGTGATAGTGAAAAAATATTAGGTAACTACCAAAGCCCTAGACTATTTAATTATCTAGGTAAAATAAGCCCTGAATGTCCACCTGACAGATATATAGAAGAAGCCGAACAATCTATAAAAGATTTAAACATTAAATCCTTTGAAGCCATTTCAGTACATCATGGCAGCATATTGCTAAAAGAAAATGGACTCGCACATTATCAGGCATTAGCAGCGTTAAAAACTGCAGGAATGACTAATAAAATAGGTTGCTCAGTATATTCACCAGCTGAAGCTATCGAGTTACTAAACCAGTACCCACTAGATATGATCCAATTACCTGCGAGTATTTTTGATCAACGTATTTTTGACGAGCAATTTATCTCGTTTATTCAAGAAAAAAATGTAGAGCTACATATACGCTCAATATTTTTACAAGGTGCGGTGTTCTTATCTCAACGCAACGTACCGGATATATTACAAAGGCTATCCCCCAAATTGGCACTGCTTGAACGACTTAGCCTGCAATATAAAACTTCAAAACTTGCATTGATTATGGCGCCTTTTGCCAATAACCCTTCAGTTGACAAAATTATTATTGGGTGCGTGTCAAAAGCGCAATTAGAAGAAAACTTAGCCGCATATCACACAGCTAAATCTTTAAATATTGATTTATCTGAATTAGCCATTGATGATGAAACCATCTTAAATCCAAGTAAATGGTAAAACTTGCATATATTTTGCTTTAAAAAAGTATCAATAGTGCGATAGATGAAAAACATGCCTACAGGGCGGAAAATTAAATTTCAAGCCAGTAGCAGATTGAGGTAAACATGCGAGATATCTCCAAGAACTCAGGTAGTAAACTCTGGCAAAAAGCGAAAACACTCATTCCAGGTGGCAATCAGCTTTTATCAAAACGTGCCGAGATGTTTTTACCCGAAAATTGGCCAGCTTATTATAAAAAAGCTAAAGGTTGTGAAATTTGGGATTTGGATGAAAACCACTATATAGATATGAGTATTATGGGTATTGGCACCTGTCCTTTAGGTTATGCCCATGCTGAAATTAGTGACGCTGTTTGCCAAGCCATTCAAGAAGGCAGTATGACTAGCTTAAACTGTTTTGAAGAAGTTAAATTAGCAGAAAAGCTTATCGAACTTCACCCTTGGGCACAAAGTGCACGATTTGCACGTACAGGCGGCGAAAGCTGCTCAATAGCCGTTCGTGTTGCCAGATCATATTCACGCAAGGATAAAGTGGCTTTTTGTGGCTACCACGGATGGCATGATTGGTATTTAGCTACAAATTTAAATGACGATAAAAACCTCGATGAACAACTATTACCAGGGCTTACACCATCCGGTGTGCCACACAGGCTAAATGGTACCGTTTTACCTTTTAACGACGGAGACATTGAAGCATTTGAAGATATCGTCGCCAAGCATAAAGATGAATTGGGTGTTGTCGTAATGGAAATATGGCGCCACAGTGAGCCAGACATGAAATTTATTAAGCGCATCAGACAGCTTTGTGATGAGCATAGTATTGTATTAGTGTTTGATGAAATATCTTCTGGCTTTAGGTTAAACATTGGCGGCTCACATCTTCTGTGGGATATTGAACCAGATATTTGTGTTTTAGGAAAAGCTCTAGGCAATGGCCACCCTATCGGTGCCGTAATTGGTAAGAAACATATCATGGAAGCAGCTCAAGAATCCTTTATTTCCAGTTCATATTGGACAGAGCGCGTTGGTTTTGTCGCGGCTTTGAAAACGCTAGAGATCATGGAGCGAGACAATACTATAGAACTAATAAAGCAAACTGGTCAGTACATTAAAAATGGGTTAGAACGAATCGCTAAAAAGACAAATTTCCCACTTAAAGTTATAGGTGTTGACCCTGTACTAATCCTTGCCTTTACTGAAGAAGCGTTAAAAGTTAAAACCATCTTTACTCAAGAAATGTTAAAGCGTGGCTTTTTAGCGAGCAATGTTATTTACGTTTCTGCCGCACATGACAAGCCTAAAGCAGACTTATATCTTGAGCATGCAGAAGTAGTATTCGACGAAATAAAACAAGCACTAGACAAACAACAACTTGACCAACTATTAGATGGACCTGTTTGTCATAGTGGGTTTCAACGATTAAATTAAGAGTGTTGAAATGAGCAATAAACCAAGACACATTGTTGCAATTGTTCAAGCTCGTATGGGTTCGTCGCGCCTGCCAGGGAAAGTGATGAAGCCTTTGCTTGATAAGCCGCTAATTGGACATTTGTTTACTCGCCTTAAGCAAAGTCAAATGATTGATCAAATCGTACTAGCGACCTCTGACGATGAAAATAATGACGAACTAGTTTCCTATATAACGTCTTTAGGATTTGATGTTATTAGAGGAAGTGAAGACAATGTGTTAAATCGTTTTGTCAAAGCAGCCAAGCAAACCGCTGCCACCGACATTGTGCGAATTACCGGAGATTCTCCGCTACTTTGCGCAGATATTTGCGATCGACTAATAAACTCTTATTTTGACAATAACGCTGACTATGCATACTTATCTGAACGTTTTGCCGAAGGGGTTGATTGTGAAGTTATTTCCGCTGAAGCGCTACTTAAAACAGAAGCTAACGCACAAAAAGCGTCAGAGCTTGAACATGTTACTTTATATGTATATAGCCACCCAAAAAATTTTAAAATTGTCGAACTGGATAATCAAATAGATGACAGTAAATATCGATTTACCGTCGATAATGCAGAAGATTTCGAGGTTGTTGAAGCGATTGCATCACATTTTCAATATAACTTTGAGCATTGCCTGTATCTTGATATCAAAAAGTTCTTAGATGAAAACCCAAGTGTCATGGCATTAAACAGCCATATTACTCGCAATGAAGGCTTACAAATATCATTGGCCGCTGACTCAACCAACAATGCCAATTGAGATGACAGATGAAAATAAACCAAACAAATATTAATCAAAATTCACCTTGTTACATCATCGCTGAGATGTCGGCAAATCACTGTGGCGATTTTAATAAAGCAATTGAAATCATTCATGCAGCTAAGGCATGTGGTGCAAATGCGGTTAAACTGCAAACTTATCGTGCAGACACCATTACCTTAAATTCCGATAAAGAAGACTTTAGACTTCCATCTGATAATCCTTGGGAAGAACATCAGAATTTATACGCTTTATATGAAAAAGCTTATACACCTTGGGAGTGGCACCAAGCTTTGTTTGATGAAGGTAAAAAAATTGGCATTGATGTATTCTCGGCCCCTTTTGATTTGTCTGCTGTTGAACTGCTCGTCGAGTTAAATTGCCCAGCATATAAAATAGCATCACCAGAAATTTCTGACATCCCATTAATTGCAAAAGTCGCGCAAACAGGTAAACCTGTTATTGTTTCAACAGGATTAGCGACAAAAGAAGATATAGAACTTGCCACTCAAACCTTGCAAGAAAATGGTTGTACTGAGTATGCCTTTTTAAAATGTACAACCGCTTACCCTGCTCCACCAGAAGATATCAATTTGAAAACGATACCTGCGCTAGCAAGTGAGTTTAATTGTTTAGCCGGTATTTCAGACCATACACTAGGAAACAGTGTCGCTATCGCTGCGGTGGCAATGGGTGCAAAAATAATTGAAAAGCACTTTGTCTTATCTCGAGACGGTGAATCCGTGGATGATTTTTTCTCTTTAACACCGGATGAATTTACTCAACTAGTAAAAGATGTAAGAACCGTTGAAGCCGCAATAGGTAAAGTTGATTAC
Organism: Thalassotalea algicola; assembly: GCF_012932965.1. Lineage (GTDB taxonomy): Bacteria > Pseudomonadota > Gammaproteobacteria > Enterobacterales > Alteromonadaceae > Thalassotalea_F > Thalassotalea_F algicola. Next base: position 82,259 of record NZ_JABBXH010000005.1, on the reverse strand, counting down.
AGCATTTCGCCGGCTTCCCAGAAGAACATGCTTGCCAAGCGCTCATTATATGTAGCTCAAGATATAAAAGCCGGTGAAGAAATTACTTTAGACAATGTAAAATCTGTCAGACCCAGCTACGGGCTTCACCCTAAATACCTACATGGGGTAATAGGAAAGCGAGCGATTAAAGACTTATCATTTGGTGATAGATTCAGCCTAGATATGGTTGAAAACTAGCATCCATTAAAAAAGGTAAATGTTATGAATAATTGTGTCGTAGTCGGTGGTGGATTATGTGGCTTATTTTCAGCGATATTACTCGCAGATAAATGCCAAAAAGTAACGATTGTCGAGTCTGCAAAAAGTTGTGGCGGCTTATTAAAGTCAGTGAAAGATGATGCGGGTGTGGTTTACGATCAAGGCACACATATCCCTAACACCACAGGTATTGATGAAATTGATAATATTTTGTTTGGTCAGTCGTCAGAATTAGATAAACACTGGCACAAATTAGCCACATTAAAAACTGGCAGTTTTTTCAATGGTAAGTGGAACTTAGCTAATCAAAGTGTCGATATTCGTAACTTGCCTAAAGGCTTATATAATCAAGCGGTAGCTGAGTTAATGGCCAACGAACAAGAAAGTGATGCTGAAAACATCGTCGATTATTTGAGAGAAAGCTTAGGCGATACAATCACTGAGCAAGTAATCGCCCCTATCGTGCAAAAATTATACGGCAGTGATGTTGATGGCACCCAACTGCAGCGCAATTCATCAGTAAATTATTTTGGGCTGACCCGAGTATTAGCGTTAGGTGAAAAAAGCAGTAAAGCGCTGAAAGAAATACCAGTTTTCGATCAAAAGTTAAGTTATCACACAGCAAAAGACTATCAAGAAAAGCTTATTGAGTTAGGTGTAGTAGAGCCAAAATATTACTATCCTTTAGCGAAAGACAAAGGCATTGAGTATTGGGTAGAGCATCTAGTTTCGCAAGCTAAGGCTAAGGGTGTCGAGTTTATTACTGATGACTTTATCAATCACATAGAGCATAGCAATAATCGTATCAGCCAAGTAACCTTAGGCAAAAGCCAACAAACAATACCATGTGACTTTCTTTATTGGAGTGCCCCACCAGCGTTTGCATTAAAAGCAGCGGGTATGGAAAGTTCAATGTGCAAAGCTGATTTTAGAACGGCAAACATATTCTATTTTAACTTTGATCAGCCACTTAACGATCAAACTTCACATTTTTTATGGAATTGGCATGGTACTCATAAGTCTTTCCGTATTACGCTTTACCCCAACTTATTTAAAAATATAACAGATAATGCTAACAACATAAGTGTGGAAGTACTTTCATCACCAGATGAAGCTGAAAGCATTACCGCAGAAATGGTATTGCAAGAAGTGAAAGAAATGGCATTAGTACCAGAAAATACTAAAGTGATTAGCCAAATGAGACAGACTATCCACAACACCTTTCCTGTACCTACATTTGAATTTGCACAAGCTACAGTAGAAAACTATGAAAAGCTTACGAATAGCTTTGAAAACGTCATGGTTTCGGGTCGTTTTAGCGGTAAACAATGGTTCCATGCTGACGTACTAACCGCCGCATATCATGGCATCAATGAGAAATTTTCGAGCTAATATCTATGGCTGCTTTTGTATTTCATTGTCACGCTAATACACAGACTGGCTTAGGGCATCTAAGCCGATGTCTACAAATAGCCTTAGCAATCAAGACAGAAGCGCCTGAATCACAAATAACCTTCGTTGGTGATTATCATGATTTTGCTAAGCAATTGCTAAGCAGTTATCACTATGATCATCTACCAAAGTTTGTGAACAAAATGTTAGCTAATGCCAATTTAGTGCTTGATAACTACCACTTGAACCAAGCCGAAATAAATGAATTTCGTCAACAAGCTAAAGGGGTTATAAAAATCGATGACTTCGATGAGTTTGACTTATCAGCATTGGATTTAGTGGTAAACTTTCGATTAGGGTTTGATAATCATCCGTATAAAGCACAGGCTAGTGCCTTAGGAGTAAGCTATTACCCTTTTAAACAAGCACTAATAAATATTAGAGAAAGCAACCTAGCCAAAAAAGGCTATCAATTAAACAATATACTCGTATTTATTGGCGGTAGTGATAATTCTTCAGCTGGTGAGAAACTAATAAAACTTATCGACACTGCGGTACATGGAAAGAATATTTATTGGCTAACTAACGATAATCAACATTCAGATAACTACCTTTGCCAGCATAACGAACTCACCACTTTACCACTTACACCCGATATAGAAGCCTACTACCAACAGGCAGACTTTTTTATTAATGGTGGTGGTTTAGCAAAATATGAAGCTAGCTTTTGTGCAATTCCTAATGCCTGTATTTCGCAAAATCTTGGACAAAAACAAGATAGTGAAATATTTGCCAACTATGGTTTAAGCTATGATTTAGGACTCACAGAACAGTTAGAAAAAACACCTAAGCTGATTGCAAAGAAATTAGCAAATATTTTGAACTTGGCAGAGCATAATCAACTAATTGAGCAATCAAGGCAAACATTTACAAGCCAGTCTCCTAAGCGGCTGGCACAAGCAATATTAAAGGCGGCGAAATGACGTCATTTACTACTAAACAGAAAGAGTGGCAACAGCAAGTGGAAGCCGCTCAAGATTTAAAAGCGCAAGTAGGTCGACCAATCGATGAACAAACTTGGCAAGAGTTAGTAACAGATATAAAAGACAAGCTGCAATTAACAGTGCCAATAAACAGGCTGTTAGATTTAGGCTGCGGTAACGCACTAATTTTATCAGAATTAGCAAGCTATGCTAAAGAGCTATATGGTATTGATTATGCCGATGCCATGATTACACAAGCGAAAAAAGTACTACCAGATGCTCACTTTCAAACTGGTCAAGCTGATCATCTGCCGTTTAGCGACAAAACGTTTTCAAGGCTACTGTGTTACAGCATTTTCCATTACTTCCCTGATCAAACCTATGTAATTAAAGCTATTGAAGAAATGATCCGCGTCACAGAAAAAGGCGGCGTTATTTTGATCGGAGATTTACTCGACGCCGAATTTGAACAAGCAATAAAGTCTGGTAGTAATTTAGATTATGAACAAAAAATACCGCATATTCATCGCTATTCAGAGTGGACATTTTGCGACTTAGTTTTTTTACAAAATTACTTTAATGATAAAGTGAGTAAAATAGAAATACTCGAACAACCCGAGAGTTTTCCCCTTCGTCATTACCGTAAAGACTTAAGGATCACTTGTTAATGTCGGCAGAAATGCACTCACTCAGCCAAGAAATTGCCACTTTATGTCAGCGCGATTCGGCTCTAATGACGAGTTCAGGTAGTGCTGCATTGATAGCCGCATTAAAAGCTTTAGATATACCAAATGGTGCAGAAGTTATAATGCCAGCTATCTGTTGCCCTGCAGTATTGTTTGCTATTCAAATGGCAGGCTATTCACCAGTTTTGGCCGATGTGTCTTTAACAAACTTTTCCATGAACACGGCAGAAGTTAAAGCAGTAGTAACTAAACAATCAGCCGCTGTTGTTGCTGTGCATGGTTACGGTCATTATTGTGAAATTGACAAGCTAGTAGATTATTGTAAATCACAAGGTCTCTTGTTAATTGAGGATGCATGTTTGGCAATGGGTGGAAGCTTTAAAAATAAAGCACTAGGCAGCTTCGGAGATATTTCTATCGTTAGTTTTGGTTACGATAAAGTTATCGCCTGCCAATATGGCGGAGCCCTATTAACCAACAATGAAAAATTGAAAAAAAGAGCTCAAGAATTTTTAAATCAAAACGAATTTTTTCGCTACAACGATTCCCCTTCCTTACTAGGTCAATTAAAAAACGAACTGGACAAACTCGATGATTATATTGCGAAACGACAAGAACACGCCAAAACATGCCAAGAGAAATTAACAAACCCATCATTAGTTAAAGCTGAGTATAATAGTGATGTCCTATACTGGCGTTACCCTTTACTTATTCAAAGCGATCGCGATGAATTTATCGCGAAAGCTAAAAATAACGATATTTTAATTACTTGCCACTATAAATCACTACAATTACTCAAGACAGAAGGCTTTTTACCAAACGCTCAAAAAGTCAGTGAGCAAGTAATAAATATCTTTATACGACCAGAAACAGACCAAGAAAAAATGTTGGCCACCATCAACTTTATTAATGAGCATGCCTGATGATCAACGATTTAAAACAGCACTACAAAACATTATTAAAACAGCATGGTCCTAGTGTAGAAGCCGTGCAGCACGTCAGTACGGAATCTCAATTTAAACGCTTTGAAGTGTTAACCGGCATAGATACTAAATTAAATTCAATTATTGATATTGGTTGTGGCTTAGGTGATATGTATAGCTTTTTGCTTTCACAAGGCTATGAAGGTGAGTATTTAGGCTTAGACTTTGTAGAGGACTTTGTCACTTTAGCTAATGAAAAATTTGTTGACCACCCAAAAGCCAAATTTCAAGTGTTTGATATTAATAAGCAACGCGTGCCTTCAGGATATGACTACATTTTGTTAAGTGGCGTGTTTAACAATAAAACCGATGATAGCGAGCAGTTTTTATATAGCTGCTTACGCAAAATGTTTGCAGCATGTGAAAAAGGAGTAGGCTTTAATGCCATGTCAACCTATGTTGATTTCTTTGCAGAAGACCTTTACTACTCAAACCCATTAGAAGTGTTTGATTTTTGTAAAAAAGAGCTCACTTTGAACGTTACACTTAAGCATGACTACCTAGTAAAAGAAGGCTCGGTTCCTTATGAATACACAATATTCTTACACAAACAGCCAAACAAGGAATAATTCATGTTAGGTGCCATTATGCAGCCAACGTATTTACCTTGGTGTGGCTATTTTGATTTAATCGATAGTGTGGATATCTTTGTTTTTCTTGATGATGTAAAACTGGAAAAAAGCAGTTGGCAAACCCGTAATAGAGTAAAATCTGCTAACGGTGAAATTATGTTAACGGTGCCTGTGTCGACGCCTAAAGGCCGTATGGAGGCTAAGATAAATAAAACACCAATATCAAGCCATGCTCCATGGCGAAAAAAGCATTTAAAAACACTCGTTGCTTGCTATCAGAAAGCCCCTTTCTTTAAAGAGGTTTTTCCATTCTTAGAAGATTTGATTAATCAACCTGAAAGCCAACTGTCAAGCTTAAATACCAAGATAATCAAGGCAATTAGTCACCGTTTAGGTATTAACACCGAGTTTGTTTTATCGTCAGAATTGAATGAAATAAGCGGTGTTAAGGATGAGCGTTTAGTGAGTATTTGTCAGCAGCTTGGCATCAGCCATTATTTGTCGCCAGTTGGCTCAGCAGATTACTTAGAAAAAGAATCACCTGGCGGCGCCGTATCGAAAGCGGGTATCACGCTAAGCTATCAGAGCTTTACTCACCCAACATATACTCAGCTATATGGTGATTTCGACAGTCACTTAGCTGCAATTGATCTGCTTTTTAATTGTGGTTTTGAGCAGTCAATTAAATTAATACGATCAGGTAGCGATCGCGGTAAATTGATTAGTTAAGGAATTGAAATGGCACAATCCATCGACAGCGAACGATTTATTTTAAAAGAGTTAACACCTAAAGACGCTAGCCTAGTTTACCTATCATGGCTTAACAACCAAGATACGGCTAAGTACATTGAACACTGCCAGCAAGAATTAACTGAACTAGCAGATTATATTGAAATTAATTATCAAAACCCTAATTGCCTATTTTTAGGAATTTTCACTCAAGAGCAAAAACTGCACATTGGTAATATAAAATACGAGTCAATGAACAATCACCCTACCGTCGCTACGATGGGAATATTAATTGGTGATACCAATTGGCATGGAAAAGGTGTGGCAGGAGAAGTTTTGCAAGCAAGCTTTCCTCTTGTTAGAGAAAACTTAAAAGCTAACGTCATTAATCTAGGTGTTGAAAAGTCCAACATACCCGCTATTAAAGCGTATGAAAAAGTTGGTTTTAAAGTAAAAACTAACGGCTATTATCAATTTGATGATGATGCAATAGAGATGATAATAACGATATAAATTAACCATTAAAAATAACCATAAAAAAGAGCCTTTCGGCTCTTTTTTGTTTAATTAGTTATTCATCATCCGTTGCCATGTAGTCATACTCAAATGAGTAATCACTCAGTCTATCCCAGCGCTCTCGATAGTAATCTGGCGCTTTGCGTAAGAAATCAATCCAGATATTCAATGCATCTTGATAATACGGCATAACCTCTTCACTATCACCAAAGTTATATAGCGTTGCAATGAGTACTGAACACACATACCAAGCTTCACCTTGCAATAATAAGAACAGATGTGTGTATTTAGGCTCATTTTTAAATGAATTCAAATAGTTTAAATGTTGAAGGAGTGGCTTTATTGCTTCTTCGCGACAAGTTGTAGATTTATCAAGAATTGAAACCATCGTTTTACAGATATCTTCAAATTCATCAAAACCCAGAAACTCTGTTAAATCAAACTCTTGTTCTTGGTGACTGAAACAATTTTCTTTTACATAATCGATTACAGTTTTCTTTTCTAACTCTACTTCTGGTAGCAAAATATGTTGAGAACGAAGCGGAATACTACCTTCTAATTTAACCCCATTGCTGCAATTGTATACTGTTGTTCCTTGACCTTGTCCGGACATCAATAAGCGTTCAACTTGCTCTTTGCCAGTATACAAAAATGGTTCAGTGATAACCTTTTCTACGAAATTCCCTTCAACCTCGAACTCTTCACCCATTTTAATAGGCTCATACTTTTCCTTACCATCTTCTTCGTAATAGTAACTCGACGTTGAATGGTGCTTCTCTTTACTTATGTAACCTTTATCCAAGCCAAATAAATAAATATCTTTAAAGCCAAAATTACAAAAGAAACTTAACGCCGTATTACCAACCAATGGATTTGAATAACCTAATGTTGGGGTAACACCTCGTTTGGAGACGAATTCTGCTAATTGATAGATCATCGTGCCAGCTTCGTGACCTTTCATGCCAACCCCGGTCCATCCGAATAAATCAATAACCTCTGGATACATTACATTAAGCACCAGTAAATTAATTTTTTGCCGCTGAGAAGGTTTTATAAAAGCTTTTAAAAAGTCAGCTGTCGATTTAGTTCTTTCTAGCGCAACGTGAAAATCAGGAATAATCCCATGATTTAGCAATGCGGTTGTTGCAGAGTTACACGCAACAATAATCGCCTGCTCCTTTAACACTTTTAAGCGTTCGATATCGTCATCAAGCGACGGGCCATTCGCAACAATAAATACAGGCTGATTAGCATAATTCAAAGGTAAAGCATCACGCTTCATAGTGGTTATTGCAGGATTCTTTTCTGCGACAGCAACCGTGTGTGCAATACTCATTACAGCATCGTCAAAAAATCCCCAGCCCATAAAGAATTGGTGAAAGTTATGTTTAACTTCTTGAATCATTCTATCCATATCAACAGAAGGGTAGTGTTGATAAAAAAACGAGTTGATTACACTATAAGGCCCAACGTCTTGAACACGCTGATATAAAGTTTGATATATCTCTTCTTCAGAGTCGCCAATACATAAGTATAGAAACGCCTGAGACTCGTCTACCTCCTTTAAGTACCTAGCCCAATCAAAACAAAACAAGCTAGCGTAAAAATAGTCCTCGTTAGGCTCAAAAATCGTAATATACGAAGAGGTCGTTTTATTCTGAATTTCTTGCAGGTGATACCCTAGACCAACACCAAAAATCATCACACTTGGAATTTTGTCTGCGACTTTTCGATTCACAGATAATGATTGTCGAGTTTTATTATATTGACGTCCGACATCTACCATAAGATCACAATGGATAAATCCAGTTTCGTTTTGTATGTATTCCAAGTTGGAATAATTGTTATGGCTTAAAATAGGGTTTTCGAAATTATTCTGAACTTGTTGTTTCGCTTGTTCTATAGGTTGTTCACTATAAATAGGTACGCCTGTAGCATAATCAATTAAATTTCCAGAACCATCCTCATTGACCAACAATTGAAATTTTTCTGATGGTGTAAAGTGAACAAACTTTTCGTATATATCAGGGAAGTAATGCTTAAATGTCAAAATATTTTCTTCAAATCTAGCATTAGCTTCGTCTGCAAATTTACTTTCACGTTCAGCCTGCGCCTGCATTTTAGCTATTTGCTCTTCAGCACGCTGAATATCTTGATCTAATGGTTCCACAATTAACTACTCATAATTTATGTTAAGCACCTACATACTAACCTAAACTGTATGTAGGTGAATATCTATCAAATAATACCGTCAAGAATTAGACGTTTATAATAAACTTATCAATAATCGCGCCAGAACAATTTGATTTAAACTTGATTGTAAGCTTTTTTCATTTGCTTACCTTTGGAAAAGGCATTGAGCTCTTGTTCAACTTCAGACTTCACTTGCTGTAGAGCTATTGTTTGGGCTTCAAGAAATTGATGAATTTCTTGAAGTGAATTGAATTGTTCTTTAGAAATGGTTTCACTATTCGTAGAAAAAAATTCTCGTAAAGTTTTATCAAGTATAGCCATTTCACTTACTGCCTTGGCAAAATCTTCTTCCTTGATTGCAGCTTGGCATACTTGATAACTTTTAAGAATTTTTTCCATCGTTAACTAAATGGCATTAGCCATAGATTGTTTACGTTGAGTTTCAGCTTCTTGTCTAGCTTCTACAGGAATGCTGTCCCAACCTTCTTTAATTTCCTTAAACAACGAAGCTACTTCGTCAATCGCTATAGTGTCTTTATCAACTGATGCATCCGCCAATCTGCCTTGCATATATTCATACAGAGCATTCAAGTTATCACAAACCTCGCCACCAGCTTTAAAATCTAGACTACTACGCAGCGCGTCAATTATATTAGAAGCCTTTGATATTGCTTTGCTTTTATTCTCAAAGTCATTTCGAGCTAATGCCCCCTTTGCTAAAGCCAAACTGTCTAATACGCCGGCCATTAGCATTTGTGTGATGACATAAGGATCTGCACTAGCTAACTGAGTTTTCGTTGCTTCTTTCTGATAATGTCTTAAATTGATGTTCGCCATTATAATCCCCTATTAACTACTAGAGCTTGGTCTTGTAAAACCAGGCAGATTCGCCAGTTGCGCAGCTAAATAACTACTCTGTGACTGCATATTTGCAATTAATACATCCAGAGCAGAGTATTTCTCACGTAAGGTAACTTCAAGTTGTTCCATACGGTATGTATGATTCTCTCTATCGTTCTCTAATTGCTTTAAGTCTGCGTTTAACGCATCTTGCCTAAACTGAAATGCCCCATCACTTTCCAGGTAATTGTCTAATACACCGGCAAAGCTAGTGGCTATACCATCAGTTCCAGCAAATACCGCGCCAACATCATCGTAATTTTCAGAAAGCGCATCAGATAAACTTCTTACCAATGATGATTTTTCTAAATTACCTTCTTTGTTCAACCCCAAACCAACATCAAACAATGTTTCGTATCCGCCTGCACCAGTCACGGTATTGGATAAAGTCTGAATCAATTGATTTTTAAGGCCACGCATAGATGAGTCACCATTTAACGGCGCACCAATTTGCGTATGATAATCAATAGTTTGCATCACATTATTAAATGCAGTGATGAATTCCCCGATGGTTTCTTCTACGGAACCTTTATCTACATCAATCGATAAACGAGCAGTTTCATTATCAACACTTTCTTTTAGCACAGTTATCGTACTGTCTTGGATAGCATCTTTAAATGTATTGGATTCGCTGGAAATTGAAATACCATCAACTTCAATAATAGCATCTTGCGCTTGGTCTGCTACTGCAATCGCCAAACCACCTGTTCCAGGCCCTGTCGTCACTTCACCGAATTTATGCGTAGAGATATTATCAAGCTCAGCGTTATCATTACTGATAATTAAATCATTGCCAGTGCCAGTTTCATCAGAGGTAATGACTAACTTTGCTTCCGTACCTGTATTAATAATATTAACACTGACGCCAAAATTATCATTTGAGTCATTAATCGCTTGGCGTATTTCTTCTAGGGTTGCTCCAGCAGCAACATTTACTGAAAACGACTTTGCCCCCGCCTCAAATGTTAAGTTACCGCCAGTAGCACTAATAACATCTTCGGGAGCCGTGAAAAGCCCAGGACTAGAAACTGCCCTACTTCCTTGAGCAAGTTGCATGACTTCTATGTCAAAATCACCCGGTGTTGAGTCAGCTGAAGCCGAGACTGAGATTAAATCTCCTGAGGCGGGTTGAGTTACTGTTGAAGTTCTTTTATTGAAATTTTCAATATCAGCTAACTTTTCAATAGTGTCATCTAATGATGAAAGGCTGGATTTTATTGCGCCAATGGCAGAAAGTTCAAAGCTAAGTGTTTGTTCCTTTTCTTGAAATTTCTGTAACTTAGGTAAGTTTTCCGCGTCCAAGGTAGCTTGAATTATAGCTTCTAAATCTAAACCTGAACCAACACCTGCTGATGTAATTGTAGCCATACCTAGTTACCTTTAAAATGCTAAACAACAATAGCGATAGTGAACAAACTATCGCATATTAAGCTTTTTTATCAAACAACACTCCAGAATTTGACAAGTTAGTTGCCACGTCTTGCAATGATGTTGTCACCTCTTTCAAATATTTAGGAGGTATCTCTCGAATCGTTTCACCGTTACTTTGGTCAATTACTTTCACAATCGGTGGCTCATTTAGTTCATCAAATTCAAATACTAAACTAGTTTTCACCATTGGCATTTCTTTGTTAAGAAATTCGATCACTTCAGAAACTGACTTTTCCGATTCTTTATCTTGCTGCTCGTTAATTTGCTCTGCGGTCTGTTCTTCCATTTGCTTTTTCAATGAAGAAACAACCTCAACAGATTCAACAGACTTATTTAATTCCGTCTCTTTCTGTTCTTTAGCAATATTAGCGCCAACAGTGCTAGATAATGGTTCGACATTAGTTTTCGCTAATAAACCATTATCACGAATTTGGTCAATTGCCATATCGCCTCCTTCAACTTAGTGGTAAAGCAAATAGGCTAATAATTTAATATTAGCCTATTAAGGCAAACTTACTAACCTAATAAACTTAAAGCTAATTGAGGACGTTGGTTTGCTTGGCTTAGAATACTAGAGCTTGCTTGTTGCAAGATCTGATTTCTAGTTAATGCCGCTGTCTCTGCCGCAAAGTCAGCATCTCTGATACGAGATTTTGCTGCTGATAGATTTTCAGAAATATTCGATTGGTTACGAATCGTTGATTGGAATCGGTTTTGAACCGCACCTAATTCCGCACGCTTCTTATCAACAACAGCAATCAATGAATCCATACCAGCAAGAACGAACTGTGCATTATCTTGTGTCGATACACTAATTGTAGATGCCACGAAGCGACTGACAAAAGTACCGTCATTCTGAGTCGACGTGAAGTTGTTTGAGATACCTGCTGCTAATGTAGATAACGAATTACCTGTTACCGCACTTGCGATGCCAGCAATACCTGAAAGGGTAAAACCGCCATTTGCAGTCATACGATTGATTGCTGCAGTACCACCTACATCTTGCATACTAAAACCAATTACTTGGTTAGCATCAGCACCAACTTGGAAAGCTGCTTTGTATGTACCATCTAATAGGTTTTGACCACCGAAAGTTGTATCAGAAGCAACACGGTTAACTTCTTCTGCAAGCGCACGAATTTCTTCTTGAAGTGCTAAGCGATCTTCATCAGTATTTGAACCGTTAGATGCCTGTTGCGCCAAAGTTCTGACACGTTGGAACATTTGGGTAACTTCATCCATCGCACCTTCAGCAGTTTGCGCCAAAGAAATACCGTCATTTGCATTTCGGTTACCTTGATTTAAACCATTGATCTGACTACCAAGACGGTTTGCAATCTGCATACCCGCTGCATCGTCAGACGCACTATTGATACGTAGACCTGACGACAATCTTTTGAATGAGTTGTCTAACGCACTACCAGAGTTATTTAACTGACGCTGAGCATTTAGTGAACTCACATTAGTATTTACATATAAAGCCATACAGCCTCCACTTATATTTTTAATCGAATAACACTTTAATTACCCCTAATTAAGTGAAATCCGAGCGAGAAATGTTCTCTAACAATTGATATCGACAATACTTGAGAAAACTTAAGACTTTTTTAAAATTATTTTAAATTAATTTGTTACCCATTGATTTTAAACAATTTATAAATTTAACAACCGTAAGTATAAAATGGAATTTTTGCTGTATGAGGAAAAAGGGAAGACTAAGTCTTCCCTTTTATTTTGAGTCGAGAGTATGACTCGGTATAATAAACAAACAACAGCACTCTTTCATCCGTAAAAGTTGGCACACAATATGCTTATTAAAATTACGCGAATGTGAGAGAGGTTCGCGATTAATGATGTAAAATTGTTTATAGCCTCCACGCTTTCAACAAAACACCATTAATATATAGCGCCCTTACCGAATTACCCCATACGATAAGGGCGCGTCTCTACCCATTATTCATTACTTAATTCTCACTAGCAATATTATTGCTCTAAGTAAAAGACTAATAACCGGCAGATTTTTACCTATAACGGCAATCCTTGCCGCACTGGTGAACTCTAATACACATCATCCTAATAGGCTTAACGCAGTTTGAGGCCTTTGATTCGCTTGGCTCAAAATTGTTTGACTTGCCTGCTGCAATATCTGACTTTTTGTCAATACAGCAGTTTCACTTGCAAAGTCTGTATCTTTTATCCTCGACCTTGCTGCTGACAAATTTTCAGCAGTGTTGGCCTGATTTCTAATCGTCGCTTCAAATCTATTTTGTATTGCACCCAACTCTGCACGCTTTTTATCTACAACAGCAATTAGTGAATCCATACCCGCCAAGGTAAGTTGCGCGTTTGTAATTGAGGAAACTGAAATTGCACTCGCTCGAAAATGTACATTAAACTGATCTGCTGCTAATGCCGCATTTTCTAGATCAGATACACCTTCAGCTAATGTGCTCAATCTTGCCCCGACTACTGCACTAGCAATAGTTGCAATACCTGACAACGTAAAACCACCATTTGCCGTTAAACGATTAATAGCGGCGGTTGCACCTACTTGTTGCATATTAAAACTGATCACTTGATTTGCATCAGCCCCAATATGAATAACAGAACGATATGTACCATCAAGCAAATTTTCTCCACCAAAAGTGGTATCTTTGGCAATACGGTTTACTTCTTCCATTAATGCACGAACCTCTTCTTGCACCGCTAGTCGATCTTCACCTGTATTTGCCCCATTTGCTGCCTGTTGTGCTAACGTCCTTACCCTTTGAAACATTAGGGTAACTTCATCCATTGCACCTTCAACTGTTTGGGCCAAGGAAATACCATCATTTGCATTCCGGTTTCCCTGTTGTAGTCCTAAAATTTGGGACTGTAATCTGTCTGTTATTTGTAGTCCTGCAGCATCATCGGCAGCTGAATTAATTCTAAGCCCTGTAGATAATCGCTCAAATGATGTATCCAGTGCGCTGCTTATGTTACTGATTTGACGTTGTGCATTTAAAGCGCTGATATTGGTATTAATAAATAAAGCCATATCAACATCTCTCTGCTTGGTAGAAAAAGTGCTTAGAATCTACCTTTGTGTTTCTGGTTTTCATCATTTCTTGAATACATTTGACACAATGTAGTCATTACCCCGAAATGATGTCGCCTCCACGCGTTGCCGTCTTACGGCAGAGAGTTAACATTTGTTGCGTTAGTTAAACTATCGCTAATACTCTTTTCAAAAGTATGTTCGAATAAAACAGTTAGTGACCAATTTGGTCACTAACTAATTCGAGAGATTAGCCTAATAAACTTAACGCTGCTTGAGGACGCTGATTTGCTTGACTCAAAATTGTTTGACTTGCTTGTTGCAAGATTTGATTTCGAGTTAATGCTGCAGTTTCTGCTGCAAAGTCAGCATCTTTAATGCGCGATTTTGCTGCTGATAAGTTTTCTGAAATATTCGATTGGTTACGAATAGTTGATTGGAAGCGATTTTGAATAGCACCTAACTCTGCTCGTTTCTTATCTACAACAGCAATCAATGAATCAACACCGGCCAAAATAAACTGAGCATTATCTTGAGTTGATACACTAATAGTCGACATTACGAAGCGACTAGCAAAAGTACCGTCTGTTGCAATTGATGTTAATGCACCAGAGATACCTACTGATAAGTCTGATAAGGCATTACCTGTTACAGCACTCGCGATACCAGCAATACCTGATAACGTAAAACCGCCATTCGCTGTCATACGATTAATCGCTGCCGTACTACCTACATCTTGCATACTGAAACCAATAACTTGGTTTGCGTCTGCACCTACCTGGAAACTTGCCTTGTAAGTTCCATCAAGTAAGTTTTGTCCGCCGAACGTTGTATCTGAAGCTACACGGTTTACTTCTTCTGCTAATGCTCTAATTTCTTCTTGAAGAGCTAAACGATCTTCATCAGTATTTGAACCATTTGCAGCTTGTTGTGCTAGCGTTCTAACACGCTGAAACATTTGGGTAACTTCATCCATTGCACCTTCAGCCGTTTGCGCCAAAGAAATACCGTCATTTGCATTTCGGTTACCTTGGTTAAGCCCCATAATTTGAGACTGTAAACGGTCTGAAATTTGAAGGCCAGCAGCATCGTCCGCCGCACTATTAATGCGTAAGCCAGAAGATAGACGCTTAAATGAAGTGTCTAGTGAATTCCCTGAGTTCATTAACTGTCTTTGTGCATTTAATGAACTCACATTGGTATTTACATATAAAGCCATAACTATACTCTCTTTACTCTATTGAACGTTAAGCTAGTGCTTTTAACTTCTAGCTCGCGTCGGGTCTCTCACCCCCCGACAAACACCTTATCGGCCGTTCATTTTTTTCCTTTAGTAGTATTTGAGTATTTTTTTATTTATTTTTAAAAACTTTATATTTTTCAATAAAAAAGGCACTAAAAGATAAACTTTTAATGCCTTTATATCTATTTTTAAATAGAACGAATATTCGTTAGCCCTGTAGTAAGCTTAACGCTGCTTGTGGTCGTTGGTTCGCTTGACCCAAGATTGTCTGTGAGGCTTGTTGTAAAATTTGATTTCGAGTTAATGCCGCCGTTTCCGCTGCAAAGTCAGCATCTTTAATACGAGACTTCGCTGCCGATAAGTTTTCAGAAATATTGGCTTGGTTTCGAATCGTTGATTGGAATCGATTTTGTACCGCACCTAACTCCGCACGTTTTTTATCTACAACAGCGATTAGCGCGTCAACACCTGCTAAAACAAACTGTGCATTATCCTGGGTAGAAACACTGATACTAGAAGCAACAAAACGACTAGCAAATGTTCCATCTGTCGCAATAGATGTTAATGCGCCAGATATACCTACTGACAAGTCAGATAGAGCATTGCCCGTTACGGCACTCGCGATACCGGCAATTCCTGATAACGTAAAACCACCATTTGCAGTCAAACTGTTAATCGCCGCGGTTGCACCGACGTTTTCCATACTAAAACCAATAACTTGGTTAGCATCTGCACCTACTTGGAAAACCGCTGAATAAGTACCATCTAACAGGTTTTGCCCACCAAATGTAGTATCTGATGCCACGCGGTTAATTTCTTCCGCTAACGCCACAATTTCTTGTTGAAGTGCTAATCGATCGTCACCAGTATTCGAACCATTTGCTGCTTGTTGCGCTAGCGTACGAATACGTTGAAACATTGATGTCATTTCATCCATCGCGCCTTCTGCTGTTTGCGCTAGAGAAATACCATCATTAGCATTTCGGTTTCCTTGGTTTAAACCCAATATTTGAGATTGCAAACGGTCTGAAATTTGAAGACCCGCTGCATCGTCTGCTGCACTGTTAATACGTAAACCTGACGATAATCGCTTGAATGACGTATCTAATGCATTACCTGAACTACTCAGCTGTCGTTGTGCATTTAATGCACTAATATTACTGTTTACGTATAAAGGCATAACCAACCTCTCTCTGTTTATATTTTGACACTAAAATCAAAGCATCATGCGTGCCAATAATTCTAAATAAAATTAAATAAGCTTAAATTTTGTACTTTAACGTATGTTTGCTGTGCTGCTTGAAGCGCGACTTTGGCTTGTTCAAACTCAGTAACTGCCGCCGCATAGTCTAAATCTTCGATAGAAGATCTGCCTTGTTCCATCAATAGTTCATTATCTTGATGATAAGTGGACTGAGTTTGCAGCAATTGCAAGTTAATGCCGGCATCACCTTGCCGCGTTGAAATATGGTTAAGTGAAGCATTTATTTGACTTAATATATGGCCATATTCAGTTTTGTGTTTTTCAGTACCATTAGCAGGGCTCTTTACATTCACCCAATCAATCGCCTCTTTGATCGTTTGGAAAATACTGATATTCGGCTCAGGATTAAGTGTTACCTGATCGCCTACATTAGGAATACCTTCTAATGAAACCTCCATTCCAGGAAAGCCATATGTTTGGCCAGGAACGTATGGGTCAAAAGTGACAGTTGTTGCCACACCATCAGTAATAGTAAGCTCAAGATTGCCGTCCGTATCAACATCGGTGAAATCTAGAGTGTAAGGTGCATTATCGACATAAACTCCTCGATCAGAGATGACAGCCTTATTGACCGAAGCACCGCTAGTGTTTGTATTATAAGTAGCTGAAAAATCCCCTAACCTATTTTCTACTTTCTCGAACGCATCATCACCTGGTTGATTTAATGGCACAGCTACACTACGAGAAATTTTTAGTTCTCTAACGCCATTATCCCCCATATAATTCACTGAATTATCTGGTTGTAATTCAAAAGGTTTCACATCAATTTGATAACCAGAAAAAACATAGCCACCTGTTTCATCTTTGGCATTGGCAATATCTAACATTTGTTCAAGGTTTTGCATTAATTGTTCAGATAACGCATCTCTATCGTCATCAGACATTGCACCATTATTTGCTTGAATAAATGTTGTTTTAATTTGATTTAGCACATTTTGCGCTGAAGAAAATTGTACTTCGGATAAAGAATTTCTATTAGTTGCTTGAGTAATATTCCTACGGTAAAGCTCAATCGATTGAAGCTCGTCTTTATAACCGATCAAGGTGCCATATTGAACACCATTATCCTTTGCCGTAAGCACTTTCTTTCCAGTAGCTAAATAAGCTGATTGATCATTAAGCTTCGACTCATTAGTCGTCATATGCTTAGTGCTTTGTAAAAACATCTGCGCTGTTGAAACTCTCATAATTTACTCCTAACGCGCCGAATTTAATAAGGTGTCAAAAATAGTACTGGCAATTGAGATTATTTTTGAAGATGCTTGATAAGCTTGCTGGAACTTAAGTAAATTCGCGGCCTCTTCATCGAGGTTTACACCTTTGACCTCTTGATTCCGATTAAATGATTGTGTGAAAAGCGCATCTGCAGTATCAGCTACTAATTTTGCTGAATGGGCATTGGTGCCTACCGTTGCAGTGCTTATTGCTAGATTTTGGTTAAACGTTTCTCGACCATTGTTTAATAAACCTTCATCTTTGGTATTAGCCATATCAAAAGCATTGCTACCATTACCGAGGCCAAATGCATCAACTATATCGAATACTTCAGGACCATTTGTTGCAATACCCGACGGTGTTCCTGTGATTTCTACATCAAAAACACCACCGATGTTAATAGTTTGTGCCGGGGGGGTATATGCAGCGGTAGTGATAAGTGCGTTCGTGTTGTCATAAACATCATAGGTAAAAACGTTTGCAGGGTTTTCTAACACTTCGATGCGCATCGGCATTAAAGCTCTTGCTGCTGCAGGGTTAGTGACATTTGTCACTTCAATTTTCCCAGCGCTAATATTATCGTCTGAAGGTGAAATCTCTACTGCAGAACTTGCTGCTATTCCTTCACCGTTAGTCATGACTTGTTGCATTAATGCCGCACTATTCTCGCCCGGACGAACTAGAAACTTGTCGCCTGCAAGAGGAGCACCGCCACTTTCAACGAAATCAAAGCCAAAACCTGTAGCAAATGGGCCACCACCAGGTGCACCTAATGCTGAAGTTACGCCAGTATTCAAATTGGTTAATTGATAATTCGCACCATCAAATTCAATTTCAAACTCATCGCTAGAAAGCTGGCCAAGTGCTGTAGGGTCAATATGAATTTCTCCATTCTGACCACCGGTATTACCTGCATGTTTTTGAATTCGACTTGTGACTAATGTTGGGGAGTTAACATCATTGAATATGTCTGCGCCTTGCACGCCATTCAAGTCAAGGCCTTGCGCCTGAACTTCATTAATTGTGATTGCTATCGCTGTAGAGATGCGATCAATATCGGCTCGTGCTTGTTTTAAGTCAACATCTCGATATTCAAATTTAGCTCCTAGCTCTCCTCCCATCGTTCTCTCATCAATAGCAAGGCGCGTTGTTCCATTAACTAATTCAAGTTGGGTTTGTGCGGGATCTGGATCGCCAGACTTTACTTCTACAGAAAGGGTCGTTGCGCCAGCGACTAAAGTCGTGCCACCGCCAATCATAACGGTCATTACACCATGTTGATCTTCTATCGCATTTACTTTTGTATACTTACTTAAGTCTGCGATTAACTTTTCTCTAGAATCGAGTAAATCATTTGGCTGACCAGAGCCATCAAAACTCTTGTTTTGCAATATTTGATCATTTATACGAGCAAGCTCTCTACCAATTTCGGTAATCTGAACGGCAATTTGCTCTATCTCTCCGTTCACAGACTTTTCCAATTGATCAAACTGACTACTAATGGAGTTGAAGTTACTTGCCACAATTCCCGCTTGGCTTAGTGCCATATTGCGCAAGCCCAAATTGCTAGGATCATCAGCTATTGCATTAACCGATACATAGAACTGTTCAATACTTGAGTTTATCGACTCACCGGAACTACTGATAATATTATTTAGTTGGTCAAGGCTGAGGTGCATGCCGTCGGCATAGCCAAGATTGGTTTGATTAAGCATCTGCTCTTTTTGAGCAAATTCGTCATAAATTCGACGGATGTCGGTAATATAGGAGCCAGAGCCAAGATAATTATCGCCATTATACAACCCTATTTGTGGGCTCTGCTCTGCTCGCTGTCGGCTGTAACCTTCAGTATTAACATTGGCAATATTATGGCCTGTTGTTGCCAACTGTTGTTGAGCAGACAAAATGCCACTAACTCCAGTATTATACAAATTAACAGACATGCTCTACACTCCTCGGCTACCGAGGGTGTACCATTCGATAGCGAATTAATTACTTAATAAATTGGTGACGGTTTTTAAAGTACCCATTATCTTTTCAGCGTACTTAGGATCCGTCGCATAACCAGCTTTCTGTAATCCTTGCAGGAAGTGTTCCACATTTTCAGGTTTAGTAAGTGCTTCTTGATATCTTTCGCCTGAAGATAAGAAGTTTACATAGTCATTTACACTGTCTTTTATTGAGTCGTACACACGGAATGGCTCACGTTTTTTAACCATTGCTCCTTGTTCATATTCAAGCGTATCTTTATTAATGCTATCGCCGGCCCAGCGACGATCAGCCTTGATATTGAATAAATTATTAGAGCTTTTACCATTATTAGTTTTAATGACTTTTTGGCCCCAACCAGTCTCTAATGCAGCTTGTGCAATAACTACTTCAAAAGGGATACCAAGCTGCTTTTGTACTGTTTTCGCAGGCTCTTGCAAAGCAGTAACAAAGTCCTTAGGGGCTTTAAATGTGATCTCAGATTCTTTAGTCTGAGAGTTAAGCAGCACAGAGTTATCATTAACTTGTCGATTATTTGACGGCCCTTGCAAGAACTTTTCTGCAAACTGTTCAATTTTAAACGCTTTTGGCGCCTGTTGCTCGGTTCTTAAAACTGAACTTGGAGTGAAATTTCCATCACCACCACCAAGTTGTCTCTCGATTAACTCGGCTAAACCAAGTGAACCATTGGCAGACATTTCTACCGCCAACTGCTGATCATGCATATCACGATAAAATTTAGTCGACTGAGAATTAAATGGACTGTCCGATTCCAGTACTTCTTCTGCTTTACGCATGCTCTTTAACAGCATTTGCATAAAAATAGATTCAAACTGCTGAGCCGCTTCTTTCAACGCCGCTTTTTTGGATGCCTGATCAGTCTCATTCGCCTGCTGACGAATATTATTCAGGCTATTTAAATCAAAAAAGTTACGAGCTTCAGCTAGTTTATTATCCACGTCATCACCTTAATTAAATAATAATTAACTCACCGCGTAGCGCCCCTGCTTGTTCTAGCGCTTCTAAAATCGCCATCACATCACCAGGACCAGCTCCTACCTCATTTATTGCTCTTACCAAGGTATCTAAGCTAACACCTGGGTTGAAAACGAACATTCTAGAGTCATCTTTATTTACATCAATAATCGAATTATCTGTGACTTCTGTTTCACCATCGGCGAATGCATCAGGTTGCGAGACTTCTTGTTGTTCGTTAATCGTAACCGTAATACCACCATGGGTAATTGCCGCGGCTAGTAGCCTTACATCAGCGCCAATGACAATCGTGCCAGTACGAGAATTAACGATAACTTTAGCTGCTGGAGAGTCAGGTTCGAATTCAAGGTTTTCAATCATTGACAGAAAACTCACTCTATCAGCCGCATCTCTAGGTGCAGTGACTTTAATTGATGTAGCATCTACTGCTCTAGCAGTACCAGCTATAAAATCGTTGATGGTATCAGACATTCTTTTTGCCGTAGTAAAGTCTGAATTGCGCAAATTTAGTGTAATGTGATCGCCTGACATAAAAGGAGATTTCACCTCCCTCTCCACGGTAGCGCCGTTTGCAATACGACCAACAGTAGGGGTATTTATAACAATCTTTGAACCGTCTAACCCTTCCGCACCTAATCCACTTACAACTAAGCTACCTTGAGCTACAGCATAGGCATTTCCATCAATGCCCATTAAAATGGTTTGCAGCAATGTACCGCCTCGTAGGCTTTGCGCACTGCCCATAGATGATATAGTAATGTCTATTTTTTGCCCTGGCTTAGCAAATGCTGGTAAATCAGCATGAACAGCTACTGCAGCTACGTTCTTAATCTTGGGCTTTAAGTTCGCAGGCATGCTAATACCAAAGTTACTTAGCATGGTTTTGAAGCTTTGCTCTGTAAATGGGCTTTGCTCGCCTGTACCTGGTAAACCAACAACTAAACCATAGCCGATTAATTGATTAGAACGCACACCTTGCACATCAGCCAGATCTTTAATTCGTTGACTATGAGCTGACTGTATAGACAACAATACAACGCTTGTTAATACGACACTGCAAATTTTAATGAATTTATTCATATTAACCTCCTAATTCTTTTAAGAGCCTACAAAGGCCACCATTTACCACTAAAAAACTTAGACAGCCAGCCTTGTTCATTAACATCAGCAAACGTACCTGTACCTGCATATTGAATGCGAGCATTTGCCACTTTATGCGAGGTAATTGTATTTTCTGAAGAAATATCTTTAGAACGTATAATGCCGGTCAAACGAATGTATTCGTCGCCATTATTAAGCGTCATCCATTTCTCGCCACGGATCATTAAATTGCCATTTGGTAAAACTCTTAAGACATGAACCGAAATATTACCGCTTAAACTATTACCTTGATTAGCTTTCGAGTCGCCTTTGAAGTTGCTACTCTGATTAAGGCCGAACTGAATGGCATCGCCTTTAAAGTTAATTGGTACACCACCAAACCCTGTAATTGGATCTAGCGTTGCGTCATTTTCTTTTTTCAGCTCTGTTTTCGCATTTTTTTGTGCTTGAGTGCTTTCACTCAAAATAACCGAGATGATATCGCCAACACGGTGCGCCTTAGAGTCAGAATAGATATTGTTTACATAGTTAACTTTAAACAATGAACCGGTTGGTACCACTTCTTCTTCTTCTGGCTCAGGCAAAATAGGGGCAAAATCAGGATCATCAGGTAAAATTCTTGCCTGCTCTACGCTGGCACAACCAGATAACAGTACCAATGTGACAATTGCAATAAGGTGTTTCATCTTCAACTCCTTAAACCACTATAACTGCTGATTGATATAACTAAGCATTTGATCAACAGCAGAAATGACTTTCGAATTCATTTCATATACCCGCTGACTTTCGATTAGGTTTACTAACTCTTCCGTGGTATTTACGTTAGAAGTCTCTAATGCACCTTGTACTAACATGCCATAACCTTCTAGGCCGGGAACACCTTCTGTTGGCGCCCCACTTACCGCTGTTTCAGTAAATAAGTTTTGGCCAATTGGCTCTAACCCTGTTGGGTTGATAAAATTAACGGTGTTAATTTGCCCAACTACTGCCGGCTCTGGCTGACCTTGCAACGTAACTGAAACTTCGCCATCTTGAGATACATTTATCGATAACGCATCTTCGGGAATGGTTATTTGTGGTTGCATTAAATAACCTGCGCCAGGTGTTACCACGTTACCCTCTTCGTCCATGGTAAATTGGCCATTGCGCGTATAAGCAGACGTACCGTCAGGCATTAGAATTTCAAAAAAACCTTCCCCTTGAATCATTAAATCAAGTGAATTGTCAGTCGTAATCATATCGCCTTGGCTATGAATTTTTTGTGTTGCAACAACCTTAGCGCCTGCACCTAACATTAAACCTGAAGGCAATTCAGTGTCTTGTGCACTTCGGCCCCCCGGTTGATTAATAGTTTGGTAAAGCAAATCTTCAAAAACTGCTCGGCTCTTTTTAAAGCCAACCGTGCTAGCATTCGCTAGGTTATTCGAAATAACAGCAATATCCTTTGTTTGCGCATCTAAGCCAGTTTTACTAATCCATAATGCTGGGTTCATACATCACCTCGTTTAAATTATGTTAGAAAGCACGCAATAACGAAGAACTTGCTGAATCAATTTCTTCTGCTGTTTTCATAAGTTTTAATTGCATTTCAAATTGACGCTGCAGTGCAATCATATCTGTCATTTCGTTCACAGGGTTTACATTACTTGATTCAAGCATGCCACTTCGCAACTCTACGGCGATATCTGCCGGCTCTACTGCACCATCTTTGCGACGAAACAGCCCATCATTACCTTTTTCAATTAACCGAACATCAGGGTTAACCATTTTAATGCGAGCCACTTCTTCTTGGGCATTTGCCGGTGCGCCTTCTGGCTGAACCATAATTGTGCCGTCATTAGAGATAGTGATGTTATTTACCGGAAGTGGTAAAAATACAGGGCCAACGTCACCCATCACTAAATCACCATTGGATGTTTCTAGCGCTCCAGCTTCGGTTAGTTTCAAGTGGCCCGCTCTTGTATAAGCTTCGGAGCCATCTTCAGTTTGCACAGCAAACCAACCATCTCCTTGAACAGCAATATCTAAATCTCGACCAGTCGTATGCATAGCACCGCCGTCAAAGTTTTGGCTTGCTCTTTCAGTCAATGAAAATACACGTGATGGTAAACCTTCACCGAAGGCTTGCATCGTTCTTGCCTGTGCTAAATCAGCCTTAAAGCCAGTTGTTTTGGCATTCGCTAAGTTATTTGCATTCACTGATAAGGCATGCATATTTTGTTTAGCACCGCTCATCGCGATATAAAGCATCTTATCCATAATGAATTCCAATAATTGTTCGTAGTTTATTAGATAAATGCAATTTAAATGCCAAATGTTCTTTTATATTCTTAGGAAAGAAATTCGGTAGGATTAAAAAAGCCCTAACAGCGTCAATGGCTATTAGGGCTTGGGAACACTAGCTAGATAATAGTGTTTGATTTCAGTTTAAATTAACGAATTTGTAATATCGTTTGGTTTAACTGGTTATCAACTTCCAATGAACGAGAGTTTGCTTGGAAGTTTCGTTGCGCTGAAATTAGGTCGATTAGCTCAGATGTCAGGTTTACATTTGATTGCTCTAAAGCAGATGAATTAATCGTACCAAAAGTACCGGAACCAGCTTCACCAGCAAGCGCTTCCCCTGAAACTAAACTTTCTTTCCACGAGGTACCACCAACCTGAGTTAAACCTTGATTATTAGCGAAATTTACCAAAGCAATTCGAGAAAGAGGTTCTGACGTTCCGTTACTGTACGTTGCACGAACAAGGCCATCAGCATCGATATCTAAGCCAGTTAGTCGACCGACAGCTAAGCCATCTTGCTCTAACGCAGTAACTTCAAAGCCAGAAGCAAACTGTGTTGGTTCATTTGGATTAGGGCCTAAAGTATCTAAATTAAAATCTACAGTAACTGTTTGAGCTGGATCTGCGCCATTAGTCAATATACCAGCACCTAATGCTACAGACTCTATAGTGCCAGGATATTGGCCAACAAAATCACCACCGCTAGAGAAAGCTAATCGAACGGCTGACAAGTTACCCGCAGCAAGCGGCGGAGCAGAAGGTAACGCCGGAGCGGCTGCAGGAGGGGCGTAGGAACCGATACCCACACCAGCAGTACCCGTAGGTTGTAAATCTACTCTATTGCCATCAACGGCTGTATACATATCCCACTCATTAGCGGCTGCCTTCCTAAAGTAGTAAGTCATAATATGACTATCGCCTAGTGAATCGAATACTGTAACTGATGTTGAATGGTCAAACGTTAACGGATCCGTTGGATCAAATGGCGTTAATGGATCAATGATTGGATTACCTGCAGGTAAATTCATTCGAATATCAACCTCAGCCGTTTGCTGTGGTGCACCAGATGCAGTTGGTATACGAATAGGTATAGCGGTGCTGAGTGCTACAGAAGATGACGAACCATCAGGGTTAACTGGAAAACCTAATAAGTGTCCACCATTAGAGTTCACGACAAAATTATCAGCGTTTAGCTTAAATTCGCCTGCTCGTGTATAAGATTTCTCTAAACTATCAATTTCAGGGATAGTGGCAAAAAAACCATTACCTGTAATTGCTAAATCAAGTGCATTATTAGTAAATTTAATACTACCTTGTGCAAATTGCTGAGCTACGTCAGCCGTTAATACACCATCACCTACTTTAGTTTTGCCACCTGCAAGTAACGATGCAGCGTATACATCAACAAATTCAGCTCTTGATTCCTTAAAGCCTGTTGTATTAACGTTAGCGATATTATTCGACGTAACGTCCAAATCTTTCTGGGCTGCATTTAAGCCACTTAATGAAATATTAAAAGACATATTTTACCTCTTCATACTCTAAGCTGAATTAACCTTGCGACACTTCAACGACATCTGAAAGATTCATTGAAGACCCACCATTTAGGTTTAATACTATTTGTCCGCCAGCACCGGCTAGCGTCACACTATCTACTTTACGATAAGTCATGGCTTGTAATTCTGAAGCCTGACCATCTACTAAACCACCGACACGGAACCGGTAAGCACCTTCTGGCGCTCGTTCACCGTTCGACATCATGCCGTCCCACGTAAACCCTGACTCACCTGCGGCTACATTACCCACAGGTACCGTTTGAATAATTTCACCGGCAGTATTCTCAACATAAATATTGACGTTACTTGCAGGCTGGTCGGTAATAATTTTCCCTTTAGGCTCTTCACCTGCAGCCATACCGAATACGTTGTCTTCGACAAGAACACTACGACCTACTAACGACGACGCTTGCAATGCTTGGCTCGAAGACATACTGGCAGCAAAATCGGCAAATGAATCATTTAGTTTTGCCACACCATCTGTCGTTGAAAACGCTGTCATTTGAGAAATCATCTCATTATTTTCAACCGGTTTTGTTGGATCTTGATGCGCTAATTCTTGGGTCATTAAGGCAAAGAAGTCTTCTTGCGTAAGCATGCCATCATCATCTTGGGCAACTTTTACTTCTTCTCTTTGCCAGCGTAGACCATCTAAACTGCTACTACCGTTTACTGATTCCATAATCTATCTCACTGTAAATTAACGCTGACCTAGCATTAGGGTTTTATTAACCATATTCTTCGCCGACTCAGCCAATTGAATATTGGTTTGATACGAACGTGAAGCTGAAATCATATTCGTCATTTCTTCAATCACATTAACGTTTGGCTTGTAGATATAACCGTCTTTATCTGCCATCGGGTGCTCTGGAGAGTACTCGACATTCAATGGTTTATTACTTTCAACTATACCTAGGACTTCAACACCAACAGATCCTTCTTGCCCTGCGGCAGCTTTTTGCATCTCTGCGGCAAAAACCGGATGCCTTGCACGGTATGTTTGATCAATACTGCTACTTACACTGTCGGCATTAGCAATATTACTTGCCGTGGTATTAAGTCGCACTGATTGTGCCGCCATACCTGAGCCACTAATTTCAAATACATTAAAAAGGCTCATATTTATTGACCTCCAGTGATTGCTTTTTTCAGGCCTTTAACTTTTGCATTCATAAATTGAACGCTAGCCTGATACTCTAATGAGTTTTGTAGATACAAGTTTCGTTCCACTTGTACATTTACTGTATTACCATCACCCGTATCTGGTTGATCTGGAACACGAAAACCTTCACCATCATTGAGTTCCATTCGAACATCAAAGTGCTTTTCGTTGGTGCGGGACATACCCATTTGTTGATTTTTTGCCGCACTGGCAAGTGCGTCTTGGAAGTTCATCCCCCTCGCTTTATAACCAGGGGTATCGGCATTAGCAATGTTACTCGCTATTATCTCTGCGCGTTTTGCACGCAAAACCATCCCTTGTGGATGAATGCCAAATGCTTTATCAAAACTAATAGCCATAATACTACCTCCAATATCTCTGGAAGTAGCCTTTCAAGTTTTATGCCAAAAGAAGTGTCAATTTTATGATTGTTTTTGATAAACGATGCCAGGATTGCATCTGAGCATATCAAATTTTTGATTTAAACCGGATAATGATTCTGATGCGCCGAGAAAAAGATAGCCATCTTTATTCAGCACGCCATTTATTTGTGACAATATTTGCGCTTTAATTTCTGGTGCAAAATATATTAATACATTACGACAAAAGACAATGTCGAAGCGTCCCATTAAGCTATAACTGTTTAATAGGTTTAATGGCCTAAAGCTTACTAGCTTCTTAACGTTGTCTTTTACCTTCAACATGCCATTGTCACCATTTTCGAAAAACAAACGTTTACGCTCTGCAGATAGGCCTCGAGCTAACGCTAAGCTGTCATAGTGGGCATACTTGCAATGCTCAAGCATAGTTGACGAAATATCAGTACCAACTATTTGCACGCCACCAGGAAATGCTCCCGGTTTTGATTGTTGATATTCCAGCACTGACATCGCTATTGAATATGGTTCTTGACCTGAGGAACTCGCTGCAGACCAAATTTTTAATGGCGAACGTTGTCCCGAAAATTGCGGTAATAATTTATTCTTAAGTAATTGAAATGGGTAGTCATCACGAAACCAAAGCGTTTCATTGGTAGTCATGGCATCAATAACTGCTGAACGCAACTGACGCTCCATCGGACTCAAGGTTCGTTGCACTAAGACAGCAAGTGATTCAACGTCAAACTTAGACATCAAAGGTGCCAAGCGACTTTTCACTAGGTATTGTTTGTTTTCACCAAGTACAATTCCGCACTGCTGTTCTAAGAACGTACGAAAATCATGGTAACTTTTATCGTCTAACTGTCTAGCAGACACTGCGTTATCCTATCTATCAACACTTAGCCAGCTATTCTTCAATCTTCAACCATTTTTTAACGGCTGTTGCTAATTCATCTGGGTGGAACTTAGGTATAAAATCTTCAGCTCCAACTTTTTCTACCATCGCATTATTAAACACACCGCTAAGTGACGTATGCAAAATAACAGGCATTGAGCGCAACCTTTCATTACTTTTGATTTCAGCTGTCAGCGTATAACCATCCATTTCAGGCATTTCTATATCCGAAATAAGCAGCGCAACTTTTTCTTCAACTGAGTTTTCACACTCACTATCCAGTTCGTTGAGTTGGTTTAATGCATCCTGACCATTTTTTGCCAACACCATTTTAAGCCCAAGTGGTTCAAGCGCTCTTTTCACTTGATTTCTCGCCACAGTAGAATCATCGGCAATCATGATCACTCTATCACCGATACTTTGGCCGACAGTCTCATCGACAACCTCTTCACTCAACTCAGTTGACACAGGGCTAATTTCATTAAGTATCTTTTCCACATCTAAAATTGACACCATTTCATTGTCAATTTCTGTTACCGCGGTAAGGTAACTAGATTTACCAGCTCCTTCTGGCGGCGGCATAATGTCCTGCCAACTTAACGTGGTGATACGTTCAACACCTGCAACTAAGAATCCTTGAACACTTCGGTTATATTCAGCAATTATAATAAAACAATTTTCATCGAGCGGAATATCACGTCCACCTGTTGCTTTACTAAGGTCGATAACAGAAATTGTTTGTCCACGAATATGAGCGACCCCCTTAATAAAAGGGTCTTGATTAGGTAAAGAGGTCAAACGAGGGCATTGTAACACTTCTCTTACTTTAAAGACGTTAATTCCAAATCGCTGTGGACCAATTAATCTGAACAGTAAAAGTTCTAGTCGGTTTTGACCAACCAATTGAGTTCGTTGGTTTACCGAATCTAAAATGCCCGCCATAGTTACCCCTTATTAAATTGAGCCAATAAGGCACAATTCTTGATTGTAATAAATTTATACGACTTACAGGTGTCTGCTTTTTGACAGATACAAATTATTAGCCTTGCTTTCATTAAGCATAGACGAGTATTTAATTTTCAATAACCTAATGGCTGCAAAAAATGAGCAAAACTAAGATTTTTTTAACTTTTCTGATACTAAGCTGTCAACAGTTCTGTTTTGCAAAAGCAAATACTTATGATCATCAATTCATCGAGAACCTTGCTAAAACTAGCGTTTTAGTGAGCTTACCCAAATCAAAAGAAAAAAAGATTGTAGTAGAAACTGTAAAATTAGATCCGCGAATAGTTATTAAGCCATGCAAAAATCAATTAAGTGCAAATATACCTGAAAATAGCCGTAGTAGAAACGTTAATGTAAAAATAACTTGTGAAGGATCAACACCATGGAGCTTATATGTTCCTGTAAAAGTCACAGAAACAAAGGCCGTTTTAATAGCGACACAACCTATAGATAAAGGCAGTGTTTTGACGCCAGATAATGTAAAGGTGAGATACCTCCCCACGTTAAAAGTGCGGGGAGAAGTAATTACCACGTCAAATAATGTTATAGGTGCTAAAGCAAAGCGTAATATTTCATCCGGAAAACCTATTTCAAAACGGTACATTTGCTTAGTATGTAAAGGCGATAATGTTAGCCTCATCGCTAAAAGCGATAGCTTACAAATAAAAACTGCTGGTACATCAATTAATAGTGGTCACTTAGGTGATAAAGTCAGAGTACGAAATGATCGCTCAGGAAAGTTAGTTACAGGAAGGGTTACAGGACTAAATAAAGTTACAATTATTTTATAAAAAACTATAAAGATATTAAAGAAATGGCCGATAATAATATAGAATGATTATAGTAACTTACGAAGGTATTAAAAATGGCTATTAATATCAATAACTTGAATAACAACAGTCAAGTTAATAGAAATGTGCAACAGCAGTCCGACACTAAAAATCAAGCTGCAAAAAATGCAACAACTAACTCACAAGCAACAAAAGTGGCACAAGATTCAGTATCTTTGACACCGCAAGCTAAGCAGTTGAACGAAATTCAGAAGAAAAATGGTGACGCTCCTGAAGTTAACCAGAAGAAAATTGAACAGCTTAAAAAAGCCATTCAATCTGGTGCGTATAAAGTAGACGCAGAAAAACTAGCGGAAAGCATCGTTAAATTCGAATTTGACTTAATATAACTCATATTAATTAGAGGGTTTACATGACAGAGAGTGCTTCACATCAATTACTAAATAAGCAGCTTGAGCAACTACATGCATTAGAGAGCTTATTGGCAGAAGAAAAAGAAGCGCTGACCAAGCATAACCCTGAGGTATTAAGTGCTATCACCACTAAAAAGCATGAGCTTTTATTGGCAATAGAAAGCTTTGATGCGAACATTGGCAGCAACTTACAATTTATTGAAGATAAAAAACAAGGCCATTTAGACAACAAGTTAGCTGAGATTCAAGAGGTACTTAAGCACTGTAAGGAGCTCAACGAAGTGAACGGTCAAATAATTCATCATTCAGAGTTAGCCGTTGAGCGTATGAAAAACACATTGTTAGAACGCCACAGCAAATCAACAATGACCTATGATGCGAAAGGCAAAAAAAGTGCAGGGTTAAGTAGTTTAGATATCAAAGCCTAGATAACTATACTAAAAGCAAAACCTGAAAAACTTCACTTATTATTTAACAAAAAAAAACGCCAACTAGGCGTTTTTTTTGTCAGCTTTAAACATTCAATAAATAACTAAACTTTATCTTCTGTCTTTTCATTTGCTTTTATAGACTCTTGAGAAGCATCCGTCTGTGATGGAACTTTATCTTCACCATTTTCTTGGTTTGCTTTAGCAGAATTCGCATTAGTGAAGTCTTCATCATCGTCATCACCAACCACATGCTCAAGCTTTAACTTTTTAACGGAGCGAACAGTAGTCACTGGCCCTGAACTTGCGTATAGCACAAAAATAGCCATCAACAACTCTGCTGGGCTAGACGCTATGACTACAAACACCAATACAATAAATAGTACGACGACAAAGTTTACTTTACCTTTCCAATCGACTTCTTTGAAACTATGGTACCTGAAATTACTCACCATAAGTAAACCGCTAATAATGGTAATGATTCCCATGATAAAACCATAATCTTGGCCGTTTAATTGATAGTCATTGCCAGTCCACACAATACTAGCGATAACACCTGCTGCAGCTGGGCTGGCTAAACCTTGGAAATATCGCTTATCGGCAACACCTACTTGAGTGTTAAAGCGTGCAAGCCTTAATGCCGCGCCTGCGACGAAGACAAAAGCCGCTAACCAGCCAAATTTCCCCATCCCCGACAGTGCCCAGTTGTATGCTACAAGACCAGGTGCAATGCCAAATGAAACCATGTCCGCCATGCTGTCATATTCAGCACCGAATTCGCTTTGCGTATTGGTCATACGAGCGACACGCCCATCAAGTCCATCAAATATCATAGCGATAAAAATAGCGATTGCAGCAGCTTCGAAATGCCCATTCATAGAAGAAATAACTGCATAAAAACCAGAAAATAAACCTGCGGTAGTCAATAAGTTTGGCAGTAAGTAAATACCACGACTCTGATGATTAACTTTAGATTTTGACGACGCCATACAAATCCTAAGTCCTTTGATGTAACGTTTAAAAGGCGTAATTTACCACAGATGGATTACCACCGCATTACGTAATTCGTTACCCTATATGTAAAAATTGCTGTAAATATCAAGTTTTAACGTTTACTATTGATTGAACTATACTAGTTTTTATTGGCTTCAAAGTTTGTTGGTGTAAGGCCTTTTTATGCATAAATCCCTTTTAGCTTTATTGATTTTATCAACTGTAGGTGCGGCGTCGGCACAAGAATCAACCATATATCGTTGGGTAGATAGTAACAATGTTGTGCATTTTAGCCATGAGCATCCAACGGACAAAGACTATGCACAAATTGACGTTCAAGTATCTTATGCACCTGTAGCTAAAAAAGCAGAAGATAGTGAAAACGAAGAAAATGAGAATGAAAATGAGAATACAGACGGCGATCAACTCCCACAAAACAGTAAGGAAATGATCAAACAAAACTGCGAATCAGCTAAGCTTAATTTAAAAACACTTGGTGATTATGAAAAAGTGTTTTATAAGGACTTAGAAGGGAACTCACGGTTACTCTCTGCAGAAGAAAAAACAGAGCAAATGGCGCTTAGTCAAAAGTATGTAGATGTTTTCTGTAATGATGAGTCAAATCAATAGTCAGTAATTTATTTCTACACCTGAAAAGGCAAGCAATCAGCTTGCCTTAAATTCAAATCCAATTTCAGACGCTTTCATCGTAATATTCGTACCTTTAGCAAAATCTCCTGCTAATAAGTGCTGGGCTAAAGGGTTTTCGATATCATTTTGAATCGCCCTTTTCAGTGGCCTTGCGCCAAATAACGGATCAAAGCCGACTTCGGCAATTTTACGCAACGCACTATCTTCTACAATAAGCGTTAACTCTTGTTCAGCTAATCGCTGCGACAATGATGTAATCTGTATTTTAGCAATTTCAACAATTTGCTCCGCAACAAGGGGATGAAAGACTACGGTGTCGTCGACTCGGTTAATAAACTCGGGTTTAAAGTGACTACCAAGCTCAGTCATTACAGCGCTGCGCATTTGCTCATACTCATCATCACCGGCATAATTTTGGATAATATCTGAGCCAATATTCGATGTCATAATTATGACAGTGTTTTTAAAGTCAACCGTACGCCCTTGCCCATCGGTCAATCGACCATCATCTAATACCTGAAGTAAAATATTAAACACATCAGGATGCGCTTTTTCTACTTCATCAAGTAATACAACCGAATAAGGCTTTCTTCTTACTGCTTCGGTTAAATATCCACCTTCTTCATAGCCTACATAACCAGGGGGAGCACCTACTAATCGAGCTACAGAATGCTTCTCCATAAATTCTGACATATCAACACGAATTAACGCATCTTGTGTATCAAATAAAAACTCCGCCAATGCCTTAGTTAACTCTGTTTTACCTACCCCCGTAGGCCCTAAAAATAAGAATGAACCTATAGGCTGATTGGGATCAGCTAGTCCTGCTCTTGAACGTCGAATGGCGTTTGATACAGAAACAACAGCCTCAGATTGGCCTATGACACGATTGTGAAGTTCATCTTCCATTTTAAGTAATTTTTCTCGCTCTTCCGATAGCATTTTCGCTACAGGAATGCCTGTTGCCCGACTTAGAACATCGGCTATTTCAACTTCAGTGACCTTATTACGTAACAAGCTCATTTCCTGCATCTCTGCTTGGCTTGCCAAATCTAACTGTTTTTCAAGTTCAGGGATGCGCCCATATTGTAATTCCGACATTCGGTTGAGATCTCCAGAACGACGAGCGGCTTCTAAATCAATTCTAGCTTGCTCTAAGTCAGCCTTTATTGCTTGGGTACCATGCAATGCCGCTTTTTCAGTTGTCCATACTTCATCAAGTTCATCATAACTAATTTGCAGTTTGTCTATATCCGAAGAGATCGCCTGCAGTCGTTTAATTGAAGATTCATCAGATTCATCTTCCAGCGCTTTTTGTTCCAATTTAAGCTGGATAATTTTGCGTTCTAACTTGTCTAGATCTTCCGGTTTTGAATCCATCTGTAAACGAATACTTGAAGCTGCTTCATCAATTAAATCGATTGCTTTATCTGGTAACTGGCGATCGCTAATATAACGATGAGAAAGTGCTGCAGCTGCAACAATTGCAGGATCGGTGATATCAACCGAATGATGCAATTCATAACGTTCTTTCAAGCCACGTAAAATAGCAATGGTATCTTCTACTGTAGGTTCATCAACAATCACTTTTTGAAAACGACGCTCTAATGCGGCATCTTTCTCAATGTACTGACGATATTCATCCAAAGTAGTTGCCCCAACACAATGTAAATCGCCTCGGGCTAATGCCGGTTTTAACATGTTACCTGCATCCATCGCGCCGTCAGTCTTACCTGCACCAACCATAGTATGAAGCTCATCTATAAATAAGATGACTTGCCCTTCAAGCTGCGAGAGTTCATTAAGTACTGCTTTTAAACGTTCTTCAAATTCACCTCGGTATTTCGCGCCCGCAACCAATGACCCCATATCTAGTGATAACACTTGTTTGTTTTTAAGGCCTTCTGGAACTTCATGATCGACAATTCGCTGGGCAAGCCCTTCTGCAATTGCAGTTTTACCGACGCCAGGGTGACCAATTAAAACAGGGTTATTTTTCGTTCTACGCTGCAACACTTGAATTGCACGGCGAATTTCATCGTCACGACCAATTACAGGGTCTAACTTTCCTTGCTCTGCACGTTCAGTTAAATTTACCGTATATTTATCTAGTGCTTGGCGAACATCTTCAGCATTCGGCTCATTAACACTTTGACCGCCTCTAACGTGAGTGATTGCCTCTTTAATGCGCTTTTCATTTGCACCAAGTGACTTTAAAATTTGACCTAGTGTACCGGTATCTTCAAGTGCAGCTAATAGAAAAACATCTGATGATATATAGCTGTCGTTTAGTTTTTGCGCATATTTATCACAAAGGTTTAAAAGCTTACCTGTTGTGGCTGAAAGTTGTACTTCACCGCCAACACCATGCACCTGAGCCAAGCCTTCTAACGACTTTTCCACTTGTTGTTGTAGCGAATTAACTTCAATACCTGCACTTTTTAGCAGCGGAATGACGCTATTGCCTGACTGCTTTAACAGCGCCATCATTAAATGCAATGGTTCAATAAATTGATGATCTTTGCCTAATGCTAATGATTGCGCATCGGAAATCGCCATTTGAAATGATTGGGTGAATCTATCTAAACGCATTTAGCCCTCTCCTAAAAACAGTACGGTCTTCACTCTTAGGTATAAGGTCGAGCCAGAGAAAATCAAGTTTATTACGATTATATTTTTGATTTAGCTCAACTTTCCGTTACTGTCGACAAATAATGCTCGCCATTCGACCGGTATGTTTGTCTCTGCGATAAGAGTAGTAGTAATTTGAATTACTATAAGTACAATCTGCCAACTGATAATGTGTACTCACACCCGACTGAACAAGCAGGTACTTAGCAATTTGATGCAAGTCTGCAAAATATTTCCCAGCATTTTTACTAGCTTTAAAAGCAAAACCTAGTTCATCCGATATAGCAACAAAAACTTCTTTAACTTCTTCACCGACTTCAAATGCGTTAGGACCGATACAAGGGCCTAACCAAGCGCAAAGTTCATTTGGCGAAGATTCTAAGGCATCTATAGTATTACTGATAATATGTGAAGCAAGAGGTCGCCAGCCGCCGTGAATAGCGGCAATTTCAGTACCGCTAATATTCGTGATTAATATCGGTAAACAATCAGCAGTCATGACTGCTAAGGCCAAGTGTTTTTGTCGTGTAATTGCTGCATCAGCAACAAGCGGTGTCGAACTAACTTGTTCAACCGTTACAACATCTGCACCATGTACTTGCTCTAACCACTGAATTTGGCTGTTGGGAGGAAGTAAAGCGTGCAAACTCTTGCGATTAACTAAGACCGCCGCGCTGTTATCGCCCACATGAAGACCTAAATTAAACAAGCCAAAGTCATTTAACTTTGTTTTATTTACTAGGGGTTGACGCAATGTTGTAAAGGCCTGCACTTGTTCTACAGGCCAGTTAATATTAACTGTTGGAAGGCTAGTACTGCTCTTTTGCATTCAGCTTATTATCTTCTTGCAACAATTTTACCAGTTTCTCAAAATCATCTGGAATATCTGCTCGCCACGTCATCAATACGCCAGTAATGGGATGGTATAGCGATAACATAGCAGCATGCAGCGCTTGGCGTTTGAAGCCACGTAAATATTCCAGTAACTCAGGGGTAGAGTTTTTAGGTGGACGAGGCCGGCCTCCGTATAGTGGATCGCCAACTAGTGGGTGTGAAATATGCGCCATGTGCACCCTAATTTGGTGCGTACGTCCAGACTCTAAACGAAGACGAAGACGAGTATGAAGTCGATATTTTTCCATAACACGATAGTGAGTTACCGAAGGTCTACCTGAAATGGTAACTGCCATGTGCGTACGCTTTGTTGAGTGACGACCAATCGGTTCATCAACTGTACCGCCTGCAGTCATCACGCCATTGGCAATCGCTTCATATTCGCGGGTGATTTCTCGCGCTTGTAGCGCATCAACTAAATTGGTTTGAGCCGGAATGGTTTTAGCCACCACCATTAAACCAGTAGTATCTTTATCTAGTCGATGCACGATACCTGCTCGTGGCACAACTTCTAACTCAGGACAATAGTGAAGCAAAGCATTTAATACAGTGCCATCAGGGTTTCCTGCTCCAGGGTGAACAACAAGGTCTGCTGGCTTATTTATGACTAAAATATCGTCATCTTCATACACAATATTCAGTGGAATATCTTGAGGTTCAAAACGTATGTCAGCTTCAACAGTCGCATCAATAGTAACGAGTTCACCGCCGTATACTTTCTCTCTCGCTTTAGTAATTGCTTGTCCATCAACTAAGACATTTCCTGCTAAAATCCATTCTTTTATTCGAGAACGTGAATAATCAGG
Organism: Thalassotalea algicola; assembly: GCF_012932965.1. GTDB lineage: Bacteria > Pseudomonadota > Gammaproteobacteria > Enterobacterales > Alteromonadaceae > Thalassotalea_F > Thalassotalea_F algicola. Next base: position 45,898 of record NZ_JABBXH010000005.1, on the reverse strand, counting down.
AAACATTTCAGCTAAAGCTTGGTCTAATCGTTTTCCTAAACACTCTTGAGGTATGGTTTCCTGATGTTGAATAATTTCGGCCATTAATATCTCTTTGCTATCAAATTTGTATTTGCACTGTGCAAGGCAAGATTGCTGAGTTAGAATGCTGCTCAACAATTAGAAATGCATTTTACCCTTTTGTTTAGGGCTTTCATAATAATTTTAACGAAAACAAAGTAGTGATAACCAAGTCTATGGATAAATTGACCTTAAAAGCCATATTATTAGCCGCCGTAGTGGCATTAACAGGCTGTTCTTCTTCTGAAGTTGACATTGAAAAAGTACCAGACCGCTCAGCACAGGCATTATTTGTTGATGCTCGAGAAGCGTTAGATAATGGCTTGTATCAAAAAGCGATTCAAATTCTTTCAGCAATTGACTCTCGCTTCCCATTTGGCCCAATTTCACATCAGGTACAGTTAGACCTGTTGTTCGCTTACTACAAAACAGGTAATGCCGAGCAAGGTGTTGCGCTAGCCGACCGTTTCCTGCGATTAAACCCTACGCATTCAAATGTAGATTATGTTTATTACATGCGCGCTTTAATCAACTTGGAAACTGAACAAAACTTATTCCAAGACTTAGCGGGTATCGACAGAGCAGACCGAGATCCAACGGCGTCACGTGATGCATTTAATGATTTTCGAAAAATAGTCGATGATCACCCAAACAGCAAATATTCTGCTGATGCTAGAAAGCGAATGATAGCTATAAAGTCACGTCTTGCTCGCTATGAGTTAGCTGTCGCTGAGTTTTATTTTAAACGCGATGCTTTTGTTTCAGCTGCGAATCGTGCTCGTTATATCGTAGAGTATTATTCTCCAAGCAATGAAATGGAAAGCGCATTAGAAATGATGGTTAGATGTTACGAAGAATTAAAGTTAGACGATTTAAAACGTAACGCATTGCAAGTGTTAGCGGCAAACTACCCAGCCAACGCATTGATTAACTAGCAAAGAACTTCTTTAGTCAAAAAAAATGCCGCTATATGCGGCATTTTTTATATCAACAATTGTCTGTTATGGGCGATATACATGAACGTTACTAAAGCCATTGTCATGTAAATATAGCGCTTGAAGCTTACTCATTACCCCGCGGTCACAATATAATAAATACTCTTTCGATTTATCTAAATCACCAAACTGTGTACCCAATTTAAAAAATGGGATATGTATCACTTCAATGCCGTCTAGCTCCAGCGGTTTTTCATCTTCTTCTTCAGGGCTTCTAATATCAACAATTACTGTATTTTCAGCTACTTCTGAAAGCTCTTGAACAGCTTGCACTTCTTGTTCAGTTTCTTGACCAATATCTCGAATATCGAATACTCGAGCATTTTCAACTACACTATCTAAAATGCCAAAATCAAAATTATCTTCTTCAGCTTCTACTTTAGACAGAACAGCTTTAACTGTAGGTTTCTTTGAAATAACACCACAGTATTCAGGAATAGTTTTAGCAAAATCTTCAGTGCCAATTTCACGAGCAATATCAATAATATCTTGTTTATCGTACGCTGCTAAAGGACGAAGAATTAGCGTTTCTGTAACACGATCAATCACATTAAGGTTAGTTAACGTTTGACTTGATACTTGCCCTAATGCTTCACCTGTTACCAAAGATTGAATGCCCATTTTTTCAGCAACTTTCGCTGCAGCGCGCATCATCATGCGCTTTAAAATAACGCCCATTTGGCCATTTTCAATTTTTTCTAAAATCTCAGCCACCACAGGATCAAAGTCTACTGCAATAAATTTAATGCGATGTGAAGCGCCATATTTGCTCCATAAGTAGTGGCTTACTTGCTTAACACCTACTTCATGCGCTGTGCCACCTAAATTAAAGAAGCAAAAGTGAGTTCGAGCACCTTTTTTGATCATCTGATAACTAGCAACACCCGAGTCAAAACCACCAGACATCAAGGATAAAACGTCTTCTTGTGTTGCTATGGGGAATCCGCCTAACCCTTTATGTGCTTGGGTAACAATGAATAATTTGTCTTGTTTTATTTCTAGACGAATAGTTTCTTCAGGCTTTTTTAATTTAACTTTTGCAGATTCAACTGCTTGATTTAGGCCACCACCAACATACTGCTCTGCTTGAAGAGAACTAAATTCATGATCACCATTACGTTTAATTCGAACACAAAACGTTTTATTGGCAATAGTGTCTGCATGAACAGCTAATGTTTTCTCATAAATGCTATGAAGATCTGTAAAGTCAGTTTGTTGTACTTCGATAAATGACGCTACACCTGGAATGCACTTTAAGGTCTCCACAAGTGCTTGTCGGTTTTCGCCTGTGTCATTTTTAGTATTAACTTCAATGCTATCCCAGTTGACCTGCGTAGTAACTTGCTCATCAACACGACGCAAAACGTTTTTAATATTCGATTCTAGAATTTTAGTAAAACGCTTACGAACGGGACGACTTTTAATCGCAATTTCCGCTTGCAACTTAACAATAAATTTCATTAATACCACCAAGACAAAATAAAGTGGCGCGCATTATACACTAGGGGGTGTGGAAATAAAAAGAGCAGCGTTTGCTGCTCTTTTTTTATGAAAACTAATTATTCGAACCTTCACTTAAAGATATTGGGTCGGTAACCTTTGCCTTACCTTGATTAATAGAGATCTCTACTCGACGGTTACGACGTCTATTTAAGGCATTTGTATTTGGCACCAGTGGACGAGTATCCGCATGACCGACAACCATTAGCCTGCTCGGATCAAAACCTTGTACCTTCACCATTTCATGCGCAATAGCTACAGCTCGTTGACTGCTTAAATCCCAATTTGATCTAAACAGTTCAGAGCTTATGCCTTGATTGTCGGTATTTCCAGAAATCATGATTTCACCCGGCACCGTATTAAGCAATTCGCCAATATCTTGTATGATAGGTTTAAATTTAGGTTGTAAAAATGCAGAACCTGACGGGAAAGAACCATTTTCACGAATTCGAATTGTGACTTGCTGGCCTAATGACTCTAGCTCAATTGCACCGTCTTGGATTTGTTGTTCCATTTGTTCGGCAATTTTCTTAACGAGCTCGTTAACCTGTTCTTGCTGAGCTTGCTCTAATTGCTCTTGAGCTTGCTCTATTTGTTGCTGAGACATTTGTGTGTCAGTACTTTGTGATTGCCCACCACGTTCAGTACCGCGCTGTTCTTGACGACCACCAGCAGACGTTTCATCACCAGCCTGAAATTCCAGCATTTGCTGAGTCATTTCCATAGTTTGCTGTTGAATAACCTCTATTGGCGTCGGCTCAGGCTTTCCTGGTCTAAACTCCTGCGCGATAATACTGGTACCTTTTGGGATATCCTTAACTTCAATTTTATTCTGCACACCAAAAGCAAATTTCATTGAACCTGCTATTTGCTTAAACTTCAGTACATCCATTTCCGAAAACGACAAAAGTAGTACGAAAAAGCACATTAGTAGCGACATTAAGTCGGCAAATGTCCCCATCCAAGCCGGTAAGCCAGGAGGTGGACATTTACACTCAGGAGGTGGAGCCATTTGTTACCTCGCTATTCTTCGGTCGTATCGATAGCACGTTTACCTTCAGCCAAGTAGTTTTTCAACAACCCTTCGATAACGCGTGGATTTTGGCCGTCTTGAATACCTAATACCGCATCGAGTATTAGTTCTTGGTTTAACTTCTCTTCTGCCATACGAAGTGACAGCTTATTTGAAATTGGAATGGCAATAACGTTTGCTAAAAAAGCACCATATAAGGTAGTCAAAAGTGCAACCGCCATTGCAGGACCGATAGCTTTTGGGTCATCCATATTTGATAACATGGCAACTAGACCGATTAACGTACCTATCATCCCCATAGCCGGTGCCACTTCAGCAAGCGCTCCTAGCATACCAACGCCGGTTTCATGGCGCTCTGTAGTTAATGCGATATCTTTCTGCAGAGTTCCTCTAACCACATCAGCATCGTGGCCATCAACTAACATATCGACACCTTTTTGCATAAAGGCATTTGAAATTTCAGCCTCTTCTAGTGCCAAGAAACCACCTTTACGAGCAGCATCAGCCATTTCTACTGATTGTTCAATTAACTCTTCTGGTTTTTCAATTTTAAACATGAATGCTTTACCGATAATTTTACCTATCGTAAAAAATTGCCCCATGTTGTAATTAGACAAAACAACAAAAATTGAACCACAAAATACAATCAGAATAGACTGTGTGTCGACGAACATTGAAATGTCGCCACCCAATATCATTGCCATCACAATGAATCCGATAGCGCCTAACATCCCTAGTAGCGTAGCTAAATCCACAAACTGCCTCCTAAATAAGTGTCTTTAACGACCTGAATTAATTTGATAATACATTATCAATTTACTATTCGCGAATAGTTATATTGATATTATCGCCCTAACCGTCAATAACTTAACTTGTTTTTTATATAAAGCTAAGAATGTTCTTTGATTGACCTACCGCCTACTGTGATGTACCTTTGCGCCTTATTAACATGACTTATTTTATCGCTTGGTAGCTATGGCTAAAAAGAAATTAGAAAATTTAAGCTTTGAAGAGGCTTTGACAGAGTTAGACACTATCGTTGGGCAACTTGAGCAAGGCGAACTTAGCTTAGAAGAATCAATGGCTGTCTTTGAACGAGGCCTAAAGCTTAGTCAGTTAAGTCAAACTAAACTGCAAGATGCAGAGCAAAAAGTACAAATGCTGGTCAACCAAAACGGTGAACAAGCATTAACTCACTTTGATGCTGAAGAGAGTTAACTCGTGCCTAACCTCCCCCAATTAGAAAATTATCAACATCGCGTTAATCAGTTGCTTTCAGAAAAGCTTGATACCCTTATGGTTAATGACGAAAAATTGCTCGACGCAATGCGTTATGGCTTGCTAATTGGTGGCAAACGTATGCGTCCTTATCTTGTTTATACGACAGGTCAAGCTCTCGGTGCTTCAATGGAAGATTTAGACGGCATTGCCTGTGCATTGGAATGTATTCATGCCTATTCGTTACTACATGATGATTTACCTGCCATGGACGATGATGACTTACGTAGAGGCAAACCAACTTGTCACAAAGCTTTTGACGAAGCGACGGCAATTTTGGCTGGCGACAGTTTACAAACCTTAGCATTCGATTTTTTAGCTAATCACCCATTTTCAGTATTGGTAGATGGCAAAAGAACAAAATTATTTCAATTACTTGTACAAGCATCAGGATATAGTGGCATGTGTGGTGGTCAAGCGCTTGATTTAAGCGCGACAAACCAGGCTATTTCGATAAACGAATTAGAAAACCTCCATGCGCTAAAAACAGGAGCGCTTCTCAAGGCATCAGTTGCAATGGCAGCTGAATGTGTAGAATCAATTACTGCCTCTCAAAAAACATCCTTGAACCAATTTGCCGAATTAGTTGGTTTAGCCTACCAAGTACAAGACGATATTATTGACATCACTTCAAGCGAAGAAGAGCTTGGAAAACCTAAGGGTTCAGATATTGCTGCGAACAAATCAACATATCCTGCCTTGTTAGGTTTAGAGGGTGCAAAGCAAAAAGCGGATGACTTATACCAAGAATCACTTCAAGCTTTAGCCACTTTGCCCTACAATACGCAGAATTTAGCTGAATTTGCGACTTTTATAGTTCGCCGTACTCATTAATTATAAAAATATTATGACAATCAACCTTGCTGATTACCCTTTGCTTTCTACTATTGATACTCCAGATGAATTGCGTCTTCTGCAACAAGATCAATTACCACAAGTTAGTGAAGAGTTACGTAGCTATTTATTAAACTCAGTAAGTAAGAGCAGTGGGCATTTTGCTTCAGGCTTAGGCACTATCGAATTAACAGTAGCTCTACATTATGTTTATAAAACGCCCTTTGATCATTTAATTTGGGACGTAGGCCATCAAGCATATCCACATAAAATACTGACCGGTCGTCGTGATAGGCTTCATACTATTCGTCAAAAAGACGGATTACACCCTTTCCCTTGGCGAGAAGAAAGTGACTATGATGTGTTAAGCGTTGGTCACTCAAGTACCTCTATTTCAGCAGCTTTAGGCTTAGCTGTAGCCGCTGAAAAAGAAGGAAAAGAGCGAAAGGTCGTCGCTGTTATTGGTGATGGCGCCATGACAGCCGGTATGGCATTTGAAGCACTAAACCACGCTGGGGACATTCATAAAGACATGTTAGTTATCTTAAATGATAATGAAATGTCTATCTCAGAAAACGTTGGAGCGTTAAATAATCATCTAGCCAAAATGTTATCTGGCAGTTTTTATACTGGTATTCGTGAAGGTGGCAAAAAATTACTTAATAATATTCCACCAATTAAAGAACTAGCGAGCCGCGCTGAAGAACACTTAAAAGGTATGGTAGTTCCGAGCACGTTCTTTGAAGAATTAGGTTTTAACTACATAGGTCCAATTGACGGTCATGATGTTGATGGTTTAGTAGATACCATACGTAATATGCGTAGTCTAAAAGGACCACAAATACTGCATATTGCAACGAAGAAAGGTAAAGGCTATCACGCTGCAGAACAAGACCCAATTAAGTATCACGCGGTACCCAAATTCGATCCTGCAGATACTTCTTTACCTAAAAGTCAGCCTACTTTACCAAGTTATTCACAAATATTCGGTGATTGGCTATGTAAAATGGCCGAACAAGATAAAAAATTAATGGCGATCACTCCAGCCATGCGAGAAGGCTCTGGCATGGTTGAATTTAGTCAACGTTTCCCGGATCAATACTTTGACGTTGCCATCGCAGAACAACACGCTGTAACCTATGCTGCGGGCTTAGCTATAGGTGGCTATAATCCGGTAGTAGCAATTTATTCAAGCTTTTTACAACGTGGTTATGACCAGTTAATACATGATATTGCTATACAAAATTTACCGGTATTGTTTGCAATCGATAGAGCTGGAATTGTCGGTGCCGACGGCCCAACTCACCAAGGCTCTTTCGATTTAAGCTTTATGCGCTGTATCCCTAATATGGTGATAATGACACCATCTAACGAGCAAGAGTGTCAATTAATGCTTACTACTGGTCACGAGTACCAAGGACCAGCTGCTGTTCGGTACCCACGAGGCAATGGTACAGGAGCAGACTTACCTTCAATAGAACAAACGATTGAAATAGGTAAAGGAGTAGTCATAAAAGAAGGTGAGCAAATTGCTATGCTCAATTTCGGTACTATGCTAGCCGAGTCAGAACAAGCTGCTGAAGCACTAAATGCCAGCCTTGCCGATATGCGCTTTGTAAAACCGCTAGATGAAGCACTTATTGTAGAGCTAGCAAGTAAGCACGATGTTATTGTGACAATTGAAGATAATGCAATTGCTGGTGGCGCAGGCTCAGCAGTAAATGAGTTTATACTTGCTAATGGTTTAGCTGTTAAGGTACTTAATATTGGATTACCTGATCAATTTATCAAGCATGGTACTCAGCAAGAAATCCATCAAGAATTAGGATTAGATTGCGAAGGAATAGTAAATAAGATCAATAATTTCATTAGTTAAAGTCACTATTATTGAAATAAAAAAAGCCGCTTTAAGCGGCTTTTTTTATTTCAATTATCAATTAGTTATTTAACCTTAAAGGCATCAACTGATTGCTCTAGTTGTTTGGCTAGCGTTGCTACTTCATGGCTATAGCCTAACGTTGAACTCGATTTTTCACTACTTTGCTGGCTAATATCTGAAACAAGTGCAATGCTTTGATTTATTTCATTGCTCAATGAGTTTTGCTGTTCAGCAGCTGAAGAAATATCGCTACTCATCATATGCATTTGTTCAATCGCCTGACTTATAGTTGTCAATGTTTCTAGTAATCGCTCAGTATCAGTTTGACACAATTTAGCACCATCCTTGCCTTGCTCAATTTCCGCCACAACAGAGCCGGTTTGGGACTGTAACGAATCGATCATGGCGTTGATTTCAGCGGTCGACTCTTGAGTTCTACTCGCCAACATACGCACTTCATCAGCAACAACTGAGAACCCTCTACCAGCTTCACCAGCTCGCGCAGCTTCTATTGCCGCATTTAATGCAAGTAAATTAGTTTGATCAGCAATGCTCTGAATTGTTTCCAGTATGCTACTAATATTGGTCGCTTCTTTATCTAAAGCTGACATTCTCCCTGCCGTAGCATCAAGTAATTCGCTCAAATCACTAATCTTACTCGCGGTACTATTGGCACGCTGCTCTAGTTCATTACTGCGATCCAATGCTTCTGTCATTTGACTTTCTGCGTCAGTGGATTTTGCTAACACTTCATCAGCATTTAGACTAAGTGCTTGGGTAATATTAGTCACACCGTTAACCGTGTCTTGCTGCGTATCTAATGATTGAGCCACCGACTGAATTTCTTCTTCAGAGCGATTTGCCGCAACATTTAACGCATTAGCATTTTGACCTATTTCGTCAATTAACACTTTCAAATGGCTCACTACTGAATTTACGTTTGTTGACAACTGACCGTACTCATCTCGACTATTAACGTCTAACTGATGAGACAAATCACCTTGGGCAATTGAGCTAAGCACATTATTAATCTTGTTCAGTGGCTCTATCATTGAACGAATGGTTAAAAAGGCAATTGTTATGCTCGCGGCGATAAGCACGATCATAATAATGCTTGTTAACATCTGACCACGGTCAACATCATCAAACACGTCTTGTTGTAAGCGTTGTAAGTTGTCATCCACTTGCGATAACAAGCCATCAATAATTTCAATTGACTGAGAAATATTTTTTTCTGACGATACTAAACTAATATTAAGCGCCTTTTGCAGCTCCAACTGACTAATCTTCACTGCAAAGTAGTTATTGTCACCACTAAGTAAATTCTTAGATTTATTAAACTCTTCAACAAACTGTTCTATTACGCCATCGGTATTGTAGTCTTGACCTAAGTTCACTAAATACACGGTCTGTTGTTCAATCGTACCTAACGATTGATTGATCACAGCTTCACTATCTTGAACCTCAGCTAAATCATTGATTTGATTTACTGACTTAGTCGCATCAGTCACATTGATCAAATAACCTTCAATTTGCCCTGCAGCACCAGCAATGCGATCTATCGTTGCTTGTTCATCAGGGTCTTCAAGGTAAGTTAAATCAACGAGTAGCGCGCCAGCTTCATCCAAGTAAAGATTAAGTTCATCTTCAATGCTTGCTAATTCAGCGCCTTTTTCAATAACACCTACTTTATTGTCCAGCATTTGTTGAACATCGATTACAAAAGATTCGTATTGAGACAGGAAAAGCTTCAATTGCTTTTCCATTGGCTGACCTTTTAGTAACTTTGTAAGCTTAGTACGATGCACAGCTAATTGCTGACCACCTTGCTCAAATGCGATTTTCAATTGTTCAAGTAAAGCAAGATCTTGAATACCATCGATCTGCGAAGCTTGTTTAGCTTGTTTTAGTAACTCTATCTGGATACTGTTACTGAGTTGTTGTATTGGTATGGCTTGGCTATCAACTTGCTCTGTAGCTTCTTCAATGTTCGCTAAAATCCCTATAGAACTTACACTGCTGACAATTAACAATAACAAAATGACAGTAAACCCTAATATAATCTTATGGGCAACTTTTACATTCATGCGAACACCTACTTCTTAAGGTTAGTTTTATTATTATCTGGCTTAATGCCTTATTTAACTAGTTCGACCAGTATCTTAAAACACTAATGCGCCTAATTAAAAGCCAGTTTTTACATTTTTATGAATTAATCACAACAAAGTTGTTACAAACAGCATAAATTGTCATGCTTTTGCCCAAAAAAAAGCCACCATGAAGGCGGCTTTTGATAATAATAGTAATCGCTATTTATTCAGGCAGGTATTCAACAACTTCCAAACCAAAGCCCGACAACGAATGATATTTAGTTTGAGAGCTCAATAGGCGCATTTTACTAACACCTAAATTAGCCAAAATTTGTGAACCAACGCCCACGTTACGAGAACCGATATGGCGTTTCACTTCTTTAACCGTTTCACCGGCATCTAGCTTAGCGTATTTTTCTACTTGTTCAATCAAGCTGTTAGGTGATTCATGCTTACCTAATAACACTAACACGCCGCCTTCTACTGCAATACGTTCTAAAGCCTTGCCTATCGGCCATTTATTAACACTATCACGCTGACTAAATAATAAGTCTCTAAAGGTACTTTCAAGGTGAACACGGACAAGCGTTGGTTGCTCAGGGTTAATTTCTCCCTTAGTTAACGCAAAGTGGGCTTGGCCATCAATAGTATCTTTAAATACGGTTAGATCAAATTCACCAAATGCCGTAGGTAATTTACATTGTGAAACACGCTCTATGGTCGTTTCATTAGCATTGCGGTATTCAATTAGATCAGCAATAGTCCCCATTTTCACGTCATGCTTTTCAGCTATAACTTCTAAATCAGGTCGACGAGCCATAGTGCCATCTTCATTTAATATTTCGACTATAACTGCAGCGGGCTCTAAGCCTGCTAGACGCGCTAAATCAACACCAGCTTCAGTATGCCCTGCTCTATTTAAAACACCGCCATCTTTCGCGATTAACGGAAAAATGTGCCCTGGTTGTACAATCGAATTATGATCCGCATTTTTGTCAACCGCAGCTAAAATTGTTGTCGCACGATCAGCAGCAGAAATTCCGGTTGTTACGCCTTCAGCAGCTTCAATTGAAACGGTGAAGTTAGTGGTAAATTGCGCATCATTTTTATCAACCATTAGTGGTAGCTTCAATAGTTCACATCGTTCACGTGCCATAGGTAAACATATTAAGCCACGCCCGTGTGTTGCCATAAAATTTATAGCTTCCGGTGTGACTAACTCCGCAGCCATAATGAAGTCACCTTCATTTTCACGATCTTCATCATCCATCAAGATAACCATTTTGCCTTGCTTGATGTCTTCAATAATTTCTTGTGGCGTGTTTAATTGCATGACTGCCTCTTTATCTAATAAAACCGCTGCGTGCTAGCAGCTCTTGAGTAACACCTGAAGATTGTTCAGTTGCTTGCCCTTTAGTTAATAAGCGTTCGATATAACGGGCCATTACATCAACTTCAATATTGACCTTACTACCCGTTTGATATTGGGTAATAATGGTTTGTTCTGCGGTATGGGGGACAATGGTTAATCTAAACTTACCTTGCTCTAAGCTATTTACCGTTAAGCTGACACCATCTATTGTGATTGAACCTTTCTCAGCAATGTAAGGCGCTACCTCATTAGCCATTGATAACCAGTAATCTGTGCTATTGCCTGATGGATTTATCGCAATAATTTCTGCGACAGCATCGACATGTCCTGATACGATATGACCACCAAAGCGAGTTGTTGGTAACATCGCTTTTTCTAAGTTAACTTTTTGTCCTATTTGATAGTTACCAAAGCCTGTACGCTTAAGGGTCTCTGTAGAAACATCTGCGCTATAACTGTTAGCATCAAAGCTCACTACAGTGAGGCAAATACCATTTGTGGCAATAGAATCTCCAAGTTTTACATCACTCATATCTAGCGCGCCAACATTGACTGTAATACGAGCGCCGTCAGCATTGATATTAATCGCTTTTATTGAACCTACAGCTTCAATTATACCTGTAAACATTAATGACTCTCTTCTAAGTTTGCGACTATTTTTAAGTCATCGCCGACCATAGTAACTTCTTTAAATTTAAACGACTTCGCTTGTGACAGCTGTGTAATTGCCGGCATCTTAACCAAGCCTTTATTTTCTGCGCCCATTAATTTAGGCGCTTGATAAATAATAAGCTCATCCACCAAGTTTTGCTCGATAAAGGCACCAGCCAATGTTTCTCCGGTTTCGATCAACACGTCATTCAAACCTAGCTCTGCGAGCACAGATAATAAAGAGGCTAAATCTACCTTATTATTTTGCGCCTTAACTTGGATATGTTTGACAAAATGAGGCCACTGATGGCGAGTTTCAATCCCTGTATTAACAATTATTATTGAGCTGGGGTGCTCAAATAGAGCTAAATCAGGTGTTAAGCGATCTTGGCTGTCGACAATAATTCTTACAGGTTGCCTTATTTCACTTTCCGAATACTGCTTATTGAGCGAGCCCAGTTCCGCTTGCCTAACTGTCATCTTAGCATTATCGCTAATCACCGAACTCGCCCCAGAAATCACCGCACAACTTTGTGCTCGCAAGCGCTGGACGTCTTGCCTAGCTTTTGAAGAAGTAATCCATTGACTTTCACCACTTGCCATTGCCGTTTGACCATCAATACTAGCGGCTAATTTACAGCGAACATATGGACGTTTTCGTTCCATTAACGAAATAAAGCCTAGGTTTAGCAATTTAGCGTCAGTTTCAAGCAGGCCAGAAGCAGTTTCAATTCCAGCCTCATTAAGCATATTTAGACCTGAACCAGCAACTTTTGGATTGGGGTCAACCATTGCCGCAATCACTTTACTGACTTTTGCTTCAATTAAGCCTTTAGCACAAGGAGGCGTGCGACCAAAATGACTGCAAGGCTCAAGCGTTACATACGCAGTTGCACCTTCAGCTTGTTTCGCTGCTGCGCGCAAAGCATAAACTTCGGCATGTGGTTCCCCCGCCTTTTGATGAAAACCCTCGCCAACAATTTTACCATTGTTGACAATAACGCATCCTACTCTAGGATTAGGCGAAGTAGTGTAATGACCTTTTTTAGCCAGAGATATTGCTCTAGCCATAAAGCGATGATCATCAATCGTAAAGCTCATGCTATTTTTCATCACCTAATCGAGCAATTTCTTCACCAAATTCTCGAATATCTTCAAAAGAACGATACACCGAAGCAAATCGAACATAGGCTACTTTATCGAGCTCTTTTAGTTGCTCCATAATTAAATTACCTAACATTTCCGATGACACTTCACGTTCACCAGTAGCACGAAGTTCAGATTTCAATTTATTGATAGACAGCTCTACTTGTTCAACACCAACAGGACGTTTTTCCAACGCACGCTGTAATCCACTACGCATTTTTTCTTCGTTAAAAGGTTCACGTGAACCATCACGTTTAACAATGCGTGGCATGACAAGTTCTGCGGTCTCAAAAGTCGTAAAACGTTCATGACATTCAACACATTCACGACGACGACGAATTTGGTGGCCGTCAGCGACAAGACGTGAGTCAATAACTTTAGTGTCTGTTGCAGTACAAAACGGGCAATACATGTACGTACCCAAATAGTTAGTATGTTATCGCTATTTTAATCTAAAACAAGCAGTTAAGCGAAAGCTATATCAGTTATTTTTTTAGCCAGAATAACAGTGACATAAACCTCAAACAACAGAACAAAATTCATACACCTTTGCTAAATATCAAACTCGGTGTATTTGTATTTGCGCTAAGGTGAAAAGCTGATAATTCTAATAAGCGTACTAGCATGAAAAAACTCAAAGTTTTAGGAATATTTTTTTTAGGGTTAATTAGTCATCAAATGGTTGCAAGTGAACTGCCAGCGGACAAGTTGTTGACTCAATTTGATCGACTTGTCCAAGGCGAATTTGATAACTATAACCAAGTAAATTTCGAAACTAACGGCTTTCTTCCAAAAGGTGCAATCCCGGAAGATAAACACCATCGCCTGTATAAAAAAGTCACTAAGCTCAATGCGCCACAGCTTGGAGAATACGTCTATTTTGAGCAAACTCACACTGGTGGAAAAGACAAGCCTGTTTATCGAAAAACAATAGCAATAGCCAAGCCTGATTATCAAAGTAACGAAATAGTAGTTGAGCAATTTAAAGTAGCTAATGATTTTGATGTTATTGAGAACCAATCTAGTCTTGCTGTAAAGTCACTAACTTCACTTGGTAAACACTGCCAAGCACGATACCAACAACTAGGTAAAAGCTTTGTTGGAAAAATAGATCGACATACCTGCCAAGTAGTTTCTAAGCATGGTGGAAAAGTATTTATTGGTGGTAACTTCGTTATTAGCGAGCAAGGCTACTGGCATCTAGAAGCGGGTTATGACGAACAAGGCAATATGCGCTTTGGTCGAAAAGATTATGACTATTATCAACTAACCCGCGCTAGACAATTTAAATGTTGGGCGGCATTTAAGACTGACAAATTTAAAGACAACGGAGAAGCTAAATGGGATTTCCACCCTAATATAATGTTACATAATCAAGGAGATATCGCTGAATTCACGACGACAGAAACACAACCTAAAAGCTACTTTATTCGTTTAAAAGAAACGATTTTCCCAGCGGGAAATCGACCTGATGTTATAGAAATTTTTGTCCATGAAAATAGTCAAGTTGCAAAGAAAAGCTATAAAAAGGCGTTATCGTATACGTGGGCTAATGCTGACGCCACACGTTTAGGTATTAATTTAAGATGGATGCAAACAAGCTGTCACCAAATCTAAATAAAAAAGGCGCTATAAAGCGCCTTTTAAAACTCAGGTTAACAAAAGGTTATTCGTGAATAATACGATTTTCAATTAAATGTTCTACGACACTAGGGTCGGCTAACGTTGACGTATCGCCTAAGTTTTCCAATTCATTTTCAGCAATCTTACGTAATATTCTACGCATAATTTTACCTGAACGAGTTTTAGGTAAACCTGGCGCATATTGAATATAATCTGGTTTAGCAAAACGCCCTAATTCTTTCGCTACAAACTCTTGAAGTTCTGGGATCAACTCATCAGACTCATGAGAGCTACACATTAAAGTGATATAACAATATATGCCCTGTCCTTTAATTTCATGCGGATAACCAACGACTGCGGCTTCTGCAATTGCTGGGTGAAGCACAAGCGCACTTTCAATCTCCGCAGTGCCTAAGCGATGACCTGAGACATTTAATACATCATCGATACGTCCAGTAATCCAATAAAAATCATCTTCATCGCGCTTCGCACCGTCGCCAGTAAAGTAATTACCTGGGTATTGGCTAAAGTATGTGTCGTAGAATCGCTGATGATCACCATAGACGGTACGCATTTGTCCAGGCCAAGAACCTGTCATCACAAGTCGTCCACGAGTTTTACCTTCAAGCAATTCACCTTCTTTACTTAATATCGCAGGTTTAACCCCAAAGAAAGGCTTACCTGCAGCACCAGGCTTCATATCCACAGCGCCTGGTAGCGAAGTAATTAAAATACCGCCTGTTTCCGTTTGCCACCAAGTATCAACTACTGAGCATCGACTTTGTCCAACAATTTCATAATACCAGTGCCACGCTTCAGGGTTAATCGGTTCACCTACAGTACCAAGTAAACGAATACTTGAACGATCATATTTTTCAACTAGCTCATCACCTAAACTCATTAAGGCACGAATGGCCGTTGGTGCAGTATAGAAAATATTTACTTTGTGTTTTTCACATACTTGCCAAAATCGTCCAGCATCAGGGTAAGTAGGAACACCCTCAAATACTAAAGTTGTCGCTCCATTTGCCAGTGGGCCATAGAAAATATAAGAATGCCCCGTTATCCAACCAGCATCCGCAGTACACCAGTAAACTTCACCTTCTTGATAGTCAAATACATACTTATGAGTCATCGCAGCGTATAGGATATAGCCACCACAAGTATGTAATACACCTTTGGGTTTACCGGTAGACCCTGAGGTGTACAAAATAAACAATGGATCTTCAGCATCCATAATTTCTGGCTGGCAAATAGCAGGATAGGTATCGATAACTTGGTTGTAGTTAACGTCTCTTTCATTATTCCAATTTACGGAGGCACCTGTGCGCTCTACCATGACGACAGTATGTACATCTTTGCAGTCAGCTACAGCAGCATCAACATTTGCCTTTAATGGAATGTGTCGGCCCCCTCGAACACTTGCATCTGCCGTAATCACTACCTGACAATCAGCATCAAGTACACGTGCCTTAATAGACTCTGTAGAAAAGCCGCCAAATACAACAGAGTGAACTGCACCAATTCGTGCACATGCCAACATTGCATAGCCAACTTCAGGGATCATCGGCATATAAATACAAACGTTATCACCCTTTTTCACACCACGATCTTTTAATAAGTTTGCCATGCGACAAACATTATCGTGCAGCTCTTGATAACTTATACGTGTGTCATCCGTTGGTTCATCACCTTCGAAAATAATGGCAGTTTCATTGGCCTTAGTAGCCAAATGACGATCAATACAATTGTAACTGACGTTAAGCTGAGCACCTTTAAACCATGATATTTCTGCTTTTTTGTAGTCAACTGATGTAACTTCATCCCATGGTTTCACCCAGTCGATAAATTTTTCGGCTTGCTCTGCCCAAAATTGTTCAGGTTGATCAATTGATTGCTGATAAAGCTTTTCGTAAGTTTCGCTATCAATATGTGTAATAGCTTTGGCCTGCTCCTTTACAGGGTACAGTTTTTGTAATTCGTTCATCTTCCCACTCTAATACAATTGTATGTATGTTATTGAACCCCTTTATTTCAAGGGCTCTAATTATTATTTAATGCTTATCTACCAGTGTATCTGGTTTTATTAATTTGTCTTATACAGTTTCATTGTTTAATTAACATTATGCTTATAACCAAACGAGTACAACAACATAACACCTACCAACACAAATGACAACGCTGTCATTTACTTATTACCGTGGAAAATGTGTTTTTATAACAATCTAAACATAGCTGTTTAAAATTTTATTCGACTATTTTTTGTGCAATCAGTTCTTTTTGTTCTACATTTTAATTATTGATGGTGGGAGAAAAAAATATATGAACTTGCTTTATCGCCTAACTATTTCTCAAAAGATTTATCTAATCCCAATCATTGGTACGATAAGTTTTATTGTATATCTGGCTCTTTCAACCATTAGCGCCAATGGCAATGTCGCGCTTTTATCTAGCGCAAAAGATCTGCAGTTTCCGGTAGTTCAATTATCTAAATCAGCATCAGTCGATATTGTCCGCGTTTCAGAATTACTTAACAGTGCGGTCACTACAGGTGATGAAGAAAGCATTGAAACTGCAGATGAACTATCAGAAACAGTAAAACAAACCATTTCTAATATAGGTGCAACTGATACACAGTTTGCTTCTGCACAACGTCAAATGCTTTCAGAATTTGATGACTACTATCAACAAGCAAGAACGCTATCTCTCGGTATGGTTGAAGAAACCATAGATTTTGAAAAATTACCCGCGATGGGTAAAGCGATGAATGACGCGTTTGAAAAAGTAAAAGGCACCGTAGAACAATTTAATAAGGCTCGAGTAACGGAATTTGAACAGGCGATAGTAGATGCAAATGACTCTGCAGAGACCATTGTCACTATTGGATATATTATGGGTGCCATCACTATAACCCTGTTATTTGGTACCGCAGTACCAATTATTACTGAAATTAAGCAGTCGCTTTCTAGTGTTATTGGGTCTTTGAAAGACATAGCTCAAGGTGAAGGTGATTTAACGGTTAGATTAAATTCTAAATCTCAAGATGAAATTGGCGAACTGGTTAATTGCTTCAACCTTTTTATTGAAAAGCTGCAAATTACAATCAAACAAGTTGTTGAGATTGCCCTGCCGTTATCTGACATGGCTAACTCCGTTAGCTCTAACGCTGAAGAAACGAATAATATTACACAAATCCAACAAGACGGTACGCAAAATACTAAAACGGCTGTTGACAATTTAAGCCACAGTGTTCAAAGCGTCGCTGATAGTGCATCTTTAGCCGCAGAAGCGGCTATGCAAACGAGTACCGTTTCAACACAAGGTGAAGAAGTCGTCTCAAAGACAGTCGATACAATTCATCAACTAGCGAAAACTGTCGAAGACTCTTCAGACGTAATTGATCATTTAGATAACGATGCCAATCAAGTTGGCGTGATACTGGATGTAATACGCGGTATTGCAGAGCAAACGAACTTGCTTGCTTTAAACGCCGCAATCGAAGCAGCGCGAGCAGGTGAACAAGGAAGAGGGTTTGCTGTTGTTGCAGATGAGGTGAGAACACTGGCCTCACGTACACAAGATTCCACAATTGAAATCCAAACAACCATTGAAAAATTACAACAAGCTGCGCGAAAAGCAGTTGCCGCAATGAGTAACGGTAGAAACCTTGCTGAAAGCAGTGTTGAGCAGGTAAGTAAGGCGGGTGAATCTTTAACAGAAATAACGTCATCTGTTGCCCAAATTAACGATATGACCGGCAATATTGCACAAGCTACAGAAGAACAAACACAAGCAACACATCAAATTGTTACTCATGTTGATGAAATAAGTAACAGTACAGAGCAAACACATATAGCCTCACAAGAGCTCGCCGCGGTTAGTGGCGATTTGGCCCACTTAGCGCACGATCTTGAGGTTATTGCAAAAGGGTTCAAAGTTTAGAATTTTCGTTAAGAGTTAGAAAATAAGTAGTATCGATTTTTAACGGGCTACATAAAAACACACGAGGGTCTCTTGATATGAAAAAACCTTACCTCAAGCTATTAGCGCTGTCGGTGCTAGTTACGCCATACGCTGTGGCGGAAATACAATTCAATGGTTTCGGTTCAGTCAGGGCAACCTACTCTGAATCTGATAATGGTTCCGCGCCATTCTCCTACCTTGATGAAGGTGATATCACCTTCAAAGGAGAGTCGCTATTTGCTCTGCAAGCACGAGCCGATTTAGGCGAAGGCCTCTCAGCAACTGTACAAATGTTTGCTGAAGGACGAGATGATTTTGATATCGAAGCACGTTGGGCTTATGTCAGCTATCAATTAGATGACACCCACCAAATTAATGCAGGAAAACTAGCAAACCCCATATTCCATCAATCTGAATACGAAAAAGTTGGTTATGCTCATAATTTTTCTCGTTTACCAGTTGCGGTTTATAGCGGCTTTGATTTTGCAACAATGGAAGGAATATCGCTAAATAGCCAATTCGAACTCGCTGATGGTGACTATACATTAGATACCAAACTCTCCTACGGTAATTGGGAGGGAACCGTATTTCTTGCAGCTGCAGGAGGAGATGTACCTTTAGGGCTAGACAATATTTTTTCATTTAATGCAACTTTATCAGGTGATTGGTGGAAAGTTTTTGCTGGCGCTTTTATCACAGAAATGAATGCAACAGGTTTAGATCAGGGTGTTATTTTTCCTTTTGCACAGCCTGGCATTGATTTAGCTACATCATTAGGGGCTACATCAAGTGATATCAACGAACTTACTAGCTCATTAGCATGGCATGAAAAAGATGGCCTATATTGGTTTAGCGGTTTTGGCTTTGACTACAATAATTTCATTGTCGATTTTGAATATGCCAATTACGCAGTCGATGACGCAGCAGATGCTCCTAATGAAGCATGGTATATCGCTTTTGGTTATCGTTTTGGTGACTACGTAGTGACCATTCATACAGAAGAGCAAACACAAGATATTGAATATGACTTTTTAGATAACGTGCAGCATCCTGTATTGCAAGCGACAGGACGCGGAATAGTTGACGCATTGGGCGCAGTTGAGTTTGAAGGTTCTGGTATATCCTTGCGATATGACTTTCATCCGAGTGCCGCTTTTAAGCTAGATTATTTTAGCGGTGAAAATACGCGAGCAGACATTGGCGATTACACCATAGTTTCTGCTGGCATTGATGTAGTTTTTTAAGGGGAATATCTGATGAAAATAATTAAGTTTGTTTTGCTATTCTCTGGCTTAATAGCATTTACTAGTCAAGCAGTTACTGTAATAGTACACCCTTCTAATGCTGACGCATTAGACAAAAAGGTAGTAAAAAAAATATTTCTAGGGAAAAGCACAAAATTCCCTGGTGGCTCTCAAGCTATTCCTATCGAGTTAAAAGATGGCGCATCTAGAGCTAGCTTTTTAAAAGCAGTCGTTGGTAAACCTGAAGCAAAATACAAAGCTTATTGGTCTAAACGAGTATTTACAGGTAAAGGGCAAGCTCCTAGAAGTGTTGATTCAGAAGCTGAGATTATCGACCTTATTAGCAAAAACCCTAACCTCATCGGTTATGTTAGTGATGACGCTGTTACAGATTCGGTTAAAGCAGCGGGTAAATTTTAGCTTACTAGCAACCGTAATATGCAGAAGCCCATTGATATATTTGGGCTTCTGTTCAATTTCTCATTTTAATTCCTATCAAATAAACTTTTGACGTTTTCCATCTGTGTTTGAAGCCACAAACTTTTTCCATGTGTTACTACATCTGACTCTAGCTTACCTGCAAAAATATCTTCAGCTACCGCTTGTGCTTCATAGTTCAAACCAATGGAGTCTCGGCTGTCTTCAAAGTGTTCAACTTCTTCTTCCAGAATATATAAAGAACAATCCTTTGCACGCCAAAAGTCATGAATGGCAATATAACCTTTGTCTCCAATAATATAAGCGTAGTTGTTTAATTTACATTGAAAAGATGTTGCTAAAGTGGCTTTTTTTCCACCAAAATCTGCCAACATAATTACATCATTTTCAACACCGTTAGGTGCAAACTCCGCACTTACATACCAATCGGCATTAACATTATTAAGAAAATAACCGGCAATGGCGATAGGATAAATCCCCATATCTAACAAACAACCGCCAGCTAGCGCTTTGTTATATACTCGAGTTTCAGGTGAATACGGCATAGGATAACCAAAATCTGCTTTGACATGCTTTAGATTGCCTATTCGCCCTGCATCAACCCACCGCTTTGCTTGTTGAATTGCAGGTAAAAAATACGTCCACATAGCTTCCATCAAAAAAACACCTTGTGACTTGGCTAATTTGGACAGCTCTTGGCATTGAGCGCTGCTTATCGTAACTGGCTTTTCACACAAAACGTGCTTGCCAGCTAAAATAGCATCTCGTGCTTGATCAAAATGTAGTGTATGAGGTGTTCCAATATAGACCACATCAATATCTGGGTCGTCAAACATTGCCTGATAACTAGCGTAGGCGCGTTCTATTTCAAATCTACTCGCAAATTCTTCGGCATCTTCTAGCTTTCGAGCAGCAACGGCTAACATTTTCCCATTGCTAACAAATGCCATATCTGAAGCGAATTGTTCAGCTATTCTACCGGTACTAACAATTCCCCAATTTAATTTATTCATTATGAAGGACTCCTTTCTACTTTGATCTGAATAACTCATTACTTTGCCACAAAATTCATGCGCAATGTATTAAGTTACTGCTTACGCTTATATCTTCTATCGTCAAAACGAACTTACTATTGAATGGAGAAATTTTGATTTAATTTGTGACGTGTAACAAAACAAAAAAGCCCGAGCAATGCTCGGGCTTTTTAATCTGGGGTATAAAAGTAATACTTTTAAAGTAAAAGTTACTTCTTCGCCAACTTCTCTTTGATACGCGCAGAACGACCAGAGCGCTCGCGTAAATAGTAAAGTTTAGATTGACGAACATCACCGCGGCGTTTAACTTCGATAGAATCAACTACTGGGCTATGTGTCTGGAATACACGCTCAACACCAACACCGTTTGAAATTTTACGAACAGTGAATGCAGAATGTAAACCACGGTTTTTAACAGCTAAAACAACACCTTCAAATGCTTGAAGACGTTCTTTGTCACCTTCTTTTACTTTAACTTGTACAACAACTGTGTCACCTTGCGCGAACGCAGGTAAGTCAGTTTTCATTTGCTCTTGTTCAAGAGCCTTAATAATGTTACTCATAATTACCTCTTCCTAGGATTCACGGTCAGCAGCTTTTCGCTTAATTTCATTAAGCATCTCAACTTGTTCTGCCGTCAGAGCTAGGTCAGTTAAAAGTTCTGGTCGCCTGAGCCATGTTCTCTCAAGTGATTGAAATTGTCGCCATTGTCTTATGTGTTCGTGATTACCACTTAACAAAACTTTTGGTACCGACCTCTCTTGTTCAGAGTTAGCGTCTAATACTTCTGGTCTTGTATAGTGAGGACAATCTAGTAAACCATCAGCGAATGAGTCTTGCTCTGCTGATTGTTCATGCCCTAATACACCTGGAACAAAACGCGCTACCGCATCAATTACATTCATTGCCGGCAATTCACCGCCACTTAATATGTAATCACCAACTGACCATTCTTCATCAATATCTGATTCAATGATCCGTTCGTCTATTCCTTCATAACGGCCTGCTACAAATATCAGGCAGTCATCTTGTGCAAGTTCACTTACACCAACTTGGTCCAACTTCCGGCCTTGTGGTGATAAATAAATCACCTTAGCGTTTCTACCATCTTCCACCGCTTTCGCTTTGGCTGCATGAATAGCATCGCGTAGCGGTTGCACCATCATTAACATCCCCGGTCCACCGCCATAAGGTCGGTCGTCCACTGTGCGATGTTTATCATGGGTAAAGTCTCTTGGGTTCCACTTATGAAACTCAACAAGTCCTTTACGAATCGCTCGGCCTGTCACCCCGTATTCTGTGATTGCGTCAAACATTTCAGGAAAAAGGCTTATCACCCCTATCCACATTTTGCAGCTCGTCACAGTTTAAAAACCTGGGTCCCAGTCAACACAAATTTGTTTATTTTCATTGCTTACCGAAACAACAACTTGGTCAAAAATATAAGGAATTAACCTTTCTTTCTTACCAAAGCCATCATTACGATTAGCTTTTACAACCAATACATCATTAGCGCCTGTTTCCATAATGTCGGAAACCTGACCAAGGTCATAGCCTTTATCAGTCACAACACTCATGCCAATTAAATCTCGCCAATAAAACTCACCTTCAGGTAAGTCAGGTAGCAGACTAGAATCAACAAATATTTCTGAGCCAACAATACGTTGAGCGTCATCTCTATCGTCGATTTTGGCAACTTTAGCAATTAAGCCATTGTTATGTTTGCGCCAATCAATAACTTCAATTGGCTGTTCTTTACCACCTAATTTTAACGACCAAGGTGCATAGTCAAAAATTGCTTGTGGATCTTCAGTAAACGAGTGGATTTTAACCCAACCTTTGATGCCGTAAACTGCGCCTACTTTACCTAGGAGGACTTTTTCGCCCATATTACTCACCAAATTCCCTCAAACTTACTAAATCAATTAAGCAGCCGCTTGAGCGTCTTTAACTAACTTAGCCACACGATCAGATAAACCAGCGCCTTGACCAACCCAATGGTTGATACGGTCTAGGTCTAAACGTAATTTCTCCGCTTGACCTTGTGCTGATGGGTTGAAGAAACCAATTTTCTCGATGAAACGACCATCGCGAGAATTACGGCTGTCTGCAACAACTACCTGATAGAATGGACGCTTCTTCGCGCCACCACGAGCTAAACGAATGGTAACCATACCGTCCTCTATATATTTAATGTTAAAACGAATTTTCCAGACACTTCCTATCCGACGAATTTTCAGTACAGACAGAAAAGCTCGCGTATTCTACGCTTTTCCACGAAAATTGCAAATATTATAGTCTGTCGATAACTTTTCAAATTTGGAAACTTAAAAACTCCCTTCAGGGTTAAGTTTCTTTTTTTAGTTTAATAATAAGATCTATGTGTGGGATAAGCTCTTCAATTTCTCGAATTTGTGCACGTAATGCCTGCCATTGTCTTAGCTCAAGTTGACCGGAGTCTAATATTGCCAACTTAATTTCACTTACTAATGAATCCTCTTGCTTTTGTTCCAAGAACTCATTGATATGCAACAGCTTGTCTAAATCTGCTTGACTGAGTATTTCTTGTTCTACCATAAAACATACCGATTAATTTAGTTCACTTTAAATATAGCGGCAAATAAGAAAAAAACCGTAGCTGTGTTGTAACAACTACGGTTTTTCTTTTGATTTATAGCGTTTTATTAGCGGCCAAACATTCCGCCACCGCCCCCCATACCACCCATTCCACCAGGTGGCATCATGCCTTTCATTCCACGCATCATTTTCTGCATGCCACCTTTTCCTGACATTTTCTTCATCATTTTTTGCATTTGGGTAAACTGCTTCAATAACTTATTAACGTCTTGAATTTGGGTACCGGAGCCAGCCGCAATTCTACGCTTACGCGAACCTTTAATAACTTCTGGACGTGCTCGCTCAGCAGGCGTCATTGAATTGATAATCGCTTCCATTCGAACCGTTAATTTATCATCCATTTGGCCTTTAATTTGTTCTGACATATTGCCCATACCAGGCAACTTGTCCATAAGGCCCATCATGCCGCCCATATTTTTCATTTGCACTAGTTGCTCACGGAAGTCTTCTAAATCAAACCCTTTACCTGATTTAATTTTCTTCGCCATTTTTTCGGCTTTCTTTTTGTCAACTTTTTGCTCTACTTCTTCGATAAGTGACAGAACATCACCCATACCCAAAATTCGAGATGCAATACGATCAGGGTGGAAAGGTTCTAACGCATCAGTTTTTTCACCAACACCAATAAACTTGATTGGTTTACCTGTAATGTGACGAATAGACAGTGCAGCACCACCTCTAGCATCACCGTCTGTTTTAGTTAGTACAACACCAGTAAGAGGCAATGCGTCATTAAACGCTTTAGCTGTATTTGCCGCATCTTGACCCGTCATAGCATCAACGGTAAATAAAGTTTCTACAGGTGTAATAGCTGCATGTAATGCTTGTATTTCACCCATCATGTCTTCATCAACATGTAAGCGACCTGCAGTATCAACGATTAATACATCAAAGAAATTCTTCTTTGCATGTTCAATTGCAGCATTAGCGATATCAACAGGCTTTTGTTTAATATCACTTGGGAAAAAATCAACACCTACTTCGCTAGCAAGTGTTTCTAGCTGTTTAATCGCTGCTGGACGATATACGTCAGCACTTACCACTAATACTTTTTTCTTTTCTCTATCTTTTAGAAACTTAGACAATTTAGCGACAGAGGTGGTTTTACCTGCACCTTGTAAACCTGCCATTAAAACAACCGCAGGCGGCGTTGCTTTTAAATCTAATGCTTCATTAACTTCACCCATCGCAGCTTCAAGTTCTGTACGAACTATTTTTACGAATACTTGACCTGGCGTTAAGCTTTTAGATACTTCCTGTCCAACTGCACGTTCTTTTACTTTAGCAATAAACTCACGAATAACCGGAAGCGCCACATCAGCCTCTAGCAAGGCCATGCGTACTTCGCGTAGCGTATCTTTAATATTGTCTTCGGTAAGGCGGCCACGACCGCTAATATTTTTAAGCGTTTTAGTTAAACGATCTGACAAATTCTCGAACATGAAAGTCTCAAACAACAAATGGGTAAATAATTCTGCTCGCCATTATACTCTTTCGCCAAGCAATTAAAATAAGCAAGCAACATTCGATAGCGAATATCAACGTTTGTCACATTTGTGATACGCTATCACTACTATCTTAAATATTGGGATGAAAGTGGAAACTGCAAGTTTATTGCTCAGTAATTTTATAGAATTAACGTTAGATGCCAGCCCTTGGTTATTACTTGGTTTACTTATCGCAGGCTTAATGAAAGCTTGGTTACCACCTAATTTATTATCCAAACATTTAGGCGCTGGTAATTTCGCCATTATAAAAGCAGCATTAATTGGTGCACCATTACCACTATGCTCATGTGGCGTAATTCCTGTAGCAACTGAATTAAGAAGAAGTGGAGCATCACCTGAGGCAACCTCTTCATTCTTAGTCGCCACCCCAGAAACTGGAGTAGACTCAATTACAGTATCGTATGCCATGCTTGGCCCTGTATTTGCAATTTTTCGACCCATTAGCGCGATATTGTCTGCCATTGCCACTGGCTTTTTAGTAAAGACGGCAAAACACACTGATACACCAAACAACATAACCACCACTTCATGTTGCGCAAAAAAAGCGCCAAAAGTAGAAAACGAAACATCTTGCTGTTCTTCGGCTAAACAACCAAAAGAAAGCTTTTTCGACAAAACGTTGTCGGGAATTAAGTACGCCTTAACTAAGCTTATTGATGATCTAATAAAGTGGTTATTGGTTGGGCTTATATTCGCCACCTTAGTTAAAACGTTTATCCCAACATCATTTCTAACTGAATATGGCAGCGGGCTTGTTGCCATGTTGATCATGATTGCTATCTCAATACCAATGTATATATGCGCGACGGCGTCAACGCCTGTTGCCGCCGGGTTTATTATGGCAGGTGTTTCACCAGGCACAGCATTAGTATTTATGATGGCAGGCCCGGCTACTAACATTTCAACCCTAGGTGTTATTAAAAGCGAAATGGGTAATGCCGTGTTAATTCGTTACTTAACAGGGATCAGTGCCTGTGCAATAGGTTTTGGCATGCTACTCGATAGTTTAGTGGGGTACATGGGAATTGACATTGCTCACCATATGCAACATAGCCATGAATTATTGCCACTTTGGCTAACAACGTTTTGTGCATTAATTATAGCTTTTTCTGCGATTAAACCGTTACGGATCAAATTAATTAAATAATTACAATGACAAACATGGCGTTAGTGGACAAATCTGATAAACTGAGCCAGTTTTCGTTGGACAACACTATAGGATAAGTAGTGGACTTTATTGGCGTTAGTACTTTAATTGCTGTGATTTGTTATTTATCAGCAACAGTTTTAATTTTAGCAAAATTATTTGATAGCAAAGGCCCTAACCAGCTACTTGTGCTGATGTTAGCTTGTTTCGCAATAATCCCTCATACGCTATTGGCCACTAATCAGTTATTTACCAACGAACAAATTAATTTTAGCTTGCCCAATGTAATAACCTTTGTCAGCGTCGTCATTACATTACTTATTACTTTGGTCGCGATTAAGTACAAACTAAATTTATTGCAGCCAGCAACTTATGCATTTGCAGGAGTTTGGTTGATAATAACCATGGTGTTACCTGACGTAGCCCATATACCACTCGCGATATCTAAATTTGGCGTTATTAGCCATATAACCTTATCTCTGATTGCCTACTGTGTACTCATTATTGCATGCTTATATAGCTTTCAAGTCGCCTATATCAACATGAAGCTTAAATCGAAGAACTTGGCTGCGGTGAATCATTTACCGCCACTGATGCAAGTTGAACGACAACTGTTCGTTATTCTTGCTATTGGTACTAATGCACTAGCAGCAACCGAAATTACTGGTTTCTTATTTTTAGATGGTATTTTCAGTAAAGAAAACGCCCATAAAACGGTGCTTTCTTTATTCGCCTTATCAATATATATCACTATACTTTGGGGGCACTATAAAAAAGGCTGGCGCGGACACAAAGTGTTAACTTTAACTATTATCGCGACAACATTGCTCACGTTAGCTTATTTTGGCAGCCGTTTTGTTAAAGAGTTTCTATTAAGTTAACTTTTAAGGTATAACGATACACTGGCTTTTATTTCAACAGTAAAAGCCAAGATGATTGGCAACAAAGGATCCCATTTTTGGACAGCATTTCTACTAGTACACTCTTTTCAATATTAGGTGTACTCATATTGATATCAGCATATTTTTCTGGCTCAGAAACTGGCATGATGTCATTAAATCGTTACCGACTTCGTCACCTTGAAAAACAAAAACATAAAGGTGCTAAACGCGTAAGTAAATTACTTGATAAGCCCGATCGATTAATCGGCCTGATCCTTATAGGCAACAACTTAGTTAATGTTTTTGCTTCATTGGTTTCAGGTGTGATCTTCGCACGATATTTTGGTGATGCAGGCATATTCTATGCAGGTTTAATTCTTACATTAGTCATACTCATTTTTGCTGAAGTTACCCCAAAAACTTTAGCGGCTTTGTACCCGGAAAAAGTTGCGTTTCCAAGTTCAATCATCCTCTCGCTATTACTTAAATTGCTATTTCCATTCGTTGTTGCTGTTAATTGGATTACTAATGGTTTTTTAGCCATTTTAGGTATTAGCTCAGAACAAAGAGAACAGCATAGCCTAAGTACGGAAGAGTTAAAGACAGTTGTAAATGAATCCAGCGCTTTACTGCCAGAACGCGATCAAAATATGCTAGTGGGCATCTTGGATTTAGAGAACGTCACAGTAGAAGACATCATGATCCCACGAAGCGAATTAGTGGGAATTGATATCAACGAAGACTGGAAAAAAATCCAAAAACAACTCACCCAATCTAACCATACACGTGTATTGCTATATCGCGATACCATAGACGATGTTGTTGGTTATATTCATATGCGCGATGCATTGCGGTTATTGTCAAAAAACCAATTCACCAAGGCAACGTTATTACGAGCAGTGCGCGAGTTATATTTTATTCCAGAAGGCACACCATTAAATGTTCAATTGCTGAAATTTCAACATGCCAAAGAACGATTAGGGTTAGTTGTTGATGAGTATGGTGACATCCAAGGATTGGTCACATTAGAAGACATCCTAGAAGAGATTGTGGGCGACTTTACCACGACAATGACACCTACACCATCTGAAGAGGTTCATCAGCAACCTGATGGCTCTTATTTAGTCGACGGCAGTGCGACAATTCGAGACATAAATAAGGAAATGTCGTGGGATTTACCCACAGACGGCCCTAAAACGTTAAACGGCCTAATTATTGAATATTTAGAAGATATTCCACAGGCTAAATTAAGCGTACGGATCGCAGGTTACCCCGTAGAGATCGTTGATGTCAGCGACAATATGATCAAAACTGTTCGCATCATGCCTGAACACATACTTCGCCAGAGCCACGAAGAATAAAGGGCTCTAATCATTCTCTCTTAATTTTTACCTACTAATAGGTAGCGCGTGAAAACTTACTGCTAATCTAAGGAACAATTTTTTTAACTGCTTGATGCAATAGTCACCAACTTACTGATCATATTTACATGCTTTGTTGTCTAGCGTTGAATTAATCTAAGGCATGGCGATTTAATCACAGAGTTATCCACAGAATTATTAGTTATCCAACTTTCCACATTTTCTGTGGATAACAAAGGACGCCCCATAAAAATAACGGCCTCTACTTTTGCAATCTTTTTTTCACAAAAATATCATATTTTTTTTATTTAATTTTTTGGTCAAAAATGACAACTGGTCAACCAGAAATTAATAAATTTACAAGCATCATTACATCGTTGCCCAATATATAAGCTATGTAAAAAAAAGCCTCGCAATTAGCGAGGCTCAGAAAGCTCAGGTTGGGGGAGAGAGCTTAAAAACTTTAATAACCCATTAAAGTAATAACAGGTTTATCTTAAATTCTGTGCTTTTTAACAAAACGACTAATTATTTGGCCATTACAGTAAATATCATCAATATTTTTATATTGCTTTTGAACAGCAGGTAAACCATTAACTACCGCTTCTTTACAAATTTGAGATGCTGCTTGGTTATCAGCTGCTTTAAATTTAAATACTACTGACTTTATTGGTTGCTCAACTTGTGATTCAAATTGCGCAGCAAAACGAATTAACGATTGGTCGTTACAGCTTAAACGATTCTTAATTTGACCAAACTTAACGCCTAGCGAACTAGCCGTCGATTTAGCTGCTGTTAAACCGCCTTGGGCAGCAGCAACACATAATTGTGTTTCAACAGATTGATCTAGTGCTCGAAATTCAACGTTAGATACCTTTGCAGACGCACCAAATGACACAGCTAGAGTTAATACAGCAACTAATACAGTTTTCATAAACACCTCAGTTAAAAACTAAAAAATAAGTAATCTCGAATTGATGACTAGTGTATAGAGTCTAAACTCTAATGTAAATAACTTTTGTAATTAAATTACATTTAAAGGGTTTTTGACGACAAAAGCGCAACACTTACGTTATTAAATTACAAAAAGAAGCCGTAATTCAGATTATTCATTTAAAATACAATCTGTTACCTCGCATTTAAAAAGAGATTAAAACTTTCAACATTATGTTTTTACGCTAGTTTAATGGTAAAAACGCTCAATGTTTAAATAATTGAATACGTTTGCAGTTCGGACTCTCTTGAAACTTTTGAGTAGAGTTTTTCAAAGTT
Source organism: Thalassotalea algicola (assembly GCF_012932965.1). Lineage (GTDB taxonomy): Bacteria > Pseudomonadota > Gammaproteobacteria > Enterobacterales > Alteromonadaceae > Thalassotalea_F > Thalassotalea_F algicola. The sequence goes on along the minus strand of NZ_JABBXH010000005.1, from coordinate 15,952 downwards.
AGATTAAAAAGCATGCAAAATAAGTTCATCAATCGCACTGGCTCTTAATAATAATTCCTGTCAACAATTTGATTTAAAATAATATTGCTAAGCATCTTCTCTCCTATATTAAGGTTAAATAATAAACAATTTAATTAGGCGTTAAAGCAAATGAAGATGATTATTCCAATAACAATCACTAGTTTACTTTTATCTTTTGCAATAAATGCTCAACAAGTAATTAGTGGCGACAAAACCCAAGCCATTATTGAGCAAGGCAATAAGCGACTGGCTGACAACCAACAAGCTCAGCAGTCTGTTAATAATATTGCAGAGCAACGCCAACAGTTAAAAAAACAATTTGTTGATGAGCTGAAACTACTAGACGGTTTAAGTATGTATAACAGCATGCTTGATCGCCAATTAGCTACGCAGCAAAGTGAAATCACTAAATTGAATACCTCTATAAATAACGCGACGTTAATAGAACGTCAGGTACTGCCGCTGCTCGTACGCATGGTCGATGCTATGGAAAGCTTTTTACAACTTGATATACCTTTTCTAGAAGAAGAACGTAATAACAGAGTTCAAGGGCTTAGAGCACTATTGACCGAGTCTGCTATTACGACATCTGAAAAAGCACGACGAGTATTTGAAGCCTACCAAATTGAAAATGAATATGGCTACACTATTGAAGCGTACAAGGGCAGTGTTGAACTGGATAACAATAAATTTGCTGTAGATTTTCTAAGAATTGGCCGAATCGCCCTGCTCTATCGCGACCTTTCTGGTAATAACTTTGGTTTTTGGAACAAGGCAAAAAACGACTGGCAACCTTTAGATGAGAGCCAATACAAACGTCATATCACCAAAGGGTTAAAAATTGCCAAGGAAGAGCTTTCTCCTGAATTGATCACGATTCCACTGCTTAATGTTACGGAGGCAAGATAATGAAAACGTTTATGATTATCGCCTTAACAAGCTGGTTAATTTTCAGTAATTTAAATTTCTCTTTTGCAGCGCAAACAACTAAAAGCACGAACAGCACTGAGAACCCTACGGCAAATAAACCTTTAACACTCGATTTAGATTCACTACTTGAAAAAGTGAAACAGGGTCACCGACAAGACAATGAAAACAACAAAGCTAGACTTGCTTTATTTACTCAAGATAAAGCAGAGCAGCAACGAATATATTCACAAACCAAAGCTGATCGTATAGCTGCGGAACAACTTAGCCAACTAAAAGAACAAGCATTTGAAGACAACGAACAAAAGATCACCCTACTTCAGCAACGCCTTAATGAACGACTAGGTTCACTAAAAGAGCTTTTTGGCGTGCTGCAACTGGTCGCAAGCGACTCTCAAGGACAATTCGATGCGTCACTTGTACAAATTCATTACCCAGAACGAAGTGAGCAGCTTTCACAATTTGCCGAAAAAATGGGGCAAACTACAGAGTTGCCGACTATCGAAGAAATAGAGTTCTTGTGGTATCAGCTACAAAGAGAAATGACTGAAGCCGGTAAAATTACCACCTCCAATCAAACAGTGCTAACTGCCAGCGGTAATGAAGAGCAAATGGAAGTTATGCGTATAGGCACGTTTAATCTAATTGCTAATGGCAAATATTTACAGCGCATTAGTGAAACTGGCCGTATTGTCGAGTTTTCGCGACAGCCTTCAAGTCGTTACATGGTCGGTGCTAAAAAAATAGCAGATGCAAATAATGGTGAATTATTGCCGTTCACCATAGATCCTATTCGCGGCCAGCTTATTGCTATTAAAGGGACCGCACCAGATATGACCCAGCGCCTTAATCAAGGGGGAGAAATTGGTTACATTATTATTGCACTAGGCATTGTAGTGGTATTAACCGCCGTATTTAGACTGCTTTATTTAGTAAAAATAGACCGCAGTATTCAGGCGCAGTTAGAAAATATTGAACAGCCAACCAATAATCCGCTTGGTCACATAATAAAAGTGTATCACCAAAATAAAACAGAAAATGTTGAGTCTATCGAACTAAAACTCGGAGAAGCTGTATTACGCGAAATTCCCAAAGTAAATTGGGGACTTTCATTTTTAAAAATTAGTGCTGCCATCGCGCCTTTAATGGGCTTGCTCGGCACCGTAACCGGCATGATTATTACATTCCAAGCGATTACCTTATTTGGTGCTGGCGATCCAAAACTAATGGCCGGCGGTATTTCTCAAGCCTTAGTAACTACGGTGCTTGGCTTAACAGTTGCTATCCCGACCTTACTACTGCATAACCTAGTTCAAGGTCGCGCTACAAAAATAAACGAGATTCTAGAGCAAGAATCGATAGCACTGATTGCGGTTCATGCTGAACAGGAAAGTCACCATTAAGCGGAGTACACACTGATATGCTTACCTTAATCGATAACATTTTCCCTTGGTTTGGCGACATGCTAGAACTAGGAGGCGACATATTGCTGCTTATTATTATAGTAGCAGCGATTATGTGGGCGTTAATTTTGGAACGTTTGGTGTACTTCAATTACATACTACCTACTCAGCAATCAACCATTATAAAGATTTGGCAACAACGCACTAATAAACTGTCATGGACTTCACAGCATTTACGCAGCTTACTCATTAGTCGTGTTATTCGTTCAAGCCAAACCAACCTAGAACTCATTAAAACCTTAGTTAAAGTTTGCCCGTTACTTGGCTTACTAGGCACAGTAATGGGAATGTTGGAAATTTTTGATGCGCTTGCGATTACTGGTAACAATAGCGCTCGCTCAACCGCAGGTGGTGTTTCCAAAGCTACCGTTTCTACTATGGCTGGCATGGTAGTGGCAATTTCAGGCCTAATGATAAGTAATCATTTAAGTAACAAAGCCGCCTTATTAAGAAATCAGTTACAAAAACGTCTGACCGTGAGCAAAACTGCAGTCACTGCGGTTAAGGAATAATAATGCGTAGATTTATCAATCATAATAACCAAGATCAGGAAGCTAGCGTTGATATCACGCCTATGTTGGACGTGGTGTTTATTATGCTTATTTTCTTTATCGTAACGGCTACCTTTGTCAAACTTTCCGGTATTGAAGTTGATCCACCAAAAGCGTCAACTGCAGTAGTACAAGAAAAAGCTAATATTCTTATTGCTATAGATGAAAACAATAAAATTTGGATAAACCGCCGCGAAGTGGACTTTCGAGCATTAAGACCAAATATCGAACGTTTACACGCTGAAAACCCAAAAGGTTCAGTGGTCATCCAAGCGGATAAAATGTCACGCAATGAAACTTTAATTAAAGTAATGGACGCCTCACGCAGAGCAGGTGTCTATGACATTGCGCTAGCCGCAAGTAATTAAGGATATAAGATGAGCAAATATGCATCAGACATCGTTAGCGTTCGTGATAATGGCTTAATGTTACGCTTTTTGCTGCTACTTATATTTGGCATTGGTATAGCAGGTGCTCTCACATACTTTATGCATGTCCTAATTGAATCTAGCCAACAAGAATTAAACAAATCAACTAGAGCAAATCTACTCGATTTTGTTCGCGTTAAGCGTGATGAAACATCACAAAAGAAAAAGTTAAAACCACAGCGACCAGAAACGCAAGACGCACCACCTGCTCCTCCTAGTCCACAGCAACAGCAAAACAGTTTAGGCGAAACCAGTCTTGCTGTTTCTCTGCCACAAGCAGCCACTAACATTGATGTGGAAATTGGCGCTATTAATATTTCTGCTAGTGATGGCGAGTATTTACCTATCGTAAAAATTGCCCCCGTTTATCCTTTAAAAGCGATGGCTAGTGGGAAAGAAGGCGAATGCACTGTTGAATATATTGTGACAACTAATGGCTCAACCAAAAATGTCAAACCAGTAGAAGGACAATGCCCAGGCATATTTATGCGAGCGTCGATAAACGCCGCGAAAAAGTTTAAATATAAACCTCGAGTCGTTGACGGAAAAGCAATTGAAGTGATGAGCATTCGTAATAAATTTATCTTTAAAATGAGTAAATATGGAGATGAACAGTGAGACTAGTTCATTATGTTTTAATGCTGCTCGTGTTTGTAACGTCTGTAAGCTTTGCCGCGGAAAAGAAAACTTATGCGTTGACCAAACGTACCTATAAAGCCCTCACCGAAGTAAACGAGTTAACTGAACAGAAGGACTATAGCCAAGCGATTTCAAAGTTAAACATTTTACTAGAGAAAAACCTATCAGCTTATGAACATGCACAAACTTGGTTTATTAAAGGCTCAATTTACTATCAACAAGACAAAATTGACCAAGCATATAATGCTTTTGAACAAGTAATTCGTGTTCCTGAAAAGCTATCGGAAGTATTACGTGTTAATGCTTTTCGAACATTAACCCAATTAAGCCTTTCACTCGACAAGCATGAAAAAGCACTAAAATATGGCAAGCAATTGTTACTTGTGTCCAATTCACTCGAAAACGATCATGCCTTACTTGCACAGGCTTTTTATCGTGCCGAACAATATAAGCAAGCGGCAACACATATCACCACATCGCTCAAGATCTCGCGACAAGCGAACAAGGTACCTAAAGAAAATATACTACTGCTACAAAACGCCATTTATTTTGAGTTTGAAGATCATGCCAATATGCTAGAGACTTTGAAAGAACTTACTAAGCATTACCCTAAACCCACCTATTTGCTTTACATGTCCTCAGTCTATGGACAACTGGGTGATATGAAAAACCAAACCATACTCATGGAAACGCTATTTGAAAATGGCAACTTAACCAAAGACAACCAATTGGTTAATTTAGCCAGCCTCTATGTTGCCCAACATGTTCCCCATAAAGGTGCTAAATTGCTTGAAAATGCCATCAATTCAAAGCAGGTAGCGACAACTGAAAATAACTTGTCTATGTTATCGCAAGCTTGGCTATTAGCAGCTGAGAAGGACAAAGCAATTAACGCCATGGGAGAAGCTGCAGCTTTAAGCAAAGATGGAGAACTGTACCTGCGTCAGGCTTACTTATATTTCGATGACTTTAATTGGCAATATGCCAATAACGCTGCAAATAAAGCGATTAACAAAGGCTTTGAGAAAGGTAAACAACTCGCCGAAGCCTACCTTTTAGTTGCAATGTCGCAAACCAACCTAAAAAATTTTGATAAGGCACTAGTCGCCGGTGAAAAGGCATTAAATTTAGCCTCATCTAAAAAGCTTGCAAAACAGTGGCTGCGATATATTCACTCAGAAAAAGACAAGTATGCACAATTGAAGACTTACAAGTGAATCTGTTGCTTAATTGAAATAAAGCTATTGGTTAGCTTAAACAAATTACCCTTACTCTTACGATTACTGGCGCCTCAATATTCAAATAGAGGATATGTTTAAGATGTTTTCTCACCCCATCAGAAGAGCAAAAAGACAAGAATAGTATAAGGAAAATCAACAACCATTCCCAAAGCGAATGTTGATTATTCACACTAGAAATACACTTGAGTTGGATAAAAAACATTCAAAACACTATTATCGTTTTAACTGGTCCCACATCCGATCAGTTAACATAGATAACAATAAAAATACAAAATATTAACAATAATTAAATAAAATCGTGGGGAAATGCATGAATACGATCAGAAGAATCGTAGCATTAGCGGCTGTTTGTTCTGCGCTAATTTCTACATCAGTGTTTGCAAAAGAATACAAAATAATACTAATTCACGGCTTCCAGCCTCAACAGCTAATTTCAGATGGAGATGTAACACAAAGTGGTCAAGCTTACTGGCAAGGTTATTGGAATGCTTTAAGTGATGAACGAATTGATTGGCCATCTTATGAAAGGATCGAGGGAAAAATTGCGACCGACTATGTTTGGCCAAAATTAAAATCATTCTCTCAAAGCAACCTTTGTGAGCCAGGATGTATATTTGTAACCCACTCTACAGGTGATCTAGTCGCTCGATACATTATCGAGAATCAAGCAACGTGGTTAGAAAATGCTGGTCTGTCACCTTTAAATATCGTCGCAACATTTGATATAGCTGGAGCGGGTGGCGGCAGTGAGCTGGCAGACTTAGCAGTAAGCGTTGCACAAAATACAGAAGCTTGGACATTTGCTATTGAAGCAGCGCTTGAAGCTTGGTTAGGGGGTGATTTAACAGATGAAATGGGGGTACTGCATGACTTAAAGGTTAATAATGCCCGTCAACTAGCAGCCCTTCCTGATGCCAGAATACCGCGCTTGCGCTTTGTCGGAGACGCTAGCGATTATTTAGGAGTTACAAGTCCATTTATTCAAGGTAACGATGATGGTGTAGTTGGCAGTCATTCAGCTTGCGGCGGAAATCGCCAAGGACGATACGGCAGCTGTAGCGATCGTATAGATTTTAATGGTAAATCGACAAGTCAAAGTGACGCAGTTTCAGGTTTTATGCCTTATCACTACCCTATGTTAATGAGCGATAAGTATAGCCATGGTTCACTCTTAGAACCTATAAACAAAGGAAAAGTTACTGCTGCAAGTAGTTCTGAACAGCTGATGTTTGGTGAAAACATTTCATTCAATACATACACAACTACATCTGGATGGTGGTTATGGAAAAGCAATTATGTATATGTATCAGGCTCAAATAATGACAGTATGTCCGAGCTAATTTATGCTGCTATGCCAAATTAATCTTTTATTAAACAATGACTAATAAAAGCATATTAAAAAAAGTTGCTGTGGTGATTTGTATCACTGCAGCACTATGGTTTTTATCGCCAACAATGCCACTACAAAAAGTAAAAACGCAAAGTGTAGTTGACAACTCTGTAGTTAAAACCCAAATAGCACCTATTTCTATACACGGTGCCACTCAATCACTAGAAGAACAAAGCCCTTTCAAGAATGTCGCAACTAACGAGACAGCTATTTTAGTTGCTAAAGCTTACGCGGCCGCTTTAAGTTTTCCAGCTTATTCTCAGCCTTTAGCGGAAGATGATTTTGATCGCCTTAATCCGAACTATTTTAATCCACAGACGATCCCCGTCGATGAGTCGGGCAATACATTAACTGCGAGCCTAACCAAGTTTCGCTACACATACCCAGAACCAATTGTAGCAACTATAAGCGGCAAGAATATTTCTAACGCTAGGATAGAGCTGATTGATTTAGCTTCAGAAAATAAAAACATTTTGGCTGTAAGTGATTTCAAACTCAACAGTAATAGCTGGCAAGCAAGTATTGAAGGACTAACTGATTTACCAGAGCAGCTACAGGCAACAGTAGTAGCAGAAGTCAATGAAAATACTGTCACTATGGCTCTTTCACTGAAATATGTTAATGCCGCAGCCATTATGGAAAGTATTGAATCAGTAAAGTCCCGAGATGCAGATATGGTGATCAACGCTCAACTAACCACACGGGAAAAAGGTTTATATCGAGTACGTGCAAATTTATTTGATGCCAATAATTCTCCCATTGCTTACCTTTCTTCACGGCAACGTTTAGAAAAAGGAACTGAATACATTGAACTTAAAGCACACAAATCAGTATTGAATGGACGACAAGCGCCATTTTATCTATCTACTTTTGTAATAGAGTTAATGTCGCCAGCTCCGGGAACACCTAAGAGATATGGTACAAGTAAGGTAGGCAAGTATTTGATAACCGATTTTGCAGTTTCTAGTTTGGACAACGCGCCATATGAATTGTCATTGCAAGAGCAGCAGCGGTTGGAACTTTTGAATAAAATTGCTGATGACGGTTAGTGATTTGCTTAAGTAAAAAGCCGCATTTTGCGGCTTTTTCACTACAACTTTGTAGTCAGATTAATTCTTTGTAGTCAGATTAATTCATCGCTAAACGCAATTTATGATCGCGCTCTTTTGCTACATAAGTAGCCCACTGCTTCGCTGTTTTAGCGACTTTTTCAAACTTTTGAGCTTGTTTAAACGCTGTTATCGCTTGGTGGTAGTCACCTAAATTAAAATAAGACATGCCTAGTGCTAAATGCATATTCCCTTCGTTTTCTAACGCACCTCGTTTAATCGCTGTATTTGCTGACGTGATGGCATCTTGCCATTTTTCAGTATTCAAATACGCTTGAGCCAGCTGCTCATCGAATTTACCATTTTCAGCAATTTCGGCACCTTTATGTAATACAGGAATGGCTTTTTCATCTTCTTTTGCCATCACATAAGCTTGCGCCATTAGTTGAATGCGTTTCTCGTCTGCAACCACAACACCTTTTGCAATCGCATCGTCTAATAACTTGGCAGCTTTATAAGGTAGTTGGTTGAATAAATATAGCTGAGCCAGCATTACAATATCACTTTCTTTAGTAACAAAACCCGCCTGCCATGCAGTCTCCATCGCACCCAGTTGCTTTTTCTCTTCGCCAATTTCACCGTACATACCCGCTAATTGAAGCCAATATTCAGGTTTTTGATATAGTTTCACCAACATTTCCATTACTTGCGTAACTTTCTCTGGCTGTTTCAATTCGTAATAAGCCGCACGTTGCAAAATTAACCAGTTTTCTTTAGGAATTTCATTATTAGTTTGAGCAAGCTCAATTGCACTATTGATATGCGTTAACGCATCATTAAATTTTTTATCTTGATAATACACTTGAGCAAACATTATATGTTGACCAGGTTGCAGTTCTTTGTCGCTATTAGCTTGCCACTGTTTTAAAAAACCTAACGCTTTAGCGTAATCTTGGGTTTGCATCGCTAGCTGTGCCAAGGAATATATCGTCGATAAATATAATGAGTCTGGAATAGCTTCTTGCGCAATAACTTGCTCGAATGCATCAATGGCATTATCGATATCATCATTGCCGTAATACATAAAGCCATAGAAATTCCACATCATAGCTTTTTCATAGCTATTGAGTTGTTCTATACGATCACTCACCTCATCAAGCACCTCAAAACCTGCTATTTTATCGCCAGCATCAGCCAATTCTTGTGCTCTAGCAAGTTGAGAGTAAACACGATTACGCATTGCTGGTACTCGTTTAGATTCTCTTTTCGTTGGCTCTGCTGCATTTGCTTTCGCAATGCCTGCTATGTCGTTTATCATCAGCGGCATACCATACAGTACGCCAGCGGTGAACAGTGATAGAACTAATTTAGATTTGATCATAATTCACTCTCATATTCATGTCTTATATGCATTAGCAATGACTTGGCGCTTAATTAGCGCTTAGCCGTCAATTTGGAAAGTAATTTTGTTTTGCACACCAGCTACTTCCATCGGCGTTCCGTCAACTACTCTCGGTTTGTACTTAAATTTAAGTGCAGCATCCATCGCAGCACGATTAAAGATATCCGCAGGCTCAGCTTCCACAACTTTAGGATCGCGTACCGAGCCATTTGTCGTTACTGTAAATTCAACGATAACGTAGCCTTGAATACCGCGAGATTGCGCGCGACGAGGATAAATAGGCGCAACTTTAACAATTGGTAAGTAGTCTCCGTCGCCACTGTCTAAGCTCAACCCGCCACTTAAACCAGTATCTGCAGCAATATCAGCACTAAACGATGTGCTAATCGCTTCAGCATTAGGGTTAGCTTGCTGCATTTGCGGTTGCTGCATTTGCGGCGGAGGGGCTTGTGGCTTAGACGGTTTCTGTGGTTTACGCTCTTTCTTTTGCACCGTTTCATCTTTCTTTAAACGAATAAAGTCAAGCACATTGCCACGTGGCGGTTCGGTTAACACATCTTTACCGCCGGTAATTAACATTTGCATGCCCCACAACAAGACAAAAGTGACACTAACGGCTAGTACAAGGCCAATAGCGTAACGCGCCATGGGATTGTTTGAAGCAATAGGAGCTAGAGTACTAGACATCATTTATGCCTCTTGTGCCGCTATAGATACGTCAAATACGCCAGCAGCACGTGCCGAATCCATTACTTTGATTAACACATCAGTTGTTGCTTTTTTGTCGGCTTGAATAACTACCGTACCCTGTGGGTTTTCAGCTTTTAAGCGCTCTATATTTGCTTGTACTGCACGCTCATCAACACGACGTTTGTTAATCCAAATCTCTCCTTTATCGCTAATCGCTACTAAGATATTGGCGCGCTCTTTTTTCACTGCTGTTGCCGCGTCTGGACGATTAACTTCTATACCTGCTTCTTTGACAAATGAAGCGGTAACAATGAAGAAGATAAGTAGAATAAACACAACATCTAGCATTGGCGTCATGTTAATTTCTTCTGCTTCTTCTTGTTCTTGTAAAACTTTTGCTAATTGAGAACGCATTGTGCTTTCCTCATTTAATTTCTAAATTCAGTTTTATGAATTAGCCGCCTAATAGCGTTAATCCATTAATAAACTATCTTCTAACTGCTCGGTCCGGCGCTTAGTTTTTCGCTGGAAATACGTCACTAGGAATACGCCAGAAAGTGAGCCAACCATGCCTGCCATCGTTGGTATGGTTGCTCTCGAAACACCTGATGCCATTGAACGAGCATTACCACTGCCTGAAATTGCCATCACATCAAACACTTGAATCATGCCGGTTACCGTACCTAACAATCCAAGTAATGGACATAACACAACTAAGCTTTGAATTAACGCGACATTATGATTTAACATCTGCGTTAGTCGTGAAACCTGTGCGGTTCGAATCTGCTCTGCGTTCCAAGAACTTTTGTCTGTTCTTGCATTCCAGTTGGCGATAACACTATTTTTAATGCCGTTATAGCTTTTTAGGAAAAACACCAAACGTTCGAAAATCAGCAGCCACATTAGACAGATTACACCGGCAATCACCGTTAACACTTGACCACCAGTATCTAAGAACGCGCTGATGCTATTCATCATTTCGATGAATACAATCATTTTTACGCTCCTTGCTCTGCACGCTCAGCAACAATGCCTGCACTTTGCTGTTGCAAAATATTAATAATGCCGCGGCTACGTGTTGTTAAAATGGTAGAGATAAACACCATTGGAATTGCGACGACTAAGCCTAGAACTGTAGTTACAAGGGCTTGAGAAATACCACCAGCCATTAACTTAGGATCACCTGTACCGAATAAAGTAATCGCTTGGAAAGTATTAATCATACCGGTAACCGTACCTAATAAGCCGATTAGTGGTGCAACAACCGAGATAATCTTAATCATGGTCAAACGTGATGTCAGCTTAGGTACTTCTCGTAATATGCGCTCTGACAATTTAAGCTCTAATGTTTCTACGTCTACATCTTTGTACTTATCTTTGGCTTGTAATACACGACCTAATGGATTGTCATCTGATGGCGTAGAGGCTTTAAGTTGACGGTTTACTTTATTACCCACTAAGAACAAGCTAACAAAGCGCTCTAAAGCAATAAGTAACCCGATAGCACCGATTGCTAAAATGACGTAACCAACAGGGCCACCTTGATCAACACGCTCTTGTGTATCTGGCGCTTGAACTAACAAACTTAAAATTGAGCCACCTGTTGGGTCTAGTGCAAATGCGACTTGTTGGTTGCTTGCAGCAGTCATATCACCTGCTGTACCTAAGTAACGACTTGAAGGCTGACGAATAAGCTCAGCAACACTGCCTGTTTCGCTAATAAACTCTAGGTATTTACCATTGGCAACTAAGTTGAAATTACCAATTCGTGTCACTGTCGCATTTTGCTTAGAGCCATCTGCAAGTACCACTTCGCGATCAAAGCGTGTCACTTTGGCGCTTTCGGTCATTTCACGCTGTAATTCAAACCAAATTTTTTCAATTTCTTCTATTGATGCAAGCTTTGAAGATGAACCCATAGATTGGGCGAATTCATCTAAAAATGTTTCTCGACCTGGAATTTGTGCCGATATTACCGAGTTTTGAAATTTACTTTTTGTGTCGCCAGCAACTTGTTGCAACACACCAAATAGCTCTTTTAATTCACCTAAACGTTTGTTTAGCGCGTCCTGACGGTTAGCAATAGCAATTTCATTGTCTTGGAACTTTGCTTCTAGTTCAGTACTTAGTTTAATTTGACCATCACGCTGACCTATCGCTTGCTTTAATAATTGGTCTTGCTCAGACTTTCTTGAGATAAAGTCAGCTTCACGTTGTTTGTTTTGCTGAGTTTGTGCCACTTTACCTTGGGCAAGTTGGTCAAGTAATTGATCAAGACTAGCTGCTTCTTGTGCGTTGGCTGCGAAAGCTGTAGAAGTTAAAGCAACAACTGTTAATAAAGTTGAGATGTATTTTTTGAACGTATTCATAATGAATAAGACTCCAAGATTATTCAGAAACGTTAACTGGAACAACAACTAAATCAGGTGCTAGTTGTTTACGGGCAATGCGAAGTGCCTTGTTGATATCTGTGCGGTAACTCGCATCCAAATCATCCCAAGACTTTGTTGCAGTATTCCAAGACCCCATTTTGGAACCGTCACGTGTTTGATAGATGAATGCAACACGGCCAATACGTAGAAAATCAACATCCATTTCCCTACCTTCTAACAATAGTAAGTCGCTGTATGCTTCAATAGTTCTGCCATAATCAACTTCTACTTGATAAGCTTCCATAACACGGCGAAACTTTTCAGAAGCTGCAATATCTGCACGCTCCATCATCGACTTTAAACCTTCAACACGTTTGTTTCTTTCTTCAGGTAAAAAAGGGACATCTAACGCAACAAATGCGGCCAAAGTATCAATCATTCGAGCCATTAGTGGCGAAACTTGGCGTTCAATAATACTGACTTGTTCCATTGACGTAACCAAATCGCTCAGCTCAATTAACTGATTATCGATTTGCTTATTCATTTGTCCGTTATAAACAGATAAGCCATCAATTTCCTTATTAATTGCTTTAAACTGTTGTAGCTTGCTTTGAATTTGATCGGCAATTTTGTCAATTTTTTGCTGCGACTGCCCAGCTGAACGATTGATTTCTTGTCCCGCCTGCACGACTTCATCAAGCTGTTGTTGGGATTGTACCGCCATTGCTGATGAAGCCATCCCTATTACGCCTATACTCGTCATGCCGAAAAAAATCCCAGCTTGCGCCAGTTTTGACAATTTCATAAGTAAACCTTAAATAATTTAAAATAAAAGCAGCTCCTAAGTGGATATTTCACCAAGAGCATATGCTGTTCTAAAATGTTGAGGCAAATTCTAGTCAGAATTTGTGACAGTTATGTTTCCGCAATATTTCAACTTTATTAAATTACAAAAAAGTGACGTTTTTCTTACGCTTATAAAATTAAATTCATAAAAACGTTATGTTTCTCTTTTGCAGTTGAAATAAAAAGCGTAATTGAACTAAATGAAGAAAACGTTATCGAATGATTGCGCATCAATTAGGAACTTAAACAGAAGGACGTTTATTCAATGAAACAATTGCAAAGTCTATTGTTGGTTATTTTTTCACTAATTTTGCTGTCTGCTTGTAGCTCTATGTCATTAACTGGCATGTACAAGCTTAGTCAGATGGATCCTTTAACAACCGATCCGTCACAAATTAAAGTGGCAATCAAAACAGACCAATCAATTAAAGTTAAAAATGGCAACGCACAAATTAAGTTTAAATACGACAGTGACGACGGCTCGGTCAAAATAGATGATTTATTTTATGTCGCGATTAGCCATAACGATAGAGGTGCAATAATGCTGTTCGACGATGTTATCGCTACAGATATGGTAACAGTACTGTCATTAACAGAAAAAGACGCTAAAAAGTTTCAAGAAAATCAAAAAATCATTATTGCTCACAAAGCAAAAGATATGAAAGGAACAGGAAGTTTAGGCATCGAGCTAGATGACTTTTGTCTTCCAGATCCACTACCTGAACGTGACTTAATCGTAGATGTCTATCTACAGACCGACGACAGAGATGGTTATTTTAAATTTTTGAGTGGTATCGATATCAAAGAAGAAGCTGAAAATGCAGAAAATAGCGAAGAGTTAAATTGCGAAAGCTAAGTAAAATCACTATTAATTGTTGTCGAATTAGCGCTTATCCCTGTTAAATAAATAAGCGCTAGTCGTTTAGTTATACTAGTTTGATTGTCGCCACCAACTAACACTTTGTTTAGGTGATTTCATTTCAAACAATTCACCAAAGACTGGCGTAGCTAGTGTTACGCCATTTTGCTTAGCGCTAATTTCTACTCTGTCGAGCGGCTCATACCAGTCGTGTAATGCTAAATCAAACGTCGCATTGTGAATAGGGGTCATTACCATACCTTTTAAGTCAATATGCGCCTGAACACTTTCTTCTGGCAGCATATGAATATCGGCCCACAGTTTATTGTACGCACCTGCCTCAACGAAAGTTAAATCGAAAGGGCCATATTTTTCACCGATTTCAGCAAATCCAGAAAAATATCCGCTATCGCCACTGAAATAAACATTTAGGTCGTCAGTTCTGATTACCCAGCTTGCCCATAGTGTTTCATCTCGATCAGTTAGACCTCTGCCAGAAAAGTGCTGGGTAGGCGTAGCAATATATTCCACGCCATTCACCTGGGTTGATTGCCACCAATTTAACTCCGAAATTTTTGAAGGTTCAACTCCCCACTTTTGCAAATAAGTCCCAACATTAAGCGGCACGATAAAATGGCCAACTTTATTATTAAGTTGCTTAATCGAGTTTTTATCTAAATGATCGTAGTGATCATGACTAATCACCACAACGTCAATATGCTCAAGCTCATCTATTGAAATAGGAGATTTATGAAATCGCTTTGGTCCTGCCCATTGTACGGGAGAAGCTCTTTCGCTAAACACAGGATCAAGCAAAATTAATTGCTCATTAATTTTCATCAGTATCGTTGAGTGACCAAGTTTTGCGGCACTATTGTTTTTAGCTGCTTGAATTTCCGCAAAGCTTAATGGCTTTATTGGCAAGGCATCAATTGGCACAGGAGCCGCTCGCTCTACGCTGATATACTCTTTGAGTATCTTCCAGATATTCCTTAAATCGGTCTTATATTCAAATTCTGTATTCTTAAATACTTGAGCGCTCTGCTGCTCGCTATTACATCCACTTAATAAAGAAATAGCCATTAATGCTCCTATTAAAAATTTTCCGCCATTGTTCATCATCATCACAACCACAAAGTAAACTACCCGGTGCAGTTTACTTATTTGATATTGAAAAGTAAACTACTCAGTGTAAAATGAATAAGTGGTTGTTTGAAAATGAGAGATAAATGGCACTATCAAGAAGCGAGCAAAAGCGGTTAGATATTATTAACGCAGCTAAATTAGTGTTTAAAGAAAACGGCGTGCAAGCGACCAGTATGGATAAACTGGCAGAAGTGGCGAACGTGTCTAAACGAACCGTTTATAACCACTTTAAAACCAAAGAAGAATTAGTCATGCACTTAGTTAAGGAGCTATGGCAAAAAGCCATGCTAAGTAGCGAAGATGATTACGACAAAACAGCGCCTTTAGCACCACAACTCACCAAGATATTGATGAAAGAAATTTCGTTGATGAATAGCCCTGATTACATCGATTTATCTCGTGTTGCCATGGGGCACTTTTTATTTCAGCCGGAAGCTTTACAAGTGGAAATAGAGAAGTTTTCAAAACAAGAAACCTCGCTTCAACTTTGGTTAGAAAATGCAACTAACGACGGATTACTTACTGTTAAAAATATCGAACTTGCTGTTCAACAATTACATGGCTTAATTAAAGGCAGCTGTTTTTGGCCGCAGTTGTTAGGCTTGTGCCCTTTGCTTTCTGAACAAGAACAAATTAATTTAGCCGATGAGTCGGTAGCCATGTTTTTGGCTAGATACGCCAATTCGTAGTTATTGTAGATAATACCTGGCGATACTGGCAACCGGTATATTCTTCTTCTGATAGGCTGTTAAGAACGAAGAATGGACTGTCATTCTCTAGCTAATCTAGGGAGTGCTTTTCTAATACCAGCCAAGATGTTGCTCCAACCAATACGCTTTTTCCAAAGTTTTCCGTCGACAAAAACTTTATAACAATCGATCCGATCAGTTTTATACAGTTCAAGTTTATGAGTAATTGGTTCACCACT
>NZ_JABBXH010000004.1 GCF_012932965.1 Thalassotalea algicola | reverse complement strand
GCAATACTATACTCCAATGACACGATATTAGTGCCGTCGTTATCCGAGTTAGTCGCTGCATTTGAATAATGAGATAATGAGAGCGCAAGCGCGTGGTTGTTAAGCGGCTGAAAACCGACTGTGAATTTATTTTCAAATATCCAGTTATCACCTAAATCTCTATTTCCCCAACGCGTTTGATTTATATAAGCGAGACCAACTCCAAACCGGACAAACCAGTGTATGCTCTGATTTTTTTTCTGATAGAGCAGCATGGGTACAATTGAGCCTGCTTTTATATCCGGCCCATAAAAGTTTTGCCAAGTTGAATATGAAATATCAACCTGCAAACTTAAGCTGTTTGCGTCTAGCAAATTCAAATCCACTGTTGGCTTTACTATTACTCCTAACCGACGAGTGTTTGATTTGTCTTTGGAAGTCGACTCACCAAGTGAATAATATACTGAGTTTGCATGAGCTTGGCTAATTGCGATAAAAGTTAATAAGGCAAGTGTTCTCATTTTTGTTTGGTTAAATACTAGTTTGCTGTTATTTAGAATAGTACATAGATAACGAAAGTATATAGTCAATACCAATACTTAATACTATGTATAAAATAAGCTTTTTCCACTAATCGATGTTAAAATCGATTTTATTTTTATATTGAAATCTATATGGCTATAAACTGGTTTCCTGGGCATATGCACAAAGCCCAAAAAGAGATAAAAGAAATTCTGCCTACGATAGATGTAGTAATTGAAGTATGTGACGCACGATTACCGTTTAGCAGTGAAAACCCTATGATTACTGAAATTAGAGGGGATAAACCATTAATAAAGATCTTAAACAAGTCAGACCTTGCTGACGCGCAATTAACTAAGGTTTGGTTAGAATATTTAGATGCCCAACACAATGTAAAGGCTATCGCATTAACAACAGAATCACCAAGTATTGCGAAACAAATACCGACCTTAATTAAGAAACTTGTCCCTCATAAAGATCAAGAGGGCAAGCAGATTAATGCTGTGATTATGGGGATACCTAACGTAGGAAAGTCAACATTACTGAATACGCTAGTTGGAAAAGCTAAAGCTAAAGTAGGTAATGAGCCTGCTGTAACAAAAGGGCAGCAGCGTATCCGCTTGGAAGATGGCTTATACCTTTATGATACGCCAGGTATGTTGTGGCCTAAAATCGTTAATGAAAATAGTGGTTATCGATTAGCTGTCACAAGTGCAGTTAAAGATACCGCCTTTGATCATGATGAAATTGCTTGTTTTGCTGCAGAGTACTTATTAGAAGCATATCCAGATCGCCTTAAAGAGCGTTATAAGCTAGAAGAACTTCCTGTAACTGAAGTAGAGCTAATAGAAGCTATAGGGCGAAAACGTGGTTGTGTAAAAAGCGGTGGTTACGTAGATTTTCATAAAGCTTCCGCTATATTAATTAACGAAATTAGAGATAAGACACTGGGTCCGTTAACTTTCGAGTCACCAAATATGGTAGAGAAGGAAGTGGTTTATTTCGACGAGTTAGAAGCAAAAAAAATAGCTGAGCGTGAAGCTAAAAAAGAAGCACGTGGCCGTGGACGTAAAAATAAGCCAAAAAAGAAGAAGAGGTAGTCATGGAACAATTTCAATTAAATGAGTTATTAGTTAAAGATTGCATTGAGTTAGTCGATTTACCCCTGAGCAAGCTTTTGTTAATGAATGATGCTCAGTACCCTTGGTTTGTATTGGTGCCACGAGTAAATGATATCCAAGACATTTACCAAATGGACTGGGAGCAACAGCAACAATTTTTAAATGAATCAAGTATGCTAAGTGAAGTACTTATGGAAGCTTTTCGTGGCGATAAAATGAATGTTGCAGCACTTGGTAATGTATGCCCACAATTACACATACATCATATCGTTCGTTTTAAAGATGATGTTGCTTGGCCCAAGCCTATTTGGGGACTTCATTCGATGAAGGCATATACAGCACAAGAAATTCAAACAATAAAAGAAAAAGTATTGCCGAGTATATCGGCAATACTAGCAAACAGCTAAGCTACTTTAGACGTTAACTGTTTGATTTGGTTTAATGATTGCTCAAGGTCATGAATAAGATCTTGGGCATTTTCTAAGCCTACTGAAATTCTAATTAACGTATCACTTATACCAGCTTCATGTCTTTCTTCTTTGCTATATGGAGAGTGTGTCATAGAAGCAGGATGTTGAATCAATGATTCAGCATCACCTAAGCTCACAGCGATAGAGAAAAGCTGCATTCGATTAATGAATGATTCTCCTTCTGATAAGTCCCCTTTAATTTCAAACGCAATAACACCACCAGCGCCTTTCATTTGAGTGCCAAGGAATTTATTGCCTTGATGGCTTTTAAGCCCAGGGTAATAAACTTGCTGGATCATAGGGTGATCTTCTAGATACTCAGCGATTTGCTGTGCATTGGTGCAATGGCGTTCAATTCGAATTGGAAGCGTTTTTAATCCTCGCATAATTAGCCAAGCGTCATGAGGGCTAATAGTTGCACCAATATCTTTTAATACCGTTAGTTTTATATGGCTGATCATCTCTTTAGAGCCACATATGATTCCGGCAACTACATCACCGTGACCATTCAAATATTTAGTTGCACTATGAATTACAATATCAAAGCCAAACTCTATTGGTCGCTGCAATACAGGCGTTAAAAAAGTATTATCGACAATTGAAATTAGGCTATGTTTATTAGCAATGGCTCCAATGGCTTTTAGGTCCAATACAACTAAGTTTGGATTGATAGGTGACTCTAAGAAAATAACCTTTGTATTAGGTTTAATCGCTGCTTCTATCTCACTTACTATTGTCATATCGACAAAGCTCACTTCAATTCCCCATTTAGTTAGTTGGTGAGCCATCAAAGCATAAGAGCAACCATAAACAGCTTTAGAAGCAATTAAATGATCACCGCACTCAAGGTTTGCAAGAAGAGCTCCAGATACGGCTCCCATGCCTGTAGCTGTTGCTGCTGCATCTTCCATGCCCTCCATTGCTGCAACTCTCATCTCTAATTGTCTTGTTGTTGGATTGCCTAAACGGCTATAAATAAAGCCATCTTCTTCACCGGCAAAGCGATTAGCGCCCTGTTCTGCATTTTCAAAGATGAAAGTAGATGTTTGATATAAAGGGGTAGAAAGTGAACCAAACTGTTCATCATTGATACGACCAGCGTGGATAGCTTGGGTCTCTATATTTTTACTTGAAGTCATTGTTTTCTCGGCTGCTTTTATAATTTTATTTGTTTGAGATAGATAAATTAAATAGCAATTTGCTTACCAAAATTAAAATGCATATAAATCAAAGGTTTAAATTTTTATCATTATGGTTTGTAATAAATTAATTACACGTCTTTTCTCAATAAATATATAAATGTTCTCTTATGTAATATACAGCTTGTATTTATTGGCTCCACCTAGGATAATTTTATGTAATATATTTGTTACAGTGTAATAGGTAGGTGACAGTGCGAGTTGAAATAACATCTAAAGATCGAATTGGTATTAGTCAAGAGATACTAAGTACAATAAGCCAGTTAGGTTTAAATGTTAAAGCAATGGAAGTTGGGAGTGGTTTAACTTCTTTGCATATTAGTCAATGTAAGCTCTCTTTTAATCAAATAAGAGTGCAACTTTTAAAGGTAGTAGGGGTTATTGATTGCTTTCCGATAGAGTTGTTGCCGACCGAATCAAGAGAACAACATTTACAAGCATTACTAAAAAGAATTCCAGATCCGATTTTTGATATAGACACAGAAGGAAAAGTTATTTCTTGTAATTATCAAAGTCACATATATACCAACAAACATATTGAAAGTTTATTTAGCATCCCACTTGAGACGGTCAAACACCGTAAAGCTTCAGCCGTAGAAGTGTCTTTTGAAGATAAAGTCTATCATGCTGAAATCACGCCGCTCTGGGCAGAAGGAGGATTTAATGGCGCAGTAATCATTCTTAAGTCTCTTAATCGAATAGGACACCAAATCGCGATGTTTCAAAGTGGTAATGAAGCAAGTGATCTAAACAATATAATTGGTAAGTCGAAGGCAATTGAAACGTTAAAGCAACAAGTAAAGAAGTTTTCTTCATTGGATTTACCATTACTCATTAATGGGGAGACAGGAACAGGTAAAGAGTTGGTTGCAAGGGCTATTCATCAACAAAGCGAGAGAAATGAAGGGCCATTTCTTGCAATTAATTGCGCTTCTTTACCTGAGCAGTTGTTAGAAAGTGAGTTGTTTGGTTATGTTGCAGGGGCTTTTACCGGAGCAAACGAGCAAGGTAAGCCGGGATTATTTGAACTTGCTAATGGTGGTACCGTATTTCTAGATGAAGTGGCGGAAATGTCGGTTTATTTACAGGCCAAGTTATTACGTTTTTTACAGGATTATAGCTTTAGAAGATTAGGCGGTACTAAAGAATATATCGCTAACATCCGAATTATTTCAGCCAGCCATCAGCCTTTTGAAGTGTTAGTCACAGAAGGGCGCTTTAGAGAAGATTTATACTACCGATTAAATGTGCTTAACCTTTCTTTACCACCATTAAGAGAGAGAAAAGACGATATTGGTTTACTAAGTGAGTATTTTATTGCCAAGGCAGCAGAACAAGTCAATATGCAAAAGCCGTCGATTTCAGTCGAGGCATTAGCACATTTAGCAAGTTACAATTGGCCAGGAAATATTAGGCAACTTCAAAGTGTGATGTTTAGGTTAGTTGCCTTAAGTAATAGCCATCAATTACAGCTAGAAGAAGTTGAAACAATTTTAAAAGAGTTTAATACCGGAAGTTATAGCGAAGAAAACTCATTAACTATGTACGATGTTAAAAGCTGGCAAGAAGCACAAGAAATATTCGAGAGAAGTTTATTAGCCCAGCTCTATCCCAGTTTTCCAAGCACTCGTAAATTGGCGCAACGACTTCGTGTTTCCCATAACAAAATAGCTATGAAGTTGCGCCAATATGGTATTGGACATTAATGTTTTTCCAATTAATGCTCCAATAATTGGAATAGTAGCTTCTTAACAAAGTTAGGTTCAAAAGGCTTATCACAAAGTGCGTTCACGCCGTCTTGTTCAATGTTAGCAAGGTGGGCTTCGCTGCTCTCACTGGTAACCATTAACACAGGAATATGTGATTGCTGGCTTTGTTCGCGAATATATCTTGTTAATTCGCGCCCATCTACCTCTGGCATATTGTAGTCAGTAACCACTAAATCGAACATATCAGATTCAAGCTTTTCAATGGCTTGTTGTCCATCTTCAGCTTCGGTTACTTTTAATAAGCCAAGATTGTTTAATACTCGTCGAATATGGTTTCTTGCAAGTTTACTGTCATCAACAAGCAAGACTCGAATCTCATGAACATCGAAATGATCGAGTTCCATTTCATCTGGTGACAATAAATCAATAGTCGTGTTAATTGCCGCACCTAAATTTTCCGGTGTAAATGGTTTAGGTAATAAGGCAACTACGCCTGATTGTTTGAATTCTTCTAGACTTTCTTTTTTTCGCTCACTAGACACCAACATAAAAGCTATTTCAGCTAACCGCTCATTACTTTTTATATGCTTGAGGAGCTCTAGTGCAGTGCCGTCATCGAAATACATTGCACTAGCAATTAAATCGGGCGGGTGTCGTTCTATTCGCTCTATAGTCTCTTTGATATTATCGGCGGTAGATACCTGAGTAATACCTTCTTTTTGCAACTTGCCTAGAATTATTTTTTTTTGCGTATCTGAGGGCTCGACTAAGAGTATCGATAGATCGCTCGGGGTAATATGTGCCATAACTGCGCCTTATATGTTAACCACCAATGAATTTGACTTTGAAGCCTTCGCTTTCTAATACGTTTTTAATGGCGTCTCGTTTATCTCCTTGAATTTCAATAGTTTCAGCAACAACGCTACCGCCACAACCACAAGTTTTCTTTAATTTACTAGCAAGTTTTTTAAGTTCATTAGCGTTAAGGCCTAGACCGGAAATAACCATTACACCTTTACCTTTTCGACCTTTTGTTTCTCTTCTCACTTTGGCAAAACCATCGCTAGGTGTGACAATTTCTTTTTTCTCTTCAGAGATACGGCCTTTGTCAGTTGAATAAACTAAGGAGGATAATTGATCTTGCCAAGACATGTTAGATAACCATTATTGAAATTAAGTAAATTATAGTTAAGTTTTAGGCATAAAAAAACCAGCTAATTGGAATCAAGTAGCTGGTTTTCGTAAAGAAAAGAAAACTATTATAGCTTGCTTTCTAATTCCGGTAATGCGTCAAATAAATCTGCAACTAAACCGTAATCAGCAACTTGGAAAATAGGTGCTTCAGGGTCTTTGTTAATAGCAACGATTACTTTTGAGTCTTTCATACCAGCTAAATGTTGAATTGCGCCAGAAATACCTACAGCAATGTATAGATCTGGAGCGACTATTTTACCAGTTTGGCCAACTTGCATGTCGTTTGGTACAAAGCCAGCATCAACAGCTGCACGTGATGCACCAATAGCAGCACCTAACTTATCAGCAATACCTTCTAATAGTTTGAAGTTATCACCGTTTTGCATTCCTCGACCGCCAGAAATAACTACTGGAGCAGCACCTAAGTCAGGACGTTCTGATTCCGTTAACTCATCTGATACATGGCTAGAAATACCTGCATCTGTTGCTGTGCCAATAGCAACTACTTCTGCAGCGCCATCTGTCGCAACAGCGTCAAAACCCGTTGCACGAACAGTGATAACTTTTTTAGCATCTAAACTCTGTACGGTTGCAATCGCATTACCTGCATAGATAGGACGAACAAAAGTGTCAGCACTTTCTACAGCAATAATATCTGAAATTTGTGCAACATCTAAAAGAGCAGCAACGCGAGGCATAAAGTTCTTACCTGTTGTCAATGCTGTAGCAATTACCGTATCGTAGTCAGCAGCCAATTCAGTGACTAATAATGAAACGTTTTCTGCCAATTGGTGTTCGTAAGCAGCATTATCTGCTACTAACACTTTAGCAACACTATTAACTTTCGCCGCTTCTTCTGCAACAGCACCACAGTTATGGCCTGCAACTAAAAGGTGAATGTCTCCACCAATAGCTTGCGCAGCAGCAACCGTTTTTAATGTTTCAGCTTTTAAACTACTATTGTCGTGTTCTGCGTAAACTAAAATCATGAGATCACCTTCGCTTCATTTTTTAATTTTTCAACTAACTCATCAATGCTTTCAACAACAACACCTGCACTGCGCTCAGCAGGAGGAGTAACTTTGAGTACATTGGCGCGAGGGCTTAAATCAATACCAAAATCAGCAGCAGATTTAACATCTAAAGGCTTACGCTTAGCCTTCATGATGTCCGGTAATTTAGCGTAACGTGGCTCGTTTAAACGAAGGTCGGTTGTTACGATTGCTGGAAGATTTAACGCGACAGTTTGTAAACCGCCGTCAACTTCACGCGTTACGTTAACTTTATCGCCATCAACTTTTACTTCAGAAGCAAATGTGCCTTGTGGCATACCAGTTAATGCCGCTAACATTTGACCTGTTTGGTTGTTATCTGAATCGATAGATTGCTTACCTAAGATAACTAATTGAGGTGCTTCTTCTTCAACTAACTTTTGTAAAAGCTTAGCGATGTTTAATGAATCTAATGATTCTTCTGTTTCAATGTGAACAGCGCGGTCTGCACCTAATGCTAGCGCAGTTCGAATTTGCTCTTGGCATTTTTTATCACCAATTGAAACTACAACAACTTCAGTTGCTGTACCTGCTTCTTTTAAACGAACTGCTTCTTCTACTGCAATTTCACAGAATGGGTTGATTGCCATTTTTACGTTGGCTAAATCAACGTCTGAGTTATCAGGTTTAACACGTACTTTGACGTTATAGTCAATCACGCGTTTGATGGGTACTAATACTTTCATCATCGCCTCTGCTTGTTTATTGTAATGATTGTTTTTTAATTAACTAATGTGTAAACACATTAATGACATAATTTGAGTAATGGCTCGAAAGACTACTTTTACTTTACGCTAACGTCAATGACATCATAGTCAAACATTGAGTCATATTGAGCAAAATCAATAGCAACTTAGTAAATTGTTATTTACAGGATAGTATTTGTTGCCAAAATATCTATAATGAGTCGATAATATCAAACACATGTTTGAATTTCAAACGGGCGTTTGAAATTCTTTGAGAGTAATTTAAAGGGGGAATTATGGAACGCGAATCGATGGAGTTTGACGTAGTCATCGTTGGAGCCGGTCCATCTGGTCTATCTGCAGCTTGTAAGTTAATGCAACAGGCACAAGAAAAAGATCAGGAGTTGATGGTATGTGTTGTAGAAAAAGGCTCTGAAGTTGGTGCTCATATTTTGTCAGGTGCAGTCCTTGAGCCACGCTCAATGAACGAATTATTCCCTGATTGGAAAGAAAAAGGCGCACCACTGACGACTGAAGTTAAAGGTGACGACATTTATTTATTAAATGGTGAAGATAGTGCAATCAAATTGCCTGGCTTTAGCGTACCTAAGACAATGCATAACGACGGCAACTATATTGTTAGTATGGGTAACGTGTGCCGCTGGCTAGCTGAGCGTGCAGAAGAGCTAGGCGTTGAAATTTTCCCAGGTTTTGCTGCGCAAGAAGTTATTTACAATGAAAATGGCAGTGTTGGCGGAATTATTACTGGTGACATGGGGTTAGATGCAGAAGGTAATGAGAAAGACTCGTTTATGCCAGGTATGGAGCTTCGTGCTAAATACACTGTATTTGCTGAAGGTTGTCGAGGTCATTTAGGTAAAGAGCTTATTAGCCACTTTAAACTAGATGAAGGTAAATCTCCGCAACATTACGGAATTGGTTTTAAAGAAATTTGGGATATTGATCCTGAAAAACATCAAGAAGGTTTAGTGGTTCACACTGCTGGTTGGCCTTTAGATAGTGACACTAATGGTGGTGGCTATTTATACCATGCCGAAAATAATCAAGTATTTGTAGGTCTTATCGTCGATTTAAGTTACGAAAACCCTCATTTGAGTCCGTTTGAAGAATTTCAACGTTATAAGCATCACCCAAAAATTAAACAATATCTAGATGGTGGTAAACGCGTATCTTATGGTGCTCGTGCTATGGCTAAAGGTGGATTTAATTCTTTACCTAAGCAAACTATGCCTGGAGCGTTATTAGTGGGTTGTGATGCTGGTACGATTAACTATGCAAAAATCAAAGGTAATCATACGGCCATGAAGTCAGGCATGCTTGCTGCTGAAGCAATTTTCGATGCGTTGTCGTCAGGTTGTGAAGGTGGTAAGGAGCTTGGGAGTTATGAAACTAAGTATAAAGCGTCTTGGTTATATGATGAGCTTTATAACACGCGTAATTTCGGCCCTGCAATGCATAAATTTGGAACATTCTGGGGTGGTGCATATAACACAGTCGATCAAAACTTCTTTGGTGGTAAATTACCATTTAATTTCAAAGATGACTCGCTTGATCATGCGCAACTTAAATTAGCAAGTGAAGCACCAGTGATTCAATACGCTAAACCAGATGGCGTATTAAGCTTTGATCGCTTATCTTCAGTATTTTTATCGAATACTAACCATGAGGAAGAGCAACCGTGTCATCTAAAATTAGCTGATGCAACGATTCCTATGACGGTTAACTTGGAAAAATATGCTGAACCTGCGCAGCGTTATTGCCCGGCCGGTGTTTATGAAATTCAGGAAACTGAAGAAGGTGAACAGTTTGTGATTAACTCCCAAAACTGTATTCACTGTAAGACGTGTGATATTAAAGATCCAAGTCAGAATATTACTTGGGTAGCGCCGGAAGGTACTGGTGGTCCCAATTACCCTAACATGTAGTTATTGTTAGAACGTATTTAAAAAGCCACTTCAATTGAAGTGGCTTTTTATTTTATGTAATTGAATACGCTTAAGTATTAATTATCATTGCGATGCTACAACTGAACGGAAGAACGCAATAGTTTCTTGCTTTGAATTTCTTTCGTCTTGAAACTTTTTATCTGCGCTGTTTTTTACGATAACAGTATTGGCCGCTTGGTTTACATAAATATACTGCCCGTAGACTCCAACTAAGAAGAACTCACCTTGTTGAGCTTCTGGCGGCAACCAAATTTGGTAGCCGTAACCTAGTTTTTCAGGTCCTGAATGCAAATAGTCTGCACTTGGTGTCGTTGCTGCATTAATCCATTGCTCGGACACTAGTTGCTGCCCCTGCCAATTGCCCTTGTTTAATAATAGCAGACCAAATCGAGCATAATCTCTTGTCGTTACGTTTAAGCCACCTAAAGCAAATGCAACGCCATGAGAGTCAGTAATCCAATTGGCATTGCTCTCCATACCTAATTTGTTCCATATTTCATGTTGGAGAAGTTCTACCAATGACTTACCGGATACACGGCGAATAATCATACCGATAACATGGGTATCCATACTGACATAATGAAATTTTTGTCCGGGTGTAGATTCACTCTGCAACTCAGAGGCCATTTCATCAAGTGACCCTCCGATAGCTAAAACACGTCCCATTTTATTAATGTCAGAATTAAAGTCAGCGTAATCTTCATCCCACTTAACGCCGGAAGACATTTGTAAAACATGTTTTATTTTGACATCGGCATAGCCAGATCCTTTCATTTCGGGTAGATAAAATGATACTGGCTGTTCAATATCAATTTTCCCTGCATCTACTTGCATACCAAATAGGATTGACACAAATGACTTTGCCATTGACCAAGAAATTCGTTTATCTACTTCGGTAGTGCCTAAAAAATAATTTTCATAAGTAATTTTGTCGTCTTTTAGCACTAATAGCGCAGTGGTTGCTCTGCGTGATAGAAATTTATTAACGGCTATTGATTCACCTTTATACAGAAATGTAGATGGTAATGGCTTAGCCAATCGATCAAATGAATAAGTTTTCTTAGTTTTAGTTAAAGGCTTACTGAAAAATGCCTTATCCATATTAGAGAAATTATTAACAATTGAAGCTTCATCAAATAGAAAGATAACGCTGTACAAACGAGTTATTTTATCGACATTTAGGGTAATTATGACGGTAAAAATAATTAACGTGATAAGTAAATAGGGTTTAGTTTTATGTGAAAATAACCGCATTAGGTGCTCTGTAATTTAACTTTATTATTGGCAACCAAGTTAGCTAGTTATGTAACTATAATCAATTGTTTACTAAATTTTTTGATGTTATGAGGTTGGCTTTGCTTAAAGGACAATTACTTATATTGTCCGATAACATTTTCTACCGTCATGATGCCAAACATTACTTTTCGAATAAATGATTCTGAACTGCTTACTAAGTTAAAGTTAGGGTGCTTAGACCATACTTGCTGTAATTTATTATCTAACTCGATAGCCGCATGCTCAGACTCGGTTCTTATGGGGTTGTTACTGCGTATGCTTTCCCCAGATTTAGCTGCCGTTTCAAAAAAGATCACAGCATCATAACGTGCAAACTCTTCTTCTAGACTAGTATTCATTGTCTCGAAAAAATCTTCATCACTGCTTGGCCAATACGTTAATCCATCCAATGTGCCTCTATCGCAGAGAATGACACAGTCAGGGTAGGTTGCGCGTTGAATATCTTCTAAATTCTTTTGTAAGTTAAAAATAGCCGTTTGCTGTGCTTTTAATACTTCATCATTAGCTGCGCGTTCAATACCACCACTAAATATCATGGTTGCTGACTCTGGAACGATTGCAAGTTTGCCCGCAAATTCTCGACGAATTAAGTCTATGGCTGTAGTTTTACCGCCACCAGGACCACCTGTAAGTACAATACGTTTTTTAATATTTAAGTTATTCATGTTTCTAAATTTTTAATTTTAACTTTAATAGTTTAGCTAAATAATGCGTTTATATACATAATAAAAAAGGCCTCTTATGAGGCCTTTGTGTTAGATCGTGTTTAGGTTATCTAATTTTATTATTAGCTATTTTTGGCAATATATTCGTTAACCATTTTTTCTAGCAAGTTTAGTGGTACAGGGCCTTGGCTAAGAACAACATCGTGGAATTGACGTATATCGAACTTGTCACCTAACTTTTGCTTAGCCATTTCACGTAATTCAACGATTTTTAGCATGCCAATTTTGTATGCTGTTGCTTGTGAAGGCATTACTACATGACGCTCAACCATTTTCACTGCATCAGACTTAGCATTTGGTGTATTTGTTACGTAGTACTCAATACCTTGGTCACGTGTCCACTTCTTCGTGTGTATACCTGTATCAACCACTAAGCGACATGCACGCCAAAGTTCCATTGCTAAACGACCAAAGTCTGAATAGGGGTCTTGGTAGAAGCCGATTTCTTTAGGGATCATTTCTGAATATAAGCCCCAGCCTTCAGTATAAGCTGTGTAACGACCAAATTTACGGAATTTAGGAATGCCTTCAAGTTCTTGCTTAAGTGCAATTTGCATATGATGACCTGGAATACCTTCATGGTAAGCTAACGCTTCCATTTGGTAAGTTGGCATTGCTTCCATATCGTAAAGGTTCGCGTAGTAAACACCTGGGCGAGAGCCATCTGGTGTTGGTTGTTGATAGAAGGCTTTACCTGCTGATTTTTCACGGAATGCTTCCACCGCTTTTACAATCATATCTGCTTTAGGCTTAGTAATGAAAAGCTCATCTAAACGAGTCTTCATCGTATCGATCATTGCAGTCGCTTCAGTTAAGTAGCGAGCACGACCTTCTTCATCTCCATTGTAGTAAAATTGCTTATCGTTTCGCATAAATTCGAAGAATGCAGCTAAGTCACCTTCAAAGTTTACTTTCTTCATGATTTCACGCATTTCATTATGAATACGTGCTACTTCACTTAAACCTATTTCATGGATTTGTTCTGAAGTTAAATCAGTAGTAGTGGTACGGTTTAATGCATTATTGAAGAAAGCTTCGCCTTCTGGGAACTTCCACGCACCGTCGCGAGTGTCGGCTTTAGTTTCAAGCTCTGCTAAATATGTAATTAACCCTTCGTATGCTGGTTTTAATTGCTCGTTTAGGGCTTTTTCTACATTCGCCACTAACGATGCTTTTTTCTCATCAGATAATTCTAATTTGGCAACTTTCTTGCGAAAGTCTGCCATGATAGGGCTGTCTTCACCTTCAGCAAACGGCGCGCCGGTAATGATGTTTTTTGAATCACGCAGTACGTGTTCAAATACAAATTTCGGAGCAATAATGCCTTTTTCTTCACGAATCTTTAAGCCATCAATTAATTGGTTAATTAAAGTATTAGCGCCATTAACACGTGAAATATAATCTTGTGCTTCTTTTTCGTCAGCAATGCTGTGCTGATTGATTAAAAATGCCGGTACTTGCGAGTGTAAACCGAACATTTGGTTTACTGGGTAGCTATGGTGGCGCCATTTAAAATCATCAATTTCTTGTTGTAAATTTTGCTCTAATAAAGCGTAACTAACCGCTGTTTGCTTATCTAATTTGCTTACATCTAATGCCTGAATACGTTTTAGATCAGCTTTAGTAATCTCTAGTTCTTTTAAGGCATTTTCTTCAGAAATATCATTCCACTTATCGTAATCTTTTTTGATGCCTAAGTAGGTTTGCATCATAGGGCTGCGATCAATACCTTCATCAAAGATTTGATCAAATAAGATATTGGCTTTTTCTGATTCTGACTGAGCTGTTACTTCTGCTTTTGCTACCGGAGCTTCGTTGCTTGCAGTGTTGTTATTAGTTGCAGAATCGTTACCACAACCAGATAGAATTACGCCTGACATGGCTAATGCTAATAATGATTTTTTAAATTGCATGTTATTTCCTTCAAATTTTAACCTTACGAGTTTGCCTGTATTTCGCTATATATTGCAATGCTCTGTCGATAAAAAGTCGATTAGATAAGATAAATGGTTGTAACAAAAATTGAAATACGCGATATTGTGCCGAAATTTGTAGCAGATGGCTTTTCTATTGTCTATGCAAACTGACAAATCAAAAATTCACTTTAAAAAAGCCAGTTACAGTGATGTTGGGTTTCTGACCTACCTAAGAAAAGTAACAATGGACGAGCATTTATTTAAAGCAGGAATAAAAATGTCGGATGAACAGCACACCTCTCGTGTATTTGAATTCTTCGAAGAATCATTTTTAATACAAGTAAATGGCCATACGGTTGGGGTGATTAAGTTGGGCATCGAAAATGCGGCGCTTCACATTCGGCAGTTTCAAATTCTTCCAAATTACCAAAACCATGGCATAGGAAAGAGTGTTCTCGAAGTTTGTAAGAAAAAAGCTAGGGAAAAAGGTATCTCGTTAACCTTGAATGTATTGTTGGAAAATCCTGCAAAAGATCTCTATTTGAAGAATGGTTTTGAAATTGAAACTACCGATAAACTGCAGCACTTTATGCGTTGTAGTTTATTATAATCTGGTGACAAACTGGCATAGCTGACATTTAAACAGTGCTAGCTATGCCTTATAGATTAATAAATCTTACCGTCAGGTGTTACTTTGCTGGTGTCCACACGGGTAGGTGTTGCTTTACCTGAGACAATCGGCTTTGTTGCTCGTGCAATAGTCTCTAACACTTGTTTTAATGAAGATAACTTTATAGTGCCAAATTCATCCGATACAGAATGGTAATGCTCATCTTGTTTCAATTGAACAGTACTAAAGCTATGAGCAGGTACACCTAAGCGAGCAAGTGTTGCATTATCTGAACGATAAAATAGTTGCTCTTCTGGGTAAGGGTCTTTTTCGATAGGCAATGTTTTACCTCTTAACGCTTTATTCATAATAGTCGCTAAATTTGAACGCTCTATACCTGTCATCCAAAGTCGACCTTCACCAAATTTAGACTCTTTACCAATCATTTCTAAATTAATCATGGCGATCACGTTTTCTGATGGTAAATGACTAGAAAAATACTTAGAACCGTAACCGCCAACTTCTTCTGCGGTAAATGCTGCGAATATTAGCGTGCGAGCATTATTGTTTTGGCGGGTATAATACTGAGCTAGGTTCAATATGCCAGTAACACCAGAGGCGTTGTCGTCAGCGCCATTGTATATAACGTCTTGGTCAAGGGTTTGCTCTTTAGTTAACTTAGTACCTAAGTGGTCATAATGTGCAGAAAAGAGCACCACTTCATGTGGGAGTGTCTTGCCCGGTAACACACCAATTACATTGGTGAGTTTCTTATTGGTAACTGTTGAACCTGACTCAATGTCGAATTTAAATATTTGTGAACTGTTGTTCAGCACTAAAACAAGTGTGCCCGTATTGCTATCATCTAACTTAGTTAATCCACGCTCAAAAAACTTTTTATAACGGTTAAAAAGCTTTTCATGCTTGTGATGAACAACAACCAAGTGTTCACCACCGGCTAAATTTATTTTTGCTAATGCAGCGCTAAGGTCGTCATTTTCACCAATGACATGTTTGTTTACTTCACTTTCTTTATCCCAAATGAAGTTTCTTGCGGTAGTAGCTACGGCAATTTTTTCATCAGGAATATCTACACCGTTAAGCGAAAGCTTTGAAAGCATTGGCGTTATTGAGAAAATGGAAAAATTTTGTTTGTAACTTGTTTTAAAAGTTTTAAGACCTACTTGCTTAAAGCGGCTGGCAATGTAACCGGCAGCTTTATCTATCTCTGGTGTAAACACCTTACGTCCTTTTAATTGATCGCTTGCAAGAAACTCCATGTCTTGCGTAATGGATTGCAATGGCATTGTGGCTGCGGTAGCTGTATTCGTTGTCGCAATGTGCACGTAAAATGCGGACACTACAGAAAATAGAATAGGTAACGTTATATTTTTCATTATTTTTCTTAGCTCAAATAACTGCTTAGCTTGATAGCACTTATTATGCCAGTAACTTAACCATGAGCAAATCGTCAATATTACATAATCGATATAAATAAATTATATGAATGTTATGTATATTTTTGATTGATTTAGGTGATGAGTAGCCAGCATGGTAAAGTGCCTTCAATCGAAATTGCTTTTTTAGAGATATTGGTATGAGTTTTTCTTCTTTTATTCCTCCTCAGCGCACGCTTATGGGACCAGGCCCTTCTGATGTAAGTGCTCGAGTATTATCTGCTTTATCAAGACCAACTATCGGTCACCTTGATCCAAGCTTTGTGGCGATGATGGATGAGGTGAAATTATTACTGCAATACGCTTTTCAAACACAAAATCCTTATACCATTGCTTTATCAGCTCCGGGCTCAGCGGGCATGGAAGCATGTTTTGTAAACTTAGTAACACCTGAAGATACGGTTGTTGTTTGTCGCAACGGTGTATTTGGCGCGCGCATGATTGAAAATGTCCAGCGAATTGGCGCTAAGTTAGTTACTGTTGAGTCTGACTGGGGAAGAGCGGTAGAGCCACAAAAACTTGAAGATGCACTTAAACAACACCCTGAAGCATCAATTGTTGCTTTTGTTCACGCTGAAACATCTACTGGTGCAAGTTCAGATGCTAAAACTTTGTGTGACATAGCGCGCCAATATGACTGTTTAACCATTGTCGATGCCGTGACGTCATTGGGAGGTAGTGAACTTAAGGTGGATGAATGGGGTATTGACGCTATTTATTCAGGTAGCCAAAAGTGTTTATCATGTGTGCCAGGTATATCACCGGTTAGCTTTAGCGAACGTGCAATTGAAAAATTAAAAGCGCGAAATGTGCCGGTGCAAAGTTGGTTTTTAGATCAGTCACTAGTAATGGGCTATTGGTCAGGGGAAGGTAAGCGAGCTTACCACCATACAGCTCCGGTAAACTCTTTGTATGCTATGCATGAATCATTATTAATGCTTAAAGAAGAAGGCTTGGAAAATAGCTGGCAACGTCATAAAAACATGCATCAATTATTGGCGGATGGTTTAGCTGATTTGGACATTGAGTTTATCGTGCCTAAATCTGAACGATTAGCTCAACTTAATACCATTAAAATTCCTCATGGGTTAGATGATGCTCAAGTACGAGGATACTTACTTAACGAGTTTAATTTAGAAATAGGTGCAGGGTTAGGTCAGTTTGCTGGTAATGCTTGGCGAATTGGCTTGATGGGATTCGCGGCTCGAAAAGAAAATGTTGCATTGTGTTTAGCCGCATTAACCGAAGCAATTAATAAATTTCGTAAATAACAGTTCGATTGTTTATAACAAAAAGGAAGCAGACGCTTCCTTTTTTATTGCTAACGTTACTAATATTCAGTATTACCAAGAGCCAGTATTTTCCATGCTTGCCCAAGGCTCTTTCGGATCTAAGTAGCCATCTTGTAACAACTCTATCGAAATACCATCTGGCGAACGAACAAAAGCCATATGACCATCACGAGGAGGGCGGTTAATCACCACGCCAGCATCCATTAATCTTTGACAAATGTCGTAGATATTTTCTACGCGCATAGCGATATGACCGAAATTTCTGCCATCAGAATAGGCCTCTTTCTCGTCCCAGTTCCAAGTAAGCTCAATTTCGTGTTCGCTTTGTGGGGCTTTTAAAAAAATAAGTGAAAACCGACCTTTTTCAAAGTCTCGTCGAGAGGTTTGTTCTAACCCTAATAAATCGCAGTAAAAATGTAATGATGCATCGACATCAAGCACTCGAACCATAGTGTGTAGTAGTTTCATAACTAGACCTAATCCTGATGAATATTTTAGTGGCGACATTATACATAAACTTCCGCTAATAATCGCAGCTGAACACACTTATAAAAGAGAAAAGACTTTTACTTCAAATTGCTAATTAAATAAATTTTAAATCGCTATTTACAATGATAATGCAAATCATTATCATTTGCGTGTTTGTTGTTTGGTTAGTTCATCCAGTGGTTAAAATGCGCGCATTTTAATTGTTGGATAAATACGTCAGAACTGCTTGGATGAAAGCCTTTGGTGCTTCAAAGATGCGCGCAGTGAGCATTGGTTCATTGACAACTCAACAATACAAACAAAGCACAAACGTGAGGGCACACGATTAATAATTAAAAAATATTGGTTAACACGGTTAATCAAACGCACCTATATAAGGGAAAAAAGTGAGTAAATTATCGTATTCGTCTTTGGTATTAGCGATGCTAAGTACCTTAAGTGTTTATGCAGATGACGCCAAATTATCAGACCTTGAAGTTATTGAAGTTAAAG
Organism: Thalassotalea algicola; assembly: GCF_012932965.1. GTDB lineage: Bacteria > Pseudomonadota > Gammaproteobacteria > Enterobacterales > Alteromonadaceae > Thalassotalea_F > Thalassotalea_F algicola. The sequence goes on along the minus strand of NZ_JABBXH010000004.1, from coordinate 568,627 downwards.
GTACATATCTTGAAGGGTATAACGCACATAGTGCCAGTGGTGCGTCTCGCTTAGAGTTAGACATCAAAGATATTCCTCAATCTGTGTCGGTTATTACTGAAAGTCAGATGAAAGACTTTAAACTTAATGACATTGATTCTGTGCTTGATACAGCAACAGGTATTAATGTCGAACGAATTGAAACTGACCGTACTTACTACACTGCACGCGGTTTCGATGTAACGAATTTCCAAGTGGATGGCGTAGGCCTGCCATTAAGTTCGGGTAACAATCATGCTGATGAAGATACTGCTATTTACGACCGTATTGAAGTTATTCGTGGTGCTAATGGTTTAATGACAGGTGTTGGCAACCCATCGGCGACGGTGAACTTTATTCGTAAACGACCAACAGTAGAAAATTCATTCACATTTTCTGGCACGGTAGGTAGTTGGAGCGATAAACGCTTAGCATTCGATGCTAGCTACAATTTTACTGAAAATACCGCTGCGCGAGCTGTGATTGTTGCTCAAGATTCTGAGTCTTATTTAGATAGGTATGAGCCGCAAAAGAATATTTACTATATATTTTTGCAACATAAACTCACTGGCGCTACAGATGTGTCTTTGAGCTATGCGGTTAATGACAGCGAAGCGACAGGTAATAACTGGGGCGCTAACCCGTTATTTTATACAGATGGCTCTGCGACCGATTATGATGAATCAACTAATACTTCGGCAGATTGGTCTTACTGGGATATCACCAAAGAAAACGCGGTGTTTGAAATTAGTCATGTGTTTGATAATGGCTGGAACTTGCGTGGCACATACTCACGTAAAGAGACTAACGAAGATACTGAACTATTTTATGTTTATGGTACGCCAGATAAAACAACTGAGTTAGGCTTATTAGGTTACGCAAGCGAGTACGACAACGATGACAAACATGATTTAGTAGATGTCTACTTAACGGGTGAGTTTGAATTGTTTGGTCGTGAGCATGAGTTTGTTGTTGGTGCTAACCATTCATCTATGGAAGGTAAAGAGCAATCGCTTTATGACTTCTCTACGGGAGCCGGATTTCCAATAATGCTTCCACTTCCTCAGTGGAACGGCAGCACACCTCGACCAGTATTTGCCGATGGTGAAACTGGTTCTGATTTGGAGCGTGATCAAAATGCTATTTATTTCACTTCAAGATTAAATGTAACTGATGATTTACATGTAACAGTGGGTGGCCGTCAAAACGACTGGGAAGTTAAAGGTGATTCTTATGGTGTAGCTCAAGATGCAAGTGATGATGAGTTTATTCCATATGTTGGTGGTGTTTATCAAATCAATGAAGACACTGTGGCATATGCAGGTTATACAGAGACTTTTATTTCGCAAACCGAACTAGACGTTAATGATAGTGTGCTAGACCCCATTACCGGCAAAAGCCAAGAAGTCGGTATTAAGACCTCAATGTTTGGGAATAACTCTTTAGTATCGGTAACGTATTTTGAAGTTAAGCAGGAAAACTTAGCAAAAGCGATAGCGAATATGGCGCCAGATGAGCAGCGTTACGAAGCTGTTGATGGCGTTGAAAGCGCTGGTTTTGAAATAGACATTGCGGGTGAGATTTTGCCTGGTCTCCAAACCAGTATTGGCTTTACAAGCTTCGATGTTGATGTTGACAGTGATATCGATGCTAATGTTGCTGACTATACGCCAGAAATGCTTGTTAAGTTTGCTGCAACCTACAACGTACCGCAAATTGAAGGGCTGACTTTGGGTATGAATATACGTTGGCAAGATGATATTTCTCGCATGCAAGGTATTGTTGGAGAAGGATTTGAAAATGCTGGCGAAGAAATTATCACTAAGCAAGATGCCTATGCCGTTGTCGGTTTAATGGCTCGTTATCAAGTTACCGAACAGATTTCACTTAGTGTTAATGCTAACAATATAACCGATGAAAAATATTTAACTAGCTTATATTGGGCACAAGGGTTTTATGCCGCTCCAGCTAATTATTCGGCTACTTTTGTTTGGTCACTGTAATTATTTAGTCATCAACACCCATATTTAAGCACTGCATTAGCAGTGCTATGCAGTTTATTAAGAATAGTTTAATGCGTAAAACATTGTTTAAATGGCACTCGTTCAGTGCCGTAATTGCGTTAATTCCATTAATGGTAATTGCCGTTACTGGCAGTATTTTAGTCTATAAAGTAGAACTAGATACGTGGCTAATGCCTGAACAAATGCAAGTTGCTGTTGAGGGGCGTCAGTCACGTATCGATTTAAATGAATTAATCGCCAGCATAGAAACTAAGTATCCCGAATTTTTAATGGGAAGTTGGGAGCTCTTTTATGCTTCTGAGGATGCAAGCCTTTCTAGGGCTGATACTGCATATCTCATAAGTAAAGAAAATGGCAATTGGTACAAAATCTATATTGATCAATATTCTGGACAATTATTATCACAGCCTGTACCCGTAGAGCATGATTTTACGGATTGGCTCTTATCAGTACATTATACTTTTCTGCTTGATTTTACGGGTACTATACTGGGGTCTATTTTTGCAATTATTCTGCTTTTTCTAGCGATAAGCGGCATTGTTTTATATCGAGGGTTTTGGAAAAGATTTTTTACCCTGCGCTTGGGGGCGGCGAAGCGTATATTCTATTCAGATGTACACAAACTGATTGGCATAGTGTCGTCACCAATTCTTCTTATTCTTGCAATTACTGGTGGCTATTACAATATTGCTGCAGTTGTGCACGAGGTTGAAGAACATGTAGAGCCACACCCTAAACTATCTAAAGCACTTTATAGCCCGAATATTGACTTTCAAAAGCTACTTAATGAAACAAGCAACGATCTAAAAGGCTATCGAGCAACATATTTTACCTTCCCATTTGAGCCTGACTTACACATTACTTTCTTTGGTGAAGTGCCAACTGCCAATCCGCTTACTAGCGAATATGCGAGTATGTTGATCTACGACCGTGAGTCTGGCGCGTTAATGTCAACTTATGATATACGCAGTGCCTCCAACTTAAATGTAGTTATTGATACATTTAGAAAGCTGCATTTCGGTTACTTTGGCGGGGTAATTACGAAGTTTATTTGGTGTGTACTAGGACTAACACCGCTCTGGTTGGCGTTAACTGGCTTTTATTTTTATTGGTTTAGGAACCGAAGGAGATTAGGGTTGTGACAGAACTTAAGGAAACAACTCGAAAAAGTGTATTTACCTCTATCAAGAGCCGAAATATTGCCGGTGTATTAATGGCATTTATTACTTGTGTCATTCTCATTCCTGGTATGACGACTTATTTACCTTTCAATATGGCAGATCAAATAGCTGTGCCAATATTGTTGTTTCCATTTATTTGGACAGGTCTTTGTTTATATAGCTATATGGCCGAAAAAGCTTGGCGTCCTTGGGGTGTCATGCTGTTACTGAGCTTAAGTCATGGCGTACTTTCTTACATCGCACTAAGTGGCTCATAAAGGATTAAACCATGAAAAGTAAATCAATTAAGAAGCTATATACACTGCATAGCTGGGTCGGAGTGATAACAGGTATTCTACTGTTTGTTATTGCATTTACGGGAGCGGTATCCGTTTTCGGACGTCCTGAAATTAAGCTGTGGGCAAACCCAGAAATTAGAGCGTTAGCGCCAATAGACACTATAAAAATAGAGCAGCTAATAGAAGAATATTCACATAAAGTGCCAGAGCATTACAAAGAAGAAATATTAGTATTTCTTCCTGCTGTTCGCTCTTCAACCAAGCTCTTTATCATGTTTGAATCTCATCACGGAGAGCTGGTTGATGAGGCCCAAGTTAGCGAAGGTGAAAAACCTAAGCATAATCCACCCGTTGCCGCTGTTTATGAGTTTGATCCTGTAACCTATGAACTGACCGACGAGAAGAGGGGGTTAGTTGAAGAGCTGTTTGCTGACAGCAAGTATGATATGTCAGAGTTTATTGTCGGTTTTCATGCAGACCTTCACATGGGAAGACCAATTGGATTATTAACGACCGGCGTTTTAGGGCTAACCATGATGCTTTCTATTGTGACGGGGATTTTTATTCATAGGAAAATACTAGCACAAATGTTTACATTTAGGCCGCGAAAAAGCTACTCATTGATGCTAAACGATGGCCATAAAGCGATTGGTGTATGGGGATTACTGTTTAACTCGGTCATTGCATTTACCGGTGCATTCTTAGGGTTGGCTATTGTCGTGCTTGTGCCCGCAGCTGCGTTCGTTAGTTTTGGTGGTGATCAAGAAAAGCTCATTGAAACCTTTACTGCAGTGCCAGACCCCATTATTCAAAACGTCCAGCAGCCTACAGCTGTTGCGCAGTCGTTTGATCATATCCTAACACTAGAAGATGGCTTGGAAGTTAACACCTTAACGATTAAAGGTTATGGCGATGCAACTGCCATGATGTATTTTGGCGCTTCTGGCGGCAAAAAGATGGGATATCAAACGATTATTTATAATGGTAAAGGTGAGTTTTTAAAAAAAAATACTACCTATCAAAGGCTTGATGGCTACGCTGGCATTATCTTAGATGTTATGTTTCCACTCCATTTTGGTAATTTTGGTGGCATTTTTGTGAAAATTATTTGGACTGTACTTGGTATTGGAACAGCACTACTTCCACTAACTGGTTTGATGTTATGGTTGGAACGCGGTGTAAATGCAGCGAATCCAAAATACAGCCTGGACACATATCAACGCTTTAATCGTTTAATTGTCGGTGGTTGTGGTGGGATCGTCATTGCAACGTTTCTATTATTCCCTTCACAAATGTTTTTTAAATATTTATACCCAGTAGAAAATATTGGGCGAGCACTTTGGTGGCCATTTTTCGGCAGTTGGTTGTTAGTGTTGTTCGTGGCCAGTATCGCTCCATGTGAAAAGAAGGTTGCGAAACAGTTAGCTAATATAACGGCCTTCATTCTACTGAGTATTTTCCCTATCGACGTTGTCGTTACAGGGCTAAACCTCTTTACCCAATGGAGTCATGGCCAGTTAGTGAGCTTAGGCATTGACGTAACTTGCTTTACCTTAGGTGTATACCTTCTGACTGCTATTAAAAAATTTGACGGTGTTAAAAATGATGTTGAAACACACGATGTCATTGTAAAAACAGCGCAAGAGGGGGCGTAAATGTTAACTTTTCTTGCTACGACGTTATCGTTGATTGGGGTATTTTTACTGCAAGACAATGGTTTGTTGACCCGTCACAAAACAAAGCAGGTAGTGGCAAGCGTAATACTAATTTTCAGCGCCATACTCTTTGGCAGTGAATATGGTGTACTGCGCGGGATATTTATATTCATAGGTATCATTAGCTTGCTTGGTACCTTATTTACGTTACTACGCTATAAGCTAGATAAAGCATAGTGTCTTAATCAATCTAAAAGCGATTAGTACCCAAGTATATGGGCTAATCACCGAGCAATAAATAGGAAATAAAATGAAAATAATAACTACTGTATTCACGTCTTTAACGTTAGTTGTTTCAACTGCACAGGCTGATGAAAAATACAGCCACTTTCCGTCGCTAGAATCGCCAAACACGCCGGTGGCACTGTGTAACTTGTTGAAGTTTAAAGAAAAACTTCAAACAATTGTGAGTAAAAAAACATTAACACCAGAAGATATGGTCAAGGTACATGAACTTACTTATACACTAGAGAATGCCGTTATTCGATTGCGGACAGATTTGGCAACCATTGCAGTTGATTTAGAAAAAGTACATTTAGCTTCGGAGCATTTAGACAAAGAAACAATTAAGGCTTCTGGTGAAAAATACTTAACAGCGACCAATCTCTTATTAGCATCGCCAAAATGTGGATAATACTTCTTCTCTAAAACATATTGGTCGCTTTAAAAGTTTAGCTGTAACATCACTTTTTAGTAATGTTTGATTGAAAGCCAACCTTTTGGAATGACCTGTTAAAATTGATTTAACTTAAATAAAACCGTATTAACCTTAATAATTTGTTTTCAAAGACTATAATGTAAGCGGTATGTCGATTTTAAGGTTAATTATTGAGTTTGGTTAAACAGATATTTGTGCCTATTGAATTAAGTAAGAACTCTTTACTTTTTCAATTAGGTGTTGCCTTGTTATATGTGATTTCTGCATTTATAGGGCAAGCTTTTGCTATTCCTCCTGGCAATATTACCCCTGTTTGGTTGCCATCAGGGTTAATGTTCGCGTTGACCCTTAAATATGGTGCCCGAACTTGGCTGGGTATATTTGTTGGCGCATTTTTCGGCAATGTATGGGCTTATTTTTCACTTGAGTCAATACAGTCCGCCTTCTATTCAATACTTGCAGGGTTACTTAACGGTGTAGGCGACGTACTCGCCATAGTACTGTTCGTTGTGATCATCAAGCGCTTTATAGTTAAGCAATCTCCATTTACTGCAATCAATCATTTTTTCACATTTTTTATTTTGGGTTGCGTTTTAGGCCCTTTAATTAGTGCAATATTTGGAGTAACTGGCTTAACGGTTTTTGGATTCCTTGAATCAAAAAATTATCTGGTAGCACTTTTAAACTGGTGGGTTGGTGATGGGGTTGGTGTATTACTTTTAGCGCCATTTCTATCTGCTTTTTTGTTTAAACCTAGCACAGCTCCAAAATATTTTATTATTGGCACCTTGATATGTAGCCTAGTTTTCCTCCTTTTATCTGCCGTCGCTTTTGAGTTAGTTAATGTTAACCTCATATTCTATAAGGCGTTAGTTTTAGCATTGCCCATAGCATTTGCTGTAGCACTATACTGCGGCAGCAGAGCGGTTTACATTGTACAGCTTTGTGTAGTAACCGTTGCTATATTGGCAACTTACGCTGGAAAGGGAGCATTTGTTCAACATCATTACTTTTCTCCGTTACTAGAGTTGCAGGCTTTTATCGGGGTTTTCTCATTAGTTGTTTTTTCTATTTCATTACTAATTGAGCAAAAGAGGGCGCTTTTTGTAGAACTTGCAGAGAAAAAATCAGAACTAGAAAGTTTGTATCGTCATGACGCGCTTACCGGGCTATGGAATCGTTATCGCATTGAGGAATATTTGCAGTTGGAATTGAGTCGCATTGAGCGTAGTAATGAAGCGTTAACGGTTTATATGATTGATGTGGATGACTTTAAAACAATTAACGATACATATGGTCATATAGTAGGAGATAGAATACTTGTTGAGCTAAGCCAGGTGTTGATTGAAAACACTAGGGCAGGAGATTTAGTTGGACGCTGGGGCGGTGAGGAATTTGTAATCATTGCCGCGCAAAAATCTGACAATAAGCCTCAAGAATTAGCTGAAAAACTAGTGATGCTGGTTGGCAAACATGACTTTAAATTAACTAAACCGGTAACAATAAGCATTGGCTTTACTTCCTATGAATCTGCAGATTCTTCAATTTCTATTATAGAGCGGGCAGATAAGGCGCTTTATGCTGCGAAAAGGCGCGGTAAAAATTGTATGGTATATAAAGGATCTTAGCTATTTAATCTGGCTAGATTCTCCAATGCGAGGAAATTATGTTCCTCGCACTGACTTCACTATAGTTGTTAACTGAGTAGCCTTATTGCATTAACAAAAGTGATTGAGATATTCCATGCCCAAACTCTTAACTTGTGAAAGCAGGCAGAATGACTTTCTCAACTTGAGTCATGATATTGTATTCTCGTTCATGTCCTGTAAATACAATGGTTAGCCCAAGATCTTTAATTGTGACTATGTATTGTCCACCGCCACCCCAAGCAAAGTTGGTATCGTAACTTTTATCTCCGATGATTATGTCCGTTTGGTAGAAATAATAACCATAATAATAGCTATTCGGGATCCAATCTTCGGTAGGTTGAGTTATGGCACTGGTTGCTTTTGCTAAATAGTCTATAGAAATTAGCTGTTCGCCTTGCCATTGCCCTTTATTGAGAACCAAACGACCCCACTTAAGCATGTCGCGAGAAGTCATTCTTGCTCTAGAGCCTGCTTGAGGTAATCCACTCACTGCATTTGTCCATTGGTAATTAGTAATCCCCATTTTGTCGAGCAGCTCATTCTTTATGAAATCCTCTGCACTACCTGGTACCACAGCATCAATTACTTGCATCACCATTGTTGGATTATAGTTACCATAATTATAAGTTTGAGTCGCTGACGTTATTGGTGCGCTTAGTTCTAATAATGACTGGACTAGCGCCTGGCCTTTCGTTTTATTCGATGGTTCTTGTAACGCTTTTCTCTGCTCATCATTGAGACTAAGCCCACCATGCATGGTCAACGCTTTGTGAAGTGTTATTTTTTCTGCGCCATCAACAAATTTAGACGGATCTAAATCTTTTAGAAAACTAACTAACGGCTTGTCTAAGTCAGCCATAGTTAGGTAACCCATTTGAATAGCGCGACCAACTACTATACTTGTTAAACCTTTAGTAGCTGACGCTTGGCCATGATGTAAGTTTATTCGGCCGCGTAAGAAATAGGATTCAAAAATTAATTTGCCATTGCGAGCAATTAACATACTGTCGTAATTACCATGCTTTTGTTCCGCCATTTCACGTGCCAACTGTAAAACTTTAGCTTTATCACCGCCATTGGTTACTAAATTGCCTACAGGTATACCATCATTTCTTTTTGCTGGCGTTGTATCAACAAAGGCTTTTTCCAGAAGAGGTAGATCCCAAAATGATAGTTTGGCTTCGGCGGCTGAAGCTTCTGCGGTCTGGCCACGTTTACCAATACTTTTATCTGGGGAAATAGCGGTATTGGCTGTCGCACTATTTAATGTAACCAATAAAGCGATAGTCATTACGCTTTTTACTTTTATATCAATTTTCATATTTCTTTTTCCACTAGTTTACGATTTTGGTCGAAGTGCATCGATAATTTTTGCATCGACCCAATAAATATCAGTGTTGCCTTTATCATCAATTTGTCTATTGAAGAGAATGTATTTTCCATCTGGTGAGACGCTAGCAAAGTAGTCGGCGTTAGGTGAATTTATCGAGTCGCCCATATTGATTGCCGCGCCCCATGAACCATCGTTTTGTCGAAATCGAATATATAAATCTGTGCCACCGAAGCCACCTTCGCGTTCGCTGTCCCAAATTAAGTAGCTTTCGTCAGGCGCGATAAAAGGGTGAGCTGTCCATTCACCCACATTGACTTCTGAATCCATCTTTATGGGTGATTCACGTTTACCGTTGCTAAGTGTCGATATCCTAATGACGTCACCACTTTTGTAATCGTCAAATACAAATGTGCCCCTAGCTGAAGCAGATAAGCGCATGATGCCCCAATCTTTTCTATCAAACATAGCGCCAAGGCTCTTGCGTTCAGACCACCCTTTACCTTTGCGATCTCTATAGCCTTCAGCCATATACATACGTGAACCATCATTTGAGAATCCTATTTCTCCAATACGTGGAAATTTGGAGAATACCTTCCATTTGTTATTTTCTTGTCGAAAACCTATCACGGTGCGACGAGGATATTCCTTATCCTTTCTTGTGAAGTAAAACTCTTTCATGCCAGGGGCAAATACACCTTCACCATCCCAGCCTTCTTTGGAGATTATATTCGGTGCAAATGGCTCTGCGACTAAACCTGGAAGGCTTTGCCCCATGTATGGTCCTTCAAGGTTTGGAAATTGCTCATAGCTATAGCTATTGCCACTCATTGTTAATCCTGCAAATAGCAGGGCGATCGATTGATAAGTGAGTCTCATCATTAATCCTTTTGCTTAATTAAATTTGATAACCAAGTGATGCTTTTAACACCGGTTAATGGAAATGCTGTTGAGTGATTACCGTCAATAACCATTTGACTGATTGACAGGCTGTCATCGTTTCGTGAATTCAACATACGAATAAGTTCATTAGCGTGTTTGGCTAGATCAGTTTCTAATGAACCGTAAGAAACAAATAGGTTGGCATTTAGTTTTTTTCTGGTCTTGGCAGCAAGCGAAGAAAACTCAGAAACCTCGCCACTAATTTCTGGACTACCGATTATGTAGTTTTTAAAGGTGTCGGGTTTATACAGCAATACAAAAGCCCCAAATTGTCCGCCTAATGAATAGCCAAAATAAGTACGGTTGTCTGGTTGTGTGCGATAGTTTTTCTCAACATAGGTAATCACATCTTTACGAATGAACGTGGTGTGCTGTTTTGCTTGTCCTAATTGATACTTTGCTTGGATGTCTGGTCTATTAGATTCTCTTATTGTGTAATCTCGGTTTCTACTAACATACTCACCGACCTTTTTAAGTTCGTCGCTTATATTTTTTTGCCACGATATGCCTATCAAAATAACGTCTTTCAATTGATATGAAGTTGCGGCTGATAGTATTTCGATTGACCACGCGGCATCGGTAAAGTAAATAACTGGGTATGTCACCTTCTTTTTTTTTGAATAATCTTTCGGCAGTTTGATGTATAGCTCATATTGCGCACCTGTTTCACTGTTCTTAATTGGCACAACTTGAGTGTCTGGCATTTCATATTGATTTAGCTCTTTGGCACATAACCTTGAAAAAATTAGTGACAGTAAAATAAAAAAGATGATTAGGTTTTTCATACTTTTCCTCTGGGCAATAAATAGGAAATAACCGTGTTTAATGAGTAGTTAACCTAAACAAGGGGAGAGTAAGAATCTTGAATTTCCCCTGACTTTTACCTGACTTTTTTATGATTATTTAAAATATCATTACTTATCAATGGTTTGCCTATTTGTATTGCATTGGTTTCAGGTTTATCCTATTGGCGCTATTCTTATAAATCAGGGGACGTATGGCACAGCAATATTGGATTGGTGGTTTTTATATTGATTTATCACGTAATCAAATCACTCAAAATAATGAGTCAAAAAAGCTCGCCCCAAAAGCGTTGTCACTTCTCACTTATCTAGCTCAGCATCAAGGAAGTGTGGTTAGCCAAGATGAACTTTTGGCGAAAGTTTGGCAAGGTTCAGTGGTTTCTCCCAATACATTGCAACGAAGCATTGCTCAACTAAGAAAAGCACTAGGTGATGACGGGAAGGTTCAGGTTTATATTAAAACTCATGCCAAAAAAGGTTATAGCTTAGAGTGTGATGTTCGTTGGAACCAAGAGGTAATAGCGCAAGAAGAAAAGGCACCTGAAACTACTGCAATAGAGAACGCTAAGTTTGAAACAGATGCCGCTTTCAACAACGCAAATAATTCAGTAGCTCATTCAACAAATCAATCTAAAGCCCAATCATCAACATTAAGTGCTCAATTTCGTTTGCTAATTTTAGCCATCGTAATCACATTTTGTGTGTTTATCGTTTTACAATTTCCCACATCAGGACAAACACCTAGTCTGAAAATAGGAGAAATACGAGCACTCACCGCTACCGATAATAAGGAGCTTGCTGGCATTTATTCGCCCGATGGAAAATACATTGTTTTTCACCGCTATTCGAATGAATTTTGTAGTAATAATATATGGGCGAAAGATATTGAGACTCAGCAAGAATTTCAATTGACGCAGAACTTAAATTCTTATGGCGCCCACAGCTTTTCGAAAGACGGTAAGTCATTAGCGTTTGTCCAGTCCGAAACATGTACTGCGCCAGTTACGCAAAAAAAATGCTATTACTTAATGAACTTAGACTTTGAAAAAGCACTTATAGCACCTCAAAAACCAACGGTATTATTGGAATGTAAAAACTCGGAAATAAGAAAACCACAATGGCTGACCAACAATACTATCGCGTTATTGCAAAAAACCACCGATCGTTGGAAGTTGATCAGCTACTCAATAACCGATAATGAAAGTGAAACGCTTTATCAACTTGAGGATGGTGATCTTGTAGACTTCGACTACTCTGCTAAACATGATTTTTTTGCGCTTTTTAGTACGCAAAGTGATGGCAGTTATTATATCAACATACTAAAGCCAGACGGAAAACTCGTATCTAGTAATCAAATAATTTATCCGCCGGAAATAGCACCATTTAAGTATGTATATCCCAATTTTTCACCGTTTGAAAACCAACTTATATTTAGTACTGGGCGTCAGTTGTTTACTTTGTCTTATGACGGACAAGTAAAAAATATTAGCTTACCTATTGATGAAGCAATGAGCTCGCCCGTGTTTCACCCAGATAACAAAAGATTGCTAGCGATTAAGGGGCAATACGATAGTGATGTTATATCTTTGTCATTAAAAACCATAAAAAAGGCAAGTGTAAAGAATGATGACCACTTTGTTATAGCGCGCTCGACATCAGGAGAGGACAACGGAATATTCAAACCAAATAGTGAGAAGATTGCTTTTAAGTCAGACCGCTCCGGTATAGATCAGCTATGGTTAACGGATGGCAGCACACCTCAGCAATTATCCCATTTTCCAATTGATACTTTCTTATATGAAGTGCACTGGTCTTTAGATGGTGAAAGCTTGTTAGCTAATGTTGATAAAGCGTTAGTACAGGTTTTTTTAGATGGCACTCGTAAGACATATGACTTTGAACATCAAATAGACACATTATTCGATTGGGATAGCGAGAAGGAAACGGCATTATCATTAGTAAGAATTAAAGGCGCAATAAAATTTGTGGAATTAAACCTCGCCGATGCAACAATGCGTATTTTGAACGATAAGCAAGTTAACTGGGCACAAAATACCAAAGATGGCGCAATTGTTTTTACCGATCATATGGATAGGTTTTGGCAATCCGGCTCGGTTGAAGATCAACTGATAGAAGAGTTAAAAGCGCAAGGTAGTGATAAGCGTTTTGTTATTCACAACAGCGACGTTGATGGCGACGAGATATATGGTATCAATGAAGACTTTCAGTTGTGGTCATATTCGTTACATGATGAAAGATTTAACGTTATTGGCGATGTACCTAAAAACCTTGATTACTTAACTGATGTAAATGGTACTGAAGTATTAATGACGCTAAGAATGATTGCCAGAAAAGAAGTGGTTGAACTATTGCTTGATGAATAAAGTAGTCGCGGATTTATTATTAGCTAGCAGTTAGCAAATATCAGACTACCAAATCAGAACATTAGGGGTGGGCTAATGACTACCGGGAAAATGGATTAAATAGATTGACTTTGGTGGGTATAAAGTGATGGTATGATGCAAGCGTATATAAAGTAAAGGAGCTGCTTTTCTTTGAAGTTTAAGAGGTACTAAATTGAAAATTGCGATTATATTACTTGCTTTGTGTTCATTTTCATTAGCTGCTGAACAGTTGCAGTTTGTTGCTGAAGACCTTCCTCCTTATCATTTTAAAGATAAGCATGGTCAAACTAAAGGGGCGTTAGTAGACATAGTTAACGCTGTGGCTAAACTAGCTCAAGTTGACTACACCATAGAGCTTTATCCATTTGCACGTGCTTTTCGACTATTAAAAGCTAAACCTAATGTTTTGATGTTTTCACTACTAAAAAGTCCAAGTAGGGAGCCAAACTTTATTTGGTTAGGTAAAATTTTTCACAATAGTGCCTACTTGGTTTCATCAACAGAAAGTACATATCAACTAGCCAATTTATCGGACGCTAAACAATATTCTGTTGGTACCATTCGAGGCTACTTTAGCGAAGGATATCTAAGAAAATCAGGCTTTAACGAAGGAGAAAATTTATCATTAAGCGTAAAATATCAAGATTTATGGCAAATGTTATTTAATGGTCGCATAGACTTTGTTTTAACCAATACGCTTTCTTTAAATAACGAACTAAACAAACTTGGATACAAAACAGGTGACGTTAAACAAGTGCTTGAACTGATAGATTTTCCAAGTGAGCTGCACCTAGCAGCAAACTTATCACTGACTCCTACAACGGCCAAAGCTTTGGAACAAGCATTAAAAACGGTTATCGCTAGTGGAGAATATCAAAGAATATTAACTCAATGGGGATTGCGCTAACCGCTAATTCAATGAAAGTTTTGGCGATAGTGGCATTTGACTAACGATTGATTTATGCCTTCATTTTGTACTTTTAACAGACCTACTTGCTTTAGCTCTCTTAAATCTACAGCAAATTTAATGCGGAATAAGATGTGGCTGAGGTGAGTTCCATTGTTATATTCGGGCAGCTAAATCGATAGAAGATAAATTTGTAGTGCTAACAAATTTGACAGAATAGTAGTTGGTATTATCTGAATTCCTATTTATCTTTCTCTTCATTTGTACTTGAAAAAATCATACAATAACGGCGATTTCGATAAGACTTAACTATGCAAAGACCACTTTCTAAATTGCTGCTTATGATAACTATGCTAATTGCCTTTGTCGGGCAAACTATGGCGTATCATTTTATGGCTTCATATGACAGCAGCTTAGAACAGCATATTGAAATACCGCAGAAAACCATTATTAACGATAATAGTAGCGCTAACCCGTCAGAAAGTATTGATGATTGTTGTGAAGTTGAGTGCTGTGAAAGCGATTGTATTTGCCCTGCGAATGCATGTGCTTCAATCGCGTATTTAGATAGTCGTCTTCTTTTGTCTGATATTATGGTTCTAAGCGAGCCTTTATTGTCTTTAGCAACAAAAGATACGTATTTTATTGCCTCCCCTTTTTATCGGCCACCAATTTTTACCTCTTAAGGCACTTCTGCCTACATTTTAAACTTATTTAATTTTTCTTGTTAATTGTGAAAATATCGCAATTTTTAGCATTGATTGAGGTAAAAAATGCTTGGTAAATATTCTAAAACAGCGCTTGCGGTGCTGTTGGCACCTTCAATTTCTTACGCCAGTGAAGGGGAACATCACGACGACCATCATGAACATGATGAAAATAAGATTGAAAAAATCCAAGTGACAGCATCGCGTCTTGGCCGTATTGTCACTGAGTCAGCAACGCGAACTGAGATTATCAACGGGGAAGAAATTCAAGAGAAAGCGTTAATGCGACCAGGCAATATATCTATGCTAGTTGCTGAAACAGGCGGAGTCCGTGTACAAAATACCTCTCCAGCATTAGGCGGTGCTAACATTCGGTTGCAAAGTTTATATGGCCGCTATACACAATTGCTCAGTGATGGTTTACCGCTTTATGGTGGTCAAACTACCTCTATTGGCTTATTACAAATACCGCCAACTGATCTTGCCAATGTTGAAATTATCAAGGGCTCGGCATCGTCATTATACGGTGGCTCTGCGCTAGGCGGTGTGATTAATTTAATTTCTCGTACACCATCAGATGAACTTGAAGGTGAAGTGCTTTTAAATGCTACTTCAAAAAATGGCCAAGACATCACTTCTTATTTGGCTTCGCCGATAAATGACGCAATCAGTGCATCAGTCACTGCTGGGGTACATAATCAAGAACAACAAGACCTAGATGATGATGGCTGGCTAGACATGGCTGAATACCAACGAGCAACCATTCGTCCACGATTATATTGGGAAAGCGAAAGCGGCGCTAATTTGTATTTAACCTTTGGAGCGATGTTCGAGGAACGAGAAGGTGGCACGGAAGAGGGCGAAACCTTACCTGACGGAAACCCGTTCATACAAAGTCAGGATTCTAAAAGAGTAGATACTGGCTTTATCTTTGATCAACAATTGGGTGATGTGATTAACCTCAATGTTCGTGGTTCTGCTATGCGCCAAGCGCATGATCATATTTACGGTTTGGTAGAAGAAAATGATACGCATGACAGTTATTTACTTGAATCGAGTGTGTCAGGTTACAGCGATGATACCGCTTGGCTTGTTGGGGTAGCTTATCAATCAGACCGATTCGACTCGGAAAGTTATTCAGCATTTAATTATCATTATCAAGTACCAGGTTTATTTTCCCAAGTCGACTATGAAGCCAGTGACGAAATTTCAATGTCAATTAGTGCTCGTACAGATTGGCATAGTGAATATGGTACGCAATTTAGCCCACGTATCTCGGTGTTATTCAAGCCCGAAAGTTGGATTGTCCGGGGCTCCTACGGGCAAGGTTTTTATGCCCCAACCCCGTTCATTGAAGATATAGAAGATGTTGGTCTATCACGTTTAGCACCACTTGATAACCTAAAAGAAGAGCAGGCAACTACGGCATCTATCGATATTAGTTATGTCGTTGATAGTATAGAAGCGAGTGTGACCCTATTTGCATCAGATGTTGATAATGTTACTGAGCTTGAAGTAATTAACCCGCTAGACACGCAGTCAGATAAACAAGTGCGCATCGTAAATGCATCTGATCAAAGTGAAATTAGAGGCGCTGAATTGCTGCTGCGTTATCGCTGGCGCGATATAAAGTTAACCGGCAGTTATTTATTTACAGATGCCACTAAGCAGGGTGACGCAGGTTTTGGACGAGAGCCACTTGCATTGACGCCTAAGCATTCTGCAGGAGCGGTGATAATGTGGGAAGAACATGGAAGTCATTTAGTAGGGTTTGAAGCCTATTACACAGGAACACAACACTTAGAGGGCAACCCATATCGAGAAAGAAGTGAAGCATATTGGCATTTGGGGTTACTTGGCCAAATTACCGTGGGTAGAGTGAGTTATTTCGTAAATGCAGAAAACTTACTTAATGTACGTCAAACCAAAGAAGAGTCTTTGCTGTTACCAATGCAAGACCCAAGTGGACGTTGGACGACAGATATTTGGTCTCGTAATGACGGCTTTACTGTTAATGCGGGCATTCGAATTCAATTTGGACACTAGAGAGTTTTAGTACAACAGGGGAGTATAATGGGAGGCGACACAATGTCGTCTCTCAAAATCCGAATAGAGCTATTGAGTTTTTTGTTGTTCTGCTCTTAACTAAATGGTATTGAGTTAGTTTTCTATATATTAAATTCTTTCAGTTAAGCCATTTCCTGATGAGCAGTTTGATGTGTTTCATGCTGGCAAGTTAATACCTTCAACCCACAGAGATAGTTTTGCAGTTTGGAGCTAAAGAAACTCAAGTAATCAGTTTTATGGCGTCTGTATTTAAACTATTGAGTAGCTACTCTTGATTTTTCACGCCAGTGGAATATTTTGCTTCGTTTTAAAAGCAAAATAGAAATAAGCGATAAGCCTCTGGAGCTTAAGCAATATATAATGACAGAACTGGTTTGATACGCTATACCTCAGCAATCCTACATGTTGGCTTTTATTCAATGGGGATTTCTTTCGAGCAATGACTTCCTATACGCTGATGGCGTATGCCCTACAAGCTTCTTGAAGGTAGTATTGAAGGTAGTCTTGGAATTAAAACCAACATCAAAGGCAATATTAGTGATTAGCTTGTCGCTACTTTGCAAAGCTACCTTTGCTTCTTCTATTCGAAAGCAATTAACAAATTGAAAAAATTTGGTGCCCATAAATTGCGAGAGTGTTTCTGAAATATGATTTTCACTTTCAGAGATAGATTCAGATAGTTTGTTCAACGACAAATTATCTTGCAAAAACAGCTTATCTACTTTCATAGCATGTTCAAGTTTTGATGCGATAAATTGCATTTTCTCAACGCTAAGTAATGCAGATCTAGTCTGAGTTTTATTCGGTTGAATATCATGAGGCAACCCCTTTTCAGAATCAGTAAGCATTTTCTGGTTGAGTGCCTTTTGAACAAAAATCGCTAGCGCAATTACTTCTAAAATAGGCAACAATATACCAGAGCCAAACCAACGCCAGCCTAGAGCACTAAGTGAAAACTCTACCGCATACATTAACCATACAGCTCCCCAAATTAATAGCACGGGTCTAAACCACTCTAATGATCGTTGTTCTATTTCAGAAAAGCGCTCCATAAGTTGCTGACGGTGCCCATTATGAAGTTTTAATGAGGCAACTAGGTATAGCAGTGTGTAAAAAATAAAAACAATGGTGGTGAACAAGCAGGTAAATACGGCAATTTTCCAAAGTTCTGGGTCCCTCGTTGAGGGCATTGCTAAAGCAACTTTTTCGGCAGGGCTGATCATTAAAATAAAAGGCAGCATACCAAGAATTACAATTACAGGCCCTGACAGAGCCAAAATTATCATACGCTTATTGGTGCCTTTATCAGGTGACATAGAAGCATGCGCGTAAAAATAAAGAGCCGCGCCCAGTAAAACCCTAAACGGTATGTGGACACCAACTAAACTAGGTGCATAAACAAATGCGCCTGAATATACATACAACTCCCCAGCCGAGTGTATCAGCAATAGTAACAATAGGCCTTTTAGGCATGCGCTTTGTCTATCGTTTGGCCTTTTAAACACCTCTAGCAATGCAAGTAATGTTATTCCCATAATGCAGGAATAGAGAACTGTAGGTAAAATGTGGACCATGAAACTACCAAACGAAACTTTATAACTTTGAGATTATAAAACTATATTCTAGCTGAATCCACATGTCATCAAACGGCTACTTTAGTGGTCTTCTAGCACAATGGTGAAGTTACTGCGTATCGAGATAAGTTCGTCATTTTCTGGTTTGCTCTCTTACTATGGGGTTACGGAGATACCTTTAAACATAAGCCATAGACCAATAGATAATTCAAATAGTGCGCCGGGCGCCATCGCATAAGCCAACTCTGAAGGCGCATTGTGCACAGCAATATTAATAAAGCCATAAGCGACCATTGTTGCGTATGTAATCATACCCCATACGGACAAAGCTCGTGGAATATAACGAGAAATGTAGAAAAGATAACAATAGGCGATGCCGCCAATTCCCATAATAAACAGCAAAATGTCATAGCTAACGCCATACAAATTAGCAAAAAATCTCGCTAATCCTTGCAATTGAGTTGGCTCAAACGCTTGTAGGTATTCGGCGCCAGTTAAAAACAGTAATACCGTCAATATAAACATAATGGCAACACAGCCTAAAAGTGCTTCACCAAACCTAAAGATTAGTCCGAACAGGGCAAGATTTTTATTCACCGGTTTTAATAGGACGTATAACGCCCAAGAAAGTACCATCACTAAGACAAACATTAGAAATTCGATAGCAATAGCAACCCTAAAGGTACCTTCTTGACCCATAAAGTTTTCAGCAGCATTTGCGTTTTTTAACAATGTCCCAAGGTCAAAAATCATCGTTGGAAACGTCGCGATAATAATAATTAGCGCGTAAGTTACCCCAGCAATTTTTGTATAGTTATTTTTAATGCTTGGCTTTGCAATAGTTGAGGTTTTGGCCATTCCGTTTTTCTTTTAGTTATTCAAGAACTGTCGGTAATTTGCCTTGTTTCACAACAGTTGTCGTTCAAATGGGCCTATTCGTACGTAAATTTTTAGATGTTTTGCAGTTTTCTCAAGCGTCAACATAAAGGCCAATGTGTAATGGTTTACAAAACGTGAACCATCACACATTGGTTTATTAGTTGTACGTTTACAGAATGTTAGCTATAAACTTATAGGCTCGCCTGACACGATGTTTAATAGAAAAGGTGTATAGCCGACCATACCCAGAATCATCAGTATGGTGATAACAAATAACAAGCCACTGGTTATGTATTTAACGCTGTTCACGCGTTTTTCATTCGCGTAAAAATATAGCTGCAATACGATTAACGGTAAAACATAACAGCCGAATGTCCACATATAAAAGAACGGGTCGCCAAAAGCAGGGTTCATGCCCAGCATGTTTCCTGTTACGAGATAGCTAAATGTACCAAGCCTCAAAGTGTATTGAGCATTTGAAACAAAAAATAAGCGCATCGCCCATTTTCTATGGGTAGCAATTTCTCTTTTAATTGCTAGGCGCACGGTTAAATATGCAAAGCTTAATATTAAAAAACCATTAATCGTTGTACCAATTTCAGAAAGACCGATTGGTTCAGGGTTTCTTATCCACACTAAATAAAAACCAGACAAGGCCAGGCAGAAAACTGTTGTGAGATAGGCATAACCATTAAATTTATGAAATTTTGGGAAGTTATTTCGAATTTTGGGAATTAGTTGCAATGCCCCACCAAAAGCCACAATACCGGCGCCAATTGCGTGGGCAGCAAATACAATATTACCTGAAGAGTCTCCTTCGCGGTATGGTGTAACACCAAAGCGCTCGAACACAACATTCCAATATTCCATGTTATCGTTTATCACTGAGACTCCGTAAAATCCCATAATGTAATAAAAGAAAAACCACTGACCTATCAAGGTGGTTACAAACCAAAACGTCGTCGTGTATTTTAATGACTTATTTGCTAATGACTTATTTGTTAGTGATTGCTTAGCAAAGTCGGAATTTTCTCTTTCTAAATCAAATCCAAAATCAGCATTGTGTGTATTGCCCATTTTACTGTCCTATTTTCTATTCCAATGCTGAGCATTATGAAAAAATGATTGATCGAGTTCGCTCAAATGGGCCCATGCGAACGTATTTTTTTGAATAATTGAAATAAATTGGCTTTTTGCGCATTGTCGCTGTGAAGCTTTTTCCTTTTTAACACGCTTTAAACCCATTGCAATTGTCATCACGGAGCGACTAGTAGAATTGGCCAGCTGCAAGATAAGAATAGTAGGTGTCAAACAAGAGGGGAGAAATGTCTGCTTGTTTTTAGCAGAAAGGAGTACCCCCTTATTTCTGCTATGGTCAATGGCACTCGCAGAACTTTAAGTTGTGTACATAGATTAATGATTAATTTGTAAATGCTTTGGCAAATAGACTTTTCTTTTTGCCCAAAGTAGACTGTTTTTATTGGATGATTAGGAATTATAAACGGTAAAATGAATAGTCAGATACTTTTTTTCTTTAGTGCGTTGGGTGCTTTCAACGGACTACTGCTGACAACCTACTTACTTTTTTCCAAACCCGCAACTATTCAGCGTCGTTTACTAGCGATGTTAATGTTGGCAATTAGTTTACGCGTTACCAAATCAATTTGGTTTTACTTTGACCCAGATATAGGTAAACAGTTCTTGCAGTTGGGGCTGTCAGCATGTTTCTTGATTGGTCCATTTCTTTATCTATATATTGTTAGCCAAGTGTCCACATTAGAAAAATTAAGGTTTAACTGGAAGTTACATCTAGGTTTATTGCTCAGTTTGGTTATTGGAATTGGAATTTTGTACCCTTACCAATCGAATGTTGCACTGTGGGGATGGGTATATAAAGTGATTAATATCACTTGGGGTATATATATAATAGTGGCGGCGATTCAATTATTTCCAAAAGCAGCTGCCTGGCGCAGGGAAAACACTAGGTGGTCAAAAGAGCAATTACTGTGCATTAACGTATTTGCAGGTACAACGATTATTTGGCTTGCTTATTTTACTGCATCATATACTTCTTATATCGTAGGTGCTCTGTCATTTTCGCTTATATTGTACGTGTCACTTTCACTTTGGTTTATTTCGCCTAAAAGTCTCAAACTGTCTGAACAGGCATATGGAAATAAAAAAATTAACCAGGAAGTGGCAGTGCAACTCGAAAAACGTTTGAATGAGCTAATGAACAACGAACAGCTATACAAAAATGCCAATTTAACCTTACCGACTTTGGCTAAAAAACTTCAAGTGTCAGTTCCCCAGTTATCGCAATTGTTAAACGATAATTTGAATAAGTCGTTTGCTTTATTTGTTAATGAATTGAGGATCCAAGAAGCGAAAAGGCTATTAGTTGAAAACTCCCACATGACCATGGAATTGATCTCTGAGGCTTCTGGTTATAATTCCCAATCTACTTTTTATTCATCATTTAAACATTTTGAAAATATAACACCAGCACAATATCGCAAACGGCATAGTGCCTTATAAGTACTCTGAAATTATAATTTCGTATTACGGATTTATTCTATCCTAGTGTTTTATAATGTGTTTTTCCTTAATTTATTGGAATGTAAATTGACGGAGAAAAAGCAAATGAAACACTTACTTTTATTTTTTATCATGCTAGTAAGCCTAGTAGCGAATGGGCAAACCCAGAGTCCATACTACCTCGAAATAACACAAACATTGCAAAACTATATCCACGGAACATCGTACAATGATCCTGATTTGATTAAGCGAGCGTTTGCTGAAGACGCTCAGTTATTGCTCAGTAAAAAAAACCAAGAAATGTGGCTTGTCAGTCCTGCTGAATATGCCTCCTGGTTTAAAAAGAGCGGTAAAAATAACGGCAGGGTAGGTGAGGTTCTGTCTATTGATGTCGAAGGGGATATTGCTACAGCCAAGGTTGAAATTTTAATACCTGAAAAGTCGATGCGTTATATTGACATGTTTTTATTAAAAAACTTATCAGGTAATTGGAAAGTAGTGAGTAAAGCAGCGACAAGCCAATTGGCACAACGAAATGGAAAAAGAATATTATTTATTGTTTCCAATGCGCATTTTCACGGCAATTCAACACTGCCTACAGGTGTTAGTTTTTCCGAAATTGTGAAAGCTTACGATACATTTAAAAACGCAGGTTACACGGTCGACTTTGTTAGCCCCAAAGGTGGCGCTATTCCTCTGGCATACATAAATACATCGGAAAAAATACATAAGCGCTACCTTTATGATTCGGACTTTATGCACGCGATTAAACATACTAAGAAACCCAATCAAATTGATCCTGCTAATTACTTAGCCGTTCATTATGTTGGCGGTGGCAATGCTATGTATGGTGTTGCTGATAATATAGAGATACAAAATATAACGATGACTATTTACGAAGAGCACAGTGGTATAGTGTCGTCTGTTTGTCACGGAACAGCAGGTATTGTTAATTTAAAAACGAAAGATGGGGATTATTTGGTCTCAGGGAAGCGTATTTCAGGTTACCCAGACTCATATGAAAACCAGTCACGCGCTTACTTCAAGGAATTTCCTTTTTTAATTCAGAAAACAATCGAAAAAAGAGGTGGTCAATTTCTCTATTCTGATAGAAATACAGCTCATGTAGAAGTTGATGGACGTATAGTTACTGGACAAAATCACCTGTCATCTTCGCTTGTGGCAAAAAAAATGATTGAGGTTTTACAAAATAAATAGGTTTTTTCCTTGGCATATTCAGTTTGAGTGAGTAATCGTAATTAAAATGCCGAAGCGCATTCTACGACAACACTGACTTATGCCAAGGTAACTACTTTTTTGAAAACCCTAGCCAATTATCGTGGCTTAGAAAATACTTTTTTAACTACTCAGTCTTACCCTTAAACTAACACATTTCTTCAGTAAAACAGCTACCACACTTAAGTTTTCTCGCGGTGCAGGTATAGCGCTCGTGCAAGATTAGCCTGTGGTGAACATCAACTTTAAATTCTTTCGGTACTACTTTTAATAACTTGTTTTCCACTTCAACCGCGTTTTACCCATGGCAAATTTAGTACGGTTGGATACGCGGTCGATATGGGTATCGACAGCGATTATCGGCCGATCGAAATATAATTAAACTAGATGCCGACAAGCTACATTTGAGCTATTTAGACCAAGTTATTTCAGCTAATTGATTTGTCGCCGTTTGGTGAATAATTAAGCCTTTATTGCCCATTCTCATATGCCTAATTAGTCCAGCATAAACCCCTTCTTTACTGGGAATTTGCCAGCTCTGCATTGTTTCTGTGGTGAGATCAAACCTGACCAAGGTTTCTGGTCTTTTTGCCGATTCATTAAACCAAATAGCACCATCAGCATATTCAATTGCATAAGGGTGGCTATCGCTGCCGCTTGGGTTATCCCATTCTGTTATTTTGCCAGTTGTTGGGTTGTATCGACCTAATTTACCCATGCCAGAATTAACATAATAGACCATGTCATCAGGTGTTATAGCAAGGCGTCTAGTGTGAGTATTTTCACCCGGCAATTTTATCTCTGTTAATGCCATTGTATTTTTATCGACTTTAACTAAACAATTAGAGCCGTTACAAGAAACCCAAGGTGTTCCAGTAGAATCAACCTTTATACCGTATGGTTTAGATTTTTTGGTTGGTAATGATACTAATCGAATATCACCACTTTTAGGGTCTAATTTACCTATCATATTACTGTGTTGCAGCGTAAACCAAAATATTCCTTTATGGTCGAAGACCCCTGTGTGAGGGTCGCGTGCATTTTCATCCGGCATGTTAAATACTTGGAATTTTTTGGTATCGAGATCCAAATATCCTACCGTGCCATTTTTATTTCCTAAGAACCATGGCGTAAGGTTTTCATCTAATGTGACACTGTGCGGGTAGGTACCAGCTGGCAGCGTATATTCCTTCATTTCTCCACTGATGGGGTCAAGGCGTCCGAGAATATTTCCCCATTGTCCTACCCACCATATAATGCCGTCTTTGCCTTGCACAGGATCACGTGCGCGTTGACCCAGAGTTGGTACTTGCCAGTAGTTAAACTGAAGTTTGAAATCACCGTCGACAACTTGAGAGGCTCGCTTGTTATTAACAGGGTATTTATTGGCTAGAAATTCACCCAATTCAGCTGAGAGCTGAGAGTTAGTATTATTTACCATATAGGAAACAAGCTTTTCCCAATGGGCTTTACTGTAACCAGAGCTGCGCTTGAGGTTGCTTACTCTATGACAAGTTGAGCAAAGTTGCTCTGTAATTTGCTCTTGTTCACTGCTAACAGCTGGCGTTGGTGAGATTGCGACGATTAGTGATAACGCAGCTGGTATAATGTTAATTATGGACAGTTGTTGTTGTTTCATAAGTTCACGTTAATTTGATGGCGTTATAAATGGATTATCAAAAAATATAACTGATTTGATATCGAGAATCAGTCAATTAAATGCTTAATACGCATTTTCCACTTTAAACATATCCCCCTTGAAATGGTCAAGTTATATTTTTAGTGCA
Source organism: Thalassotalea algicola (assembly GCF_012932965.1). Lineage (GTDB taxonomy): Bacteria > Pseudomonadota > Gammaproteobacteria > Enterobacterales > Alteromonadaceae > Thalassotalea_F > Thalassotalea_F algicola. Next base: position 543,929 of record NZ_JABBXH010000004.1, on the reverse strand, counting down.
GGTATAAGCTTACTTTAAAGTAACATTAAGGGGGTTGGGGCTTTGTATTTATGCACAGTAAGGGACAAATATTTATTACTCAGTCTTCTCTTTAAACTCACACAGGTCTTCAATTAAACAAGCACTACACTTCGGCTTGCGGGCATTACAAACGTAGCGACCATGAAGAATAAGCCAGTGGTGAACATCGACTTTAAATTCTTTTGGGACCACTTTTAAAAGCTTCTGTTCAACTTCTACTACGTTTTTACCCATGGCGAATTTAGTGCGGTTGGATACGTGTTCGATGTGGGTATTGACAGCTATAGTTGGTCAGCCAAAAGATAATAAAGGTAGATGTCAACTGAGCAGTGTGAAATTAGAAAATAATATAGCTAATTGATTTACGATAATGCCGACCTTTCAATTCGTTCTTTTGATTTCGCCCACTGCTTGGGTGATAAGCCATACATTCTTTTAAATTCACGACTGAACTGAGATGAACTTATATAGCCAACATCCATTGCTGCGACATTTACATTAGCGCCTCCGGCAATATTCATTGCAGCGTGATTAAGTCGCATCGACTTTACAAATTGAATGGGAGACATATTAGTGGCTTGTTTAAATTTACGGTGAAACACAGCACGGCTCATGCCTACTTCGTCAGCTAAGTCGTCAATAGTGATTGTTTCGGTTAAATGAGATGATAAAAATTTAATAGAGCGAGCTATTTCATTGCCAATACCAAACGCACGCGTAAACGAGTTACCCGCTTCTCCTGTTAAAATTGCATAATAAAGTTCGCGTAAGCGACTTTTTCCAAGAATGGCTAAGTCCATTGAATGCTCTTCTAGTAATAACAATCGATAAAGTGCATCGGTAAAACTTTCGTCCCAAATTGCGGTTGTCACACCTTGTGGACTTGCCGCACTTGTAATTTTTTGAGAAGAGCCTCTGTTGCTTTCCATTTCTAATGCCACCTCTGTCATCAATCTTGAATCAAGAGAAATATATGCGCCTAGTAGCGGGTTTTCTAGTGAGGTTTCAGGTGTACCAGTTTCAATCGGCATCGACATGGTACAGCATATATATTTGCTGTTGTCGTAACGGTGTTTGTTACCTCCCCATATCGCTTCTTTACCACCTCGAACTATTGCCGTTATGGATGGCTGATAAACTGCGGGGGCACATTGAATTGGTTCGGTTATTTTAAATAATTGCAAACCCTGTATGCGCGTTTCTATCATACCGTTTGTTGTTATTTTCTTGTCAATGATGTGTTCTATGAGCTTTTTATTCATAAACATAACTTATTATCTAACTTGACCATTTTAGCTAAAGTTAACGCTAATAACGGTATGTATCAACTCGGTGATACAAATAGGCATGTTTTAGCGAGTATTCCGCCTATTTAAGTTGTCGGTGTGAGTTTATAGTGCATCTATTATAAACATTCTTGTTAAACCAATAGGGGTAGCCCATGACCCATGAAAATCAATTTGGCCGAAACGGCTGGACGCCTGATCAGTTAAGTTCTTTAAAAGGTAAAACTTACTTAATTACTGGCGCTAATACAGGAGCAGGATTTCAAGCTTCACGCATATTGTTATCTAAAGGTGCGCAGGTGGTGATGTTAAACCGTAACCCTGCTAAATCAAAAGCTGCAATCTCTGAGTTAAAGAAGGAGTTTGGTAGTGAAACGATGGTTAGCTTTATAACTATGGATTTAGCCGAGCTTGCCTCAGTTCGAAAAGCGGCATTAGAAATTTTAGACAAAGTACCGCAAATCGATGTACTCATTTGTAACGGTGCTATTGCACAAATAGCCCAACAGCAACTAACCGTAGACGGTTTTGAAAGTCAGCTAGGCGTAAATCACTACGGCCACTTTTTATTGTCTGGTTTATTGTTTGAAAGACTAGAAGAGTCAAAAGGTCGTATTGTTGTAGTGTCTAGCGAAGGTCATAAAATGGGGCTTAAAAGCATGCAGTTTGATGATATGAACTGGGATAAAAACTATCATCCTAATAAGGTTTATAGCCAAAGTAAGCTAGCGCAAATGATGTTTGCCTATAAGCTACAAGACAAGATCAAACAACATAGTAAAACGGTCGAGGTTTACGTTTGTCACCCAGGGGCATCTAATACGTCACTAATTCGTGAAAGTGCCAATATGGCAACGCGACTGTCTTGGTCAATTATGGTGAAGTTAGGGCTGGTACAATCGGCTGAAAAAGGCGCATATCCAGAAGTGATGTGTGCAACGGCTAATGACCTTGAACAAAGAGCTTATTACGGCCCAACGGGACTATTAAACTTTGGTGGCCCTGTAGGCGAGTGCAAACTTGAACCATTTGTTTTAGACGATGAGGTGTTAACTAAGTTGTGGACGCTGTCTGAAAAAGCAACATCGCATAATTGGCCTATTTAGATCATTGAACTTATTAGAAGGCAAAGGTTATGAAAACACTAATTTATATGATCGGAATAAGTATGATAATGACAACATCACTAGTTCGTAGCTCAACAGAGGAGCTAAATAGCTCGCTTGAAACTCAATTAAAAGATAAATCGTCAGACGGTAAAGTGCTAGATAGTGAAGGGAATGAATATCGCACCGTAATCATAGGCAATCAAACTTGGTTAGCGGAAAACTTAAGAGTAACTAAGTTTCAAGACGGCTCAAAAGTTAGCACTGGTTTTATACCCGATGACGATGAAAGTCTGCTTACTAAATATGGCCGCCTTTATAATTGGAAAGATGTTAGCGATAAACGCAACCTTTGCCCTGACGGCTGGCGGGTAGCCTCTGACGAAGATTGGCAAGAGTTAGAAAAATCCATTGGTATTGAGGAGTTGGAGCTAAATACGCTAGGCTGGCGAGGTAAAGACGACACTGCTATTACATTAAAAGCACATCAGCCAGATACGTTATTTAAGCAATTTGACCAGTCAATGGTCAATAAATACAATTTCTCAGCAACACCAGCTGGAGTAAAACTAGGAAATTGGTACATCACACAAGGAATGTATACCGAATTTTGGACCAGTACAAACGCTAGTGAAAAAGAGGCGCTTGCTAGAACGCTCGCTTATTCTTGGTGGAACTCACATAAAGGAGAAATACGCCGAGCGACATTAAATAAGTCTTATATGTTTTCGGTTCGATGTGTAAAAGATTAGGAAAGTGTATGACCGCCAAGAATGTAATTGTCCAAGTTGTGAGCACCACAATTTCAATAAAAATAGTGCTACTGACACTTTTATTAGTGACAGGTTGTGCTAACTCGGGGGTAAAATCCTCGCCATATCAAAAAGATAAAGAACTCGTTGTGCTTGCTCATGGATTAGGCCGAAGTGACTGGGCCATGTGGCGGCTAGAGCAAAGATTAGAAGGCGCAAACTATCGTGTGTGCACACTAGATTATGCAACCATAGGTGAAAGTATTGACAGAGTTTTAACTGAAACTAGCAAACAAATAGATGCATGTTTGCAAAATGCCAGCAAAGCACATTTTGTTGGACACTCTCTTGGAGGGTTGGTTATTAGAGCTTATTTGCAACAAAACAAAGACATCTTAACGAAACAAAATGTCGGTGAAATCGTATTGATGGGAACTCCCAACAAAGGCAGTGAGCTAGCCGATTATTTAAGTGATTCGTGGTTAATGAAAATAGGTGGAGAAATAAGCAGTGCACTTGTTACTGGTGAAAACAGTTTGGGCCATAATCTAGAAGAACTAGATGTTAATTTAGGTATTATTGCAGGGACCAAACCCTCTAACCTAACCAGGGAATATTTCATCGGACCAAATGACGGGTTGGTCTCTGTAGAGTCTACAAAGTTAAAAAGTATGAGTGACTTTATAAAGATAGAAGTTACTCACACTCAGATGCGATATAACTTGGAAGTCGCAGAACAAACTATTCACTTTTTAAAACATGGTGAATTTAAACATTAGTATATGTTTGTGTAATGCTTACTCTGTCTTATCTTTAAACTCACACAAATCTTCAATTAAACAAGCACTACACTTCGGCTTGTGGGCAGTACAAACGTAGCGACCATGAAGAATAAGCCAATGGTGAACATAGACTTTAAATTCTTTCGGTACTACTTTAAATAACTTGTTTTCCACTTCAACCACATTATTACCCATGGCGAATTTAGTGCGGTTGGATACGCGTTCGATGTGGGTATCGACAGCTATAGTGGCCAGCTGAAAGATAATTAAGGTAGATGGCGAGGTTGATAGTTCAGATATTCCAAATAATAATCACTGTACCTAGTTGCACTATTTAAAAATTGTTGATACACCTTCATCTTCTCCTCATGTTGGCTTGTATATATTTGAAGGTATGTGAGGAAATTTTTAAAGTTAAATACTAGTTGAAAAATTTTATCACTAATCCTTTATCGTTGAAGAGCAGTAAGATGAAATTACTATTGGTTGAAGATTCCGAAGCGCTGTCTAGGGCTGTTATTAAAGCGTTGAAAGCGTCAGGGTTTGCGGTAGACGCAACTGACAATGGCTCTGAAGGTTTATGGATGGCGTTAGAGAATGATTATGACGTTATTATTCTTGATATTATGCTACCTGGGTTAGATGGTCGAGAAGTGCTTAAAAAATTGAGGGAAGCTAACAATGAATCGCCAGTATTATTTTTGACAGCGAAAGACTCTATTGAAGATAGAGTCGCTGGTTTGCGATTAGGCGCTGATGATTATCTAGTTAAATCATTTGCTATCGAAGAACTTATTGCGAGAGTTGAAGCGCTTGCCAGACGAAAGTACCAAGCCCGATCTCCAAAATTAACGGTTGGTGATTTGATCTTAGACCGTTCAGCTAAAACCGTAACGCGTGGAGCGCAAAATGTGTCATTGTCCCCTCAGCTGTTTTCTTTGTTAGAGTACCTTATGTTGCATGAGGGAAGTGTTATTTCTCGTCCCCAGATAGAAGAGCATATTTATGATGAGCAAATATCTCCTATGAGCAATGTGGTTGATACTGCAATATGCGCTTTAAGAAAAGCGATTAATACATCAAAAAGCAACGCTGCACTTATTCATACTCGTAGAGGCATGGGTTACGTAATTAGTGCAATAAAACCATGAATAGTATCCGCTCTCAGCTTTTAATTTGGCTGATCCCTAGCTTTATTATCATCGCGTTTTTAGCAGGGACAACATTGTACTTCTCTGAAAAGCGCAGGCTTAATGATAGCCTTGATAATGAACTCAATAAGCTCGCTCGCGCGGTTCAGCTAGCCAATAAAATGCCAATGCCTCCTCGAAGATTTGGTGGAGTGATGAGGGAGTCAAGCAATATTGCCGAAAACACTGAACGTCTTCTTAACGATGGAGATTTTGTGTTTTATTTGCAAGCTTGGGATGAAACAGGAGCTACATTAAGTAAGTCTGAAAATCTTGGGGAGCATCAGTTTAGCTACTTAAAAGAACCGCATCAGCAAAGACACTACAATAGTCAGTTAACCTCCGGTGAAGATATTCGCATGCATTCTTTTACAATGAGGACTGGGCCCATAAGCGATAAAATAACCGTTTCAGTTGCAATAACTAAAACAGAAGTTAATCAACAATTAGCTATTCTCACTTATAAATTGATAATAGGTGGCGTGTTTTTTTGCTTTTTACTATCATTCGTGCTCGTTTTTACCATCAGAAAAACATTAACGCCGATACAATATTTGTCTGAAAAAGTAGCGGAAGTAGAGGCAGGTACGTTGCATAATAGGTTGGATATTGAAGGTGTGCCCACTGAAATCAATCCTTTAATCAGTAGGCTCAACCAATTGCTTGCAAGGTTAGAAAAAAGTTTTGAAAGAGAGCGCCAATTCAATAATGACTTGGCGCATGAATTACGAACCCCATTAGCAGCAATTCGCACAACCAGTGAAGTAGCAATGAAATGGCCAGAGCAATCATCTGTTGATGATTATCGATACATTGCTGAATCTTCTGCACAACTACAAAATACGATAGATAGCATACTATCTTTAGCTCGAATAGAGAACTCTGGCTCTGAAATACTCATCGAAAGGGTGAATGTCTCTACCATTATTGAAGAATGTATTGCTTTACAATCAACGCTTGTAAAAGAGCGAGGGATAATAATTGCTTTATCTTTGAATGAACAACATGTAATAGAGAGTAATCCTCACCTTTTGCGTATCATCATTTCAAACCTGATAAGTAATGCTGTTGAGTATGCACCTAAAAATAGTGAAGTCGTTTTGACTGGTAAAGAACGTCATTCACTTTTCACGACTACTAATCTTGCTCCTAATCTAGGCAAAAGTGACCTTTCGACTATGTTTGATCGTTTATGGAGAAAGGATAGTTCGCGAACGGGTACTAATCATGTTGGTTTGGGTCTTTCAATAGCGCATTCGGCTGCAACAGCAATATCGTTAAAGTTAACGGTAGAGCTAGATGATAAGCAAATGTTAATAATGAGTTTGACTGACGAATAAAACGAACAGTGGAGCTGTTTTATACTTCCATTAAAAGCCTATTAAATCATTTATTTTTGCATAACGATTCTCCATTTTAATATTAATTTACTATCCTCATCTTCCGCTCATCTTTCTTTAATTATTATCTCGATGTTAATGGCTAAATATTAAAAATATTGGATCAGTATTGTTATGAAAATAAGAGATAAAAAGACGTTTCTCGCGTTTTGTATTGCATCACCCTTACTTTTGCTGTCAGCCTGCGGTGGTGGAAGCGGCAGCAACAGCGTGAGTGAGGATGCTCAAGATAATACACCCGCAAAAACTACACCTACCGTTAATTTGTCGGTAAGCCCTGAAAGCATCTCTGTTGGTGAGAAGACCTTAATTGAATGGGAAACTAGCTCCGCAACAAGTTGTTCGGCTTCTGGTGCTTGGAGTGGTGACAAATCATTAGCAGGTAGTGAGGAAAGTGTGATATTTGAGGCTGCTGGAGCTTATGAATTTAAACTCACTTGCACTGGAGATGGAGGAACCACTGAGGCTGGAATTCAAGCAACAGTAACCGAAGATGATGCAGAGATTTCAGAAAAGTTTAATACGGGCATGGCTTTTCTCAATGATACTGGAATAACTTTTGGCTCAACTGAATCAAATAACGGCACTAACTGTAATACAACTATCACAGGCACCAATGGCTCGCTATTGGAACAAGATTGCGGTCAAGGAAGGAGCGCTACGATTAATTCCGATAGTGATGGTGATGGTGGTTTTGACCTTACCCGTATTAATGCCGATGGCAGTGTTTATAGTGGCAATGGAAACTACGCGTCTGAGCCCTGGGCATGTGTTCGTGATGATAGAACAGGCTTGCTATGGGAAGTAAAAACCAGAGATGGTGGCATCCACGACGCGAGTAATTTTTATCGTTGGGGGGGCTTAACGGCAAAAGACAGGGATAATGAAGATAGAGATGGTGATTACTATGATGACTGGAACAATCTGATTATCGCAACCAATGAGGAGAGCTTCTGCGGTTATAGCGACTGGAGGGTGCCTGATAATGCTCAATTTATGTCTTTAGTCAATTTTGGTAATGGCTTCGGTCCTAACTCATATAAAATTGATCAGGCCTACTTTCCCAATGCAACCGGTGACTTTTACTGGACTGCTTCTCCTTATCGGGGAGCGCATAGTGAATTTTATGCTTGGGCATTTCAATTAGCCTTTGGCAACAATAAAAATGTTCAGCGTTATCAGCCGTCGGCGCTGCGCTTAGTTAGGGTTATGGATCCTTTTGTTGATAGCGTAAAGCAAACACCTGATGAACGTTACAAAGTGCATAACGACGGTACAGTGACAGACTTAGCAACAGACCTTATGTGGGCACAATGTGTGGTCGGCGTTAGTGGTGTTAACTGTGATAATGGTGCTGCAGAGGCCATGGAGTGGGCATTCGCATTAGAGCATGCTCAAACTAGCGAGTTGGCCGGTTATAGTGATTGGCGTCTGCCCAATATTAAAGAATTATACTCATTAGTGGATTTCAACCGTGTTGAGCCAGCTATTAATCTGAGTGTTTTCCCTTCGACAACCGTAGATTACACTTGGAGTTCGTCTCCGATGATAGATTTTGCTCAGGATTCTTGGTTTGTAAACTTTAAAGCTGGCTTGAATTGGTTTAAAGGGCGTAGTTCTGAAATGTTGGTAAGGCTTGTGCGTAGCGGCTCTAGCGACAATGAATTAGCAAATATTGATCTTCAAGATAGTGCAGCGATTGTGATGGATGATGGCTTAGGCTCAATTGAGGGGGATACTTCTCCGGTTGATGTACATGCTCAAGTATTAATTGAAGAGCAAGGTTATACCGGCGACCCAACAACAGGACGTGAATTGCCTAACATTAATGATGATAAAGCTCAGCTTGGTAAAGCTTTATTCTATTCCAAACGCTTAAGTGGCGAGTACGACACCGCTTGTGCTTCATGTCATCACCCGACTTTAGGTGGCGGGGATAATTTGTCTTGGCCTGTAGGTTACGATGCTGTAGATGTATTCCATAACTTTTCTTCTAACACTTTGGGTTCTGGTCGTTATTTTAATGGTAGTGATTCAAATGAGCTAGCAGGGTACCCCGTGATTGGTCGTAATGCGCCAACGATATTTAACATTGGGCTAATGGATCGAGGTTTGTTTTGGGATTCGCGTATTGAAAGCGCAAGTAATAGCCTGGGTACAAGAGGTACCAATGCCGGTATTATTACTCCAGACTCTCCTAACTTTAACACCGTAGACAGTAATATTCCTGAAGGGGCTTCACTGGCCAATGCTCAGTCTCGTTTTCCAACGGTAAATCACAATGAAATGCGGGGTGATGAGCCATTAACAGGTGATGACAACCAAACTTATCGTGCAATGTTGGCAGCTCGCTTTGAAGGAGATGCAGAATGGGAAGCACTCTTTGAAACTGCCTATGGTGATTCGAGTATTAGTTTTGATCGCATTGCCGAAGCACTAGCCGCATTTGAAGAGTCTATGGTGTTTACCAATAACCGTTGGAAAGAATACGTTGCTGCTATAAACGGAGTTTCAGGTACAAACATTGATGTAATGACGCAAGATGAAAAAATTGGTGCGGTGCTGTTTATGACCGCAGGTGATGAGGGGGGCGCTGCATGCAGCCAATGCCACTCTGGTGATGCGTTTACCGATGAGAAATTTCATGCCATTGGGCTAGGGCAAGTAGGCCCTGGCAACGGCGACAGTTCAAGTTTCCCACCGGTGAATAACTCTGACTTTGGTCGTGCCAATATCTCGGGAGACGTGGGAGATACCTATCACTTTCGTACTTCACCATTATTGAATATCACAGAAACAGGACCTTACATGCATAATGGTAGTCTATCTACTTTACGACAGGTAATGGATGTTTATGGAAATCCGGGTGGAGCGATGAATGACTTACTTGGAATAAGCACCATTCTTAACGGCAATGCTACCTTCAATGAAATGGGTAATGCAGATTATTGTGAACTAACCTCAATTATCGATATTATGGATAAAACGGGCGAGACATGTGAGCAGGTTTATAACAATATGAATCCTGATGCATTTGATAATACGCGTATCTTGTTTCGACAAACGTTTGATGAAACCGTATCAAATTCACCTGCACCTGAAATTGATATTAACACCGAGCAATCGGAGAAAGTGATTGAGTTTATGAGGGCGCTAACAGATCCATGTGTAATAGACAGAGAATGTCTACAACCTTGGATTTTTGATTTGAGCAACTGGACAACTCATCCAGACTATAACGATAATCCTAATTGGATACTCATTGGTGAAGATAAAAACGGTAATATGCTCTGAACGAACAAGGTTTAACTGAATAAGAATATTTGAGCGTTAGGGAATTTATAACTTTCTAACGCTCTGTTTAATCCGCTTAAAAATAAACTTTACTCTACTTTGTCCTTAAACTCACACAAGTCTTCAATAATACAAGAACCACATTTAGGTTTACGCGCTGTACAGGTATAACGCCCATGAAGTATTAGCCAATGGTGAACATCAACTTTAAATTCAGCAGGTACTACTTTTAATAACTTGTTTTCCACTTCCAATACGTTTTTACCCATAGCGAATTTAGTGCGGTTGGATACGCGGTCGATATGGGTATCGACCGCTATAGTTGGCCAACCAAAAGATAATCAAAGTAGACGTCAATAAAAATCAGGTAAGGGCAAAAGCTACCTTTTTCATAGTTTGTGGCAATTAACTTATCATGTTATTTATCACTTCAATCAGCTCCTGATCTTGCCAGTCATCTAACGCGTCTCCTATTTGAATTTCAATACGAGAGTTATTGTCGTCTGTTTTAATAATTCTATCGAATAACCAAATCTTGTCACGTTTAGCGAGGGCAAGTGCTTTACGTTCTAATGCATCAGCCTCAATAGCTAGTTCAATTAAGAAACCATTACACTGCACTGGATTAGGAATAGCTTGAGGGCCGAACTTATGCTTAATTAAGTTGCTTAATTTGAGTGCTCGTTGATGAAATTCTGGAATTCTAGGTAAATAATTTTCTATTCCCCATAAAGCGGTCAATATATAAGGAAAAGCAGTAAACAGCTCTCCTCCTAATCGACTTCTCCAAGGCTCTAATTGCTCAATGAAGTCTGAATTTCCTGAAATGATTCCTCCTGCCGCTGCGCCGAGTGTTTTATATAAAGATATGTATACAGAATCTCCAAGTGCTGCAACTTCATCATATGGCCTATCATAATGGCACGCTGATTCAAAAAGTCTGGCTCCATCAATATGCAGTGGAATGTTATTTTCAATTGAGAATTGTTTTAAATAGATGAGCGATTCCCATGTTGGTAGTTTAAACCCAGCTCGCCTGGTCGGTAACTCTACGCATATAGTAGAGAGGTCTTTAGGTAGGTTTTCTATATCTTTGGGGTCAATCGCTTTATCAGGGTGTCCGAACATAACGGCGTCTAACCCTAACAGCTCTTTATAAGCAAATTTTTCGTCAACTTCCATATGAGATTGAGGGTGAATTGCCACTTTCTTGAAGCTAGAAAGTGAAGACCAATGCAGTAAAGCACTATGTTGGCCTATAGTGCCTTTGGGGACAAAAAGTGCACGTTCTTTACCTAGAATAGTTGCTATTTTTTGTTCAAGTAGCTCTATAGTTGGCCCTGTGCCAAATAGATCAATATTTAGATCAAGCCCTGAACTCTGCTCCATTCTTTCAATCCACTGCTTATGACTAAGCGGCTTGTGCCGAGTTAAGAACTTATTGCATTTAGACATCAATGGATGACCTAGTAAAACTCCTTTGTACATTCCGTTTCCTATTCCTATATGTGTAAGTTAGCGCCTAATTATTGGGCTATTTGTTATTACTTTATATTGACATAATACAATAAGTGCAATAAATTGCGCAATATGTTGCGCATGTTTGGATGGTTTATGAGTTTAAAAGTGATAGAAACTACTCGAAGAGGATTTACTCCTAAGTTAGCTTTGGATTTTGCCTCTTTAATTGAGAAGCAAGCAAAGCCAGTATATGAAAGGATGGGATTGATAATTCCCGTGATTACTTCATCAACCGTCATCGTTCTAGTCGAGCATGAAAGTGCGTCTCTACTAGATATTGCAAGAACTCTCGACATCCCTCATCAGTTAGCATCACAACGAGTCAAAGCGCTTTTAAAACGAAATGTGATTTGCGCATATAAAGACACGTCCGACAAGAGAAAGACAAACTACCAGTTAACTGAATTTGGAATAGAACAGAGCAATATCCTCATGGACTATTTAGACAAAGCCGACTTTGTCTTTGAAGAGCTAAATAATGAGTTAGGGTTAGACTTGAAGAGTCTCCTAACCTTATTAAATAAGAGCTTTGAAACAAAGACATTAGAACAAAGGGTATTTAGGGATAAATAATGATGAATAAATCGGTTTTATTGTTGTTTGTTAGCGCGCTGTTTAGTCAAGCCTTTGCAGCGGATAACAAGCAAGCTCTGTTGAAAGCGGCTGATGTAATTGAGTCTCAATTTTATTCAGTAAAAGTAGCTCAAAGCTTATCTAACTATGTGCGAGAAAAGGAGTTTTTGAAAAAATATTCTGAGCTTAGCGATAAGCAAGAGTTCGCAGAAAAGATATCACAAGAGCTTCGAACTTTGTCAGGAGACAACCATATAGGCATTGTTTATTCTGAGAGCGATGTAAAACGATATAAATTACGTGAACAAGCTCAGTCGAATAAGCAAGCGGAACAAGAAAACGCTAAAAATTATCAGCGAAAACTCGCAGAATCTAAAGCTGCAAATTTTGGTATTCAGCAAGTCAGAATGCTCGAAGGAAATATCGGGTATATAGAGTTTAGTTATTTTGATGGTTTTGTTGATGAAAGTACTCCTGTCTATGATGCTGCGATGAATTTTCTTGAAAATTCGGAAGTGGTGATCATTGATCTTAGAAGGAACGGTGGAGGCAATAGTCGCATTTTACCTCTAGTTCTAGGGTATTTTTTGGGGCCAGAGCATATTCATTTCGCTGATAAAATAGAACGTTGGAAAAATAAACATACTAAGTTGTTAACAGCAAGCTCTGAAAATGGAGCAAAGCATTTTGACAAGCCACTGTATATTCTGACAAGTGGTACTACTTTTAGTCTGGCAGAACATTTTACTTACCATTTGAAAGCGTTTTCTCGTGCAACCATTGTTGGTGAAAGAACTTACGGTGGTGGAAAAGCCTTTGACCCAGTAGTGTTAAATGATGAGTTTTATTTAAGACTTCCAAGAATTGAAATGAATAACGCAATTACCGGAAAAATGTTTGAAGAAGGTATAGGTATTTCTCCAGACATCGATATAAGTTCAGAACTCGCATTTGATGTTGCCTATTTAGACGCTTTAAAAACGTTAAAAAATCAAAACTCTAACGAAGAGAGTAAAAGCTATTATAACTGGCTATTAAGGGTTTTAGCTGCGAGAGTTAATAGAAGTACTTTGCAGTTCGACTTACCAAGTTTGGCCAGCAATCATAAGTTTGGTGAATTTGTTTTTGAAGCGAAAGCTGGAGAGTTATGGATGTCTTTTCGCGGTTTACCTAAAGTTAAGTTGATTAATTTAGGAAACGGTTATTTTTATGACGATAGATCGATTCAAAGGCAGTTCTTATTCAAAGAGCATAATGGGCAATTAGAATTGCATATATTCAGGCATGGACATCAACCAAAAATCATCGCCGAAAAATAGCAATGTGAGCGCTAGGAGAAATACCTATTAACCAGTTTTATCCTTAAACTCACACAGATCTTCAATAATACAAGAACCGCATTTAGGCTTACGAGCGGTGCAGGTGTAGCGACCATGTAAAATGAGCCAGTGGTGACATCCACTTTAAATTCTTTCGGCACAACCTTTAATAGCTTGTTTTCAACTTCAACTACGTTTTTACCCATGGCAAATTTAGTGCGGTTGGATACGCGGTCTATGTGCGTGTCTACAGCGATTGTAGGCCAGCCAAAAGATAATTAAAGTAGATTGAAAAAGAAGGGCTAATTGACGCTTTTGAAGCACCAGATTAGCGCTAACAATAAACTTAATAGATCCCAAGTTGATTGACTTGACTATTCAACAGTTAAACTTTGTCTATCAATAATAAAGTCAAATGACATTTCGGGTAAGGCTTTGCCGTCTAACGTTGCCGACCAAGCACCATGACCTTCGCCTTCTAAAGTAATAAGTTTATTGTATATTCCCAAGGAGTCATATATTTCTTGTAACTCCAAAGCCTCTTCATAAGGCGTAACGGGGTCATACTGATCGCCATGTGCCATAAATAGTTCGGGGTCGTTACTATCATATTGATATAACCCATAAACTGCTTCGAATACATCTAACTTTAAATTTGAACCCCAAAAATAAACCATGCTTTGTACGTTATAGGTCTCTTCTAAGTTTGTCGTTGAAAGCGTGGGATCGTCGGCAAGAGAAATTTCATCTCTAAAATCCTCTTGGTTTGAAATACCTAATGCAATTGTTGTAATGGCACCTGCTGAGGCTCCACCAACAGTAATAAAATCCGTGTTGATACCATAGGTTTCTGAGTTAGCTACAACCCAACGAAGAGCTGCTTTTGAGTCTCTTTGTGCCATGTACATAGCAATGCTTTGTTCGAACTGTTTTACCGTTTCTGCACCTTGTAGAGCATGCTCTATCCACTCTTGTGGGGCAATTCCATTATAAAAGGTAAATAACTCTTCTCGAGACATGTCTTCTATCGTAATTAATTCCTCTGTTGTTCTATAATCCACGGAAATAAAAACCCAACCTCTTGAAGCATAGTAGCTAGCCATATCGACAATTTCGGGCTTAGTCTTTGTACCACCAGTAAACCCTCCGCCATGAATAAACATAAAAACGGGTCTATTAGTCGAATCATTGCTAGGGTAATAAACATCTAATTTAAGAGGGGTTGCAATAGGTGTTGTGCTTGAGATATTGTGGCTAAGTCCTTCCGCATATATAATATCCTCATCCACAAACGTCAAATAAGTTGATTGTGACTTAACTATTGGCGTAACTTCAATTGGTTCAGGGTCAGGTAAAGAAGGTGGAGAATTATCAGACTTGCTGCTTCCGCCCCCACATCCTGTTAATAGAAAAAATAGAGTAAATAATACAAATAACTCGCTTGTGTTATATAACTTCATTTAAACCTCAAATCAAAGATAACAGCTATAACTATTATCATATATAACGTTTATCTAGCAATTTGGTTGACATGAAGATGTAAATTATTTTGATATTTTTACGAAGGTTAATGTGCCTTATGCGATATAAAATTGAACTAGTCTGTCTTATCCTTAAACTCACACAAGTCTTCAATAATACAAGCACCACACTTGGGTTTTCTTGCGGTACAAACGTAGCGACCATGAAGAATTAGCCAATGGTGAACATCAACTTTAAATTCTTTCGGGACAACTTTTAAAAGTTTTTGTTCTACTTCTACCACGTTTTTACCCATAGCGAATTTAGTGCGGTTGGATACGCGGTCTATGTGCGTGTCCACCGCTATTGTAGGCCAGCCAAAAGATAATTAAGGTAGATGTAGCGGCTGTTCTAATAAATTTGGCTAATGCAGGTAATTGAAAACCTTCACTACTACCCTTAGTTCTTCGTTATGTATTTCATTTTCCGAATTTGTATAACAGCTTGTTTGATAAACCCGTTAAGTAATCATTGTCTTTGATGGTTTTGTTTTTCTATTTCATCAATGAACAGCCTTGCTATCTCATAACTGACACTAGCAAAGTCGGAGAATACGTCGGTTCTGATATTAGCATTAACCGATAATGACAATTGATACTCAGGAATTATCATCAAAAAGCTTTGTGCTCCAGCGGAGACTCCACCATGATGAATAAAGGTTAATGGTGGATAACCTTCGCCTAGGTTTAGAGCATTGATACGCCAGCCAATACCATATTTTTGAGGATTAACTTCGCCATTGTTCGTTTTTTGTGGAGTCCAAAACATGGTACGAGTTTGTTCAGAAATGAAATCATTATTCATAAACCCTTGCCCTAGTTTTACTAAATCTTTTGAAGTGGATACCCAGCCACCTCCAGCTAAGCGGTGACTCAAGTCGATGTCATACCAAGGCTTTAATCGTGTTAGTTGGGTTTTGTCTTGCCAGTAAAACGCAGCCAGTTTATCACTAGTTTGGTTTGGCGTTTCCGTGAAAGTTGCGTTCATAGCAAGCTGGTCAAATACCGCTTGCTGCATATAAGCTTGATAAGACATTTTTGCTTTGCTTTGCATTAATGTGCTGAGTAGCACTGTGCCTAAACTTGAATAACTAAATTTTTCGCCCGGAGCAAATAGCATGTCACTTTCGTCAAACAATGCGATAGCATCAAGAGGGTCTGGAAAGTGTGTTTGAGCGCTTATCGTTTCTAACATGCCTAGCTTTTCGGTGTTATCACCGTAATGCGGAATACCTGCCATATGGGACGCAAGCTGTCTGGCGGTTATATTTGTCCAATTCGGATTAGGAACGACATCAAAGTAGTCTGATAGAGGGCTATCTAAATTAAGTTTGCCACTATCAACCAGTCGCGCAAGACCTGTTGCTGTCATTGCTTTTGACGTGCTACCAATTCTTAGTTGGGTGTCAGTAGTCATCTTTATTTTATTTCTAATGTCCGCCCAACCAACACTACCTGACCAAAGTAGCTTGCCGTTTCGGGCAACCGCTGCGGTATAGCCCGGTGCTGCAACGTTTTGTTGTTGTATCGTTAGTGCTGTTAAAGCCTGATTAGCGGTTTGATTGAAACGGTCGTCTAATACTTCATTTGATGTGGGTTGTTCACTTGGCCAAGCAATGTAGTTAAAGCCTATCATCGGTAACATGCCACGATAAGCTAATCCCTGATATGCGGGCCAACTTATATATAACAGCGGAAGTAATATAAAACTGAATATAATGAATAGTGTTTTTTTCATAACAACTCCTTGAATTAATTAAGGAGTTATTAGATGTGTTTTTTACGATTACGTCTTATTAAAAATAAAAAATGCTGATCATTTTTAAAACTGATCACGATATTTTTTGGGTGTTTGCCCAGTTTTCACTTTAAAAGCACGATTAAATGGTGCAATTGAACCGTAGCCTGCTTCCAGCGCTAAAGTGAGTATCGGCAGGTGCTTTTTGGAGCCATCTTGAAGTTGTTTACACACCCAAGGGATACGGTAGGTATTTAAATAGTGTGAGAAATTACTAAAGCCAAGTTGCTGATTAATCAATTGGCGAAGTTGATGTGGCGGCATATCTAACATTTCTGACAGCCTGCCAATGGTCAGCGCTTGTTGTAATAAAATACCGTCATCCATTAACTTTTGTAACTGAGTGAGTTGCGCAGATTCTATCGTTTCCTTAGTTCTATTTTGTGCTAGGGGAGGATCCAAAGTACTCTCTATGTCTATAGCGGAGGGTTGGGGAGCTTTTGCTGATATCATCTTTGATAAAATGGTAAATACTAATAAAAAAACAATAAAAGCGTTTACTAAACCAAATGTCGAAGTATCTCGAATGTTTTGATATAAGAATTCAAATGAAACGAGTCCTACCATATAGAAGCAACAAAATGCGGTTATTAACAGTCGAGTATTACGACGACGATTGTCTAGATCATCCATATACTCAGATAAACAGAGATAAATAGTCCAAACCAACAACACAATACCAACAGCATGATTAACGTCATGCAATATACTGCGACCATTCAAAATAAAGAATACGTAAACTAGGGTGATTAGCCATATTGCAAGTGGCATTAATAGCCACTTGGGTTGTTCTATTAATTTAAAATTTTTCTCTAATTTGTCTAAAGTGAACCACAGAGCAGCTAATGGGGTTAAATCGGTGGTTAATAATAAAATATTGCGGAAACTGCCGTAATGGTGATTTTCAATGGGGGCCGTTAAGAGAATATATGATATCAAACAGATGATTAGCCCAATTTGAGACAATGGCAGAGAAGGATATTTTTTTACTAAATAAAAGATGGCCAACCCAAGTTGTCCAACAGCACAAAACCTGAAGAATAATTCAATTATTTGAATAGTTGAAAGTGTTATTTGCAATTTTTATTGTCGTTTTAAAGTTAAGGGCTTATTTGTATCTTGCCTGAGTAAAATTAAGAGTTAAAGCGTATTAGATACATAAATAACATCTACCGACAGGGCTAACAAACATCAGTTAATGTTTGTCACTACAGTTTGATTCCGTGCAATATTAAAGGGACATAATACTTGATAGGAACTTTATTGATAAGATAAGGCTATTCAGTCTTATCTTTATACTCACACAAATCTTCAATAATACAGGCACCGCACTTCGGTTTACGTGCGGTACATACATAACGGCCGTGTAGAATTAACCAGTGGTGCACATCGACTTTAAACTCTTTTGGGACAACTTTTAAAAGTTTTTGTTCTACTTCTACCACGTTTTTACCCATAGCGAATTTAGTGCGGTTGGATACGCGGTCAATGTGGGTATCTACGGCAATAGTAGGCCAGCCGAAAGCGGTATTAAGTACTACGTTTGCTGTTTTTCTACCTACACCTGGAAGTGCTTCTAGCGCTTCGCGACTTTCAGGTACTTTGCCACCATGCAAATCGACTAGCATTTGGCAGGTCTTCATGGTGTTTTCAGCTTTAGTGTTAAATAGACCAATAGTTTTTATATAATCTTTTAGCTTATCTAAACCCAAATCTAAAATAGCTTGCGGAGTATTTGCTGCAGCAAATAGTGGGCCTGTTGCTTTATTTACACCGACATCGGTTGCTTGTGCTGAAAGCAATACCGCAATGAGTAATTCAAACGGATTGGAAAAGTTTAACTCCGTTGTCGGGTTTGGGTTATCATCACGCAGGCGCGTTAATATTTCTAAGCGTTTTTCTTTATTCATTTTACTATTATTCTAATTATTTATGACTCAAAGTTAACACGCACACGTTCGATGCTTTGTTCTTCTACTTGGGGTTGATGCTTTGCCGCACGGTCATCAATGGCATTTTTTACTGCGATCAGTAATCCCATAGCAATAAAAGCGCCTGGCGGTAGTATGGCAAGTAAAAATTGACTATCTAATGTTAATACTTCTATACGAAGCGTTTTAGCCCATTCACCTAATAATAAATGGGCGCCGTCAAATAAAGTGCCTTGTCCTAAAACTTCACGCATTGCACCAAGCACGACTAATACTGCAGCAAAACCTATACCCATCATGAGTCCATCGAAAGATGCCTGCTTAATTGGGTTTTTTGAGGCGTAAGCTTCGGCGCGACCAATAATGGCGCAATTGGTTACAATAAGAGGCAGGAAGATACCGAGTGATTGATAAATTCCGTAAGTGTATGCATTCATCAACAATTGTACACAGGTTACAAATGCCGCGATAATTAGTACAAAAATAGGGATACGAATTTCTTTTGGTACCCACTGTCTGATTGCTGACACGGTTGCATTTGAACATACTAATACTAGCAATGTTGCTAAACCAAGTCCTAAAGCGTTTGCCACTGTAGAAGTAACTGCAAGGAGAGGGCAAAGTCCTAATAGTTGTACAAGACCTGGGTTGTTTTTCCACAATCCTTGCCAAGCGAGTTCTTTGTATTCTTCATTTAGCTTCATTCGTCGGCACCACAAATATTGGTTTGTTCAAATAGCGTTGTTTTGTGCTTATTGAAGTATGCGGCTGTGTTTTTAACTGCCTTGACTACAGCTCGAGGAGTGATAGTCGCGCCAGTAAATTGATCAAACATACCGCCATCTTTTTTTACCGCCCAGCGATTACTCAGTAGTTGCTCTAGCGTTTTACCAGAAAAGTCTTTGATCCAATCTGATTTTCTTAGTTCAATTTTATCACCTAATCCAGGTGTCTCTTTGTGTTTAAGAGTGCGAACACCGCTAATAGAACCGTCAACATTAACCGCAACAATTAAGTGGATTTTACCATTGTACCCATCTGGCGCAATGGTAGTAATCGCTGCTGCAATAGGCTGTTCGTTTTTGGTCGCTAGATAGGCTATTTGCTCTTCATTAGCGCCTAATAAAGGATCGTTGACGCTAATGCAGTGTGCTGACATGTCATTGTCGTGAGCATCATCAGGGACAATTGCATGTAGGGTTGATAAAAGCTCTTGCTGTTCTTGTTGCTTAATGCGGCCTTTAGTGAGCTCATAAGTCAAACCAACTACTGCTGTACATGCTATCGCAAATAACGCGAGTATCTTGGCATTCTTTTCTATTGCGATTCTCATTATTTCATCTCAACATTATGGCCGAATGTGCGAGGTCTGGTGTAGACATCAATTAATGGCGCAGCCATATTGCAAAGTAAAACAGCAAAGGCAACAGCATCTGGGTAACCGCCAAAGTTGCGAATTACAAAAACAAGTAAACCAGCTAAAGCACCAAATACCAAACGTCCTTTTACGCTAGTCGCGCCTGATACCGGATCCGTCAGGATGAAAAATGCCCCTAACATTGTTGCGCCCGACATCCAATAAAACATAGTTGAAGGGTTTAAATCTGGGCTAATAAGGTGGGCAATCAACGAACACACAAAAAGGCTTGCAAGAAAACTAAACGGTGCAGCCCAGTGAATAGCACCTTTAGCCAATAAGAATAGTCCACCAATTAAAAAGCCTAAATTGATCCATTCCCAACCTAAAGCAAAGTAGTTACCAAAAACAGGAGAAGAGATTGACTCTGTAACTGTCAGTCCGGTGGTTATTGACGTTTTTAAGGTATCTAGTGGCGTTGCCATGGTGTAGCCGTCAATGTGCGTACGCAATTGTTCGGCCGAGTATCCTAAGCTAGTACTGTCTGTGAAAATCATCCATAAGGTATCAGCAAACGTATATTCAATACTGACTAGTTGCAAAGGCGGTAGCCACGTAGTCATTTCAACCGGAAATGAAATAAGTAACATGACATAAGCAGCCATTGCTGGATTAAAAGGGTTATGTCCTAATCCACCGTATAATTGTTTGACAATGACAATGGCAAAGATTGCACCTATAACAGTAACCCACCATGGGGCAATGGCAGGCATACAAATACCAAGCAGTATCGCTGTTAATATTGCACTACCGTCAAACAATTCTGTTTTTATTGGCTTATTTCTTAAAGAAAGCACTAAAAATTCGCTAAGTAAGGCGGTTACAACGGCAAGAGAAATATGAATGATATTGCCCCATCCAAAAAAATACCACTGAGCAATAATGCCAGGAATAGTGGCGAGAATAACCAAGCGCATCAATGCGGAGGTTTGACTTTGAATATGATTGTGAGGAGAGCTTGCTATCCAGAATGCCATAAGGTTAATTAGACTCTTGTTGTTTCTTTGCTTTAGCTTTCGCTACCGCTGCAGCTATACGCGCTTTTTTCGCTACTGCTTTGTTGTCTTCTTTAGGCAGCTCTTCTTCGTTTGAACTCGCCATGTCTGCTATTGGTTGTGCTTGTTGTTTCTTCGCTTTCGCCTTAGCGATAGCGTTAGCTATACGTTGTTTTTTGTCATCTGGTTCTACAATTATCTCTGTTGTTGTTTCTATAGTTGTTTCTTCAGATTGTAACTCTTCTACCATTGATTCTTTTTCTACGGCAACTTGGGTAACATTCCTTGCAGTCTTTTTAGCCTTTGCTTTTGCAACAGCTGCCGCAACTTTAGCTTTTTTATCGACTTCAGGTTTAGAGCTAGGTTGCTGTTCGTCGTCGCCAACTTCTTTCTGTTGCTTCTTAGCCTTTGCTTTTGCAACAGCTGCTGCGACGTTAGCTTTTTTATCAACTTCAGGTATCGGAGTCGGTTGTTGTTCTTCGGCGCCAATTTCTTTCTGTAACTTCTTCGCTTTCGCTTTGGCAACTGCCGCTGAGACTTTAGCTGATTTTTTTGAATCGTCAGCCTTATTAGTCTCAGAAGTTTCAACGTCTCTTTTTGTGGAATTTGCCTTTTTTGCCTTAGCCTTAGCTATAGCCGCGGCGACCTTGGCGGACTTTCCTGCATCTGTCGATTTTTTTTCGGCTTCAACTTGTTCATCTGGATGAACGCTATTTTCTTCAGGCGATACCGGTTCATTCTGCTGTGCTTTTGCCTTCTTTGCCTTCGCTCTTGCTATAGCTGCGGCTACTTGCGACTTTTGAGTATCTTTTTCTGGTGCAGCTTCTCGAGGGTCTTCAATTACGTCTTTACCTTGAGCTTTCTTAGCTTTAACGCGAGCTAAAGCAGCTGCTACGGCTGATTTAGCCGTGGAGCCTTCACCACTTTTTTCTTCCATTGCTGCACGCCTTGCTTCAGAGGCTTTTCGTTGTTTTTCGATTCGCTCTTTCTTTTCTCTTTCTAAACGAGCTTTTCTCGCTTCAAAACGTGCTTTGGCTTTTTCTGCTTTTAAGTCGAGTAGTTCCTGTTGGCGAATTTCCGCTTTTGCAACACGATAATACTGCACTAAAGGAATATGGCTTGGGCATACAAAAGCACAAGCGCCACAGTCTATACAGTCGA
Organism: Thalassotalea algicola; assembly: GCF_012932965.1. Taxonomy (GTDB): domain Bacteria; phylum Pseudomonadota; class Gammaproteobacteria; order Enterobacterales; family Alteromonadaceae; genus Thalassotalea_F; species Thalassotalea_F algicola. The sequence goes on along the minus strand of NZ_JABBXH010000004.1, from coordinate 521,863 downwards.
ATAAGTTAAGTTCTTTTAGTTTTGCATGATCTTTTGCTTTCGCAGACCACTGCATTTCTTGAGGAAGTAAACGGCTTGGACAAACATCGGCACATTGACCACAGCGTATGCATTCAACTTCTTTATTCTCTAGCGCTAATTCTTTTTCACTAGGTACCAAAACACAGTTGGTTGTTTTTACAATAGGGACATGATCAGATGGAAGTGTAAAGCCCATCATCGGGCCACCCATGATAATCGCTTTTTTGTCCGCTGCCTGAAGGCTTTTACTGAGTGCTACTAAATCTTTGACTGGTGTGCCTATTGCAGCCCAAATATTTTGAGGCTTTTCTAGCCCTTGTCCAGATACCGTAACCACTCGTTTAATTAAAGGCGTGTCATGAATAACGGCTTCAGCAATGGCAAAGCAAGTAGCGACATTTTGCATTACTATACCTTGATGGATTGGTAGGCTGCCGCTAGTAATTTCTTTACCAGTAAGCGCTCTAATTAACTGTTTTTCACCACCGGTAGGGTATTTGGTTGGTAACACACAAATATGTATATCGTTGTATGACTCAGTCGCCTTTTTGAGTGAGGCTATAGCGTCTGGTTTGTTATCTTCGATGCCAATTAATACCATTCTAGGAATTAATAGATGCTTAAGGATATTTACCCCTTGAACAATAGTCGCGCTATGTTCACGCATTAACAAATCATCAGCTGTAATATAGGGCTCGCATTCCGCAGCATTTATGATCAGAAAGTCGATGTTTGGTTTACTGTCAACTTTGATATGTGTAGGAAAGCCAGCACCGCCCATACCGCTAATGCCAGCTTCAGCAATTTTGTGAACTATTTCATTGCGCGCTAAGGTTTTGTAATCGGCGCAAATGTTGCGTTCTCGCCAAGTATCTTTATGGTCTGGCTTTAAAAAAATACAAAGTTCACTTAACCCTGAAGGGTGCGCAATAACTTGCAGTGCAATTTTTTCTATTGTCCCGCTAGTTGGCGCATGCACAGGGACCGCCATCGGTGAACTAGGAGCTGTTAGTGCCTCTCCTTTTAGCACTTGGTCGCCAATATTTACACAGATATCACCTGCAACACCGATATGCTGTTGAATAGGAATAATCAGCATTTCAGGCAAATGTAGTGAGCGAATGGGCTTATTTGTCGTTAAGAATTTTTGCTCAGGTGGGTGAATACCACCATGAAACTTCCAGAACTGATTATTTTCGATACGATTAATAATTGATTGCACGTTATTTACCTAATCAAGTTCTACAACAGGAATTGAGTTTAAGTCCCACTGCCAGTTTTTTGTTGTTTGTTCAATGGGGCGCATTTCAATACAGTCAACGGGGCATGGGGCCACACATAAGTCGCAACCAGTGCATTCGTCAGCTATTATCGTATGCATCTGTTTTCCGGCACCAATAATTGCGTCAACAGGGCAGGCGGCAATACACTTTGTACAACCAATACAATCTTCTTCGATAATAAATGCTACTTTAGGGCGATTATCTTGTTCGTGCGTAGCATCTAATGGCTCTGGTTCAACCCCCATAAGATCGGCAATTTTTTTGATAGTATCTTCGCCGCCGGGGGCACACTTGTTGATTGACTCGCCGTTGGCGACAGCTTCAGCGTAAGGCTTACAACCTGGGTACCCACACTGCCCACATTGCGTCTGAGGAAGAAGAGCGTCTAACTGTTCAACTAACGGGTCGCCTTCTACTTTAAATTTTACTGACGCAAAGCCTAATAATGCGCCAAAAGCAGCAGCAATTAGACCTAATACAAGAATAGCAATTAATGTAGTCATTAAAGTTTCACCAAACCGGTAAAACCCATAAAGGCGAGAGACATTAATCCTGCAGTAATCATTGCAATTGCAGAGCCTTTAAATGGCCCTGGTACATCGGCGTCTGCTAATTTTTCACGCATGGCAGAAAACATGATTAGTACTAAAGAGAAACCAGCGGCAGCGCCAAAGCCATAAACTATTGACTCAAAGAAGTTATGCTGCTCATAAATGTTAAGTAACGCTACACCAAGTACTGCACAATTTGTTGTGATTAGCGGTAAAAATATACCAAGTAAGCGATAGAGATTCGCACTTGTTTTATGGACGACCATTTCAGTAAATTGCACAACAACTGCAATAACAAGAATAAATGCCATGGTCATTAAATATTCAAGACCTAATGGCGCGAGAATATAAGTATTAACTAGGTAGCTTAACATTGAGGCAAGCGTCATCACGAACGTTGTCGCAAAAGACATACCGATGGCCGTTTCTGTTTTCGAAGATACCCCCATAAAGGGGCATAAGCCGAGAAACTGTACTAAGACAAAATTGTTTACTAATACTGTGCCGATAAGCAGCAGCAAATATTCAGTCATAAAACGAGTAAAATTTAGATAAATTCGTCATATTATCCTCGTTTATAATGAAATTAACAACTTATGGATAGTAAGGTTTTACACTTTTTTTGGAAAAACTCATCAATAGTCATTAAATTAAGCCAGAGTAGTAAAAAGCCCGCATAATAGCGGGCTTTTTTTGAATTATTTAATTATGGGCAACTTAAATGGGCTTGGGTTTGCCAATGTAAAAGCCTTGGCATCCATCGATAAACAACCTTTCCAAGGTATGTTTTTCTTCTTGGCTTTCGACACTTTCAGCTAATACGTTAATACTTAACCGGTGAGCAAGGTCGACCATAAGTCGTAAAAAATACTGATTGTTTTTATCGTCATCAATATCACGAGTATATGTGCTGTCCATTTTGATAAAGTCAGGTTTTAAATCACGGAAGAATTTAAATGACGTTAAACCAACGCCAAATCGCTCAACAGTAATACGAGACCCTGCTCTGTGCACCATATCGATAAAGCGCTTGCTGGTTTTTATGTTTTGCTGAAGACCATACTCAGAAATTTCAAATATTATGCGTGGCGCAACATTGGGCTCTCTAAGCAACTTGCGTTCTAGCCAAATTAAAAAATGTTCATCAGATATTGTTCGGGCACTAATATTAATACCAAAGCTTTGCTCTAATAAGTTTTTAGATACAATTTCATTAATTGCCGTTTCTATAATTAATTTATCAACAGCGGCAATCTTATCGAGTTTTTCAGCCATTGCGATAAAGGATGCCGTTGGCAGCATTTCATCGCTCGAATTTAAAAATCGAGCTAGAATTTCATTGTATACTTTACTATTTCTAGCCGTCGGTTGGATTGGCTGAATTAACAGGCTAATTCGTTGATTTTCAATAACGTTATCTATTTCCTGGCGCCAGTTTTGATTACCTTGATTAAAGTCGTTGTTTTTCAGTGCGTCTGCATCTTTTTGCACATACCAAGCATTAGTATGTTGGGTTTGCGCAATACTTATACCTGTGTCAGCTAAAGCTAACAGCTCCCCAAGCGGTTTTGTTTGGTCAAAATAAACCATGCCGGTGTATGCAACAGAGTCTAAGTCAGCACCATTTTGATATTCATTAAAGCGGTTAGTTAAATCGTTGCTGAAGTTTTCTGCTTCTTTTAACGTGACGTTTGGTAATATTGTTGCGAAATCCGAGCTATTGAGCCTAAAAAGTCTGCCTGATTGATATGAAGAAACGGCACCATGAATAAGGTCTGCGACATTTTTGATATAACTATCGCCTTCTTTATAGCCGTGAATTTGATTAACTGTTTGTAACTCACTACACCGTGTTATAACAAGGACGCCGAATTTAACTGAGCTAGTTTTTTCCATGATCGATTCATAAAATTGTACAAATCGATTTCGATTATCAAGATGAGTTAAATGGTCCGTATAGGCTTCTTTTTCTAATACAGAGGAACTCGCAACTTGACCTTCAATTAATTGCTTAATTTCCTTAATACCTTCTTTTAATTCTGGTATTTCGATAATGTCTTCTTTTCCGTTTGTCTCGTCTTGAGCAACAAGTTCTAAATCTTTTTTAATTTGACTGCTTACTAGCGACATAAAGCGGGCATTATTTTTAACGCTCATAGATGTTGCAATTACTATTAACGCAATAATGACGGCTGAAATAGTTAAGATAAGCTTCAAGACAAAGAATGAGTCATCGCTAACGTCTAGTTGAAATTCAATCGTTAGATTTTCAGACTTTAAAGATATTTTTTTAGCTGCAGGTTGGGTAGTAGGGAATACAAAGCCAAGTTTAGGGTTGGTGTAGCTATAAACGCGCTCACCATCAAAAGTATTAATAGATAGTTTTGTATACTTGGCATTTTTTCTAAGTGTATTTGCTAGCTCCTTATGATTACCAAGCTGTTTAGCAATAGCACTTAGCGCTTGCTGGTGTTGTGCTTGCTTTTCTGAAGTTAGGCCAGATAAAAAAACAACGGACAGCATTGTTATAACAATGATAAAAACAATGCCTAATACGGTATTTCTCGCCAACAATTGAGAGAATGTATACATGTTTTAAACCGTTTCCCAAATAAGTAAAAAAATGTTCGCTTTTTTATTTATAACATGAAAGCTGATGCAATTCTAACCTATTGTAAACAATAATAAACTTTTACCCTAAAATGTGTGAAAATGTAAAAATGTTTGACAGTTTGTCTACTAACTTCGTATAAAACCAATCAAGCGCGTAGTTAATTCCTTGATTATCGTTATTTACTTGAGTTTAAGCTTGCTTATCTTATGGGCTGGCTATATAATTCGGCCCATCTAATGAAGCGGCTTGACTGCACTGAGAAATAAGCAGGTTTGTTTATTTTAGTCATGTGGCTTTTTCATCAAATTTATTTGATGAATACAAAGGGCTCAGTGAATAAAAGCCCCTTGTGTTGGGGCTTTTTTGTTTGTCGAAATTAAGACAAACACAGCAAATATTCGCTGGGCTATATGCCCTTTTTTTATATCTGGAGAATCTGAGATTGGCAAAATTTGAACAAAAACTAACTGAAATGTTACGACCTTCTGTGGAGCAGGTTGGCAAAGAATTACTAGGCATCGAATTTTTAAGTGCTGGTAAGCATTCAGTTTTACGTTTGTTTATTGATCATGAAAACGGCATTAACGTTGATGATTGCGCAGAAGTAAGCCGACAAGTTAGCGCTATTTTGGATGTAGAAGATCCAATCAGTACCGAATATAACTTAGAAGTTTCTTCTCCAGGTTTAGACCGACCTTTGTTCGATTTGGCTCATTTTGAAGCCGTAATTGGTGAAGTAGTCGAAGTTAAGCTAGGTGTGCCATTAAATGGTCGTCGTAAGTTTAAAGGCCAACTTGATGCTATCGAAGGTGAGGCTTTGATCGTAACGGTTGACGGAGAAACTTTTGAATTGCCGCATGGCAATATCGACAAAGCAAACCTAGTACCACAGTTTTAATTATTGAATAAGTAGAAGGCTATAGAACATGAGTAAGGAAGTTTTACTGGTCGTAGATGCCGTTTCAAATGAAAAGGCGGTGCCACGTGAGAGCATTTTCCAAGCGATGGAAACAGCACTAGAGACTGCCACGAAAAAGAAATATGAAGGTGATATCGAAGTACGTGTTTCAATCGATCGCAAAACTGGCGAATTCGATACGTTCCGCCGTTGGTTAATTATTGATGACAATGAACAGGAAATGGAAAATCCATTTGCTGAAATTAGCTTAGCTGCTGCTCAATATGACGATCCAGAATTAAATACTGGTGATTATGTAGAAGAGCAAATTGAATCGGTTAAGTTTGATCGCATTACAACACAAACAGCTAAACAAGTAATTGTACAGAAAGTACGTGAAGCTGAGCGTGCTTTAGTTGTTGATGCATACCAAGAACAAGTTGGTGAACTTATTACCGGCGTTGTTAAAAAAGCAAATCGCGACAGTGTTATTCTTGATTTAGGTAATAACGCAGAAGCTATTGTTTATCGTGATGATATGTTGCCACGAGAAGTTTTCCGTCCGGGTGACCGTATTCGTGGTTTACTATATGCAATTAAACCAGAAGCACGAGGCGCACAATTATTTGTAAGCCGTACAAAGCCTGAGATGCTAATTGAACTTTTCCGCGTAGAAGTGCCAGAAATTGGCGAAGAAATGTTGGAAATCAAGGGTGCAGCTCGCGATCCTGGTTCTCGTGCAAAAATCGCGGTTAAATCAAACGATAAGAGAATTGACCCAGTTGGAGCTTGTGTTGGTATGCGTGGTTCACGTGTGCAAGCAGTATCAGGTGAACTTGGCGGAGAGCGTGTTGATATCGTACTTTTCGATGATAACCCTGCACAATTTGTTATTAATGCAATGGCTCCTGCAGAAGTTGCATCAATTATTGTTGATGAAGATAAAGGCACAATGGATATTGCGGTTGAAGAAGGCAACTTAGCAATGGCTATTGGCCGTAATGGTCAAAATATACGTTTAGCAAGCCAGTTAACAGGCTGGGAGCTTAATGTAATGACTGTTGATGACATGAATGAGAAGCACCAAGCTGAAAATGACAAGGTACTTAATTTATTCACTGAGAAACTTGATATCGATGAAGATTTTGCAACTATTTTGGTTGATGAAGGGTTCGGTTCATTAGAAGAAATTGCCTACGTACCAGTTAATGAGTTACTTGAAATTGACGGTATGAACGAAGAAATAGTTAACGAGCTACGCGAGAGAGCTAAAGCGGCGTTAACGACACAAGCACTAGCAAGTGAAGAGTCATTAGAAGGCGCTGAGCCAGCTGAAGATTTATTGGCACTTGAAGGATTAGAGCGTCACTTGGCGTTTGTGTTAGCAAGTAAAGGTGTTTCAACTTTAGAAAATCTAGCTGAGCAAGGCGTAGATGATTTAATTGAAATAGAAGAATTAGATGAAACCAAAGCAGGTGAGCTGATTATGGCTGCTCGTAACATCTGTTGGTTTAACGAAGAATAAGACGCCGGGAGATAAATATAGATGGCAGATGTAACGATTGAAGAACTCGCCAATGAAGTCGGCACTCCGGTAGACCGCCTTATTAGTCAATTTGCAGAGACTGGTGTAACAAAAAATGCAGCAGATATAGTAACAGAGCAAGAAAAAGAATCTTTGCTTTCTTACTTAAGAAAGCAGCATGGTGATGATTCTGAAGCTAAGCCAAGTAAAATGACGCTAAGCCGCAAGAAGAAAACCACCTTATCTGTAGGTAGTGGTTCAAAAGCTAAGCAAGTTCAAGTAGAAGTACGTAAAAAGCGTACTTATGTTAAACGCAGCGAATTAGAAGAGCAGCAGTTAGCAGAAGCGCAAGAAAAAGCTGAAGAAGAAGCGCGTCTACAAGCTGAAGCGGATGCTAAAGCAGCAGAAGAAGCAGCGGCAAAAGCTAAAGCAGAAGCAGAAGCTAAAGCAAAAGCAGATGCAGAAGCTAAAGCGAAGGCTAAAGCAGAAGCGGATGCTAAAGCAAAAGAAGCGGCAAAAGCAAAAGCGGAAGAAATTGAAGCGGCAAAAGCTGCAATGACGCCTGAGGAAAAAGCTGAAGCTGATGAAGCAGAGCGAATTCGCTTAATTGCAGAGAAAGAAGCTGCTGAGAAAGCGGAAGCAGAAGCGAAAGCCGCAGCGGAAGCTGCGAAAAAACTTGCTGAAGAAAATGAAGCTCGCTGGAAAAAAGAAGAAGAAGAGCGTAAGAAACATGAAAACGATGTTGTTCACGTAACTTCTTCTGTTTATGCGCAGGAAGCTGAAGACAAAGTAGATGCTCAAGATGAAGGTGTTGGGCGTCGCCGTAAGAAGAAAAAGGCTGTCCAAGATAAACCAGTAAGAACAGGTAAAGGTAAGAAGAAAACGTTATCTGCACCACAAAGCTTGAAACATGGCTTCCAAAAGCCTGTTGAAATTAAGAATAAAGAAGTTCGTATTGGTGAAACAATTTCAGTAGCAGAATTAGCAAATAAAATGTCTGTTAAAGGTGCTGAAGTAGTAAAAGTTATGTTCAAAATGGGAGCAATGGCAACCATTAACCAAGTAATCGATCAGGAAACGGCTGCTTTAGTAGCTGAAGAGATGGGTCGTGAGGTTGTGCTAGTTAAAGAAAATGCACTTGAAGAAGCTGTACTGTCTGATCGTGGTGACGCAGGTGATGCAATTACTCGTGCGCCAGTTGTTACTATTATGGGTCACGTTGACCATGGTAAGACATCTTTACTTGATTATATCCGTGAAGCAAAAGTAGCTGCAGGTGAAGCAGGTGGTATTACACAGCATATCGGTGCATATCACGTAGAAACTGGCCATGGCATGGTAACGTTCCTAGATACCCCTGGTCACGCGGCGTTTACGTCTATGCGTTCTCGTGGTGCTAAAGCGACAGATATCGTCATTATTGTTGTTGCAGCAGACGATGGTGTGATGCCGCAAACAATTGAAGCCATTCAACATGCTAAAGCAGCTGATGCGCCAATTATCATTGCTGTTAACAAAATGGATAAAGAAACTGCTGATCCAGATCGCGTAAAAACTGAGCTATCTCAGCACGATGTAATCCCAGAAGATTGGGGTGGTGATGTTCAGTTCGTTCACGTATCAGCTAAGACTGGTTTAGGTATCGATGACTTATTAGATTCAGTGCTACTTCAATCAGAAGTATTAGAGCTAACCGCTGTTGTTGATAAAATGGCAAGCGGTGTTGTTGTTGAATCTAAACTTGATAAAGGCCGTGGCCCAGTAGCGACAGTGCTTGTTCAAGAGGGTACGTTAAACCAAGGTGATATCGTACTTTGTGGTCTTGAATATGGTCGTGTTCGAGCAATGCGTGATGAATTGGGTCGTCAGATTCAATCTGCAGGTCCTTCAATTCCAGTAGAGATTTTAGGTCTTTCTGGTGTTCCTCAATCAGGTGATGAAGCCACAGTTGTTAAAGATGAAAAGAAAGCACGTGAAGTAGCACTATATCGTCAAGGTAAATTCCGAGATGTTAAACTTGCGCGTCAACAGAAAGCTAAACTTGAAAATATGTTCTCTGACATGGCTGAAGGTGATATTTCTGAAGTTAACGTGGTACTTAAGTCTGACGTACAAGGCTCATTAGAAGCAATTTCAGATTCTTTAGTTAAACTATCAACAGAAGAAGTTAAGGTGAAAATCATCGGCTCTGGTGTTGGTGGTATTACTGAGACTGATGCTTCATTGGCTGCAGCTTCAAATGCGATTGTTGTTGGTTTTAACGTTCGTGCTGATGCAGCTGCGCGTAAAGTGATTGAAACTGAAGGTGTAGATTTACGTTATTACAGCGTAATTTATGCGCTTATTGATGAAGTTAAACAAGCGATGAGTGGTTTACTTGCTCCTGAGTTTAAGCAAGAAATCATTGGTCTTGCTGAAGTACGTGACGTGTTCAAGTCTCCAAAAATTGGTGCTATTGCAGGTTGTATGGTTACTGAAGGTAACATCAAGCGTAGCGCGCCAATTCGTGTACTTCGTGAAAACGTTGTAATTTACGAAGGTGAACTTGAATCACTACGCCGCTTTAAAGATGACGTACAAGAAGTTCGTAACGGCACTGAGTGTGGTATTGGTGTTAAGAACTATAATGACGTTAAAGTGGGTGACCAAATCGAAGTATTTGAAACCGTTGAGGTGAAGAGAACGCTTTAAGTTCTTTTTGCTAAGTTATTATTAAATGGGGGCTTAGCCCCCGTTTTTATCTCAGCAATTGCTGAATGTCATAGGAGTTTCTATGAGCAGAGATTTTTCTCGAACAGACCGAGTAGGTCAGCAAATCCAAAAAGAAGTAGCCACTATTATACAGCGCGAAGTTAAAGATCCTCGCTTAGGTATGGTTACGGTTAACGCTGTAGAAGTTACACGAGATCTAGCTTATGCCAAAGTCTTCGTTACCTTCTTTACCCTTGAAGGTCAAAGTGAACAAGAGTCCGTTGTTATTTTAAATGAAGCGGCTGGTTTTATTCGAAGTGTCTTAGCCAAACGTATCAAGGCGCGCATCATGCCTGAATTGCGTTTTGTTTATGACAAATCGCTCGTCGAGGGCGTTAGAATGACAAACTTAGTTAATCAAGCTGTTGCGGAAGATGAACGCAAAGCGGGTGACAATAGTACTGATGAAGGCCATAAGGACAGTTAGTCGATGGCTAGAAGAAGGAAAGGCCGTCCAATCAACGGCATTGTATTACTTGATAAACCGTTAGAGATCTCATCTAACCAAGCTTTACAGCAAGTTAAACGAATTTATTTCGCTCAAAAAGCAGGTCATACTGGGGCATTAGATCCTTTAGCCACCGGAATGTTGCCAATTTGCTTAGGTGAGGGCACGAAGTTTTCACAGTTTTTATTGGATACAGATAAAACTTACATTGTGACGGCAAAGTTAGGCGTTAGAACAACTACCAGTGATGCAGATGGCGATGTGGTAAGTGAAAAGCCTGTAGAGATTTCAAGTGACCAGTTATTGGCAGCGGTAGATAAGTTTCGAGGCAAGTCACAGCAGATACCCTCAATGTATTCTGCATTAAAGTATCAAGGTCAGCCATTATATAAATACGCGCGAGAAGGTATTGAAGTACCTAGAGAGGCTCGTGATATTGAAGTATTTCGCTTAGATGTTTTGCGTTTCGAAGGTGACGAAGTTGATATGGAACTTCATGTATCCAAAGGTACGTATATTCGCACAATTGTCGATGACTTAGGTGAATTACTTGGTTGTGGTGCTCATGTCTCAATGCTTCGAAGAGTTAGCGTGGGAAGTTATCCAAGAGATAAGATGTTAACAATCGAGCAACTTGAAGCCTTATTACAAAAAGCAAAGTCTGAAGAGATACAACCATCTACGTATTTGGACGAAATTTTGCTGCCAATGGAAACCGCGTTGGAAGGTATGCCTAAAGTAGAAGTAGATAATAGTTCAGTAATATATTTACGTCATGGCAATCCGGTACAGGTAGCAAATGCACCATTGTCAGGACTCGTTCAGGTGTTTAGCGAAGAATCTGAGTTTCTTGGTGTTGGCCAAATTAATGATGATGGACTAGTTGCGCCTAAGCGTATAATCGTAGAACATCAAGAGCAAATGTAAGATTACTTGCATTGAGTGTGTAGGCTGTATAGAATACGCGCTCTTTTGAACGTCTTGCTGATTTAGTGTTCGGCTTGACGCGATTTTTAACACTAAACTTAAAAGGTAATTATTATGTCTTTATCTGCAGAGCAAAAAGCAGCAATCGTTGCTGAATATGCAACAAAAGAAGGTGACACTGGTTCTCCAGAGGTTCAAGTAGCTTTATTAACTACTCAAATCAACCACTTACAAGGTCACTTTAAAGCGCACATCCATGATCACCACTCTCGTCGTGGTTTATTACGCATGGTTAGTTCACGTCGTAAGCTTTTAGATTACTTAAAGCGTAAAGACGTTGCACGTTACACTGCATTAATCGGTAAATTAGGCTTACGTCGTTAATCCTAGTTTTTCTAAGAAAAAAGGCGCCTAGGCGCCTTTTTTTGTGCATGAATATTAATTATTGAGCAGTTAAATCTACCCATAGTTCTTTACGTGCTAACGGCGTTTCTTTTGACAAGAATGGATTTCGCAACTTGATCACATGCCGTTTTTCATTTTTTACTCTACTAACTACGTCGCCATAAAATTCATTAAAGAGGCTTTCTAAAGAGCCATCTTTGAACGATAATTCCAAGCCTTTCGATATAGCCTGTGCGAGCTTATAGTTACCATTTCTCACATAAAAGTAATATGCGGTGGGGTAGTGGATTAATGCATGCTTATCGATGGTGATGTTCAGGTGTTCGTGTTCTTTATAATCCCATATCACCTCTAATACTGAACGTGGAAAGTAATCAAACCGGTCTTTATGCAACATATAGTAAAGCCCTTCAGCATCACTTCCTGTAATAACCAAGAGATTATTGCTTTGCAATATACGGGTGTCAGACCACGTATGAAATAGGCCAGCACTAACGGTATTTAATTTTTCTACATCAGTAATGTTTTCAAATAATGATTGATTATCTTTATTAACTAGCGGTATTCGCCAACCATTTAATCCTTTAAGTAATGGAAAACGTATCGGCATATATTTGCTTTCACGCTCTAATGTTGAGCCGCCAAACATTACATCCATACCTTTGTTGCTAGCCATAAGATCAAAGGCACGGCCTTTAGGCATATCTAATCCATATGCCTTTACATGATAATTTTCTGAATTGTATTTATTAGATAAAGCGTGACGTAACACTGAAACGAAATAATCATCGCGTTCGTGACCAGGGTATACCACATCAATTGCATAGACATTGTTGAACACACTAAAAGCAAACCACAAGGTAATAAAACTTTTTGCTAACTTCATTCGTTTCATAAGCGATTTTTTCGTAACAGACGCATTATTTATACGATCATCGATGATTTAATACAAATATCTCGACTTTAAAAATTAGATTGTCGTAATAAATTGTGACATTGGCGTTTTAATTTGCATTCGCCCTAGTAAATACCATTCTTGCCGCTATAATTAGCGGGCAAATTAAACGAAAGAAAACAGAGCTAACTTAAATAGGTAAGTTAGTGTCTTAAATAAGGAAAATATAAATGTTTACTCCGGTAACTAAAACATTTGAATACGGCCAACATACCGTAACGTTAGAAACGGGTGTTATAGCTCGTCAAGCTTCAGCTGCTGTAATGGCATCTATGGATGATACCAGCGTATTGGTAACAGTTGTTGCAAAGAAAGAAGCAGTTGAAGGTCAAGACTTTTTCCCTTTAACGGTTAACTATCAAGAGAAAACATATGCAGCAGGTAAAATACCTGGTGGTTTCTTCAAACGTGAAGGTCGTCCTTCTGAAGAAGAAACATTAACGGCTCGATTAATTGACCGTCCAATTCGTCCATTATTTCCGGAAGGATTTACAAACGAAGTTCAAGTTATTATTACTGTAGTTTCTGCTAATCCAGAAATTGCACCAGATATTATTTCTTTACTTGGTACATCAGCTGCTCTAGCAATTGCTGGCGTTCCTTTTAGTGGCCCAATTGGCGCAGCTCGTGTTGGCTACGCTGAAGATAAATATGTACTTAACCCATTACAGTCAGAATTAGAAACAAGTCAACTTGATTTAGTTGTTGCAGGTACTGACTCTGCAGTATTAATGGTTGAATCTGAAGCTGAAGTACTTTCAGAAGAAGTCATGTTAGGCGCTGTTGTATACGGTCACGAACAGTCTCAAACTGCAATCAATGCGATTAAAGAATTTGCTGCTGAAGTAAATACACCATCGTGGAACTGGGAAGCACCAGTTAAAAATGCAGAATTGATTGCTAAAATCGCTGAGCTTTCTGAAAGCCAAGTAAATGATGCTTACCAAATTACTGAAAAAGCAGCGCGTTATGAACGTGTCGGCGAAATCCGTAATGAAGTAGTAGAAAAGTTACTAGCCGAAGATGCTGAATTAAACGTTCAAGAAGCAAAAGATTTGTTCCACGATCTTGAAAAAACTGTAGTACGTGGCCGTATTACTCAAGGTCACCCTCGTATTGATGGTCGTGATCCAGAAATGGTTCGTGCACTTGACGTAATGACAGGTGTATTGCCGCGCACGCACGGTAGCGCAGTATTTACTCGTGGTGAGACTCAAGCGTTAGTAACTGCGACTTTAGGTACGCAGCGTGATTCTCAGCGTGTTGAAACTATTTTGGGTGAGAAGACTGACAGCTTCATGCTTCACTATAACTTCCCTCCATACTCAGTAGGTGAGACTGGCTTTATTGGTTCTCCAAAGCGTCGTGAAATTGGTCATGGTCGTTTAGCGAAGCGCGGTGTTTTAGCTGTTATGCCTACAGCTGAAGAGTTCCCGTATGCTGTACGTGTTGTATCGGAAATTACAGAATCTAACGGTTCATCTTCGATGGCTTCAGTTTGTGGTACGTCATTAGCATTGATGGATGCAGGTGTTCCAATTAAAGCATCTGTTGCTGGTATTGCTATGGGTCTTGTTAAGGAAGGTGACAGCCATGTTGTTCTTTCTGATATCTTAGGTGATGAAGATCACTTAGGTGATATGGACTTTAAAGTAGCAGGTACTTCTGAAGGTATTACTGCACTGCAAATGGATATCAAGATTGAAGGTATCACTCAAGATATTATGCAAACTGCATTGAACCAAGCTAAAGCGGCTCGTATTCATATCCTAAGTGTTATGGATGAAGCAATTAGCACGGCACGTGATGATATTTCTGACTTTGCTCCTCGTATTCATACGATGAAGATCAACTCTGATAAGATCCGTGACGTTATTGGTAAAGGTGGCGCAACAATCCGTCAACTTACAGAAGAAACAGGCACAACTATCGAAATTGAAGATGATGGTACTGTTAAAATTGCTGCAACAGATGGTAAGCAAGCTGAAGATGCAATCAATCGCATTAAAGCACTAACGGCTGAAATCGAAGTTGGCACAATTTACCAAGGTAAAGTTGTACGTATCGTAGATTTTGGTGCATTTGTTAACGTATTACCTGGAAAAGATGGCTTAGTTCACATTTCACAAATATCAGAAGAGCGTGTAAACGCTGTTACTGATGTTCTAAGTGAAGGCCAGGAAGTAACGGTTAAAGTACTAGAAGTAGATCGTCAAGGTCGTGTTCGTTTAAGTATGAAAGAAGCGGTAGAAAAAGCTGAATCAGCTGAAACTGCTCCTTCAGAAAGTGAAGAATCTCAAGATTAATCACTTATTTAAACAATAAAAAGGGAGCTATCAAGCTCCCTTTTTTATATACTCGAAAAAGTAAATCAATCTCTTTAGACAAGCGTAGGAACTTTCCTAAGTGACAAAATTATCAAGTATTTTCCTTGCTGCCTGTTTTTTGATCATTCAAGGCTGCGCAACAACTCAACCGAATAATTCAGCTTTAGGTAACCTAGTAATAGCTGAACCTATGCCTATTAGCTATAAAAGTGAAGTGGCTTTGGCAAGATTAACAGAAGTTATTCAACGCGCTGAAATTAACGATATGCAGAAAGCACAACTTTATTACGATAGAGGGGTAATATATGACAGCGTTGGGTTGAGAAACCTAGCTAGACTGGACTTTAATCGAGCACTGCGTTTGAAACCTGACTTAGTTGATGCATACAACTTCCTAGGGATTCATTTCACGCAAATGCAAGAATTTAATCAGGCTTATGATCAATTTGATTCAGCTATAGACTTAAACCCTGCACATGAATATGCATTTTTAAACCGTGGGATTGCCTTATATTATGGCGGCAGACCACAATTAGCGGCTGATGACTTTGAAGTGTTTTTAGCGAAACAAAACAATGATCCTTATCGAATATTATGGCTGTATTTGGCGGAGCAGCAAGTTGACAATAAAGTCGCAATAGAAAAATTGAAAGAACGCTCTAGTTTTGTGAGTGAGCAAGTATGGGCCAAACAAGTCATCCAGCTTTATTTAGGTGAAGTTTCTCAAAGCCAGTTTATTCAACAATTAACGGCAAATGTACATTCAAATAAAGCACTAACAGATAGGTTATGTGAAGCATACTTTTACTTAGGTAAATATGCGCAATATAAAGGTGAGGAAAAAGTAGCAATTAACTTTTTTAAACTTGCATTAAGCACTAATGTATATGAGTTTGTTGAGCATCGTTATGCCAAGTTAGAGTTAGATTTGATCCGCCAAAACAATAGCTACTAAATACGACGAGCTATATGCTAGTAAGAGCACTTATATTATTGAGCTTGATGATTACGCTGTCATCAAGCTCATTTTTATTTTCGGGCTACTTCCAATCTCAAATCAAAACTAATCAAGTTTCGGAGGCTACGCTAGCATACGCTTTAGCCTACCAACTTCCAGCAGCTGAGTTATATCAATTCGAACAAAGTGAAAGAGGCAGCCTTGCATGGCTAGCTATAGCTCATCGATTGGTAGAACAGGGAAACCATGATGTTTCTTTTTCATTAGGAGAATATTATCTAACCTCGGGTAAAAAAGAGTTAGGCATTGAGTTGCTTAAACAAGCCGCGAAAAGCAAGCACTTATTGGCAACACAGTATTTAGCAAATTATTACTATGAAAATGGACAATATAAAGAGGCGAATTTTTTAATCGATGATGTGCTAATAGCTAAGAGTCAACCATTAGCGATTCTCAAAATAAAATCGCTAATGGCAATCGGTGAATTAAGTGAACTTAATCGCTTTGTACCCAAATTAAATCATCATGAAAAAAGTCGAAAATTTCTTGAGTTGTTAGATAAGTACAATGTTCTTCAAACAAGTCCCCAAAACACTAAGATTACTAGCTGCCCTTTAAGTATAACGTTGGTTGCTGGCACTTTTGAGGGGTTACAACACTTTGAAACATTAGCTAAACAATATAAACAGGGAGTGCTAAATGACTACCTTTGTATTGAGCGAATAAGGTATTTGCCAAGTTATAGTGAGAGCTGCAGCCGCACAAGTAATGCCAATCAGCCAATTAGCTGTGATGAATCTTTTTGGCAGCAATATGCGAGTGAAATAAAAAGCACATACCTCGGCGTAATGCTTCCCAAAGGTGGAGCAAATGTGAATTACGGTATTCTATATATCGACCGATACGACGACATTAATGTATTTAATCATGAAGTGACACACCTATTGGGTTTTGTTGATGAATACGAATTATCGTCACAACATAAAGTGTGCAATGAAGAAGCATTCGATATTGGTTATAACATTGCCGTAATTGAGCAGCACTTAACAGAACAGCACGAATATTCATATTCAGTGCCGATAAGCAAAGTAAAGCAGTTGCCTTGGTTTCATATGCTCGACGCTTCGCTAGTCTTAGGAAAGCAACAGCTAGTTTTAAATCAGGCTTATGCTAAATCCGGGGTCGGTATATTTTTAGCTGAAACTTGCCAACAAAATACTAAGCATATGGCAATTAAACCGCTAAATAAGCGGACACTGTTGAGAAACCATGACGTAAAACTTCCAACAGAGTACATAGAAATGTTAGAGGCGGTACCTAAAATGTATAGCATGCCATCTTTTCATTTTAATATTTCACTTGAGTACTTACGGCTAAATGATCTCGACAACGCAAATTATTGGCTAAACAAAACTCAGATGCACTATTCAGCCGAAAAAATTGAAAAAATTCTTACTCGAGGTTATTAGAGATTTTGCCGGCTAGTTTCGGTTGATCAGGTCTATTTGCGGAACGTCAAAATAAGTTAAATTTGATGTTTTATTTGGTTTTAAAATGGCTGGTTTGTTTGATTCTAATAAAGAGTCTCTTACTTTTGCCGTTGGCCACATAGCTTGATTTAATTGATGTTTATCATTTCCAATTAGAGGCTTCCGATACACTTTATGATTAGCTTCTTTAAACCAAGAGAATAATGACATAATTACAACCTTATTTAGTGTCTATTAGGTATAGACCATTGACTAGAAAATTAACAGTGAATTAACTAAATAATTCCTCAATTAGCCGCTGATACTAAGGTATAATTGTGCAAGTTTTATTGCTGATTTGTGTCAATTAATTGATGAGTGATTTTTGTCCACAACGTTTTAAAAAAATTTTTCCGTTACTGTGTTTATCCGAGAGTGAGGGTAAACCTCTTATTTATTTCGATAATGCAGCTACCACTCAAAAACCACAAAATGTTATAGATGCGACGTCAAATTATTATTTGAACTGCAATGCCAATGTCCATCGTTCTTCTCATCAACTTAGTCGCTCGGCTACCGCACTTTTTGAAAAGTCACGAGTTGACGCTCAACGTTTTATTAATGCTAGTAGTGAGCAAGAAATTGTCTGGACCAAAGGCACCACAGAGGCTATTAATATTGTTGCTCAATGCTATGGCAGTGTCTTTTTATCGAAAGATGATGAAATTTTATTAAGTCACAGTGAGCATCACGCCAATATAGTGCCATGGCAAGAAGTAGCAAAACGAACTGGCGCAAAAATTAGGGTGTTACCATTAACAAGCGATGGCAAAATCGATACCGATAATTTATCAACATATATCTCACCTAAAACCGCTATTGTTGCCTGTACATTAATTTCTAATACTGTCGGTAAAGTTAATGATATTAACGGTATTGTCAAAGCCGCTCGAAATGTAGGCGCTAAAATTCTTGTTGATGCGGCTCAAGCTGTCGCTCATATTAAGATTGATGTGCAATCGTTAGATTGTGACTTTCTTGTCTATTCTGGACATAAAATGTTTGGCCCAACGGGCATCGGTGTGCTATTTGGCAAACGAGAATTACTAATGAAAATGCCGCCATACCAGTTTGGCGGAGAGATGATAAAAAACGTAAGTTTTTCTGGTACGACCTACGGCGAACTGCCATTTAAATTTGAATCGGGTACACCTAATATCTCAGCTGTATTGGGGCTTTCTGCTGCGATTAAATTTGTTGAAGAATACAGGGAACAGTTTGTCCAATATGAACGAGCATTAACTGAGTATTGTTTTAAACAATTAAACCAAATACCCAATTTAACGCTTTTGTTTACAGACATACCCGATATTCCTGTTTTTTCTTTTATTATTGATGAACACCATAATCAGGACATTGCGAGTTTTCTTGATACCAATAATATTGCGGTTAGAGCAGGGCATCATTGTGCTATGCCGTTAATGGAGTACTTATCACTTGATGGCTGTATTCGTGTTTCATTAGCGCCATATAATACCCGCGCTGAAGTAGACTCCCTCATTAATGTTTTAAACCAGTATTTAACACAAGAATTGAGAACAACTGTTGACGAAACTAGTGCGCTCGAAGATATCAATCATCGTTTTGAAAAAGCTAAAGGCTGGGATGGCCGTCACCGTGAAATAATGATGCTTGGTAAATCCCTATCGAGAATGCCCAAAAGTTTAAGAGGTGAAGACAATTTAATTCAAGGTTGCGAAAGTGATGTTTGGTTGCAAGGTCAAGTCGATGGCGTTAACCATTGGCACTTTCAGACAGATAGTGATGCCAAAGTGATCAGGGGATTACTTGTTATCATATTATCTGCGTTTGAAAATAAGTCGTCTGAGCAAATACTTGATTTCGATATTGAAGGCTATTTTGAACAATTAGGACTGATACAACATTTAAGTCCTTCACGCGGCAGCGGTGTTCGCTCTATTGTTGCACGCATAATACAAATCGTAGCCGAAAGTGAAAGCTAGTGAGCCGATAATTTTTTCTTAATCAGCTTATCAATCGTTTTTCCTACTGCAAAAAAAGCAAAACTTGCTGTTACGTGAGTGGCAGCGCCAAACCCTCCGCTGCAATCTAAGCGCATTGCGCCTTCTTGTGTTTGTTTAGCGTGGCAAACATTACCATCAGCGTCAGGATAGACTAATTGCTGTGTCGAAAATACCGCGTCTATACTGAATTTTCGTTTAGTATTTCGTGGGAAGTTATATTCTCGCCTCAGCTGATTTCTTACTTTTGCCAATAAAGGATCTTGATATGTTTGGCTTAAATCGCAGATTGAAATTTGTGTCGGATCGGTTTGTCCACCAGCACCACCTACAGTGATAATGGGTATTTTATTGCGTTTACAATGAGCAATAATTGCCGATTTAATAGGTACGGAATCTATCGCATCAATAACATAGTCAAATTCTTTGCTGATTAACTCTCTAACATTGTCCAACGTGACGAAGTCTTCAACTTCTTCAACCTGACAGTCCGGGTTGATTTGTTGAATACGTTTCGCCATTTCTTCGACTTTGCTTTCACCAACTGTGTCTGACTTAGCATGAATTTGACGGTTTATATTGGTCACACATATATCATCAAGATCGATTAATGTAATTTTGCCTACACCACTGCGCGCTAATGCTTCGGCTACCCATGAACCAACACCACCAATACCTATTACGCATATCGCTGCTTCTTGAATAATGGCTGCACCTTGCACGCCGTATAATCGAGCAATACCACCAAATCTTAATTGATAATCAGACATAAATTTTAAATGCTAGAAAACAAGGGCGCGCATTATACCAGTAATTTTAATGCCTTGCCTATCGTCGAATACTCCGAAGATAGAGAATACTTGTTAGGCATTATGAAGCCAACAAGCGCTAATCTTGCACTGTGAACGATCTAATTTCTCGTGTTTACGTAGGTAGTCGCGCCATGAAATTAATTTCTGATCGTAATAAATAGAAAACCAAGACATTAACAAAAACATAATTGGCACTGCAGTTAAGGTCATTGTCATTGATAGTTCAAAATAAATAGGAACCATTATGATACTGATCATTATCATTAGGGTTAACAATTGCTGAAAAACAGTAAGTAGACTTAATAAATTTTTCATATATCACCTCCTTTTTGGCATTGAAGCTATGATATTGGTTGATTAAAAGAAAATGAGGTGGCATATTAGCCATCATAAGTGGCAAAAGTGACAGGTGGCTATTGTGAAAGTGGCAGTTTTAGCAACTAACGGGTGTATGGTGTCAGCCGTATACGGCATTTTGGACGTAATATTTGCAGCGAACTATTGTGTGGATAGACGTTACGGTGAAGGTGCAAATAAAAAAATAGATTGTCAGATTGTAACGATAGATAACAAGCCTGTCGTTGGTTATAACGGCGTACAAATTATGCCAACCCAACTTCTAGATCCTGATAATACGCCCGATGTAATCATAGTCTCTGCAACTGTTGAGGTTGTAGTTGACTGTTGTGGCGAAGATATAGAGCTAGAACAGAAAGACGAAATTAAGCAGTGGTTGGTAAGTTGCAAGAATCAAGGGACGCTAATTTCGAGCTTCTGTACAGGTAGCTTCTTATTAGCATCTTCAGGTCTTTTGGCAGGTAAAGTCGCTACGACTCATTGGCGTAGCGCTGATTTATTCAGACGCGTATTTCCATACATTCGACTAAATTCAGACCAATTACTTGTTGATAATGGTGATGTAATTTGTTCGGGTGGATCAATGGCATATATAGATATGGTGCTTTATTTAATTGAGCGCTACATCAGTAAGGAAGTAGCATCAGATTCTGCAAAATTGATTGTTTTTGATCCGGTAAGAGAGAAGCAATCACCTTATGTCACATTTAAAGCGCAGAAAGGACACGACGACCAAGCAATATTGAAAGCTCAAGAATGGTTAGAAGGGCATTTTGATCAGGAGATTTCAATCGATACTCTTGCTGACCAAGTGGGCTTAGGTTCACGCACGTTTAAACGTCGCTTTAAACTAGCTACAGGAGAAACTCCTATTAGTTACTTGCAGCGTATTCGCATCGAAATGGCAAAGCAGCGACTGGAAAACACAACAGATAATATTAATAAAATTATTTGGTCGGTTGGTTATGAAGATATTTCTAGTTTTAGGCAACTGTTTAAGCGTTTCACAGGGTTAACACCAAAGGACTATCGACAAAAATTTGCTTAAGTCTGATAGTATAAAGTATACAAAGCGCATATTTATTCATATTGAATGCTTAAGTTTTGTGCGCTAATTATCATTGTCGCCATTTTCTATATATTACGTACCTAACGCTATTTATTTATGAATTGTTAAAGATAACTATAATAAATAATCCGACTGGCAATATCGTGTATTTATTGTTCGATAAATGCACAGGAAAGTGTTTTAGGTTAACTTAAATTTGGTTAATTGTTTTACTTAGAGCATAAAAAAAGCAGCCTAAAAGGCTGCTTTTTGGGTTATAGGTAATCGAAATTATCTATTTTTTAATGGTGTGAATTCGCGATTGATTTCACCAGTATATTTTTGACGTGGGCGACCGATTTTTTGGCCTGGTTGAGATAACATTTCATCCCAATGAGAAATCCAGCCAACAGTGCGTGACATAGCAAAAATTACCGTGAACATGCTTGTTGGAATACCTATCGCTTTTAAGATGATACCTGAGTAGAAGTCTACGTTAGGGTATAGCTTTTTCTCGATAAAGTATGGGTCTTCCAAAGCAACTTTTTCTAACGCCATAGCAACGTCTAATAGTGGATCGTTAACACCAAGCTCTTCTAGAACTTCATGACAAGTTTCACGCATTACTGTTGCACGAGGGTCAAAGTTTTTATAAACACGATGACCAAAACCCATTAGACGGAACGGATCGTTCTTATCTTTAGCTTTCTTAACAAACTCATCAACGCGAGATACATCGCCAATTTCTTCAAGCATTGTTAAACAAGCTTCATTTGCGCCGCCATGAGCAGGGCCCCAAAGTGAAGCTACGCCAGCAGCGATACAAGCGTATGGGTTTGCACCAGAAGAACCAGCTAAACGTACTGTAGATGTTGAAGCGTTTTGCTCATGATCAGCATGTAAAGTAAAGATACGGTCCATTGCTTTAGCAAGTGTTGGGCTAACGTTATATTCTTCTGCAGGTACAGAGAACATCATATGTAAGAAGTTTTCTGCATAATTTAAGTCATTTCGTGGGTAAACGAAAGGTTGACCCATGCTGTATTTATAAGCCATCGCTGAAATAGTTGGCATTTTAGCCACTAAACGATGTGCACAACGCATGCGCTGTGCAGGGTCTGTAATGTCTAAATCGTCATGATAGAACGATGACATAGCACCAACAATACCACAAAGCATCGCCATAGGATGGGCATCTGCTCTGAAGCCTTGGAAGAAGTTAGCCATCTTCTCATGAACCATCGTATGGTTAGTAATGATGTTTTCAAATTCATCATACTCTGCTTTAGTTGGCGCAGTACCATTTAATAATATGTAGCAAACTTCAAGGTAGTTAGCTTCTTTCGCTAAACTATCAATCGGGTAACCACGGTGTTGTAAAACACCTTTTCCGCCATCGATAAAAGTAATAGCAGATTCACATGAAGCAGTTGCTAGGAAGCCTGGGTCATAGGTGAAGTAGCCAGATGCACCTAAGGTGCGGATATCAATTACGTCGTTGCCTGCAGAACCTTTTAAAATAGGTAATTCAGCAACTTCTTTACCATCAATACTGAGAGAGGCTTTAGAATCAGCCATATGTTTTATCCCCTATATTTTTTAGATACTGACTAAAAAATGACTAGTTAGTCAGTTTTTCTGAATATAAAACTGCGGGTATTCTACTTCAAAGTAACCCTATAAAGTCAATTCAAATGTGCGTTTGAATTGACTAAAGTCTAATAAATTTGATCTATTCGTATAAAAAATAGCCGCAACTCTTTAAAATCGAACGAAAATTGTAATTCCTGAAGTTCAAATATATAATCAATCTGATCTTCGTTTGTTTAACGTTGCATTCGTATGTAATGTTTTTATAAGTGTAGTTCATTTGGGGGGTTGCTCATCATAAATATTTCATGAGTAACAATAAAAAAAGTTGAAGGCTCTAAGAGCTCTTTAGGCATCAATCGTGAAAAAAGAACGTCCTGTAAACCTAGACCTGACTACAATAAAGATGCACCCAGCAGCAAATGCTTCTATTTTGCACCGTATTTCTGGTGTAATAATGATATTTGCTATCGGCATTCTATTGTGGACTCTATCGTTATCCTTATCTTCCGCTGAAGGATTCGCTCAAGTTAAAGCTATGCTTGATGGTGTTTTCTTTAAATTTATCATTTGGGGTATTTCTGTCGCTATTATCTATCACTTGTTAGGTGGCATTCGTCACTTATTGATGGACTTAGGCCATTTTGAAGAAAAAGCATCGGGTAATGCCAGTGCTAAGTTCATCATTGTGTTGTGGATAGTACTTTCTGCTGTAGTGGGAGTTTGGTTATGGTAAATAACGCAGCAACTGTAGGCCGTAGTGGTGTACATGATTTTATTTTATTAAGAGCTAGCGCATTAGTTTTAGCCGCATTTGTGCTATTTCTCGCTGGCTTTTTTGCTTTCACACCTGAAGTTACATTTGACGTGTGGAAAGGTTTGTTCGCTAACCTTTGCATGAAAGTGTTTGCTTTAGTTTCTTTATTTGCATTGTTAATCCATGCGTGGATCGGTATCTGGCAAGTATTGTCAGATTACGTTAAGAAAGCTTTCTTACGTGGTACTTTGCAATTTTTCTTCTCAGTAACCTTGCTATCATATTTCGTAGCAGGCTTCCTTATTGTGTGGGGTGTGTAAGTGAGCGTTTCAGTTCGTGAATTTGACGCCATAGTTATTGGCGCAGGCGGTGCAGGTATGCGTGCCGCACTAGCAATCTCAGAGTCAGGCCAAAGTTGTGCCCTGATTTCAAAAGTATTTCCTACTCGTTCTCATACAGTATCGGCACAAGGTGGCATTACAGTTGCACTTGGTAACGCCCATGAAGATCACTGGGAACAGCATATGTATGACACGGTTAAAGGTTCTGACTTTATCGGTGACCAAGACGCTATCGAATACATGTGTAAAACAGGTCCTGAAGCGATTATTGAGTTAGAGAACATGGGATTACCATTTTCTCGTACCGAAGAAGGTAAAATTTACCAACGCCCATTCGGTGGTCAATCTAAAAACTTCGGTGGTGAACAAGCGGCTCGTACTGCTGCTGCGGCTGACCGTACTGGTCACGCACTACTTCATTGTTTGTACCAACAAAATGTTAAAAACAAAACTAACGTTTTCTCTGAGTGGTATGCATTAGATATTGTCAAGAACAATGACGGTAACGTTGTTGGTTGTACTGCAATTGATATTGAATCAGGCGAAGTTTGCTACTTTAAAGCCCGTGCTACGGTATTAGCTACTGGTGGTGCTGGTCGTATTTACGCGTCAACAACCAATGCACATATTAATACCGGTGACGGTGTTGGTATGTCGTTACGTGCTGGCGTTCAAATGCAAGATATGGAAATGTGGCAGTTCCATCCAACAGGTATCGCCGGTGCAGGTGTGCTTGTTACTGAAGGTTGTCGTGGTGAAGGTGGTTACCTATTAAATAAAGATGGTGAACGCTTCATGGAACGTTACGCACCAAACGCTAAAGATTTAGCTGGTCGTGACGTTGTTGCTCGTTCAATGATGACAGAGATTCGAGAAGGTCGTGGTTGTGACCACCCTCAATATGGACCTCATATCAAATTGAAGTTAGATCATTTAGGTCGTGAAACGCTTATGCAGCGTTTACCAGGTGTTTGTGATTTATCTGAAACATTTGCTCACGTACATCCTGCAAATGAGCCAATTCCAGTAATACCTACCTGTCACTACCAAATGGGTGGTGTACCTTGTAACGTTAATGGTCAAGCAATTAGCTACAACCCAGAAACGGGTGAAGACAAAATTATCGAAGGTTTATTTGCTGTTGGTGAAATTGCTAACGTATCAGTACATGGCGCTAACCGCTTAGGTGGTAACTCGTTACTTGATTTAGTGGTATTTGGCCGAGCAGCTGGTAACTTCTTAGGTGAGTACCTAGCAGGTACTGAAAACGGTAAAGAAGCATCTGATTCTGACCTAGACGCTGCACTTTCTCGTTACAACCGTTGGGAATCTTCAACATCTGGTGAAGATCCAGTTCAAATTCGTAAAGATCTACAGCAGTGTATGCAACTAAACTTCTCGGTATTCCGTGAAGGCGAAGCGATGGCTGAAGGTATGAAAGAGTTAACGGATATTCGTGAACGTCTTAAAAATGCGCATTTAGCTGATAAGTCACGTGAATTCAACACTGACCGAATCGAGTGTCTTGAATTAGACAACCTAATGGAAACTGCATTCAGTACAGCTAAAGCAGCTAACTACCGTACCGAATCACGTGGTGCTCATTCTCGTGAAGATTTCCTAGACCGTGATGATGCAAACTGGTTATGTCACACTATTTACTCTCCTGAGACCGAAGAAATGTCGAAGCGTGATGTAAATATGGAGCCTGTTCACCGCGAAGCTTTCCCTCCGAAAGCACGTACATACTAAGGAGCATTAAAATGATTCAGAAGTTTTCGATTTATCGTTATAACCCAGATGTTGATAATGCACCTTATATGAAGGATTATGAGCTGGAAGTTCGAGAAGGCTCAGATATGATGGTACTTGATGCGTTAATCTTACTTAAAGAGCAAGATTCTACGTTATCTTTCCGTCGTTCATGTCGTGAAGGTGTTTGTGGTTCAGACGGTTTGAACATGAACGGTAAGAATGGTTTGGCATGTATAACACCTTTGTCTGCTGTTAAAGCAAGCAAAATTGTTTTGCGTCCATTACCAGGTTTACCAGTGGTACGTGACTTAATTATTGATATGACTCAGTTCTACAATCAATATGAAAAAATTAAACCGTACTTAATTAACGATGGCAAAGAACAGCCAGCACGTGAACATTTACAATCTATTGAAGAGCGAGAGCACTTAGATGGTTTATATGAATGTATTTTATGTGCATGTTGTTCAACGTCATGTCCATCATTTTGGTGGAACCCAGATAAATTCATCGGCCCAGCGGGCTTGTTACACGCTTATCGTTTCTTAATCGATAGTCGTGATACAGCAACCGACGAGCGTTTAGATGATTTGCAAGATGCTTACAGCGTATTCCGTTGTCATGGCATCATGAACTGTGTTGACGTTTGTCCAAAAGGATTAAACCCAACAAAAGCAATTGGCCATATTAAGTCAATGCTTTTACAAAGAGCCGTTTAATCGTTTAGGGTGGGGCAACAGTCCCACCCTGATTAAACTTTATTATTGGTGGCTTTTACCTTGTAAAGGAACAGCTAATGCCCGAAGGTGTAATGAAGGCTTGGTTAGAGTCTTCCCATTTGAGTGGTGCTAACACTGCTTATATTGAAGAACTGTACGAACACTATTTAGAAAACTCGCAGTCAGTTTCAGATGAATGGCGCGCAGTTTTTGATTCTCTCCCCAAAATTGAAGGTGCTGATGTTGAATATAAACATTCAGCTATTCGTGAAGAATTCAGAGAGCTAGCAAAACAACCCGCTCGCAACGTTATTGTTTCTGGTGGCTCTGATGCAAAACAAGTTAAAGTTTTGCAGCTTATCAATGCTTATCGATTCCGTGGTCATCAAAATGCAAATATTGACCCGTTAGGTTTATGGCAGCGCGATAAAGTACGAGACCTTCAACTTTCTCATCATGATTTATCTGAAAACGATTTTGATAAAGAATTCAATGTAGGTTCGTTTGCTTGTGGTCAAGAGACTATGAAGCTAGGTGACTTATATAAAGCGTTAAGAAAGACATACTGTGGATCTATTGGTGCAGAATATATGCACATGACATCGACAGAAGAAAAACGCTGGATTCAAAGTCGTCTCGAATCTGTGCAATCACAAGGTCAATACTCGACTGAACAGAAAGAAGAAATTCTTAAAGGTTTAATTGCAGCAGATGGCCTAGAGAAATATTTGGGAGCTAAATTCCCAGGTGCTAAGCGCTTCTCACTTGAAGGTGGTGATGCACTTGTACCTATGTTAAAAGAACTTATTACCCGCGCGGGTACTCACGGCACTAAAGAAGTTGTCGTTGGTATGGCTCACCGCGGTCGTTTAAATGTTCTTGTTAACGTTATGGGTAAGAACCCAGCCAAATTATTCGACGAATTTGCAGGCAAAACAGATGAAGCTCTAGGTTCGGGTGACGTAAAGTATCACCAAGGCTATTCATCAGATTTTGTAACGCCAGGTGGTAATGTTCACTTGGCATTAGCATTTAACCCGTCACATTTAGAAATTGTTAACCCTGTTGTTATGGGGTCAGTTCGTGCACGTTTAGACAGACGTGATTGTGACGAGGGTGACTTAGTATTACCAATAACTATTCATGGTGATTCAGCGATCGCTGGACAAGGTGTCGTACAAGAAACTTTTAATATGTCGCAAGCGCGTGCATTTAAAGTTGGCGGTAGTATTCGAATTGTGGTGAATAACCAGGTTGGTTTCACAACGTCGGACCCTAGTGATACTCGTAGTGGTGAATACTGTACTGATATCGCTAAAATGGTAAATGCGCCTATCCTGCACGTAAATTCAGATGACCCTGAAGCGGTTATTTTAGCGACGCAAGTGGCATTAGACTTCCGTAATAAGTTTAAGCGTGATGTTGTTATAGATCTTGTATGTTATCGCCGTCACGGTCATAACGAAGCGGATGAGCCAAATGCGACTCAGCCACTTATGTATCAAGTGATCAAAAAGCACCCAACACCACGTCAGCTTTATGCAGATAGATTAAATGCTGAAAACTCTATTGCTAAAGCCAAATCTGACGACTTAGCGGCATACTACCGAAAGTTATTAGACGAAGGTCAATGTACTGTAGAACAGTGGCGTCCAATGACCGAGCATTCAGTAGATTGGAGCCCGTTCCTAGGTCACGATTGGGATGACGAATATGACCATGAAATTTCAGTAAGTAAGCTGAAAGAGCTGGCATCTTCAATTTCATCATACCCAGAAGATCACCCGGTACATTCTCGTGTTAAGAAAGTGTACGACGATCGTAAAAAAATGGCTGCGGGTGAGAAGTTATTAGATTGGGGTTTTGCTGAAAGTTTAGCTTATGCCGCAATCGTAGATGGTGGTAATCGTGTACGTATTACTGGGCAAGACGCTGGTCGAGGTACATTCTTCCATCGCCATGCCGTACTACACAATCAAACAGATGCTAGCCATTATCTACCACTTAAAAATGTACGTGAAGGCCAAGGTGCTTTCGATGTGCATGACTCAGTATTGTCTGAAGTTTCAGTATTAGCATTTGAATATGGATACACAACTGCTGAACCAAATGGTTTAACTATTTGGGAAGCACAATTTGGTGATTTCGCTAACTGTGCGCAAGTTGTTTTTGACCAGTTTATTTCATCAGGTGAGCAGAAGTGGGGCCGTTTATGTGGCTTAACTATGTTGTTACCACATGGTTATGAAGGTCAAGGTCCAGAGCATTCATCTGCACGTTTAGAACGTTACTTACAATTATGTGCTGATCACAATATGCAAGTATGTGTGCCGTCAACACCTGCGCAAGTATTTAATATGCTACGTCGCCAGGTTGTTCGTCCTATGCGTCGCCCATTGATTGTAATGTCACCTAAATCATTACTACGCCACCCATTGGCTGTTTCCTCATTAGAAGAGCTTTCAAATGGTGCTTATCATAATGTGATTGGTGAAACTGATGAAGACATCAAGCCAGAAAATGTTGAACGTGTTGTATTCTGTAGCGGTAAGGTTTACTACGAGCTACTGGAACAACGTCGTAAGAATGAGCAAAATAATGTTGCAATCATTCGTGTTGAACAATTATACCCATTCCCAGAAACTGAATTACGCGCTGAATTAGAACAATATCAGCATGTAAAACAATTCGTCTGGTGTCAGGAAGAGCCACAAAACCAAGGTGCTTGGTATTGCTCGCAGCACCATTTCCGTGCGTGTATTCCTGAAGGTAATTATTTGACGTATGCCGGTCGCAAAGCATCAGCTGCACCAGCGGTAGGTTATATGTCCGTCCATGTAAAAGAACAACAAGCGCTAGTCCATGACGCGCTAAATGTTGAATAGACTAGTTTTGTAAGGAATAAATGAATGACAACCGAAATTAAGGTTCCTGTATTACCAGAATCAGTTGCTGATGCAACGGTAGCAACATGGCATGTACAAGTAGGCGATACTGTAGCTCGCGACCAAGTGCTTGTTGATATTGAAACAGATAAAGTAGTACTTGAAGTACCTGCTACTTCTGATGGTGTAATTACTGAAATTAGCCAAGAAGAAGGCGCAACAGTATTAGGCGAGCAAGTTATTGCTATTCTATCTGAAGGTGAAGCTGCAGCAGCTCCTAAAGCTGACGCGGCTCCTGCTGCTGCACCAGCAGCAAGTGGCAAAGTAATTGATATTATTGTCCCTGTTTTACCTGAATCTGTAGCAGATGCAACAGTAGCTACTTGGCATGTGGCTGAAGGCGACGCGGTATCGCGCGATCAGCAACTTGTTGATATTGAAACAGACAAAGTAGTGCTTGAAGTTGTAGCGCAAGAAGATGGTGTTATCGGTAAGATTATCCACGCTGAAGGCGAAACTGTATTAGGTGAACAAAAAATTGGTGAATTAAGTGCCGGTGCAACAGCATCAGCGGCACCTGCAGCTCCAGCGGCAGAAGAAGCATCTTCTGGTGACGGTGTTGCATCTCCATCAGTGCGTCGTTTAATGACTGAAAAAGGTTTATCTGAGTCAGACGTTAAGGGCACTGGGAAAGGCGGTCGCATTACTAAAGAAGATGTTGAAGCCGCGGCTAACAAACCAGCAGCAGCTCCTGCACCTGCAGCGGCAGCTGCAAGCGCTGCTGCATCGTCTGCATTAGGTGAGCGTAGCCAAAAACGTGTACCTATGACTCGTTTACGTAAAACAATTGCTAATCGTTTACTTGAAGCGAAAAACTCTACGGCGATGTTAACAACGTTTAACGAAGTTAACATGAAACCAATCATGGATTTACGTAAGCAATATAAAGACGTATTTGAGAAAACTCATGATACTCGCCTAGGCTTTATGTCGTTCTATGTTAAAGCGGTAACAGAAGCGTTAAAACGTTTCCCAGCTGTAAATGCGTCAATCGATGGTGATGATATCGTTTATCACAACTTCTTCGATATCTCGATTGCAGTTTCTACGCCTCGAGGTTTAGTAACACCTGTACTTCGTGATTCAGACCAGCTTTCAATGGCAGGTATCGAGCAAGGTATTCGTGAGTTAGCGATTAAAGGCCGTGACGGCAAGTTAACTATGGATGATATGCAAGGCGGTAACTTCACTATCACTAATGGTGGTGTATTTGGTTCATTGCTTTCAACACCAATCATTAACCTTCCACAAACCGCTATCTTAGGAATGCATAAGATTCAAGATCGTCCAATGGCGGTTGATGGTAAAGTTGAAATTTTACCTATGATGTATCTAGCATTGTCTTATGATCACCGTTTGATCGATGGTAAAGAATCAGTAGGTTTCTTAGTAACAATTAAAGAGTTACTAGAAGATCCAACTCGTTTATTACTAGATATTTAGTTAGACATCTAAAACTAGAAAAATAATAAAATAAAAGCCTCGCTAAATTAGCGGGGCTTTTATTTTGTTTAAGTAAAAATTCCAAGAATGCATTTGATTGGGCTGTCGACGGTAAAGTTGAAATTTTATCTATGATGTATCTAGTATTGTCTTATGATCACCGTTGCTCTTTATTAAAAAACGGACGGTAAAGAATCTGTTGGTTTCTTAGTAACAATTAAAGAGTTACTAGAAGATCCAACTCGTTTATTACTAGATATTTAGTTAGACATCTAAAACTAGAAAAATAATAAATGAAAAGCCTCGCTAAATTAGCGGGGCTTTTATTTTATTTAAGTAAAAATTCCAAGAACGCATTTGATTGGGCTGTCGACGGTAAAGTTGAAATTTTATCTATGATGTATCTAGCATTGTCCTACGACCAACGTTGCTCTTTATTAAAAAACGGACGGTAAAGAATCTGTAGGTTTCTTAGTAACAATTAAAGAGTTACTAGAAGATCCAACTCGTTTATTATTAGACATCTAAGCTAGTCTAAATTAATGATAATAGAAGCCGCTATCTAGCGGCTTTTTTATTGTTGTTATTTGTAAATAATTCTCAATATCATTGTTAATTTGATGTACATCATCACTTTTAATGCCTAAAGCGGTTAGTCTGTTCATTCTCGAATGCTTATGAATATGACTGACAATATGACACTGACCAGTGGGCATACTAAGCAGCGCTATAAAGTGATTGCATTGCCATTTGAACACGAAAAAGAAATACGGTTAATCGAGCAAGACATTTTTGTCGGTTGTGAGCTTAAACTTATCTCAATATTTCCATTTAAGGGGCCTGTAGCAATAGCTGTGCATGGTTCTGCTTATAGCTTGCCATATGAATTAGCTGCTGAAATTCAAGTGGAGCATATTGCATGACTTTATCCACAAATATTGCCATGGTTGGTTTTGCTAATAGTGGTAAAACAACCTTATTTAACAAACTAACTAATAGTCAGCAGAAAACAGGTAATTTTGCAGGTATTACGGTCGCTGCGAAAACAGGCAAGGTTGACCTCGGCAATAAACAATATGACCTAACCGATTTGCCAGGAGTTCCTGCGCTAACAAGTGCAGTTGAATATGGCAAAGATATACGTATTACCATAGATTATTTAGCGCAGACTAAAATAGGCTGTCTAATTAATGTAATTGATGCAACACAAATGCGTCGACAGCTATATTTAACCAGTCAATTGCTTGCGCTTGGCTTACCTATGGTAGTGGTTATTTCCAAAGATGATCGAAAAGAAGCGGCGTCGTTAAATCTTGAAAAACTGAGTAAAGAATTAAAGTGTCCCGTTATTAGTGGTAATTGCAGCAAAATGACTATTTTGTCATTGATTGAGAAAACACTAGCAAGTGGTGATAAGTCGGTAGCCACATTGTTTAACACGCCTATAGGTAAGCTAGTAGACATAACCTCTAATGCAGAGTTACTTAATTTAGAAAAACAAGAATGTATTGATGTATGTAACTGCAAAACTGACAGTGGCGTATTGCAAACAATCAAAAAAGCACGTTATTCAGCAATAGATCAATTGTTGGTGGATATCCAATTTTCAGAAAATCAAACAGCATCCCTTACTCAGCAAATCGACAAATACCTATTATCAATTAAGTTTGGTATTCCCGTATTCTTATTAATGATGTACCTACTTTTTATGTTTGCCATTAATGTAGGTAGTGCATTTATAGACTTCTTCGATGTAATGGCTGGAACGCTATTTGTTGAATATCCAATGTATTGGTTAGCCTCTGCTGGATTACCTGACTGGTTAACCACTATTGTCGAAGGTATAGGAATGGGCCTTCAAACCGTAATGACCTTTATACCTGTTGTTACCTGTTTGTTTATTGGGTTGTCTTTGCTTGAAGCAAGTGGCTATTTATCGCGAGCGGCATTTGTTGTTGAAGCGTTAATGCAGAAAATTGGTCTACCAGGAAAAGCATTTGTGCCACTTATTGTAGGCTTTGGTTGCACAGTGCCAGCAGTAATGGGCGCTCGAATTTTAGATAGTGAACGTGAACGCATTACCACGATTATGATGTCACCATTTATGTCTTGTGGAGCAAGGTTACCTGTATATGCATTGTTTGCGGCCGCGTTCTTTCCTAGTTCGGGACAAAATATTGTATTTTCTCTTTATTTAATTGGTATTGCTGCTGCTATATTTACCGGCTTTTTGCTACGAGCAACAATTCTCCAAGGCAACGCAAAATATACCGTGATGGAGTTACCACTTTATGATTGGCCTGGGATTATCGTATTAGCCAGAAAAGTAACGCAACGTGTTAAATCTTTTGTTACTGGTGCTGGAAAAATAATTGTTGTCGTTGTTTGTCTCCTTAATTTCTTTAACTCTTTTGGTATAGACGGTGAATTTGGCCATCAAGACAGTGAAACGTCGATACTTACGCAAGGAGCACAAGTTATCACACCATTACTTTCACCAATGGGCATCCAAGAAGATAACTGGCAAGCTGGTGTCGGCATTATTACCGGAATTTTTGCCAAAGAAGCATTAGTAGCTACATTTAATAGTTTATATTCGACAACTGGCGGAGAAGCATCAAGTGAACCTTCAATTATTGATGCCTGGAATATAGGTATAGGCTCAATTGCTGAAAACCTATTAGGCATAGCACCTGAAGATCCACTTGGTGTTAAAATAGGAGATGTGTCTGACTTATCTATCGCGGCACAAGAACAAGAAGTAGCGATATCAACATATATTGCTATGCAACAGGCGTTTGATGGACGACTTGGCGCATTTTCTTATCTATTATTTATTCTACTTTATACACCGTGTGCAGCAGCAATGGGTGCCATTAAAAACGAAACGAATACGCGCTGGGCATTGTTTGCCGCGCTATGGAGCTTTGGATTAGCATATATTGTTGCAACAGTGGTTTATCAGTTAGGTAATTTACACCTTACGCCTTTATATTCGAGTGTATCGTTAGCTATTATTGCTGCAATTTTATGCTTAATTTACCTATTGCTGAAAAAACAAGGTGGGAAAATATTAACGATACCTATTCAAGTAGTTTCTTAACGCTACTCGACTAAAGTCGTAGCTAATTTAATTGTGATGTATTTGTAAAGTGATATTGGTATTACCTATTGAAATATATGGCTTTTTATTACTTTTTAATTTCAAGTTGAGAAAATTGGAATAAGTAGCATACTTATTCGTAATGAATCTCCCGGAAAGGGGTTTCACCGCATAGGTTTTATCTATATAATCTGTGCACAATTATAATCGTTTAGTGTAATTGCTCAAATTGGTAAGGCCAAGAGAGCTGCTATGCTAAATCCATTCAAATAGTAAGTGGAAAATCACCATGAATTTGCATGAGTATCAAGCGAAACAATTATTCGCTGAATATGGTTTACCAGTTTCTGAAGGTTTCGCATGCGATACACCTCAAGAAGCTGCTGAAGCTGCTGACAAAATTGGCGGCGATATGTGGGTTGTTAAAGCTCAGGTTCACGCAGGTGGCCGTGGTAAAGCTGGCGGTGTTAAGCTAGTTAAAACCAAAGAAGAGATCAAAGAATTCGCACAACACTGGTTAGGTAAGAACTTAGTTACTTATCAAACAGATGCGAATGGTCAGCCAGTAGCTAAGATTTTAGTTGAAAGCTGTACTGATATCGCTAACGAACTATATTTAGGTGCGGTAGTTGACCGTGGTTCTCGTCGCGTTGTTTTCATGGCATCAACTGAAGGCGGTGTAGACATCGAAACAGTTGCTGAAGAAACTCCACACTTAATTCACAAAGCAGCTATCGACCCATTAGTAGGTCCTCAAGCATACCAAGCTCGTGAATTAGGTTTCAAACTTGACTTAAACCCAACTCAAATGAAGCAGTTCGTTAAGATCTTCATGGGCTTAGGCAACATGTTTACTGATCACGATTTTGATTTACTAGAAATCAACCCGCTAGTAATCACTGAAGAAGGTAACCTTCACTGTTTAGACGGCAAAATTGGTGTTGATTCAAACGCTTTATACCGTCAACCAAAAATCCGTACCTTCCACGATCCATCTCAAGAAGATGAGCGTGAAGCACATGCTGCACAATGGGAATTAAACTACGTAGCATTAGACGGCAACGTTGGTTGTATGGTTAACGGTGCTGGCCTAGCAATGGGTACAATGGACATCGTTAACTTACACGGCGGCAAGCCAGCTAACTTCTTAGATGTTGGTGGCGGCGCTACTAAAGAACGTGTTGCAGAAGCATTCAAAATTATTCTTTCTGACGACAACGTATCTGCAGTATTAGTTAACATTTTCGGTGGTATCGTTCGTTGTGACATGATCGCTGAAGGTATTATCGGTGCTGTTAAAGAAGTAGGCGTAAACGTGCCAGTAGTTGTACGTTTAGAAGGTACTAACGCTGAAGCTGGTCGTGAAGTATTAGCTAACTCTGACGTTGATATCATTGCTGCTGAATCACTAAAAGACGCTGCTGAGAAAGTAGTAGCTGCTGCGGAGGGCAAATAATGTCTGTATTAATTAACAAAGATACTAAAGTTATCTGTCAAGGTTTCACTGGTGGTCAAGGTACTTTCCACTCAGAGCAAGCTATCGCATACGGTACGCAAATGGTTGGTGGTGTATCACCAGGCAAAGGCGGCCAAGAGCACTTAGGTCTTCCAGTATTCAACACAGTTCGTGAAGCAGTAGAAGCAACTGGCGCAACAGCTACAGTTATCTACGTTCCAGCTCCTTTCTGTAAAGATGCAATCTTAGAAGCAATCGATGCTGGTATCGAATTAATCGTAACGATTACTGAAGGTATTCCAACGTTAGACATGCTTGACGTTAAAGTTAAGCTTGAAGAAACTGGCGTTCGTATGATTGGTCCTAACTGTCCTGGTGTTATTACTCCGGGCGAATCTAAGATCGGTATCATGCCAGGTCACATCCACAAGCCAGGTAAAGTAGGTATTGTATCTCGTTCAGGTACATTGACTTATGAAGCCGTTAAGCAAACAACTGATGCTGGTTTCGGTCAGTCTTCATGTGTTGGTATCGGTGGTGACCCAATCCCAGGTACTAACTTTATCGACGTTTTAGAAATGTTCCAAAACGACCCACAAACTGAAGCAATCGTAATGATTGGTGAAATTGGTGGTACTGCAGAAGAAGAAGCTGCTGAGTACATTAAAGCTAACGTAACTAAGCCTGTAGTTTCTTACATTGCAGGTGTTACAGCCCCTGCTGGTAAGCGTATGGGCCATGCTGGTGCTATTATCGCTGGTGGTAAAGGTACTGCCGATGATAAATTTGCAGCGTTAGAAGCGGCTGGTGTTAAAACCGTTCGTTCTTTAGCTGATATCGGTGTAGCGCTTAAAGAGAAAACTGGTTGGTAATCAACCTTTCTTTTTGAAAGTTATTTGAAAAACCCGCCTTATGGCGGGTTTTTTGTTTTCATTACTTTTTATAAACTATTGACTCTGACCTTAGAGGATAGCTCATCATCAACGTGTTGACTTGAGTTAGATAAAGAAAAGGGTAAATCTTTGAACAGTTGTAAATCATATAGCGTCAGTCAGGTGAGTAAACTTGCGGGCGTAAGTGTAAAAACGTTGCATCACTATGACGAGAAAGGATTATTAGTGCCTTTTCGTCAGCAAGCAAATGGTTACAGGGTATATACACAAAATCACTTGGTGAGGTTGCAACAAATCATCATTTATCGCGAACTTGATTTTAGTATTGAAGCGATAAAATCGCTTGTGCAATCAAGCGATGATCAATTACTGGATACATTAAGCCACCAAAAATCTTTGCTTATTCAACGTCAACAAACCTTATCGAAAATGATTAATAGCTTAGAGGTCACGATGGACAGCATAAAAGGTAAAGAAAACTACGATATTTTGTTTGAAGATATTCCTAAAGAAAAAACGGAGCGCTGGGGTAGCTTATCTCAGGAAAGATACAGTAAAGAAGAGTCTGAAAAACAAATGTCAGTGTTGGCAAAGCTTTCTGAACAACAAATGCGAGAATTTAAAGAAGAGAGTGACAAAGTGACATTAGCATTTGCTGAAACGATAGGGATGCCATTTGATTGCACAATAGTGCAACAGCTTACCGATGAACATTATCAAATGACCAATAACTTTAATAAGTTGGTAGCGAGGGAGAATGGTTATAAAGATATTCCTGATCTTGGCTATGAAGAATATGTAGGAATGGCGAATAGTGTCGACCTTACAGAAGTTAATGAACTCTGCGAGCATTTTGGTGAAGGGTATTCTGAGCACGCTAGACAGGCGATGATTTATTATGCTGAACAGCGTTTAATGGATGATAAAATCAAACTAAAAGGACCAGAGTAACTAGTTTAAATGTTGGTGGTAAAGATACTACTGACGATAAACTCAAAGTTCTTGGAGCGGCTGGTGTTAAACCGAAGCGCTTAAAAAGAAAGCAGGTTGGAAATAAACCTTTCTTTTGATTATAAGTTGTTGATAATTTTATGCTAATCCTTTAGATTTATGCTGCAATGTTAAATGTTATTTAACGTTTTTTTTACAAAACTAAGGGAATAAAATGTTTAAGAACTATCATGGACTAGGCAAGTTAATGTTTGTCTTTGCTTTCATTACGACGTTAGCCGCATGTGGAAGCACTCCGAATAACTACTTACCTCAAGCTGCCACGAACGAAATCAATTCAACAGATATATATGTTGTATTACCGCAAAAAGAAATCGTAGCTGAAATTGATCGATCATCAGTAGCAGCTGCTGGAGGCGGTGGTTTATTGTTAGCGCTTATTGATGTCGCTGTAGAAAATAGTCGCGCATCAACAGCCGAAGAGCTTATTCAGCCAATTAAAGATTCACTTATTGAAACGAGTTTTAATAAGTTGTTTCTCGATGCATTAAATGAGGAATTTGATGCTGTGAACTGGATGAAAATACGCGACGTTAAATTAATCTCTGATATTACGGAAACTACTGTTGAAGATCATTACAAAGGCACAGATGCTCAAACAGTAACTTTTATTAATACCAACTATTCATTGTCGCCAGACTTTTCAAGCTTAAAAGCATACGCAAACTTATCTATGCTCCCTAAGAGTGAAGAACTAAAAAAATACTCTGAAAAAGCAACTAGCAAAAAAGCGAAGCAGTATGCTTGGCATAACGACAACAATATCTATAGAGACAGTGTAATTGTAAGTAGCAAGCTTAATAGTACAACTACAGATAAAGAAGAAAACGCTAAAGTTCTAGCAAATAATGCGGACGAATTAAAAGCAGAGTTTTCAAACGTAGCAAGGAAGTTGGCTAAGCAAGTAGTGTCTAGCATGAACACTACTGAAGTAGCGCCTAATTAAGTTAGGTAAGGCAGAGTATAACTCTGCCTTTTTCTTATGAAACAACTAATCATAATATTTCTTATATTCTTTTTTACGGGGTGCTCTGTTAATACCGTAAAACTTCCCACGTCGTATAATCATCACTTTACTGGAAAACAAAAAGCTAAGCGGATAAGCGCTATTAACCAATGCGGCTTTATTCTAAATAGCTATTTGGATGCAAGAGAATCTAAATCATTAGGATTTGTAGCGCTCACTATTGTTGAAAGTGATGTGGAGGCATGGTTGTTGTCTGCTTTAGAAAAAAATAACATTAAAGCGCAAAATAACATGGCCAACGCTCACATCGATGTGACTTTAGTCAAGGCTTACATTCACTCTATGCAAACGTCTATGGCAGCCAATGTCGTGATTAAGGTCGCTTTTGTTAATGGCAAAGATAAGCAAAAACCAAAGTACTATAGAGGCCATGAAGTTTCAGTTAACTGGGCGTCTGGTGAAGGGGAGATAGCAGAAGCGCTTAATAAAGCAATGGGGAATGCAATTGCTAAATTTAGAGAAGAGTCTAAAGAGGTGTACTGTACTTAGTATTGCGAGAAGTTTGGTTTAAAACACTTCGTTTAATAGCTGATATCTGTATAACGCTTAAAGAGAAAACTGGTTGGTAATCGACTAGTCATTCCGTACTAGATACGGAATCTCTAAAGTATTTGAAAAACCCGCCTAAAGGCGGGTTTTTTGTTGGTCTACTCTTATTCTACTGCTTGTTTAATATTTATAGCTTTTCTCTTTAAAGTTAAGTATTTTGCTGCTCCTTCACTTTTTCTTGATTCATGGAGTAACCATTCATTTCTATCCCATATGGACCAATCCACTAGCTCAAGCTTTGAAGCAAGTTCAATAAATGACTTTTTAGTATCCTCGTTGGGCTCAAAAGGTTCGACGTAATTGTTGATAAAGTCGAAAATACAGCAAATAGCGCCATCTGCGATAGTGGTGTTTGGGAATCTAGGTGCCGTATTAGATAGAGAGCTTCTTGAACTCAGGCTAGATGGTCCTTTGTAGCTAAGAATGTACTCTATCAATTCTTTATCCTTATTCTCACTG
The DNA here is from genome assembly GCF_012932965.1 of Thalassotalea algicola. Taxonomy (GTDB): domain Bacteria; phylum Pseudomonadota; class Gammaproteobacteria; order Enterobacterales; family Alteromonadaceae; genus Thalassotalea_F; species Thalassotalea_F algicola. The sequence continues at coordinate 482,424 of NZ_JABBXH010000004.1, read as the reverse complement.
GAGAGCTCTTTTGATTCTAGTTCCTTGTGGTCCTCTAACCACGATTTTGAACCTGTGAAAAACTGAATGGGTAAGCAATCATCGCTGTTACCAAAACTTCGGTAAAGATGAAGATTTAATCGCTCTAAAAATTCATCACACCTTTCGATATTTTTTGGAATTTTCAGAGTTTTTCTATGTTTGAAGATACAGAGAATATCTTTTGCCGCTCTAATCCACGAGACGTTATCATTTATTGGCGCAAAAACTCTGCTGTTTTTATCTTCTAGTTCAGTTGTTAACTCATTTTTGACGCAATCGACATAGTCAATTATCTGAGAAACAACTATTTCTTCATTTGCGATTTCATTCTCTTTCTCTTTTTGAATTGTCGAATGGATTCGAGCCAGCAGAGCCCCTAAAGGGATAGAAAGCAAAATTATTGAAAACTGTAGCTTACTAAGCTCTGCAAACTTAACTATGCCATTTACACTTGGATCTAGTTCATATTCTGTCATCAAAGGAATAAATAATAACATACCAATAAAGACAGGTGCTGCAACAACACACCAAAAGAGTTTTTGTTTATGAAGGGCTCTATCATCCATATATAAATCCTTGCGCTTTTAGCAATTTATTGAAATCTTAACAAATAAATAAATTGGCCTCCTCTTTTAATTATATGATTAACCTGTAGTTTTAAATTATCGAGGGTGCTCGACGGCACCCAAGGGGACGCTAGCGCCGTCGTCCCCTTGGAACCCCATGGCGCTGCTGCAAAATGTTTTTCTTTCTGATAAATAAATTCGTCGAGCTAACGTTCAGATAGCACTTCCATGTGCTAACTGAACTTTGCTGGCTTTCCGTGCCAGCAATAGCTGAAATTTATTTCTCGTCCAGACATTTTGCCAAGCAGATTAATGCTTCGTTTTAACATCGTGATGAATCTCGTTGTATTTATGGTGATTACTATGAAAAAGAAACGATCCTTGAATTCAACACCATTCCCATTGTATCGGTATCCTCATAAACGCCCAAATTTCACTTGAGTCAATATGCTAAGCAGGGCATCTCATGGTGATGGATAAGTTAATTTTCTCTCAATCTCTCCAACAATATGTTGAATTTTTTTTATGGATTCACACTATAAAATAATTTTATTTCGGGCGATTAAGGCAGTAATATCGATGAAAAGTCGTTTTATGTTTTGAGAATGGCGATGGATTAATTGATAAAGGGATATTAAATGAAAAACGTTATCATCTTCCTACTTGCGATGGTTGTAATATATTTGATATACGAAAACTACCTGACGAATGAAATAGATAATACGGTTTCTGATAGCAAGCTTAATGCTGGATTAAAAGTAATCGTTCAGAAAGAAAAATCACAAAAACCAGAACCGTTGGCAATTAAAAATCGCTCATTTCGAGAGAATAGTAACTTCGCACCTGAACTAAAAGGTACTTCAAGTAATCAGTCAGTCAATTTACTTCCTAAAATTAATAGTAAATTGTGTTTAGATGATAATGGTAATGCTGAACAGGATGGTTGCGAAATTAATCTCGCTTTGAATATTGAGTCGGCAATAATAGACCAGCATTCTGGCTCTGTATCTTCCTCTGACGCGCTATCAATTTTAGAGAGTAGTAATTTTTCCAATGTACTAAATAATTTGGCAAGTAGAAAGGTCGAACATCGCTCGTTTGAAAATGAAATTTTGTTTAACAGTGAATTAAATGGATATTTAAATAATCATGATGAGAGTATTCAAAGTGACGGTATTTTTTGTGGAGATACTATTTGCGCAGCGGAATTCTCATTTGAAGATATCGAACACATGAATGATTTGAGTATGAAGCTATTACAATCCCCTGAAAAAGGACATGTCTTTTTAAATTTTAATATCTCCGCTGATAGGCAAGGTAATAAAATAGCAAGAGTACTATTTTTGCAAAATAATTCTGGTGGTGTTGTATTAAAAGAAAAGGGTCATGGGGAATGAACAGAGCCTAGAATTCAACACCTATCCCTTCTAAGCATCGAAAGTGAAATTTAGAAAGCGATTTGGTGACGCGAGATAGGGCATCGAGCGCTTGCATTAAGGCAGGAAGCCATATAAGAAGGTATCGGCATAGTCGCCTAAATTTTATTTGAGGCAATATGCTGTGCAGGGCAATGAGGGGATTCCAAAGGGGAAACAACTGTCTTTTCCCCTTTGGGTGTAGCGGCCACCGCCGCAATGTGAATAGAGAATTTAATTAATCTAATTAATCTAGAAAGTATTTACCTAGAAAAATACTCAAAGGTTCAACTGTTGATGGTCAAAATTAGACTATTTAATATCTGGCCTAAACTGATTCAAGTCTTCTTCATAATGAAAACCTATCTCAGCCAATCTACTTTCAAGTTGCCGTTCGTTAACATCCATCATTGCCGCCAAACTGTGTAAGCTTCTGCATTCATGGCGTAATTTATCATTAGCAATGCCCAGTAAGATATTGGCGTCCATGTTCATGCATTTTGTCAAATCCATTACACACCTCATTAATCAATTAATTACTCATTTAAGTGTAGCCAACAAGGAACATCGCTGCCAAAGGTATCGCTGCAGACTAACTTATGTGGACATATGTCCTAATGTTGACTAGTTTGAAAGTATGTCCTGCTTAGTTTTTATTTCTGAAAGAGAAATTGTTATCTAGTTTCGGTATAATTTGAATACAGTTATAAACGTTTGAGTAAAAAACAGTAATCGTGTAGCCAGCACAAATTAAGTTAAGGTCTCGTGGATGGTAAGAATTGTTGTAATGCTCAGCTTGCTTTTAGTGCCTTTTTCACTCTTTAGTAAAGAGTTTGTTATTGGGCTTAACGAGCGAGACATTTATCGTCACAAGGATGAAGAAGGTAATTGGGCTGGGAAAGACATAAAGCTAATTGAAGCTGTTTTTCGTCGTACGCCATATCAATATAGAATTGTTTCTATGCCTTGGGCTAGAGTGATAAAAGACCTTAAAAAAGGTGATATTGATATGACTGTGGCGGCAACTGCCTTGCCTGAAAGAAAAGAGTTTGCGTACTTTACCAAAAACAACTTTCGTTATAGCCACCATATGCTGTTTGTGAACAAAGCCAAATTAAACTTATTTGAGTCGGTAAAGCAGTTGTCCGATTTAGCTGAAGTTGATGTGGTCATTGCGGCTTTACGCGGTGCTATTTTTTACGAGTCTTATCCGGTTTTATTACAGAATAAACAGTTTGCGAGAAGAATTACTTATATCAGTGAAGAACAAAATATGTCTTCTTTTGTGCTTAAAGGAAGAGCTGATGGCTATATTGATTCTGAGTTAGAAGGTAAATATTATTTGTTGTCTCAACCTGAGTACAATAAGAAAATCATCCCGCTTTTTCGTATTACATCCGACGAGGATGCAGGCAGCAAACTTATGTTCTCTAAAAAAAGGGTATCAACTGAACAAGTTAAGGTTTTTGATAATGCATTAAAAGCGTTGCATAAAAGCGGTGAATATGAAGAAATATCAAGGCTTTTTGATATCGACAAAAACGAATAAACTTCATTTTCTATAAATACGTATCAAACCTTTTATTAACTTAACTACTTTAAGGGAAATATTCTTCCCTAAATAATTTTTCTATAGGCCATTAATGAAACGCGTAGTTTTATATATTTCAGATAAATGCCCGCATTGCAAAGAGGCGCAAAAGTACTTGGATGACAATGGTATTAAATACCGTTTAACCAATGCGAAAATGCAGCGAGGTAGGAAAGAACTAGACGCCATAGGTGCGCGCTCTGTACCCGTACTTAAAATTGGTAATGAAGTTATGATTGGCTGGAACTTAAAAAACTTTAAAAAGATTTATGGGGCAACATAGCGTGAATTTACTAAGTAAAATCACGCTATTTCTATTTGTTATACTTAGCGCTGGCTGTGGTGGCGGAAGCGATGGCAATAGCAAATCTACTAATGAACCACCAGTTACCAATACACCTACATCTATTCAGCAAATATTAGATGAAGCGATTACAAACGGCGTTGATGGTATTTTTGTTTATATAGACCAACCGGGAAAAGTGAATCAAAGTTTTACTGCTGGTATTCAGGATAGAAACATACAATTGCCAGCTAATGCGGAATCTTTATTCAAGATAGCTAGTATCAGCAAATTGTTTATTGCTGTTACGGCAGTTAAATTGTCTTTTTCAGAACAATTGTCATTAAATGATAGCTTAGCTTATTGGTTACCTGAATTAGCAAACAGAATTGAAAATTCTTCAGTAATTACCGTCAAACATTTAATTCAGCACCGAAGTGGTATTGCTGATTTTGATAGCCAAGTAGGTTTTAGTTGGCAAGATGCTCATGTCGATATTGATCAAACATTGGCATTCGCTCTCGATAAACCAGCAGATTTTACACCTAACTCGGATTACGAGTACTCTAATACGAATTATTTATTGTTGGCTAAAATATTAGATAGGGCACTAGGTTACAGCCATCAAATTTATATTTCAGAGCAGATACTGACACCACTGGTTATGGCTGATACTTATGCGCAATTGAGCGATATTGATAAATCATTACTAGCAAAAGGTTACTGGCAAAATAAAGAGCGCTCTATGCAGGATTACGTTATTCCTGGCGGCTCTATGATTTCAACGGTAAAAGATACTGCAACCTTTATTCGAGCGTTAAATACTGGGGATTTGTTAAGTGTCGATGAGCGCAGTATATATTCATCGGTATATTGGTTTAATCATTCTGGTTGGTTACCGGGATATCAAAGTGTTGCGAATTATTCTTCTGAAATTGATGCAGTAGTGATCCAGTTTATTAATACTACCGGTGGAAATTCAGAACCTGTTGCCGATTCAACTTACAAGAATATTCTTAATTATTTGAGTAGGTAGAACAAAAGTAAATTTGCTGAGTTCAATAGTTTAAAACATAACGTTAAAAGGAATATAAAGTTAATAAATAACACGAATTAAGTCGACATTAATTAAGTATTAGGCAATAGCGCTTCAAGTGCACAGTGCTTATATTCTAACTCCCTAATATTTTTTCTTGAAGAATCCAACTTAAAGAGGAAGGAGCGCCGTGTTGGCTGTTACACTTCCTCTCGCTATTATTTTATTGAACGTGAAATTGGTGCTATTAGTAATTAATGACTAAGTTTAGAGTAACCTAATAACAAAATATGGATGTTCATGTTAACCAGCGTAAAGCTACGTCGCTTTCAATTAACCTTCTTTCTATTTCTAACATTATTGGTTAATTCTAGTTTTGCAAAAACTGAAACATTTAATGTGGGGATAGATCAGTTTCCACCATGGACATTTTTCGAAGATAAGCAATTACAAGGAATTGATATTGAAATTATCAATTCCTTGGCGGATAAACTAGCCTTGCAGTTGAACTATGTTTCTTGTTCTTTCAAACGCTGTTTAGCAATGCTTAAATCAGGAGAGGTAGACTTAGTTCCAGGATTGTTTAAAACACCTGAACGAGAAATGTATGCAACCTTTTTAGAGCCTGCATATTTAACTGACCCTCCTAAAGTATTTTATGTTAATGCGAGCAAATTATATACGATTAACCAATATAGCGACCTATCAAATTTAGTCATTGGCATTAGAGAAGGCGTAAGCTATTTCGAACAATTCGATAATGATAACCAACTAACTAAAGTTGAAGCATCTCATGAAAGTCGCTTAATTAAACTTCTTATTAAAAATCGAATAGATGCGTTTATAAGCACAGAACCCTTAGTTAATTATGTACTATCAAAAACCAGGCCTAATGAAAAAATTGTCAAAGTATCTTATAGCCATCACTACAATAACGTTACCTATCTAGCGCTCTCTAAGAAGTCAAAATACGTTACAAAGATGAAAGAATTTCAAAATGTCATTAAACGTTCATTAGAAAATGGTCAATATAATCAGATCGTCCGAGAATACTATGAAAAGTACTCGGCAAAAGACTTTGTAATTAAAGAATGAAAATTTAGGCTATTTTCAATGAAGCATTCAACCTAAACAATAATTTATTGGCATTGCAAATAGCGAATATTTTCTGCATTTTGCAAAACGTATTCGTAGAACTAAAGTGCATATTTGTAAATTTCAATAAATTCAAAAGAGTAGCTCGCCTCTGTGATTGGTAAGTATTTTGCTACACCTATAGTGATTGTTCTGTAGGAGAAGTAACATGAAAAAAACTTATTGTTTTTTCAATAAAGAGTTTGGACAGCACCCACACTCTATAAATGGCGACAAAGATAATTCGGTTCAACCAGTCGCAATTCAAACGATGTTATTATCACAAGATACGGTGATTAATCATGTCATCGAAGCTCTTGAAAACGATAACAAATCGTATGTATTAGGATATAATTAATAACCGTAAAGGAGTTGGAGTGTATAGGCTCTTCTGGCAACCGGTAGTATCATCAATTTCATATGCTGATACTATTGATTTGCTTGTATATACCTCTATGAGAGTATGCTTTTTGAGCATTCAGTAGACGGCTACAGTATGGTTAACTATTGAAAAGTATTTATGTGTTTGTCGCAACCAATCAGAGCCGCGAGAAAGAAACTCTTAAGCATTGTCCAATAAAGGCAGTTTTTGTTTTTTCCGCTTATCGTCTAATTCTTTATACGCTTTTTTAAACAAACCGCGTAAATGTGACTTTAAGTGAAGTGTAACATGTTTAACTGGAGTGCCTTTGAGCACACAATACAGTGCCAAACAATACACCATTTCATTTTCTGGAAGTGCCACTTCGCGATTAGCATAGCGGTTATAACAACTGCCACAGCCGCCTTTGAATTGATAGGCGGTATTCGCAAACATCACACCAAACCCCATAAAACTTGCTAATAGGTCGATAGCCTGTGAAGTAAATTGCTCTCCACCTGGCGGCAATATGCCTCTTTGAGTTATCAAAATAGCAGCAAATGCTTGTGCATATGAGGCCACTAGATCTTGTGGCTGATTGATTTGGTTTGGGTTAAAACTAACGTATATGGTGCTGCTAGCGCCTTGGCTAAAATCATTGCTAAATACTTCAGCCTTGTCACCACGTATTGCATTGTTAAATTGAAGCTTAGGGATTTTCTGCATTTGAGGGTTTTGTTGATATGTCATTGGTGACACTAACTTTATCGGCCAGTTTTTTAGTCCAGCATAGTGTAGGGTTTTGTCGAATACCGACTGTGCCATTTCCTCGATACTAGATACTTTACCTGGGTAGAAATCACTAGTTGGTAAAATCAATTGAGTGTTTTGATTGAATTCTTCAAGTTCAAAGTGCTCCAACGCCCATTGATAGGTATCTAAAATCCAAAGGGTAGTTGACTCGTCAAGACAAGGTTGTTGTTTGAATAGGGATAACAGCATGTATCGGTTTATTAGTGTGAACTGCAGAGTTTTGTGATGGGTAAAATAGCACTTTATCTTGTGAACGGAAAATAAATTTACGTTCAGTTAGCTAATTAGGCCAATAATCCAGTGCTCTGATAATCGTAATTACAGCTGTAATTGCACTTAACGCGAGTATCCAACGTCTTGCAAGGTGTGCCTTTACAATTCCTTGTGCTTTAGTTGAAATGAATAGACCTAAAACTACGCCAGGTATGGCAACTACGACGACAATCAAGGTATCAGTTGTTATTTGTCCAATGGCAGCAAAAGTCACAATAGCGACGAAATTTAAAAACAAGAAAAATGCAGTTAAATTGGCGACAATGTTTTTTATTGCCCCATTTTGGTAAAGCAGTGCTATTGGCGGACCACCAACAGCCGTAAGTGCCCCCATAAAACCAGAACTAAAACCTGCAATAAGATTAGTTTTTTTGTTGACCTTAGGTTTAAAACCCAACAATGAAATTATGACTGCGCATAAGATTAACAAACCAAAAAATAATTCAAATTGATCTTTTGTTGTCACTTTTAATACTAGCCCAGCCAATACTACACCGATAAACCCGCCTTTCATTGCCCAAGCGATCTGATCAAATTGCAAATGACTTTTGTCTCTAACCATCATTAATATTGTCAGCACAGTAGATATTAAGATGAGAGGTGCAGGTACTAAGCTAGGGTTTATTAAGAATAATAATGGCGCGCAAAACATACCAACGCCATAACCAATAAGCCCTTGAAGCAAGCTTCCTAGGAATACAACGACATTGATCAACAAAATAATGGTAAAGGTTAATTCCACGGTTTATGTTCTTTTTGGTCTGTATATTGAAAGTTTAAAAGTGCAGGCATGTTAATTTACGCTTAACTATAGTCGCTTTGCCGATACTCTCTAAATGCATGGTAATGATAACCCGGCGCAAAGGTAAAACACAGCAGTAGACAATGCAACCTAGGCATAACAATCAGACAAGCTAAACGCCGTTGATTGAATTTTGACGTCATAATCATCAATAAAATTTGCAGAATAACAAGACGTTAAACTCTAGCAATGGCTGTCTATTTATTGGCCAGTTATTTGCTACATAAAAAGGGTAAATGTCGCCAGCACACATTAAGGTAGTCTTATGAAAACTTCAAAGCAAAGCACTCATTGTCAGCCAAATTCGCTGCACAGCGATGATATAGATTTCTACTCCCATCAAGTAATCGCTACGCAAGCGATGTTGTTATCTTTAGAATCGACTTGTGATTTACATTCTCTTCCTGATGAAGAAGAAAGTGATTCTTATATCTTAGGGTACAATTGAAAATGGTATGAGAAGCAATTAACTGGTTTTTGTTGCTTCTAATTTTTTACTCATTAATTGTAAAAGCATCGAGTTTAGTGAAATTAGTTTCGCTTGTAGGGCTTTTCGTTCAGCTTCTGCTTTTTCTGTTTTAATATTCATCAAAGCATTTACTTGTCGTTGAGTTTCTTTAATTTGTTTTTGAATATCTTCAATAATTTCATCTAATGGATCTTTTTTTGTTAATTCATTATGCAGATGTTCAACATCGTCTACTTGCAATGACTCCGATAGCGTTTGCACCACATCTTTTTGTTCGTGAGCTAATTTATCTCTAGCTTGAGTAGATATGTTAATTACCGTATTTGGTTGGCTATTAAAGTAGGAAAATTGCTTATGTACTTGCGTATTGCTTTGCTCGGAGAGAACCGACGTATCAGTATAACTTTGTAAAATATTTATCCGGTTAAGGAAATAGCTAACATTGTCTATTGCCATATTTCATCGGAGCTATGAGTTGCGGGCGACACTATTTTATCGACAAATTTAAGCAAAACTTTAGTTTTTATTGAGTTTCTGTTGTCAACCAATCCAATTGTCGCCCGTTGTACTTTATTAACGTTGTTAAAAGGAGTATTTGTCATGGCATCTGATACAACACTGACACCTGCAGAAAGGGCGCATTTCCTAAGACGAACTTGTTTTAGTGCGTCCGATGATTTAATGCTAGAAACAGAGGCATTGACCAGCAAAGCACTATTAATTGATTGGCTTTTAGCTAAACCTATAGGAAATTATACCTACCCAGATTGGTACCAGTCTCCTCCCAACCTTCAGGATTTGTCCCAAGATGAAAGGAAAACAGTTCGGCGTGACATGTCTAAAGAATTGTTGGCTTGGTGGCAAGCATTACTAATACAAAGTGATACGCCATTTTACGAGCAATTGTCAGTGTTTTGGCATAATCACTTCGTATCTTCTATTCAAAAAGTAAAGCTACCCAATGTCATGCTCAAGCAGAACGACTTATTTCGTCAGCAAGGATTAGGTAACTTTAAGTCTTTGCTTGCAAGTATCTTAAAAGACCCAGCAATGTTGATTTATTTAGATAATGCGAGCAGTAAAAAAGACTCACCAAATGAAAACTTAGCCCGCGAGTTACTCGAGCTTTTTACGCTAGGCGAGGGTAATTACACCGAATTTGATATTAAAGAATTAGCACGCGCTTTAACGGGAGCAAGCGTGAAACGCCGTACAGGGGAGTATATATTTAAGAAAAGGTGGCACGATGATGGTGACAAAACCATTTTTGGTGAAACAGCCAGTTTTTCTGTCGAGAACCTAGCTGAACTCATTGTTAAACAACCGAGTTGTGCCACTTTTATTGTGACTAAGTTCTGGTTGCATTTTGTTGATAGCAACCCCATTGAATCTGAAGTCGACATCATTGCTCAAACGTTTGTCGACTCTGGCTTTGAAATAAAAGCATTATTAGAAGCGCTTTTTCTTAGTGATTTTTTCTGGCAAAGCCAAGGGCAACAAGTTAAATCTCCTGTACAGTTGATCGTAGGTACCTATCGACAATTTAACCTTGCCAGTTTAACGGATAGACAGTGGCGTTCGTTAACCAAAAACATGGGGCAACTCTTGTTCGTTCCACCTAATGTTAAAGGTTGGCCAGGTGGAAAAGCTTGGTATGCATCTGCCGCTATTTTCTATCGAGAAAGTTTTATTGATCAATTTGTGCGCTGGCATCAAAGTTCAGGCCTACAAACTTCTACAACACAGCTGCTAGCTGCACAAAGTGTAGCCTCGTTAGATGAAATTTCTAATTCATCAGAATTAATGCTAGCTATGGCAGACCCTGCCTATCAAGTAATATAAGGAGCTCCTCATGGAACGTCGCAGTTTTCTAAAGGCCTCAGCCGCTCTACCTTTGGTAGCCTTTGCTCCACTTAATTGGGCAAATAGCACGAATCAATTAAGCACAAACACCTTAATCATGGTGCAACTTGGCGGAGGTAACGACGGATTAAACACCTTCATCCCAATTACTGAAGAAGCATATTTTAATGCTCGGCCCAATATTGCTATTTCAAAAGACGTCGCATTAGATTTAAGTGCGCAGTTAGCAATGCACCCAGCGATGTCTTCTTTACTGCCAGCTTGGCAACAAGGCGACATGGCTATAGTACACGGATTGGGCTACACCCAACCAAATCGCTCTCACTTTAGGTCAATTGAAATATGGCAAACTGCATCAGAGGCTGATGAGTATTTGTCTGCTGGCTGGTTAAGTGAGGTTGTTCAGCAAAGTGAAGAGCCGTTGGCAGCTATAACAGTCAGTGGTAGTCCTATGGCAACTTTTGGCGCGGGTAATCAATTTAATTTAGCTGGCCAAACAAATTTAGATCAGTTTTCGCCTGTTTATGTACCAAACGGCTCGTCAGATAATGAATTGTTAAATTTCATTATTGGTAATAGGCAGCAATTTAATAACTCGGTTGAGCAGCTATCGTCATTGCTCGAACAGCAAGTTGAATTTGCAGTCGAGTTTCCAAATTCAGAGTTTGGTCAACAGTGCTTTACGTTAGCCAAACTTATGGCACTAGGTTTTGTACCACCAGTTTGGCATCTTGGGTTAGGAAGTTTCGATACACATAGTAATCAAATAACATCCCATCAAAATTTACTTGATGATATGGCGACCTCGTTAGCAGCGTTGCGTGAAGCACTGATTGAAGTAGGGCAATGGCAACGTACCTGTATTGCCAGCTATTGTGAATTTGGCCGACGTGTAGCTGAAAATGCCAGCTTAGGCACAGATCACGGTACTGCTGCCAGCCACTTTGTGCTTGGTGGAAACGTTAGCGGAGGAGAGTTTGGTGAAATGCCTAGTTTAATTGACTTAGACAACGGCGATTTAAAATACACGACTGATTTTAGAGACTACTATAAGTCATTACTTAGTTTATCTGATTTTAACGTACCCGCATCGCTAGCAGCGTTTGAGTATCTTGGTTTTTAAGCTTAGGTTTAATTGTTTACAGTGTATAAACTCGCAGCCTTAGTCTACCTTCTTTTTTGTACGTATATTCGTTAAAAAGTGAAATAGTGGCTTAGGTTGCGTAGCTTCCAATTTTGACCAAATGTCATATTTATCGCCCAGTCTTATAGATATTGAACAATTGTATGCACCTAAGATGAGCGTAATACAGGCAAGCCCCATCAATTGATCAAAGGTAATAGATAATAAGGTTGCTCCATAGCTGATATAAAAGCCCGTTAACGAAATTAGTCCGGTAAAAAAGGCGAGTATTGCAAAAAATACCTCTATACGCTCAAATTCTTTTCTTGTCGCAGAAAACCAACCACTGCCGATATATAGTCTTAACCAAAACGGGTAATCTTTGTATTCAGTGATGTTATCTATTGAATAAAGTTCTTGTTCAAGTCGGTCAACGTCCTTATTAAAGAAGCCAGCTAGAGAACGTAAAGACGCAAAGCTGATTCGATGGCCTGCTTCTGCACGTTGAATAGTACGTAAACTTAATTTAGTGCTTTCAGCTAGTTGCTCTTGTGACAAATGTGACTGCTTTCTTAATTGCTTTATTATCATAGTGAACCCCGTTTTATATTTATGCAGAAGATACAATAAATTTGATATGGCGGTGACGAATATATGCCGCCATGTTTACGTCAATGGCAATAAATTACATTTGTCAGGTGGAATTTGCATAAATACCTAAAGTGATATTAAATGAATCGCAAATTTATACCACTAACTGATTATCATTGACTTAAGGATTGAGAATGAAAAACTTTCTTTACGCATTAGGCTTATTGTTGCTAAGTACCTCAGCGCTAGCCGAGCAGGCGTTATCAAAAGTACTCATTGAAAAATACATGCAGACAGTGACAGGCATTGAGCCAATTATTGACGCTAATCCTCAGCTTGAGCAAGCAATGGATAATGTTATTAAATTAGGTAAAGATAAAGCAATAGCAAAAGTTAAGTCTTTTGCAGTATATCCTCAAATAGCGCAAAAAATTGAATCGGCTGGTTTTGGCGACTTCGAAGAATTTTTTGATATAGGGATACGAATTATGGGCGGACTGTTCAAATCGCAACTAAGTCAAATGCCAAATGGTATGACGTTTGATGACTATATTGCTCAAATGGAAGGGCAAGTAGCGATGATGAAGCAACAGGGCTTGCCAGAAAATATGGTCGCACCGATGGAGAAACAATACAAAGAGCAGTTAGATAATATGCGCTTTATGCAAAAAGCAGCGGAAAGTGTATCAGCTCAAGATGCAAAGTTTGTTAACGACAACATTGAATGGATAACTCAAATTATGGGTAGTGAAGAAGATAACTTATAGGCCTCTTATTGTATTGGTTGATTAAAAAAGCCGCTTTATAGCGGCTTTTTTAATAGAGATGTGCTTCAATGTAGAAATTCAGGGGTTTGAACGCTGATCAATTAAATTTTTGTGAGCACTTAGTTTGAATATTAGTATAAGCTTAAAGTCAGTGCATGATTAAAGTTAGGCTGTAGATGAAGTATCTTTGCTGTTCGTTGTTGCTACTAGTTTCCAATGTCGCGCTTTCTCAAAAAAGTGACTTGACCACTGACTATGAATTTTCTTCAATTGAATTACTAATTGAACAAGAAGTTGGTCGAATTGTATTACCTCAAATATATCAAAACCTTGGTATCAATATAGCTGTTAGTCCGTTACCTGCCGATAGAGCGCAATATGTCGCTAATTCAGGTTTAAAAGGTGGTGAAATAATGCGTATTTGGTCTTATGGTAAAGAAAACTCAAGTCTGCTTAGAGTTGCCACTCCTTACTATAAACTGGAAACCATGGCCTTTATCTTACGAGGAAGTGGCGTTGAAATTAACAAGAAAGAAGACCTAGAAAAATATCGTATTGCTAAGGTTAGGGGGGTAAAACATACGAACAATATCACTAAGTGGTTGCCTAATGTTTACAATACAACAAGCACTCAAAACATGATGAATTTATTGTTAAAAGGCAAAGTTGATGTAGCGTTAACTAATACGTTGGACGGAGTAACTGTTATTAAACGATTGGGGTTCAGCAATATTGTTCCTATCGAAAAATCTTTAGCAACAGAGCCACTTTATCATTACATTCATAAAAAGCACCGCCACCTTGTACCGTTAGTTGATAATGAAATTAAACGATTAAAGCAAAGTGGAAAATTAGAAATAATGATAAAGAACGCAGAGAAAAAGGTTATTGAACAATATGATCAAGCCTAATAACCTCTACGTTTAAATATTGCTCGAATAACTATTCAGACTTCTCGTCACTCTCAAGGTTCGTTTTTCTAACTTCAGGTTTAGCTAAAATTTCTAAATAGAAGCTTTTTAGTTCTCGTGTTTCAGCATCACTAATTAATTTGTTAATTTCAGACACGTGAATAACATCAGCGAACGCTTCAGTGTCGCCAAAACGACAATCAAAATCCCAATAGTCAGCCCCATCAGGTAATTGCTTATTACGCTCTCTTTTTAGGTACTTTTTAACCTCATGCTTAATAGCATCTACTAGTCGAGGTGTTTTGATTTTTTCATGGGTTAATGAAAATGTTTTTCTCATGGGGAGCCTTGTATGGTTAATCGAGCATAATGCCAAATTTTATTGATGTGAAGTTTACCACATCTTTTACTGGTATTAAGTTGCTTTAACCCCTGCATTGGCTTTTGCTATATTCGTCATTATGGAACATTGCTTATAAGCGCTTCAATTTTGTTGTCTAGTTAGGCAAACCGTATTTTTTCTTAAGTGCTAAATATGCGTTAGTTTTACTATATTCTGCGTAACTTTGATTGAACTGGCTCACAAATGCTTTATTTTTAAACGCCATACGGTATGGGCTAGGTGGAAAAATATAATGGACCTTTATCTGATCAGGGCTATGTTTATCAAGATAATCCTTAAAAAAGAAATTAAAAATATTTATATCCAATACTATAGTGTCGGTTCTACCTTTAAGTAACATTTCAACTTGAACTTTCTGCCTAGCAACTTGTGTGTACATGGAGCTTTCATTCGCTGATTTGGCAAAGGTTTCACCTAAGATCTTGTGGGCGTTTTGGAAGGCTGTAATCGAATAATTCGCTAGATCTTCTACCGTTTCAATGCATAAGTTCCTACTCGCCAGTGAAATCGCAACATTCTGATAGGTTATATACACATCGCTAAGTAAGGCTCTATCAGTAATAATAACGGGATTAGCGGTCAATAATGCGTCTATTCCTTCACTTTTTAGCATTTTTTCTGAGCGCCCAAACGGTACAAAAATATAATTTGGTCGTTTATCCATTTTTGCTAATAGAGTACGAACCAATTCCAGCTCATAGCCTTTTTGTTGATCTTCAAGTACATATGGAGGCTTGGAAAGTCCAACTATTACATCAAGCTTTTCAGCGGCTTGTGCAGAGGTAGAAATAATGACAAATAAGTAACTTATTATTCGCTTTATAAACAAAGGCAATCAACTTCTAAAAAATACGCAACTCCATTAATTGTAACTTAGTGAATAATTTTTGCCTGAAAATATACTTATATGGTGCATGAACATACTTTCAAAGCTTGATTGAATAAATTTGTGCCGCTTTGATCTGGGCTAATACTTAAGAACAAAGACAAGGTTAAAATTTCCCGTAATAAAAGCTAGAAGGACTTTTACCTTGCACAACGATATCAAAACGCAATCGATAAAGAGAAGAGTGGTTAGCTATGGCTTACTGTTTATCGCAACTTTTTTAATATTTGCAATAGCTGAAGGGATAAGAACACTACTAGATAGCTATGACCTGAACGCGATGTTTATTTCATTTTGTGCAGGTTTTATTCTTTTTGTACCTTTAGTAAGTTTGGTATTACATCCCATTATCCTTGTCGATCCTGAAAATAATAAATTGCGTTGTAAAAGCACCTTAATGGCAAATATTGGTTTAGTTTTTGTTGTTCAAGTACTTTTCTTCTTAATATGGATGACTGACGCTATTGCGCTTTATAGTATGTATGTCGACAACTCTTCCTTTCTGGCCAAAGCCTTTAACGTATCCAGTGAAAGTAATAGTGACTTAAGTGTCGAGTTTTTTTGGTTTAATCTATTATTAGCTTGGCTATTTGCTTTGTTATCAATTTCAATTGGCTTGTTACCATGCTTGATAGCGAGGATTAAAAACAGAGGTACTGTCGGTAATTTTGTTGCCAGTATTGGGTATGCTAAAGCCAATAAGCTGTTGTTTTCTTGTTATTCATTGATCATTGCTTTGTCGGTAGTTATCCCACTCCTTTATGCAAAATACCTATTTTTGTTAGCGTTTCCAATCGCGCTTTCTTTATTGATTGTTGCCATTGGTCGAGGGTATCTTAACAGCCAACGCGATTAATACTTTTACCATTTGTTAAAGGCTATATAATGCACTTAATATTAATTAGTGCAGTATTGTTTATGAACCCAATTCTTCAATTGCTTAAAGCAGAAAATATTTCTGATCAAAAAATCACCTCAATTTTTAAAGAGTTAACCCAAAGCCCGTTAACAGCGATGGCAACAATAGGTGGTTTAGGTATTGAGCCTGAAAAGTTGCAACCAGTAATGATGCAAGTAATGACTAATCCTAACTTAATAAAAGAGGCTGTTAAGGAGCTAGGCTTAGATTTATCTGCGGTAGAAAAGGCGAAAGAGCAACTAAAAAACAACTAGTGCCTATAATTTACTTATAATGACAATAAAAATTGGAGCCTGCTGATGCTACCTCATGGTTACGTAAAGCTAAATTGGTTTGACAATTTGCTGGAAGTTCACGTCCATGGCCCGTTTAATCTTGAAGGGGTTAATATGGCGCACGAACAAATAAAGCAATCGGTAAGAGAGCAAGGGTTTGATGTTTGGTATCGTGTAGATTATTTAGATAATGAAACTTTAGGTAGCCCTGAAGTGATGAGCGTAATAGGGAAGAATTATAAATGGTGTGGCCCATATAATAATTGTCAGCAATTAACGGTGTGCTGCAGCTCAACCATACAAGTAGGTATGATGCGCAAGCTTTCAGAGCAAATAGGATTGCCGATCAATTTATTTACTGATGTTGCTCAAACAAAAGATTTTATTAGCGAAAAAGGGTGGGGTAACCATTAAAGTTTGGGTATAAAAAAGGCAGCAAATAACTGCTGCCATAAACGTGAGTCAAACGTTTAAACTTTTACTTACTCTTCATCAGATGTTTCTTTTGATTCCTCAGCTTGTTCTTGTTCTACTTTTTTCTCTTCTTCGTGAGCTTGACCGCCACAATTGCCACAACATCCCATGGGTGATTCCTCGTATATAAAAACTAAGGAAATAGTACTTGATTAGATTACTCAGGTATTGATCCGGATCAATACTTGATTAAACTACTCAAGTATTTGTTGGATTAGTTAAAATTATTGTTTCTAGGAATTGTTATTGGGATAGTTTTAGGGACTATTGGGTTACTTTTTCAATTGCTATATTGGAATTTTCTGTCGCCATCATTAGCGGACTAAGCTGTTCAGGGGAAGCGTTGAACCAAAACGCTATTTCTGATGGTTTGATTAATACAGGCATTCGGTTGTGAATTTCAGCACAATCTTTATTAGGCGTTGTAGTTAACGTTATGACTTGAGGTGATGTCGGATTAAAGAGCACACCAGCCATAAAGAAAGGTTGGTGTTCTTTATGAGTAAATGAATATTTGACTTTACTCCTACCTTGCTTTTTCCATTCATACCAGCCGGTACAAGGTATCAAACACCTACTTCCAATAAATGCCGATTTAAATGTTGGCTTTTCTGCTACGGTTTCTGATTTTGCATTGATAAGTAATTGCTTAGACCAAGAAGGTTGAATACCCCAACTCGCATCTAGTTGGGTATATTTATCAGGCCGAATGATCGTCGCGACATTTTCCGAAGGGCATAAATTGGTATTCGTTTGCGTGTGAAAATCAATGCCAAGCATTTCGCTAACGATTAAGCATAACGTATCATCTATTACATTTAGTCGACCACACATATTAAGTTCTATTAGCCTGTTTCATTCTATTTTAGTTTGATTCTTGTAAATATAAAATTAATTAAAACAATATGATAGAAATTCATATTGTGATCTGTTTTTTAAAGAGCCGCCAAGGTAACAAGATCTTTTATTCGTGTATTAAATTTGGATTTTTAAATTTGTCGCGCTACTAATTCGCTATTTACTGGGTAAGTGTTAATAGTAGCGATTATAAGTATGTTTAATTTGTTGTGAGTTAAGTTATAATCCGCAAGATTTTTAATTAATACCTATCGCTTCATGAAGTTTCCCGGCCGACGTCAACATAAACATTATTTCCCTGTAGATAATAAGAACCCTTTAACCAATCAAATTAATCGCTCATCTCGTTTATTGAGAAATTATATTGTTGGTATTGATCAGGTACTTGTGGATATTGAAGCTAAAATTGATCAAGCGTTTCTAGATGAATTTGATTTACAAAGAGGAATGTCGCAGGTCATTTCCGATGAGGTGACTGAAAAGTTATATCAACGCTTAAAAGATGAAAACCTAATAGACTACGAATTTGCTGGCGGTACTATTGGTAATACGATGCATAACTACTCAGTGTTGGCTGATGATCGCTCTGTATTGCTGGGGGTTATGTCAAAAAATATCCATGTAGGTGATTACGCTTATCGCTTTATTAGTAACACCTCTTCTCGTGTTGATTTAAATTATTTACAACCGGTTGATGGTCCCATAGGCCGTTGCTTTACTTTAATTGATGATAGTGGTGAGCGTACCTTTGGTATCAATGCTGGTTTAATTAATCGACTACATCCAGACTCTATTGATGAGTCGTTGATTGCTCAAGCATCAGCGCTAGTTATTAGTTCTTACCTAATGCGAACTGAACCAGGCGATACGATGACCGAGGCTGCTATCAAAGCGGTTAAATGTGCAAATGCTGCAGGTGTACCGGTTGTCCTGACATTAGGGACAAAACATTTAATAGAAAAAGAACCTGAGTTTTGGCGACAATTTGTTAAAGAGCACGTTAATATTCTTACCATGAATGAAGAAGAAGCATTGGCCATTACAGATTACTCAGATCCATTGCAGGCGGCTGATAAATGTTTAGATTGGGTTGATATGGTTATTTGTACAGCTGGTGCTGAAGGGCTTTACATGGCTGGCTATGTCGATGAGCAATATAAACGTGAAACTGAATATGCACTATTGCCAGGCTTTATTGCTGACTTTAATCAGTATGAATATTCACGTCCTATGTTACTTAAAGATTGTGAACAACCACTACGCATATACACACACATTGCACCTTATATGGGGGGGCCAGATAGTATAAAAAATACTAATGGTGCCGGCGATGCGGCTCTAGCAGCGGTGTTGCATGATTTAAGTGCCAATGTTTACCATAAGCGCAATGTTGGTAAATCAAGCAAGCATGTTCAGCCGGCGTTGAGTTATTCGTCACTTTCGCAAATGAGTAAGTATGCGAATAGGGCAAGTTATGAAGTATTGGTTCAGCACTCACCACGATTATCTCGCGGTTTACCTGAGCGTGAAGATAGCTTAGAACAGGCTTATTGGGCTATTTAATCACTTAAAGATACTGTAAAAATTGAGATTGACTACTTAGCTAAAGTAGCCAATCTCTTATAGTCACTATTAAAAGTTAACTTTTTTGCTGGATAGATTGTGCAATGTTTTGTACTTCGTCTAATACGCGTAGCAAGTTACCACTCCACATTTTTTCAATATCCGTTTCTGTGTAACCACGTTTAACTAACTCAAGGGTGACATTAAAAGTTTCAGATGCGTCATTCCATCCTTTAACACCGCCACCGCCATCAAAGTCAGAGCTAATGCCTACGTGCTCAATACCGATAAGTTTCACCATATAATCAATGTGATCGACAAGGTCGCTTACCGATACTTGTTCAATAGTATCACCGATACGTTTAACTTCTGGTTCTGCAAGTGCCGCGACTTCCATAAATTTAGCCCAGTAAGCTTCAGCTTGCGTTGGTGTAAGTTTTTTTCGTTCATCGCGACTTAGCACCTTATAGCCTTTTTCTTTGGCTATCTTTTTGTAGATAGTCATTTTTGCATCAGCAAATGCTTTGGATTTTTCTCCGTCAATGTATGAACGAAACGCGACAGCCTGCACCACCCCACCATTTTCCTTCAATGCTAACAGTTCTTCGTCATCAAGGTTTCTGCTGTGATCATACATAGCGCGGCTTGCTGAATGCGATGCAATGACAGGGGCTTTAGATAATGCCATCATTTCAAGGTTTGCTGCTTTCGAAGGGTGGGAAATATCGATCATTATTCCCCATTTATTCATTTCTTTAACAGCTTCTCGGCCTAAATCACTTAAGCCGTTATGTAGCCACTTTTTATCTTTATCGCCGGTGTTAGAGTCGCTGAGTTGGCTATGACCATTATGTGCTAATGACATATAGCGTGCACCCAAGTCATAAAACTTTTTCACGTTGCTAATATCTGTACCGATAGGATAGCCATTCTCCACGCCAATCATCGCGACTTTCTTTCCGCTCTCTACAATGCGGCGCACATCATCAGAAGTAAGAGCTAATTCAATTTTATCTGGCGCAATTTCAGTGGTTAATCGGTGAATAGCATCAAACTTTGCCATTGCTTGCTTGTGGGCCGTTGCATAGCCTTGTGCATTCAGTGCACCTTGTCCGGTATAGACAATTAGCCAAGAGACATCTAATCCACCTTCGTCCATTTTGGGAAGGTTGACCTGACTTTTTAAGCGCATTGTGTAGTTCTTTTCCTCAGAAAAGTTGGCAACACTGAAGTCATGATGCGTATCGAGCACGATTACTCGCTCGTGAATGGCTTTTGCTTTATCTATTGTTGATTGTTCGATTTTAACGCCAGCATACGCTGTAGACAGTGCACTACTTACTGCAATAGCTAATAGTGAAGATTTAAGTAAAAATTTCATAAAGGTAAATGGTTTTTATTTTATTTATTTAGTTATAAACCTACCATAAGCGCATTAAAAATTTGAATGCTTTTATTTAAGAATTGCTAATCGTCAAATTACTTAGGTGATTTAGCATAGGGATCGACCGGTCCAGAAGATACTGAAGGTCTATCATTGTGGCGCTTTTCTCCACCGCTTGACTGATTACGATAGTTACCAAAACTTTTAGGCTTGTTTTTATCTCCAGCGCGATCTTTAGGAATTGGTGCTTGCCCAGGTTTTAATATTTTTGGCTCTTTCGGCTTGTGGTGTGAAGGAATAATCCTATCTCTTGGTGGAATTTCAAACTGATCTTCTGGCGCTTTCGGTAAGTTCTTATATTCATATAAATAAAAACGCTCGATTTTTTCTCGCGCCCATTCAGTCTTTTTAAAAAATTTAATACTCGATTCCATGCTTGGGTTGTTTTTAAAACAATTTATACGAGTATATTCCGCCAGTATTTCCCATCCATATTGGTTAATTAGCTGTTCTAATAACGCTTCAAGTTTTAATCCGTGTAATGGGTTGTTGAGATAATCGGGTTGTTCAGTCATATATTTTTGCTCTTACTGTAATTGGCAAACATTATAGCCTTAAAAGCCTCTAAATAAGATGCGCTTTAATTTAAATTTATGAAGCACTTTTTCCATTAGCTCTAAATCAGAGACCCGATCGTCTAAAGCATCTATCGCCATTCCGTGTTTTTCAATTTTTCTGTCTTGTGCTTTATCTAAGCCGCCGCTGGCGATAAAGTTTCTAATTTGTTGAAGTTCATCTCTATCTAACCAAATGCCACAATGAATGCAGCTATCAATTTGGATACCTGATATAGCTTTATAGTTCTGGCGTGACATCACTTTATTGCAGCTTGCACAAGGTAAATAGCTTTCAGCACCCACATGAGCCGGTTTTTGGTATTGTGGACTACTGTTCTCGTCTCTAAATACATCTAACGAAGTTGTTAAGCTCGCGAACTCTTCAGGCTCAAGCCATAAACCTTCACACGCTGGGCACTGATCTAAGTCGTAACCGCGATAATGGTGAATTTCCATTGATATTTGACATCGAGGACATGTCTTATCTTGTTCTGGTCGTTGATGAGACATAGTGCCGCCACATAGTGGGCACTGCCTGACATTGCCATTAATTTGATGCTGGCAGCCGCCGCAAATAGAAATAGCCACGAGTAATACATCCTTTAATTACTTAAGTGGCTAATATTCTAACATTTGTTCACGAGCAGTTTCGAGTAATAAAGCTTAATGAAAGACCTCATGGCTAAAAGTAAGGTGCATACAACGGTCGACTAATTTTGCAAAGTGCTTGTGTGGAATCTTAAGTAAGTGCTCGTGATCTCCTGCTTCTATGTAGACATAGTCAAGTAAATCGAGCTTTTCATCGCAAACACTGGTCATATTGAATGCTTCTGCAATAGCTGGGATTGCGCCGTGTTCGCAGTCTTCGAATAATTGATAGACTTCATGTTCTTTTAACAGGCGATAACTACCCATCAATTGTTCATTTAACGTCGAAATGCTTACTTTCCTACTAGCAGGTAAAATAGCCATGACTTTTCGATCTTCGTGGTTTTGTAAAATGACCGCTTTAGCCAATTGGTGCAAAGGAATATTGGCATTGATAGCGCTGCCAATTGAACTATTCGAATGGTGATGCTTAATGGTTTGATATTGAATTTTACGGTTATCAAGATAACTTAACAACCTTGTAGAAATACTCATAGCCACCTCCACAATGTATTTAACTACAATGAAAAGTATAGTCTTGATTAATGCTTTCAATAATAAATAGATCGATCAACTTTATTCAATTTTGGCAATTTTTTGTGACATAAATAATAAGCGTTTTAAAATAGAATGTTGAAGTTTATTAAAAAACTGGTGAATTTTTAAAACGTTATTATGCTTATTAATATAAGTACATGATTGAAATTGACATGGCAGTTAATAATAAATTTATACATTGGTTAACCCAAAGTGGTGGCGGTATACGAGTCCCACTACTTATTACCTTTAGCGTATTGTGGTTGTTCTCTTTTGCTGTACTGTTTTTTATTAGTTACAACAATGCAAATGAACTAGTTCAACAAAGTATTAGTGAAAAGTTTGAAGAGGTATTTTTATTTTACGACGAGAAAATTGCCGAACAAGCCAAAATCCAAGAGTTAGCATTATTTCATTTGTCTCAAAACGAAGCGATTTTAAGCGCATTACAAGCATCAGACAGAAGCAAATTAATAACATTATCTAAACCAATTTTTAAAGAACTTAATAAAACAAATTTTATTACACATTTTTATTTTATCGCCGTTGATAAAACAGTCATTTATCGTGCCCATGCACCTCAGCGTATGGGAGATATCATTACTAGAGAGACGCTTAAACGAGCTAGTGAAAATAACTATGTCGCATCTGGTATGGAGTTTGGTGTACTGGGCACCTTTACATTACGTTCAGTAAAGCCCGTATTTATTAATGCTAAGTTAATTGGCTATATAGAGCTCGGCATGGAAATAGGTCATGTCATCCGACAAACAGAACACCAATTTAATATCGATATTGTTGAGCTAATTGATATTAATCTCGTTAATAACAATGTTAAAGAGGCGATCTATAAACTAACTGGTCGAGTGTCTGATGAAGCATTAGTCAGTGATTATTTGACCATTCATGCCAGAAACAAAGAATTAGACACGTTTAGGCGCACCAACTTAAATGAAGTGGTAAAAAGCATATTAGTTAGTGGGCTTAAATTTGAATTCGATAACGGTTATGCATTTATGTACCAGCCTATTATTGATTTTGTTGGTAATAATATCGGTAAATTTATTGTTTTTACGGATGTCTCACTGGCTTTGGAAAAAAGAAATAATAGCCTACAGCAGGCCATTGCTTTTCTTTTGCTTATGTTTGTAGTTGGTTTTTTGATATTCAATTTCGTATTGGTTGTTATTGATAATCAGATTAAGAACTACCAAAAGGATTTGTTTGGTCAACGAAGTAATTTAAAAGCAACGATTAAGCAGCTCAAAAGCACACAGGCGCAATTAATTGAAAAGGAAAAGTTCGCTGCACTAGGCAACTTAGTAGCAGGGGTTGCACATGAAGTTAATACGCCAATTGGCATGGGAGTTACTGCGTCAACATTTTTACAGGATAGAATAACTGAGTTGAAATTAGCTTTTGAAAGAGAAGAGTTGACCGCTAAACAGTTAGAAAAATTTGTAAAAGAAGGGCAGGAAACCTCACAGATCATATTTTCAAATTTAGCTAGAGCTGCTGACTTGGTTAGTAGCTTTAAGCAAGTAGCCGTTGATCAATCAAGTGATCAACATAGAAAATTTAATGTAGTTAAATTAATAGATGAAGTTATTTTGTCTTTGCGACCTCATCTAAAGAAAACGAATCATCAAATTCATGTGAATTGTGACAAAAACTTATCAATTGATAGTATCCCAGGTGCATTAAGCCAAATTATTATTAATTTAATTATGAATTCTATTATTCATGGTTTTGAGCAAACCAATGAAGGAGAAGTCACTATAGATATTACCGTAAAAGATAACCATTTTTATTTAAATTACAAAGATAATGGTAAAGGTATTCCAGAAGAATTTATCTCCAGAGTGTTCGAACCTTTTGTAACGACTAAACGAGGCGAAGGAGGAACAGGATTAGGAATGCACTTGGTTTATAATTTAGTTACTCAAGCGTTAGATGGTGACGTTCGTTTATATAGCCAAGTCGATAATGGTGTTTCTTTAGATATCACTTTTCCCATACAAAACACTGGTTAATTGTTATGTTTGTTTTTGAATATTAAATATCTGGTCTAATCTATAAAACTTGATGCCAGAGGTTGGCTTTTTAAAAGTACCTAACATTTTCTCTGCTACTGTTTTTGCCTTTATAGGACGATATTTTTTTAGGCCAGGCAATAAGCATATTAACGGTAATATTTGACTAGATAACCATTCACCTAAGCGAAAATCTACACGTTTTGCTAATAACAATGACGGTTGGAGTATGGTTATTGATTCAAATGGTAATTTGCATATAGCTTCTTCCAACTCTCCTTTCATTGCTAAATAGGGGCTATTAGAGTCGGCATTAGCGCCTGCTGATGAAACTAACTGGTAATGATTGACTTTATTTTTTGCTGCTAACGTTGCAGCGAGTAACTGATATTCAAGATCTACAATACGCTGCTTGGTAATGCTTCCTGCTTGCTTTTTGGTAGTGCCTAAGCAGGAAAAAAATACATCACCACTAATGTGATTGCGGTATTGTTCGAGTTGCTGAAAATCAACCAAGATTTCTTTAAGTTTTTCATGCTTAAGTTTTAATGGACTGCGGGTAAGGGCAATGATTCTGCTAATGGTATCATCTGCTAATAATAATTTTAATAAACAACTACCTACCGCACCGGTAGCCCCAATAATTATAGCTGTACTACCCAATTCGCTTCGCTTCTTTATCTAACCAAACTTTAGCGTCTTGGCTGTTGTTGAAAAATTTGATGTTTTGTTCTTGCCTAGCAGGTAAGTTTTTTATATCGATGGCTTTAAACATATCGCCACTATAAACAACAGCTTTGGCAATCAAGGGCTTTTTATTAAGCCATTGGTTGTATGCATTTGCTAGTTTGAGTGCTTGCGGTGTTGCACCTGTTGCTTTTAATTCATCGACTAAAATAGTAAATGGTTCTGGCGACAATGATGCAATTACTTTTTTCATTTCTTGCACCCAATTGGAGACACCTTGCTCATTAAATGCGCCATTTAATTGCGTATAAATATGGTTTTCCTTAACTTCGATGGAATAACTTCCGTGCCCAGTCTCTATAGATAATTGTTCATAAGTCATAATTGAATTGCATACGTAGAGGAACTTGATTGTCTTGCATCACCTTACTATAAAAACCTTTGCTAACACCATATGAAATAGCGTTATTTACAATAGCTAGGGCATTTAAACTTGATTCATTGTTTTTAGCAAATGCTACATGCAGGCTGCGACGCTCTGATTGATTTGGATCGAATTGTAAAGCTGCACTAATAGATGAGAGTTCATTGGCTAATATATATTCACCGTAACTTTGAGCGACAATGAATCGGTCAACTTTTTGTTTATGCAATAATGTAAGTCCTTTTTGTGCGGTAGTGACATTAAGTAATTTATCAGGAGACAAATAAGAAAGGATTCGATCATGTTGGCCTAAACGGACGGCAGCGATAACACTTTGCGCACCTGCATTTTCTTTATGAAAAAAGCAACCATAAACTTCATAGCCTAAAGGTTTGGAAAGGCTAGCCCATTGGTCTCTTCCTGCGAAGTTGGCGGCCAAAAATAGTCCATGGCTTTGTCCTGATTTTACAGTGTCCTTTGCCCTTGCCCAAGGCATAGAGCGTGCTTCAAGTTTGTAACCTTGTTGCTTAAGGCTAATAGATAAAAATTCCCAGTTTGCTCGGTAAATTGCATAATTATTATCATGCATTTCTTGGTGGTCTGGACCAACAGCCAACACGATAGTATCTGCCCACACATCATGACTAATCAGTGTGCAAAGCAAAAAAAGTAATGAGAATATACGCATATGCATTAACTAATTACCTTAGCAAAAATAACAACGACTTACTCTTATAGACTACACTAAAATCAGGATTCTCACAAAAAGGTGACATCATGAAAGTAAGTGCAATACCAGAAGGTTTTCATTCAATAACGCCTTATCTGGTCGCAAAAAATGCTAAACAAGCATTAGTCTTTTATCAGCAAGCATTTGATGCAACATTAGTTTTAGTGCTTAGCACCCCAGATGACGGCATTGCGCACGCAGAGATGAAAATAGGAGACTCACATTTTATGTTGACGGATGAATATCCTGATATGGGTTTTTTGAGTCCAGAGTCATTAGGAGGGGCAGGTGTTAGCTTGATGATTTACACCGAAGATGTCGACAAAGTATTTGCTCAGGCTAAAGCTGTTGGCGCAAAAGAGCTTAGGCCAGTTGTTGATCAATTCTACGGTGATAGGGCTGGTACATTGCAAGATCCATTTGGTCATGTATGGACAATTGCAACTCATATTGAAGACTTATCTGAGCAAGAAATTAATGAGCGAATGCACGACTATTTTTCGGAAAACGGTTGATTGTACTTTTGTTGTAGGTGCTTTGAATATAACAGCTTGAAACTTGTGATAGATAGACGTTGTAGCATTTGCAAAGAAAATCGTGCGACGAAGCAGGAATGTAAATTTGGTAAGCCTTGTGCAAAAATTCGACGTATTACGCGTACCTGAAAAGTAGTGCAATAGATTTCTTGAAAAATAAGCAGTTTACGGCTATTTAAACGTAAATCCTGTTGTTATAATGCCGACTAATTATCTATTTTATTTTCTTTGTTTAGAGGTCTTATTGGATGTCGGAAGCTGAAAACCGTCCAACTAACTTTATTCGTCAAATTATTGATGCCGATTTGGAAAATGGTAAGCATGACAACGTGCAAACTCGTTTTCCACCAGAACCTAATGGTTTTTTACATATAGGTCATGCTAAGTCTATTTGTTTAAATTTTGGAATTGCACAGGACTACAAAGGCTTGTGTAATCTAAGGTTTGACGATACAAACCCTGAAAAAGAAGATATTGATTACGTTAATTCAATTCAAAAAGACGTAACTTGGTTAGGTTTTGATTGGTCGGGTGATGTTCGTTATTCGTCTAATTATTTTGAACAATTACATGGCTACGCGATTGAGTTAATTGAAAAAGGCCTAGCTTACGTAGACTTCTTATCGCCAGATGAAATTCGTGAGTACCGCGGTACATTGCAAAAGCCGGGTAAGAATAGCCCATATCGAGATACATCTCCTGAAGAAAACCTTGTTCATTTTGAAAAAATGAGAAAAGGTGAATATAAGGAAGGGGAATGTTGCTTGAGAGCAAAAGTTGATATGGCATCTAGTTTTATGTGTATGCGTGACCCGGTAATTTACCGAGTGAAGTTTGCGCATCATCATCAAACTGGAGATAAATGGTGCATCTATCCGATGTATGATTTTACTCACTGTATCTCTGATGCTATTGAAGGAATTACGCATTCACTTTGTACTTTAGAGTTTCAAGATAACCGCCGTATCTACGATTGGATTATCGAAAACATATCTATTGAATGTACACCTCGTCAGTATGAATTCTCTCGCTTGAATCTTGAATATACAGTAATGAGCAAGCGTAAATTAAACGCACTTGTAGAGGAGAACTTAGTTAATGGTTGGGACGATCCTCGTATGCCAACTATTGCCGGTTTCCGTCGCCGTGGTTATACGCCAGCATCAATTCGAGAATTCTGTCAGCGCATTGGCGTAACTAAAATGGACAATACCATAGAAATGGGGGTTCTCGAGTCTGCAATTCGTGACGATTTAAATGAATCTGCACCACGCGCAATGGCAGTATTAGATCCTATTAAATTAGTGATTGAAAATTATGACGATGGCAAAGTTGAAGAACTGAATGTTAAAAATCATCCAAATGATGAATCTCAAGGTTCGCGTATTGTGCCATTTAGCGGTGAGCTATACATTGAAGCTGAAGATTTTCGAGAAGAAGCAAATAAGAAATATAAACGCTTAGTTATTGGTAAAGCAGTACGATTACGTGGTGCTTATGTTGTTACTGCAACTCGCTGTGATAAAGATGCTGACGGCAATATTACTACCGTGTATTGTACTTACGATCCAAATACCTTAGGTAAAAACCCTGAAGATGGCACTAAGCCAAAAGGTGTTATTCATTGGGTAAGTGCAGAGCAGTCGGTAGATGCCGAAATTAGATTGTATGACAGGTTATTTACTGTGCCTAATCCAGCGGCAGAGCCAGATTTTCATAGCGTAATTAACCCTGATTCGTTGGTTGTTATTAATACGGCTAAAGTAGAACCATATTTAGTTAACGCTAAACCTGAAGTGGCTTTTCAGTTTGAACGACAAGGCTATTTCTGTTTAGATAATAAACCGTCAGATAAATTAGTATTTAACCGTACCGTTGGTTTACGTGATACTTGGGCGAAAATTTCGGGCTAACCGCTTAGGAATAATTAACAAGAAAAAGCCAGCTAGAAGCTGGCTTTTTTGTTTCTAGGTAGAAACAACATTAAAATTAAAGATTAGACTTACGGTAATCTTCACAAGCAACTTCATCTTCGCATTCACCGTATAAGTACAAACTATGGTTAGTAAGCTTAATTTTATGATGTTTAGCTATATCAAGTTGTCTTTGTTCAATAGTGTCGTCTTCAAACTCCACTACCTTGCCACATTTCAAGCAAACTAAATGATCGTGATGGCTTTTGTGCGAAAGCTCAAACACAGACTTACCACCTTCAAAATGATGTCGAGTAACAATGCCTGCGTCATCGAATTGGTTTAGAACACGATAAACGGTCGCAAGGCCAATTTCTTCTTGCTGTTCTAGCAAAATCTTATAAACATCTTCGGCACTGATATGTTGATTTTCAGGTTGTTGTAAAATGCTTAAAATCTTTACGCGTGGAAGCGTGATTTTCAGACCTGCACGTTTCAATTCTTCGTTTTGTTCTGACATACAACTTTTTATCTTTAGTTAAGTTGTCAAAAATTATAGAAGTTTATTTGTCGAGATAAAAGCCTTAGTTAATTACTCGGGTAATTTTCTTTGCTTTTTACGCATAATACTTGCGATAATTAACTGGTACGATGAGTTTTTGACGGAAAATCGATGAATTTAATGTTTTCAAAAGCGTGGCTATTCAAACTTTTAATTAATATTTGGCCTCCTTTATTCTTTTACCGAATAAAATTAAAAAAAATCAGCGCAGACTTTCGCGAAGCAAGTGTCGAAATGAAATTGAGTGCTTGGAATCGAAATGGCGTTGGAACTATATTTGGCGGTTCATTATTTGCGATGACTGATCCGTTTTATATGATGATGCTGATGGCTCGACTCCGAGACGAATATATTATTTGGGATAAATGTGCCGACATTGACTTTATCAAGCCTGGTAAGGGTAAAGTTACGGCTGAGTTTATTATCACTGATCAGTTACTCAATGACATTGAAGAAAATACGGCGAGTGGTGAAAAGTTTCTACCGCAAGTCACTACTTATATAAAGGATGAAAGTGGTGATGTAGTTGCCGCGGTTAATCGAACCTTATATATTCGTCGTAAGAAAAAGTATCGTTGATGGCTATTTTATTACTAGCTTTTGTTTGACGTAATCGCTGGTTAGATGCTTTGCAACGTCAAACGGGTCACATTTTCCATCTTTTTCATTAAAATCTATAGGGCCTACTTTATTGGCAATTTTTAATGCGTGTTGATTCAATGCTTTGGTTCGTTTGCCAATGCCCATAATGGCGCCAGCCATCGACATTTTTACCCACGTGCTTTGCGTTAATATTTCATTATCGATACGAGTTAAACATTGCTCAAAAAATTCATCACTGTATTTTTTCGATTTGCTTTTAGAAAATTCGTAAATCAATCCGTAAGCACTGCGCTTCCTTGACTCATTTTCACTGTCTAGCCACTTGTTAGCAAGTTCAAAAGCAAATGGCGCTTTAGGCAGGGTAGCGTCACAAGAAGAAAATATATGAGTCAACATACCAATATTGATATCTTCAACCTGAGCCTCGACTTGCGCTTCAGTCATTGCTTTAGGTTCATCAATAAGTAGCCCGATAACTTTGGCGTCGTAACAGTCTGTTTGCCAGAGAGCTTGAGCAAGTTGGTGATCTCGCCCAATTTTTTTAGCAAGTTTTCTTAACACCGTTAAGCCAATGCCATATGAGCTTAGCCCTCCGGTGCTGCCCATTGCTTGCCAGTGTTTTATGCCTCTATCATTTTGATTGGATTCAAGTAATGTGAATACGTCGCTAATGTTCATAATCGTCGATTAGTTGTTTAATACTCGTGTAATAATAGCAGTTAAAAGACTCAATTTAACGTGTGTGAATAATCTCGATAAACCTCGTTGATTCTTGCCAATTTAATTTTATGCGCCATTGAATAAATTCTGGGCAAAAAAAAGCCCTGTTAATTAACAAGGCTTTTAAGAGTCAGCTTAGATTTAAAATTAGTCTTCTAATTCAGCTAAACACATTTCGTCATAGATTTGGTTGACCCATTTATCTACGCGCTCTTCTGTTAATTCTGGTTGACGATCTTCATCGATACATAGGCCGATAAAGTTATTATCATCGACAAGCGCTTTAGATGCTTCAAACTCATAACCTTCAACAGGCCATTGACCAACTAAAATAGCGCCTTTAGATTCTGCAATTTCTTTTAATGGCAGCATGGCGTCACAAAAGTACTCTGCATAATCTTCTTGATCACCTAAACCGAAAATTGCGACTAACTTATCGTTAAAATCAACTTCTTCTAGTTCTGGTAAAAAATCATCCCAATCACATTGGTTCTCACCGTAATACCATGTAGGGATACCTAGTATAATTAAATCAAATTCAGCGATATCTTCTTTCGTGCTTTTAGCAATATCTTTCACTTCCACCATTTTCTTACCCAGTTTCTTCTGGATCATCTTACTAACAGCTTCTGTGTTACCTGTATCACTACCGAAAAATAAACCTACAATTGCCATTTAAATTTAACCTTTCAATCTCTTAATCTATAATTCTTCATCTGCTAAAGCTTTTACTAGTAGCGCTTCGATAAGTTCACTACGGCTTACGCCTTCATCTTTTGCTTTAGCATCTAATGCTTCGAACAAGCTTGTATGAATCTTAAATTCAACGCGCTTTAGTCCTTTTGTTTTGTCTCTTTTAACTTGATTGCGTTTATTGATTTTGATTTGAACGCTACGAGGGTGAGGGTTAGTTTTTGGCCTCCCCGGGCGTTTCTCATCATTAAACAAATCTATCGTTGTTAAATCTGCTGCTTCTTTTGCCATACTATCCGATACCTTGGCTTTCCCAAATGATCTGGATCACACCTTTAGCAATGAAGCCTGCGCACCCTAAGAACAATACAAAGTACACTACGTATTGTCCCATTTTGGGAACATCATTTTTTTTCATGACATCGTTGATCGATAAGCCTATGAAAATAAAAATAAAAGCAAAGAACAAGTTAAGACCAATTGTCTCAATAAGTTCAAAATGTTCTGCTAGCATAAAATCACCCAAAAAAATCTGGCGGCACTATATCATAAGAGCTAGAGCCAATCGACTTATCTTGCTAAAAAATCTTTAACAATTTTATTAAAAGCGACTGTTTTCTCTGCATGTAGCCAATGGCCAGCACCGGCAATTACTTTTGCACTGCTATTGGGGAAGTGGTTGACAATAATATCGCGGTGTTCACTCGTTATATAATTGGAGCTTCCACCTTTAATAAAAAGCACTTGGCCGTCAAATCTCTTGTTTTTATCAAAGGCTTGCATAATTTGTGTATAGCAGTTTGCAATAAAGTTCACATTACATTTGAAACTCAGTTTTCCTTGTTCAGTTTTTAAATTGCGCAACAAGAACTGCCTAACACCTATTTCATCTACATAATGGCTTAATTGTTCATCGGCAGCCTTTCGGCTACTTATACTAGCCAAATCTAAACTCAGCAGACCTTCGATAATTTTTTGATGGTGTGCGGGGTATAAGACCGGTGCAATATCGGCGACAATTAGGCGGTTCACTTTTTCTGGGTGGTTTAAGGCTATTTGCATGGCAATCTTGCCGCCCATTGAATGACCTAAGAAATCTGCTTGTTTTATATTCAGATGATCGAGTAACGAAATTACATCTGCAGCCAATTCATCGTAGGTCATACTCTCTTCGTGAAATGAACTGCCATGGTTTCTGACGTCGACACTTATCACCTGATAGTTATCAGATAATGGCTTAGCAACCATTCCTAAGTTATCTAAACTGCCAAACAACCCATGTATAAGCACTACAGGTTTTCCATTTCCTCGAATTTGATGATGTAAAAGTGTCATTTTTCCTCCAGTTTAGAAGAACGAATTTTCCTTAACTTATGGGTAGGATGCAAGTGAAATGAATTTGAAAATATTGCAAACTTTCTTTTTTTTGCGCTAGAGAGATCTAATTGAGATGCGTATAATCGCTTGGCTCAAAATAGAATTTTTGGATTGTGAATGAAAAATATCGAAATAGACGAAGAGCTATATCAATTTATTGCTAGTAATACTCAGTTTATTGGTGAAAGTGCTTCCTCAATTTTAAGACGCCTACTGGCATTTGATGCTCGACAAGAAGAAGCACCAAAAGTTTCGAATACTGAGGAAAAGAAGGTAGAGAAGCCTGTTAAGCAAGCTCAACCTGCTAAAGGCTCGGTGTTTGATCATATAAATAAAGAAGAACTTGCAGGACAGCGTGGTGCCGTTGGTCGTTTTCTCTTAATTTTGCAAGCCTTGTATCGTGTGCATCAACAAGATTTCGAAGTGGTGTGCAGTATTCGTGGCCGTGATCGCTTGTACTTTGCAAATAATGAAAATGCTTTAGCAGAAAGTGGTAGTAGCACAAAGCCTAGACAAATTCCTGAGAGCCCATATTGGGTTATAACTAATTCAAATACTACGCGTAAGAAAATGATGTTAACGGAAGTTTCTTTAGCATTAGGTTATGCAGAGCATCAAGCAGAAAAAATTCGCGAACTTTTATAACTATTTTTGTAAGAATAATTAAGGAATTTAAATGACCGTTCATGAGCGTGCAGGGCAGAAGTCATTACCTGAAGACAGGATAAACATTGCAAAAGTGGTCAGCGATTACTTTTTCACACAACCTGATGTAAATATAGCCGCACAAAAAGTAAGTTTCGGTACTTCTGGTCACCGGGGAAGTGCGCTCAAAGCAAGTTTCAATGAATATCATATATTAGCAATTGTTCAGGCGGTTGCAGAATACCGCAAAGCCCAAGGCTTTGATGGACCTTTATATTTAGGAAAAGATACCCACGCACTTTCAGAACCTGCATTTAATACAGCGATTAGTGTGTTAATTGCGAATAGTGTACCTGTCGTTATTCAGCAAGACTTGGGATATACCCCGACTCCTGTTATTTCAAGATTAATTATTGACCACAACAAGTCTCAAGATACAGTTGCTGATGGATTAATTATTACCCCGTCGCATAACCCGCCACAAGACGGAGGGATTAAATACAATCCTCCCCATGGTGGTCCAGCAGAAGGTGACATTACTAAGCTGATTGAGCAGCGCGCTAATGAGATATTAAGGAATGATTTAGAAGAAGTACTTGATTTACCGTTATCAGAAGCAGTGGCCTCTGAATTACTTACAAAGCGAGACTTTATCACTGAGTATGTTGAACAGCTATCGCAAGTAATTGATATGGAAGCGATTGCAAAAGCAGGTGTGAAAATTGGTGTCGACCCTCTTGGTGGCTCAGGAATTGATTACTGGCCAGCAATTGCAAAGCGCTACAGTATTAATATTGATGTCGTTAATCATGAAGTTGACCCTAGCTTTTCGTTTATGCCGTTAGATAAAGATGGCAAGATCCGCATGGATTGCTCGTCAGCTTATGCAATGGCTGGCTTAATCGAATTAAAAGATAAGTTTGATATTGCCGTCGGAAATGACCCTGATTTCGATAGGCACGGTATCGTGACTAAATCCGGCGGTTTGATGAATCCAAATCATTACCTTGCCGTATCTATTCATTACTTAATGACCCATCGAGAATGGCCTGAAACGGCACAAATCGGTAAAACGTTAGTATCGAGCTCGCTTATTGATCGAGTGGCCAATGATCTAAATAAACCGCTAGCAGAAGTACCGGTCGGATTTAAATGGTTTGTAGATGGCCTACAAGATGCAACATTCGCTTTTGGCGGGGAAGAAAGTGCTGGCGCTTCATTTATCGCCAAAGATGGTAGTTGTTGGACGACAGATAAAGACGGCTTCATTATGGCACTATTAGCTGCTGAAATTTTAGCTGTAACAGGAAAAGATCCTTATCAACATTATGTCGAACTTGCAGATAGGCTTGGTCAGCCATGTTATGGTCGTGTTGAAGCGGTAGCTAATGCCAAGCAAAAGCAAGTATTAGCGAGCTTAACGCCTGAAATGGTTACTGCTGAATCTTTAGCCGGTGAAGCTATTACTAAAAAACTGAGTCATGCACCAGGTAACAATGCTGCGATTGGTGGCTTAAAAGTAGAAACCGACAATGGTTGGTTTGCAGCACGTCCATCTGGAACTGAAGAGATTTACAAAATATATGCAGAAAGTTTTGTTAATGAAGAGCACTTACAAAGCATCATTAGTGAAGCACAAGCAATTGTGAGTGATGTTTTTGCTAAAGCAGGTTTGTAGTCGATGACGCCTAAGCTAGAGACTTTTGCCGAAATAGTTGCTCAAGCTAACGACCAGTTTATGGACAAGCATAAACTGGTTAATACGCTGATAGGGATAATGGATAAGGCATTGCGACAGCAGGGAATGGCTGCTGATGCAATTACCATTGATGCGGTAGAGCTAAATAAAAAAATCGTTTTTTTATTGCGAGATTTAGACGATACGTCTGTTGAAGTTGCCTTAGGCAATAAAGCTGGCGATATTCACGATACAACCCAATACCAATTAGCTGATTTAGATATTTCCATGGTGATAAATATCATGGAAGAGAGTTTGATTAGTTAATTGTGTTTTGCCTACTTTCAATATATTTATACAAAAATGGCGCTGTGTAACGAATAGTTGCAAGTGCCAATGTAGTTATTTCAAGCTAGAAGTTTATTGCGAATCACTTTATCCCTACAATTAGGCGAGTGAAAGATTAGCTAACCATCAAAATAAAAGACATTACTGTGAACTTAATACAAAAACTGCAACAAACTGGCGACTTCTTATCGCTAACTAGAGCTAATGAGTGGTCACTGCCTCAAGCGCCTTTTTCTTTTAATGTGACTCATCAAGCTACCAATACGCAATCGCTAGTCTCGGTATTAGATACAGGGGTTATAGTATTTGAACCGGTCGATAGAAAAACGAGCAAGGATATTATTCTTTCTAATGCCGTTCATGGTAATGAAACCGCACCAATAGAAATCTGCGCCGATATTGTCAGTCAACTTATTAAGGGTGAGCTTTATTTAGCAGAACGAGTGCTGTTTTTATTTGGTAACCCAGCCGCGATGAATATAGGCGAACGTTTTGTTGAGGAAAACTTAAATCGTTTATTTTCTGGTGCTCACAGTGAAGGCGGCGTGCACAACAAGGAGCGTACAAGAGCTAAAGCATTAGAAGATGCTGTCGCGAACTTTTTTGAGCAAGGTGGTACCGCGCAGGAACGAGAGCGATTCCATTATGACTTACATACTGCGATTCGTGGCGCTAAATACGATAAGTTTGCTGTATATCCTTTTAGGCATGGTAAACCTTGGAAAAAATCTCAGCTTGCATTCCTTAAAGCTTGCGATGTGAATACTATTTTACTTTCACATTCGCCTACCACAACGTTTAGTTATTATTCATCAAATAACTTTGGTGCTGATGCGTTTACTGTCGAGTTGGGTAAAGTGATGCCATTTGGAGAAAATGACATGACGAAATTTATCAAGGTTCGCCAAACATTAATCAATTTTGTATCAGGCCAAGCGTTAGATATCACCGCCTACCAGGAAGAAGATTTTAATATATTTGAAATCGATCAAACCATAAATAAACACACTGAAAATTTTACGTTAAACTTCGCTGACGATGTTGAAAACTTTACTGATTACCCAATTGGCTATGTTTTAGCGACAGATGGTGACATAGAACATAAAGTGCGCACTCAAGGTGAAGCCATCATATTTCCAAACGCAAATGTAGCGCTAGGGCAACGAGCATTACTAACAGTAAAACCAACAAGTATTGAATAAAATAAATACAATTTACGCTAAATAGAAAGCCCCTCCGTAAAGGGGCTTTTTTGTACAAGTTCTTCTCTTCTGTAAACATATTTTGGCAGTTAACGACGTTATACAAACTAGGCCTCGTGTGCTTGCTTGAATCTCCCTTTACGTAAAGGTAAAGTCTTTGCGCAATACAACAAGCAAAATAAAACCCATAATTTGTCTATAAGCTTAACTATACTTATAGCCATAAATTTTGGAGCCAAGAGCAACGAGCAATGATTCGTTTGCCAGACTAAGAGAACGTTATGAACACTGATATATATAAAGAAGGGCAGGTAGTACACTCGCCGACTTTTATTGACGGTCATTCTGTAGATATTCCAATTCTTAAAGTGCTTAAGCAAGACGGCAGTGTGTACGAAGGTGCGCAACTTCCTGAACTTGAAAAAGAGCACGCACAAAAAGTTTATCGCTCATTTGTTTTTCATCGAGTATTAGATGAACGAATGATTGCAGCGCAACGTCAAGGCCGCATTAGCTTTTATATGACAGCACTAGGTGAAGAAGCGACCACTGTAGGTGGCGCGGCAGCACTCGCTGACCAAGACATGATCATGGCGCAATATCGTGAGCAAGGCTGTTTAATTTATCGTGGTTTCAGTTTAGAAGACTTCATGAATCAAATGTTCTCGAATGAGAAAGATTTAGGTAAAGGTCGTCAAATGCCAATCCATTATGGTTCAAATGAATTGAACTATATGACGATTTCTTCTCCTCTTGGTACACAAATTCCTCAAGCAGCTGGCTATGCATATGGCCAAAAACTTCAAGGTAAAGATGCCATTACTATGTGTTACTTTGGTGAAGGCGCTGCATCTGAAGGTGACTTTCATGCTGGTTTAAATATGGCTGCTGTTCATAAAGCACCGGTGATCTTTTTCTGTCGAAATAATGGTTATGCGATATCGACTCCTTCAGATGAACAATATGTAGGTAATGGTATCGCTTCTCGTGGTGTTGGTTATGGCATTAAAACACTTCGTATCGATGGTAATGATATCTTAGCGGTTATGAATGCGGTACAAACTGCGCGTAAATATGCATTAGAGCAATCAGAGCCAGTTATTATCGAGGCTATGTCATATCGTTTAGGTGCTCACTCTACCTCTGATGATCCTTCGGGATATCGTACAAAAGAAGAAGAAGCAAAATGGGAAGAGCACGATCCAGTTTCTCGCTATAAGGCATGGCTACTTACGCAAAACTGGTGGGATGAAGAACAAGATAAAGCCTTATACGAACAATATCGAGAGCAGGTATTAGCGGCTGTAAAAGTTGCAGAGAAAATAGCTAAACCGCCAGTAGAAGACTTAGTAACCGACGTATATGACGAAGTACCTACACATCTTCAAAAACAACTGGATGAATTAAAAGAGCATATCAATAAGTACCCAGATGCTTATCCATTTACGGCGGGGAGGTTTTAATCATGGCTCAAATGAATTTATTGCAAGCAATTAACAATGCACTTGATATTGCTATGGCAGAAGATGATTCTACGCTTTGTTTTGGTGAAGACGTAGGTCACTTTGGTGGCGTATTTAGAGCAACATCAGGCTTACAAGAAAAATACGGTAAAGCGCGCTGTTTTAATACGCCGTTAGTTGAACAAGGTATTATGGGCTTTGCTAATGGTCTAGCGGCTCAAGGTAGCCGTCCAATTGCGGAAATCCAGTTTGCTGACTACATTTTTCCTGCGTTTGACCAAATAGTGAATGAAACAGCGAAATTCCGCTATCGTAGTGGTAATCAGTTTGATGTTGGTCGTTTAACAATTCGTACACCATATGGCGGTGGTATTGCTGGTGGCTTGTATCACAGTCAGTCTCCTGAGGCTTATTTTGCTCATACGCCAGGCTTAAAGGTTGTTGTACCTCGTAACCCTTATCAAGCGAAAGGGTTGTTATTGGCGTCGATTCGTGACGATAACCCTGTGATTTTCTTTGAACCTAAGCGTCTTTACCGTGCGTCAATTGGTGAAGTGCCAGAAGACGACTATCAATTGCCAATTGGTAAAGCTGAAGTGGTCACTCAAGGTAATGATATTTCATTATTGGCTTGGGGCGCACAAATGGAAATGATAGAGAAAGCGGCTGAAATGGCAGCAGCTGATGGTATCTCATGTGAAATTATCGATCTGAGAAGTATTTTACCTTGGGATGTTGAGACAATTGCTAATTCAGTGATGAAAACAGGTCGACTGTTAATTAGTCATGAAGCGCCACTTACCTCTGGCTTTGCTGGTGAAATTGCTGCAACTATTCAAAACGAATGTTTCTTACACTTAGAATCACCAATAGCACGTGTATGTGGTGCCGATACGCCATATCCATTGTCTTTAGAACGTGAGCATATGGCTGATCACTTAAAAATATATGAAGCAATTAAACGTAGCGTTAATTACTAAGGACCGATTATGAGTATTGATTTTATTTTACCTGATATCGGTGAAGGTATCGTTGAGTGTGAGATTGTCGAGTGGTTGGTTGCTGAAGGCGATATTATTGAAGAAGATCAGCCGGTTTGTGACGTAATGACTGATAAAGCACTCGTTCAAATACCTGCAATGCACGCAGGTGTGGTAGATAAGCTTTATTAT
Organism: Thalassotalea algicola; assembly: GCF_012932965.1. Classification (GTDB taxonomy): domain Bacteria; phylum Pseudomonadota; class Gammaproteobacteria; order Enterobacterales; family Alteromonadaceae; genus Thalassotalea_F; species Thalassotalea_F algicola. The sequence goes on along the minus strand of NZ_JABBXH010000004.1, from coordinate 443,055 downwards.
GCAAAAGGTGACATTGCTAAAGTACATGCACCATTATTTGCAATGACGCCTAGCGGTGAGGCGGTAGTACCAGAAAATGCAGCTGTTGAACCTGTATCTACAGACGCTGTGACTTCAGGTTCTCAATCAACTAGCTTGATTACAGAAGACTTTATTTTACCTGATATTGGGGAAGGTATCGTTGAATGTGAAATTGTCGAATGGTTAGTCGCTGAAGGTGATGTAATTGAAGAGGATCAGCCTGTAGCTGATGTAATGACTGACAAAGCGCTTGTGCAAATACCAGCAATGCATTCAGGCAAAGTAGTAAAACTACATTACGGCAAGGGTGAAATTGCCAAGGTTCATGCGCCTTTATTTGCTATCGAGCGCGCGGGTGATGCTAATACTCAAGCGGCTTCGGCACGTAAAGCATCTGAAGCGCCAGTTGCGCAATCCCAGACTAAGCACAAAACGGTTGCCCCAACAAATGTTGAGCGTAAGTTAGCTGAAGGCGGTAAAGCGCTAGCAAGTCCCGCTGTTCGTCGTATTGCTAGAGAGTTGAATGTTAATATTCATCAAGTGCCTGGTTCTGGTAAGAAAGGTCGGGTATATAAAGAAGACGTCATTGCATTTAACGAAGGTGGGGCACAGTCAGCGGTGTCTAATACATCAGCAACTTCGCAAATTTCAAGCACTGCTGTTGGCGGTACACGCGTTGAGCCAATTCGTGGTGTTAAAGCAGCAATGGCAAAAGCCATGGTAAATTCAGTTTCGACTATTCCTCACTTTACCTATTGTGAAGAAATTGACATGACTGACTTAATTGCACTTCGTTTACAGCTAAAAGAAAAATATGCTTCAGACGAAATTAAATTAACGATGATGCCTTTCTTTATGAAAGCCATGTCATTAGCGCTAAAAGAGTTCCCTGTGGTTAACTCTCAGCCAAATGATGATTGCAGTGAGTTAACCTATTTCGACGATCATAATATCGGAATGGCAGTTGACTCTAAAGTTGGCCTACTAGTTCCAAATGTTAAGCAAGTACAAACCAAATCAATTTTGGATTTGGCAGTTGATATTACTCGTTTGACTAAAGATGCTCGTTCTGGACGAGTTGCACCGGAAGATTTGAAAGGTGGGACAATATCTATTTCAAATATTGGTGCGCTTGGCGGTACTGTAGCTACGCCAATAATTAACAAACCTGAAGTTGCAATCGTAGCGTTAGGTAAGGTACAAACCTTGCCACGTTTCAATGACAAAGGTGAAGTGGAAGCTCGTTCTATTATGCAGGTAAGCTGGTCTGGCGATCACCGCATTATTGATGGTGGCACTATTGCTCGATTTAGTAACTTGTGGAAATCATATTTAGAAGAGCCAACGAATATGTTGGTATCTATGAGTTAATTGCTTTCGCGTTAAAATTATTATAAAAAAGCTCGCAGGTTGCGGGCTTTTTTTTTGCGTAAATTTATGTCTGATTTGAAAAAAAAAGCCCAACAAAATGTAGGGCTGAATATGTCGGGAACGAAATAAACTAATGTTTATTTATCCTGAGAGAAAAATCATTGTATAAATGAAGAGCTAAAATCGGTTGGGGAGTTGCTCTACATTCAACAAGGACTATGCTAATTGACCTTTATTACAGTGCTATGACATCTGAACAATTTCTTTAAAGTTTACATAAGAAAATAATGATGACAAATTTGTCGCCTCACATTTATTTCAGGTTACAATCAGCTTAATTAAAAGTATTGGCAAAGCGTTCGTGTCGGAAAAAAAACTACAACATTTTTATATCGCAGAAGAACAATCGATTTATCTGTTAAGTCACAAGGATGCAACTAAATTAAAGCAATGGGTTGAATTGTGTCAGCAACAATTAAGCTTGCTTGGTTATGAGCGTATAGCATTAATTGGTAAGGGCGCGTACGGCTTCGTGTTTTCTGGTGACGATAACTTAGGTAACCAGTTCGTTTTCAAGTTTTCTAGAATTACGCTACCACAGCACGTTCAAGATAGGCTTGAAGAAGAAGCTGAAATTCAAGAACAGCTTTGCCATAAACAAATACCTAAAGTCTATGAATACCGTAAGATTAAAAGACAATCGATACTGCAAATGAATCGAGCTCCTGGTATCGATTTAGAGCAATACTCCCATTTACATGGTCCTTTACCACCCGAGCTTATCGTAAAATTTGCTATTCAGCTTATTAAACTTTTAAAGTATTTAAGAGACCCTAGCGTACATGCCAATGGTAAACCTTTTGTTCATGGTGACATTAAACCTTCCAACCTTGTATTTGATGAATCTACTGGCCAGTTGCAGTTAATTGATTGGGGCTCTGCAGTACTCGCTCAAATAGATGCCAAAGGGCAAACCACGTCGAATAATGTCATGGATTTAATGAGCAGTGATTTGCAAAATACCAATGCCCGACTTGGCGATGTTTATTTTATTGGTCCAGAGCAAATTAGTGGTGGTTTATCTTGTCCACGCTTTGATGAGCAAGGTACTGCAGCAACTCTATATGCGCTAGCTTCAGGTCAGTCGTGTCGATACGGTAAAGGTGTTATTCCTGCCAATAGTTTAGGCTTGCCAAAAGTGCTAGCTCAAGTGTTAGATGGCATGTTAAGTGATGAACAGACTGTTCGTGAAAAGGCAGGCGATTACTTTATTAATAACCTAACACTTTTTAACCAAATGGTTCTTGCTGACAAGCCAGCGACTAAAGTGGTTCCGCCGCAGATACCGGTTTGGGTAAAAAGTACCGATGATATTATCGATACGGTTGTCTATGGCTCTCGAAAATCATTCTTACGTGAGCAAAGTACTGATGACGACTTGTCGGCAGTCGATGACGTACAGTTAGAAAAGTATTATAAAAACTACCTTATGGGCATGGGTGATGCAGAAAAGGCATTTGTTGCAGCGGTTAGTCGATTAAGTAACTTTCCTGTGGTAGGGGGCTTAGCGGTTCGTTGGGAAAAAGACGGCGTTTATATCGATTCCAATTTAACTCTGTTTGATCCGACACTTAAAAGCTCTTTTCATAGTGCTGTCAATAATATGATCCATTTAGCACAAGGCATTTTTCGCGTAGGTATGTTCAAAAGCTGCTTGTTTAATGCACGTAACACCTTGCATATTGAACGACTATCTCAATCAGAACCTTTTATTGCGGCAGAAGGCCAGTTTATTCCTTTCGATATTAGTGGTGTACCTGATTTAGATGATGTAACAAAGCTACATTCTTATTTTGAGGACGGCAAAGATCCAGATGAGTACCTTCATTTACCTGACATTGTTATGGAAGAGCTTGCCAAGCTAAATTTAATTCATCATACCGGCTGTATTATTTTTGAAGTATTGCCAACCCACTTGAAAATTCATAGCTACTTGATGTTACTTAACCATGAAAAGGAAGCAGAATTTAAGCAGTGTTTACAAAATATTATCTCGTTGCTGCCAACCATTAAAGGTCTGGGTATTTCTGGTTTCATGAAATTGCCTTATAAAGACACCCGCTTTTTTGAACATATCAATTGTTTACCTGAGCGTTATTACCCGAAGAATCCTAAACTACAACAATAAGACTATAAAAGGAGAGTTACGATGGAAAATGCTCAGTTAGGTGAAATTGCTTGGCTTGATTTAACTGTCGAAAATGCTGGAGAAATTCGAGATTTCTATCAAAGCGTTATTGGTTGGTCTTCACAAGAAGTGTCGATGGGAGACTACGCTGACTATTCTATGATTGCTAAATCTACAGATTCGGCTGCAGGTGGTATTTGCCATGCAAGAGGGGGGAATGCAGACCTTCCTCCAATGTGGTTGCCTTACTTTCTTGTTGACGATGCTAAAGGGGCAGCAGAACAAGTGAAAGCGTTAGGAGGAGAGCTCATAACGCCGGTAAAGTCGATGGGAAGTGATAAATTCGTTGTTATAAAAGACCCCGCGGGAGCAGCGTGTGCGTTATATCAAAAAGGTTAAATCATTAATCTAATTACACAATAATTTTTTCCGCTAGTTATTGGCGTCGTAACTGTCGCCATGGCTGATAGGCAAAAATAGTGTTTGATAGAGTTTAGTGGCGTATCCATCTGTCATACCTGACACATAATCAGCTATAACTCGTTGATGGTTTTCCCCTTTATCTGCTGCTTGTCGCCAACGCTTGGCAGTGCTTGTTGGCAACAATCGTTCTGGATCTGAAGATAATGCTTCAAACAACTCCATAACGACTTGTTGTCCTCGGTACTCTAATCTTTGAATTGCGGGTAGTTTAATTACAAACTTGAAAACGAAATCTTTAAAAATTTGTAATACCGATGCAGGCTCTGCAGGTAATTTCGCGTTATATTTTAATAGTGGCTCTTCAAAAGAATATGAGTTGCTTTCAACAGGTAGCAGTTCAATAGCGGTTATTAAGTAATTGACTAAACCTCCAATTGCATCTTTTTGTTTATGATGTTGCTCTGAAAAAAGGTTTTCAGTTAACGTTGTACTGTATTCACTTAGCCATTTATCACCAATATGATTTAGTGGTTTGATTACATATTCATCAAAATCATTTCGGTTTACGACACCAGTTACAATGGCATCTTCAAGATCGTGTATGCCATAAGCAATATCGTCCGCAAGCTCCATAATGGAACAATCTAAAGATTTGTATAGTGTTTTGCTATGTGTATTATCTCTGCGGCCTATGGCTTGGAAATTATCTCTATCATTATTTGATAAAGGCGACAATATCCAATCTAGGATGTTTTGATCGTCAGCGTACAAACCTTTAGGAGGGTGCCACTCACTTGCTTTTAATTGTCGGTAGTGGATAGGAGCACAGTTAGGCACCTTGTGGATCAAATTTTCGATTAATTGTGGGTATTTTATTAGTCCAAGTAGTGTTCTTCGAGCGAGGTTCATGCCATAGCCTTCGCTAAATGGCTCTAGTCGAGCAACTATTCGAAGTGTTTGTCCATTCCCCTCAAAGCCACCATGCTTTCTCATCATATAATGTAGTGCTACTTCACCACCGTGACCAAAGGAAAACGAACACCCACTAATTAACATGAAAGTGTATCTATTGTTTAAGAGTTAACTTAAGATGATATCAGGTAGAGTGTGAGCAATAAATAATGTATTACTTTAAAAGTGAAAAATATAAAACAATGATGATGTGTGACCACAATGGTACCCCACTGTTGTTGCCAAATTTATATTTACATTCACTTCATAAAAATAAAACAGCATACAAGCTTACTTGGAATGATAACTCTGGAAAGCGACGTATTAAAGGTGCTGAGCTTACTAGGGTAACGTTGTCTGATCGTAAAATTAAAGATTGTTTTTATGAGCTAAGAAAATTTCTTGATTGGTTAGAAGTCTATTCAAAAAACACATCTTCAATTTCATTATCAACTCATCATAATTTGCCTGAAGATATTCTTAACTATTACATAAATGAGGTTTTGATATTAAAACGAAATACCAGCGAGAAAATGGTTGAGAAGGCAGTGTCGGGACTAAAGTATTATTACAACTATCTGGCCTATAATGGCTTTACCAATATAAAAGAGATACGTGTAAAAAACGATAACAAAGCTATAGCAAGGGATAATACAAACAGAAGAAATGTTATTCAGTATTTATCGCCACGTATGCGAGCTGAACTCTACGCTAATGCTAATAGTCTGAGAGTAGAATGTATTTTACGAGCTGGTGGTGAATGTGGTCTTCGTACAAAAGAAAATATGGGATTGCTAGTAAATGACTTTAAAGTTGGCTCTAAGTCATATGTTGGTATGAAGTCATTTTTTAGGGAAATAGATCACGAATCAAAGCTCAAGAAAAGTGAAGTTCAAAAAAGGCAAGAATTTAAATACTGGCTTCAAGGAAAGTATTCTAAGAGCAGACGAGGCGGAATTGGCGGCATTTCAAGATGGATTTATATTCCACGTGATCTCATGTTGCGCTTCAAGCTATATTACGAAACTGAAAGGCCAGAATGCTCAGACGAAAGTTTATTTTTGACAGATCCTCAAAGTCGAGTTGTACATGGAGTAAGGGAAAACCAAGGCACTAGAGATTTTGCAGTAACACGAGATTTAGTGATTGAAAAGCAACAGCAAAAGCTATTACCAGACTACCTTCACTTATTGGAAGATAAACATAGTTATCATATTCTTCGGCATTCTTATGGCACGGATAAGTTTCATGACGCAGTTGAAGATGAAGGTCTTGAGCTTGAAAATGTAACGCACTTATCTCGACCATATTTGTTAGTTGCCGAACTATTAGGGCATGAAACAAAAGGAAAAGATGCTCCTAAAACAACACAGAAATATATTAGATCGGTAAAAGCAAAACTTGATCAAGATGCCTCATTTATGAGGTGCTGTGATGGATAAAATAAACTTAAGCTTGTTAGCGCAACAAGGTGAAATGTTAGCGGAGTTTTATCGCAATAAAAAGGTTAAGGTTGTGGATTTTGAACCATTTAGCGTTGATAGGTTTGTAGTACCTGACTCTGATGGTTCAACTCCACAATTAATATGCATAGAAGATCAGAGTTCGCACGAAAAACGATTGATATTCGCGGCATTGTACACCGCTAATTATGTAACCCATGTTCTCAACGACGGTACAGGCAGTAACCGCCAAACATTATCTTATATCGTTCCTAAGTTTATGAACTTTTTAAATGCTCTGACAATAGAACAAAGCAACCGTGTAAATATTTTCAAATCTTTTGAAACCTATAGGGTTGAAACTGATGATGTTAAAACTCAAAGCACAGGAATGGTTGAATTAATAAGACTTATTAATAAAGCACTGAACCATATTCCTTTTGGAAATGAGCTACTAACAACAGCGGATTATAAATACTTAGATTTATTGTCCAAAAATAAACCTTCAGTAAATGATGATCAAGAGCAAACGACATTGACCGATTACTTTGGTTTTCATTCATGGCTAAGACGTGATGATGTTGGCGTTGGCGCACAGTTATATAACCGGGCGGCTTCACCAAAGCTATTGATGAAATCATTTCAAATTACAATAAGCTGCGCATTAACTGAAATTATTAAGGCAAAGCACGCGCTAATTGATTTATTCATTGAGAAAAAAGTTAAGCCTGATTATTTTCCCAAAAAGTTAATTCGACCTAATCCTGTAAATTATGAAGGTGGCAGAAAATGTAAGCAATTTCGAACGGATGAGGCGGCATTTAAATCAGCCATTTTACAATCAAGCAAAGCGTTTTTTAAACGGCTGAACATACTTTTTGTTGATGGAGAAAGCAATAGTGCCACTCACACTGCTGTGCAGTCATTGGTATTTTCTCAATGTGTAGAAGAGGCGCATCAATATGCGATAGATACTTTTTGGCAAACAGGAGAAATAGCAACGCAAACAACAAAGGTTTCGAATAAGCGCGTTACAGTATTTCGCCAAGCTAGTGAAGGTTCATTTTTATTTACGCCTGAGTTTATTCATAAGTTAGTGCAGTATGCGAATTCGCAATGTAAAAAGGTGCCAATTTCTAAAGGAGAGAATTATTTATTTGCCTTGTTGATGTCATATCAGACTGTGCCATTTAGTGATTTATTTAGACTCAAGCTAGATGATTTAAGGTTTTCAAAGCGACAAACGGGTGAAATAACTCAGATCGAATCAAATTACTTTAAGTCTCGCGCTAATAGTTACCACGATATTGAAACATTAACGGGGTCTTCTTTGATCGGTAAAGCGATTGTTTCGTTTTTAAATGATCGTACGGATAACTTTAAATCGAATGAAAACTTAATTGAAAATGACGGTTCATTGCAATCAAAAATGGGGGCAACAACAAACGTTTCATTGTTTTTTAAATTCATTGGCAAATCTCTCGTTAGAAATGAGATTGATGTGCAACTAGCAAAAGAAAAGTCCTCATCTGTATTTATCGAAAGCATTATTGCTATATGTGATAAAGGTATTCGGAAAGAAGCTTATGAAAGAAAAGGTTCAAATTGGCAGTTAAATTGTCAAACACCAACAGTGACGAGAATTTTTAGCTCGCAAGCAGTAAAAAACTCAAGGGTGCATTCAGAGTCAGATGATTTTGATCCAACTCGGATCACCAATTATAAGTCTCACATTAATGAAACTGAGCGAAAAAACTACCTAACTAAAGAGAACCAAGTTTGGTTAGACAACTGTGGCCGTATTACACGGACGGTAATGAACGATATGGGGTTAAATGTATTGCGACCTAGCAGTAGCCAAGTTTTCGAGTTTAATTCAACACTGGAAGCGGCTTTAAAAACGATTAAACATAGGGCTGATACCACGTTAGCACTATTGAAAGTTGTTACGATAAAAGATGACGGAAAAGTTAATGAGCTAGGTTTTTCATTATCAAATAATAGCAGTGAAGAAAGTTTGCCTGACACTATTGATTTAGTTGAGTCACCAGATACAGTGCTTAAATTGTTGCATTATTTAGCTGAACTAGAACGTTGTCATCAAAAAATATTTGAACGAGCGCCAGATTATTTATTTTTTGAAGCACTGCCAACAGCAGAATGGATAGAAACCGTTTTTGCTAATAGATTATTTGATAGGAAAGTCTTTACTGAAGGCCAAGAGCTTTATCATAAATATAAGAAAGAATTACCTCCTATTTTTACTGCATATTCAGGGAGTTATTAGATGATAAATTTAGATAAATCAGTTAACCATATCGATAATAACCGAGCTAAATTTTTACTTTATTGTAATGACATGTTGCGATTAATTGATCCCGATAAAAATGCTAGTTTCGACTGTGACCAGTGGGTAATTCCATTTACCACTTCAAATAAAAGCAAAAATGAAAAGCTAGTTGCCACCTTGAATTTTTCTGATTTCAACACTGAAACGTTAAAATTTCAACAAAGCTTAAGAATTGAATTCCAAGTTGGTGAATTCATAAATCTGAGTATTGTTGAATTTGCTAAATGGCTTTTTTTACAGCAAAGGCACGATAATACGTTGGATTATCGAAGTGTTTGGTATTTAGGGATGTTAAAAATGCTTTTTGCCTACTTGCGAGAACAAAACGCTGACTCTCTTGAACAATCAACACTAGAAGGTTTCTTTAGCCTTTGTCTTACTCATGATTTTGTTTCAGGTAATTTTATAAAAAGACTATCTTCACCTGCTTATGGCTCTCGATTTAGAACGTTCAATGTAGCGAATATTGCCAGAACGTTACGTCTACACAGTGTTGATAGTGTAGTTACTAATATTCATGAAGATGATTTAAACAAAGCTTTTAATTTTGCTTGCTTAGCACAAATGAATATGACATTGGCAGACTATAAAAAAGGCGGAACATTTGACTTTTTAACGCTAGATGTAGGTAAGCACTATATCGATTACTGCGCAAACTTTTTTGAGCAAAACATCGTTTTTGCGACAGCACTTCGTTGCTCTCTTATGAGCTTAGGAATGGATACTGATGAAGTGGGGAATAGAGACGAATGGAAGTTACTGTTTAATGAAAATTCAGATGGCAGCTTGAAAGAGCTATTTTATCAGTTATTCATTAAAAACTATAACGAACTTGTTGTTAAGTACCATGCTTTCAATATCGAGAAACTTAATAAAGTTATATCATCGTTAAAGCTAGACAGCTCTCGCTTTGATGCTTACGAATTTGTTAGATCACTGTTATACGCTCGATATTATGATGACCAGCTTAAAAAGAGAGAGCACATACTTTCTGAATACGCCGCTAGCTTAAATGGTGACAATGCTGGCTTTTGCATTAACTTCACATTACAAGAATTCGATAATTGCTGTGATAAATTATTAACTAAGGAGCTAATTGATATCGATAAAGCGAAAAATATCTTGTCTCAATATTCTCAGCGATTTAGTACTAATACGCGGGTGAGCATAGGGAGTTACTTTAATGACGTTGAAGCTGCGGGGACAACCGCTTTTGTTGCTTACACAGGTTGGAGAGCGAGTGAATATGGCTTTCCAAATTCGGCGTTAAAATCAGCAGTTAACAAAGATATTTTAGATGCAGTTTACTCTCCATTTCGCTTTTACATTAAATGGTTATCACCTAAGACAAATGGTGATACCTTGCTCGAAAGGGAAATAACCTTATCTTCTACTATTCTTGTCAAACAATTGTCTACATTGAATCAGTTTAAAAATAATGGCTTTGCATTAACTTCAACAGTATTAGGTAATAATACCCAAATTGAGCGCCAAATCTCTAATATGGTGACAAGGCATTGGCAGAGCTTTCCAAAGAACTATACAACGTTTACAGAGCTAGATGAGTTGCAATTACTGACAGCTAAAGACTCTGAATGTGATTTGCTTGAACAGAAAAATAAGCAAAAGCTGGCAAAAAAATACGACTTAGAAAGTAGAGCCGTAAAAGAGCTTATCGAATTAAGGGATAAGCTTAGAAAAGATAACCAAGTACTAGCCTTAGTTGCTCGTAAGTATTTAGTTGATGGTAAAACCCTGAGTTTTGCTGAAACTATTCGACGCTATGTAAATCAAGAAATTGATCTAGCGAGTAAAGAAATATTAGTGCAACGATTATCAACCGAAACATTAGCATATATTAAAGCTAACCCTGACGGCATGGGTAAATCAGATGTTAAAGCCATTATTGATGAGCTTACCGCAGGTATATTTAAAGCTACACCTCACGCATTACGCCATATCTGGGCTGAAGCTGTATTAAGACGTTATAAAGGAGACGTAGGTAAGTTTATTAGAGCGAACTTTAAGCACATTGATGAACGCTTTTTTATGGCATACCTAAAGGGAAAAGAAGCCAGAGCTATTATGCAAGTCGCTAAAAGAACGACCATAAATCATATTGTTCGCTTTCGAATTAAGAGCCTCAGTGATGACGAAAGGCATTACGCTGGTCAGTTTGATCGCTTTGTTAATAAAGCTGCTGTTATTACTAAAGTTCATTCTCAAGCTGACTATGAAAAATTAGCGAACAAAATAGTCAGCGATAGAGTTGTCGATATTAAAGTTAATGCATGGAATACATGTGTGCTACGTAAAGGAACCTATGCTAACGCTATGTGTTCTGAAAATGGCATGCCTCAAAGACACAAAGCTGCGCCTAAACTTTGTTTAGGCTGCATTAATGGAGATATTGAAGAAGGTAATTTCAGTGGTATTGTTGTTTATATCAAGCCAGATATTGAAGCGTGCAGAAACCCGAATTTACCTATGTTTATCAAGAGGCTGCACCTTGTGACGGTTCGCTTGGCATTGAAGCGCATACAAGAGTTGAGTAAAAGCTCCGATGACTCCAGATACCCCAAATTCATTGAATACGTAAAGGAAACCATTGAAATGGTAACTAGGCTTGAAGAGGTTTCATAATGTCTAACGATTATTACGACAACTTTCTAGCAGGTGAAGACCTCAACACTGAACAAGAAGATAATAAAGTTGACAAAGGGCTAGAGTGGATAAATTTACATCTGACAGCCAAAGAGGCGTATCAAGCAATTAACGACCTTAAAAAAGTTAAGTTACGCTACATAAGTGGTCACTCAAGCGAGAAAAGCTATAAAACTAAATCACCTTGGACGATTTCTAAAGCTGAAGTTGCTAGGAGAGTTGGTAAAAGCTCTCAACCATTGTTCAATAGTAATACTTTTTCTAAAGGGTTACTAGGCTATTTTAATGAAACCAATAAAGCTTTGCTTAATGCCAAAACTAAAAAATTAACTAAAGCTAACAAAGGCATGCAGCACAAAACCAAAGAAGAGTTAAAAGAAAGCACTATAAAGCTAACTAAAGAAAATAAGCTATTACTTCAGAATACTTGTGAAGAATTGTATGAAAAGTTATTGAGTGAATTGCCACTCGATGTAAAACGAAAGTTAGGTTTAAATTAACAATTTTAACCTCAAATATATAGATAGAGTCCAAGCATTTTTAATGCTTGGGGGATTAGCGGCTATTGAATTTAACGATAAGTAACATCAGGAAAAGTAAAAAAGCATGGATTACAACAGCAAACTAAAACATGAGCGCTTTCGATCATCAACAGCGCCAAAAGATACATTAGATGAAGAAATGGAATCAGACCGAGGGCGTTCAATTAATTCTGCTGCGGTAAGAAGGCTTCAACAAAAAACTCAAGTATTTCCTCTGGAGTCAAATTCAGCCGTTAGAAGTCGCCTAACACATTCATTAGAAGTTCAGCAAGTTGGAAGATATATCGCTAAGCTTGTATTAAAAAAGATAACTCAAAATGACAAGTTAAAAGAACTAGGTTTAGAAGACAAACAAGACGGTTTTACAAGTGCTATTGAGATCGCGTGCCTGCTCCATGATGTTGGTAATCCACCGTTTGGGCACTTTGGTGAGGAAGCTATTAATATGTGGTCTGAAAAGTCACTATTAAATATTTTTACTCAAAAATTTGGCGAAGTTATTAAGGAAAACTATTTAGTCAAAGATCTACTTTGTTTTGAGGGTAATGCCCAAGCGATCCGTCTCCTCCATAGCTTGCAGGATTTAAACCTTACATACTCACAAGTGGCGTGTTTAATAAAGTATACCAGACCTGCTTATGAACCAAAGCCAAATGATGCTACGGATTCGTTTAAATATAGAAAGAAAAAACCGGGCTATTATTTCTCCGAGGAAGAGTATGTTCATACACTTCAAAACAGCTTGAATATAGCGTCAGGAAATCGATTTCCTTTAACCTATATAATGGAAGCGGCAGATGACATATCTTATTGTATTGCGGATCTTGATGATGCATTAGATAAAGACATTCTAAATGTAGAGCAGCTTCACGATGCCATCAAGGAAATTTGGGAGTCTTATTTAGACGATGAAAGAATTGATAACGCAGTCATTAAAAAGCGTTATTTGCCAAATCTCGCTGACAATGCTTATGAGAGGTGTCAGTTAGAAAATCATAATAAAAATCATAAATATATCCTTACGTTAAGAACTAACTTAGTAAACGATTTGGCAAACTATGCATCAGATCGATATATTGATAACCATGATGAGGTATTCAATGGGACACTTGATGCGTCGCTGCTAGATGGCAATGATGAATTCAATTTAGCTACTGAAGTTCTGAAAAATGTCGCAGCTAAATATGTATTCTCTGCTAAAGAAGTGGAACGATTAGAGTTGCAAGGCCATGCAATAATATCAGGTTTGCTTGATATCTATACACCACTGCTCAATTTGGATTATGAGGATTTTAAAACACTCTCTCAAAATGAATTTTTAAAATCAAGTCCCATCGAAACTAGGTTATACCATGACTTATCAAATAAGCATAAGCGTTGTTATTGCGAATGTGTACAGAGCGTATTTGAAAAAGAAGAGGTATCTGATGCGGATAAAATATTAGAGCTATACTACAGATCGCGGTTATTGATCGATTACGTAAGTGGCATGACAGATCGATATGCGTTCGAAGAATATAAAAGTTTAAAAGCGATAGATTAATATTGCTAATAATAACAGTGGTATTTGCTTTTTTAATCATTACTGCGACAATAACCGCTGCTTTAATGCGGCGGCTTTTCAGAGAAGCCCGTTCCCACGAAAACAGGACGAAATGGATTTACTCTGAACTAAAAAGATTAAGTATTCATATAAAAACTGAGTGACATAGGTGCGTGGCCTAGCGTTGCCGTTTTTTGGTGTATTGATGTCTTTTAATAAAGAAGACCTGCTAGTAAATATAAAAAGGCAGGCAAAACGATTATCTAAATTATTAACTATTCCTCTTGGACAGGCCCAAGAAGGGGTATCTATTTGTCTTTACGGCTGTGACAGTTACAGCGATTTACTAGTAAAAATAAAAGCTGAATCTTTTGACAACCCATTGGTAGCACTGTCTGCTCTCTCACCAAACTCGGAAATATTTTTAGTAAAAATATTAGCTAGTCACCTAGATGGCATCATTGGAAATTTTGCAAAAAAATTTCCCGGCTCCAATATAAATGAAGAAATGGTCGTATCCCTATTTGGGCTTAGCTTTTCAGAGTTCAAACTCAAAATATCTACCTAAAGTTGCACAAATACGTAAGTTGTCATTTTGTTTTTTGGCGATATTATAAGATGAAGGCTGAACGGACAGCCTACGCCTACACATGTTTTTCGCCTTGAAAAACGTGAACAGTGAAGCGGAGCATCCGTAAAAATTTGGTTACTTGAACAATAAATAAAGCAATGTGTTGGTAGGCCATTGTTTATTTGAAAGTTGTTTGGAGAACTAAATGATCTCACTTTATCAATTAAAGAATAAGCTTAACAAACAAGCAAAAGAGTTTGCTGATTTACTAGAGTTTCCTGATCTTTACGCCCAAGGTTTGTGGGCTAGAGGTGTTTATAACAGACCTCACTTTTCTGATGCCCATAATTGTCTCTCTGAGGTATTTGAACAGAAAAAGCTGGACTCAATTCTAAAGCACGATTCCCTGAAATACTTAATGATCAACGAATATGATGATCAAGAAATCATTGAGTCGCTTCATAAAGAAATTGAGTCAATGGCAAACCGTATCGAAAGCCTGATGCTGGTAGATATCGAAATATTAGAGTTAGTTTCAGTGATATACCAAGTTTTAGGGTTACCTGAAGATGCTAAGTTTATTGTTAATACAGGCCCGGATTTTAGGTTAGAGTGGCGACCTTATTTTGATGCCTTTGAAGACCCGCTGATAGTCCAATACGCGGATTTAAAGTTACACGGTTGCTATTACAGGCTCATCGCTTCAAAGTTTCCGTTTGAAAAGCTTTCCTTGGATAACATCAAAAAATACATGTACATCAATCATGTAAACCATGATGGTGAGTTCGAAGGCTGTATTTCTGAAGGAAATACATTTTCTAAGCATGAGCACTGGCTGGTGTTGACACTTGAATTATTCAGTAGCGGCAATGTAAATAAGGCTCAGTTCAATCCAACAACCTTCAAAATCGAAGGTATGCGCTATTTGGTATATGGCTTCCCATTGATTCCTTCCTTTGTATCTGATTGGCACAAACCTGATTTATGTCTACGAGTCAAAAATCTAGATGGCGATCAGAAGTTCATTGTTCGTATTGATCAGCAAGCTCTTGTTTTCCATGCACGCCGTGTCGATACCAATTTTTTTAACACCATCGATTATGAAAAATATATTTCGTTGTATCAGTCTAGCGTTCTGTCACATTTTGATGCTGACAACAATTTACTAAAAGTTAATGGAGTTAAGTACCTTAGTTTTTTCCGCCCGTTTTGCCTAGAAGATAAGAAGGAAGCACAAGCATGAAACCAAGAGTAAAACTAACTAACGCAACACTCATCTCAATTAAATCTGACTCAGAAGATAAGGTTAAACAGGCGCTTTACGCTACTTTTGCTGAGGATAGTAAGAACGGTAAAAAAGGTGAGGCTTTGTTCACTACGAAAGTCATGGAAGTAATCGGTCTTGAATATAGAACCTTTGGTGCTGACTTTTATACCTTAGATGCTGAACCTAAAGACTTTGAAGTAAACGTATTTGAGTTCAATTTAATGCATGAGTGTATGTATTCTCCTGATGATTTATTAGAGTTGCGAGATATGCTCCCAGCTAGTTGTTAGTAGGGGAATACGTTGGAAAGAACATATTTAGAGGATGCCTGCATAGTATCTGTTTACGACTACCAAGAATTTGAAAAACTATTTATCGGCGATTTTCTATCTGGCGTTGTTATTGACGACGAAACATTCAGATTTCGGCCATTTGAGCAAATCGTGACTTCAAAGATTGTTAGCAAATCTGCTGATGGGGATAAGTTAGAAATAAACACACATAGTGGGAGTTGCTATGTGATTGATGCTGACCATAAGTTAATTGATATTTCGTTTGTTGAACTGGTTGTTATGAGAGCAGGAGCTTATTCAGCACATCGAGTTTTAGAAATGAGGGAACAACTTAAGTTTCGAAATAAAAGTCATTGAATAACGAAGATAAGAAGACTGACGAGATTATTATGTGTCACTTATACCGTTGAAAAATTTGACGATAATCAAATATTCATAAATGTTTATACAGCATCAATTGACTTAGTCAAAAATTTGCATTAGTGTTAGAGCCGTATATTTGTAAGAGAATTTTATGTCTAAAGCATTTTCAAAAGTCTTAGTAATGACGCTTATGCTGGTTGCCTTTGTAGGGCAAGCATTTGCGTATTCTGCTATGTCTTGTGAAATGTCATCAGGTTCTCACGAATCACACATGAACATGGATCATTCCAAAATGAGTCATCATGAAGGAATGAATCATGGGGATATGAATAAAAGCAGTAATGGTCAATCAGAAGATTGTTGTGATGTTGAATGTGCTTGTCCTGCAAATGCTTGTTCATCTACTACAGTCCTAAATTCCAGTGTTAACTCGACAGATATTCATTTTTTGAGCGAATCTGTAGCTGTTCTACAATTTAATCAACCTCACTCAATTTCGACTTCCCTTTATCGTCCACCAATTTTTGCCTAATACAGGATTAGTGCGTCCAAATTTCGCACACATGTAATCAATTTTTCTGTTAGTCAATATAGCGTCATAGCGCTATAGATATTTTCCAGCAATGTCTGGGGGCAAAAATGATCAATAAGTATTTAAAAATAGCAGTTGTAATGCTGCTTTCACCTGCGTTTGCAAACGCAGGTGAACATAAACATGCAGACAATCACGACGTAACACCTTTGGAGTTAATCGTTTATAAAACCCCTACTTGTGGGTGTTGTAAAAAATGGATAACTCATATTGAAGACAAAGGGATCGTTGCACATTCCAAAGATTTCCGAAACATCAGCAATATCAAAACTAAGTATGGGATCAAACCTAATTACCGTTCATGTCATACAGCGGTTAGTCGAAATGGCTTTGCCTTTGAAGGACATGTCCCCGCTAAATTTATTCAGCAGTTCTTGACAGAAGAACATCCAAATGCCATTGGGCTTTCAGTTCCAGCAATGCCAGTTGGCTCTCCCGGTATGGAAGTCGGTGACCGCTTTATGCCATACAACGTGTTAATTCTATTTAAAGATGGAACGAGTAAAGTCTATGCAAAAGTTAAGACATACGAGGAGCAATTCTAATGAAATTGAACGCTTCAAACCTTACTTCACTTTCAACTGCACTAATACTCGGCTTATCTGTATTCTCAGCTCAAGCTGAGAAAGTAGTGTCGCTTGAACAAGCTATCACCTTAGCTCAGCAAAATGATCCTTGGCTTCATGGTAGCCGATTGAAACAAAGTGCAGTTGAAAATAGAAGTATTGCTTCAGGTACTTTGCCTGATCCGAAAGTATCGCTAGGGATAATGAATTTACCAACAGATACTTGGGATTTAGATCAGGAAGGAATGACTCAGCTAAAGGTTGGCGTCTCTCAAATGTTTCCGAGAGGCGACAGTCTAAAGATCAAGCAAGACCAGTTACAAATTGAGTCCACGAAATTTCCACTGCTACGAGAGGATCGTAAAGCTAAGTTGAAAAGCCAAGTGTCACAACTTTGGTTAGATGCTTACTTAGCCCAGAAAACTATTAAATTGATTGAAGATAATTGGTCTCTCTTTGAGCAGATGGCGGAAGTGGCTAAAGCTAGCTATTCAAACGTTGTTGGTAAAACTAGACAGCAAGATGTTATTCGTGCTCAATTGGAAATAGTGCAGTTAGATGACAGATTAACTTCGCAAAAGCAGAAACTAGAAACGACAATCGCTCGCCTTAATGAGTGGCTTCATATTTACGATGCTGACCGATTGAATGAATCATTCAACTTTGACGCGCAACCACTAGAGTTTAGCGTCTCAAAAGAATTGCCTTCGATTCAATTGAATAATCCAACAGTCCTAAAAGCATCTAATTACTCAAGAAATCTATTGGCTCAGGCTCTTGCTAATCATCCAGCCATACTTGCAATTGATGTAAAACGCAAATCTTCAGAAAAAGGTGTTGAATTAGCTAAACAGCAATATGAGCCGCAATGGGGTGTTAATGCGAGCTATGCCTATCGTGACAATATGCCTTCTGGTGATAGCCGAGCTGATTTATTTTCTGTTGGGGTAACGTTTGATTTACCGTTGTTTACCGAGAACAGACAAGATAAGCAAGTTGCAGCT
This sequence comes from Thalassotalea algicola, assembly GCF_012932965.1. GTDB lineage: Bacteria > Pseudomonadota > Gammaproteobacteria > Enterobacterales > Alteromonadaceae > Thalassotalea_F > Thalassotalea_F algicola. The sequence continues at coordinate 424,904 of NZ_JABBXH010000004.1, read as the reverse complement.
TCTATTGCAGATTCAGAGGCTGTTAAAACCGAGAAACTATTGCTGACAAAGCAAATGATCAGTGCGGTGGAAAAGGAGCTTAGACAGCTTAAGCGTTTATCTGATAGACAATCTATCTATCAAGAACAACTCCTTAAACAAACTCATGACCAAGCGGAAGCGTCTTTGACGGCTTACACCAATGATGATGGCGATTTTGCCGAAGTTGTTCGAGCAAGAATTGCCGAATTAAATACCAGAATATCAGCTTTAAGAATTGATGTTGATGCACTTAAAACAGTTACTCGCATCAACTATTTCTTTGCGCATTCTCAATCTAAATCAAATGCTGAACATAAGCCATTGCACACTTCGCACAAAACTAATCAGCACTTATCCAATAAGCAATTTGGAGAAAAATAATGTCAACGAATACGAAAACAATTATTGCCGTCATTATTGGGGCAGCACTAGGTGCAGGAGCATTGAGCTTATATCAAGGTGCAGGCTCAAACAGTGATACTGATGAAGCTACATCAGCAGAGAAACAACCGCTGTATTGGGTTGCACCGATGGATTCTAATTACCGCCGGGACAAGCCCGGTAAGTCGCCTATGGGGATGGATTTAATTCCTGTGTATGAGGAAGGATCATCTGGTGATGACTTTGGCCCCGGAGCAGTAAAAATTGCGCCTCATGTAGTGAATAACCTTGGGGTTCGCACTGCACCTGTTGAACTGAAAAATATGCATACTGAAATCTCAACGGTAGGTTACGTTCAATATGATGAAGATAAGCTAATTCATATCCACCCACGGGTTGATGGCTGGATTGAAAAACTTTACATCAAAGCAGCAGGTAACCCTGTAGAGAAAGGGCAGCCTCTTTATACACTATATTCTCCTCAGTTAGTTAACGCGCAAGAAGAACTGTTAATAGCGTTAAAGCGCGATAATAGTTCCTTAATTTCAGCAGCCAAAGATCGCCTTAAAGCGTTACAGCTTTCTTCAGATTTCATTCAAAAGTTAGAAAAGACAAGAAAGGTTCAGCAAACAATTACCTTTTATTCACCACAAGCAGGTGTCGTCGATGGTTTGAAGGTTAGAGAAGGTTTTTATGTAAAGCCGGGAAACACCTTATTAAGCATTGGCCAGCTAGATCAAGTTTGGGTTGAAGCAGAAGTGTTTGAACGTGACGCAGCCTTAATTAAAAAAGGACTTCCTGTATCAATGACACTGGATTATTTACCCGGTGAGGACTGGGCTGGTGTCGTTGATTATGTTTATCCAACATTGAACAGTAAAACACGCACACTCCGAGTGAGATTGAAATTTGATAACACAGACTATCAATTAAAACCAAATATGTTTGCACAAGTCTCTATTCACGCTAATCAAGCTGATAGCACCATCCTCGTGCCTAAAGAAGCCGTTATTAGAACAGGTAAACAGGACAGAGTAGTACTTGCGTTAGGTGATGGGCAATTTAAATCTATTGAAGTGACTATTGGCCGGGTTGATATCGACAGCATCGAAATATTAGACGGCTTAAATGAAGATGACGTTGTGGTGACATCTGCCCAATTCTTGATTGATTCTGAATCAAGTAAAAGCTCTGACTTTAAACGAATGACTCATGATGAAGTGCCTAACTCTGTTTGGATGCAAGGGGATGTTAATAGTGTTATGGCAGGGCACCGCATGGTTAATATTTCACATGGCCCTGCTGAAGCTTGGGATTGGCCTGAAATGGTTATGGATTTTACTGTGGCTGAAAAAGTCGATATTGACTCATTAAAGTCAGGTCAATCTCTGCACTTTGAAGTGAGTAAAACCGAAGGCGGTGGATATGAAATTACTGGAATTCATATCATGAGTGAGTCTGGTGATATGAGTGAAGAAGTATCTTTTGCAACAGTATCAGGTCTAATTAATTCTATTAATGTTGATACGCGTGTTCTAAATATTAGCCGAGGTCCAATAGATAAATGGGATAGACCTGCTGCGACGATGGATTTTATCGTCGCGGACAATATAGAAATAGTTGATTTCACTGTTGGTGATAACGTCATTTTCACCTTTGAGGTAAGAGATGACTTAGTTATCACTGACATTTCTCTTGAATCAGATGAACAACACGGCAAGGAAAATAAAGCTGCTGTTGATCATTCTAATCATTAAGTGGGAGAAAAATAATGATTGAATCAATTATTAGATGGTCTATCGGCAATCGTTTCTTTGTTTTGTTGATTACCTTAATTATCGCGTTTGGTGGTTTGTATTCATTACAAAAAACGCCAGTAGATGCACTCCCCGATCTTTCTGATGTGCAGGTGATAATTAAGACGAGCTATCCGGGACAGGCACCACAAGTAGTGCAAGATCAAGTGACGTTTCCCCTTACTACAGCCATGTTGTCAGTACCGGGAGCGCAAACTGTTCGTGGTTACTCATTTTTTGGTGATTCCTACGTCTATATCATTTTTGATGATGATACTGATTTGTATTGGGCTAGAAGCAGAGTACTTGAATACTTAAGCCAAGTAGCATCAAGCCTGCCTGATTCGGCAAAACCACAATTAGGACCTGATGCGACAGGAGTGGGTTGGGTATACATCTACGCTTTAACAGATAAGTCAGGAAACCATGATCTAAGCCAATTAAGAAGTATTCAAGACTGGTTTTTAAAGTATGAATTGCAAACTGTTCCGGGCGTGTCTGAGGTTTCCGCCGTTGGCGGTATGGTTAAGCAATATCAGGTACAAGTCGATCCCGACAAGCTCAGAGCTTATAACGTGCCGTTAAGTCATATCCAAATGGCACTTAAACGAGGCAATAAAGAAACTGGCGCATCCGTTGTGGAAATGGCGGAAGCTGAATATATGGTTACTGCTACGGGATATATTCAATCAGTTGGAGACATAGAGAAAATTCCACTTGGTATTAACGAACAAGGCACGCCATTGCGTATTGGTGATGTTGCTACCGTAAATTTAGGGCCTCAAATGCGCCGTGGTATCGCAGAGCTTAATGGTGAAGGCGAAGTTGTTGGTGGTGTTGTCGTTATGCGCTTTGGTGAAAACGCCCAACAAACCATAAACGGTGTAAAAGAAAAACTTGGATCGCTTAAATCTTCTCTACCAGAGGGGGTGGAGATTGTTCCTGTCTATGACAGATCGAAGTTAATAGATCGTGCTGTTGATAATCTTTGGAGCAAGTTGCTAGAGGAGCTTGCAGTCGTTGCTATTGTCTGTGTGGCTTTCCTATTTCATCTTCGCTCATCTATTGTGGCAGTTGTTACTCTACCACTAGGCATTTTGGTGTCGTTCATCATCATGTATATGCAAGGCATCAACGCCAATATTATGTCTTTAGGCGGTATTGCGATTGCGATTGGTGCGATGACTGATGGTGCAATAGTGATGATTGAAAATATGCATAAGCATATGGAGAAAACACCACTTACAGATGAAAACCGCTGGCAAATCGTAGCCAAGGCTGCGAGTGAAGTAGGCCCTGCATTATTTTTTAGCTTACTGATTATTACAGTCTCATTCTTACCTGTATTTATCTTGGAAGCGCAAGAAGGAAGAATGTTCTCTCCGCTCGCTTATACAAAAACCTATGCAATGGCGGCATCAGCAGGCTTGGCGATCACATTGGTGCCTGTATTGATGGGCTACTTTATTCGAGGCAAAGTTGTTTCTGAAAAGAAAAACCCGTTAAACCGATTATTGATTGCTATCTACTTGCCTGTTTTAAAACAAGTTATGAAGTTTCCAAAATCGACAATAGTAGCAGCAGTATTAGTGACTATCATTGGTTTTTGGCCTGTAGATAAAATTGGTAGTGAATTCATTCCGCCATTGGATGAAGGCGATCTCATGTATATGCCTACTACCTATCCCGGTATTTCAATTGGTAAAGCAAGGGAGTTATTGCAGCAAACAGACAAGCTTATTCGCACTGTGCCAGAAGTTGAAACAGTGTTTGGTAAAGTAGGAAGAGCTGAAACTGCAACCGATCCTGCACCTTTAACCATGATTGAAACCTTTATTCAGTTGAAGCCACAAGAAGAGTGGCGTGAGGGAGTTACAACAGAATCGTTAAAAGCTGAGTTTGATAAGTTGGTTAAGTTTCCGGGCTTAACCAATGCTTGGGTTATGCCAATCAAGACTCGAATCGACATGTTAGCTACAGGTATAAAAACACCAGTAGGCATTAAAGTTGCCGGACCAGAGCTTGATGTAATTCAGGAAATCGGCCAACAAATAGAGCAAGTTTTACCCGAAGTTGCAGGCACAGCGTCAGTTTATTCTGAGCGCGTAGCAGGTGGACGATATATTAAGGTTGATATTTCACGAGATAAGGCAAGTCGCTTTGGGTTAAACATCGAAGATGTTCAACAAGTGGTTTCTACAGCTATTGGTGGTATGAACGTTACCCAAACGGTAGAAGGTCAAGAGCGTTACCCTGTTAACTTACGTTATCCGCAGGATTATCGTGATTCTCCAGAGCAGCTTGCAAGGTTGCCAGTTGTAACACCAAATGGACAACGCATTGCACTAGGTGATGTCGCAGATATCCGAGTAGAAAATGGTCCGCCGGGGATTAAGAGTGAAAATGCTCGATTAAATGGCTGGACGTTTATCGACATAGACGGTGTTGACGTAGGTACTTATGTTGAAAGTGCAAAAATACACTTGGCTAATAAACTAAAACTACCAGCAGGTTATTCAATTACTTGGGCTGGGCAATACGAATATATGGAAAGAGCAAAAGAAAAGCTCACCTATGTACTGCCATTAACACTCGCCATTATTGTTATTTTACTTTACCTAAATTTTAGAGCGTTTAGTGAAGTGGCGATCATTATCGTTACCTTGCCGATGGCAATGATTGGTGGCTTATGGTTGATGTATCTGGAAGGGTTTAATTTCTCAGTTGCCGTTGGTGTGGGCTTTATTGCGCTGGCTGGTGTTGCGGTTGAGATTGGCGTGATCATGCTGGTTTACCTCAATCAAGCACTTGCTGAGCTTAAAGAAAAAGCCGAAGAGCGAGCTGAACTTATATCAGATGACGCTTACCAAGAGGCATTATTACACGGTGCTGGCTTACGTGTTCGTCCAGTAATGATGACAGTTGCCACAATCATTATCGGCTTAATGCCTATTTTATATGGTACAGGTACAGGCTCTGAAGTAATGAGTCGTATTGCTGCACCAATGGTAGGAGGCATGACAAGTGCTGTACTGCTCACTCTTATTGTACTTCCTGCGATTTACTCAATCGTTAAAAAGCCTGAAGTAAATGCCTTTAACAAAGGGCTTTCTAACTTGGAGCAAGATAATAATGCTTAGTAGAGTTAGAAAATACCACAAATGGCTAATGGCTTTTGTCGGAATACAATTTCTGTTTTGGTCTATTACTGGTGTGTATATGGTGACTATGGATATTCACTATATACACGGCGAAACCTTGGCTAAGAGTGAGGAAGCCAAAATAGATTTAGCTAGTGTGGATTACTCCATTGCAAAGCTTGCTGCTGATTACTCTGAAGCTAGCCAAGTCACGCTTACCCAAAGCATGGGCGACCCTTTGTATTCTTTTATTAATGGAGAACAGGGGAAAGTAGCAATTGACGCTAAAACTGGGGCTGTTCGTCCGCCCGTTGATGAAGTCAAAGCTAAAGAAATCGCGCAATACCATTACGCAATGAATCATGAAATCAACGGCATAAGGCTGATTCAATCAGTCACAGATATGCCTGCTGAGTTATCTCCAAGACACTTACCCGTTTGGAGAGTAACGTTTGACCAATTCGCCACACCGACATTTTATATAAGTCAACAAACAGGCGCACTTGTTGCCAAGCGTCATGATTACTGGCGTTTGTTCGATTGGATGTGGCGTTTTCACATTATGGATTACGATGATGGAGAAAACGTATCTAACTGGTTTTTGTTCTTAGTTGCAACTCTAGGTCTAATGGGCGCAATTACAGGCGCTGTATTGACTTATTATCGAGTGCTTTCTCCAAATAAAAAGGGAGTCATTTGATGCGACTATTTAAGTTGAATACATCGGTACACAAATGGCTTTCTTTATTTGTTGGTTTGCAACTGCTTATTTGGTTGGGAACGGGCCTTTACTTCAATTTGATGGATCATAATAAAGCCAGTGGTAATGAGCTTAGAGTTCACTCTCATCATGAAGGTAACATTACAGACTTTAGATTTATCCCTATTAAAGACATTACTAGTGAAGCACCTCAAGAAGTAAAACTTATATGGATTTTACATCAGCCTTACTATCACTTTGTGTTCAATAAGGGACAGCATAGCTACCAAGAACGCCACTCAAAGCTATTTGATGCTGTAACAGGAAAGCCATTTAATCTGTCGGATGAACAAGTACTAACTTTGGCAAAAAACTCCTACTCAGGTGAGGGGAAGTTAACTACTCCAGTGTTATCTCAGCCTCCATTTTCTGACCACGTGAGGCAGCAAAATCCTATGTGGCAAGTTGTCGTTGAGGATGAGAATAATACAACTATTTATTTAGATAGTATTACAGGGCAAGTGCTTCGCCATGCCAATGATGATTTCAGATTGAAAGATCTGATGATGAAGCTTCACTTTATGGACTATGGCAACTCTGGAGGGTTTAACCATTGGTTGATCATTGCATTTGCTTTTTCAACGCTATTCCTTTCAGTTACTGGCGTAACTTGGCTGATACAGCAATATCAAAACGGTTTTCTAAAGCCTGTTTGGAGTAGCAACAAGCAAAAAGTGGCTGTGACTTTTTCTAATGAAAATACAATTACTGACATCTCAGCAGTTGGCAGCTCAACGGTATTAGCAGGACTAGAGAGTTCACATGTTTATCTTACGTCAAGTTGTGGTGGAGGCGGTACATGTGGCAAATGCATGTTCTTAAGTTCAACTCAATTACCTATCACACTTTCTGAGCAGGAACATTTATCAGATGAGCAGCTAAAGGAAGGTTATCGGTTAGGGTGTCAGCATCGGTTCTCTGAAATTAGCTCGATTGAAGTTAATACGGATCGCAATATTGAAAATCATGAGCTGGTTGTTGTTGCGACTAACTTCATTACTCCTTTTATCAAGGAAGTGAAATTTAAAGTGAAATCAGGAAAACGATTGGTATTTAAAGCTGGTGCATATATGCAATTTGAAGTGCCAGCAGGGATTAATAGTTTACGCCCAGATGATATGCCAGAGAACTATGAAAAATACTGGGAAAGTTACTCTCATGGAAGGTTTTCTCATGACGGTGTAACTCGTCACTACTCATTAGTTAATTTTGACGAGGAATCAGATGAGATAACGTTTAATATCCGCTGGCAGACTGCTAAGGATGGTTTTAGGGCAGGTATAGGTTCAAGTTACTTAGGTTCACTACAAGTGGGTGAAACTATAGCGGCAAAAGGTCCTTTTTCAGACTTTTACGCTACTTCAAATAATAAGGTTCGTCGCATCTTTATTGGTGCTGGTTCAGGACTTGCCCCACTGAGGTCCATTATTTTTGAACAGTTGAAAAAGCACCATTTTCAAGGTGATATGACACTCATCTATGGTGCTCGAACTGAAGATGATTTGCTGTATCACAACGAGTTGAACTTGTTGAGTGAGCAGCATAAAAATTTTTCTTATATTCCTACACTTTCTAACCCTTCAGAACAATGGGAAGGACACTCAGGCTATGTGCAGCATGTGCTATTGACTCATTTGGTTAAAGGAATAGAAGCCTTTTCAACAGAGTTTTATTTATGTGGTCCTGAAGCAATGATGAATGAGCTAGAAAGGATAATTACTGATGTTGGTATACCCAGCAATCAAATTTTCAAAGACAAATTTAGTCGTTAATTCATAAATTAAACAGAGGTAAATATGAAAACATTAATTAAATTTTTAACCGTAATCAGCGTTGTTTTTAGTAGTGCGGTTTTCGCGCATGTGCATCTTGAAAAAAGCGTGCCTGCTGATAATGCAATGCTAATGAAGACTCCAGAAGAGTTAAGGTTGGCATTTAGTAAAGAGGTTCGTGTAGTCAAAATTACATTGAAAAACAAAAAAGGTGAAAAGGTTAAGTTTGGCTTTAAACCTACTAAAGAAGCCCACACTGAATTTACATGGAAACTACCGAAGCTAACACCTGCGAACTATATAGTTGATGTGACTTTCTTAGGTAAAGATGGGCATAAAATGAAAGATAGCTTTGGCTTTATGGTTCACTAGTCTAATGGAGTGATTGCTATGGAAATGTATATCTGGAATACAGTCATTGTACTGTCAAAAATTGTATTTTACGTCGGCTTTGCCTGTATTGCTGGTTATACATTTTTCAGGCAAATTTTTGAGCACAACGAGTCTCATAACAATTCGGTAGTAGCGAACCTAAAATGGATAAGGGCTTCGATAATCGTCGCTTTGATTGCAAATGCCATTTGGTTCTTCGCTAGTACTGGTGCGATGGCAGAAGAAGGCATTCAAGGTGCTTTTGACCCTGATATCTTAGACATAATGTGGGACTCTTCTATCGGCGATGGAACTTTACTTAGAGGTATAGGATTAGCTCTAGCGATATTCGCGATAACGTCACACATTAAATTCAAATCTGTTGCGCTGAGCAACAGCATAAAAATAAGCATTTTAGGGCTTAGCCTTATAGTACTTTCCTACACCTTTACTTTGTTCGGTCATGTATCTGAACTAGGAGTGCTCGAAAAAGTATTGCTGATGCTCCATGTGCTTGTTATGGCTTGGTGGTTCGGAGCGTTGTTTCCGCTTAAACAAGCTTGCCATGAACAGGACTATGAGCAGCTCTACTCATTGATGGACAAGTTTGGAAGGCAAGCAAGTATCGCGGTGAGCCTATTATTGGTTGCTGGCCTTTGGTTAGCTTTTCAATTAGTCGGAACATTTGCGGCACTGTTTAGTTCAAGTTACGGGCAAACATTGTTGCTTAAATTAGCTCTTGTCGTTTCGATATTAGGCATCGCAGCTAAGCATAAATTAAAACTCGTCCCACAACTTAAAAATAACGATGTCAGAGAAGCACTATCTAAATCTATCTCGATAGAAATGGTAGTAGCTTTTGCCATTTTATCTGTAACGGCTGGGCTTACTAGTGTTGTTGGCCCTGCAAATTAAAACCTATAAGAGAGAATGAAAATGAAAACAATAAATATATTACTCGTTTTATTAATGACGTTTAGTTTCGCAGCAAACGCTCATGGTGATAAGAACAAAGACAAAGGTTTGTTTAAAGGTATAAATACCCCTGCCGCAAAAGTTGTTTTGGCATTTCATCAAGCACTAGAAACGGGTAATAAGGATCTAGCAAGAGCACAGTTGGCTGATGATGTGACCATCTACGAGGGAGGTCGTGTTGAAAGAAGTGCTGATGAATACGCCCATCACCATATGCTGTCGGATATGAAATATCTCGCTTCTATGAAGAGCAAAACACTAGAACACCAAGTAACGGTACTTGGAAACACCGCTATATCTGCCTCACGTAGCCACACTCAAGGTACATACAAAGGCAAAGAGCGTGATTATCAAGGCATGGAAACAATGGTTCTCGAAAAGCAAAACGGTGAATGGAAAATCAAGCACATTCATTGGTCACACTAATTTATTGGTCAAACAACGGAGAACAACAAATGACTAAATATATAGTAATTAGCATTCTGAGTATGCTGGCATTTTTTTCAAATGCGCATGATGAAAGCCACATGAATGACGAAAAGCAAATTACTCACATCATTCATCAAATTAAATATGGTTGGGAAAATGGCGATGGTAAGCCTTTTCTCAAGCACTTTCTTGATTTTAAAGGAGCAAGGTATTTTGAATCGGGCGGTCAAAATGTTGGGCTTAACGATTTGATTGAACACCATGTTGAACCAGAAAAAGACGCGTTGGTTTTCTTGAACTTGGATTTTTCCAATATCCAAATTCATATTGAAGATGGTTTTGCTTGGGCAACTGCCGATACAGAAGTCAAAGGCGAAGTGAAAAAATCAGGAAAAACCTTCGATAAAGCAGGTTTCCAAACGTTTCTATTTAAGAAAGTAGATGGTGATTGGAAAGTGCTTCATACGCATTCTTCTAGCAGAAATCGAGTAAAGAAATAGTTAAGTAGGTCAGTGGAAAAATAGCTATCAGTACAAATATTGACCTGTGTCATGGAAATATTTTCATAAGCTGTTAGTGTTAATAATGCTATAGAAGGAATTAAAATGTTTAGACTTTTCAAGTGGTTTAAAATAGTGGTGATTACCGTGTTGCTTACGCAGCATGGCTTTGCTACTGCTAAACCAATGAATTGTGAAGAACATCATAGGGACTCTTCCGATTCGCATATTATGCAACCAAGCAAAAATATGCATCATCAAACAATGGATAGCAATAGTCACCATCACGCTGAAAATTCACAAGATGCTAAGCACAATCATGCTGATGAGGAGTGTGAAAAATGTAAAGCTGGTGATTGTCTTTGCTGCGAAGGTGGCTTTTGTGCAAGCTTTCATTTAAATGCCTATCTTGTGCAAGAGGAAGAAGAAAGTAGCAGCAATATTAACTTAGACTTAATTATTCAACGGATACCCCCGCCAGCCTCTGGCATCCATCTCTTACCTTATCGTCCCCCAATTATTGGCTAATCACGGGATCAGTGCGTCTTTTTTTCGCCAGTCCCATCAAAAATAGAACGATTTATTCATTGGTTTAAATAACCAACTGTTTTGAACAATTAGCACAATATTTTTGGGAGGCATGATGAACATGCTCAAATTATTGCCATTTGCAATAGCTACCGCTGTTGCGAGTGGGCACCTCTTAGCGAATGAACAACAAAATAATAGTCGCTTCGCGTTAGCGGGGTATGGAGACGTAAAGTACGAAGACAGTGAATTGATGGATACAAGTGCATTCAGTGCGCGATTTGTTCCTATATTTCTATTCAGTCTCAGTGACCAAATGCATATAGAAGCTGAAACTGAAATCTCAGTTGATGAAAACGGGGAAACTGAAATCGAGCTTGAATACGCTGATATTCATTATTTCCTTTCTGATACAACGACTTTTACCGCAGGTAAATTTCTACTCCCATTCGGCCAGTATGGACCGAATCTACATCCTAGCTGGATTAATCGCTCAGCGTTCTCTCCCGGTATTTATGGCGGGTTAGGCGGTCATGGTGGCTATCAACCCATGCAAGGTTTACTGCCTGTGATGAGTGATATTGGTGTTGGCATTCAACACATTATTCCTTTGGGTAAAAATCAGAAGATTTTCTTTGATGTATATATGACCAATGGTCTTGCTACCGAGGCTCCGCATGACGATGAAGAAGATGCCCATGATGAAGAACCTGTGCAGGATGAACACGAAGAAGTGGTTGTCGATGAACATGCGGAAGAGGAAGACGAGCATGAAGAAGTTGATGATCACGCTTTGGAACTTCCTGAACTAGCGTTTGAAGCAACGAGTGCGGATAACAACTCTGACAAAGCATTTGGGGGGCGTATTGCGTATGCCTTTCTTCCGGGCATTGAGGTTGGCGCTTCCTATTACACTGCAAAATATGATGATGATGAAAAGCTAGGATTTACAGCAACGGGCTTTGATATCAACTGGATGGGTAACCATTACATCGTCAGAGGGGAATACATCAAAACAGAAACCGATGCCTTCGAGGAAGATGAACATGAAGAAAACAAAGTGATCACATTTGATCGCAATGGCTGGTATCTCCAAGCAACCTTTATGGCAGGAAAAATGTTCAATGTATTGCAGGGAACAGATTTCGTCGTTGAATATGCTGAGACCAATAAAATTAACGAAGCAGAGCGTTGGGCTTATGGCATTAATTACTGGTTAGACAGCCGAGCTGTCATTAAGGCGACATATGAAGATACCACCGTTCACGATGGTGAAGATGACAAGCGCTTCGCTATTCAATACAGCTATGGCTTTTAAGGGGGATACTTAGATGAGATCAATTATACAAATATTACTGGTTGCCAGCCTATCTCTTTTGTCTGCTTTTAGCTCTTATGCAGCAGAGAAAATTTCCGGTGCAGAAGTGATCAATAACAACTGTGCGAGATGCCATAACGCTCGTGCTGTTCATGAGTTTTCTATTCCTGAATGGAAAGTCATTATGCCGCATATGCGAGAAAAGGCACATTTAACAGGAAAAGAAACGCAAGCTGTTCTTGAATTTTTGGAGCTAACTAGCCAAAGGGCACCTTTGGCAAAAAAAGTAGCGTCAGAAAAGATGATAGCGCCTGATGGAAAGCAATTGTTTGTTCAATTTGGTTGCCAAGGCTGCCATTCATTGAAAGGTGATGGTGGCACTGTTGGCCCAGCGTTAGATGAAACGATTAAAAACAAAGGGATCGGCTTCTTTATTAAGAAGCTCCAAAACCCTCAGTTTAATAACTCATCTTCACCTATGCCTAAAATGCCGCTAAACGAGCAACAGATAAAAGCAATAGCTCAGTACATTAAATCATGAGGAAACGCTTGACCTGTGTCTTAGACACAGGTCTAAGCTGTAGGTGAGAGTACAAACTTAGGTGAAAAACTAAGGAGTAAACATGAAAGTAACAGAGCTGGCAAAAAGCCTTGGAACGACTGCTGATACGGTGCGCTATTACACGCGATTGGAACTGTTAAAACCTGCCAAGTCAGTGAATGGCTACAAGTCATACTCAAATAAAGAAGTATCGAGACTTAAATTCATTTTAAGTGCCAGAAACCTTGGTTTTTCCGTTGCAGATATCAAGCAAATTCTTAATGAATCTGAAGATGGTAAAAGTGCATGTCCATTAGTCAGAAGTCTTATTAAAGAGCGGCTTGAAGAGACAGAAAAACAGTTTCAAGCAATGTTGGCACTTCGAGGAAAAATGTCTTCAGCTCTTTCTCAATGGGAAGAAATGGAAGACAAAGCACCGACTGCAAACATGGTTTGTCATCTCATCGAAAATTTTGAACAAATAAAAAAGGCATAGGAGGAAAAATGGTGACTACTAATACAAATATTGAAACCGAATCAGGCTGTTGCTGTCAGTCAAAAGCTCAATCCTCTTCGTGTAAAAGTAAGGAGAATACGTTGGAGAAAGTATCACATAACCAACAGCTCATCATTGAAGGAGCTGGGTGTGCTAGCTGTGTAGGCAAAATTGAAGGGGCGTTAAAGGCAACTTTTGGTGTAGTCAGTGCGGAAATGAATTTTGCTGATAGGACTGTAATAGTTTCTGGGACAGCAAAAACAGAAGAATTGATCAAAGCTGTTGAGTCTGTGGGGTATAACGCGAAGCCAATTGATGATAGCTCTGCAACAGATGCGCTTGACGAGAAAGAAGCGGCTGATTGGGCATATTATAAAAAGCTAATGCGCGATACATTTATTGCCCTTTCACTCGGTGTTCCTTTGATGATCTACAGTATTGTAGTTGGAGAAATGACGGTTGAAACCAACCTTGAACGCATGTCTTGGCTGCTTGTAGGCATTTTAACTTTTGGTGTTATGTATTTTTCAGGTAAGCATTTTTATGTTGGCGCTTGGAAAAGCTTTAAAAATCACTCCGCTAATATGGACACTCTAATAGCTTTAGGAACAGGTACAGCTTGGGTGTATTCGATGGTTGTCGTGTTTGCACCTGACGCCGTTCCATTGATGGCACGGCATGTTTATTTTGAAGCTACCGCCATGATCATCGGCTTAATTGATCTAGGTCTAGCATTAGAAATAAAAGCCAGAGGAAAAACCTCTGAAGCCATCAAGCGCCTTATCGGCTTGCAGGCTAAAACTGCAACAGTAGTTCGTGATAACAAAGAGGTTCAGATTGGTATTGAGCAGGTTTTGCTGAATGATGTTGTGAAAGTTAAGCCCGGTGAAAAAATCCCCGTCGATGGTGTGGTATTGGAAGGACACACGTCTATTGACGAGTCCATGCTTACGGGCGAACCCATGCCTGTTGAAAAAGCCGAAGAAGATGAGGTTGTTGCTGGTACTTTGAACAAATCAGGCATGATTTTGTTTAAAGCGACACGCGTCGGCAAAGACACCGCACTTGCGCAAATCATCAATATGGTCAAACGAGCGCAAAATTCAAAACCGCCGATTGGGCGCTTGGCCGATGTTATTTCAGCTTATTTCGTTCCTGTTGTCATGATCATCTCTGTGTTAAGTGCGCTAGCATGGCTTAACTTTGGACCTGAGCCTGCAATTGCTTTTGCCATCGTTTCAGCAACTACCGTACTCATTATTGCCTGTCCGTGTGCTTTGGGCTTGGCAACGCCTATGTCTGTTATGGTCGGAGTAGGAAAAGCAGCAGAAGCAGGAGTGCTAATTCGAAACGGTGAAGCACTGCAAACCGCCTCTAAAATCACTGCCATGATTTTAGATAAAACGGGCACTATTACTGAAGGGGCACCTAAGGTAACCGATATTGTTTTAGCAAAAGCTACTGACGAAAAAGACGTACTACAGCTTGCAGCAAGTTTAGAAAGCGGCTCAGAGCACCCTTTAGCGCAAGCGATTGTTGAAAGTGCGCTAGAAAAAAACATCGACTTGCTAAAGATTGAAGCCTTTAACGCCATTACGGGTTTTGGTGTAGAAGCAAGTTGCAACAACAAAGCCCTGCTTTTCGGTAACGATAAGTTAATGAAGTTAAAAGGCATTGACCTCACTGGCTTTGTTGAACAAGCGCAGTCTTTAGCCAAAGAAGCCAAAACACCTATGTACTTTGCTGTAGATGGTGAACTTGCAGCAATCATTGCTGTTGCAGATCCTATTAAGTCAGACTCAATCTCTGCTATCAAACGGCTTCAGGCTAATGGTATACGCGTCATCATGTTAACGGGTGATAACAAGGAAACCGCTGCCGCTGTTGCCAAAAAAGCGGGTATTAGTGAGTTTCTTGCTGAAGTGCTGCCAGAAGATAAAGCCAACAAGGTGAAAGAGCTACAAGAAGGCGGCGAAATTGTTGGTATGACAGGAGATGGCATCAACGATGCTCCTGCGCTAGCGTTAGCCGATGTTGGCTTCGCCATAGGTACAGGGACTGATGTAGCTATCGAAAGTGCTGACATTACTCTAATGCGTGGCTCACTTCATGGCCTTGCTGATGCCATAGCGGTAAGCAAAGCTACTTTACGAAATATAAAACAAAACTTGTTTGGCGCGTTTGTCTATAACGTAGCCGGGATTCCTTTTGCTGCGGGGATTCTATATCCCTTCTTTGGCATTCTGCTTAGCCCTGTAATTGCAGGTGCTGCAATGGCGTTTTCGTCATTGACTGTAGTGTCAAATGCAAATCGACTTCGCTTGTTTAAAGCAAAAGAGCATTAAGGAGAAGCACGATGATGGTAATTAACTTATTAGGCTTAGTGTTAATCGCACTGATTGTTTGGTGGTTTTGGCTATACAAACCCAATAAAACAATTGTTCAAGATAATGAAGTACTCATTGAAGTGAAAGATGGTGTGTATTCACCATCCTCAATCCAAGTGTCTGCTAGTCAACCTGTCACCCTGAAGTTCATGCGCAAAGATCAATCACCCTGTGCTGAAACAATGCTTATTCCATCATTGGAGATAAGCGAGCAGCTTAAATTAAATGAAATTACTCAAATTACCTTATTGAACTTATCACCGGGAGAGCATGAGTTTCATTGTCAGATGCAAATGTATCGCGGTGTCTTAAAGGTTGTTTAGGAGGGTTTATGAACATGAAAAAAGTGACAGCCATTTTCGATGAAATGGTATTAGCGCGAGTAGAAGAGGCACTACTTTCACATGGCTATAAAGGCTTTACTATCCATAAAGCGATGGGAAGAGGTGCATATGCTGATACTTATAACAGAAATCACTTATCAGAACATATAGTGATAACCATTTACGTCGCCTTCGACGATGCAGAACATGTTGCTGAAGTTTTGCTTGATGCAGCGCATACCAACGTTGAAGGAGAAGGATTAGTTAGCGTCTCTCCTGTGGATAATCTCTACTGGATAAATTCTAAGTCTGAAGCATCTGCGGAAGATTTACGGTCAATAGGAGGCCAACATGAAAAATGAGCATCCTAAATTTTGGTCAACACCCACAGGTTGGGCTGCATTGGTGCTTATTGCCGCAGCCACCTATTTTTTAATCTTTGAACATGGACAACATGTTCTGCAATTTCTTCCCTATTTAATTTTGCTGTTATGTCCTTTGATGCACGTATTTATGCACGGCAGTCATGGCAAACATGGTCACGATCATTCACATGCGCCTGATGATAAAAAGGAAGAGAGCTTTCAAGAACTCACGGATAAAAATGCAGCCTATCGCGATGGCTACATACAAGGCTTAGAAGAAGGGCGTAAGGAATCACATAAAAAGGAGAAAAGTGATGAATGAGACATATGATTATGGCTTATGGTCAATGGTGATACTGAACTCTGCAATTTTTATCTTTTTTGCCTTTAGTTTTGTCAAACCAAAAACATCGACTGATTGGCGAAGTTTAGGAGCGTTCTCCGCCTTTATTGTCGCCCTATTTACTGAAATGTATGGCTTTCCTTTAACTATCTATTTTCTATCGGGGTGGCTGACGGAGACCTATCCAGAAGTAAACTTCTTTGCGCATGAAAATGGACACTTATTGCATACTTTCTTTGGTTTTGAAGGTGATGCCCATTGGGACCCATTTCATATAGCGAGTATGGTGTTTATTGTCGCTGGCTTCTTTATGTTGTCTTCAGCATGGAACGTATTGCATCACGCGCAAAAACACCATCAATTGGCTACTACAGGATGGTATGCGAGGTGTCGTCACCCACAGTACGTAGCTTTCATTCTAATCATGTTTGGCTTTTTATTGCAGTGGCCGACCATCCCAACACTTGCGATGTTTCCAATCTTAGTCGTTGTTTACGTCAAGCTAGCGAAACGCGAAGAGACACAAGCTATTGCCGAGTTTGGTTCGGAGTACCACAGATATATGGAATCGACACCAAGTTGGATTCCAAATTTTAATAAGAACATAGAAGGTAAAAATCATGAAAACGTTAGGTAAATCAATTTTATTTGTCAGCTCACTATTGGCGGCCACTAGCTCATTTGCCCAAAACAATGAGCATAAACATGAAGGTGCGAACAAAGCTGATATGCATCAAGGCATGGCAATGTCGCATGAAAACATGGGAAAAATGCATTCAAAAATGATGGAAATGAAAAAGGAAGTCCATGCCATTAAAGCTGAAAAAGATCCTGAAAAGCAAAAGCAGATGATGGCTGAACATCACCGCTCAATGATGAAGATGATGAAATCCATGCACAAAAACATGGAAGCAATGCCAATGCATAAGCAAATCAAGATGGCTGAACATCATCTGGAAATGATGGAAAACATGATGCCACAAATGAAATACAAAATGGCAGAAATGAAAGACAAAAAACAACAACACTCGCACTCACATTAGGAGAAAAATTATGAGCGATTTAGATCATAGAGTTGGCGTTAGAGAGCAGAATTTAGTTGTTCGCAATTTAAGGCTAAGTAATGTCACAGAAGAAAACTGTGACGAGTTAGTAAAAGAAATTGATCAGCTTTTTGGTATAGATGAAGTCAGTTACAACATCAAAGAAGGTGAAATACACCTCGCATATGATGCGGCAAATATAAACCTTGATGGGATTGAGGAAGTTATTCGCAAACATGGTGCCGATGTTCATGATGATTGGTGGACACACACGAAAGAAAGTTACTACAAATTTGTTGATCAGAATGTTAAAGACAATGCTGCACATAAGCCGTGGAGTTGTCACAAAGTTCCTCCGGGTGCAAGCCGGAAAAATAAGTAAGCTTACGAAGAGCTTGCTCTGTTAATAAGTTAGATGAGGAAAAAATGATGAAAACATCCAATATGAAAATTCTTTTGCTTGTTGTATTCGGTATCTTTTTGGCAGGTTGTTCGAATACTGCGTTTTATCACAAAAATATGATGAGGGGCCAAGTGGTTGAGCAGTCTACTGATCGAACTCTGATTTGTATTGGTGCCAAACATGGAGCAGAGGTTGGACAAAAATACAGTGTTATTAGATTCCATGAGGAAATTGCGCCGGGTGAAGGTGATGATCCGTACACCATTGAAAAAGTGGGAACGGTACAAATTACTAAAATTGTGAATGATCACTTCGCGACGGTAAAACTAATATCTGGTGACATCGCGGCGAAAGATATGGTGGAACTTGAAGAGTAATGAAGTGGTGGCGAAAGCCACCACAGGAGAATAACGATGAAACTTAATGAAAAAGCTTTTGCGTTGGCTTGTGCTGCCGCCTTTGCCATTGTTTGGGTTGTGTGTTCAGCTCTGGTTATGGTGATGCCAGATATGATGTCCAGTATGACTGGAAACATGTTACATACGGATTGGAAAAGTATGGGCTGGCATATGTCCTTTATAGGGGTATTTATTGGTGGTGTTTTATGGGCGTTATTGATGGGGATCACTGGCTGGCTGATCGCTAAAATCTATAATATGCAATCAAGTTAGCAGAGAAGGTTAATTTTAGTGGAATTATCTCAAGGTCATTATTTGAAGCAATGGTTGGGCAGTACACTAATTATCGAGTTAATTGGTGAATTAACCGTTACTGGAATAAACCAATATTTGGAAGAGATTACCGATGAGCTATCTTCGGTTAACCAGCCTGTTAATTTTATTTTGGATCTATCTTGTTTTAAAGGTGTAGTTGTTAGTCGTTGCTGTAACGTAGAACCAATATCAATGCAAATACGCTCTACTGGAGTGACTTCAGCGAGAAAAGCTATTGTTGGAAATAAGTCAAAAGTTGTTCAAATAGACATAACTGAGTTTCCGGAATGCTCTATTAATAATACGGAACACTTTAGTGACTTGAGTAGCGCGTTAAAGTGGATTCAATGATGTCTACTATTCGCCTGATTTTAAAAATTGCTGTAAATTGAGTAAAACAGGACAATTAAATTAAAAGGCTTCTCTAAAAAATTACGAGAAGCCTTCAAATTAAAGTTAAGATTTGTATTTACTAAAAACAATTCGATAAAGAACAGGCAATACAACTAAAGTTAGTAAAGTTGAGGAAATAATTCCCCCAATCACCACCGTTGCCAATGGCCTCTGAACTTCAGCTCCAGTTCCAACATTTAACGCCATTGGAATGAATCCTAAACTTGCAACCAAAGCGGTCATTAGTACAGGGCGTAGCCTTATAGTTGCGCCTTCGATAATTGAGTTAATTAATTCTCCCGTTTCAAATAATCGCTGTTTAATGAATGACAGCATGACCAGTCCATTTAATACAGCGATACCTGAAAGGGCAATGAACCCAACAGCAGCAGAGATTGAAAGAGGCATGTCTCTTAACCACAAAGCCAATACACCGCCTGTAAGTGCTAAAGGCACACCACTAAATATGATCAGCGCATCTTTTATTGAACTAAACGCTATGACTAGCAGTGTCAAAATGACAAATAATGTGGCAGGAACTACAATGGATAACCTTTGAGTTGCACTCTCAAGTTGCTCAAATGTTCCGCCGTACTCAAGCCAATAACCAGCAGGCAATTCAACATTTTTTTGAATTTTTTGCTGTGCCTCTTGTACGAATGAGCCTAGATCTCGGTTTCTAACATTTGCTGTAACTACAATTCGTCGCTTACCATTTTCTCGGCTTATTTGACTTGGAACCGTCGTATAATTTAACTCTGCAACTTCGCTTACAGGTACGAACTCACCACTACCTGTTGCGATTGGCAAATTACCTAGCTGATCAAGGTTGGCTCTCAACAGCTCTGGATATCTAACTACAATTTCAAATCGACGATCACCTTCGAATATTAACCCTGCGCCTTCACCTGACACGACTGTTTTTAACCAAGATTGTAAGTCGCTTGCATTTAACCCGTATAGCGCTAGTGCTTCAGGCTTGGGGTTAACGGTAAATATAGGCACGTCATCAACTTGTTCAAGCCGCGCATCAGCAACACCTGAAATGGTATTGAGTGTAGTCAAAATTTCTTGTGCAGAGCTGACAAGTTGGGATAGATCATCACCGTAGAGCTTAATCCCCAAATCAGCTCTTACTCCGCTAATTAATTCGTTAAATCGCATCTGAATTGGTTGAGTAAACTCATAATTATTGCCGGGAATGGAACTGAGATCTTTTTCCAGTCTTTCAACAAAATCCGCTTTTGTTAAATTGGGGTTGGGCCATTGCTCTCTAGGCTTTAATATCAGAAAAGTATCAGTCACATTTGGCGGCATCGCGTCTGTCGCCACTTCTGCTGTGCCCGTTTTTGAAAACACCGTAACAACTTCATCATATTTCACAATTTGTTGTTCAAGTATCTTCTGCATTTCTACAGCTTGGTCAATACCCGTGCCCGGAATACGCATCGCGTGCAGTGCAATGTCACCTTCATTAAGTTGAGGAACAAATTCAGATCCTAATTTACTACCAAGTAATATGCTAAATGTCACAAGTAAAGCAGCGCCGCAAACAACTAGCCAACGTAGTTTTAAAGCCCACTTCAAAACCGGACGATATACTGACTTAGCACCGACAATTATCGGACTTTCTTTTTCGCTGATTTTGCCTTTCAAGAATAAAGCAACCGCAGCGGGGACGAGTGTGAAGGTAAATACCATTGCAGACAATAGAGCGATGATCACCGTTGCGGCCATCGGATGAAACATTTTGCCCTCTACACCCGTCAAGGTAAACAAAGGCACATAGACAATCGTTATGATCAATACGCCAAAAACACTAGGTCGTATTACCTCATTGGTAGCAGAATAAACAATGTCTAGCCGTTCTTTCAGAGAAATGACTGAACCATTTCGTTTTTGGCTTTCTGCTAAGCGCCGAATGCAGTTCTCAACGATGATTACCGCTCCATCGACAATTAATCCAAAATCCAAAGCTCCCAAACTCATTAAATTCGCAGAGACCTTGCTTTGAACCATGCCCGTGATTGTTGCCAACATTGCCAAAGGAATGACTGCGGCAGTAATTAGAGCGGCTCTTATATTACCTAGTAATAGGAACAATACGAAGATAACTAACAACGCGCCTTCAATGAGATTTTTCTGTACGGTGCTAATTGCTTTGTCAACCAGAGTTGTCCTGTCATATAAGGGAACTATTGACACTCCTTGAGGTAAGCTATTTTGAATTTCACTAAGCTTGTCGCCAACAGCCAAAGCCACTGAGCGTGAATTTTCTCCTACCAGCATCATTGCTGTTCCAATCACACTTTCCTTGCCTTTCAGTGATGCGGCACCAGTCCTAAGCTCTTTTCCGATCGCAACCTCGGAGACATCTTTAACTTTTACAAGTGTGCCGTCGTCGCTTTTAATAATGACGTTTTGGATGTCTTGAATAGATTGCAACTGAGCTTGTGAACGAACAAGAATTTGCTGTCCGCTTCTTTCGATGAATCCAGCCCCTTGATTTGCATTATTTCGCATTATTGCATTTGATAGCGCTTCACTGGTAACACCGAAGTGCAACATCTTTAACGGATCAGGATTGATATGGTATTGCTTTTTATAGCCACCAATTGCATTGATTTCCGTAATCCCTTTAACCAATGCAAGTTGTGGTTTCACTACCCAGTCATGGATCTCCCTTAACGCCATCGCATCATAGGGTAGGCCACTATTCTGCTTTGCACTTTCGTCGGCAGTTAAACTGTACATGTATATTTCGCCGAGGCCCGTAGCAATTGGCCCCATTTCTGGTTCAATGCCAAACGGTAGTTGCTCCTTAATTGCGCTAAGTCGCTCATTGATTAGGTTTCTGGCAAAATACAAATCTGTGCCTTCTTCAAATACAACAGTCACTTGCGACAGGCCATATCGAGAAAGTGAACGGGTATAATCCAGCTTAGGTAAACCCGCCAAGCCTGTTTCGACGATAAACGTGATCCGTTGCTCTGTTTCCAACGGTGAATAACCTTGAGCTTGCGTGTTTATTTGTACCTGTACATTGGTTATATCTGGCACAGCATCAATAGGTAGCTTCTGATAGTTCCACATTCCTAAAGCGATGATAAACAACGCCATTAGCAACATAGTGCCACGTCTACGGATAGATAATTCTAGTATCCAAGCGATCATATTTTCACCTCGATAATACTGAAGCCAATATGAAGTGGATAAAAAGGTCGGAGTTTAGTGTTCATGCCCAGCCTCCGATTTTTTTAGATCAGCAACTAGCAGATAACTGTTCTTTACAACCACACTTTCGCCGACGTTCAAACCGTCGATGATAGCAATATTGATAGCGTCTGAAGCGCCAGTTTTTACGGCGCTAGGGTGGTATTCATTGCCTTCTTTAATAAAAACAACATCATTACCTTCAAACTCTTGAATGGCTTCTTTTGGCACAACAACTGGAGCAGAGTGTTGACTGGTCGTAACCGCACCTTTAATTACAGTGCCAAGCGGCCAGTTATTCGTTTTGTTACCTAACTTTACAAATGCCAACGAATAAGGCTTGTTGTTTAGTGATGGTGTTAAATAGCTAATTTGCGCACTTTGATTAAATTCAGTGCTTTGGATTAGCACCTGCTGGTTAGTGTTAATTTTACTAAGCTGAGTAGGAAATACAGATAGCTGTGCCCAAATCACGTCAAAGTTGGCTATTGTCAGCAAGTTTTCACCATTTGTAAGTTCGCCAATATTTGCCTGCCTAGCGACTATACGTCCAGACATTGGTGCTTTTATCGAATATTGATTTAAGCTTTCATTGGATTCAATGACGACCAACGTTTCACCTTTTTTAACCTCTTCTCCGAGATTAACTTTTACTTCCTTAATAACACCATCGAATCTCGCGTTAACATGTGCAAGTGATGCTGGATCGGCAACGATTTTTCCATATACAACTTCTTCGTTACGAATAACACCGCTAGTTGCTGCTACTGTTTCAATGCCATTTTGTTTAGCCATTTCAGCAGACATGGACACAAATTCATCTTCGTGTTCTTCACTGGCTGAAGTCGTGATGGAGGTGAAACCAATTACAGCAACAAGCACTAATTTGAAAAGGCTGATTGGTGAATTTAATATTTTTTTCTTTTTCATGATTAATTCTCAATAAAGCTTGAAAGTTGGCTTTCTGTATTGCCGGAAGAAATTAATGGAATGCCTGATAAGGACTCGATGGAGGCGCTTTGTTTGTGAACCTCACTTGCGGCAAAAATAAGCGCGTATTGCATATCAATAAGCTCTTTTTGAACTGAAACAAGCTCCAAATAACTAAATCGCCCGTCCGAATAGGCTTTTTGAACTAATGACAAAGCACTTTCTTGTGGTGGAATTATATTGGTTTGTAAGGTTTCAACTGTAAGGCGAGCCTCTTCTTGAGCCGCATATAATGTCGCCAATTGGCTGTAAATTGCTCGCTCACTGGCTTTCCTTTGCTGCTCAACTTCATCAAGTTTTGCTTTTTGAGATTGATAATTGCCTCTGTTTCTATCACTCGTAAATAGAGGGACGCTAATTCCTGCAACTAACGCAGTATCATTGCTACCTTCAAGTCTTTTTACACCTGCGCTCCACGTTATATTAGCGCGACTTTGCGTGTTGATTGACTGTAATTGAGCTTGCTGAATTCTCGATTGCTCTGCATAAGCTAATATATGAGGACTTTGAGAAAGTTGAGCCATGATGTAATCGAGCGATATTGTTTTGGGAAATGCAAATAAATCGCCTGATACACGAGAGAATTGCGGTGATTGCTCTCCCCACAGAATAGCTAACTTACGAATACTGGCCTCTAATTGCTTGGCAATGGTTAGTGTCTTTAATCTAGCTGTTGCCAGAGCAGCTTCAGCTCGTTTTTGCTCTGATGACGGTGCTGAACCAACACGAACTTTTTTGGAGACAGTTTGATAGGTTTCTCGTGCTAGCTTTTCTGCATTTTCATTGACAAGCATGACTTGTTGTAAGGTCAAAGCATCGATATAGCGAACTGCTACTTCACCCAAAATATCGAGTGTTTGTATTCTTTTTTCAACAGCTATAGCTTGCTGTTGGGCATTAACATAAAACTTTCTGCTATTTACCTTATCTCCCAATTCCACCACGGAAGATATTGATAAGGTTAATTCAGCGTCGTTGAATCCAGATACATCGCCTGTACCTGCAAAGTTTTCCAATTCAACACTGATGTTATATTCAGGTTTTAATCCTGCGGTAGCTAACTCGCCGTCTAAGCGCTTTTGTTTGTATTCAAAAGCTGTTAGCTGAGGGTTGTTTGCAAGTGTTCGTTGTATCGCGTCTGATAATGAAACTGAATCAACGGATAAGTCATTTGCAACTACGTTATTGGTTGTCACTAAAAATGACAACATAAGCAACCGTTTTACTTTCTTCCAAGCAAGCACGGCAGCCTTAAAATAAGACATATTCATATTTTGTCCTGTTTATTTTTTTGAAACGAGCGTTGGCTTTACCGCCTAACGCGCCAATTAAATAAAAGGACTAACTTTTGGGAGGTCGAAGTAATCTGGAAGGGGGAGCTTCAATGACTACTTTTAAATAATCAAATAGCTGACTTGATTTGAAATCTATGTTTCCACTGATGTAAATATGCGTAGCAAACTGAACATGCGAGCCATTGCAGTGTCCGCAATGATGACAGTCAGCAGGGTTGTGTTGGTCATTATCTGCTGATGAATGTGCTAATTGTTCAGAAGAAATATGGTCATCTAAAGCATGAACATGCTCGGTTTTTATATGCTCGGAATCAACAATATGAACATCCGCAACTTTTGCCACAGCAGAAAATGACTGAAGTAATATCAGCACTATCATGATGTATGCAGGAAATTGTTTAATATTCATTTCGTTTCAACTATCTCTTAGTTATGTCAATGTTAACACTATCGATTAGCTTGCGTCACGACATGGCTCGTTCATAAACTCAATCTCAATTGTTGTATGAGCAAAATCAAACTCTTTAAGCTCATGCTGTAACTCTAGTTTGTACGATTTCAGTTCTTCGTTAGATATTTCAGTGTTTAAAACAATATGAGCGGTCAAAACGTTGTTTTCACCATCAAGTGACCAGATGTGCAAGTGATGTACTTCACCCACAATGGCTTTAGACACTATTTTCGATTTAATACTTTTAATAAGCTCAATATCTGGTGTCGCTTGCAAGAACAGCATAAGTGTCGATTTTAATGTTCTTACAACGTTAAATAAAATAAAAAGAGTAAAACAAATCGATAAAATAGGGTCGAGTATAGGCCACTCAACAAACATCAATACAATTGATACGATAAAAATAGCTATCCAGCCTAAAACGTCTTCAAGTAAGTGCCAGTTTAAAACTCGTTCATTTAGGGTCTTTCCATGACTTAGCTTATAGGCAGCGTAACCGTTAACAACCATGCCAAAAATAGCTAATAAGAGCATTCCTTCGACTTGAGGCATTTCGGGGTTAGCCAATCTTGGTATAGCTTCAATTAGTATAAAAATAGAACCAACAGTTAATACCAAGCCGTTAATCAATGCGCCAAGTAAAGAAAAGCGTTTGTAACCATATGAAAACTGGCTAGAGGCAGGTTTGTTACTAAGCTTATTTAATCCCCATGCGGTGCCTATGGAAATGCTATCTCCTAAATCATGGATTGCATCTGCCATGATTGCCGTACTATTGGTTAACCAACCTCCGATAAATTCGATGATGGTAAACGTGAGGTTGAGAAAAAAAGCCCAGCCAATACGCCTCGAAGCGTCCTCATCATTGTGAGAGTGATTATGACCGTGAGAGTGGCTATGCATGTTGAGCCTCAGCGTTTACATTTTTTCCTCTAAGCCTTTGTACATTCCAATTAATGATATGGCGGATAAAGATTTGGTACGCCCAACGTTTTATACCCGTTAGATTGGTTCCCTGCTCAGCATAGAATGCATCGGGTGAATCATATAGGCCAAAGTCGTCATGTATGCCTTCTTTTTGGATATAAGTATCTTTCCCTGCCCAGTTAGTCTCTGGGTTACTTATGCAGGTAGTAGCGATGCCATAACCACAAAAACTATCTTTAGCTTGACTGAATTTGGATTGAATTGAACTTAGATAAGCTTCGTCGAGAATAAAGCCTTCTAAATTGATCCACTCACCATTAAAGAAAACTTCAACCCAGCTATGGATAATGTATTTAGGGGCAAGCCAAAATACATAAGAGGGAATAGCGCCTTTCTGAAGCTGTTGGTCAATCGTGAAGCCATGAAATCGGCACTGAATACCAAGCGCCCGTAATAGAGCCATTAACAAGTTTCCCTTTGTATTGCACTGTCCATAGCCATCAGCTAAAACTTCACTTGCTGCTATATCATCGCTGCGGTTGTAACCGAACTGAATTTCATCTTTAACAAAGGTGTAAGCAGCTCCAATCTTGTTGTACTCATCCAAAGCTTGCCAATTTCGCTCCGCTATTAACGATTGGATGCAGTGATCATCAAAATCTATTATTTGTGTTTTCTCTAAATAATTAGCACTCATTATTAATCTCCTTTAAGAACATGATTTTGATTTACTTCCACTACAGCTATTGTTTTCGCTTGTTAACTCTGCGTTGCTCAGCTCTTTCTTCGCATCAGTAATAATCAGGTAAGCCCCTCTTAAAATTAGGGTTGCAATCACACTACCTATCACAATGTCAGGCCAGCGTGAATCAATTAGCATCACCAAAACACCAGCAGCAATTACGCCCATGTTTGCGATCACATCGTTGGCTGAAAATATCCAGCTTGCACGCATATGCACTTCACCATTGTTATGCTTTCTGATTAAAACTAAACAAATAACGTTTGCTACTAATGCAATAAAACCAAAGCCGATCATGAACCAAGAGTGAGGCTCACCTGCTCCGATTATTCTTCTTACTATGTCAAAGATTATCAGTAGTCCAAGTGTAAGCTGAAAGTAACCGCTGATAAGGGCTGCATTGGCTTTATGCTTTAAAGATCGACTTACTGCATACAGAGCAATACCATAGACAATTGCATCAGCCAGCATATCCATTGAATCTGCTATCAAAGCCGTTGAATTTGCATATAGGCCCACAGTAATCTCAACGCAGAACATAACCGCATTAATACCGAGCAACCAATACAGCACATATTTTTGTTTCGCATCTTTTAGTTCGACTTCGCAACCACAACCACTCATTACACGGCCTTAGTTATTTGTTTAATAATTCAACTATAAAGTCTATAGTGACTATAGAGTCAAGCTTTAGGACTAAAGTTTTATGAAAATAGGTGAACTTTCAAAAACGACAGGGTGTTCGATACAAACAATTCGGTATTACGAGAAAGAAGGGTTGCTTTCAACTCCTGAACGTACTGAAGGGAATTACAGGTTATACGGTGAACGGGCTTTAAAAGAGTTAGAGTTTATAAAGCATTGCCGAAGTTTGGATATCCCTCTAACAGATGTTAAACGCCTTATAGAACTGAAAAATAAGCCAGAAGAAAGCTGTGCAAGTGTTAATAAGCTCATTGCTCAACAATTGGCCTTAGTTAACAATCGAATGAGAGAACTCAAAGCACTAAAAGCTGAGCTTCAACAAATGGCAAGTTCGTGTACAACTGAAAACACCGTTGAAGCGTGCGGAATAATTAAGTCACTTGATAGTTAGAATTGTCATTTATTTCACTTTTTATGTGAACGAATTTTGGTATTAAGTTTCGTTCATGTACGAATTTCATTTGGTCGACTTTCGTTCACTTGTTTGGTAAGGTGTACGAAAGGTACAGGTTTCGTACATATGAAAGTTGGTTTTGCAAGAGTCTCAACTAAAGAACAAGATTTGAATGTTCAACTGTCCAAGTTGGACGCTTACGGCTGTGAAAAAATATTCCAAGGGAAACAGTCTGGTGCTTCAGTTAGAAATGAAGAAAAGCTAAAGGAACTCATCGATTTTATCAGGGAAGGTGATGAAGTTATTGTTACTCGCCTCGACCGTTTGGGACGGTCGTTAAAATCTATTCTTGAGGCAATTGAAAGCATCCATAAGAAAGGTGCTTGTCTAAATATTATCGACGGTTCTCTTAATACTAAAAATGATAACCCGTTTGCTACCGCCATGATCAACCTATGTGGGGTATTCGCTCAACTTGAGCGGGATCTTATAAAAGCTAGAACGGCAGAAGGTCGTGAAGAAGCGAAAGCTAAAGGCAAGCATATGGGCAGATTGCCTGCACTGTCAGACAAGCAAGCGAAAGAATTATATAAAGATAAATTAAATGGTGAGTCAATCTCAGCATTAGCAAAAAAATATTCTGTTAGCCGACCTACGGTTCACCGTACTTTAGAAAGAATGGAACAAAAGAAATAATAAATAAAAGGAGATGTTATGTGGTCTGATAAAGAATCAAAAATTGATTTCTTAAATTTTAATGAAACGGCTGAGTCGATTAAAGATCTTATAACTGAAAAGGAATTAATGCCTATTAGCATTGGTGTCTTTGGGGATTGGGGCGCAGGAAAATCTACCATTCTTGAACTTACCAAAGCATCTTTGGAAACTGATGAACAAGAATATATCCAAGTGCATTTTGATGCATGGACTTTCCAAGGATACGATGATGCGAAAGCTGCGCTATTAGAAACAATCGCATCGACTTTAGTTAAAAAAGCAGCAGACGATAAAAACCTAAGTGCAAAAGCAAAAGAGTTTGCTGGACGAATAGATAAGATCAGACTAATGGGGCTATTAATGGATGGTGGTGCAGCATTAGCGGGTATACCAACTATGGGTGGTATACAGAAGTTTATGGGATTATTCAGTGGAGGTGATGATGGTGAACTGGATGTTGCTGATGTAAAGGATGCTGTGGACGGTGCTAAAGATGTTGCTAAGAAAAACAAAGGTCTAATCAAAGATAAGAAATCGTTCTCCCCCCCTAAAGAAATTAAAGAATTCCGAAAGGCATATTCAGATCTGCTAAAGGAGTTTGATAAACCACTTATTGTCTATGTCGATAATTTAGATCGCTGTTCTCCATTTAATGCCATTTCAACACTTGAGGCGATCAGATTATTTCTGTTTTTACCAAATACCGCATTTGTTATTGCCGCCGATGAAGACATGATCCGCTTGGCAGTACCTGAATATCACAAAGGTGCATCTCAACGACATCAAACTGATTATTTAGACAAGCTTATTCAAATTCCTGTGCATGTGCCAAGACCCGGAGTTCTTGAAATAAGGGCATATTTAATGATGCTCACCGCCCAAGATCACGGCGTTACCGATGCTCAGTTAGAAGCGATAAGGTGTGCCCTTGAAGAGTCATTAAGGCTGTCGTGGAAACAGCCACAAATTACCGTTGATGAGCTACTTCAAGATCACGCTATCGAAAAGCATTCAGAACTCAGAAGTAAATTTGTAGTTGCTGAACAGTTAGCTCCACTATTAGCCGAATCCACAAACATTAACGGCAACCCTCGCATTGTTAAGCGATTACTTAATCAAGTTAAGATGAGAAAGAAAACCGCTCACCGTCGAGGAATGCAGCTAGATGAAAAAACCATCACTAAGCTGGTGATTTTTGAGAGGTGCTTAGGTACTCAGGCTACCAACAAGCTTTATGAATTAATTGATAAGGAAAACGGATATCCAAAAGTATTAGCAGATCTCGAAAATTCAGAAGTCGAATTTGACGAAATTAAGTTACCTGAAGAGTGGAAACTCGACCTAGCTTTTATTGATAAATGGTCAAAATTACCTCCAATGTTTACTGAGATGGATTTGACTCCGGCGGCGTACCTGAGTCGAGAAAGCATTCCAATGGGCGCTGTTAATGCGGTAATGTCGGGAGCTGCTCAAAAACTCGTAGAAGAATTAATGAAGCAAAAGGTAAGGGTTAGTGGCGTTAACTCTACTGCGATTACCACAACTCCGAAGGAAGAATACATGTCAGTCATGGATGGTTTGATTGAAAACTTTAAGTTGATTGGTGATTGGACTGAAAGACCAACAGGCATCTATGGAGCCGTTCTACTTGCCAAGCAGGATGATAAATGTTGCTTAAGTCTTCTTACATTTTTAAAAAGCTTGCCTCGCCAAAGATGGCTTAATCCAATTTTAAAAGAACTAGAGGGAACTAAGTAATATGGGTACGTCCGCTTCGTCAACAGGACCAAATAACAAAAGTCCACTCATTCCATCTTGGGCAGAGCAAGGAGATACCGTCACAATAGAACCTGCATCAGGTACTGATGGGGATGATCAAACTGGCTCTGACAATAATCAAGCAGATGATCAAAATGACAATAGTAACGATATAGACAATGACAAGGTTCAACAAGAAATCGGTGGTTCACCTACAGCAACGCCGCCTCCAAATAGGTTTGCCAGTGCCAGAAGAGCATTTGGTAAATATGCTCAAACAGGTGGCTCAACCTCAGATCTTAGGCGTTCATTAAAAAGTTATTCTAGAAAAGGCTCTGGCGGAGGTAAAAGCACCAGTCGGAGACTAGCAAGTGGCATAACTGCTGGTTCTGGATTGCTTGGTGTCATGCGTGGCGACACCGTAACGATTAATAATCAAAGCTTATCCTTAGGTGATTTAACGGGGTTATCGACTGACCAAGCAATTGACAAAATTGCTAGTCATTTAGCACCTGATAATGCCGATTCGGATGCTGTTAGAGTTGCATTAGACTATGCGTTAGAAGAAGCATTACCCGATACTGAAGAATTTGACCCAAACAGTTTTACTGACGAAGTTATTCAAGAAGCCATAGGCTGTTATTTAACAGATCTTATTTTTCAGGATGTGGTTGAAGGCATGGGCAGAGCTTGGTTCCATGTTGAGCCTGCAAGCAAGCATCATCAAATGGAAGTTGAATTAAGGGAATTAATAAAAGTGATCACACAAGAGCAGTTAGACAAAGTAACTAATGGCAACCCCAGTACTATTAGCAAAGAAAATATTACTAAAATTCAAGCAGATGCTATTGCCATGACGGTTGATGAATGGGAGAGCTTTGATGACTAATTTTTATTTTAACCATGACCCAGCTAACTTGCCTGATTTTTCTGATGATTGTCATCCTGTCCAGATGTTCCATACGCATCAAAATGACATCACTAAACACAGCTTAGTGTCAAAACAATTACTACAAACAGTTCGTGATTTAGGATTGAATGTAGATGCTGATGCAATAGATCTGATAACAATTGCAACCGCCGTTACCGCCGCTGATACATTTGAATTGAGGGATAATGCAGAAAATGCATGGGCTAGAAAAATGCATTTGCATGTTCCTGTTACAGATGAGGATATGTGGAATACTGTTGAACCTGAACTTAGCTCATTGCTTAACTTTCTTACAGGCGATAAATGGCAATTTACGTTTGAAAAAACAACTATGCCGATGCCTGCTCCTAAAAAAAGTGAGCAAGCAAAAGCAAAGGCAAAATCACTAATAGGACTCAACTCAGTCTGCCTTTTTTCTGGAGGTCTTGATAGCGCAGTTGGTGCAATTGATATTTTAAACGGAAAGTCAGACTTAAAACCGCTTTTGGTTAGTCACGCTTATCGTGGTGATGGCGCTAAACAGGAAGATATTAAGCAATTATTATCCCCGCCATTCGGCGAATTGTCCTATTCAATGTCTCCTCATATTATTAAGCATTTAGAAGGTAAAACTGACATAAGCATGAGGGGAAGAAGCTTCAACTTCCTAGCTATGGCGGTACTTGGTATATCAGCCTTAAGAAATGCTAATTGCGATAGCAGTATTGAAACTATTGTCGTCCCAGAGAATGGCTATATTTCTATAAATCCACCGCTTACCAGAAGACGGATTGGTAGCCATAGTACCAGAACTACACACCCGAATTTTCTAAGCAGATTTGAATCTTTGCTAAAAGATACCGGGTTCCACGTCAAATTTGTTAACCCTTATCAATTCAAAACTAAAGGTGAAATGTTAGCGGAATGTGTTGATCAAGACGCAATTAGAAAAGCCGTTCCCCTGAGTGTTTCATGTAGTCATTGGCACAGAGAGCATAAACAGTGTGGGCATTGTGTGCCTTGCCTTATTCGAAGAGCGTCAGTTTTTCATGCTGGTTTTACACAAGATGCGCCATACAAAACAAAGCGGTTGAAAGGGCTTATCAAAGAAAAAGATACTCGTGATGATCTGCAAGCGGTTCAAACGGCCATTATTAGATTGAAACAGACTGATAATTATCGTTCTTGGTTACGAATGTCGGGGCCGATACCGCAAGCTAAACATATAAGAGAAAAATTAGAATCAACTATTAAGCGAGGATTAGCAGAGGTTGAATTATTTCTCCAAGCGGACAAATCGTCATGATGGATCTTCATTGCCATGTTGATTTATATCCAGATCATCAAGAGGTATTGAACGACATAAAAAGCAGTAATTATTACGTGCTATCAGTAACTACGGTGCCTTCAGCATTTGAAGGTACTGTCCAGTTAACAAGTGGTATAAAACACTGTAAAACGGCTTTGGGGCTGCACCCTCAACTTGCTCATCTAAGAAAAAATGAATTAGCACTATTCGATAAGCTAGTTGATAGAACTAGATATATTGGAGAAATTGGACTCGATGGCTCGAAAGGTTACGCTGATTACTTTGATGATCAATTAGAGGTTTTCACGCATATTCTAAAAAAATGTGAAGGCTTTGATGACAAAATACTAACCATCCATAGCCTTAACGCGGTTGGTGAAGTGCTTGAACAACTTAAGTTACATCCCAATGCTGGTACTTCTATTCTTCATTGGTTTTTAGGTACTAAGAAGCAAGTTATAGAAGCCGTCGAGCTAGGCTGTTTCTTTTCTATTGGGCCAGCCATGCTAACTTCAGCCAGAGCTAAAAAAGTAATATCGTGGATACCTCAGGATAGAGTTCTACTCGAAACTGATGGACCTTTCGCCAAAGTGGCGGGGAATATTCTGTTTCCTTCAAGTGTTGGCACTGTTACTGAATATCTGGCTGAAATTTGGTGTAAAAATAAGGCTTCGATAATTGAAAAATTGTCAGTAAATCTTAGGTGTTTAACATCAGTCAAGTAACTCATTATACGTCACGTAATCTTATAACAATTTTATTCAGGTTTAATCGGTTTGTTTGAAGTATTTGTGTTAGCTATAGCACTCAGTATGGACGCGTTTGCAGTATCCATAGGTTTAGGTTCTAAAAAAGTAGTAAATGCTGAAAAGCTTTTTTTAAAAGCCGCTGCTTACTTTGGTTTTTTCCAAGGCTTCATGCCTATTTTAGGCTATTTCAGCGGTAAAGGATTATCATCTTGGATTGAAGATTATGCACCTTGGATAGCTTTTATTTTGCTATTATTTATCGGTGGCTAAATGATTTATGAGTCCCAATCTGAAGGAATTGAAGAAGATATTGCTAATGTTACTCATCGTGTGCTATTTGTTCTTGCTATTGCCACCAGTATTGATGCAATGGCGGCAGGTTATGCAATCACATTGCTTGAGGTAGATATAGCCGTAGCTTGCTTGATAATAGGCGTCACGACGTTTGCCTTTAGCTGGATTGGTGTGAATATCGGCGAAAGAAGTGGCGTATGGCTGGAATCTAAAGCTGAACTATTTGGTGGTTTAGTGTTAATCGCAATCGCATTTAAGATATTACTTGGTTGACACAGAACCACCGAATACTAGGCTACTTACCTGAGCAACATGCATTGCCTTCTTGAATAGGAGGACACTTAACTGTTCCATAAGAGCAATAAACGCAACAATCACCTTTTAACGGTTTAAGTAGTGCTTTACAGCTTTCGCACTCGTAATACCATTGGCAAGCGTTTGTAGGCATGGTTTCAACTTTGCTAAATCCACATTCAGGGCAAGTGATTTTAGATTCTAGTTCTATACCTTGCATACTGGTTCCTTAATGGGCTTAACAATATCTAAAATAGACATTACGACCATCCAAATGATCCCAAAGTAAAATAAGTAAGTGCTCCAGTCGTATTGCCATAAAGGATAAAGGGTCAGCAATACTGCAATTGGGCCAATGACACTTAAAACGCCTCTCAATGAATCTCGATGTTGATACCAATTATAGAAATTAACTAACAACGCTAGTGAAGCAAATAATGGCAATAAGGTGTTCACCGCTATCCCTTCAAAATGTGAAAGAAAACCTAACCCAAGAGCAGATGCCAATGAGCCGAGCGCAGGAAAACATGCTGTGCAGCTAAGGGCGGCTAGCCAAACGCCACCAGAACCTACTTTATCTAGAATTTTATTGATCATAACTATCTACCTCAATTTTTTAAGGTAGTATAAACTCCGTACATAAGTACGGGGTCAATAGCTATTTAAGTGAATTTATTACCGGGCAGGATTGAGGGTCTTGATTGGCCTTGCAAGAATCTGTCATATCTTGAATTACTTTCTCTAATCGCTGTAAATCAGCAATTTTATTACGAATGAGATTAAGTTTTTGCAACCCCATCGACTCAATATCAGCGCAACTGTCACTTAGTGACATAAGCGATTCAATTTCTTTCAGCGTAAAGCCTAATGCTTTAGCATTCAGAATAAATTTGAGTTGACTGGTAAGGGCATCGCCATACATTCTGTAACCAGACTCTGGTTTTAAAGGTTGCTCTATCAGACCTTGGCGCTCATAGAAACGGATTGTTTCAATGCTAATGTTAAGTTCTTTAGCAAGTTTACCTATGGTTTTCATTTACATACTCTTCAATCAACAAGTGCCATTATAGTAATATTCAAAATTGACCTTAAAGTAGAAGAAATAATTCTCTCAATTATTACGTTATCTATTGGATGTTATCGGTCACGGTTTTGTAATTGCTAACCGTGACGATTAATATTCAGTATACTAACGTACTTCATCAGTACGGTGCGCAGCACGTAATAGGCTTATTATGTCCTCTGTGTCAATGTTCTCATCCACTAATGCTTGTTGCAGAAGTACACTAACTTCAGGAGATGGAGACATGTTTTCGAGCTTCATATTTGCTAAAGCTTGCTTGAGCGTGTGTGGATTTTTTATTTTCACTAATTATGGCCTTAAGCTTGCGTATTCAAAAAAACTCCAAAACTAGAATTGAAATCTACTATAGGTTTTGTTTGCCGCCAAATAATAACCTTTCAACGGTTACTATTTTGTACTCCTATCAAAAGTAACCTCTCATAGGTTACTTTTTCAAAAACTCAATCGTAATCACCACTTCTTAGCATTTGAACTGGAGAGTCTATGACCCTCACTCTATACTATAACTACTCAGGGCGAACTATAGAGGTTTACGATGAATAAGAATCTTGCATTCAAGTACCCAAAACTTAGTGACGTTCTCGACTCATTAGAATCCGATACTACAAGCTTTGACTATGCCGTTTCGAAAGATAACGAGTCCGATGATAAAATATATACATTTGAGACTCATCCTTTTTATTCGCAGGTTGGTGATCTAGGAGATCTTGAGATCCCCGATTCAGATATTTACTAGTTTTATGTCATCAATCCCTATATTTCGTTCGAATAGAACTTACTTAATTAGCGAGTTTCACTCAGGATAAATCGGTTGGTTTTTTAGACTCATATTGGCGAGATTGTTTACTTAATACTTGACTCAATCAATGTGTATGCAATAATATGTATCTATAAACTTGAGCTACATTATTGTTTTTAGTGGGTTTGAGTTTCCTTTATTAAATTTTAGGTACGTTTTGGGTGTTTTCTTCCAAAGGGAGGATGGCCTATATCATGTGCTAAACAAAGTGCTTCTATTAGAGTGTCTTCTTCTGGAAATAGTTTCTCTGCCAGCTCAGGGTATTTTGAGCGCAGTTGTGCTGTTATTCCTGAACCTATTTGCGCTGCTTCAAGTGAATGTGTTAATCGTGTTCGGTAAAAATCACTTTGACCTGAGCTAATGACTTGGGTCTTAGATTGTAGCCGCCTAAACGCCGCGGAGTGCAAAATTCGTGCGCGGTCACGTTGGAAGGGACTTCGATGATCATGCTGACGTTTACTCAATTTTGTCAACCTTCTTTCTAACCACGCAGTGTTCATATTATTCCTTATCAATATTTTTACTTTTAGCTAAAATATTAGCTATGCTAAATAATAGATTTACTCATTTATGTGCGATAATGCAACTTAATGGTTTATTTTCAAGAGGATTGATGTGCGAGGCACTGTGAGTTTTAGAATTTTAGTCTGTATTATATTAACGCTTTCTTTTAAAAGCTTTGCATTGGCGGAAAGTGAAACTATACATATTATCGCTGGCTTAGCTAAACCACCATTTATTGTGGAAGAAGGTAAGTCGGGAATGCAGATGGATATTATTCAAGCTGCTTTATCATCAGAAAATATTTTGGTTAATTTTAGCCATATGCCATTTGGACGTTTGATTACAGGCTTTCAGCAGTGGAATATTGATGGTATTAGTACTTTGCCACCAAATTATAAGTACCCTGGCTTATATACATCAAAACCCTACATTACATACGAAAATGTCGCTATAACGCTTCAAGATAATGATATCAAGTTAGACAGTGTTACTGATTTACAAGGGAGAAGCGTCGTAGCTTTTCAAAACGCTAAGAAGTTTATAACCGGTGATTATAAGCTAATGGTGCCTAATATTATTGATTATCGAGAATTGCCGGAGCAAAACAAACAAGTACAAATGCTTTTCACAGGTCGCACAGAAGTTATTGTATTGGATGTTAATATTTTCAAATATGCGGTGAGAACAAGTGAAGACCCTGCGTATAAGAAAAAATATAAAGTCCATCACATATTTGATTTGAGGCACTATGCAGCGGGCTTTAAAAGTAAGGGATTGAAAGAGAAGTTTGACCGCGGTATTCAGTTAATTAAAGATAACGGTACTTATCAAAATATCTTAGATAAGTACCTGAACAAATAAATTGAAGTTGTTTTATTTTGTTGCGATAAATATAGCACGCTTAGGTGCCGGATAACCTTCAATGGTTTTGGTTGGATCATTAGGGTCAAGGAAGTCACTAAGCGATTCGGTATCAATCCACTCAGTTTTTCGCTGCTCTTCAATGGCGGTTGTGTCGGTATTAACCATTTTTACATTGTTAAATCCGCACCTTTCAAGCCATGCACACATAGCTTTGCCACTTGGTAAAAACCAAACGTTTCGCATTTTCGCATAGCGCTCGCCTGGCACTAAAACCGTATTTTCATCTCCATCTACAATTAGTGTTTCGAGCACTAGCTCACCGCCTTTAACCAATTGTGATTTCAATTGGTATAAAAAGTCGATTGGGGATCGGCGATGGTATAACACTCCCATAGCAAAAACAGTGTCAAAAGCATTTAACTCTGGTAGTTGTTCTACGCCTAAGGGCAGCAAATGTACATTGTTGTTCTGAATAAAATGTTGAATTGCATTGAATTGCATGACAAACAATTGCGTTGGATCGATGCCAACAACAAAATCTGCACCAGCACCTTTCATACGCCATAAATGATAGCCGCTGCCACAACCTATATCTAATACGTAACGTCCTTTTAAGTCGCTTATGTGAGGTACAAGTCGATCCCACTTAAAATCAGAACGCCATTCAGTATCAATATGCAGGCCGTGTACGTGATAAGGCCCTTTACGCCATGGTTTTAATTTCTTTAACATATGTTCCAAGCGTTTCAATTCGCCAGGAGCAATCTCATCAGAACGACCCACACTTACACATGTTTCTATATCAACGTCGTTAGTATTGGTAACAGGGAGTTGCGCTAAAACTTTTTGCCATTGAGCATACTCGCCATGAAGGTGGTGCTTTTGCCATTGTGTTAATTGAGCTGGCAGTGTGTCTAACCAATGACTTAAACGGTTTCCAGCTATCGCTTGATAAAAGGTATTGTATTGATTCATTTAAAGGCCACTAATGAGGTAAAGTTAAAACACTGAAACCAAGGCGTTACGTTTACAAACCCAGTATCTCTAAGTCGTAATTTATGGCACTCAAATGAATCTGGTTTCATGACATTTTCAAGTGCGGTGCGTTTTTGCGCGATTTCTAACTCGCTATAACCGTTCGCTCGCTTAAAATCGTGGTGTAAGTCGATTAACAGCTCATTACAAAACTCAGATTTATGGGCTATTTTTTCTGATAACACTAATATTCCACCCGGCAATAGACCTTGATATATTTTTTTTATTAGCACTTGGCGTTTTTCTTTTTCAATAAATTGAAGCGTAAAATTAAGAACAACCATCGAGGCATTTTGTATATCGATTGACTCGATATTATCTTGGATAATTTCAACAGGGGTATTGCCTTTAAATGCGGCTAAGTGCATTTTACATCGCTCAACCATAGCTGCTGAGTTATCAATACCAAAAATTTTAACGTCATCTGCACTGATAGCACGTCTCATAGCCAGTGTTGCAGCGCCTAGAGAGCACCCTAAGTCGTATACGTTTGAATTAGGGTGTACATATTTTTGACTTAGTTTTCCAATTGTATCAATGATAGTGTTATAGCCAGGCACAGATCGTGAAATCATATCTGGAAAAACTTCGACTACTTGTGCATCAAAGCTAAAATCTTTCACTAGATTATGAGGGTTAGAATAGATTAAGTCAGTATCAGATTGTTTCATGAAATGCATGAATGTTAGGTAAAATTGCTACTATTTTAACTGAACAGATTGATCTTGATAAGATAATATTGCAATGTTGTTTGTTGTACTGCGTCGAAAGTATAGGTAAAAGAGGCTTGATATTAATTAGACAATTAGTGGTTTGTTTGTTTTCTTTGTTTTTTTTAATAGGAACAAGTCACGCAAATAGCCAACAAGACGTTGCCCATTTTGATTTAACCAAACAAAAAACCTATACCATTGCGTTTAGCGAACACTCTTACCCTCAGCAATTTGTCAATGAACAAGGTTTGCCTGATGGCATTATGAAAGATTTCTGGTTGTTATGGGCCAAAAAGCAAAATGTACAAATTGCGTTTGTCCCAATGCAGTGGGAAGAGACAATGCATAGTGTCATTAATGGAAAATCAGATTTTCACGCAGGTCTTACACATATTAAGAAAAGAGATGAGTTTTTTGAGTTTTCATCACAAATCTTTCCACAATACAGTTTTATTTATCTTAATAAAAGCTTACCTCAGTTTGCAGACATACAAGGGTTAACGCCTTATAAAGTTGGTGTAGTAAAAGGCTCTAGTCATATAAACACTGTACTCGAAGCTAATAATAAAATTAAGCTGGAAGTCTTTGAAAGTCGTACAGCAATGTATGATGCCGCATTAAACCAAGAAATTTTAGGCTTTGCAGAACTTGAAGAGTTAAGCGATGAATATACAAGGCTGGCAGATTTAAATGCGCTATTCCCTAAATACCGAAGGGTAAATTATCACATTGGGGACTACTCGGCAGGAGTTAGTAAAGGTCGTAATTCGCTTATAGCTTTTATTAATCAAGGCATTGAACAAATAACGATTGACGAGAGAAATGCCATTGAGTCTAAGTGGTTAAATTTGAAAAAATCTGATAACGCGTTAAATTTGGCCTTTACGGTCGGGTTGCCACCCTATATGGATTACTCAATTACTGGCCAGCCCCAAGGACTTTACATAGATATTTGGCGATTGTGGTCAAAATATAGCGGACTAAAAGTGAAATTCTATGGCGATACTATGGCTCGAGGCATTGAACAAGTTAAACAAGGAAACTTAGATGCGCATCTCGCCTATCCCGCTACGGCTGAATTAGATGGAGAGCTTTCTAGTTCTGCAAAAGTTTACGCTTTACATTCTCAATTTTTTATTTCGTCAAGACTTCCCAATATTCGCCACATTGACCAGTTGTCAGGAAAAACCGTAGGTTTATTTAGAACATCACCCTACATAGAACAGTTACAGTCATCATACCCAGACCTCAACCTTAAGTATTTTACTTCACATCTCGAC
The DNA here is from genome assembly GCF_012932965.1 of Thalassotalea algicola. Classification (GTDB taxonomy): domain Bacteria; phylum Pseudomonadota; class Gammaproteobacteria; order Enterobacterales; family Alteromonadaceae; genus Thalassotalea_F; species Thalassotalea_F algicola. Next base: position 384,878 of record NZ_JABBXH010000004.1, on the reverse strand, counting down.
ATGATAAATGCAGCAGAAAAAGGCGAAGTAGATGCGGTTGTTACCGAAGTAGAAAATATGAAGGTAAAGCTGGTAAATACCCACATGCAATCATTGTTTTACTTATTAGATAGCCCGGTGTTCGATATCGATATGTTCTCTCTTGTTGCGACTAAAAATAAAGATTTAGCAAACTTTATTCAACAAGGTTTTGATCAAATACCATTGGAAGAACTTAAAGCTGTTGAAGAATTATGGCTTTCCAATAAAGTTAATGCATATTTTGAAGGCCTAGCAAGCAACTTATCGCTAAACTCTGTTCAGCGAAAATGGGTAAGGGAACAACCAGTATTAACTGTAGGTGTTACATCTGACTGGGCGCCACTTGAATTCGTCGATGAGAAAGGACAAGTGCAAGGTATTAATCGCGATATCATTGAGTTTGTTGCTGACAGCGCCGGTCTAGATATAAAATACCAAGTTTATGAAAACTGGGCGAATTTGATCAATTCATTTCGTCGAGGTGACCTTGATTTAATGCTAGGTGTGTCAACTAACCAAGGAAGAGAAGAGTGGTTTGACTTTACCGACGTGTATTGGAAAATGCCATGGAGCATTGTTCATCAACGTTCAACAGGCATAATTAAAAATATCGACTATTTTTATGGTAAAAACTTAGCAATGGTTAAGGGCTATCAACTAATAGAATGGTTTCGTACTAATCACCCTATGATTAACTTATCGATAGTTGACAGTGTTGAGGAGGGAGTATTAGCGGTACAACATGGTTTGGTTGAAGGCTTTGTTGAAGCGTTACCTGTTGCCTCTAAGTTAACGACTAATGAGCACATTGTGCCTCTTTCTGTATCTGTTCTATCAGAAATACCCACTGAAAATAATCGCATTGCTGTCCGTAAAGGAAACCACGTATTAAAGTCGATTGTAAACGAGGGGCTGAACTTAATTACTGAACGAAAACGTCAAGAAATATTCGAACGATGGTTTAATGTGAATATTCAAACAGGTCTTGATCAGCGATTTGTTACTAAAGTCGCGGCTCAGTTTGGTGCTGTTATTTTATTGATTATCGTTGTTGTTGTTTTCTGGAACCGTAAATTAAGACAAGAAGTTTCAAGACGTAAAGCACTCGAGATTAAAATGAAGCATATGGCAACTCATGACGAGTTAACCGGATTAGCTAACCGAGTACTAATGAAATCACAAATCGATTCAGCTATCGCTTTTCATCAACGTCAACAAGTTAAGCTGGCTATTTTATTTATTGATCTTGATGGTTTTAAAACGGTAAACGATTTATTTGGCCATGATATAGGTGATCACGTATTAACGGAAGTAGCGAGTCGATTGCAGCAGTGCGTTCGAAAGTCAGATACTGTGTGTCGATTTGGTGGCGATGAATTTGTGTTGTTATTAACAGGTATTAATAATAAACAAGAAGCGACATTTATTGCAGAAAAAATAGTAAGCATGGTTTCTCAACCATACCAAGTAGATGATAGAGTCGCCAAACTTGGCTGTAGCATTGGTATTTCAATCTACCCTGAAGATGGTGACAATGAGAAAGATTTACTGAAAATGGCTGACAACTTAATGTATCGCGTAAAGTCGTCCGGCAAAAATAACTATATGCACCGTTAATTTTACTATAAAAACTTTGGTATCTAGCCACACATAAGGTGACTTTGACTGGCTTTTATATATAATATCGCCAGTTTTATGTTTCCCCGCTTTAAAGCGGGTTTTTCATGTCAGGATAACTCTAGATGCGTAGTCTTTATTGTGGTGAGGTTAATGAATCTCACATTGGTCAGGAAATCACTTTATGTGGTTGGGTAAATCGTCGTCGTGACTTAGGTGCGGTGATCTTCTTAGATTTAAGAGATCGTGAAGGAATTGTACAGGTTGTATACGATCCAGATTTACCTGAGGTGCTAGAAAAAGCGAATACTTTACGTAATGAGTTTTGTGTTCAAGTAAAAGGTAAGGTTAGAGCACGCCCTAAAGGACAAGTGAATAAAGACATGGCAACAGGGGCTATTGAAGTATTAGGTTTAGAGCTTAATATTTTAAATAAAGCTGCTCCGCTTCCATTAGATTCAAATCAGGAAAACTCAGAAGAGCAACGTTTAAAGTATCGTTATTTAGACCTGCGTCGCCCTGAAATGACTGAACGTATGCGTTTTCGTGCAAAAGTAACTTCTGCAGTTCGTGAGTCTTTAGAGTCGCAAGACTTTATGGATATTGAGACACCAATTTTAACGGCGGCAACGCCAGAAGGTGCTCGTGATTACTTAGTACCAAGTCGTACCCATAAAGGTAAATTTTTCGCACTGCCTCAATCGCCCCAGTTATTTAAGCAATTGCTAATGATGTCTGGTATGGAGCGATACTATCAAATCGTAAAATGTTTCCGTGATGAAGATTTACGAGCAGATCGTCAACCAGAATTTACTCAAATTGATATCGAAACGTCATTTATGACGGCCGATCAAGTAATGGAAGTGACGGAAAAGATGATCCGTGATCTATTCCTTAAGTTACTGAATGTTGATTTGGGTGATTTTCCTCGTATGCCTTATAGCGAAGCTATGACTCGCTTTGGCTCTGACAAGCCTGATTTACGTAACCCACTAGAAATTACTGACGTTGCCGATATCTTAAAAGATGTAGAGTTTAAAGTATTCTCAGGCCCTGCTAACGATGAAAAGGGTCGTGTTGCTGTTATTTGCGTCCCAGAAGGTGCGGCTAAGTTCTCTCGCAAGAACATTGATGATTTAACAAAATTTGTTGGCATTTATGGCGCCAAAGGTATGCCATGGATGAAAGTAAACGACAAAGCTGCTGGTATGGAAGGCATTCAATCACCAATTCTTAAATTCTTAAATGAAGATGCGGTTAATGCTTTACTTGAAAGAACAGGGGCTGAAAGTGGCGATATTATCTTTTTTGGCTCTGATACCTATAACGTTGTAACTGAATCGTTAGGTGCACTTCGCTTAAAACTAGGTGAGGATTTAGGTATTGTCAGCGACGAATGGAAACCGCTTTGGGTTGTAGATTTCCCAATGTTTGAAGAAATTGATGGTCACATGCACGCGTTACATCACCCGTTTACTGCGCCTACAGATATGTCACCAGAAGAGTTAGAAGCTAACCCAATTGGTGCACTATCTAACGCATACGATATGGTGTTAAATGGTTGTGAATTAGGTGGTGGTTCAGTTCGTATACACGACCAAGCAATGCAAGCCGCGGTATTTAGAATTCTAGGTATTAGTGACGAGGAAGCTCAAGAGAAGTTTGGTTTCTTATTAGAAGCGCTTCAATATGGTGCTCCACCTCATGCTGGCCTAGCGTTTGGTTTGGATAGACTGGTTATGTTGATGACAGGGGCAAGTTCAATTCGTGACGTAATGGCATTCCCGAAAACGACTACAGCGGCCTGTCCACTCACCAATGCACCAGGACAAGCAAACCCGTCGCAACTAGAAGAGTTGAATATAGCAACGCTGACAGCGTCAGAAGAGTAAAAAAAAGCGCGCTAATAAGCGCGCTTTTTTATGAGGAATATTTTGTCGATTATATTAGGCATTGATCCCGGTTCGCGCTATACAGGTTACGGCGTAATCGAACAACAGGGCAGAAAGTTTAACTATCTTGGTAGTGGTTGCATTAAGGCTATTGCCGCTGGCGAAGACTTAGGTGCGCGGCTACAGACAATATTTGCAGGTGTTTCAGAGTTAATCATTCAATTTAAACCAGACATGTTTGCAATAGAACAAGTCTTTATGGCGACTAATCCTGACTCTGCACTGAAACTAGGTCAAGCACGAGGTGCTGCGATAGTAGCGGCGACGAATTCAGGTATGACAATTGCCGAGTATTCAGCTAGGCAAATTAAACAGTCGGTGGTTGGAACAGGCGCCGCAGATAAGACGCAGGTTCAACATATGGTTAAATCTATTTTAAAGCTTCCTGGCACACCTCAGGCTGACGCTGCCGATGCTTTAGCTGTTGCGCTGTGTCATGCACATAGCCATGATTCGTTAACTAAATTGGCTGGACAAGCAAGCAAAACCGTACGTGGTCGCTTAAGAAAGTAAATTTCTATTTACTGTATAAATATCTAGTGTTAAGCTTTTCAAAAATAATTAGTGGAACATTTTTGTGATCGGACGATTACGTGGCACGTTAGTTGAGAAGCTGCCTCCAGAAGTATTAATTGAATGTAATGGTGTAGGTTATGAAGTACATGTACCTATGACTACACTATATGCACTCCCTGAAGTTAATGAAGAAACCATAATATATACGCATTTTGTTGTCCGTGAAGACGCACAATTACTTTATGGTTTTGCTAATAAAGTTGATCGTAAGCTTTTTAGGTTATTGATTAAAGCAAGCGGTGTTGGGCCTAAATTGGCTATTGCTATTTTATCAGGAATGTCTGCAGAGCAGTTTGTTAGTTGTGTTGCTCACGATGATGCGTCAACAATTGTTAAAATACCAGGCATTGGAAAAAAGACTGCTGAGCGTTTGCTTATTGAAATGCGCGATCGCATAAAAGATTGGCAAAGTGAAAGTTTAACGCCTGCAACCGATGCTGCTCCATTAGATTTAAGTATAGAGAGTACACTGATAGTATCTGATGCAAAGGGTGATGCATTAAATGCTTTAGTATCTCTTGGCTATACGCAAGCGCAGGCAGACAAAGCCATTAAAGCAATATATAGCAAAGATAAATCGAGTGAAGAATTGATAAAGCTTGCCTTAAAAGCCATGCTTTAAATTATCGTTAAAGAGAATGTAATGATAGAAGCCGATAGATTAATACAACCAGTAGCAACAGTAGAAGACGAAGGGGTCGATCGTGCTATTCGCCCCAAAATGTTAGGCGACTATACTGGTCAAGATCATGTCAAAGCACAAATGGAAATCTTTATTCCTGCTGCTAAAAAGCGAAATGAACCTCTCGATCATTTGTTAATTTTCGGTCCTCCAGGCCTAGGTAAAACAACGCTAGCTAATATCGTTGCTAATGAAATGGGTGTAAACATTAGAACCACTTCTGGACCTGTTTTAGAAAAGGCAGGGGATTTAGCTGCATTATTAACTAATCTGGAAGAAAACGACGTGTTATTTATAGATGAAATTCATCGTTTAAGTCCTATGGTAGAAGAAGTCTTATATCCTGCAATGGAAGACTATCAACTAGACATTATGATTGGCGAAGGTCCTGCTGCACGTTCAATCAAGTTAGATTTGCCGCCCTTTACATTGATTGGTGCGACAACTCGAGCCGGCGCTTTAACGTCTCCGCTTCGAGATCGCTTTGGTATCGTTCAGCGGCTAGAGTTTTATTCAAGTAAAGATTTAACCGATATTGTGTTACGTTCGGCACACTTTTTAAATTTAACCATAGATCAAGAGGGGGCGTTTGAAGTTGCACGCCGCTCTAGAGGTACGCCACGAATTGCTAACCGCTTATTACGTAGGGTAAGAGACTATGCCGACGTAAAAACTGAAGGAGTAGTAAACCAAGATACAGCAGCGAAAGCTCTTGATATGTTAGAGGTAGACAATGAAGGTTTTGATATTATGGATAGAAAGTTACTCGAAGCCATAATAGAAAAATTTATGGGCGGCCCTGTAGGTTTAGATAATTTAGCTGCCGCTATAGGTGAAGAGCGTGAAACAATTGAAGATGTCTTAGAGCCATTTTTAATTCAACAAGGCTTTTTACAACGTACACCACGTGGACGTATTGTTACAGAGCGAACCTATCGTCATTTTGGTTTAGTTAAACCACAGTAAGACTATATTCACGTCTTAAACTTCAATCAGGTTAGGCTAGCCTGACCTGATTTTTTCAAATCGCCTAATCTACTTTTCTTTAGATAAAAAAAAGCCCGCATCAAGGATGCGGGCCAACTTATTAAAAAGTTGATAGAAGGAAGTTAAAAATTCCAGGAAACATGTCAGAGAGAAGAGATGGTTATCAACCACCTGTTCAAAGTATCTGTGCTGTGTGAGATGACTCACTGCGCTAGCTCAGAAAACAAGTGTATTTTATGCAAGTATCACTTTTGTGACAAACTAATTAAATTTTGCTTTTGCATTAGAAAAACTAATGCGAAATTATGGTGTTGTATATTTCGTGATCTTGTTTATGCATAGCTATGCTGGTGATTGTCTGTGTTTGCGAATAAATATTCACTAAAATTGAATGTGTTTACTTTCCTTAAATTTAATAACACAAATTACATTTGGAATTACATTTGATTAAATTTTTACAAATTTCTAGCGAAATATTCTTGTCTAGCCCTTGTGAGCCGTAGCTAGAGTGATTACTATAAGCGTCATAATAATAAAGCAACCTTGTAAAATCATTTGATGACGCCACCGTCCTATAAATTTCCAATCCGTGTGTACTATGAAGATACTGATGCTGGCGGTATTGTTTATTATGCGAATTACCTGAAGTTTTTTGAGCGAGCTCGTACAGAGTGGTTAAGAGAATTAGGTATAGATCAATCAAAGTTTCTCGAACAATCTGTAGGATTTGTTGTCAGACGAGTTGAAATGGAAAATTTTGCGTCGGCACGTCTTGATGATTTAATTACGGTGAACAGCCAAGTTATTCAATTAAAAAAAGCTAGCATTATTTTCCATCAGTCAATAACCGACCAGAACTTTAAGGAATTGTGTCGAGTTGAAGTTAAAGTCGCGTGCGTCAATTTCGAAAAAAATAAACCGTGTGCTATTCCAGAATTTATATTAGGAGCGTTAAAAAGTGTCAGCTGAGTTATCAATTTTTGATTTATTTTTACAGGCAAGTTTACTCGTTAAATCGGTAATGCTGATTTTATTAGCATTTTCTGTAGCCTGTTGGACGATGATATTTCAACGCAAGAAAGTGCTTGATCAAGCAGCGCTGCAGTTAAAGACATTCGAAGACCGATTTTGGAGTGGGGCAGATCTGACTAAGTTGTACAACGAAATTTCTTCTAGACAACAAATTCATGGTATTGAAAGCTTATTCGTTGCAGGTTTTAAAGAGTTTGCTCGTTTAAGAAAAAGTAATATTCAATCTCCGCAAGCAATTGTCGATGGTACTCACCGAGCAATGCGTGTTGCCTTGTCTCGAGAAGTTGATAGCTTGGAAACACACTTGCCATTTATGGCAACGGTTGGCTCAATAAGTCCTTATATAGGTTTGTTTGGTACGGTCTGGGGGATCATGAACTCATTTATCGCACTTGGTGCTGTTCAACAAGCAACACTTGCAATGGTGGCTCCAGGTATCGCTGAGGCACTTGTGGCGACGGCGATGGGATTATTTGCAGCAATTCCAGCAGTAATGGCGTTTAACCGCTTTAGTCATAAAGTGGAAAAGCTAGAGAATAGTTATGGTAACTTTATGGAAGAGTTCTCTTCAATATTGCATCGCCAAACAGCCGTTGAACACTAAGGGCTGAACCTATTATGTATAACCGTGTAAGAAGAAGAAAAGTAGCCGAGATAAACGTCGTACCTTATATCGATGTTATGTTGGTATTGCTTATCATTTTTATGGTAACAGCACCGCTTATTACACAAGGCGTTAAAGTTGACTTGCCTAAGGCGGACTCTGAACCCTTAGATAAAGACAGTAAAACGCCTTTAGTCGCTTCGGTAGATGCAGAGGGTAATTATTATATTGCCGAAGGCGCGGGTAAAAATAAGCGAGTATCAGCAGAAGAGTTGGCTATCGAAGTTGCCGCTCAGTTACAGCTAGACCCTAAGAAGCCAGTAGTGGTTAATGGTGATGGCGCAGTATCGTATGATGCAGTAATTCAATTAATGGTCTTACTGCAAAAAGCGGGTGTACCTTCGGTTGGCTTGATGACCGATATGCCGGAGAAATAGTAGGTGCTGAGTAAATTAACTTCTCCTATCGGACTAAGTATTAGCTTGCATACAGTGTTAGGTATTGTGTTGTTTTTTGGCAACTTCACTTCTCACCCTCCTAAACCTACGCCTATGCAAGTTAATTTGAACCCTATTCAGGCAGTAGTGGTAGATAAATCGATAATTGAAAATCATGCTAAGAAATTGCGTGAAGAAGAAGCTCGTAAAAAAGCTGCGGAGAGAAAACGTTTAAAAGCTATAGAAGACAAAGCTGCGGCCGCCAAACGCAGAAAGCAAAAAGAAGAAGCAAGAATTAAAAAGCTTGAGAATCAACGAAAGCAAAGAGAAAAAGAAAAACGTATAGCCGATGAAAAAGCGAGAAAAGCTAAGCAAAAAGCAATTGCGCTAGAAAAAGAGCGTAAGCGGAAAGAAGCTGAGCGTAAGAAAAAGGCAGAAAAAGCAGCTGCAGAAGCTAAGAAAAAGCGAGAGCGCGAAGCTGCCGAAAAGAAACGTAAAGAAGCTGAACGCAAACGTAAAGCCAAAGAAGCTAAAGAAAGGGCTCAGCAAGAAAAAATGCTAGCCGAGCAAATGGCACAAGAAATGGCCGCAAGACAAAAAGCGCGAAGTCATCAAATGCAAACCGAAATTAGCCGATATACCGCGTTGATTACTCAGACTATCCAACGTTTTTTGATCACAGATCGAAGCACAATGGAAGGAAAGTCTTGTAAATTAACGATAACTCTTGCACCATCAGGTTTTGTTACCAATGTTCAAACAGGGCAAGGTAGTGCGGTTGTATGTAATGCAGCTAAAAACGCAGTCTATAAAGCAGGCACTTTACCCGTATCAAAAGATCCTGAAGTATTTAGACAAATGCAAAAAATTAGTTTAACCGTAATTCCAGAATTCTAATCAGATATTAATAATTATGATCAGTAAAATTAAAACCTTTTTCCGAATAAACAACAAACCTGTTTCATTAGCTAAGAAGTTGCTAATGACAACGTTATTGTTATTAGCTTCTACTAAATCTTTTGCCACACTAGAAATTGTCATTACCGAAGGCGTGGATAGTGCAAGACCAATTGCAGTATTACCGTTTCAATATAATGGCAGTAGTGCAATGCCAGAAAATATTGCCCAGGTTATTAGCGACGACTTATTAAGAAGTGGTAAGTTTAGCCCTATTGAATCTAGCCGTTTTCCACAACAGCCACAAAACGATAAACAAGTAGATTATACAGCTTGGGCCGCAGAAGGAGTAGAGGCTATTGTGGTAGGGAGCGTTACGGAAACTAGTATTGGACGGTACCAAATAACATATCAGTTAATTGACGTAATACGAGGTCAAATTACTGGTGGTCAATCACAAATGTTAAGTGGCGGTAGACTTATCGCTGACTCAGCACATTTGCTATTAGATAGCGGTGCACAAATCGGTGCTAACCAATTTCGTCGTTTTGCTCATCAAATCAGTAATGCTGTTTATGAAAAGCTAACGGGCGATAAAGGTGCTTTTTTAACCAAAATTGCTTATGTTATTGTTCGAGATCAAGGGAGCTTCCCTTACCAGCTTGTCTTTGCTGATTATGACGGTCACAATGAACAAACTATTTTAAAGTCAAAAGAGCCTTTAATGTCGCCAAGCTGGCACCCTAGTGGTGAACAGTTAGCGTATGTAACGTTTGAAAATAGACAAGCGCAAATTTATATCATCGATATTTATACAGGTAAGAGAACGTTAGTTAGCTCATATAAAGGGATTAATGGCGCGCCACGGTTCTCTCCTGATGGTAAAAAACTTGCAATGGTGCTGTCCAAAGACGGTAATCCAGAGCTATATACGATTGATATTGCAACAAAGCAGCTAAGAAGAGTTACTCGCCATAGAGCGATAGATACTGAGCCAAGTTGGAGCCCAGATGGTAATTCATTGATTTTTAGTTCAGAACGGGGTGGAAAACCTCAGCTTTATCGCGTAAATTTAGTCGATGGTAAAGTTAGAAGGCTAACTTTTGATGGTGAAATGAATTTGGGAGGGAATTTAACTCCTGATGGTCGCCAATTGATAATGGTTAACCGAACACGTGGTCAATATCATTTAGCTAAACAAGAATTAGATACTGGACTATTCCAAGTATTAACAAAAACAAGGTTAGATGAATCGCCAAGTGTTTCACCAAATGGTGGCATGATAATTTATAGTACTATGCATAATAACCGACAGGTGTTGAGCCTAGTATCAGTGGACGGTCGATTTAAAGCAAGATTGCCTGCGCTTGATGGGCAAGTTAAGTCTCCTGCTTGGTCACCGTTTTTATAATAATTAACAGAACATAAATATTTCTATTTACATGAATAAGGAAAAATAAAAATGCGCTTGAATAAAGTTATGAAGAGTTTAGCAGTGGCATTACCATTATTTGTATTAGGTGCTTGTAGCTCAAGTTCAGATACTGATGGCCAATCTCAAGTTGATACAAATGCTGCTGCTGAGGCTGCTGCACAACAAGAAGCAGAAAGAAATGCACAAGCGTTAGCTGCAAAGCGTGAAGCAGAAATTATCGAACAACAAAAACAAGCTGAGATGGACAAGCTACGTTCAGAGCACATTGTATATTTCGACTTTGACGTTTCTACATTATCAGGCCAGTTCTCGGCGATGTTAGATGCACATGCAAAATTCTTAAACGAAAACTCAAGCGTTAAAGTACTAATTGAAGGCCACGCTGATGAGCGTGGTACGCCAGAGTACAACATCGCATTAGGTGAGCGTCGTGCTAAAGCTGTAGTTACTTACTTAGAAAACATGGGTGTTTCACCTTCTCAATTAAGTGTTGTGAGCTACGGTGAAGAAAAGCCTATGGTAAAAGATCGCACAGAAGCAGCGTTCGCTAAAAACCGTCGTGCAGTTTTAGTTTACTAATTCAATCAGTAAATAGGACGGTAATGAAACTCAATAAAGTTTTATTCGGGTTAGGTGTCTCGGCCGGTGCATTTGTTGCACTGGCTCAGCAGCCTGCCCCAGTATTAGATGTAAGCAGTAACTCTTCTGGTGGTGCAATTGATAAATTGACGACGCTTGAACGACAGCTTAACGCACGCAATCGTGCACAAGTGAACATTCAACGTCAGTTAGACGAGTTACAAATGGAAGTGAATGAACTTCGAGGCGTAACAGAACTTCATAGTCATCAGTTAACGCAAGTGCTTGAGCGTCAACGAGAATTATATCAGGAAATTGAACGTCGAGTTTCAGAAGCGTTAAAAACACCTAATCAAGTGCCTACAACGCTTGCTGCTCCGCAGACTGGAAGTGCTAATCCTAATGTTAATTACAGTACGAATCTTTCTGAAAACGAAGCTTATGATCGTGCGGTTAATATGGTATTGAGGGATAAGCAATACGATAAAGCAATTCCTGAGTTTCAAGCATTTAATCAGAATTTCCCTAATTCTTCATATGCGCCTAACGCGCATTATTGGTTAGGCCAACTTTTATTTAATAAAGGTGAATTAGCGCAAGCTGCTGCTGAGTTTTCAGTGGTAGTTGATAAATTCACAACCTCAAATAAGCGTGCAGATGCTATGCTTAAGCTTGGTATGGTTGCACAAAAGCAAGACCAAAAAGCGAAAGCGTTGTCGCTTTATCAGCAATTGATTGAACAATACCCAGATTCAACAGCTGCTCAACTTGCACAGCCAAGGTTACAAAGTCTGCAATAATTTGTCGATAACTTGTTCACTCTGTTGTGTTTTTGCGCAAACAGTCAAGAATTCGAAAAAAACTTCAAAATTGTTGTTGCACTGAAAAAAATTATAAGTATCATATGCGGCGCGTTGAACGAGAGGGAAACGCAAAAACAAATGTCGGTCGTTAGCTCAGTTGGTAGAGCAGTTGGCTTTTAACCAATTTGTCGAAGGTTCAAATCCTTCACGACCGACCACTTTCTTACCAAGGAGAGTGACGTTAAGTGTTTGTTATTACAATTTAGATATCGGTCGTTAGCTCAGTTGGTAGAGCAGTTGGCTTTTAACCAATTTGTCGAAGGTTCAAATCCTTCACGACCGACCACTTTCTTCTTAAGAAAGTGAATTAAATTGTTAAAATTTATTCTGTATCGGTCGTTAGCTCAGTTGGTAGAGCAGTTGGCTTTTAACCAATTTGTCGAAGGTTCAAATCCTTCACGACCGACCACTTTTCTAAGTGTTCAAAATTTCTTTATTCTCCCAGTTAAACCTTATTCAACTATTAATTTTTTACTATTATTCCGCAGGTTTATTGTTCTTATACTTTCTCGCTATGATAATGAGAATAGCGTTAGTACACTTTTATTTGTGTATGGCGTATAATTGCCGCCGTTTTTAATACCAAAAGATGATTAGAGTTAGTAATGTCGCAAGCGAATTTAGCCGTTGATATAGATTTTCAATTTCCCGCAAAACCACAACCTTTAAGTGTTGCTGAAAAAGCACAATATAAGGAAAGCATCAAAAAGCTGCTAAAGGAAAAAAACGCTGTATTGATCGCGCATTATTATACCGACCCTGAAATTCAAGCGTTAGCTGAAGAAACGGGCGGGTGTGTAGCAGACTCTTTGGAAATGGCTCGTTTTGGTAATCAACACGAAGCTGATACGCTTATCATCGCAGGTGTCAAATTTATGGGCGAGACAGCAAAGGTACTTACGCCTGAAAAGACTGTTGTTATGCCGACTCTTGAAGCTACATGTTCATTAGATTTAGGCTGTCCAATTGAACAGTTTGATGCGTTTTGCAATGAACATCCTGATCGCACTGTAGTGGTGTATGCAAATACCTCTACTGCTGTTAAAGCGCGAGCAGATTGGATAGTAACTTCATCCTGTGCACTTGAAATCGTCGAGCACCTAGAAGAGCAGGGTGAAAAAATCTTGTGGGGGCCAGATCGTCATTTAGGAAATTACATTCAAAAGCAGACTGGTGCCGACATGTTAATGTGGCAGGGTGCTTGTATCGTCCATGACGAGTTTAAAACGAAAGCACTAGTGGATATGAAAGCTTTACATGCCGATGCAGCTGTATTGGTTCATCCTGAGTCTCCTGCTGAAATTATTGACTTAGCCGATGCTGTTGGCTCCACAAGTCAACTTATCAAAGCGGCACAAGAGCTACCTAATAAAAAATTTATCGTCGCAACAGATCGCGGTATTTTTTATAAGATGCAGCAACTATGTCCTGAAAAAGAATTTTTCGAAGCGCCAACGGCTGGAGAAGGCGCGACATGTAGAAGTTGTGCACATTGCCCTTGGATGGCAATGAATGGTTTACAAGCAATCGAAGAAGCACTTGTAAATCCTAAAGGTAAAGAAGTGTTTGTGGATATGAATTTACGCAAAGGTGCCCTTCGTTCAACTAATCGTATGCTAGAGTTTTCAGCATCGCTAAAACGATAATTTTAAGTATGTTTGTTTAAACTCTATACAAATAATTAGTTTACGATAATAAAGCCTTGCTAAAACAAGGCTTTTTTTCTAACATAGCGCAGCTTTTTTTAAGCAAATCTATATAAGGTGACGTGTCCGAGTGGCTGAAGGAGCACGCCTGGAAAGTGTGTAAAGGGCAACCTTTCGAGAGTTCGAATCTCTCCGTCACCGCCATAAATTCAAATAATCTTTTAAAAACATATAGTTAAAACTGTGTTTTTTTGAGGTTTTTTAGGTCTGTCACATAACTTAGTCACATAAGGTAAGTTATGAACAGACTGAGTCACTATCTATACAAATATCCTCACTCGAAAAATTTTTATTTTAGAGTTCGCATTCCAAATCAAATAATCAAACATTTTTCTCTTGAAAATCAGTTTTTTATTGGTAGTCTCAATACGTCTGATTTAAATGTAGCTCAACGGTTAGCACTCTTAATTAAACCGTTGTTATTTAGGGAGAGCATTATGTGGGACTATTCAGAAGCTATGGATATGGTGCGTGAAATAAGAGAAGCGCAAGCGAAGGAAGATATGCAGGGCGATAAGTGGGATTTTCGCAATTACCTAAAAGAGCGGTTTAAGCAGTATTTATCTTGGGGTAAACAAGCTATTGCTGCTGAAATGTCTGTAACTGAGTCCTTAGACGAGTTACCTCAGATTACCCCCCAAGATATATCAACATTCCAAGAGTATTTACAAAGTAACATTACACCACAAGGCTTTGATGGCAATACTGAGTTACTGGCTCAAAAAGGCTATTTATTATCGTTTTTAGATGATTACGCAGCCTTCACTCGAACAAATGAATTTAGGCGTGCTAAACAGCCTTCTGACAGTCAATTATCCTTAACTCAGGCAACAGCAGCGGAAAAATTATTTTCTGAATTTGGCTACGGGGAAAGTTATGTAAAAGCCTTTCCTCTTGAAGTTTATACAGACGAACCAGACGGTGAAGCGCTTGCTCGGTTTGTCGCTCGTCATTTGAGTTTAGAGTTCAGCTTTAAGCAATCCTTGGCTAAACAGCTTAAAGAATACAAACAAAGCTTTGATTGTTTTAGTGAAGAAGCATTTGAGCGTGAGTCCTTGTCGCCGACTCAAATGCAATCGTTTAGCGAAATGTTTGAAACGCTGAAAGAAACGCTTTCCACCATTAAAGACTTTAAAGCAGAGCAAGCTGCCAAAAAAGAAGCCGAAGAAGCCGTCCAATTATCAGAAATGGCTAAGTTGTTTATGGTGGAAAAAGCTAAGTCCACACAGGCTGATACGGTAAGACAATATGAAATAGCATTTGAATATCTCTATTCTTTGATTGGTGAAGACTGCAATATTCTTAATTTTGATAGAGAACAGGCAGTTGAGATTAAAGAGAGTTTGCTTTCCAAATACGCCAATGGTGAAAAAGGTAGAAAGCAAGAAACTATTGCCGTAGCTACGCTAAACAAATATTTATCAAATTATGGTGCATTTTTTAATTGGTGTTACCAACATAAAAAAATTAATAAAGGTAATCAGTTCATGAAACTAAGCATTAAAGAAACGGATAAAAACACAGCTTCAAGGCGTTCTTACACACAAAGTGAAATCAATAAAATAATGGCTTATGAGCCACTTAAAAAATCAGAAGCAAAAACAATCCGTGATGACATTTATTGGTTTCCTAAGGTAGCGCTGTACACCGGAATGCGACTTAATGAGATAGCTGCTTTAACAGTTGACGACTTTCAAATAGAAAAGGGCATTCATTTTATTAATTTAACTGACAAAAAGCTAAAAACAGAGTCTTCTCGAAGAGTTGTACCTGTGCATTCAAAGCTAATTGAACTGGGTTTAATCAAGTTTGTAGAGGAAAAGAGAAATAAAGGTGAAGAAATAGTTTTCTCTCAAATAAGGGTAGGGAAGACTGAGAAAAAACGAGATGGTTGGGCTGAACCTATTTCTCGTTGGTTTAACAGAACAGCTCTTCGAAATATGGGAGTCGATAAAGATCAAGAAGCACAACAAGGGATAATGATCGACTTCCACTGTTTTAGAACTACGTTTATATCTCGCTTGAAGTTTAAAGGCTGTGACGGGTATATGGTTAAACAAGTAGTCGGTCATATGAAATCGGACAACGTAACATTTGAGCGCTATGGTAAAAATACCTCTACACATATGGAAGCATTGAAAGAGTTAGTTGAACAGGTTGATTATTAAAAAGGAATTTTATGGATCTGTTATTTAGAATACTCGAAAAAATATTTAATCCAATAAGTGATAAATATAAAGATATTGCAAACGGTGTTTTACTGGCTTTAATGTCGTTAGCTTGGTGGTTTTTAGTTTTAATTACCGTTGAAAGAATAGAGCAATATTCTCCTGAACTGCTAGTTAGAGTATTTAGTTTGATTGGCGTTTCTATTGGTGTTTACGTTGCTATATGGAAATTGGTAAATGATCAACAATGGAGAAGATCTGAGGCATATCTTGAACAAGCAAAAGAATTGTTTGAAAAAGCTTTCAACGCATTAAAGTTAGACCCAGAAACAAACTATCCAGTTAACGATAGGTATGCTTGGTTATCCTCTTCTCGTTTATTGTTAGCAGCTTTGGATTTAGGAAAGAAAATTGAAGATAGAAGCCATAAAGAAACTTTTGAAGAATATATGGAATTTTGGAGAGTTCAATTTGCAGATTTATTAAAACTTGATCAACGTGATATCTTAGAAAACGATTATTTTTATCAAGAAGGTGCTCTAATTGCTTATACACCTGAAGATCGTGCTCCTATTCCAGAGAGAGCGATAGCTGTACTATATCGATTTTTACAATGGCCAGAAGGAAGAGAAGACAGGTTGTCATATGAAGATAATTTTAGTGATGAAGAGTTAAAGCGAATTGAAGTTTTTGGAGCAAGTAGCATTTATCATTATTGCAGAGAGCGTAGGCGAGCTATCCGTGGAGACTAATTCGGTTTGCTTTGAAAGCTAATATTTTTTCTTTTATACCAGCAAACCGAACCCCTACCCAAAACTAACGGGTATAGGACGAAGCTGGTTAAAATCAATCACAATATTTCACATTAATATTGCCTTCTTTTATACCGTGGCTACTGGATTGTGTATTTCAATCTTTTCGCAAAGTGGACTTATCCAGCTAAAAATACATTGCTGGCTCTCGCACCTTCCACTTAACAGATTTAAACAAATTCACTTAACTTTACTTAGCCCTGCATTTTTTTACTTGGTGCTGGTTGGTTTACCCGTATTCCCAAGAAGTTTACTTTAAATAAAGCGCTTATTTGTTGTACTGTTCGTCACAGGTGGGCTTTAACGAAATCCCTTGTAAAGCCTTAGCTGATTGAACTCCAAAACATCTGACCAAAGAACAATCAGGAAGAAATGATTAACAAAGATTAATAACAACAATAATTAGATATGTAGCAAGACACAATTCTTACCAACGTAAAAACGTTACTCATTTATTGTTGTATCATTAAAAAATTTCTTGTCAAATTTTTGCTGTGCAAAAACCAGAAGTAAACCTGAAAACTTGTTTTTATATGGTTTGCCTATCTGGAAGTTAATTAGTTTTGGGGTAGTTTGTGACTTATTACCAAAATTAATTAACACCAGATATTTACAATTTTCATTTTTATGTTTTATTGAAATTAGAACAAACGAGAATGGAATGAAAAATTGGACTGTAATCGCAGAGCCTGTTCGGGACGAACATTCGGGTATCTGCTCTTATTTGAATTATTTAACGGCGAAAAATCATAAAAATCACCGTGGTATAACTCGCATAATACCTATTCACAATAGTGTTGAACGATACATAAATAATTGTATCTCAGAAGTAACACAACGAAATCTTGAACGAGCAAAATCAAAAAAGGGTGGCAGAAATATAACGAGTTACGCCCAAAGTTTCGTATTTACTTTACCACCAGATATTAAGCTTAGTGATATGCAGTGGTATCAAGTATCTAAGCATATTTTTAGCGACCTATCCGATTATTTACTGGTAGACAAAGAATTGCTATTAAAAAGTTGCTTTATCAATTTACACGACCAAAAGAACCAGCATATTAATTTAGTTGTTAATAAAGTGATTAATGGCGAAGTTAAGCGTGAGATACAAAGAAAGGGAGCATTAAAGCTATTAAAAAAAAGCTTTAATGCTGCGGTGCTTAAATATAGCAACATTAACTGTCTGAAATATGTTCCTGAAACGCAGCGAACAAAGCGATATAGCCAGTTTTATTTTAATGAAAATAAGGCTGAAATAAATGAAAAAAGTAGGGCTGTTATAGAGATTGTTTCCGGCGGAGCCGAAAACAATTTTCCTAATAAAACCATAAAGAAAAGAGCAAGGAGGCTCCAATGTTAAAACTACAATTACATATACAAAATCAACTCATAAGAGAGATAGAACAAACAATTATCAATGAACAGTGTCATTGGTTATCAGATAAATACGAAGCTCCAACAAGAGCTGTATGGGCGGTTGATCATAAACTTTTGCTAACTAATAGCCATTTACCTGTTGAGTTAATTAATGAACTTGGTTTTTTGCTACAATATTACGGTAAAGAATTGATTGAACATATAAAAAATCAATGCCCTCCGCTTCCATTAGCTGCTGCAATATCTAAATTTGTTTTTGAGAAAGAAAAAGCTAAATTTCAAGTGCTACAACTCAGGCTTAACCCCAGTAAAGAACCCAAGGATTTAACGAAATTTAAACTCCGTGATTACTTGATTTTAGGGTATTCATTCTATGACGCTCTATTTTTTGTTTATACGCATAATTATGAATTAGATATGGGATATGTTTGGGGGATAGTGTGCCCTGTTTTTGAATTACCAAATAGTCGCAGTAAAAAAATATATGTTAGCGGTAGAAGGGGGAGAATATTAAGGCCAAATTGATACTTATTTTCTCTTGGCCTTAAATGCTTCTTTTAAAGCTACTAAATCATTTTTTAATTCAATTGTGTAATTAACATTTTTTATAACTACCAGATAGATAGCAGAACTTTGTACAAATACTAATCCATACAATATGTATGTACTGATAAACTTAATTATTGGCATTGAAGCGAAATGCGCTAACTCACTGTTTAAAAATGTTGATTTCAAAAACACTCCAATGAGTAGGGCACCTAATACGATTGCAGACAGAGTTAACGCCAATAAAAGTAGAGATAATTCTTTGTACTTATCTTCAAACTCACTAATTAGTGATTTAATGTTTAAATTCTTATCTGGCACTTCCTGTCTAATTAATTCTTTTAGCGTATTGCCCTCTGATTTAGTTTTAGGGTAAGCATAAGCTATCCACAGCCCTAATACTGTGAAAATCATTAGTGAAGTATTTTGCAATAACGTGATCAAATCCTTTTGATTTTCATAACTTACTTTTTCAAAAGTTAAAAACACAATTACTGCGTTGATAACTGCCAGTATTATAGTGAACGCCTTTTTATTCATTTACTGCAACCTTTGGCTGTTGCTTTGTTCTGATAAAAGGTGCTAACAGTCTTCCTCTTTGCTCATTTAAATATGTAAAAATAGTCGAGTGGTTAAAATGAGATTGTTCTTCCTCACCAGGAATTTCTATGACAGATTTTACTACAAACTCGTCTAACCAATAGGTTTGGCTCCCAGTACCTTCTTTTCTAAATCCAAGGTTAGATTTTTTGTTCTTATTTGTACCGTAATCTTGGTGGTATTTTTCCATCATTGCTTTTAGTTGCTTGCCAGTTGGTTTAGCGTCAACAACTATGTTAATTGATCTTGTACTACCTGACTTGGCTTTTGACACATAAGGGAGGTTTTTAAAGTAGCGAGTCCAGTCCTCGTCTTGTTCAGAATGTGTAATAATTTCTTCTTTCTTAACAAAATGAGTAATATCACGGGCTATCAGATCAAGATCCGCATTTTCCGTTATTTTAGTGTATCTTCTACTATCAACACGAAGCCATAATTTACCGTATGGACCATCCCAGTATACTGTTTCGTATTCTTCACCTGCTTTATTCGTTCTTGTTTCTATCGTAGGCGAATTAATATCACTTCTGAATTGGATATAGTCTTTAATGTATTTATTTAAAACGTCAGAGTCGGTAATGCTTTCGTGAAACTTGATAGAAGCAAATACACCTGCTGATGGTATGAACCAATAATAAGCAGGTCTTCCCCAAATGACTTCTTCCTCTGCTTGCTCGTCTGCGTTTATAAGCCTATTGTCATTTGGAGATTCATTAGCTCTTAAACCGTATACATTGCCGTCATTAGCGTTAAGACTTTTCCATAAAGTAATTAAATAGTCACCAGTATCGTCATTCTTAGAAATGTCTTTCAAATAAACTGTTTTTCTTCGTTTACTCTTATATGGTGCAGTTTCAGACAATAGATCTCGCTCATTAAACCAGTCTGTTAGAGAGTTTAATATTTCTTCGATTTCTAATGGTTCGTGGTAGTCAGCACCAATTTGATAAAAGCCTAAATTTGTGTGCTTAAAAAAAGTAACAATTCCTTCGCTCATAATCCCTTCATACAATTACAACTTACTGAGACACATACAAATATACTAATCAATACGAATAATGTCTATCAGATACTTAGTCACATAGCTCTGTCACATAATTTTTAAGGATGGTAGGATAATTAATACATTCAAAAAGTTATGTGACTTTGTGTTTTGTGGCGGAAGATCTCTCCGTCACCGCCATTCTTTAACTAGCCCTTTAATTCTTTAGGGGTCTTTAATATCAGAACGTGTAGCCAATCTAGTAATAAGTTTGGTTAGTACGAAAAAGGTGGTAAAACACCCCCTCAACGACTAGTCCATACAAACATCTTAAGTACAAACCATATAGTGCATTTACTTTGTAAATTCAGGTCCTTAAATATAATTTGGTGTAGTTGTGTGAGCTAGTAATGCTTCAGAAGGTTGGATAAACTGAAATCTGTAAGTAAGTCAGAGAAACTAGTTAATGGTCGAACATGGTGAGTATAAAGTAACAGTAGAAAAGGACATTATAAATGTCACCTTTATTGGTATGTTTAATGAGGTGGCTTCTGCTAATGTATGCTCAATTGTTGAAGATATAATTAATGAAATGAACGGTGCCCGTTTTTGTATGCTTTTTAACATGCTTGAGTATGAGGGAAGTACTCCCGAAGCGCATACAGTTGGAGATAAACACTTTGAGTGGTTAGAAAAGCAGAATTGCCATGGAAGAGCGATAGTTGTGTCTCAAAAAGCATTGATTTATATCGCTAGAAGTGAACAAGCTTCTTTACGTAATTCAAACATTGAGAATAAAATGTTTGAGGCGGTGCAAGACGCTAGAACTTGGTTATTGTCCCTTATGACATAGACTACGGGCTTAATCATTATAAATTCAACGTGTATTTTAAAGAATTCATATTTTATTAGGTTTTGTGTTTCTTAGACCATTACGAAAATAAAAGGCCGCCATTGATATCTATACAATTGCCAGTCATATAGGAAGCGTCTTCACTTACTAAAAAGGTCACAAGTTTAGCTACTTCTGCAGGTTGCCCCTCGCGCTTAATACAAGTAGCGCCAGCTACATTTTTACGTACAGCGTCTTGAGTGAAATTGTTATGAAAGTCGGTATCGATCATACCCGGACACACACTATTGACCCTTATATCTGGTCCTAGTTCTTTTGCTAAACCTCGAGTGAATGTCATTACTGCGCCTTTAGCTGTTGCATAGGCTACTGCCCCTGGGCCACCACCGTCACGTCCTGCTTGAGAAGCGAAAGTAACTATAGTGCTTCCTGACTTCATATGTGGAATGCAGGCTTTAGTGGTCATAAATAACGATTTAAGGTTAACATTAAGAACATTGTCCCAATGCTCATCTGACATCTCAGAAATTTGTACTCGTCCAATCAAGCCACCAGATACGTGAATGAGTGAATCGAGTTGGCCAAATTCATCTATAACGGTGTTTACGACGTTATCGACGTTTTCTTGTCGGGTTAAGTCTGCTTTTATTGCTATAGCTTTTTGACCCAGTTCACTAATCTCTTCAACTAATTGATTGGCAGAGTTACTGCTTGAAAGGTAAGTAACAACAACAGTTGCACCTTGTTTGGCGATATCTAGCGCACAAGCTTTACCGATATCTCTACCGCCACCAGTTATAAGTACAACTTTTCCTTTTAAAGACATAGCTCCTCCGATAATTTTGAGTTAATTTGGCATAAAAAAAAGCCCAAGGTTAATTGCCTTGGGCTTTTATTGCTAGAACCTGTAGCTTGCGCCGAAGGTTATGCGACGGTCTGGTAAGCCGACAAAACATAGTAGCGCGTCTTCAGCTACACAGTATTGATCAATGCTTTCCTCCGTAAGGTTTACAGCTTCTATGCCGATATTGAATTTATCATTAATATCGTAGCTGATACTTGCATTTAATTGACCTCTGTCGTCTGTTACAACAGGGAAACTAAGCGTACTACTACCACTGCTGTTAGCACCACCCGCGTAATCTTGTGTGCGGAATGCTTCACGCCATGTATAGCGCATACGAGCAGATAAGCCATATTTCTCATAGTACAATGTGAAGTTATAGGCATTTTCTGAGAAGTCTAACAAGCCTCGGTCAATACAAAGTTCGCCAAGTACTGTTTCACCGCGTCCAGATGTACAGTCTTCAACTGAACCACCTGAGAAGTCTTGCATAGTATAGTTAGCGATAACACCAAAGCCTGATGCCCATCCTAGCTCATCTTCAAAATCAGCAAGACTGTATTGGAAAGCAAATTCAAAGCCATCAACTTCTGTGGTATCAGGGTCATTACCTGGCATTGTTTGGTCAACACACATACCTGTAATGCTTGGATCACCTAACTGGTTAGCTTCAGCGATTGGGTTCCAAAAACCACCGTCTTCACATACTGGACCTACTTGGTCACGCGCTAAACCACCGGTTGTTGTATCTGATGCATAAAGCTGTGCACCTTCAAAATCAGTACCGAAAATATTGGTACGCTCTTTTTTGAAGTAGCCAACACTAGCAATCGCAGATGGTGCAAAATACCACTCTACAGATAGATCAAATGAATCAACTTCTTCTGGTTCAAGACCTGGATTACCAAGCGATACCGCGGCATTTTCACTAGTATCTAGAGAATAGCCAACGCCTAATTGATCAAAGTCTGGACGTCGAATGTCAGTACCATAACCAACACGCACTAATACGTCATCAGCAGCGTCAATTACTAAGTTTAATCGCGGTAATAGAAAATCATAACTACCACCAGTTGAACCTTTTATACCGTCTTGGAAACCAGTAGAAGTGATGTCTGTTTCAATGTAACGAACACCAATGTTACCGCGTATAAAGTCACCATATTCGAAGTTTGCTTGTGCATAAATTGCGGTAGTTTCTTCTTCTACTTTACGATAGCCTTGGTCGTTTTCAGCTATTTCGCGAATACTTGCGTCAGGGTTCTTAGCAATTGTTGCTGCTTTTAATGTTTCCCATACACCAAGTGCATCAGTGAATGACTTATCAGGGTCGACTAGTAAGAAGTTTCTAATGAATAAACTCCTGTCATCGCCATCACCATAGTTTGAAGGACCTTTAACAAGTAAGTCAGCGAAGTCAGCGCCAGATGCACTATCTGACATTCTACTGAAACCACCTATTTTACCGCTCACATCTCTAAATTCGTGAGACGATTCAGAGTAACGTAATCCCCAATCAACCGAAGTAATAACCGGAACGTCATCTAAGAAGTAGCTGAAATCTACACGTACAGCTTCTTCTGAGTTTTCATTGGTATCACGCCCATAATCTACTTGGTCAAGTACTACATTATTTGGATCTAGTAGTTGATCTGGAGTTGGTGCATAAGGGCCATCGAAGTCGATACCAAATGCGAGCGAACCACCAGATAGGTCGTACTTATAGGGTACACAGTTATCGTTACTAGAAGCATCTAATGGGCAGTTAGGATTAATAAAGTTAACGGTGGTATTTAGTGTCGGGCTACTTGAGTCAGATTGTGATGAAGAAAATTCAGCACTAACAAAAAGTTTATCACCTTGCCATTCACCACCTAAAACAAATACTGAAGTATCTGTAACACGAGAACCTGTTTCAGTAGTAAAACGTAGATTAGGATCGTCATCATCACCATTGATAATATCAGGGTGTAATACACCGACAAGTGCAGCGTTATAAATAGGTAGGCCGAAACCATAGTCTACTTGTTCAGTTTGTGAAGGGATGCTTGTGTCGTAATTTTTTAACGCACTAACACCTGATGCTTGAAGTCGGTATTGGTCACGGCTTCGTTCTTGATCGTTAATAATAATGTCTGCATGAAACTTCATATTTTCCGTTGGCGCCCACTCAAAAGTGGTTGCTAGGTTAAGCGTTTCATAATCATCATTCTCTTGCTCTTGTACTAAGAATTGGATCCCTTGATGGCCAGCGTCTGCGATGTTGTCGCGGTCAGCACGAGGGCGGAATGAAACCGCTTCTTGTTCAGTGTAACTACCACTCATAACGAAACCGACTTTACCGTACTCAGTATCCCAGTTATCACCAAATGCACCAGAAAATCGCGGTTTAATGTCTTCAGTACTTAAACTACTGTCTTCACCTTGAACGCGAATTGATGCTAATGTTTCTGATAACTGAAGAGGGCGGATAGTTCGTAAATTTACAGTACCACCAACAGAACCTTCAATTGTCTTTGCATCAGGTGCTTTTGTAACTTCTACACCAGCGATAATTGATGCATTAACATCTTCAAAGCTAATGCCGTTACGGCCTGAACCTGCACCTACTGTTGAAACACCATTGATTTCGACTCGGTTAGCATTTGAACCACGTATTTGAACGCCCGTACCAATACCAGCAGTTCGAGTAATTTGTACACCAGTAACATTCTCAAGTACTTCAGCTAAATTTTGGTCTGGTAGTTTACCAATATCAATAGCGTTTATAACTTCAACCAGGTTACTTGCAGATTGTTTTTCGGCTAGTGCAGTTGCGAGCGATGCACGAATACCTTTTACTTCAATAATTTCGATGTTTTCGTCATCAACAGCAGCTTCAGCTTCTTGAGCTTGCGCTACAAAAGCCAAGTTTAGCGTTGTTGCCGATAGAATTGCCAAAGTAATTTTGGACAAATTGTTTTTCATTTTTTCTCCCCTTAATTCCGCCATAAATGGTCACTGTTATATTATTGGTATGACCAAAACGGGTGGTTTGTTTTATATAGTGATTAAATTGTAAAACCGTTAACACTAAAACTATTTATAGAGCAAATAGTGACCAATTACAAATCATTTTTTACCAAATCTTTATTATTGGTATTACAAGGTTGGTTGACCTGACCGGTTGGATATAGAGGTTTTTATATAAAGCTTTGTTATTTATGGTAAATATTTATATTAAGTAAGAAGGGTGAAATTCAAATATTTGTACAATAAAAGGACTGAATAGTAGATGTTCCAATTAAAAATACGCTTTAAATAAACATTTAGTAAACATTTCATGTACAAATTTTGATTGATTACGTAACTCAAAATGTTTTGTGGCTGACCAATTTGAATTGGTAGATATTATGTCGCTTACATATCTTGTAGAGGAGAATTTTAACGTAGTTTTAAATATGGGAGAGTTAGAAGTCGTATATTAAAAGTTGCTATAGTATAGAGTAAAGTGAAAGCAACCTAGGCAGTTACTTTCCTTTAGACAATTAAAGTGGTTTTTATCGTTTGATTGAATACAAATCGCGCTTTTCACTACTTCTTTTTTTGATTTCCTCAAGCGCTCTAGCTTCTTCCGCATCAAATAACGTGTTAATTAGGCGATCAAAGTGTTCGTGCATAGCGGTCCGTGCTTTATTCGCATTTCCTAGCTTTAAAGCATTGTAGATTGCACGGTGTTCAGCAATTGTTTTCTTATTATCCTTACTACATACACTGTCATAATCTTTTATAACCTCAATAGACGAAGCTCTTAAGTCCCATAAACTATAAACTAAATTTTTCATGGCTTCGTTACGGGTAGCATTGGCAATAATACGGTGAAATGTTTTATCAGCCGCTTCTATACTTTTACCTTCTTCCATATCGACCAATGTTTGGCCTAATTCTTGAAGTTCTTGCTCGGTAATAAAGGCTGCTGCAAGCGCAGCTACTTCACCTTCTACTAGTGCTCTAGCTTGGGTAACTTCGAAGGCATTAATTTTTTGCAATGATTGAGCTGAATTAGATGATGCGAGTACATACACACCAGAGCTAGTTTTAACCTCTACTCTGCCTCGTACTTCTAGCGCTATTATTGCTTCGCGAATAGTCGGGCGGCTGACGTTAAATCTGCTAGCAAGCTCTCTTTCTGGTGGTAACCTGCTACCAGCAGGATAATCTCCAGAATTAATGGATGCTTCTATTAACTCAACAATTCCCCAGAAGAGCCTTTTCGATGCCATTATCTACCCCAACTAATCAGTGTTTATATTTAAATGCTCTATTGGTTGTGCATATTTAGCACTATACCAATACGTTATATTTAATACTCACATAATAAAGGGTTATATTCAATATGTAAAACCAATAACTTGAAATTTTATCGCAATCTGGTTAGGCCAAATGAATGTTTCTTATATTTTGGGGAGGAAATAACTGAGGTTTTTTTAAATGATTAGTAATCAACTGTTTAGTTGAGTAATTTGTGGTAACTCATTGAAAAATTGAATTGAAAAAGTCCGCTTTGGTTTTACCAAAACCGACTTTTTAGTTTGATAATTTTTTAATAACTAATTATTGCTAGGTCGACTTAGCCTTAACTTTGAAAATGTTACACTTGTATAGTCACCATTAGCTTTATCTATTGCCCAGTTACCAGTCCCAGAACAACCAGCGTACCATATACCATTGGCATCTTTGGTAGAGCATTGGTTATAGGCACCTGCTTTAAAATAATGCCAATCACCACTGTATCCTGCTGGGTTGTCTTTTACATCAACGTTTCCATAAGCATCGACATTATTTGATAGATCTATCTGGTATTTTACAGTGTCTTTGTTATCGGCAATAAAGGTTAAATACATAATATTGTTTACGACATCTATGGTGTAGCTAAACTCTTCACCTAGTGCGATACCTGTTTCTTTTGGATCATCTGAGTTTTCCCAAGTGTTCCCCCATACAGGGTAGGCGATGTCTGTTCTGTTAGGATCTTCTTTAGCCAAGTTACGCTCATAGTTCCAGAAAACTGAACCAGTGTTATGATTTGGCCATTTTTTATAGTAAATTTTGATTGGTTCATTGCCATATCCAAAGCCATTTCCTTCAGCAATTAACTCTTTATCTTTTCCAGCGTGAATTTGACCTACAACAACAGAATAAGCGGGCTTTTTTGCGTGTTTTGCATTTTTAGCAACATGGTTTACTGTTAATGTAGCGTCTAATCTTCCACCTATTTGATCAAAAAGTTTAGCGTCAGGGTGGGATGATAATGCAAAGTTATTTCCATAGGATTTTGTACCTATTGAAGTGTCTATTCCGCGAATCATTTGCCTTAACTCACTTCGTGTATTGGACGAAGTTTGTGTAGTAACTGCTTTATTTGGCGAAGTGAAAACTAAATTCCCTTGGTTATCCAAGTAGAAAAAGTCAGGGTGCTGATATGTTTGTAATTCTTTGGTATTAATGTCATCAGCTTTACCATTACCATCAGCATCTAGCGGTACGGTAATTTTCCAATATGATAAGTCAAATTTATCTGCTGGGGTATTAGCGGTATTAGCACATGCGCTAATTAACATGATGAGAGGGATACATGTGACGACTTTATACATAAAGCTCTCCTAATAAATAAGAAAATAGCGCTTTACTAATAGAGAGATTAGTCTAGCGCTATTTTTATCTTAAAGTTAATTTTAACTTTTCAGTTATCTTGCTTTTACTGCGACTACAGTTTCCGCAGTACTCGAATTGTAGGGCGATGCAGCATTATCAGTATCTAGTGAATCACCTTCACTATAACCTTCAAAGTCATCTTCAAAAACGATTGTTGTACCAGCGGTATCTGAATATAGTTTTACATCGTCAACAAAATAGGCAGCATTAGGTAGTGTTGAACTATTGTCACCTAATTTGAATATAGCGTAGCGTACGCCAGTCATTACATCACTTAGCGATTGAGACGCTGATGAAAATGCTTCTGTAGTAACGCTGGTACCGTTAATAGTTAATGTGACCAATGGTGCTACTGAGGCCGAAGCCGCCGTTGCATCCCACGTCATTTCAACTTCTGTCCACGTATCTGGTACAAACGGTATAGTGACGTCAATATCATCTTTGTTACGAATTACAAATTTGTCTGCTTGAATACGCAAATCAATAATCGCATTGCTAGTGCTAGTAGATTCTCCGTAAAGGCCGATATATGCATCTTTTGCTACACCATCGGCAGTCTCTGCCTTGTCTTCTTTGAAGAAAGCAACCGTTAATTTGCCTTGTGCAATTGCTGCATCTGTTTTGTATCGTAATTCGCCCGCATCATCAGTCATGTTATCAGTGATTTGTGCTACTTTATTGTCAGGGTTTGCTGGTTGCTCACCGCTTCCGACAACTAGTTCAACCACCGCTTCTGCAGTACTTGAATTGTATGGCGATGCACCGTTATCGGTATCTAATGAGTCACCTTCACTATAACCTTCAAAGTCATCTTCAAACGCAATTGTGGTACCGGCAATATCAGAATATAGCTTTATATCATCTACATAATAAGCAGCATCAGGAATTGTGGAGCTGTTATCACCTAACTTGAATATTGCATAACGAACTCCACCCATTACATCACTGAGTGATGAAGACGCTGACGAGAAGGCATCCGTTGTAACACTAGTTCCATTTATCGTTATGGTTACAAGCGGTGCAACAGTAGCAGAAGCTGCAGATGCATCCCAAGTCATTTCTACATCTGTCCAAACTCCAGGAATAAAAGGAACTGATACAGGTATATCGTCTTGATCGCGAATGACGAACTTATCCGCTTGAATTCGCAGATCGACAATAGCATTACTTGTGCTTGTTGATTCACCAAACAAGCCGATGTATGCATCTTTTGCAACACCATCTGCTGTTTCTGCTTTATCTTCTTTTAAGAAAGATACAGTCAATTTACCCTGTGCAACCGCAGAGTCTAGTTTATACCGAAGCTCTCCAGCATCATCGGTCATGCTATCTGTAATTTTAGCAGCTAATGTTGGTTCGCCACCACCAGTAGTTGGTGCGCCAAATATTGTTATTACTAGCTCTGCTGTAGTGCCATCAACTGATGCAATTGCGACAGTATCTGTAACTGAGTCTGTTTCATCAACAAGTGAAGATATCGTAGCGTTAGAAGTGTCTAGGGTATATGTCCATGCGCCACTTGCTTCTATAGAAAACACACCGAATGTCGTTGCAACGCCAGTTTGCACTTCAGCCATGTCTTCACCAGGATCATCATCGTTTATAACGATAACACCCGTTAAGTCTTCGCTAACATTATTAGCAACGCTAGCAGTTAAACCACTGAATGTTGCTGGTACATCTACACCGACAACTGACGATGTGCCTGAAGACTTTATGCGTTCTTCATAGTCATCATTATCAGTATATGAAACGGAAACAGTGATGCTTTCACCAACTTCTGCGTCTGTTAGCGTAAATGTACTTGATGTTGCACCTACAATTGTTTCACTACCTGCCATCCAGCTATAGCTTATCGCTGACGCATCTACTCCGTTAGCATCCGTTACTGTCGCAGTTAACGTTTCCCCAACTAACGGTGTACCAGAAAGTGCAAGCTGACCAAAAGAGTTACCGTTTTTGTCCGGTAAAGTATCTGAATTACAACCAGCTATAGCTAATGCTATTGCTGTCATTGCAATTGTTTTATTCGTTAATGTTCTCATTATTATAATCCTGTCGCTTTAGGTAAAACAATCTGAATGATGATTGGTTTGCTTCATAGTATTTAATTGTATAACCACTTTGTCAACCATGAGTTGTGAATTATTAAAATCATTGGTAAAGATTTCCACAGGTTGTCTCATGTGTAGAAGCTTTTTTTGGTAATCTAGTTACTCTAGGTGTTATTTGTTAGCTGTATACTATCTAGACTTTCTCGTGCCACAGCTAACCATTTGTTTTTGTACTTTTTGTTTGTTGTTTTAAAAGATATAAACGTTAACCGACCTTCTATTGGAAGGGCATAAGTTAAATTGTATTGGTACTTTCCAATACCTTTAACTTCATATTCGTAAACTGCAATTTTTGTCCCTAAACGTGTATATACTTTGTCTTTCTTCCAGCTAGCTTTGTCGCTTGCTTTACGCAACATGTTAGATATGGATTTGTGAATTTTATTCATACTGCTTTTATTGGCAGGAGTGGGGTACTGTGTAAATGTAAATGACACGCTGTTTTCGTTGTCTTCGAATGCATATGTCGGCGGTGTTTGTTGCTTTCCATAACGTTTTTTTATTGAGCTATCGGACAATTGGTTTAACTTTGATGAAAGCTCAATTGCTATCGAGTCATTGAAAAAGCTGTATTGATTGGTTTCATTTGCAAACGCAAATGAAAAGAAAGTGGCGCTAAGTAATATGGCTAAATTAAGAAGTGATTTCATCGTTAGTCTCTAGTTTAATTATTAGATTCATCATAGCCTTCGTGGCTATTTTTTATCTCGTAGAAAGTGGCTTGAACATAGTCGTGAGCATCGCCAGAATTATTTTGGTTATAAACGCCGGCTTTAAAGTACATATATTGACCGCCTTGATCATAACCACTAGCCGACATATCAATCGATTGGCTAAATTCACTGCCGTCAGCTTTGTATATGGTTACTGTTAATTCGTTAGCTTCAACTTCAATTGAGTAGCGGAATTTTTCATTCAGTGGAATACCATTTAATGGATTGCTAGCGCTATTAGAACGGCTACCTATAAGTTCAAAATAAATATCATCTCCACCTAAAATTTCATGAGCAAAATAAAGGCTGCCATTGATATTGTTTGGGAGTTTTCGGTAATAAAGCCTCACAGGTTCATCATCATTAGCATGGATTTGCCCTATAATAACTCGACCAATTTGATAGTCTTCCCCTGTTTTTGTAACCTGATTGACGCTAAGTTCTGCATGCAGCTGTCCGTTGATTCCACCAGCATTATTTTTGTCTATTTGTGGGGCACTAGAAAACACCCAGTTGTTATTGTTCACCCCTTGCGTGCTATAGCTGGTATTGCCTCTTCTTAGCATTTCTCTTAATTCTGAACGCACATATTCAGTGTTTGTTGATGTTTTATAACCTGAAACGGATGTACTAAATCTGATACCACCATCTTCTGATAGACCAAAAAACCTAGCATCGAAATATCCAGCCGCTAAGTTATCTTCTTTAATGCTGTCAGACTTACCATTATTATCTTCGTCTGTAGGAACACTTAGATACCAATCGATCAATTCAACATTATGTTCAACGTCTTCGGCACATCCAAAGATTTCGATTTCATTAATTTTACTGGGTTGTGATAGATCGTCGCCGTTGAATTCTATTTGTAAGTATAGTGCCGTTGATGCACTAAGCTCGGTAAGATCAATCAAATCTGGAATTAACGTGTTCTTACCACTTTGCTCTTGATTTACAATTAGTTGCCAATTGTCTTTATCTTTTGAAGCCGAAACATTAAGCAGATGTGATACATCCAAATTTTCCCAAGTGACTACCATCTCTTTAATTAGGGAAGGTGCTGCAAGTTCAACAATAACAATAGAGTTTAGTGTAGGAGTCTGCCAACTTTCGATATTTGTTTTATCAGTATCGAATAGGCTAGGTAAAGCGAGCTGGTTTGACGCTTGATATATATTTGAAATAGCCAAAGGGTAGGTAACACTACAGCTAATATCTTCAATTTTTGGTGAGGCTGTAGGTGGATTTACAATTTCGTTTTGTTGCTCCTGGGGTTGCGAATTATTTGATGAACCACCGCCACAACCGAATAAACATAGCGATATTGCTAATGCTTCCAGCGCTTTTACTCCACTTTTTTTCATAATTACCTTAATTGAATGTATGTAACGTTAAGTGTCACAAAAAAACATTATCGAGATCTTTACACCAATAAAAGTAGTATGGTCAACCAATAAATCACTATTGGTTTTAAAATCATGAATGGAAATTCGATATGATCATTTAATTTTATCTATAGGCTTAGAGACTATATCTCCCCTGTAACACCCATAAAACCTACGTTGCTCTTACATTACAACTAACTTTGCTAGTACGTTTCAATTAATTGAATTATGTTTTGTAATAATTCATTGGTAATAATGATGTTTAAAAAAATATTGTTATTGTTATACCAAAATGGTTGACAATGTGGTTTGATGTTGCTTGAATAAGGTCAAATCGAAATATAAAAAATATAACTAATCGGATATAACAATGGCGACTACCAACAAGTTAAACAAAGTAAGCTGGGCGCTACGCCGCGGGGGCAGCTATCGCAAACATCTAATGTGTGCGTCGACACTTCTTACGTTAATGGCTTTTCCTGCGACAGCAGAACAAGAAGCTGAACAGAATGCTACGCCTGACGAAGTCGAAGTTATCGAAGTCAGAGGTGCTATACAAAGAACTATGACCCGTTCTTTGAGTGAGAAAAAACACAATACTGCAATTGTTGATGCCGTAGCTGCTGCAGACTTTGGTGAATTGCCAGGTCTTTCATTATCCGATGTTATTGAAAATATTTCTGGCGCTTCAGGCCATCGCTTAAAAGGTAGCCAAAATGAAATATCTATACGTGGTTTAGGTTCTTATTGGGGTTATTCAACCTTTAACGGTCGTACGATTACCAATGCTGGTCCAGGTCGAGCTGTAAACTTCAAAAAGTTCCCATCAGAGTTAGTTGATAAAGTTGTAATTTATAAATCGCAACAAGCTGACTTAGTTGAAGGTGGCACTTCTGGCACCATAGACGTGAATTCACTACGTGCAGTTGAATATGGCGAAGCGCAAACTACAGTGCAAGCGACTGGAGTTTACAATACATATTATGATGATGTAGATGGCGATGTTTCTCCTTGGGGCAGTAAGTTTGTCGTGTCAACAGTTCAGCAATGGGAAACTGAAGATTTCGGCGATATGGGTTTTACGCTAGGCTTCAACCATACGGATTCAGCAAACCCTGAAGAGAATTACGGCGGTAGCTCGCAAATGGGGGTTTGTGCTTTGCGCGCTGCCGACGGAACAAATTTAATTGGCGGTAGTAATTGTGCAACTGGTCAACAAGGTGTAAGTGCTGGCCGAGTAGGTCGTTCACCTGAGATTGGTATTGATAGTAATTTAGAAGATTTTGATCCGAATAGTATTTTCTACGTGCCAAATGATGCTTATTGGCGTACCGGCGAAGATGAAGATATTCGCACAGGTGCGGTATTTACTTTTCAATGGGTACCTAATGACAAATTAAATATCAACGCTGATATTGAGTATTCAGATTTAGAGTATACCGAAAAGCGTATGGAATTAGCGCTAGATACTCGTCGTGATGACTTAGCGGATCATATTATTTCAGACGATCATACGTTGCTTTATGCCACCGGAGAGGCTAGACCAACTCTTCAAGGTGAAAATCGCAGTCAGGTAGACGAGTATCGAGGTGGTGGCCTTGAAATTGAATATGAAGCTACAGATCGTTTAACGCTTGGATTAGATATATCCTACTCAGAATCTTATCGTTATCGACTACGTCAGCGCACTAAATTCCGCTCTACAGAACGTTATAACTACTCACTTGATTTTCGTGATCGCAATGTACCTACGTTAACCTGGTTAGACAGCAACCGATTAGGCCCAGGTGAGGAAGGTTTCTCATCTTGGGAAGCGTTTGATGCAAGTTATATGGGCAACTTTGTACATAATGATCATGCATACGTTGAATACCGTCGTACACATGAAGAGCGTGAAGATAAGATTTGGGCGCTAGATTTTAGTGGAGAGTATCAATTAGATAATGATTATTTTTCTAGTATTAAAGCTGGCGTTCGCTACTCTCAAGAAGACTTAGTTGACTATGTTAACAATGACGTATCGCTGGTAATTGCAACAGGTGAGCAACGAAATGGTGCTAGTGATAATGAAGATAACAGCTGGGATGATTTAAACCCAGATGCAAACTTGGCTTTAATCAACGGCATTATCGATAATTGTCAAAATGATCACAGCAATAACATCCAATTTACCGAAGAGCCAGGCGAGGGTGGTGATGCAACTCGCTACGCAACATACGATCATAAGTGTTTTATTGGTCAAGTATTAGGGCAGTTGCCTGGAGCTACCGGGACTGGGTTTTATGATATTGGTGAACGAGAAGATGGTCGAGATGGTGGTGACCGTGATGTAGAAGAAACCATCACAGCGGCTTATATAATGGGTAATATCGATACCGAAATAGCGGGGACGCCTGTATTTGGTAATGTCGGTGTTCGCGTTGTTAAGACAGAAACGCACTCAGATGGTTGGGGCGACAAAGTTTATATCACTTCCCGTGAAACAGATGATGGAGATATTGTTTGGGACTCAGTTGTCAATCCTACAGGTGAAATTGAGCGTGTAACGCTTGATTCTGAATACACCGAAGTACTCCCAAGTTTAAACCTTACTTTTATGGTGACAGACGAGTTTTATGTGCGAACGGCGGCTTATCGCTCTATGTCGCGTTTTCAAATGAACGCAATGTCTGCAGGTGTAAGTTATCAAACTTGTGAAGATGAAGACGATACTATTTGTGATCCAGGCAGCAATACTGATTATTCCGAAGTCATCCGAAGTGGTGAAGCCAATGGTAACCATTTAGACCCGTATATTGCAGATAATTACGACTTATCTTTCGAATATTACCCATCTGAAGATGCTGCTGTTAGTTTAGCGCTTTATTACAAGTCGTTTACTGGTGGCTATGAAACTGTTACTGAACAGCGCGATATTACGGTAAATCTAGACGGTGTCGATAGCACCTATCCAAATGTTAGTCATATTGTTAAACAAACCTCTGATGATCAGTCAGTAATTAAAGGTTTTGAACTAACAGCACAAAAACACTTTGTTGAATTACCTGAGCCATTTAATGGTTTGGGCGCTAAGTTTGCTTGGAACCATGCCGATTCCGATTTTGTAACTGCCGAACCAGCAAGTCCTGGCATAGTAGCAGATGCTAATCTTTTCGGCTTTTCAGAAGATGTAGCGTCGGCGTCTGTGTATTGGGAAGGTGAAAAAACTACTGTTCGTTTACTTTGGAAATACCGCTCAAAGTATTTACAACCTAATAGTTTACCTTTCCCTGACCGTTCACACCGTTACGTCCAAGATGCGACTTATATGAATATGTCAGCTAAATACAAAATTAATTCTAATGTCAGCTTGTTCCTCAAAGGTCTTAATTTGACTAATGAGCCACAGGTTATGACTCGTGGCAATGACACAACCATTGCAGATTATTCACGTTCAGGAACGAAGTGGGAGTTTGGTGTAAAAGCAAAATTCTAAGAACTTAACGTATTCTATAGGTGGTTTTTCAACTACTTATGAAAGAGATCGTGGCACTTCAATATTGTTAGTTAATTGAAGTGCTTTCAACTAAAAACAAAAATTTAGTGCACTTAATAAGAGATGACTCGCAATTCAAACTTGAACCTGCACTAGCGCAAATATTTAGGAGTTAATTATGTCGAAACCAACTATTGGTTTTATCGGTCTTGGCCTGATGGGCGGCAACATGGTCGAGAACTTACAAAAACGTGGTTACCATGTAAACGTAATGGATTTAAGTCAAGAAGCGGTTGATCGTGTTTTAGCACGAGGCAACGCGACTCAGTTTACCTCGGGAAAAGAGCTTGCTTTGGCTAGTGATATTGTTCAATTTTGTTTAACGACATCAGCCGTTGTAGAGAAAATTGTTTATGGTGACGACGGTGTGCTAGCCGGTATGAAGGAAGGCTCTGTTTTAGTCGACTTTGGGACATCCATTCCTGCATCTACTCGTAAAATTGGCGCTGATTTAGCGGAAAAAGGCGTAGGTATGGTTGATGCTCCTCTTGGTCGCACACCTGCACATGCTAAAGACGGCTTGTTAAATATTATGGCGGCAGGTGACATCGATACTTTCAATAAAGTAAAACCAGTTTTAGAAGAGCAAGGTGAAAATGTATTTCACCTAGGTGCACTTGGCGCGGGCCATACAACTAAGTTGGTTAATAACTTTATGGGTATGACAACCGTTTGTGCTATGTCTCAAGCATTTGCTGTAGCAGATTTAGCAGGAGTCGACCGTCAACAATTATTCGATATTATGTCTACAGGTCCTTCTAATTCACCATTTATGCAATTTTGTAAAAATTATGCGGTAGATGGCGTAAGTGATTTAGGTTTTTCAATTGCTAATGCCAATAAAGATCTAGGCTATTTCCTTCAGATGGTAGAAGACTTAGGCACACAATCAAAAATAGCCGAAGGCTCTTCAGCTAACCTTCAAGCAGCATTTGACGCTGGATTAGGTAATGGCAATGTACCTGAAATTTTTGATTATTTTCTTAAATTAGAAAAATAGTTAGTAGACAGGGCTTTCCATTACACGGAGTTGGGAAAGCCTTTATTTTTGTTCTAGTGAGAAAGCAATGTTGATAATTAAGCAATGTAAAACGGTTTTATTTACTTTATTAGGTTTGTGTTTTGTCGTCTCGGCAAATGCCAAAGAGTATATCGTTGATAGTGAACAAGCGTTTAATGAGACCGTAAAAAAATTAGTTGCCGGCGATACCATTAAGTTAGCTAATGGTACTTATCAAGATTTCGAAATTCTCTTTATTGGTAAAGGAACAAAAGAAAAACCGATAACACTTACTGCTGAGACTAAAGGAAAAGTAGTGTTATCTGGACAATCTAATCTGCGATTGGCTGGTGAATATTTGGTCGCCTCGGGTTTCGTATTTAAAAATGGCTATACACCAAGTAGCGCAGTTATTGAGTTTCGTCGTAATAAAAAGCAGTTAGCCTTTCATTCACGTGTAAGTGAAATGGTTATTGATAATTACAATAACCCAGATAAGCGAGAGTCAGATTATTGGGTGGCTATGTATGGGCAGTATAATCGTTTTGACCACAATCATTTAGTAGGCAAACGAAATAAAGGGGTTACCCTAGCGGTTCGTTTAAATACCGAGCAAAGTCAACAGAACCATCACAAAATAGATCATAACTATTTTGGCTATAGACCAACATTTGGCTCTAATGGCGGTGAAACACTTAGAATTGGTACTAGCCATTATTCGTTAAGTAACTCATATACTTTAGTAGAGAATAACTACTTCGAGCATACAAATGGTGAAGTAGAAATTGTTTCCGTTAAGTCGGGCAGTAATACGCTACGTGGCAATGTGTTTTATGAAGCCCGTGGCACGCTTACAATGCGACACGGCAATGGCAATATAATTGAAGAAAACATCTTTATTGGTAATGGCGTAGAGCATACTGGTGGCATTCGAGTAATTAATAAAGATCAAGTAATCCGTAATAACTACTTGGAAGGGCTTACAGGATATCGCTTTGGTAGTGGCTTTACCGTGATGAATGGTGTACCCAATTCACCTATAAATCGCTACCACCAAGTAGAAAACGCAAAAATTGAGAACAATAGTTTTATCAATGTTCGTCACATTCAGTTGGCTGCTGGCAGTGATGCTGAGCGTAGCGCTGTACCTATTAATAGTACGATGAAAAATAACTTGTTCTTCAATAAAAGTAGCCAGCCATTTACTTTGTTTGATGATGTAAGTGGCATTAAATTTGAAAATAACACATCGAATACTAAGGCTTTGTCTGAACTTGAGAATGGTATTAATTCGCAAGAAGTATCCCTCGTCAGGTTAAGCAATGGACTGCTTTACCCTGCAACTAACTTGCCTGTTGGCGCAAAGCGTGACTTAAAGGTGCTGGCCAAAGAAGATACCGGTGTAAGTTGGTATGAAAAAACATCTGCTAATACAGCGTTTAACTCTGGCGACATACACAGTGTTAAAGCTGGTGCCAATGAATTTCTTACTGCAATTGCACAGGCAAAGTCTGGTGATGTGCTCGAATTGTTACCAGGAAATTACG
Source organism: Thalassotalea algicola (assembly GCF_012932965.1). Classification (GTDB taxonomy): domain Bacteria; phylum Pseudomonadota; class Gammaproteobacteria; order Enterobacterales; family Alteromonadaceae; genus Thalassotalea_F; species Thalassotalea_F algicola. The sequence continues at coordinate 347,320 of NZ_JABBXH010000004.1, read as the reverse complement.
ATATTCCTAAATTAGTTATCATCAATAAGGTATTAACTATTAAGGCCAAAGAAATAGGCAATGCCAAGATTACGTTTGAACGTTCAGCACTATTTGAAATACGTGACGGTGGTAGTTTAATGCTTGATGGTATAGCAATCTCAGGCGAGAACAGCCCTGATTATTCTGGCAATAGTGTCGTGCGCACGCAGAAATGGGGCATGGTAGATAATTACCGATTTATTATGCGTAATTCGAGCGTTGAAGATTTAGATATCAATCACTCGTTTCATTTTTTTGAGACAGGCAAAGTAGCTTTTGCTGATGAAATAGCATTAACAAACAATACATTTAAGAATATCACAGGCGATATTATGCGCTTAGATACTGAGCTTGAAGACTTAGGTATCTATAACGCTGAATATGTCAACGTTAAAGGTAATTCATTTACGGACGTTCAGGGTAGCTTAATCAAGCTATACCGTGGTGGCTCAGATGAGAGTACTTTTGGTCCACACCTGTTAATGATCAATAACCAGTTAAGCAATGTTGGACAAGGTAAACGTAATAAAACTAAGGCTAGCATTTATTTACATGGCGTACAGGTAACAAATATTTCTGATAACGTTGTTGAAAAGTCAGCACCAATTACAGTAGAGCACACGGTAGGCGAACCCGTAACAGCGATCACTAATAATACTTTTAACGCTACAGCAAGCCCTAAGGTCACTGAATTACGAGTGAAAGGGCCACATACAGCTGTAATTGAAAATAATAAGGTTAACTAGTCTATGTGTCGCTATAGCATTTTTCGAAGAAGTATCGATGGATTCTTTTTTACGTTGTTTGCAATCGTTTCTACATTGACGCACGCCGCTCACCCAAACTTAGTAAGTAGCATTGACGATGTTAATAAAATGCGTGCAGCAATCAATGAATCTGGATATTTTTCTAACGCCTACATTGCTCTAAAGGCCAAAGTAGACAAACAGATTAAACAGCCTATTACCGTACCTGTGCCTAAAGATGGTGGTGGCGGTTATACCCATGAACGTCATAAAAAAAATTATCAATTAATGTACAACGCAGGGATGATTTATCAGTTATCTCAAGATAAGCAATACGCTCAATTTGTTCGCGATATGCTGCTTGAGTACGCTAAATTATACCCAAGTTTAGGCTTGCACCCGAAACGCAAGGTAAAATCGCAAAATCCAGGTAAGCTTTTTTGGCAAAGCCTTAATGAAGCGGTTTGGTTGGTTTATACCATTCAAGCGTATGATCTAATTCATGACTCGTTAAATGCAAACGAAATAAAAGAGATAGAGCAAAATCTATTAAAGCCTGTTGCTATCTTCCTCTCTGAAGGTCAACCCTCTACATTTAACAAAGTACATAACCATGGTACTTGGGCTACAGCTGGCGTTGGTATGGCAGGCTTTGTTATGAATGAGCCTGAATGGGTTGAAAAAGCACTATACGACTTAGATAAGTCAGGTAAAGGTGGTTTCCTTAAACAATTAGAGCAATTGTTTTCACCACAAGGTTATTACAACGAAGGGCCTTATTATCAACGTTATGCTTTAATGCCTTTTGTTACGTTTGCAAAAGCGATAGAAAATAATCAACCTGAGCGCAAGATATTTGAATACCGTGATGGCATCGTTTTAAAAGCGATTACCACCACCATTGAACTTAGTTATAACGGACTATTTTTCCCAATTAATGATGCCATTAAATCGAAAGGTATTGATACCATTGAACTTGTTAACGGCGTTACGGTAGCTTACGGTTTAACAAGAGATAGTGGTTTATTAGATATAGCTAACCAGCAAAAGCAAATCATTTTGACGGGTGATGGTCTAAAAGTGGCGAAAGCGCTAGATGCTGGTTTAGCTACTCCTTATCAGTATCAATCGGTTGCGTTTGGTGACGGAGCAGACGGTAATGAAGGCGCACTCGTGGTAATGCGCCAAAATATTAAGAGCGATAAGGTTCAACAAGCGTTACTTTTTAAACCTGCGGCACAAGGACTAGGTCATGGTCACTTTGATAAGTTGACTTGGCAGTTTTACGACAGAGGAAATGAAATTGTTTCAGATTACGGCGCTGCTCGCTTTTTAAATGTTGAAGCGAAATTTGGTGGCCGTTATTTACCTGAAAACAACTCTTATGCAAAGCAAACAATTGCACATAATACTGTCGTTGTTGATGAGCGAAGCCATTTTGATGCTGATGTCAAAGTTGGTAATAAAAACCATCCAGAATTGTTATTTTTTACTACTAATGATCACGGAAGTATAACAAGTGCAAAAATCGATACTGCTTATCAAGGTGTGACACTCAAAAGAACTTTGGCTTTGGTTAACTTACCTGAATTAGAGAAACCACTGGCGTTTGATATATTTTTAGTGAAAAGTGACAAGGCTCATCAAATTGATCTGCCATTGCATTATAAAGGGCAGCTAATTGATACTAGCTTTAAACGGGACGCCTTTACTAAGACACTGAAGCCTTTAGGTGCTAAAAATGGTTATCAACATTTATGGCTCACGGCACAATCTAAGCCCAACGCTGGTCTCGCACAGATAACTTGGCTTAACAACAACGGTAGCTTCTATACTCAATCTTCGATAGTCGACAATGACACGGACGTCTTGTTTACTCGACTAGGTGCTAACGACCCAAATTTTAATTTACGAAATGAATCTGCATTTATCTATCGTAAGAAGGGCGTTAAAAAACATACATTCGTTAGTGTGTTAGAGCCACATGGCCAATATAACCCTGCTAAAGAATTTACCTTATCAGCACAATCAGAACTAAGCTCCATCAATTACTCTCAAAGTAATGGTGTAGAGTTTGTCGAAATATCACTAAATAACGGAAGTCGTTATTTGTTCGCTATTACCAATGATTTAAGTGGTAAAGCAAAATTTAGCTATAACAATGTTGATTATCAAATTGATGATCGATTTAAAATTATTCAATTGAAAAACCAGCAGTAAGACGAGGAATTATCATGAGCGAAAGTGCCCACTTTACCTTTGGCAACGAAGCCGAAATAGAAGATTTAGGTGGCGGTTTAAAACGTCAAATGCTGGGTTATAACCACGAACTGATGGCTGTAAAGATTTGGTTTGACGAAGGCATCACTGCTTATACTCATTCTCACCGGCACTCACAAGTGACTTATGTTGTTGAAGGAGAATTTCACTTTATGATTGACGGAGTTACCAAGATCTTAAAGCCAGGTGATAGTTGTTATATTCCACCGCATGCAGAGCACGGTGCAACATCTCCAACAGGTGGTATTTTAATTGATACCTTTAGTCCGGCACGTGAAGATTTCTTAGAGGAATAAGCTATGCAAGTTAAAGGTTTACGTTGGTGGGTAATTGCGTTGATAGCACTTGCTACCATCATTAATTATATTGATCGTTCAGCACTCAGTGTTTTATGGCCAGATATTCAAGAAGAGCTATTCCCGAATGAAACTCCGTTAGAGCGTAAGCAAATCTATGCGACTATTTCTGTGGTTTTTGTATTTGCTTATGCTTTTGGTCAAGCCATATTCGGTAAGATTTTTGACTGGGTAGGTACGCGAATTGGTTTCGTACTATCTATTGGCGTGTGGTCACTTGCAACAGCTGCGCATGCATTTGCTCAAGGACTACTAAGTTTCAGTATTTTTCGCGCTATTTTGGGTGTTGCAGAAGCCGGTAATTGGCCGGGTGCAGCTAAAGGTAACGCAGAATGGTTTCCAACAAAGGAAAGGGCGTTAGCACAGGGGATATTTAACTCTGGTGCAGCTATCGGTGGCATTGTTGCTATCCCTTTAATCGCATTTTTAACTATTTATTTCAGCTGGCAAATGGTGTTTGTTGTAATTGGTTTGGTCGGTTTACTTTGGTTAATTCCTTGGTTAGTACTAGTAAAGTCGCCGCCTGGCTCACATCCTTGGATCACTGAAGAAGAAAAATCATACATTTTGACGGGTCAAAAACGTAATGACTCGGACGACCCAACGAAAGAGGCAGAAGAGTACAATCCTTCTACAGCTGAACTTCTATCTCGTAAACAAAGTTGGGGAGTGATCATTGCCTCTGCTGCAATCGATCCAATTTGGTGGTTATTTGTTTTCTGGATACCAATTTACTTAAACGAAGTATACGCAATGGATGTTCAATCTATTGGTATATATGGTTGGGTGCCTTATGTAGGTGCTATGTTTGGCGCATGGTTTGGTGGTTTACTAGCACAAAATAGAATTAAAGCAGGTTGGGATACGAACAAAACACGGAAATTTGTGATTACCTTAGGCTGTTTAATTATGTTGCCGTCATTGCTTGCAATGTCTAATCCCGGAGCACCAGTTAATGCGGTACTAATTATGGCGGTTATTCTATTTGGTTTCCAAACTGCTATCGGCAATGTGCAAACGCTTCCAAGTGATTTACTAGGTAAAAAGTCGGTAGGTACGTTAGCGGGTTTTGCTGGTATGGCAGCGAAACTTGGTGCAGTAGGACTTACAACGTTAGTACCTTGGCTAACAGCTGATGGTAATTATTACCCAGCATTTGTGATCGGTGCATCTTTAGCAATTATCGCTATGGTTGCTGTTTGGGTGTTGATCCCAAAGGTCGAACCATTAAAAAAACCTCAGTAAGTTTTGAATAAAAGTAGGAATTAGAGGTTTTAATAATGAAAAACATTTATCTGTTTGGTGAGTGCATGATTGAGTTGATGTCGGCTTCAAAAGAAGCTAACACTTTGAAGCAGTCATTCGCCGGCGATGTTTTTAATACTGCGGTCTATTTAAAGCGTTTGTTTAACGATACGAATGTGAATATGGTGACCGCTGTGGGTAAAGACAGTTTTAGCGAAGATATGATTTCGCTTTTCAATGCTGAAAATTTAAGTTCAACGCAAGTCTTTCGTTCTGAGAATAAAATTCCAGGTTTATACGCGATTGAGTTAGATGAACAAGGCGAACGTAGTTTTACCTACTGGCGTAATGACTCCGCTGCTCGCAGTGTGATGAAGTTTATCGGTGATAGCAATATTGCCGAGATATGCCAAGGAGATGTATTCTTTTTTAGCGGTATTTCACTTGGTGTAGTTTTGCCAGAAGATCGAGAGAAGTTCTGGCATTTCATAGCGCAAATAAAAGCTGCTGGAGTGAAGATTGCGTTCGATTTGAATTACCGCCCAAGGTTATGGTCAAGTAAAGACGAGGCTCAGCAGCAGTTTTTAAAAGCTTTTGAGTCTGCAGATATTATATTGCCTGGTGTGGATGATTTCGCCGCTATTTTCGAACTTGATGATGTAAGCAGTGTCATAGAGTTTTTTAGTCAGTACCAGTATCAAGAGCTAGTGATTAAAAATGGTGAAAAAAATGTTTACTGCCTATCAGTAAATGGTCTAGAAGTAGTTGATGTAACGCCTGTAAAAAATGTTGTTGATACGACTTCTGCCGGAGATTCTTTTAACGGTGGTTATTTAGGCGCGCGTTTAGCAGGGCACTCCATTACCCAATCAGTAGAGTTGGCCAATCAAGTGGCTGGATTCGTAATTCAACATAAAGGTGCGATTGTAGATAAAGCTACTTTTTCATCACGTTTTAATTAGTTAAATTTTAAAGGCTTATACAATGACTTCCTTTTCATCTTTGATGGGAAACCAAACCCTATTGCCAATTATTCAAGCTGATAGTCCAGAGCAAGGAGTAGCGATTGCTAAAGCTATGTCTGACGCTGGCTTAAAATTGGTTGAAGTTGTACTTCGAACTGAAGCGTCATTAGCGGCGTTAACAGCAATAAAATCAGCATTGCCTGAATTAATTGTAGGTGCAGGCACTGTAACGAATGAAACTATTTTAAAGCAAGCAATCGACGCTGGTGCTGATTTTATAATTACACCAGCGGTGTCTGAAAAACTGTTAACCCATCTTGCTGACTGCGGGTTACCTGTTTTACCTGGCGTATCAAATACTGGTGAAATTTTGATGGCGTGCGAGTTTGGCTATAAAGAACTTAAGCTGTTTCCAGCTGCTTTATCTGGTGGCCATAAGTTTTTAGCTGCGGTTTCTTCTATTTTTCAAGGGGTAAAGTTTTGTCCTACCGGTGGTGTAACTGCGGAAAACAAAGTAGATTATTTAACCCTTAATAATGTATTTGCCGTTGGTGGTACTTGGGTAGCCAAGAAAGACTGGGTGGATACAAGTAACTGGCAGGCAATTACTGATGCTTGCATTGCTGGTAATCTATAGGACGGAAAAATGAATTTTATGTCGGGAGTTGTAACTGGAGCTGAAGTGCAAGACTTATTTGCTCACGCAAAATCTGAACAATATGCTTTACCTGCAGTAAATGTCGTGGGTACATCATCGATCAATGCTTGTTTAGAGGCTGCTGCTAATGTGAATTCTCCAATTATTATTCAGTTGTCTCATGGTGGCGCTAGTTTTTTTTCAGGCAAGGGGCTTAAGCTAGAAGGGCACGAGTCAGCAATTCAAGGTGCAATTGCTGCTGCAAAATACGTACACCAAATGGCTGAAATTTATGGTGTCACCGTGATGTTACATACTGACCATGCAGGTCGTGACTTATTACCTTGGGTAGATGGCTTAATTTCGGCATCGGAAAGCTATTTTAAGGAAGCAGGTAAGCCGCTATTTAGTTCACATATGATTGATTTATCGGCCGAACCGCTAGCTGATAATATAGCCACTTGTGCTAAGTATTTAGCGCGTATGAAACCGCTAGATATGACCTTAGAAATTGAACTTGGTTGCACAGGAGGTGAAGAAGATGGCGTTGACAATAGCCATTTAGATAATTCGGCACTTTATACCCAACCAAAAGATGTCGCTTATGCCTATGAACAACTTATCGAAATCAGTGAGCAATTCACCATAGCAGCTTCGTTTGGTAACGTGCATGGCGTTTATAAGCCTGGGAATGTGGTGTTAACACCAGAAATTCTTAAAAACTCGCAAGCGTTCGTCGCAAAGCAGTTTAACTTAACTGATAAGCCACTTCATTTCGTTTTTCATGGAGGCTCAGGCTCTGAGCTGAATGATATTCGAGAAGCGATAAGTTACGGCGTCATTAAAATGAACATTGATACTGATACACAGTGGGCAACATTTGATGGTGTTAAACAATATTACGAATCACATAAGGACTACTTGCAGTCACAAATTGGTAACCCAGATGGTGAAGAAAAGCCAAATAAAAAGTTTTATGACCCTAGAGTTTGGCTAAGAAATGGTGAAACTAGCATGGTCGCTAGACTTGAGCAGTGCTTTGAAGATTTAAATTGTATAAACAGGAAATCAGAATAAAGCATTCTAACTCGTAATGATAATAGTGCTGATAAGAACATGTAACCGCTATTATATCTTTGATAAATTTCATTTTAATCTAAGACCAAATAAACGAGTTAATTTGATTTTATCTACCATATCTTAGCTTACCACCTCATTTGCCTCTTTTAGAATGGCAGTAGTACTTAACGCTATTGTCATTTTATTAATTAAATTTTGCTATCTTCCTAATTTCCTATAAATTTAGTAGTAATATCTTCTCTTATACACTTATAAAGTCAGAATTAGGAACTGTTTTAAATGTGCTGGGATGTAACGTTAGAGTAATACCTGAGTAAATTGATAAAGTTTTAACTTAAATAGTATTTATTAAATGAAAATAGCACATGATGTAAAGCTGTTACGTCTTATTAAAATCATTCCTCCTATGTTGGTAACAGCATTTGCATGCTTAGCTATTTTTATTGTTATTAGTAATAATCAAGAAAAGCTAGAGCGCGATATTCTGGCTCTCCAACAAGACTTTATCTCCTCTCGTAAGGATATGGTTCAAGCGCAAGTTAAACAGTTGGTTGAACAAATTAATTACGAAAAAAGCAGCACAGAGTCCATCTTAAAAAACGACATTAAACAACACATCTACCAAGCTCACGCCATTGCTACTTCAATTTACGAAAACAACAAAAGTAAAACAGAAATTGAAGTAACTAAACTTATTACTGATGCATTAAGAAATATCCGATTCAATAATGGTAGAGGTTACTTTTTTATATATAAAACCAATGGCTTAAGCGTTATGCACCCCATTGTTCCTTCAATGGAAGGAACTTCAAAAATTGATTTGCAAGATATACGAGGAAATTTCATTGTAAAAGATATGGGGGAACTGGCTAAGGAACATGGTGAAACGTTTTACAATTGGTGGTTCGTTAAACCCGATAACCAGGAAAAAGAATTTAGAAAAATAGGATTCGGCAAACATTTTGTGCCATATGATTGGTTTATTGGTACGGGCGAGTATTTAATTGATGTTGAAAACGACATTAAAAATCAGTTAATTCAGCGAATATCGAATATTCGATATGGTGAAAATGGTTATGTATTTCTATATGACCACCAAGGAAATACTTTGTCTCACGTTGTTGAAAGCGTATTGGGATCTAACGTTTTCAATCATCCCGATCCAAATATCAATAAAATAGGTCATAAGGTAATAGAAGCAGGGAAGAAAGGCGAAGCATTTCTTAGCTACTTAAGCCCTGTAATGCCTGCGACCGGTAAGCCAGCTGAAAAAATTAGCTTTGTTCAAGGTATTCCTGAGTGGAATTGGGTACTGGGTACAGGATTCTATGAAAGTGAAACTAAGAGTTACTTAAATAAAAGAAAATTAGAAATTGAAGCACAAAATAAAAAACAACTTATTGAATTACTTAGCCTTAGTTTTGTTGTTACGTTATTTTTTATCATTCTTTCTTTTTTCTTAACAAGGTACCTTTCAAAACGATTTACAGATTATGAAGAAAAAATAAATAGAGACTTTGATGAGTTAAATTCGGTAAAACTAGAGTCTCAATATCAAGCATTACATGATTCACTAACTCAGCTGCCCAATAGAGCATTATTGGATGAACATATTCAGCAAGGCATTGAACTATCCAAGAGAAACAAAAAGATGCTCGCGGTAATGTTTGTAGATCTTGATGATTTTAAGAAAATTAATGATTTACATGGGCACTCGGTTGGCGATAGCTTACTTATATTGCTTGGGAAGATGTTCAACGAAATTATCGAGGGAGGTGATAGTGTTGCCCGATTCGGTGGTGATGAGTTCATATTCTGTTTTCCTGAAATTTCACATTTATCGATAGCAGAACAAAAAGTCGAACAAATTCTGTCGCTTTTCTCAAACGAATTTGATATCGACGGCAAGGCTATTTATTCAAGTTGTAGTATTGGTGTAGCAATGTTTCCTAAAGATGGTGAAAATTCTGAAGAATTAGTGAGTAAAGCTGATACGGCGTTGTATAAGTCAAAGTCGTTACAAAAAGGACAATCGCTGTTTTTTAATCACAGTATAGAGAAGCAAGTAAAACGAGATTTTTTAATCGAAACAGAGCTACGAACAGCGTTAGTTAATGAAGAGCTAAGTGTCTTATATCAACCACAAATTAGTGTTGAAACAGGTGATATTATTGGCGTAGAAGCGCTAGTAAGGTGGCAAAATGATTCTTTGGGTTTCGTCTCACCAGCAGAGTTTATTCCAATCGCAGAAAACACAGGAACTATACACGAGCTAGGTGCTTTTGTAATTGAAAAAACATTGAAGGAAATTAAAGAGTTTAACCTTTGCAACGCATTCTCATTAAATCTATCTATTAATATTTCTCCTAAGCAGCTCTTAGATCCCAAATTTACCGAAAGTGTTGTAAGTATTTGTCGAGAAGTAGCGTTTGACCCACAATTTGTCACACTCGAAATTACAGAAAACGTCTTAATTACCGATTTGTCACTTGTACAGCCGGTATTAAGTAAACTTAGAAGCAGTGGTTTTAAACTTTCATTAGATGACTTTGGTACAGGTTACTCCTCACTAAGCTATTTAAGTAATCTCCCTATGAATGAAATAAAAATTGATCGTTCATTTATAGATAAATTTTTGACCAACAGTCAAAGTGAATCATTGGTTAAAACAATTATCGCGATTGGCCGATTCTGTAATTTGACAGTTGTAGCAGAAGGCGTTGAAACAAAAGCACAATATGAACGCTTGGTTTTGTACCATTGTGACTTAATACAAGGTTACTATTTTGATAAGCCGTTAACTTACAAATCGTTAGTGGAAAGATATCAATCAAGCAATATAGATATGAATTGGACTGGGTAAACTTTAAAATCGTATGCTATAAATTTAGGTGTGGGGAAATAAAATGAATTACTGCATGCCAAAATTTACACTATGTTCGTCTATTGTTGTTTTTAGTATATCGTCAGTTAACTTGGCTATTGCTCAAGATAACCCTTCCAAAATTGAAATAATCGAAGTAACTGCGCAAAAGCGCCATCAATCTATAAACGAGATACCGATGGCAATATCAGCGTTTAATAGTGGTCAACTTGAAGAGTTAGGTATTGAAGACTCCACTGATTTGGCAACTATTGTTCCAGGCTTTAATTATAGTGATACCGCCTTTGGTCCACCTGTTTATACGCTACGCGGCGTCGGCTTTAATGAGTCGAGTGCACAGGCTACATCTACTGTTGGTATATATGTAGATGAAATCACCATTCCGTTTCCTATTATGACAAAAGCCGCAAATTTGGATTTAGAACGAGTTGAGATACTCAAAGGACCACAAGGCACTTTATTCGGCCGTAACTCTACGGCAGGCGCTGTTAATTATATTGCAGCCAAACCAAGTGAAGATTTTGAAGCTGGTATTAAGGCGAGTTTAGGCAACTTTGAGACAATTAGTGGCGAAGCGTTTGTCACAGGGGCGTTGTCAGACGATGTAAATGGACGGCTTGCTATTAAATTTATTAATTCAAATGAAGGTTGGCAAGAAAGTGTTTCAAGAGACGATGAATTAGGGCAGAAAGATAAATTTGCATTGAGAGCTAGTTTTGATTTTGATGTAAGCAATAAAACTAGTGCACTGTTAAGTATTAACTACCATCGAGATCGATCTGAAACGTTAGCCCCGCAAGCTATTGAGTATGTAGCTGCTAAAGCTGGTGGTGCGTTAAATGCGTCATTCCCAGTCTTTGGACCAATACTAGATGATACCGTTAACCCACAGCTATTTCCTGGAAACGGAAATGATATTACTAAAGCAGACTGGACTGCAGATAGAACACCAAGCTTAGCGCATGATATGCAGTCTATTTCACTGAATGTGACACACGATTATTCAGAGACATTAACATTTGTCTCGTTAACAGCATTTCATAAATTCGAAGATGATGGCTCAGAATATGAACGAGGTGGCACAGCTGGTGTTACAGCAGGTTATATAAGGGGATTGACTGGCGGCCCTCTAGATACGCTCTTGGGCGGTTCGTTAAAAGATTATTATGAAGGCCATTTACATGGTGATTATGCAACGATACCTGATGATGAGTTCGTTCCTTCTGATTATGTATTTCAGCATGGCGAGATAAAATCTTTTTCACAAGAGTTGAGATTAACTAAAACGCTTCCGGAATCCGTATGGATAGCAGGGCTTTATTACAGTAAAAGTAATGTTGACTACCATACAACCCAAGACTGGGGACTAGCGACTAATGTCAATATACTGCCAACCTCTGGTTTTGGTTTTAACAAACTGAGAAACGCTATTGAACAAGACACCAATACCGTGGCCGTTTTTGCTAGCGCTGATTGGTACCTTAGTGACAAATTAACACTGACGACAGGTATTCGTTACTCAGAAGACGAAGCAAATTATGATGGCTGTACCGAAGATATAGGAGGGCCAGGGTTAGCATTATTTAATCAGTTCTTCTTTGGCGGTAATGACTCTGGCGGCGAAGTAAATGGCTGTGTTACCGTATTAGACTTTGCCGGTGAAAACCAGCGACTAGGAAAAATTAAAGATACTTTAGATGAGGATTCATTGTCATGGCGGTTAGCGTCACATTATCAATGGTCCCCTTCAACGTCAGTTTATGCATCATATAGCAGAGGCTACAAAGCCGGTAGTTATCCTTCATTAGCCGCAATCGAAGAAAACCAATTGGATCCGGTAGTGCAAGAGCGTCTAGATGCTTATGAAATAGGTATTAAGTCATTACTAAATGATGGTAAAGCCCAACTAAATGTTAGTGCTTTTTATTATGACTACAAAGACAAGCAGTTATTAACTAAGAAAACGATACCTGTGTTTAGAACCGCATTTACACTAGGTAATATAGATGACTCTTACGTCAAAGGCATTGAACTGGACCTACAATGGCTTCCATTAGAAGGTTTAACGCTCAATGCATCTGCGAGCTTTATCGATTCTGAAGTGAAAAGTGGTGATGGGTTTAATCAGTTAGGGCAATCACTTGACTTGTCTGGTTCGCCTTTGCCTTTTACTTCTGACTTTCAAGCGAACTTATTAGCCAAATACGAATGGCATTTGTCTGACGACTTTACCGCATTTACTGCGATAGATGGTGCATATACCAGTGAATATAATGCTGATTTTAAAGCCAATGTAGAGATGACAACCTTAGTCGCTGACTTTATAGGTAGCCCTGTAGAAGTATTCATCCCGCCGCAGCCTTATCAATACGACAAGCGATTTACACAAGACGGTTATTTTATTGCCAATGCGCGATTCGGTATTGAAAGCATAAAAAATAATTGGAAACTTTTCTTTTGGGTACGTAATTTGAACGACGAGTATTTTGTTTCAACTATGGTAAAAAACAACGAAATGATTGCGGCCTATCCAGGGATGACTCGTACGTACGGAGTTACGTTGGAGAAAAGTTTTTATTAATTAGCTAACCTTGATATAAGAACAAAGGCAAAAAGAAGGATATTTTGAGTCAAATTAATGTTCAAAGGTACACGTAAGCAACTTATCTTTAATACTTATTGTATTGCCTAATGGATAAAAGCAACACTTCCTTTAAATCAAAGGAGTGTTGCTTGTAAACTTCAAATTAGGGGGGGTATAGCGGAATACACCCACAAGCCTTATTGCCTTATTTTCATGTATTTAAAGGTCAATAGAATATTTAAATTCGATATTCAATGGCTAACTTAGCTTTTCATTAAAAAATGATAATGTTCTTTGCCATGCAAGCTCTGCGCTCTCTTTGTCGAAACGGCCTGTAGAGTCATTATGAAAGCCATGCTTGGCATTCTTGTACATGTGCATTTGATATTCTACGCCTGCAGCTTTTAAGTCTTGTTCATATTCAGGCCAAGACTTATTGACTCTTGCATCTAGTTCACCAAGTTGGATCATTAAAGGTGCCTTTATATTAGCTCTAAGCGTTTTAGCAGCAGGTGTTCCATAAAAAGGTACACCTGCAGACAATAGCTTACTGTCTACAGCCGCTAAATAGTTCACCATATAACCGCCAAAACAAAAGCCAACCGCACCTAATTTTCCATTACTTAAGGGATGGGACTTCAAATAATTGGCCGCCGCGACAAAATCATGTTGAATCTTGCTTCTATCTAACGTGCGCTGTAGTGCTCTACCTTCATCATCATTCCCCGGATAACCGCCAAGTGGATAAAGGGCATCTGGCGCAAAAGCAACAAAGCCTGCTTTTGCTAATCTTCTAGCGACGTCTTTTACGTAAGGATTTAAGCCACGATTTTCATGTATAACTAACACCACTGGGTAGCTTGCTTTTTCGGTAGTGGGTTTTACTAGATAACCTTGTCCTTCACCATGACCATCGGGTGAGCTGAACTTTTCGTATGACGCTAAAATGTCAGAATCATTGAATGATACTTGCTCTGCTAATGCATAATTGGGAAGTAGCGCTGAAGTTAGTACCGTCATTGAATAACCAAGTGCGACTAAGCCACCGAGTTTAGCCATAAAGGTACGACGGTCCATTCCACCATGCGCATATTCGTCATACCAATCAAATGCTTCTTGTGGAATGTGGTTATTAGTATCTGGCATTTCTTCCTCTCGCTATTTTAATATTTGAAATTAAAGTGGAAACATAGAAAACAGTATGGTATTTCGACTTCACCTTTATCTTGACTACAGAATAGTCGAATTTAATCATTAGAAACAATTAGTTTGCATCTTCTATGAATCAAATTTAAATACAATGCAGTGATTGCGGCTTTATTTAAACATTGCAGAGTTATAGCTCGCAACATTGAGAAAAGCCAAAATCAATTTAACAGCATTCGAAGCATATTTATTTGTTTTTAAGAAGCGTAAGCCCATTATCGATTAGTGCAGCGCACTTTTGAGGTGATTCTAATGGAAATAAATGGCCAAAATTAAGATCTTCTTGAAATATGGTATTGGTAGCTATTTGTTGCCATTTCTCCCAGCTTTTATTTGAAAAGTAAGCAGAAGGTTTTCCTCTAATGGCTACTACGGGAAGAGTGTTTTTTGCAAATTGTTTATATATATTGGGAGCTGAAGCGTAGTTACGTGCTTCCCATATTTTGGGGAATTTAAGCGTATTAAGTTGCTCAAGCTCTTGATACAAACTGTGTTTCGCTAATACCGCTAAATTTTCATCTGAAATACGTTTAAATACTCTTCTTTGTCGACAGTCATTATAAAACTCTTGTTCCGAACGCCACTGCGCAGGCTTTTTAACAGTATATTTAATTGGTTGAATTCGCTTGGCTAATTGAAACGGGATTAGTGGCAACAGCTTTGACACAACGGGCGATGACATTGCCGGTTCGATTAATACTAGTTTGCAAAACAAATCAGGTCGTTTGATAGCAGCTAAAAGAGTGGTTGTTGCTCCCATAGAATGGCCAATGCCGATAACGGGGTGCTTAATATACGAATCCAAATAGCGAATTAAGTCATCTGCATAAATTGACCAATTCAGCTTCTTTGGAGGATGTTGGTTTGGCCAAGTTGCTCTGTTGTGCAAACTGCTTACCGTATAATTTTCAGCGAGTAAATTTATAAAGCTACGATAAACCTTTGTCGGGAAACCATTGGCCCCGTAAAAATGCACGTGTTCTCCATGCCTGCTAAATTTATCGAAATGTATACCTTCAATGAGGTGCGTCATTGTCTTCCTTGCTACTTAAACTAACATTAAAATACGACCGAAAAACCTTATTGAACATATTCTTTATTTAAGTCGACTAGTTCACTACGAGTATGAATACCTAGCTTTAAATATATTCGATATAAGTGATTCGATACTGTTGAAGGGGAGAGTGATAATTCTCGCGCAATATGTTTAAAAGTACGGCCTTGACAAATACCTTCAATAACTTGTCGTTCTCGCGCGGTTAATTCATCAAATTTGTTCTTAACATGGGCTGTAATCTTGTATAGCTCGCCATATTTTTTTACATCGAATTTAAGTTTACCTTCGATAAAACTCTCACCTTTATCAATAAAATCAATAGGAAACTGTTGAGCAGTTAAATTGGCAGAGTGGCTTTCGAGTAAGTCTAAAAACTGCAAGGTTACCGCATGGTAAATTCCTTGAGCATCGCACAGCGCGCTGATGTCTTGCCTTTCTTGGCCATTTGACAAGCCTTTTATTTCGATAAGTTGGCGGTGTGATGCGCAATTAAGTAGATGGTATAACAGCCTGTTTTGTATTTCTTTTTCTTCTGAGGTGAACTTGTGGTCTCTGTCGAATCTATATAAAGACAACACGGTAAAAATGCCACTGCGCTCATCTAAATGAATAGAGCTTAAAATACGTTCAATGCCAAAAGGCCTAAAGCATTTATGATACAAAGTAGAATTAAAAAACTGTTCATCTTCAAAGACGTCCCGCATACGTATTGCGCTGCCTCTGTTTTCTTCTAGCACTTCTACTATTGGGTTAATATCAGAATAGTTAATTAACTTGCTAAAAATGTCTGGTGGAATATCTAAGGCCGTTTGCGTATGAAACGTTCTTGTCGATATGTGGCCAGTTCCCCAAATTGCACCGTCAAAATTAATGGTGTAACGCAATAAATCGAGTGCCCAATTAGCAAATTCATTAAGCGGGATCAGTGGTGCTTTTCGGTAAAGCTGGCTGATAAATTCGTCGGGCGATAATGTGTTCATATTTAGATATTAGGTAATTTTTACTATTGTTTTACTAGCGGTAAAAATAACAAGATAACAGTATGCGGTAAGATATCGAAGAACAATAACATGAATGAAAACTCATTAAAATGTGATACGGCAATAGCTGGCGGTGGCGTTGCAGGCCTAGCTTGTGCATTAGAGCTGTTAAAAAAAGGCCAGCAAGTAACCATTGTTGATAGAGATACACCAGAGCGATTAGGCGGCTTGGCCCGCTGGGCATTCGGTGGTATGGCTCTTTGTTCAACTGCGCAGCAAAAGCGTATGAAGATTCCTGATAATCCAACGCGACTATTAGAAGATTGGCAAAGCTTTGCAGAATTTTCTTCAAATGATAAGTGGCCAGAACTCTGGGCCAAGGAGTATGCCGAGAAAAACCATGAGCAGGTTTACCTTTGGTTAGCTAGTTTAGGACTGAAGTTTTTACCGGCAGTTAATTGGGTTGAGCGCGGTTTGTATAAGCCAGGCAATTCATTACCAAGATATCATGTACTTTGGGGAACGGGTTGGGAGTTGGTAGAAGTAATTATTGCTCACCTAAAACCTTATATTGAAAGTGGCCAATTAACTATTTTGCATCAACATAAAGTTATCGCGCCAATTTACCAAGATGACAAAGTTGTAGGCTTAACTGCAACAAATGAACTTGAAGTTAACTCAACAGAATTTGCTATAAGTGCTACTAATGTAGTGATCGCCTGTGGCGGTATTAATGGTAGTGCCGAACAAGTTAAAAAGCATTGTGTTGAAGGTGAAACTATGGTGCCAGAACAATTTTTAAATGGTGCTAATCCTATTTCCGACGGCACGCTTCATAATGCGGTGGCTTCTATCGGTGCTGATATAACTAGACAAGACCATATGTGGAATTACGCTGCTGGTGTCCCTCATCCCCAAGCAGAATTTGATGGCCATGGTTTAAGCTTAATTCCTTGTAAATCGGCATTGTGGTTAAATCATACCGGCACTCGTATCGGCCCGCAGCCACTTATAACAGGTTTCGATACCAATGATTTATGTCAGCAAGTGACTAAGCAAGAAAAGCCGTGGACTTGGCAAGTGCTTAACTACGATATAGCGGCAAAAGAATTGGCAGTTTCGGGGTCATTACATAATCCATCGATAAAGAATAAAAAGCTATTTAGCTTTTTAAAAGAAATTCTTTTTGGTAACCATCGTCTCGTTAATCAAATGCTTGAAGAGAGCGAAGATTTCGTTTGTGCTGACTCCATAGAAGCATTGACAGAGAAAATGAATGCGTTGACAGGAGAAGCGTATATCGATGTTGCTCACCTCAAACAGCAGGTAGCGAGCTATGATAAAAAATTACTGTCTGGTGAAGCACTAGAGAATGACGATCAGGTTAGGCGAATTCGTCATGCTCGCCAATGGCGCCCTGATAAATTACGAACATGTAAACCAGCGCCTATAGCCCATGGAAAAACGAAGTTAATTGCCATTAAATTGCAATTGATTACGCGAAAAAGTTTGGGTGGTATTAAAACCAACTTACAAAGCCAAGTACTTGATGAATATGACAAACCAATTTTAGGCCTTTATAGCATAGGTGAAGCGGCTGGTTTCGGTGGTGGTGGTGCAAGCGGCAAGCGCTCATTAGAAGGCACATTTTTATCCGGCTGTATTTTAACAGCGAGAAACGCAGCAAACAAAATTACAAAAATTAACTAGAACGAGAATAACATGAAAAAAACAGCAGCATGGTTAGTACGGTATGCCTTAGAGCAATTAAACGTAAAATTTACTTTTGGTATCCCTGGTGTACATAACACTGAAATTTATGATGAATTAGAACAATCTAACAATATTACGCCAGTATTGGTAACCCATGAAGGTTATGGTGCTTTTATGGCAGATGCAGTTAGTCGAAGTAGCGATAGTATTGGTACCTTGGTTATCGTTCCTGCCGCTGGAGCAACTCATTCAGCAAGTGGTATTGGTGAAGCATACTTAGATGGGATTCCGATGCTGGTTATTAGTGGTGGTGTAAGGACCGATTCTGAATTTGAATACCAACTTCACGATATGGACCAACACAAAATGCTTGAGCCCATTACTAAAAAGTGCTTTAAAGTGCTTAGTCATGAAGAGGTAGTTCCTACGTTATTTGAAGCATTTAAGGTTGCCAATGAAGGCGAACCAGGTCCTGTTTTTGTCGAAATTCCAGTAAACCTTCAATTAGATAAAGGTGAAGTGAGCGAATTGCCTAGCTTTAGGCCAATAACTACCAATGTTAGTGATATTGATGAGCAGTTAAGTCAAGCGGCTAATTTGTTAGCACAAGCAAAGAACCCAGGCATCTTTGTTGGCTGGGGGGGAGTAGAAGCAACTAAATATACTGAAGAAATTGCAGACCTTATTGGTTCTCCTGTGTCTACGACATTACAAGGTGTCAGCGCGTTCTCTGCTAAACACCCACTGCACACAGGTATGAGTTTTGGGCCTGCAGCAGTACCTGCCGCAACTAATGCATTTAAAGATTGTGATTGCTTATTAGCAATAGGTACTCGTTTTGCTGAAATAGCCACAGGTAGTTTCGGCGTAACTGTGCCAGAAAATTTAATTCATATCGATATCAATAAAAAAGTCTTCAATGCGAATTATCCAGCAAAAGTCACTATTGAAGGTGATGCTACGCAAGTATTATCGAAACTAGTGACTGTGCTTAAACAACAAGTGACTTCGCAGAAAGATGCTAGTGCGATGAAAGCGGCGATAGCAAGCGATAAAAAGTCGTATAACGACGAATGGCTGGCACATGATAGTAAAGACAGAGTTAACCCTGCCTCATTTTTTAATGAACTCAGAGCAGCAATTGATGATGACGCTTACGTGATCACCGATGATGGTAATCATACCTTCTTAACGGCAGAGCTAATGCCATGTTATAGAGCTAAGCACTTTTTTAGCCCAACTGACTTTAATTGCATGGGCTATGCGATTCCGGCTTTAGTAGGTGCTAAATTAGCAAATCCTGAAAATCAGGTGGTAGGTATTATTGGTGATGGTGCATTTTTAATGAGTCAAACTGAATTGTTTACTGCTGCTAATCTGAATTTAGGAGCAGTATTTACTGTATTTAATGACGGTGAGTTGGCTCAAATTTCTCAGGCTCAAAATGTACCTTATAATAAAAAAACCTGCACAGTACTGCCAAACCTTCGCTTACAGGCATTATCAGAAGCGGCCGGTTGTAGATATATTCGTTTAGAAAATAATGCTGAAATTTCCGAGAAAATTGCTGAAGCATTGGCGATCGCTAGTGAAAATATACCGGTAGTACTGGATGTAAATATTGATTACTCTAAAAAGACAAGATTTACTCAAGGCATTATCGGTACTAATTTAAAGCGCATGAAAACACCAACTAAAGTTAGGATGGTGTCAAGGGCACTTTGGCGTAGGGTAACTGCTTAGAATATTTTGAGCCAATTTACTTAACAAAACCGACAGAAAAGGTTAGCTCGTCAGCTAACCTTTTTTATTGAGTTTGCAATCAAGCAATCGTGAGTAAACGTATCAAATTTTAAATTGCTTGGTGTTTGGCGATGTAAAACAAACAGTCATTTAATGCAATGTCGGTACGACTTGTTGCCATAAAAATTCGTAAATCTGCATCGCCTACTAATTTACCATCTTGTACTGCAAAGTAATCACTAATCTTGCCGTGTAATTGTGGCTCTTCCAATTCAAGGTTACTTAGACCATTGGCGTCTACCCAGCCAATATGCATACCGTTAATATTATTTATAAAGTTAACTTCTTCTATATCGGCTCTAAGCGTTACACTTGCATAGCTTGCTGCTTCATTGGCAAAGGCTAAACTAGTATTGCCAACAACACGAACTCGCATTGGGTGGTAAATAACTTCTACTTGGAAGGCAAGTTCTTCATTGCTTTTATCTTCACAATTTAAGTACCTCACAATGCCTTTATAAGTTAAATGGTGTGAAGAATCTTTAGTAGCGCCACCACACTCAATAGTAACGACGGGACAACCAAAGTCTTGTTCCATTAAAGCACCAAGGCGTATATGAGAAATAATCATTGATTGGCAAAATAAGCCGGTTAACGATAAATGCTGATGACTTTGATGGCAGCTCACGCCAAAGGCAGGACTGTCGCCAGAGGTGTTATGCAAATCGACGATAGCTTCAGGTTCAACCTGTCTAATACTGCTGGCTAGCATTTGAGCACGCAAATAATACTGCGATAAGCTATTAGAGCCGAAGCAACGATTAATATCCATACCGTCAGTTAGGTATCGTTGCGTAAATTCGGGCTTGTATTGCGCCGCTTCTATTGAGCCTAAGACAATTCTCACATTTACCGACAGTTCGCTAAAAGCACTTTCTTTTATCAATTTATGAATCGCGTAAAAGCCTGAAGGTTCGTTGCCATGGAGTAATGTCGTGATTACGCGCCAAGGTAAGTCATCAGACTGAACAAAATCAATGACAGTTGATGCCGATAACGAGTGTAACCATGCTACCGGCGTGTCTGGAATATCTTCGGCGGTTAAGTTTTTAAAATATTCTAATTTGGTGTAATTAATAGTCATTATTGCTCCCACTTGGCAACAGGGGTATCTAACCGACTTTGGCTATAATATTGTTTAACGAGATGTTGGCAGGCGATAAGGTTGCTGTACTTGCTTTCTAACTTATCTAATTGACTTCTTTGCCAATGCGCGCCGTTTTGTTTAGTGCTTAATCGTTGCTCGATAACTTGTAAATAAGTATCGCGCTCACTTTTACTTATTCCTAATGCGGCTAATCCTTTATCTGCGACAGGTAGTAAACTACTGATCACCTCAGTGATCGCAATTTCATTAGGTTGGTATTTATTCTTGTGCGGCCATAAAATTTTGGCATCTAAGCCAAACTGAGCAGCACGATAGAAATTATATTCAGCAAATCTAAAAGGTATTTGGCTAATAAGACGTTCTATATCGTCGGATAAACCATTAGCTAATCCAATGGCAAATGCGGCGTTGGCGACCATGTCAATAGCTGTCGGGCCGGCTGGAATGGCTCTAAATTCTATTCGGATATGCCCGTTACCTTTATTGCAATATACTGGACGGTGCCAAGGCCATAATGTACCCATATGCACAGATAATTCATGCAAATCAGGCAGTCCCACCTCGCTTTCTTCAGTCGCCATTGATGGGAGTATGGTTGGGTAAAGCGCTACTGCTTCTGCAAACAATTCCCATGGGTCATTTCTTACCCACCCAAAACCAAAGTTTACGCGCGTAGGTTCTTGCCAATTAACTTTGTTTCGTAACCGAATGTCGAGCGATTGTTTAAATAAAGCAACTCTTGTTTCATGCCATAAGCGCTTACCTAAAAAAATTGGTGAATTGGCACCAATTGCTGCTACTAATGGTGACGTGAGTTGAGCGGCATTAAACACGTTCGCAAAGCGAGTAGGCGGTATCATCATATGCACTTGAAAAGACGTATTTGCACCTTCAGCACATATATCGTTAAAAGATATTGATAACTGTTCATCACCTTTAATATTTATTTCAAATGCTTCGCCTCGTTCCTGGTACAAATGTTTAGCTAAGTTATGATAACGCGCGATATTTGTCATATGTTCAATATGCAAATGCTGTTGTTTAAGTGTTGGCAAAATACCTATGGCAATGGGGTAGATGTCATTTTCTAAACTCACTTTATGTAAGTACTCGGTTTTATCTATCATTTCTTTGTGAAGTTGAGCGAAGGGTTGCTCCTGTTGAAGAAATGCTGATAAGTTTAACTCGAGGTTATATTTGTTAAGCTCTGGCTGAAATTGCGAATCATTTAACTTATCAAGTAATAGTTGGTTAGAAAAACTGACATTGCCGTCAATATCGGTAAGGTACATCTCTAGTTCTGCACCAATTTTGAGTGGCGTCAGGCCAAAGGTAGGACGTCGGATGAGTTCTTTTAAGGTTTCTAATTGGCAGTATAAGCGCTGTTGAAATTCGCTATATTCTTGCGCTGTAAACGACCATTTTTTAACTGCCGTACCCATATTAAGCTCACGTCCTTAATAATTGAACTTAATATCAATGTGTCATGAATCCGAATTGCTTGATTTGATTGAGGTCAAAGTTTAACCATAAATTAACTGCCTATATTTTAACGTTATTCTTTAGGGATTAATGAAAGTGTTTAGTGATTACCGGGACATCGAAGCATATCGTTATTGGGTCAAATACTATTTGCGTTACATAATTTGCAACAACTTTCATCAGACCAAGATGGTAATTTTGTCTACTATTTATTTGGTAAATTAAAATAAGAAAAGGGATGAATATGTTGCATCGAAAAGTACTCGTCGCATTAGCTAGTGTCACAATAGCGATGAATGCGTTTGCAGGTATGCCTAAGCGTTTAAGTTCAGATCTTGAACGAGATAAGGCGAGTAAAGGGCCTGAAATCGTCGAGTTGGCTGAAATATCGACAGGTATGAAAGTATTAGATTTATTAGGTGGCGCTGGTTATTACAGCGAAATTATCGCGGCTAAAGTAGGTAAGTCAGGCAAAGTTCTCCTGCATAACAATAAGGCTTATATGCCATATGTAGAAAAGGGATTAAATGAACGTTTTGCTAATAATAGACTGAGCACCGTTAAACGTTTTGATCGCGAACTTGAAGAGTTAGCGCTTAAGCCTAAAAGTTTAGATGCGATTTTTTTCGTTTTAGGTTATCACGATATTTATCATACTGCCGATGGCTGGAAGGTTGATAGAAGTCATTTGCTCGACCAAATAGCAACTGGTTTAAAAAGCGGTGGAAAGTTAGTAGTAATTGACCATGCCGCAAAAGCAGGTTCTGGTATCGAATCATCACAAGATTTACATAGAATTGATAAAGAATATGTTGTGGATGAACTTTCACAACTTGGTTTTAAAGTAGTGCATGATAGTAACGTGCTACATAACCCTAAGGATGATCATACGATATCGCCATTTAAGCCGGAAATGAGAAGAAAGACCGATAGGTTTGTATTAGTGTTTATAAAAGAGTAGTTTTTCAATTTTACATACTAATTAAAAAGGCTGTTCATTTTGAACAGCCTTTGCTTTTAAATTTATAGCGTATTGCTCATCGCTATCGCAGCGCTATTTTAGTTTTCTTGCCCCCAATAGCAGTATAGGCATCAAAATAAGTAACCAACTTGATGGCTCTGGTACAGACGTTGCTGCCTCGACACTGTTGGTTGTGCTGGTATCAACAATAAGTAAACCAGATGACCCAAAAAATGACGAATCAGCTAAATAGAAGTCACTTTTGCCAGGGGCCTGTGCAATTAACTCAAATTTTGCCAAGAGAAAATCACCACCTGGAAATGGTGTAAAACCAAAGAATGACATTGCTAAATGGTCACTTAATGCTGAAACAAGTAAGCCTAATCCAAACCCACTGTCATCCAGTGGTAAGTCACTTTGTAACGATAATGGATCGTAAGTAAATAGGCTGTCATCGAAATTAAAATCAAAGTCGAATAAATCGAATTCTTCAAAGCTAGTGGCAATTAGGCTCACCGTTACAGCTGAACCTACTTCAACGTCAGCTTCATCGACTGTCATAGTGATTAAGCCTGCATTGGCATTAAAGCCAATCATAAAAATGAGTATTGTTAATATTTTTTTCATTGTTTTATCTTAGTGCGCTACTTAGGCGCACATCCCTTGTTTGTGCATATTGTTCTTAACACTCGAACATCTAACATATTGATGATGCCGTCGCTGTTTAAGTCGAAAGACATATCAATTTCTTTATGGTGCTGAATGGCCAAAATAAGCGCTCTCATGTCAAATACATCGACATCATCATCACCATCCATATCACCACGTAATGCCATATCTAAACTAATCACGATAGGATCGTGATCTGATGTACGATAAACATTATTTGCATAGAAATTAGATAGTTGATATTCCGATTTGTATTCCATGTTGTAGTCAAGAGCATTAGGTTCGTCAGCGTTAATATGCCAGTCGGTGATAGCTTTCACTTTTTTACGCATAGATGGTGAAGCGAAAGCGTGATCTAAACTGCCTGACTCTCCTTGGTAAATATAAGAATGCGTGTGGTTGCCATGTAGTTCTTGCATTATGTGAGAAAGGCCAGCAGCTTTTATCGCTGATATTGGGTCTTCCATGCCGTATGCATTCATATCACCTAACAGGATATAATCACTTTCTGTAATACCAGTTGGACTAGAACTTAACCAGTTGAATAGCGCGTTTACAGCATTGACTCTAGTCGCATTCCAACAACCTTGACCATCGTTAAGGTCGACATCAGCACCTGTAGCACTTCCGCAGCTTCCTTTTGAACGCAGGTGAGTTACCACTAAAGTGAATTTATCGTTGTTAGCTAAATCATTAAATGTTTGAACTACCGGCGGACGGTTGCCGTAATGAAATGGCTCTGCCGTGGTAAAGCTTGCGGTACCTACTTCGGCGACTCTATCCGAACGATAAATAATACCTGACGTTATTTTGTCCGTACCAATTTGTTCGGCATTTAGGTTTACAAATGCCCATTGGCCGTCAGAAGTATTGTCATTTAAACCGCTAACTAGATCAGAGATGGCACTGAATTCTCCAAATCCATCATTTTCTAGTTCCATTAGACCAACTACATCAGCATCCATCGCTAACAAAGCGGTAATCAGCTTGTCACGTTGACGAACGAATTCTTCGAAAGAGTCAGCACCTCGAGAGGTCGGGAAACCTGCACCTTTGCCATCACCATTGAAGAAGTTTAAAACATTAAAACTAGCGACTTTTAAATCTCCAGCTTCATCTAGCTGAGGAGTCTCTGTACGAGGGTTTGAATCAACAAAACTCGGTGATACTGTCGGGTGTAAACGATACTTGCTAAAAGAGTAATTTATTACACCTTGTAGGTTTGATACTGTGCTGCCTACACGTAAACTGTTTTGTGCGCTTAACTCTGGGGCAGGATAAGGTACAGAATCAGCATTTTGTATCGTACTGCCATCATCGATTAGTAGCTTCTTAAGCGCATTTTCAGTTTTCACTTGGTTAGCTGCTTCACCAGGTGTCGCAACCTGAGTTGGATTGTATAAACGCTCTGTTGCAACGGTAAACTCACCATACCTACTTAAACTATAATTGTCGGTAACAGTTAATGTTTGATTAATGTTAACTAACATCCCCTCAACTGACTCTAAAGCATCTTCAGAAGCAAGTGGGAAAGATAATTCAGTTGGTGTAACACTGTCTGTACCACAAACTAGAATGTCTTCATTGGCACTTAATTGTGTATTGCCGTAATGCTCTTTTATCGTACCTAGCACGCGAACAACATCACCTACGCTTGGCGTAACAGTGTTTTTATCATTATAAATAAACACACCTTCAGAGGTTGTTTCATTAGCGTCTTGATCTACTAACTCTTCTTGTAAGTAAAAACCTTGTAAATTAGGAAATACCCCCGTGACAATCGCCTCTATAACGCGATTTTCGCCAGCCAAAGGTGAACTTGCAGCATCACCTTGGACAGCACTAATTAGTGTAGCGTCGTCAAAACATTGGCCAAGTTGACTAATTGGCTCTTCAGGCTCTACGTCTGATGTAGTATGTGAACCTAGACTTTCTGTAGCGTTATTTCCTAAGCCTTGCCATTCAATTGATGGTTCAAAAGCATCATCAATTTCAATATCGCCTATGCTTACAGAAGGTTTTCTAACTAACGTATTATCTTTGGTTTTCGATGTGTCAGAACCCCACTGTGAACCAGGGTCTTCTCCAACTCGGCCAAAAGAGTCGATGATTTCGCCATTCTTATATAACACATAAGCATCATCGCCATTGTGCGAAAGTGAACCACTCGTCTGTGTTGCCTGATCTAAAATATCTTGTGACGCACTAGGATTAGCGATAACAAAAGTACCTTTCGGTGCAATTGTGCCCGTAAGCATTATGTCGGTTCCAGACGATGAACCATTGCTATAGCGAGTTAATATATAATTAGCCCCAGATAAATCAACACTGCCAGAACTAGGGTTATAAATCTCAATAGCTTTATTGTAACTACTTCCCTCGATATATTCTGAAATGAATACCTCTGGAGAGTCGATAGTATGACTTCCTAAATTAGAAAAATCGTTATTACTGGTTCCTGACCACTGTTGAGCAGGATCAAATGCATCAGCAGCATTACTGTCGCCAACTAGAATAGATGCTTTTCGAATTAGGGTGTTATCTTTCGTTTTAGTGGCGTCTGAACCCCATTGAGAACCAGGATCTTCGCCGACACGACCGAATGAATCAACGGTTACACCGTCTTTCAATAGCACATAGGCATCGTCGCCATTATGAGAAAGGGAGCCTGTTATTTGTGAAGCGTTATCTAGAACATCTTGAACAGCTTGAGGGTTAGCAATGACAAAAGTGCCATTGGCAGAAATAACACCTTCTAGAGCAATGTTAGTACCAGATGTTGAGCCATTACTATAACGCACCAGTACGTAGTTTAAATCTGCTAAGTTAATAGCATCACTGCTTGGGTTATAAAGCTCTATAGCTTTGTTGTAACTGCTGCCTTCAATATACTCAGAAATAAATACTGAGCCAGCTGACGGAGTGGGCTCTGGGTTTGGATCTGGTTCTGGTTCTGGATCTGGATCTGGCGTAGGCGGTTCTGTATTAGCGCAGGTATCAGCCGAAAATAATAAATCGACCCATTCTGGGTGGTCGATGAACGGGTTTCTATTGCCTTGAAACTCATAAATTCGATTGTTGCGACTAATTTCAACTTCATCTATAGGGTCATTTTTATGCCATTCAATTAAACGACATAGGGTTCCTAACTTTGCTTCACCGACTGACGTCACTCTATCTACTAGTTCAAGATCGGGTGTTATATCTTGTCCTTCGTAGCGTGTATCCATATAAAATAGCATTCTCGCAACGTCACCTTTTACCTGGTTTCTAGGTTCAAAAGAGTCGCTGTCAACGCGGTTTTCAGGTGCCTCACTTAATGGGGAGTCACTATTATCAAAATCTAAGTTTCCTCTTGAGGAGTTCACCGAAATATCTGTCGGTCTTAAATGATGAATATCCGAATATGCTTCTGTTGAAGAAGACGGGAAACCATGGCTTTTTGCCCAAACATGTTCCCTGTTCCAATTGTCGGGATTTGAGCTTTGAGAGCCACTGCCATTTGAAAACTTTGCAATAGAAGTGCCTTTGTATAGCAATAAGACATTTTCTGAATTGTTTGGATCTTCATCTGTTTCAGTTAATGCTGTCCATGCTTCAGAATAGGTTAGGTTTTTGTGGTTGTTTTTAATGGCTAACATCAAGCGTTCTTTAATTTCAGCTTGCGAATAGCTATTGGTTATTGCCGAAAATACTTCAGCGTAATAGCTGCTGTCGTCAAAACTGGCAGCATCAGCAATCGTACTTAATTCTGGGCAGTTAAAACATGCATCCGTTATTGTTTCTGCTTCAGTTATTCCCGCAAAAACAGATAGTGTGAGTAGCGCGTACCTGAATTTCATTTTTTTACCTTTATGGTTTTTATGATTTTTTAATAGTTGCGTTAGTATCATTTCACGAAAATGTTACAAAAAATTAACATTTTCGTGACGTAACATAACCAAGTGGTCAAAAAATGTCTAATCAATAATGATTAATTAAGGTATGTATTGCATGAATGTTAGGTTTTAGTCGTCTAATATTTTTCTGTTAGTTGACTATATGGTTGAAAAGTTACGTAAATATTAAGGTACTTAAATTACAAATATCTAATCATTAATTGCAATAGAAATTAATGCCTATTCTTTATGCATAAATCGATAATTTAATGGCTATTCAACACGAAGAGATATCGTATTTCTAAAGATATTGCTGGATATTTCGACAACTATGTCAAAGTGTGTCCAGTATTTTCAAAGCATGTCCGTAAAGTTACTTATCGTATTTTACCCGTCGCTCAACTGAATGCGACTGGCGATATATAACATTGTTGTTACGTTTGAGTCATACATAAACACTGCACGTTAAGAAGTAGTCACGTGACAGAGTAGGGAGACTTTAATGAAACTCACTTCAACCGCGCTACGAAGCCCAGCCGCTGTATCGGTAGCCGTTGCACTTATTTTACTCGTTGGCTTAATTAGCTTAGTTAAGTTACCGATTCAACTGTTCCCAGACATTGAACGCCCACGTATTGCGATTCAAACGTTTTGGCGAGCTGCTTCTCCACAAGAAATAGAGTCAGAGATAATCGAACCTC
Organism: Thalassotalea algicola; assembly: GCF_012932965.1. Taxonomy (GTDB): domain Bacteria; phylum Pseudomonadota; class Gammaproteobacteria; order Enterobacterales; family Alteromonadaceae; genus Thalassotalea_F; species Thalassotalea_F algicola. Next base: position 318,964 of record NZ_JABBXH010000004.1, on the reverse strand, counting down.
AAGAGCGAGTATTGCGAGGTATACCAGGGCTCCATTCGATGAATGCCTTCGCTAACCGCGGGGCTGCATTTATTAATCTAGAGTTTGGTGTTGAAACTGACATGGATCAGACGCTCATCGAAGTGATTAGCCGAATGACGCGTGTTCAAAGCCAGCCAAGAGATGCCTTACCACCAAGGGTAATGCTCGGTGGATTTGGTGGTAATACTCCCGCATTGACTTGGTTTTTCTTGCAAGCACTTCCTGGGAATGATCAACCTGTAGAAAGTTTTATTGAATTTGCTGATGACGTTATTAAACCCAGAATTGAATCAGTGCCAGGTGTTGCCGCGGTACAAACATTTTCAGATCAAAATAGAGAAGAGTTACAAATACGCTTTGACCCGATTAAGGTTGCAGAGTTCGGTATACAAATCCCACAGCTTATTTCTCTAGTTAACGCTAGCAATGATATATCAGGCGGTTTCGTAGATGTAGGTCGTCGCCAATATACCTTGAGATTTAACGGCAAATATAAGGTCGATGAACTATCAGATCTAATTTTAGAGTCGAGAAATGGCAGCAATATACGATTAGGTGATGTCGCAAAGGTTGAAATTCAGCGACCTGATCGCGCTCAAATGGCAATCCAAAATGGTAACCCCGCGTTTTCAATGCGAATAGACAGAGCTAATGGCGCGAATGTGTTAGAAACATTAAATCGCGTAAAAACAGAAGTCGAGTTAATTAATCAAGACTTGTTAGCTGAAAGACAACTAACAATGGTTCAGTCATTTGATGCATCGGTTTTCATTTATCGCGCTATAAACTTAGTACGTAATAACTTGTTTGCTGGCGTAGTCTTGTCATTGTCTATTTTGTGGCTATTCATCAGAAGAATGCGCGCGACATTAATCATAGCTACAGCAATCCCTATTAGTTTGTTTACTACCTTTATCGTGTTGCACCTAACAGGACGAAGCTTAAATGTAATTTCATTAGCCGGGTTAGCGTTTGCTGTTGGCATGGTGCTGGATGCGGCGATAGTTGTACTTGAAAATATATTAAGGCTACGCGATCAAGGAAAAGGCACCCATGAAGCTTCTGAAGTTGGTGCTCAACAAGTTTGGGGGGCATTGTTAGCATCAACAGCCACTACGGTAGCGATTTTCCTTCCTGTGTTTTTCTTAAAAGATATAGAAGGTCAATTGTTTGGTGATCTAGCGTTGACCATTGCGATTGCTGTATCGGTATCATTGTTAGTCGCGGCAGTCTTGTTACCTGTCTTAGCCAAGTACTTTTTGACACATGAAAAAATTGAAGATCCTAACCAAAAACTCTGGCATAAAACGACAGAGCAAGTAATGAAAGTTACAAGCAGTGGCAAGAAACGCTTGGCCGTGGCGACTGTATTGCTTTCACTACCCCTAGTCATATCTTATTTGGCTATGCCTAAACTAGACTATCTTCCACCGGTAAAAAGAGATGCCGTAGATGCTAACCTTCAATATCCTCCAGGCGCTAATATAGCAACAACTGAACGAGAAGTTGTTGCTAAAATAGTCGAGCGCTTAAAGCCATACATGGATGGAGATAAAGAGCCAGCATTAAAGAACTACTACATATTTAGTGGGCCATTTGGTGGCAACATTGGCGTTCGCGCCAAAGATCAATCGCGTGTCGATGAACTTTTAGACATAGTACGTAACGAAGTTTTAGTTGATTTGCCCGATACTCGAGCATTTGCCTTCCAAGGCAACTTGTTCGGTGGCTTTGGTGGCGGTAGACAAGTTCAAATGCAGTTGCAGTCTAAAGATACTCGAGCATTACAAGAAGCAGCTAAGCAAGGTTTGTTATTAGTTCAAGGTGCTATTGAAGGAGTTAGCGTACAGGCAAATCCAGGCGTTGAAATGGCAGAGCCAGAACTTCGTTTAACACCTGATGATCGCATGATATTAGAACAAGGTTGGGATCGCCGACATTTAGGTAACGTTGTTCGAACATTGGGTGACGGGTTATATGTTGGTGAGTATTTTAACGGTACGAAACGCATCAATATGATTTTGCGAGCTGATGGTTGGGACGATCCTGATAACTTAGGTGATGTACCGGTAGTAACGGGTAATGGCAATATTACTCAGTTATCTGAATTAGTTCGCATAGATCGCACGGTAGGACCAACTCGTTTAACGCGAATCGATGGCAATCGTACGATTACTTTAAATATTAATCCACCACAAGGTTGGTCACTTGAAGAAACTATTGACGCTTTAAAATCGAAAGTAGAGCCTGAATTAAAGCAATACATGCCTGCTGATGGCAATATTTTCTATGGTGGCAGTGCTGATCAGCTTGAAAAAGCGATTGGCGTAATGAGTGAGAATTTTGCCTTTGCACTAGTCATTTTATTTTTGCTAATGGCTGCGTTATTCCGTTCTGTAAAAGACAGTATGTTGGTGGTCATTACCATTCCATTAGCAACAGTTGGCGGAATTCTAGCATTACAAATCCTCAACCTTTTTGTATTCCAACCGCTTGATTTACTGACCATGATTGGTTTCGTAATTTTACTGGGCTTAGTGGTTAATAATGCCATTTTGTTAGTACATCAAACCCGTCAAGCACAACTTACCGGCTTAAGCAGAGATGAATCTGTTAAACAAGCTTTGTTACTTAGATTACGTCCAATATTCATGAGTACAGCAACGAGCTTTTTTGGCATGTTGCCGTTACTGCTTATGCCTGGCACCGGTAGTGTTATATACCGCGGTCTAGCTTCAGTGATTGTTGGAGGTTTAGCAGTAAGTACAATTTTTACCATTGTATTGTTGCCATGTTTACTACGGTTTACACGAAAAGATTTTTATCAAAAGACAATTAAAAATGAGCAACTAGCAACGCCAGTTAAAGCTCAACACAATATTTAGGAACGGATTATGAAAAAGTCATTGTTAGCTATTATCACTGCAGTTTCTATTACTTCAACCTCTGTTTACGCTCAACAAGATGCGCCAGCTCAGCTTGTCAGTGTAGATTATGCAAAAACTGAACAAGTTAGCCCGACGATGTGGTTGCCGGGTAATGTTATTAGTCGACGAAACTCTCCGCTATCGGCAGAACAAACGGGTCAGCTTCTATGGATAGAAGAAGTTGGCGCGACAGTAGAAAAAGGACAACTGCTCGCTCGCTTAGACAACCGACATTTAAAACTGAGGTTGGCCCAGCAAAAAGCAGAGTTAAAGCAACATAAAGCTAATGTTGTTTACCTTGAAAAGCAAAAAGGTCGTATGTCTAAACTTAATAAAATGAATAACACTGCATTAAGCGAGTTAGAACGTATTGAAAAAGACTTAGCTATCGCAGTAAACGAAGTCGATGCGTTAAAGCTGTCATTAGAACAAACCTTATTAGCGATTGAAAAGTCAGAAATCACTGCACCATTTGCAGGTAGTATTAGCCAGCGTTTTGTTAGCGAAGGCGAATTGATCACTAGCGGCAGACCTGTTATTCAACTTGTTGATACTCATCACTTGGACGTGAAAATATCTGCACCATTGTCGATTGCTAAGCACTTACAAGCGAATAAAAATGTCTTAGTTAAATGGCAAGGCAATTTACTTGAATTACCTGTTAGAACATGGAGCCAAGCAGGCGATCAGGCATCGAGAACTTTCGATGTTAGATTAGTTGCTGATGGCTCGAATATGATGGCGGGTACAGCGGTAACAGTATCGCTACCTAAAAGTGCAACGGCGCAAGCGACTTTAGTACCAAGAGACGCGTTAGTTTTACGTGAGCAAGAAACGTTTATCATGACCATAGGCCAAGATGATATTGCTAATAAAGTCAACGTCTTGGTAGGACAGGGCATAGGTAAATGGGTGTCGGTATCAGGTAAAATTAGTGCTGGCGATGAAGTTATAATACGTGGTGGTGAGCGACTTCAAGTTGGACAAAAAATACGCCGAGACGACCAAGTTACAGAAGTCGCTAAGCGCTAATGTGAATAAAATGCTTTAGACATACTTGGCGTTGAATGTTTTACTTAACCAGAAAGGTATAACGTCAAGTTTGTGAAGGGTATGAAAAAGTTAGTTGTTTTGTCTGGTGCTGGCATGAGTGCTGAAAGTGGCCTAAAAACTTTCCGAGATGAAGACGGTCTATGGGAAGGTCACGATGTAATGGAAGTTGCGAGTGTTGAAGGGTGGCAGAAAAACCCGAGATTGGTGTTAGATTTTTATAATCAGCGACGCAGGCAGTTATTAACTACCGTGCCTAATGATGGACATAAAATACTGGCACAATTGGAAGACAACTTTGATGTATCTATTGTTACGCAAAATGTTGATGACTTACATGAACGAGCAGGCAGTAGTAAAGTCATTCATTTACATGGTGAGCTACTAAAATCAAAGAGTAGTGCAGATGAATCATTAATTTACCAATGCTTGGAAGATATAAACTGGGGCGATAAATGCGAGCTGGGTAGTCAAATAAGGCCCTTTATCGTATGGTTTGGTGAGATGGTGCCAATGCTTGACGCGGCAGTTCCATTGGTTGAAGAAGCTGATGTCATTATTATTGTTGGTACCTCTATGCAGGTTTACCCAGCAGCCAGTCTGGCAGGTTTTGCTAAGCCAGAAGCTGATATTTACTATATTGACCCTAAACCTGCAGTAAATAGTGCGGTAAATCATTTAATAAACTTAGCAGTAATTGCTGACAAGGCCTCTACTGGCTTGTCGAATCTACTACCTAAGTTATTAAAAGTTAAGTAGCGGCGCTCATTAGTTGCTAATCGAACTAACCACTACGTTAGTGAGCGGCGAAATACAGCTAACTCTGGTTGTTTACTTTGATAAGCCTTGAAACGTGAATCTAAGGTATTTATCAATTCATTGCATTTTGCTTCAACAAAATGTGACTTAAGGTACAAGTGCTTTAGCTTTACATGACTAAAGCAAACCAGTTGAACCACTTGTCGAGGTAGTTGATTGGCTGCAAAGTTAATTAGCTTAGTTGCAATATTTTGGCGTAGATAGTTTTTATCAACGACTACACCGTGAAGTAGCGCTTGTGTTGAATTTGACTCAATTAAGCTGACAATTGCACATGCAATCACTTGCTGATTATCCATAACTACAAATAAATGGTCATAGCCTTTTAACCCTGCAGAATACCCTTGTGCCTTGTAGAATGCTTTTACTTGCTTTTTATCGTGTGTTTTTACGTAGTTAAATTGCATAAATGTCTATCAATTTGCCACTTCATCACAATTCCAACAGACTTCAAATGCAGCACCATTCGCTTCTTTACATTTGGGACAAAACCAGTCAGGCGCATTTTCTTTATTTGTCACTGACTTTATAATCATTAATGCTTTTGCTTCATCTTTATCATTTATCAGCCATACTTCTTGCCACGTATCGAAAGCTGAAAGTTCACCAGCGCCGCCACTGGCAAATTCATTTTTAATTAATACATCGATACGTTCAGACTCGAGAATGTTCTTTATGTTGGTAACTAGCACTGGGTTTTCATGACTAAAAATTAGCATTATCGGTTTTTACTCAAACGTTCAATAACTTAAATTATGCGATAGATAAGAAAAAGGAGCAATTCATGCTCCTTTAATTACAACGGGTTTTAGTAAAAAGTACTATATACGAAGTGCTTTCTCGCCTCGTGCTATTCCAACGCAACCTGAACGTACGGCTTCAATGATTTCAGTTTCATTAGACATAGCATCGATAAACGCATTGAGCTTATCGGCATCGCCAGTTACCTGAACGGTGTAGACTTGTTTGCCTATATCGATAATCGAGCCTCTAAAAATGTCAGTGATACGTTTTACTTCTGTACGAGACTTATCATTCATTGCTAATAGTTTAATGAGTAATAATTCTCTTTCTACATGTTTTCGCTCGGTTAAGTCGGTAATTTTAATGACATCAATGAGTTTATTTACTTGTTTGATGATTTGTTCAAGTACGCGGTCATCACCAACAGTTGCAATAGTAATCCGAGATAGGCTTGGATCTTCGGTAGGTGCAACTGTTAGGCTTTCAATATTAAACGCTCGTTGAGAGAAAAGGCCGACGATGCGCGATAAACTTCCTGGCTCATTTTCTAATAAAATAGCTAAAATACGGCGCATTATGCTTTTACTCCTTTTCTTGTCCACATTTCGTCAACTGCACCATGGCGCACTTGCATTGGATAAACATGCTCGGTTTCATCTACTAATACATCAACAAAAACTAATCGTTTTTTGATAGAAAAAGCTTCGGTTAGTTTGTCTTGTAACTCATCTGCATGATTAATTTGAATACCAACATGCCCATAAGACTCAGCAAGCTTTACAAAATCTGGCAGAGACTCCATATACGATGATGAATGACGGCCATCGTAAATCATATCTTGCCATTGTCTTACCATACCTAATGAGCGGTTATTAAGAGAAACAATAACAACAGGTAGATTGTATTGGAGGCAAGTAGATAGCTCCTGAATATTCATTTGTATTGAACCATCGCCAGTTATGCAGATAACGTGACTATCTGGAAACGCTATTTTAGCGCCCATGGCTGCTGGCAAACCAAATCCCATGGTTCCTAAACCACCTGAATTTATCCACTGTCTAGGTTTAGCAAACGGATAGTATTGCGCTGCAAACATCTGATGCTGCCCAACATCTGAACACACATAAGCTTCGCCATTGGTGATCTCATACATAGCTTCAACTACTTGCTGTGGTTTTATTTTGTCACCATCAGCTTCATAACTAATACTTTTCAGACTTCTCCATTGATCAATTTGTTGCCACCAGTTATCAAGTGCTTCTTTATTCGGTGTAAAGTCGATTGCATCTAATTCATCCATTAATTGTTGAATGACTTTATCTACCAAGCCTACGACTGGGATATGGGCATTGATTGTTTTAGAAATTGACGTTGGGTCAATATCGACGTGAATAATCGTGGCATTAGGGCAGAATTTTTTAACATTATTGGTAACGCGATCATCAAATCGAGCACCTAATGCTAGGATTACGTCGGCATTAGCCATCGACCGATTCGCTTCTAAACTACCGTGCATCCCTAACATGCCAATAAAGTTTGGATGTGTTCCGGAAATACCTCCTAACCCCATTAAGGTATTAGTTATCGGCGCATTCAAGCGTTCAACTAGCTCTGTTAATTGTTCTGAAGCGTCCGCTAGGACAATGCCGCCACCGGTGTAAACTACTAACCTTTCAGCTTGAACAATCGTTTTGACTGCCTTTTTAATCTGCTTTGGATGTCCCTTTACTGTTGGGTTGTACGAGCGCATTTTTACGTCAGTTTCAATATGAAATTCACCTTTATTTTGCGGAATAAGCATATCTTTTGGTAGTTCAACTACAACAGGGCCAGGTCTACCCGTATTAGCAATATAAAATGCTTTTGCAATGATATTTGGAATGTCTTCTAATTTTCTACAGTTAAAGCTGTGTTTTACAATAGGGCGAGAACAGCCAACTATATCGGTTTCTTGAAAAGCATCATCACCAATCATATTGGTGGCTACTTGCCCCGAAAGCACGACCATTGGAATAGAATCCATGTATGCAGTGGCTATGCCGGTAACACAGTTTGTAGCGCCAGGGCCTGAAGTAGCAAGAACAACACCTACCTCGCCAGTCGCTCGAGTATAGCCATCAGCCATGTGAGTAGCTGCTTGTTCATGACGGACTAAAATATGCTCGATTTCATTTTGATTAAAAATCGCGTCATAGATATCAAGCACTGAACCGCCGGGATAGCCAAAGATGTACTTCACCTTTAACGCAGATAAGGCTTTTACTACCATTTCCGCGCCGGTATATAGTTCCTTTGTCATAATTATTGCCCTTAAAAACTTATAAAAATAAAAAACCCCCGGTCTTTGCAGAGCGAGGGTTATTGGTGAACTTTTACTTACTTTTTAATCAACACAATCAACCTCGCAATGATTTGACAATCACCACGACCACGAGCACTAGGTTGAGTTTTAAAAGTGTGTTCATTAATTTGTTTCTTAAATAAAGTATATGCTCCATTTTTAAGGGCTTTACTTGCGCTTGTCAACCAAAAATTACAATATTTGCCAAATAAAAAATATTAGGCTGCTTGATACTGTTGACATTTATAAGAAATTTGAAGTTTCACTTATTTAACATTATCGCTATTTAAGAGTATTTGTTAATGCAATGTATACCTGCGAGGGAGTTTTATTTATCATTCTGCGTTTTCTTTATAAAATAAGTAACTGATTTTTCATATATAATAAAAACTCTGTTAGATTTTATATTTATTAACATTTTTGTAAATTTCTACATTTTTTAACAGACATTTTTTTCAAAACGAATTAATCTAAATGTTAATAAACAACGTATTACTTTTTGAAGGTAAGTGCTATGAAACTTGTTAAACAGTTATCGCTTTTTGCGATTTTTACTCTGGTTGTTGGTTGTGCAACAACACATAAAGCTAAAGTTAATTTTGATAAAAATGAACAAGTTAATACAAGTAGCTATAAAACGTTTGCTTGGCTTAAAGAATCTAAGATTTTAGCAGCTCCAGCTGATTTGAACCCTGTTATGAAAGTTAGAGTGGATAAAGCTATAGAAAACGCTTTTGCGGCGAAAGGGTATAAGTTAGTAAATTCTCCAGTAGAAGCCGACTTTGCTATTTCGTATACCGTAGGTAGTCGCGATAAGATTAAAGTGGACAGTTTTCCCGCGACATACCGAGCTGGATTTGGCTGGGGGCGTAGCTATTACGGTGGTTTAGCTGTAGGCAATGAAACTCACGTTCGAAGCTACTCTGAAGGCAAGCTAGCCATTGACGTTTTTGACGTTAAGACTAAGCAGCCTACATGGCATGGTTGGGGCGTTAAACGAATTACCTCTGCAGATAAAAATGATCCAGCTACGACGATTAAAACAATTGTTGATCAGGTTGTTGCTCAGTTTAACTGATCAGGTAACGGTTTAAAAAATAAAAAAGGTGTACTTTTACGTGCACCTTTTTTATCTACTACCTTAATTTTAATGTATTTTTACGCAAAATATGCAAGTGTATATTACACTGAAAGTAATTTCTTAACGGTATTTGGAATCAATGAATAAGTTTATTTTTAAGGAAGAAACAGAAGAGTCTTCAGTTAAGCAAAAGCATGTCCCCAAATTTTGGCGCATTTTGATTATTGATGACGATGAAGCTGTGCATCAAGTTACTCGTTTAGTGTTGGCTGATACGCGCATAGAGGGAAGAAAGTTAGACCTTGTATCTGTATACTCCTCTGAAGAAGCACGTGAACTTCTTCAGAAAGATGCTACGTTTGCTATGGCGTTCGTGGATGTAGTTATGGAAACTGATCATGCAGGCCTAGAGTTGGTTCATTGGATTCGAAATGAACTGAAAAACCAAGCGATAAGGCTAGTATTGCGAACAGGGCAAGCGGGAACTGCACCGGAAGCTACTGTAATCAAAGAATACGACATTAACGACTACAAAGAAAAAACTGATTTTACTTCCGGTAAAATGGTCACTACCGTCTATGCAGGTATCCGAGCCTATCGTGACATTATGACGATTCAGCGCAGCTTGGATGCCTTTAAGAAACTGATCACTGCTACTCATGACTTACTTCAAATTAATCATATTCGCTCATTTGGCTCTGCGGCATTAAACCATTTGTTATCGTTAATGAATGTAGAAAGCTCGGCGCTTTATATAGCGCGGAATCAAGTAGACTTTGATCATGAAACTACCAATATGATCATTGCTTGCACTGGTAAATATGTCTCTGAATCTGACAGCTTAGATAATTCGGATATATCCAGAGAAGTTAAGAAATTAATTACGGAAACATTTGAGCGAAAAACCCATCACTCAGATGAAACCTGTTTTATTGGTTATTACGAAACGGCAAGCAATTCGGCTAGTGTTCTTTATATAGAGTTTGAAAACGATGTAGAACATTTTAGAGCTAATTTAGCTGAGTTATATGCCACCAATGTCGCGTTAATTTTAGAAGGGTTAACAAAGCAGCACGAGATAGAAAGAACGCAAAAAGAATTACTTTATATTGTCGGCGAAGCTATTGAAGCTAAGAGCAAGGAAACAGGGGCCCATGTTCAGCGCGTTGCATTAATTTGTGAGCTATTCGGTAAGAAGCTTGGTTTAAGTGAACAATATATTGATGCATTAAAACTTGCTGCACCATTGCATGATATTGGGAAAATAGCGATCCCTGAACGAATTTTAAATAAACCGGGCAAACTTGATGAAGAAGAGTGGGAAGTGATGAAGACCCACGCTGAAGTAGGTAGTGAGTTATTAGCAAAATCTACAGCTAGCATCTCTAAGTTGGGTTCTCGTTTAGCACATTACCATCATGAAAACTGGGACGGCACTGGCTATCCTGATGGGTTAGCTGGTGAAGAAATACCGCTAGAAGCCCGAATCATGGCAATTGCAGACGTGTTTGATGCACTAGGCTCTAAACGATGTTATAAGGAAAAATGGCAAGAGCAGGACATTAAAGACTTTATCAGCGCTCAACGTGGTATTAAATTCGAACCTAGATTAGTGGATGTTTTATTTGAACATTATAGTGAATTTACTGAAATAAGAGCGCAATACCCAGACGAGTAGAGCGGCCATGCAAGCGATTATCCAAGATATTATTAGAGGTATATCTAATAGTTACGGTGAAGACTTTTTTGAATGCGTAACCCTTTGCTTAGATAAAGTTATTCAATCAAATTATACGTTTATCGCTAGGCTTAACCTTGAACGCAATGTGTCAAATACCATCTGCTTAGTTGGCAATGGTAAGGTGTTAGATAACTTTGAATATGCACTAAAAGATACGCCATGCGCTAATGTAGCAGACGACTCTGTTTGTATTTACCCTGACCATGTAACCGACAGCTTTCCAGATGACCAACTTCTCATTGATATGGGGATAGAAGGCTACTTAGGCACACCTTTATATAACTCACAAGGTAAGGTGATGGGGTTAGTGGTCGCTTTATATGAAAACCCAATTACCGATCAAGAATTAACCCTTTCCCTATTTGAACTATTCTCGGGCCGAATCGCAGGTGAAATTGAGCGATTTGACCATGAAAACAACCTTATAGCATTGAATAAAAGCTTGGATGAAAAAGTAGCAGATCGCACGATTAAATTAGCAGAAACCATTGAGCAGCTAAAAGGCGCCCATGAACAATTAATTGAATCTGAAAAAATGGCTGCCCTAGGTGGATTAGTCTCGGGAGTAGCTCATGAAGTGAATACTCCTCTTGGTGTCGCAATTACAGCACAAAGCTTATTACAAGAAAAATACCTAGCCTTTAAAACAAAACTTGAAGGTGGCGGCATATCACATAAGGATATGAACTGCTTTATGGAGCAGCTTTCACAGTCTTTACCATTAATAGAAAACAACTTATTTCGCGCAAAAGAGTTAATTGAAGATTTCAAACGAACAGCGAAAGAGCAGGCTGATATTCAAGAAGAAAATATTGAATTAAACCATTACTTTCAGCGTGTCGTTTCAACGCTAACCCCTATTTTAAAACGTAAAAAAGCACAGGTTAAATTACATTGTCCCAATGTGCATGTAACTAGTTACCCTGGGTACCATGCACAGGTTTTGACTAATTTAATCACCAATAGTGTTCAGCATGGTTTTGATATTGCAAACGAGAATCGAATTGAAATAACAGTAGAGCAAGTGCAAGAAAATACTTTTAAAGTTACCTATCGAGACAATGGTAAAGGCATACCCACTAACATGACCCATAAAGTTGTAGAACCATTTTATACTACGGATAGGATCAGTGGTTCTACAGGTTTAGGACTATCTATCTGTCACAATCTGGCGACTAATGCGTTAAACGGTAGTTTTGCAGTACACACAAGTGAGCAAGGAACCCACATTGTGTATACATTTAGTGCTATTCATTTGTAGGGCCGTTGTATTAATTACTTGCCATCACTACCGGGCTTGGGGTGAAAGGTTTAATGCCAAACTCTGGGTAAATCTCACTAGGGAAATAAATCACACCATCTTTTGAAACCATTGAAACTGTCTTAATTGCCCGAAGATCTGCAATTGGGTTGCCTGGCACTAAAAAGAAGTCTGCGAGTTTACCAACCTCTATGCTACCAAGTTTTTCGCCATAGCCTAAGTACTGGGCCATGTCGTAAGAACCTCTACGTAAAGCCTCTGCGTTCGACATGCCTATTTTCGTAAATAGCTCTAACTCTCTATGGAGTTCAAATGCGCCGCCTAAATCGGTACCAGGCACAAGAAAAATGCCTTTCTTATGCATTAACGCGAGCGTTTCGATGATTTTATCAAACGCCTTCTTGTAAGCTTTATCTTCTGCTTCATCGGCAACGTTAAGCAACGCGACTTTAGCTTGTCGTTGCACGCCAACTGGCATATTGTCGATATAGTCTTTAGTGCCAATACGAGTTTCACCATTTCGAGCTGTTAAACCAAACTCGTGTATAACCATGGTAGGGTCGACAGCGATGTTTTTCTCGGCCATCGTATTTAAGGTGTGTTGAACTTTTTCATCGTTTAGGTCTAAATCAACAAAGCGTTTCATCCCAGTAATACGATAAAGGGTGCGTGTATCTTCTTCTCTGTTGAGTACCCAACTCAACATACCTTGATTGATATGAGTGATCTCGTTATATCCCGCAGCGATCATTTCATCAACTGTCGAGAAAGCGGGAATATGCCCGGTGATTCGCATGCCGTGTTCTTGAGCAGCTTTTGCCATAGCAGGAACCCAATCACCATTAACCGAACTATATATTTTTATTTGGAAGTAGCCGCCTTTTTCACCGTACATATTAACCAAGTCAACTGCTTCTTGTTCAGTTGATGCTAATTCGCCCGTAGCATTTGAAAACTCGCTCTTGCCTTCGATAAAACCACTTTTCGTGATGCGAGGGCCGATAATTTGTTTGTGTTCAATTTTGTCAACTAACGCATCGAGTATTTCTATTTCATTACCCATATCTCTGACAGACGTTACACCAGCGATAACGTTTAGTAGCGCATCGTTATCACTCATGTGACCATGCATTTCATAAAGGCCAGGAATTAATGTGCCGCCATTACCGTCAATTAATACTTCGCCCCTTACTGGCGATTTAACTAGTGGTTCAATCGCTATAATCATGTTTTCTTTGATTAAAACAGACTGAGCAGCGGTAAGTTGCATGCTTACTGGGTCAAATATTTTGACATTATTGATACGGACAGGTTTGTTATATTGATGTGTAGCTTTTTTCGCAATCTTTTCAAAACGGCTCGCGTTTAAATTCGCTGCTAAATTACTTAAGGTTTTATTATTCTCTTCTAAGCCTTCACGAATGATAACTGCGCGTGGTGATAAATAACCAAGCATTTGCTGACTTTCATCAAGCGCAATATAACTAGGGTCAAGTTCAATACCGTTAATAGCATAAATAGTCGCTGCAATAGCTTTTCCGTTAACATCTTTGAGTACTACACTATCGACTTGGGCGATTGAAACCTCTCCGGAAGGTAAGGTAGCTAGAGGTTTTCCTTGGTTTTTCAATAATGCATTTGCATAGAGATAAAGCGCGTAAGGGCTAGCGTTTTGGGCTATGTATAAAGCATTATCATCAAATGGCTTATAGCCGCTTTCTGAAGAACTTTTCCAATGGGCGGTATTGTCTTTAAGGTAAAATTGTTCATCGACCTCATTACCGAAAACTGTTTTACCGGTAATTCGCCAATCTATAGGAAGCCCAATATTAGATAACTGCAAGGTTTCTTTGCTGCTTGCTCCTCGACCATTATTACTAAATGAATAATCGATATTAATGTTGCTACCATTATGATTTACGACTAATCCGCCGACATCGGTACCACCAAAAATTAATCTAAAATTTTCCTGACTGGATTCTTGTTTTTTAACTGAGGGTTCTTGTTTTTTTTCTGGTTGAGAACACCCCGTAACAGCCACTAAGGTGATGACGCAAAAAATTGAAAAAATAGCTTTTATTGGCCTTGGATAGCTCATAAGTTTGCCTTTGTTATTATAGCTTTAAGAATATGAAGAATAGACACTATAAAAGCGCTATGCAATTGGCTAGGAAAACAAAATTCCCTTGGGCGGCAGTCAATGACTAAAGCAGCTCAGTATTAGCGTTCTGAGAGGGTAAACACCAAGCTACTTTATTTAACTATTGAATTTATATTGATAGTACTATCAAGCAGTAGGATTATAGGCGTCAGGATTAAAGTGGCTATAACCCATATAAGTAATATAAGGGTGATCTTCGAGAAAAATTTCTATCGCTTTTTTGACTTTAGTACGAATAAAGTCGATTTTCTCATCAAAAAAGTTTTCACGATAATCTTCACAATCAAAAATACCGATGACGTCGCCTTCAGGGTCGAATATTGGGCAGCACAGTTCAGATTTAACTTTGGCATCACAGCGATAGTATGGACCGTCATGCTTAGTGACATCTGGAATATAATAATGCTGTTTTTCCATGATGACTCGGGTGTTTATCGATTTATCTAGATATTCAGGTGCAATTGGAAATTCTGCCTTTGACATTTCACCGTTATACACATATTTCACTAATTTATTACCGTGAGACAAGTAGATACCAAACCACATTACATCGGTTTTTAAATGTATCCAACGGACCAGTCGGTTAAGTCGGGTGACTAAATCAAGCAGGTTCTCATACTGCTCTGGTGAGTCAGCATATTGCCGCAAGTCATATTCATCACCAGCTTCTTTTAAAATAGGGCAGGTACCATCTTCATTCAGCTTAGGCTGAACATATGACAATAAATGCTCATGATTATCCAGCGAGTTAACTGGCTCATATAGCACTGACAAAATATCAAATAAACGCATAAATCTTAGTGTCCGAAATTGTGTTTCTATATAGCAGTAATAGCTACTGCTACTCCATAAATGGCTGGCTGATATTAACTTAATTTTTAACAATTGTGTTATAGCATTTGGCTCTAATACAAATAAAGTAGTTATGTAACAATTGTTTAATGTATTGGTTCGCGTTTAGTTACTTTGCATAAATTTGACGCTTATTCGACAAATTGAACTGGGCAGTATGATTTTACAATAATATCGACTTACAAATCTCTGTTTGTTCATTTTGTAAGTTTTGTTTAAGTTGTCTGTTTAAACAAGGAGTTACGTATGCAAAGTGATATCGATGAATTAAAGAAGGAAGTCCAAGCAAAATTTGCGTATTGGCACAATTTAAAAAGTAAAAAATTAAAAGCACTGTTAATCATATTATTTATTGGGTTAGTCAGCT
The DNA here is from genome assembly GCF_012932965.1 of Thalassotalea algicola. Taxonomy (GTDB): domain Bacteria; phylum Pseudomonadota; class Gammaproteobacteria; order Enterobacterales; family Alteromonadaceae; genus Thalassotalea_F; species Thalassotalea_F algicola. Next base: position 303,599 of record NZ_JABBXH010000004.1, on the reverse strand, counting down.
TAAAAATATTTACCACAGTATTAACTTTTGATTGGCTTACTGGGTTAGTGTGACTGGTGTAGAATTTCTTTACTTTATGAAACATTTAAAATGTATGCATGTTAAAAACAATTACTAGCTGGCAATAATAAGCATATGATTGCAGTTAAAGTAGGCTTATAATACAGCTAAAATGGTGCAAAGGCTTTGACACCAAAGACTAACCTTAAGGAAGAATTGGGGCATGGGCAATTTAAATGACAGTGAAGAAGGTTTATCAGCATCAAGTGGTAACCTGTTTGTCATTCAACACTCAATTATGAAAAGTGTCGTTAAATTCGTTTCTACTAATCAATCACCTGAAAAGTATGTAACCGAACTTGTAAATAATACAAGAATGCCAGGCAGTTATGCTATTTTGTATAACACCTATTGTAATCAACCTAACGATGCAAAAGATCGTATTATGCATGCGTTGAGAACTAGTGCTTGCCCTAATGATTTCTATGAGGTGGATACTCAAATAGCAATAAACATGATCAAAAGAGAGTCGATGAGAATTCCAGTTATATATGATGCGGAATAATCATATATTTTCTATAAACTAAAAGGGGAATGCTCTGCTAAAGCTCCCCTTCTAGATACGTAAATGTACCAGCCCTAAAAAGTTCGAAACAAACCCTTTAAACAATGCTCATGATGTTATAGCGCAAGAATACACATTTATAATTCTTTATATGATAACTGTTTATTTATACAGCTTTGTGGTCGTTAACAAAAATGCAGGATACAAGGCAAATTGCCCCCTTTCCACAACGGAGAAAGGAGGCAAAATAAAATTAAGCTAGAGAATTTATAGGCTTAGTGCATAATAAGTATTAATAATTTTGTAGAAAGGAGGCAAAATGCACTGTTTAAACAAGGCAATTTGCCTTCTAATAAGCTGTTTTATTTATAGTTGTTTCAATGCTTTTTAATAAACACGACCCACCCTTAAAGCCCTTATTTTAATTGACTTTTAACCTTTATCTTGTTTTAAATAGCTCACCACTCTTTTAAATATCATGACTACACTATGTCTACATGCAAAATAACCAAGTCTTTTGTAGACAAGGTTGAACTGCCCGAATCAGGACAAGCTTTTTACCGTGATAATCTGCTAAAAGGTTTTGCTGTTCGCGTCACTGTAGGAGGCAGTAAAGCGTTTGTATTAGAAAAGCGCATTAACCGAAAGCTCAAACGAATAACACTTGGTCGCTATCCAGAGATCACCGTAGAAACTGCACGAAAAGAAGCTCAGAAATACTTAGGCGAAATTGCAACGGGTATTGATCCCATAGCGAAAAGGCAGCAAGCCGAAGCGGAGCAAATGACGTTATGGCAAGTGTGGCAGGATTACCGTCGGGTGAAGTCTAACTTAAAAGAAAAGACCTATGTGCAGTACGAGATGTATCTAAACGGTAAGTTAGCGGATTGGAAGAATAAACGGCTAGTTGATATCTCTAAAGATATGGTGGCAAAGCGCCATGCACAATTATTATCGAGCCATAGTCCTTCATATGCGAATACTGCTATGCGAGTTTTAAGTGCTATCTATAAGTTTGCTAAAGGGCAATATGAAGATAATAGCGGTAACAGCCTGTTTCCACATAACCCTGTAGAGCGATTAGGACAACTTAATGCTTGGGCTAGGGAGCCAAGACGGCAAAACGTCATTAAACCACATCAACTGCAAGCGTGGTACGAAGCGCTGCAAGATATGAAATTCAATACAGGCGCAGAGTCGCATCATGTTGCGGCAGATTACCTTTTATTTTTATTACTGACAGGGTTACGGAAAAATGAAGCGGCTACCTTAACCTGGGACAATGTTGATTTGGAAGAAGGCTCTATTCATATACCCGACACCAAAAACAAGGAACCGTTAACGCTACCATTATCTGATGTACTGATTTCAATATTGAATTATCGATTACGCTTTAGAACGAATGACTATGTATTTTCATCAAGGAAAGCAAAATTCCTCGCATACCCCGAAAAAGCACTAAGATACCTAACAGAATCATCAGGCATTAAATTCACCTTTCATGACTTACGAAGGACATTTATAACCGTCGCTGAATCGTTAGATATATCAGCGTATGCTATCAAGCGACTTGTTAACCATAAAAACGGCTCAGATGTGACCGAAGGATATATTATTGCTAACCATGACCGGCTACGTGCACCAATGCAACGTATAACCGACTTTTTCAAAGAGCAATGCAACATTAATTTGGATGATTATGTATCAAGATAAAATAAAGCAAGAAGCTAAAGAAGCAATAAGCATAGAAAATGTGCGAGCACGACATAGCAATATTTTTGAAAGGTCTGATCTTTTACCAATGAGTTTCGAGCCAGATGAAGACGTATGTGATGCTACTCATATTGCACGAGATATTTTGATAAAGCGATCAGATAAGCAAATAATTGAGCTATCAAAAGCAGTTACTTCTATGCTGAGGATCGGTGAAAACCTTCTACAAAGTTTATCGATGAAGCTACTTGATACATCAAGTACGAGAAAGTCAGTGGTATTATCGGAAGGAAGGTCACTCTATTTATTATTGGATTATTTTGACCTAAATGAACTACAGATAAAAAGCATCCAATGGGGTGAGCTATTCGCCACATTAACGTTAATGCAATCAGCAGAAATCCTCCATGCACCTTCAGAAATTGATAATTACGAGGAACCACTAAAGGCGTATTTCAAACAAACGGTACAAAGTAATATTGCACAGTTAAAAGAAGAAGTTATTGATAGTGTTGCACGTGCCGAATGTCTATTTGATAAAAATAATAACAATGCAAAATTAGGAAGTGCGGGAGGCAATGCTAAAGCAAAGCATATGGAGCCTTTGAAAGTTGAAGTTATTAAGCGTTATTTGAAAAACTATACTGAATTCTCCGCCAGAAAAGCAGGCATGATAATTGAGGCTGAACTCGAAACTGAGAAAAGTGAATTATTACTTTTATCTGAGGCAGAAGAAAAAAATCATCAATTTAGCAAGTGGATTGGCGACTTTAAAAATGGAAAGTGGAAAATGCCAATATAGTTACGAATATACCGCTACCCCCTAGCGGTATACCTGTACCCCCTAGCGTCATTCAAACCAATTAATACATGATCAAAACTTTACTCGTTCCTTTTAAACAACGAGTAAATATTGATGAAAATTAAACTATTAAACACAAAAGAAACTGCTGAAATTTTATGTGTCAGCGAAGCCTTCCTTGAACGAGACAGGTGGGCTGGCGCGAGAATTCCCTTTATCAAAGTGGGAGCAAGAGCTATTCGATATCGGTTGCAAGATATCGAGAAGTACCTTGAAGATAACTTATGTTATTCAACGAGTGAAGGAGTGGCGTAATGGATATGAACTTTGACCACCAACTCATTGATGAAGGTAATAAAATCCTTTCAGGAAAGTTAACTAATAATAATTACGCACATTTAAGGATATTCAATGATGGATTGCAGTTGGATTTATGTGTAGAGCCATGTGCTAAGTTTGGAAAATTACTACCATCGAAACCGTTAGGACAAATAATTAAGTTGGGCTCTATTCGAGACTTGAAAGCAAAAGGTTTAATTGTTGGAGAACCTTACTTTCGACAAGGCGTCGAATACAAGCGCTTTACTATTAGTGAACTAGGTCAATCAGTGTTTGAGAATTACAAAAATGAATGCTCAAACGGATAGCTTACAGCTAAAACTTAATAAACTGGCTCCTGTGTTTAAAGACAACCCGTTTTTAGCACAGGAGGTTCATAAATGTCCTGCTGACAGGGCTGATGTCGAATTTATGTTTTGGGAGCTTAATAAAGTTCCCGACTCTATTAAACAGCTCGTATTAAGTAATGCTTTTAAACTGAAGGCTAGACGAGAAAGGAATCTATATGTTCTCAATACGATAAAAAAGATTGTCAGCTTACTTCCTGAAAAGCTTCGCCACTCCATGACGGTCGATGACAATGAAATCAGAACAATTTCGAGTGATTGTGCAGATCGGTGTAGACGAATAGCACTCTATCACAACAAAAAAACACTTGATTTGAGTAAAAGCACTAATACTTCCAATAATTTGGGATATATAACCGATCAAATTGAATTGGTTTTGAAAAGTAGCATTCCAAATTTGGCTCAATTTTCGGATGTCCTATTTGAACTCAAAAAAACGATAGAAAATTCCGCTAACGAACCGACAAAACGAGTCGAGTTTGAAATCCAAATTCAATCGCTTTTTCGAAAGCTAAAACCATTTATTCAAAACACTGACCCAAATTCAAAAGCAATCCAGCGAATTCTGTCGAAAATTGAAAACACATTTCCAAATTTGGGCGATTCACCCAATAAAAGAAATGCCCGTAACGATCCGTTCCGTAACGTAACGAAGCGCTTTGAACCGTTAACGCAAATTTGCGAGTCAAATTCAGTCGAAATTTACCGAATACTCTCGGATTATTGCCAAACGTTTCGAATTAAGGCGCCAATTGTTTCGGAAAAAGGCGTAACGGAGTTGGGCGCAATAAAGCGAATGATTGACAAAAATTGGTGGAATCGACGATTACGGAAAATTTTTAACCAAGCGTATGAGCAAGCCGCAATAGAATTGAATCTTGTTCATAAAAACAACCAAATTTATGCCAGCGATTTGACTGTTACCAAAAGAAAACAGCAACGTTTGCGTAACGAACAAATGCTCAGCTCTATGTATGTGATTAATGATATCGGTCAGCAATTTTCATTAAAGGAATTATCTGATTTAAATGTATCAAATCCAGCCGTCAGGAAAGCAGAATTAATGGTACGAATGCGAGGTTTTGAAGAACTATCAAAAACACATGGTCATCAGGGCATATTTATTACCATAACGTGTCCTTCAAAATATCACGCGGCATATGCCAAATCAGGGCAGCGCAACACTAAATATCAAAGCTTAACTCCTTACATGGGGAATCAATACTTATGTACGTTATGGTCAAGAATAAGAGCGCATTGGAATAGAAAAGATATTAAGCCTTATGGCTTTAGAGTGGCAGAGCCTCAGCATGATGGTACGCCCCATTGGCATATCCTGTTGTTTGTTGAGCCTCAACATATTAATGAGGTAAAGCAAACAATCAGCCATTACTCACTAGAAGAAGATGGTGATGAAAAAGGTGCTTTAGAAAATCGTTGTGACTTTAAAATGATAGACCCTAAAAAAGGGAGTGCCACAGGTTATATTGCCAAGTATGTTTCAAAGAATATTGATGGTGAAGGACTAGACAAAGGCGTTTATGGTGAAGATCCAATCACCGCAGCACAACGTGTTGATGCGTGGGCGTCTTGTTGGTGTATACGTCAGTTTCAGCAAATTGGTGGTGCGAGTGTTTCTGTATGGCGTGAGCTAAGACGATTAAAGCAGTCACTTGGACTAGATGAAATTATTGAAAAAGCCAGAAAAGCCGCAGATGAAAGTAAATGGCACGAATATATTAATGCAATGGGTGGGGTATTTTCTAAGCGAAAAGACCAGCCGATTAAGCTTGCCTATGATGCTTCATTTGATAGTGAAACGGGTGAATGCAAACTAGGCTTTTATGATGGAAACATTATTCAAACTATTAAGGGACTAATGTTTAAAGGTCATCGAATATTAACTCGATTCTTCAGTTGGCGTTTAGAAAGAGCAAACGTAGTTTGTGATAACTTGGAGTTCTGTAAATAACTGTACTATGTGACTCTTTCAGCCTAAAAAGAATGTACTGTTGATTATCATTACAAACATTAATAAGACATTAGCTCTTTTATTCTCTAATACAGCTGAAGCAAACTAAAAGAAATGTTCGCATCTGATTTAGTGAGTGACCTATAGGCATTTTTTCTATACGTATATTGTCACTAATGACGAAGTCTATGAAAGACTGTAACGGATAAATATTTACTAAAAAACTTAAAATGGATACTTAATAATCTATCTTCTGAAAAATTCAGATATATATTCAACGACTTTACTTTTTAAGTATTTATTGTGGTATAAATCTCCCTGAAAAAATTATTTCGCTATTAACTATTCAGAGGTTTCTTTGAGCAAAATTACGACTGTTGATTTGTTTTGCGGAGCAGGTGGCTTTACAGAAGGCTTTAAAAAGGCTGGTGGGTTTGAAACTGTTTTAGCTGTTGACTTCGATAAGCAAGCAATTGACACATTTAAACATAATCATCCAAATACTCCTGCAATTTGTTCTGATGTAAGCGATATTGAAGAAAATCAACTATTAGCATTGACTGATAATACTAATATTCAAGTTGTAATTGGTGGTCCACCATGTCAAGGATTTAGCCTCGCAGGTAGAAGGCTTGTTGATGATCCTAAAAACCTTTTGTTTAAAGAATATGTACGTATTGTTGATATACTGAAACCTGATATCTTCGTATTCGAAAATGTTGTTGGTTTAGTATCAATGCAAGGAGGACTAGTTCTTGAAGCAATCTGCTCAGAGTTTTCTCGAATTGGATATGAAATATCCCACGGTATACTGAATTCAGCTGATTATGGGGTTCCTCAAGCTAGGCCAAGGTTTATATTAATAGGATCTCGTCATAAACAAAGAATTGGTTTGCCACTACCTACTCATGACTCACTAAATTCAAAAAGCATGGAGTTATTTAAAGGCATTTTGAAGCCTCATATAACAGTTGGGGAAGCCTTGTCTAATTTACCTAAAATAGGACAAGGTGAAGGTGAAGAAGAAGCAAAGAATCAACTTTTTAAAAATGATTTTCAAGAATTAATTAGAGGCGATAGAAAGCCAGGTTATCTTTTTAATCAAAGAGCCACTCGTCATAGTGAAAAAATTGTAGAAAGATACTCCCATATGCCTCAAGGAGGCGATATTAGATCATTGCCTGAGCACCTAAGAACGAAAAAGAACAATGTTTTTCGGTTAAACGAAACAACTCCATCGAGAACTATAACTTGTAATTTTAGGACTGACATTATACATCCTTGGGAACCAAGAGGGCTTACGACTCGAGAAGCTGCAAGACTACAAAGTTTCGATGATGATTATCAATTTTTTGGAAATTTGACTAGAAAAGCTAAGTATCTTACACAAGATGATCAGGTAGGAAATGCTGTTCCACCTTTATTAGCAAAAGCTATAGCAAATCATATTAAGGACTACTTATGAGTAAAAATTTGGCTTCAAGTGGACATAAAATAGGTCAATTAATCGGTGATTGGTTTGAGGAAGAATTAGCAACATATTTATTAAGCAGAGTTGCTAAAGACTTAAATTTGTACCTTGATCATAGGTTTAAAAATAGAAAATGCAGACAAGGGAAAATAATATGGAAAGCTTTAGATGGTTCCGAAGTAGATTATGATTTTGTTTTGGAGTTAGGTGGTACTGATGATGAAAAAGGTATCCCTTTAGCCTTTTTTGAAACATTTTGGAGAAGAAGAGCTGGACACTCTAGAGATAAAGCTAGAGATGATTCGGGGAAATTGCTCCCTATGGGAGAGACTTATCCGACTGCTAGGATTCTTGGGATTCTTGCTGCTGGCGATTTCACAGCTCCCGCTCAAGAATTTATTAAGGGGAGAGGAATTGACTTGTTTTACATACCTAAGACATTTATATACGCATCATGGGCTAAAGCAGGTATACCTATGGAACATGGCGAAAAAGCATCAGAGGAAGAAAAATCTAAAATCGCAGAGTTTGCTGTAAGCAAAATAAATAAAGCATCTAAAAAAGTAATATTTGATAACCTGATTTCTACAATAGGGCAATCAGTATTTAACTCTTATATTGATAAAATTAAGGCTGGAATCGCTGCTATTCCTATTGAATATAAGATTACGAGTATATTTGTAGGTAAAACAGTGGCATTTACTGAGTTTCAAGATGTTGTTGATTACATAAAAAATTCGGCGGTATATAAGGATAAAGATATCGCAGAGCAATTATATCGTTATGAAGCTGTGTTTAGTGATGGAAAAATATTCGAAAGATTAGATCTGACGACAGATGAAGCTCTACTTTTACATAGCTCTGTAGGCAAAGTTTCAGATTTTTTTGATAAATATCATAAGATTGTGAAAGCATAAATGTATTCAGAATTTAAACTGTTACAGGGTCGATATTTCTAATTGACAATATGGTTTATTAAATTCTTATAATATTTGACTACTTTTTCCAGCAGAAGCTATATACCAACTTATACTAATTGTTATTGAAGTTAACTTATCCGTCACGTTTCGCTATTCAATATCAATTTTTAACGCTCCTTTCTGACACTGTACAGATGATAGGGAGTAACTTACATGTGGAAACTAACCATTAATAGACCTTGTGTTTTAACCACCTAGCTAGCTACAACAATCAAACATCCTACAAAATAGTTTGAGATAATATGACTACACCGTGTCTACATGATTAATTAATCATACATCTAACTTGTTGTTTTAATATAAAATTTAAAAAAATTAAGACCTAATAAGCTGTTATGTGGCTTTGAAGGAATCAAGCATTGGAAATCAAATTAGGTTATGGAGTTGACTCAATTCTGTTTGGTCATACAGAACAACAAGTAATTGCCTTACTAGGTAACCCTGATAAAACGTTCTTTACCGATGAAGAAAATAAACGACTACAGTTCAACGAGCTTCTAGTCGAGTTATCCTTTGAAATTGAAAATGATCATCGCCTTAGCTGGATCGAAGTTCACAATAAAAACGTGACAATATTGGGGCACCAACTTATTGGTAAGTCTATGCCTGAAGTTTTATCAATTTTACGCATGGAATTAGATACAGAACCGACAATTGATGACTATGGCTCTTTTGTATCTGTAACTTTTGAAAAAGAATGGCTAGAACTTCAATTCAGTTTTAATAAACTAACAAATATTAATTTTGGCGTGTTGTATGGTGAAAATGAAGAGCCGAAGTGGCCAGCCACATAACAAGCTGTTTAAGGTAAGGACGTCTAAAGCATGGCTGGCGTTCGTTCCTCACGATTGTAGCCATGCATTATCCGCCCCTTAACAGGGCGTTAGGTAACTATTCAAGCTCATGAGAAAATCTGAAATTCGTGAAATAGGTAACAGAGTTAGTATGAAAAGCAGAAAATTGCTAAGTCTAGCTGTGATTTTTTCTGTGTTACTAATTGTCTCGTCAATCATTGTATTTAAGCTTGAACTACTGTCAGAGTCAGCCAATAGCAATTTGATGATTTTCCTTATCATTGGCATGGCTTTACCGCCATTTTTAGTATCTAGGAAGCTGAAAAAACTAACAAAGGACTTAGATATAGTTTGCACAAATTGCATGAGTGACATAGATAAAAATGCTCTGAATGAAATCAACGAGAATAGTATATGTCCAAACTGCGGTGAAGAAATATTCAGCGATTAAGTTACCTAACAAGCAATTAAAGGAAGGGACGTCTAATGCTTGGCTGACGCTCGTTCCTCGCAAATTATAGCCAAGCATTATCCGCCCCTTAATGTGGGCGTTATGTGCTTCAAGGAATTAGCGATGGCTTCACCGGAAGAAGAATTAATCGAGCAATTAAATAATCACAAAATTCTAGCTCTTGATTGTGCCGATGGGAAATTAGATTTTTGGCAATTCGTAAAATTATACGATAACTTCTATCACAGCTATGCTTTAGATGGTCATGAAGCTAATGGTGTTAATCATAAATTGCTTCAAAAACACTCTAGAGAAATTGAGTTTCATAAAGCTATTTATGATCAAGTGCTTTCAATAGTATGCTCAGATTCAGATGCTAATAATTTGGCATATATTAAAGCAGGTCGCATTAGCTCTACAGAAGCACAAAAAATAGTAAAACAGCTATGTGAATCAAGCACATAACAAGCTGTTCAAGCGGGACTGCTAAAGTTTGGCTCGGTTTCGCTTCGCTACACATTTTAGCCAAACATTAATCAGCCCCTTAACAGGGCGTTATGTGTTTCTGGAGTTGTGAGTGTCTAAAAAGTTAGATGTAATATCAAAAACTGACTTGGAAGAGATGCATACTGGCACTTTGATGAGTCGAAGAAATGCTTTATTAAAATGTGAAGAGTCGTTTGAATTATCAGATCAACATCAAACGGCTAAGCATAATGGAATTGAGTTTAAAAATACTCCGCAGTGGAAGAAAGCATATCAAGATATAAAGTCCGTTCTTTCTACTCGTGAAAATATTCCAAGTAAGCAAGAACGCAAGGCTTTACGTCAGGCAAAAGCAAAGCAGTCAAGATAAGTGTAAAAAACACATAACAAGCTGTTCAAGCGGGACTCCTAACAGTTGGCTTGGGTTCCACTTCGTTCCACATTTTAAGCCAACTATTATCCGCCCCTTAACAGGGCGTTATGAGTTTTTAAAAGTATGGATATTGACGATGATTTGGAAGATAAATTCTACGAAATTGTAGAGGAGTTTATGCAGAGTGCAATTGCTAAGGAAAGCGAAATATCAATTCCTCAGGTTAACTCATCATTTATGTACACTATGGCATGTTACGCCGCTAGATATTATGCGATTAAGTCGGAAAAAGAACCTGTGGATTTAGAGTCTTTTATTAAGGAACACACTGAGTTCTTTGAATCATCTATTCGTTCAAGTATCGACTATTACACTACGGATGATGAAAACACATAACAAGAATTTAAAGCGGGACTGCTAACAGTTTGCTCGGTTTCGCTTCGCGTCACAATTTTAGCAAACTATTATCAGCCCCTTAAATGGGCGTTATAAATACCTAAAGGATTGAGTTTGGACGTAACATTCTTCGCAGCAATTAGTGATTGCGATTACAGTAGCTTTGAAGAAATATCTGAGTCCTCAATTTTGGGTGGAGGTTTCTTTACCAAGAACCAAATAAGCGACTTATTAGGCTGCTTTAATTGCACCAGTTCTGCTCTAAGTGATTGTCTTTGGTTATTACCGTTAAATTTCACTGAAGCAATCACAACAATTGACGATGAAGTATTGAAAGATGTTGCTGTAAACTGGTCTGACGAAGTTTCTTGGGAGAATACGGATGTTAATTCTATGGATCTAGCAGGTCATTTATTAGAGTTAAAATACGCATATTTACAACATTCAGATAAAAGAATTTTTGTGCTATTTGAGTAAGTATTTATAACAAGCTGTTTAAGTGCGGGACTGCTAAAGTTTGGCTCAGTTTCGCTTCGCTACACATTTTAGCCAAACATTATCAGCCCCTTAACAGGGCGTTATATGCAAGGATAGCTATGAGTACTTGGCGAAGAGTCGCGATTGATTTATTTCCTGTAATTAAACAAGACATTGAAGAGTCAGGCGGTCCGGGTGAGGCTTGGTGCTATATTGAATATCGGTTATTAGATGCGCTTAAGAGTGGCGATAATGAATACATTAAGCACGTAAAGCAATACTTCTCATGGTGCATAAGCACAAAATATGAAGATACTCCACATCAAGCTGTGCTTTGTGGTTTTCTCGAAGATATAGGGCGCAACAAACAATATTGGCCATATTTACCTAAACTATTAACCAAACAACAGTTTGAGTTTTACAAACCTTCTTTAGGTTATGCTATGTCTGAAAAGTTCATAAAAGAAATGGAAGCTGCTTTTTATAATAGATGAATATGCATATAACAAGTCACTCAAAAGGACAAATAACAGTTGGTTTTTGCTCCTTCGTCGCTTATTTTAACCAACTATTATTTGCCTCTTAGTAAGGCGTTAGGTTTACATGTATTTTTCCAAGACTGAATTAGCAATCATACAAATTGAGCGAGCCATAGATCTTTTTATAGATGAACGTGACTTTGTTAGCACTCTAACACTAGCTGGAGCTGCCGAGGAAATGCTAGGAAATATACTTCATGCCAATGGAATGGAAAATATACTGGCTGAACTTCATCCGTGGTTTCAGGAAAAATATGATTCTGATGCTTCATTCGGGCAATTTGCTCGAAAAGCTAATGAAATTAGAAATGAACTTAAGCATGGGCATTCTTTCCCTGATTTAGAACATAAAGTCGAAGTATCTGAACCTTTAGCTGCACAGATGTTAATGCGGGCATTGGTAAATTATAAAAACTTTGATTTAGAACCAACAGTAAAAATGTGGAAATTTGTATCTTGGTTGAAAGAACGAGAAGAAGAAATTTTCTCGAATTGGTAAACCTAACAAAGCTTGGCTTGGTTCGCTGCGCTCACTAGTTTAGCCAAGCATTATTAGCCCGTTATTTGGGCGTTATATACCTAGGTAAACATGGAAGTAGACTACACAAAATATTCTTTATCTGAGCTAAGGGATTGCAGAGAAAATATTGACGAAAATGCTTACCCTGAGCGGGTCAAAATAATCGAAGAGCAAATTGCTATTCGTATAAAAAATGGTGATATTAAAATATCACCTAAAAAAATGACCAAAAAAGAATCGGAAGCTTTTCAATGGGCATGGGGTAATCTATTTCTTTCATTAGTTTTTGCATTCTTGGCAATCTCAGGAATAGTAAAAGGCTCTATTGGTAATGCTGCAAAAATGGGAAATTATAATATCTCCGAAGATCCTATTGGTTTTTGGGTTGTGATATTGATTTTAGCTCTCCTTTCAGGGCATAGACTTTATAAATCAATAAAGGGTTTTGGTGGTAAAGGTATATAACAAGCCAATTAAGTGCGGGACTGCTAAAGCTTGGCTCGGTTCCGCTTCGCTACACAAGTTTAGCCAAGCATTTATCAGCCCCTTATTGGGGCGTTATATTCTCGGAGAGTACGGTGCATTCAAAAGGATTTTATATTTGCGGAACAATTGTAACTTTGCTTTCTTTTTTAATTATCTTCTTTGAACAAATTCCCTACATAAAATATCAAGATGAATATATATCTGTAAGCTATGTTAAAAACACTCACAACGACACTTTAGAGCTTGAAAAGAAAGCATATGAATTAGCAATTGAAAAACAAGACTTGGATGTTTTGAAAGCAATTTATTATCAACGCCTATCAGCAGAGCAAGAATCAAATGAGTTATCAATTAAAGGTTTAGATGTTGCAAAATCAATAGCTCAACTAATTATCATTGTTATGGTTAGTTTTATGGCGACTGCCTTTGCAAAGCACAAAGAATATAACAAGCTGCTAAATCAGGACAAATAACAGTTGGCTGTTTGCTCCTTCGTCGCTTATTTTAGCCAACAACAATTTGCCCATTATTGTGGGCGTTATGTGTATAAGTAAATAGAGTGTTGAACTCAGGGAAGAAGTATTATTATGATAAAAAGTAAAATAATTTTGTTAGTTTTTATTTTATTAATGACAGGTTGCGCTTCTAGTACAAGTCTTAAAAAGCAAGCGGAAAATAACGTTAAAGCGGCTGAATATTATAAATCTATAGGTCAGCCTCAGGTAGCAGAAGAAGAGTATAAAGAAGCCAATAAAAACAGAGACTCAGCAAGCCAATTATCTTCTATTTTAGTAGACTTATTTAACCTATTTACTGGGAAAGGTAAGTAGTAAATACACATAACAAGCAATTTAACAGGGACAAAAAATCGCGGGCTGATTTTGCTTCGCAAAAATTTTAACCCACAATTTTTAGCCCCTGAATGGGCCGTTATGTGAATAGTTTCATCACATAGTATTTAATAATTTTCATATGTTAGCTGTTATCTCTACGTAGTTTTAACAACCACGAAGACTTACTTTTCTCCGCATCGTAAAATATTGCCATTGTGAAAAAAAACATCAGTAGCAGTATCGCATGGGCTGCTAAGTTAACTCCGAAGTAAATTATACTTCCAAAATAAATAGCAAAAGAAAAACTCCACATACTAGCTAAAATTGTCATTATGTAAAATCGACTGACAGGGTCAGGAATATGTCTAAGTGGGTTTTTCTTTGAATCAAAAATATATTTGTAGTATTCATATAGTCGAAATGAAAAATTGTTCATAACATGCTCACTTTCTCAAATATTTCTCATAATAGAATACGGTTGAAGTTCGTATTTAGATCTTAATCTTTTAACATATTTAGGTACTATGCCTTTAATATTCACATAATAAGCTGTTTAACAAGGACAATAGTCTTTCACCGTTTTAGTGGACACCTTCTCAAAATGTTAAAATTGAATGCCTTTAGCTACTTCATCAAGCAAAGTGTATTGGGGGCACGTTAAAGTTAGTGATCGTCACTTGCTAGTTTGTCAACGCTAACAAAACAATGCTCTTCAAATGTGTCGAGGAAAAAAGCCACTTCAGGTAATTGTTCGCGGTATTCATCTAGCATGCCGTTAAGTCGAGTTTTTACATGGCAAAACTCTTTATTGCCAAAATCTAGCTCATCGCTGGCTTTTAAGTAGGCTGAAATTAAATCCGCTGCTTTCACAATCTTTTTGTATTCTACTTCCACTTGAGATTGCACTAATAGCGGTTTGAATTCATCTCGTAATGCTTCAGGCAAGCTATGTAAACATTCTAATTCGGCTAATTCTTCAAGCTTCTTAAATTCTGTAGTTAATGCCGCGTTATGATATTTTGTGACGTGATTAATGTCTTGTAACTTGGTTTCAGACACTTCGTGATAAAGTGCGATTGTCGCAGCGCGCTCTGGGCTGATGTTACCGTCAAAATATTTGTTTCGAATCACCGCTAGTAAATGAGCAATTACCGCCACTTGGTGTGAGTGTTCAGCAATATTTTCTGACTTAATTGAATGCATTAGCGCCCAGCGCTTTATTAGGGGCATCCGTAATATCCATGCTAAAAAGGTACTTTTCATCTTTTGCTCCTTAAAGCATTATTGACGGTATGAATGAAAGAAGTGGCCTAAGCGTTCAATTGCAGGCTCTAACTCGTCAACATGCGGTAAAAATACTAAACGGAAATAGTTGTGCTCTTTAATGTTAAAGGCTCTACCATGTACCAACAGAATTTTTTCTTGTTTTAGCAAGTCTAAAATCATTTTCTCGTCGTCAGTGATATTAAACTTCTTCATATCTACTTTGACGAATAGGTATAAAGCGCCCATGGCTGGTTTACATGACAAACCATCAATTTCATTTATCATTTTGTGGGCAAGATTTCGCTGTTTTAATAGCCTGCCGTCGCCATTAATCAATTCATTTATGCTTTGGTAACCACCTAACGCCGTTTGAATGGCGTGCTGACATGGAACATTTGCACATAAGCGCATAGATGAGAGCATATTAAGCCCTTCAATATAATCTTCTGCTGCTAATTTAGGGCCAGTAATTACCATCCATCCTGCTCTAAAACCAGCAATACGGTAGTTCTTTGAAAGGCC
This sequence comes from Thalassotalea algicola, assembly GCF_012932965.1. GTDB lineage: Bacteria > Pseudomonadota > Gammaproteobacteria > Enterobacterales > Alteromonadaceae > Thalassotalea_F > Thalassotalea_F algicola. The sequence continues at coordinate 288,267 of NZ_JABBXH010000004.1, read as the reverse complement.
CCCCATGGTCATAATCAATACGTCTTCAGCGAGTCGCGCTGTTGGCGTATGAATTGCGCCGTCGTATAAAATTTTGTCATAAATTTCATCGCTAAATACAATCAAACCATGTTTACGTGCTAATTCTAGAATACCGTTGAGTACTTCTTCGGAGTAAACCGCACCTGTCGGGTTATTAGGGTTAATTAAAACAATGGCACGCGTTTTCTTGGTTATTTTCTTTTCCATATCTTCAAGATCAGGAAACCAATTGTCTTCTTCATTACAACGATAATGAACTGGTTTGCCACCTGATAGCGATACAGCCGCAGTCCACAAAGGGTAGTCAGGCGCTGGGATTAATACTTCGTCATGATCTTCCAGTAATGCCTGCATTGCCATCACAATAAGTTCACTTACACCATTGCCGATAAATATGTCATCAACACTGACACCTAAAATACCTTGCTGCTGAAAATATTGCATTACAGCAACTCGAGCAGAGTAAATGCCTTTAGAGTCGCTATAACCTTGAGCTGTTGGAAGATTGTGAATAACGTCTTTTAAAATGTCGTCAGGCGCTTCAAAACCAAATGGCGCTGGGTTTCCAATGTTTAATTTCAGAATTTTATGACCTTCATCTTCAAGCCTACGGGCTTCGGCGGCGATTTGTCCTCTGATCTCATAACAAACATTATTGAGTTTTGAGGATTTGGTCACAGTCTTCATTGTTTTTTGCCGCCTTTTTGGTAATTAATGTCAATTAGAATAAAAATTCTAATGTACCAGTATTTCAGGCTATTGAAACAGTTACTTGCAATTATTTTGTTCAAAAATAAACAATTTAGAATATTCTTAAACTATAGAAGTAAATATTAGAGGTCTTTATGCCGTTACCGTTATTTTGGCTTGGCGCAGCAGCCGTTTCTGCTTTAGCTGTTAAAGAGTTAGCTGATGATCGTAAAAAACAGCAAAAAAATAGAGATCGTTCGTACCGACCAACATCGCTTAGTGAGCTGGACAAGCATGAATCTCCTGTTGGCATTTATCCTTCTGAAATATTTAATACCGAGCAAAAAGTAAAACCTACTGTAGGCAGTATTGTATGCTGTGGAATAGGGGGCATACTTGATCATACTGGGATTTGGGTTGGTGACGATACAATTATCGAACTTGACGGTAATGGCTTGATTAAACCAATTTCACCTAGTCGCTTTACCAAAGAGCGTTCAGGCAACAAAATATTTGTTGCTTGCGACTCAAAGGCGAATCCGCTGAGTTCAGAATTAGCGGCGCAAAGAGCGATTGAACAAATTTACCAATACCTTGATTATCATTTAATTGAAAATAACTGCCATCAGTTTATTTGGCACTGTATTGCGCCTAATGATACTGGCCTAACAACGTTTAAGCAGCTTAATCAACGTTTAGCTAAGTTACATAATAAGAAAGTATATTGGGATTTATGCGATGTATAGTGGAAAAGCACTGTACTCTGATTTAACTAGGCGTTATAAATAAACTTCCTAATTACGAAATAGCTACTAAGTATATTTGTCTTTGAAATCGCTGTTAAAACTTCTTTCACTGTTACTTGCAACTTTTATCGTTGCAGTTTTTATTCTTGTTTATATGCTAGTAGACGGCCAGCCGTTGACTATTCAGCAACACCAAGTTTCTCCTGCTCATGCCGATAATAGTAAGCGACTCGCTAAACGACTGTATCGAACGTTGCAACAACCTAATCAACAATCAAAAATTGTACTAACGCAAAATGAAATTGATGGTCTTGGCGCGATTATGCACAGAGCTCTACCTCAAGCGACACTTGATGTCACTTTGTCTGAACATGGTACTGTTTTACTGGCAAGCATCGAATTACCAAAGCCTTTAAGTGGTCAATTTATTAATATTACTGCTACCTTGTTACCGTCAAATAGCGGTATTGAATTGTCGAAAGTTAAGGTTGGCGAGATAGTGCTTAGCGGCGAAACTAGTTTAGGTATTGTACGTTTTCTCGTTGATAAGTATGTTGGAAATGGCGCTACAGACAAACTTCTTTCAACGATTACTTCGGTGTCTATGTCACCGTCACAGTTGGTAGTATCTCTTAATATAGATAGTAGTTTGTTAGATAAAGATAATGACGGCTCATTATTTAACAAGCTACGTGACGAATTGGCACTATTTGGCGATAAGAAACTGATTAAATATTATTACAGTGAACTACTTAGTTTTGCAGGTAGAGCGCCAAACAATATGCCGCTACATCACTTTATTCGTCATCTATTTCATCGGACAATAGTTGACAATCAAACTCGTCAACCAACCTCTTATGTGGAACAAAACAAAGCACTCTTAGTCGCCTTGACGTTATATTTTGGTCATGACCGACTAACTATGTTGGTAGGTGACATTGAGCCATTGAATAGGCAGCAAAAACGGTTGCAATATATACATAGGCGTAATGTTCGGTTGGCTGGACGAAATGACTTGCAGCAGCACTTTATTTATTCAATAGCGTTGCAGTTGCTTAGTAATGTTCAAGCGAGTGATGCCCTTGGGGAGTTTAAGGAGTTGCTAGATACTAATAAAGGTGGCAGTGGCTTTAGTTTTGCAGATTTAATGGCTGATAGAGCCGGTACTCGTTTGGCAATGATTGCTACTTATTCTGAACAGCAAGCTAAAGACATTCAAATATTACTTGCGTCTATTGACGATAAAACGTTACTACCAACGATTGAAAATTTGGCGGAAGGTATAAATGAATCTGAGTTTAATCGTCAATTTGAGGGTGTAGGCTCTAAAAGCTATCAACAAATGTTAGGTTTGATTGATGATAGGTTAAAAACATTGCCACTGTATCAGTTTAATTGGCGTTAATACTTGCCAAGCAATAGCCATGATAGAAAGTAAAAAGCCAGCGATATTTACGCTGGCTTTTTAATAGATAAAGTCACTTGATTAGCTAAATAGACTCATCACATCATCAATGGCTAACATTGATTTTTCACCGGTAATACGGTTTTTAACTTCAATTTCTTTATTGTCCAAGTTACGTTCGCCAATGATTAGCAATAAAGGTGTACCCATTAACTCGTGATCTGCAAACATAACACCAGGGCGCTCTTTACGGTCGTCAAATAACACTTCAATGCCGGCTTGTTGTAATTGGCTATACATCATATCAGCAGTTTCTTTTACACGGGCTGACTTGTGCATATTCATGGGTACAATTGCTGCTTGGAACGGTGCAATCGCTTTTGGCCATTTAATCCCGTACTTGTCGTGATTTTGCTCAATAGCCGCTGCAACAATTCGTGATACACCAATACCGTAGCAACCCATAGTGAGCGTTTCGTGCTTACCACTTTCCATCAATACACCGCAGTTCATTGCATCAGCATACTTGCGACCTAGTTGGAAAATGTGACCCACTTCGATACCACGTTTAATTACTATGTTACCTTTACCACAAGGACTAGGGTCGCCTTCAACAACGTTTCGAATATCTTCTACTGTGTAGTTTTGTGCATCGCGATCCCAGTTGGCACCAATAAAATGGTAACCGTCTTCGTTTGCACCACAAACAAAATCAGCTAAATGAGCAGCGCTGCGATCAGCAATTACTGGGATAGTCATATTTACTGGGCCAATAGAGCCAGCATTACAGCCTACAGCAGCTAAAATTTGTTCGTCTGTTGCAAAGGTTAACGGTGCTGCAATTTGCGGTAAGTTTTCTGCCTTAACTTCGTTTAACTCATGATCACCACGAAGCACTAACGCAATAACTGGCGCTTGTTCACCTTCTTCGGCATTACCTAAAACTAATAACGTTTTAACGGTTGAGGTTGCTGGTACTTTTAAAAGCTCTGCAACGGCGGCAATAGTTTTTGCATTAGGAGTTTCAACCTTGGTTAGTGCTGCATTGGCTGCTGGTCGTTCACCTTGAGGTGCTAATGCTTCAGCTTTTTCAACATTTGCTGCAAATTCACTGCCGTCACTAAAAGCAATATCATCTTCACCACTGTCGGCAAGGACATGGAATTCATGCGAACCTTCGCCACCGATAGAGCCGTTGTCTGCGATAACAGGGCGGAACTCTAAGCCTAAGCGTTCGAATATACGACAATATGCGTCGAACATAACTTGGTATGTTTCTTTTAGGCATTCATCACTTGTGTGGAATGAGTAGGCGTCTTTCATTAAGAATTCACGGCCACGCATTACGCCAAAACGAGGGCGAATTTCGTCTCGGAATTTTGTTTGAATCTGGAATAAATTTAGTGGTAACTGCTTATAGCTAGCGATTTCATTGCTAACTAACTTAGTGATCACTTCTTCATGCGTTGGTCCAAGTACAAACGGACGGTTATGACGATCGCTTAAACGTAATAGTTCTGGGCCATAATCTTCCCAACGACCAGACTCTTCCCATAAATCAGCAGGCTGAACCATTGGCATTAAGGTTTCAATTGCACCAGCACGCTCCATTTCTTCTCGAACAATTTGTTCTACTTTGCGTAATACCTTTAACCCTGTCGGTAGCCAAGTATATAGACCAGACGCTACGTTACGCACTAAACCTGCTCTTAACATTAATTGGTGGCTAATAACCTCAGCACTAGCTGGGGTTTCTTTTAAGGTAGAAACTAAATATTGACTGGTACGCATTGAAAATTATCCGAAAAGCGTGAGTGAAAAAAATTGGCGTTATTCTAGCAGGGCGACAAGGGAAAAAAAATGCCAATAAGGTGATTTATCGGCATTTATAAAGAAAGAGTTCACAACTAGGGGGTAATCGTTGTTTGAGCTATGACTTTGTCCGTCACTTCTTGCGCTTTTAACATGCCCCCTACGGTGTATAACGTATTATTCAATTCAATTAAAGAGCGATGATCCATAGTCGCTGTAGCGCTTGTTAAAAGTTGCCATTTATTTGAGTTAAAATCGAACTTCCATATTTTGCTATCTGGCTCACTTGGAGCGCCATTATAGCCAATGCCGCTGTAATTATAGGGATTGTCACTGCCGCCGATGAAATATGCTGAATTAGCGCTATATACACCGGTGGCGGCCATGCGGTATCTGGCGACACCTGTTGGGTGCGCTACTTTATGCCAATTGATTTTATTTGGCTGCTTTAAGCTAATACTACCCAAGTAACACGCAGGTTCAGCTGCATAGCTTCGTCGCTTATCTAGGTGGACATCAACTCGTACGCCATCACAAATAAGCATTTTGTTGTTAACAATCGCACCTGCCTGCCCAAATACTGGTTTACCTGGAAATGGGCTCGCTTGTTGCCAAGTATTAGTTTTTGTGTCGTAGATTTGGACTAAATTAACATTGCCATCGTTATGCCAGCCACTAACCAAATAGATGAAACGATCTTGATAAGTCAGTGCAATGCTATCGTCAACCGGCACTGGCATTGGAGCGAGTAATGTATATTTTTGGGTCTTTACATTGAAAGAATATACATCTGGTACAGACACTTCACTGTGATCTTTGGCGACGGTGTAACCACCAAAAATATAGGCGTTATCTTTAATTGAGGTCGCAACCGATGCTAATCGACCAGTTAAACCATTAATTGGTTGGTGAATTGGCACATTATTAATGCCTTGCCAACTCTTGTCACCAACTCTAAGCATAAAGGCTTTATTTGATACGCTTTTATGGTCTTTACCTTTAAGTAAGCCGTTAAAACTTAACAAGTAGTTGCGATTTTCACTATTGACTATGGTAATTGCATTGTTAGTTATTGGCTCTGGTAGCGAGGGCAGTGAAATAGGGGGATTGGCTAAGCAAGTAAATGAAGCAGCCATTGCCACTAATAAATAGGGTTTCATGTTTTATTATCGTGTCATTTTTTTAACGAACACTACCACGAATAACGCTATGGTAAAACTGCCGGTAAACGCCTCAAATGCCGCAATTGCCCTTGAAATACCTATCGGTGTAAAGTCGCCGTAACCTAAAGTGGTAAAGGTGACGACGGAATAATATAAACATGAAAAAAATAAACTTATGTTGTCTTTGAAGCTGGCATCGCTACTAATAACTTGCACTTGGCCTTGATAATTAAGCCCGGTAAATGAATACAGAACAGCGCAACAAATTATCATGCAAATAGATATACCAACAATTCGAAGCGGCGCTTCACCATAACCACAAAATAAATCGACAATTTTAGAGGTGATTCGTTTTGCACTGTATTTAGGTAACTGCATTCGGCGCATGGTTAACTCTTTTTGAATAAAAGCACCTGCAAGCGTAAATATACCTTCGTGTTCAGCATGTTTACGTAGATCTCGGTATATTTCTTCTGCTTGCTCAAAGTAATCTATTGCCTGCTCTCGTTGTTTATTTTTCTGTGCTTTAAACCCTTCAAGTTCTTGCTTTAGCTTTCTGCCAATTTTTATGTTTTCTATTTTGCTGTCTGCCCATCGGGCGCCCAGCAAATTGGTATGTTTTAATGTCGCGCAGTTTAAACTGGCAAACCTTAGGTCGGCTTTCATAACGCTAGCGTGACTTAAGTTGATATTAAATAAATGCGCGCCATTTAAATTAGCTTTGTATAAGTCAGCGAATGAAAAATCATAGCCTTGTTTTTGGTGGTGGTTGACTAAATCAATATTGGCAAGATCGGCTCGTTTTAAGCAGATCCCTCGTAGTAAGCCTCCTGATTTTGCATAGGCCTCTAGCTTCGTTTTGACATCACTCCCTGTTTTATCAATTGTCTTGTCATGCCAATAACATAGGCCATTGCCAGCATCTACTTCGTTACACTGGCATCCCGATCTATCAGTATATTGACATAAGTGGTTATTTTCGCTCATGGTTTAAGTATAGTTGTCACAAATGAATTTGCGAAAATAGGAAATAGCTAATGTCGGTTGAAATTATTGAGGTCGATTATCATGACGAACAACAAGTACAAGATTTAATTGTGCTACTTGATTCTTATGCAAAAGATCCCATGGGTGGTGGCGAACCATTATCAAATGAAATAAAGAAAAATTTACCTGATGCATTAAAAGCGAGAAGTTTTGTATTTAGTTTTATTGCTTATGTAGATGGAAAACCCGCTGCACTGGCAAACTGTATAGAAAGCTTCTCTACATTTGCCTGTAAGCCCATCATTAATATTCATGATATGGCTGTGAGTAGAGATTTTCGAGGCAAAGGTTTGAGTCAAAAGTTGTTAGCTAAGGTTGAAGAAACGGCCATTGAAAAGGGTTGTGCAAAAATAACATTAGAAGTCCTTACTGGTAATTTGGTTGCACTAAATGCTTACAAAAAATTTGGTTTTTCTGGGTACGAACTTGACCCTGAAGCAGGGAAAGCAGAATTTTGGGAGAAAAAGCTTTAATAATTAAAATGAAATAGCGCGTCGCTTGCCTTTATCCTTGTTGGTATCTTTAGCCGTTTGAGGTTTAGGTTTATTTTTCTTCTTATTTTGAGTTGATTTTTTCTTGCTAGGCGAGGGCGCACTTTTTACTGGTGGTTGTTCGGTATAATCTTTTTCGACAAATTTAACTTCAATTATATTGTCACCAAATTGAATATAATCGCCATCATATACTTTTTTACGTTTTTGAAACTCTACTTCGTTATTTAATAAAACATAACCCTCACTAATGACAATCTTAGCTTCCCCACCACCAGAGACTAAATCAGCAATTTTGAGCAGTTTATATAGCTCTATTGGTTGTTGGTCTATTTCAACTAAATATACGTCAGTCATTAAATAAGCATAAAAAACAAAAATAATTTAAAAAATTTTATCATGAAATGAAAATAACTGCATGCCCAATAAAAATAACGGGTTGAGTAATATTTGAACGCTAATGTGAATACAGTGTTTACATAAACGTAACATAGTTACCAAAAAATATGCTTGTGTATCAATATGTAAAATGTATAATGCGCCCCGCAAGAAACGGCAAGGTACCTGAAAAGGTATTACGCAAAGCAACCGGTCTAAGGGTTTATAACTTAATATAAACTACGATAGCGGGGCTACCTAATGCAGCAGGAACCTTATGCGCGTTTCACAATTAACGTATTTTAATTTGAATGGTTTATAAGGGTTTTAACTAATATGAAAAAATATCTTCTTGTTCCTGCAGTCGCTTTAATTTCAACTTTCTCAGTAGCTCCTACAGCTAACGCTTCTAACTTAGCAGCAAGCTTATGTGAGTATGTTTCTGCAGACGACAAAAAGCGTTTACGTTCTTTCCTTAAAAGCAACAATTTAAAAATTCGTAAAGTTTTCGATGGCGTGCAATGTAATGGCCAAAACTTATTAGAATTTGCTTCTTCTAAAAATGCAGTTAAAACTGGTTCTTTGATGATTAACAAATTACCTAAATCTAAAGTTGAATCAACTATTGCATCACTTACTTCAACAGAATTAGTTGCGGTAGCAAACAAGCGCGTTAATGGCTAATTAGCTGTAAACCAAATTCGAAGAAAGCGAGCACTAGGCTCGCTTTTTTTATGCGTATTTTTTTGTTTAATTAACCTAACTCACCATCTATAGCTTTTACGATAAAGAGTTAATCTATATCAATAGCTAGCTTTTCAATAATTGATATTTTTGTGTTTGTATTCATATCAACAATAGCAAATTTTTAGTTATGGTAAATATTCAACAAGCCTTAAACCTCGGGTTGCAAGCGTTAAATCAAGGAAATTTGTCGTTAGCAGAACAAAATTTTAATACTGTGCTTAATGTTATTCCAGATGAACCTAATACGTTATTTTTGTATGGTGCATTACGACAAAGGCAAGGGCGTTTAAGTGATGCAAAAACACTAATGCAAAAGTGTTTGAATAAGCATCCCAATAAAGCTGATGTACTAAATACATTGGGCAATTTAATGGGGAAAATGTCACAGCCTTTGAATGCCGTTGAATATTACCTCAAAGCCATAGAAACAAAGAATGACTTTGGTCTTGCCTATTTAAATTTAGGTTTGACTTATAGCGGACTTAAGGAAAATGAAAAAGCTGCTATTGCGTTACAAAAAGCAAGTCAATTGCTACCCAGTAGTGCCGCAGCTTGGTCTGCGCTTGGCAGCGCATATAAAGAGTTAGCGCTATTTAACGATTCATTAGCCGCTTACGATAAGGCTTTAGCCATTGATCCAAATAGAGTCGTCACGTTAAACAATAAAGGCACATTGTTACGAGTATTACAGCGGCCAGAAGAAGCAAAAAATTGTTATAAACAAGCATTGCTAGTTGCTAAAGACGTACCTGAATTACATTTCAATATGGCTTGTGCCTCGTATGACGCTGGGCACTATGAAGATACAGATACTTGTCTTCATCAAACCATTGCGCTTGATCCTGGTTATGTCGAAGCGCATGAAACGTTGAATAAAATGTATTGGGAACATGGGAGAACCGATGAATTCACCCAATCATTTCATAAAGCTATTTTGGAAAAACCAGATAGCCCAGAATTGAGAGTAGCACTCGCTAATCAGTTAAAACTGGCGAATAGAACAGAAGAATCTTTATCTGTGCTTTCACAAGCATTGTCAGATTTAGGGGCAATACCCCAAATATCACATGCACTGGGGCTATTGCTTGGCCAAACAGGAAACCCTGAACTAGCTGTCGAGCATTTGAGTAATGCCGTAATAAAGTCACCAGATAGTGAACGCTTTCGTATTGATGCGGCGAACTTTCTAATACGAACGTACCAATATCAAGAGGCAATGACACATTTGGATGTCGTTCAGCAAATTAATCCGTATGAACAGGAAATGTGGGCATTTAAAGGACTATGTTGGCGGTTTACAGGGGATGAAAGAGAGTCTTGGCTTAATAATTATGATTTGTTTGTGCAAGCGAAGAAACTAGAAACACCTATCGGTTATGACAACTTTGAACATTTTATTCATGACTTAAAGAATGCATTAATTTCTATGCATAACACGGTAAAAACACCGCTTGATCAAAGCGTTCGTCACGGCACTCAAACACCGGGTAGGCTGCTGTATCAACCTGTTAAAGAAATTGTTGCCTATAGGCAAGTACTTGAAAAGCGTATTAGGGAATACTTAGCAAGTCTACCTGACGATCCAACTCATCCATTTCTTAGTCGTAAAGCACAAAACTTTAGGTTCTCAGGGAGTTGGTCCGTTCGATTAAAGAGTGAAGGATTCCATGTAAACCATGTTCATCCTGACGGTTGGTTCTCTGGGCCAACTTATATCGAAGTGCCTAAGGAAATTCGAGCCGATGACCCTAATAAAGCTGGCTGGGTTACGTTTGGCGAGACAGGTATGAACTTAGGCGAGGATAGAGAGAAAATTGCCGTTTCTGTTTGTCCACAAGAGGGGTTATGCGCATTTTTCCCATCTTATGTTTGGCATGGAACCAATCCGTTTACTAGTGACGAGCACAGAATGACGACTCCATGTGATGTATTGCCAGTCATACCATTTAATCGTTAAGACTGCTGAAAACTAAAGATTAGCGCTATAAGTTAAAAATCCTTTAGTTTGTCCTTACTTAACTAGAAATAAATATTTGAAATAAGTGGTGATTGATATTGTGCCTGAACCAGTGACTTGGCGTGGGGTGTAAAGAGTAGAAGATGCTCTCCCAACTGAGCTAATCGTCCAATTTGAATGTATGTTTAAGTAGATGACGTGGTGATTGATATTGTGCCTGAACCAGTGACTTGGCGTGGGGTGTAAAGAGTAGAAGATGCTTTCCCAACTGAGCTAATCGTTCAATTTGAATGCTTGTTTAAGTAGATGAAGTGGTGATTGATATTGTACCTGAACCAGTGACTTGGCGTGGGGTGTAAAAAGTAGAAGATGCTTTCCTAACTTAACTAATCGTTCAATTTGAATGCTTGTTTAAGTAGATGAAGTGGTGGACGATACTGGGCTTGAACCAGTGACCCCCGCCTTGTAAGGGCGGTGCTCTCCCAACTGAGCTAATCGTCCAATTTGAATGTATGTTTAAGTAGATGACGTGGTGGACGATACTGGGCTTGAACCAGTGACCCCCGCCTTGTAAGGGCGGTGCTCTCCCAACTGAGCTAATCGTCCGCATCAACGAAAACAACAGATATAACTTAAAGAAAGTGGTGGACGATACTGGGCTTGAACCAGTGACCCCCGCCTTGTAAGGGCGGTGCTCTCCCAACTGAGCTAATCGTCCGAATTATACCTGACAGAAAAATACACTTCTAAACAGAAGTGGTGGACGATACTGGGCTTGAACCAGTGACCCCCGCCTTGTAAGGGCGGTGCTCTCCCAACTGAGCTAATCGTCCGTCTCTGTGGTGGCGTATTATAGGTTTCTTTGAATTACTGTCAACACAAAAAATACGATTTTTAGCAAAATATAGTGCTTTCGAGTTTAAGTGAAGACTTTTTCAACAATATGTTGGTTTTGCGCACTTTTCTTTAAGACAATCGAACAAATGTTTAAGACAAAAGCTGTAATCGCCCACATACCCTGATAAAATAGCGCGCAATTTTTTGAAGACAAATTTAGCGCATATCGCTCAATAATAGTTTTGGTGAACATTTTATGACTTTAACAACTCGCTTTGCTCCAAGCCCAACTGGTTACTTACATGTTGGTGGTGCACGTACTGCTTTATATAGCTGGTTATATGCTAAGAAGAATGGCGGCGACTTTATCTTACGTATTGAAGATACTGATTTAGAGCGCTCTACGCAAGAATCTGTTGATGCCATTATGGATGGTATGAACTGGTTAAACCTTGAATGGACTCAAGGACCATTTTACCAAACTAAGCGTTTTGATCGTTATAAAGAGGTTATTGCGCAGCTTATTGAGTCGGGAAATGCATATCGTTGTTACTGTACTCCAGAAGAAGTAGAAACAATGCGTGAAGAAGCGCGAGCTAAAGGTGAAAAAGAAAAGTATAACGGCATGTGGCGTGAGCGCACAGATTGGCCTGAAGATAAGCCATTCGTTATTCGCTTTAAAAACCCTCTAGACGGCGATGTCGTAATCAGTGACCAAGTTAAAGGCGAAATCGTTATTTCAAACCAAGAACTTGATGATTTAATTATCGCCCGTTCTGATGGCTCTCCGACATACAACTTAACGGTAGTGGTTGATGATTGGGACATGGGCGTAACACACGTTGTTCGTGGCGATGACCATGTTAACAATACGCCTCGTCAAATTAACATTTTAAAAGCACTTGGTGCGCCATTGCCTGAATATGCACATATTCCGATGATTTTAGGTGATGATGGTAAACGTTTGTCCAAGCGCCATGGTGCGGTAAGTGTCATGCAATATCGTGATGATGGTTATTTACCAGAAGCGTTATTAAACTACTTAGTGCGTCTAGGTTGGTCACATGGTGATCAAGAAATCTTCTCAAGAGATGAAATGATCGAATTGTTCGACTTAACAGGTTGTAACCGTGCGCCTTCAGCATTTAATACGGACAAGCTAATTTGGGTAAATCAACATTATATGAAGACGTTAGCGCCAGAGTATGTTGCTGAACACTTAGCTTGGCATATGCAAGATCAAGGTATTGATACTGAAACTGGACCTGCATTAGCTGACATTGTAAAAGTACAAGCTGATCGAGTTAAAACGTTAAAAGAAATGGCATCAATTTCTAGCTACTTTTATCAAGACTTCACTGAATTTGATGAAAAAGCGGCGAAAAAGCATTTGCGACCTGTTGCACAGCAACCATTAGAAGTTGTTAAGGCTAAATTAACAGCATTGGAAAACTGGGTTGCTGAAGATATTCATAGTGCAATTAATGCCACTGCAGAAGAGTTAGAGCTAGGCATGGGTAAAGTGGGTATGCCACTTCGTGTAGCAGCGACTGGTGCAGGTAATTCACCATCTTTAGATGTAACACTTGAACTTTTACCAAGAGAAAAAGTGATTGCACGTATCGATATGGCCTTGGCGGTAATTGCAGAGCGCATAGCAAATAGCTAAGAACATTACATCATCACTATAAAGCCAGCGTTTTAAACGCTGGTTTTTTATTTTCAATAATGCTTATTACGCCGAGCTTTAAATAACGGTTATAATTAGCGCAGTACATAGTAGATTTCAGAATCTTAATGAGGAACTTAGCTTGAACTTTAAAAATTTTGGTTTAGATAAACGCTTAAATGAAACGATTGAACATAAGGGTTTTACTGAACCAACAGAAATTCAGGCAAAAGCAATACCTGTTGCTATGGCTGGGCATGATCTTATCGCTTCGTCAAAAACAGGGTCGGGTAAAACGTTGGCGTTTATTTTACCTGCAATTCAGCGATTAAGTACTCAACGAGCACTATCTAAAAAAGATCCTCGCGTGCTAATTTTAGCGCCGACACGAGAGCTTGCTAAACAGGTTTATGGTCAACTCAGGTTATTTACCGCTAATACTCAGTTTAAAGCGGTGCTTATTTTAGGCGGTGAAAACTTTAATGATCAGGTGAAAACCTTAGCGAAAGACCCTCATTTTATTGTCGCTACACCAGGGCGTTTAGCAGACCATTTAGATCAAGGACACTTTTACCTGCAAGGATTAGAGTTACTTATCTTAGATGAAGCTGATCGCATGCTAGATTTAGGCTTTGCTGATCAGTTAGCCAAGATTAATAGTGCTGCGGATCATCGTAAACGCCAAACGTTATTATTCTCGGCTACGTTAGATCATGCGCAAGTAAATGAATTCGCTAGCGACTTATTAAAATCTCCTAAACGTATTGCAATTGAACATGGGCATAGTGAGCATAAAGATATCTCTAAGCGTTTCTACTTAGTAGATAACTTAACGCACAAAGAGCAGTTACTTGAGCACTTTATTGGCAAAGAAACTATTCAGCAAATGATTATTTTTACCGCCACTCGCAGTGATACGGAACGGCTAGCTACGAAATTGACTGAGCAAGGACTGTCAGCAATAGCATTGTCGGGAGAGCTCAACCAAAGTCAACGTAATCAAATAATGGATAGCTTTTCAAAAGGGCGAGAAAAGATATTAATTACCACTGATTTGGCTTCACGTGGTTTAGATTTGATAAATGTATCTCATGTCATTAATTTTGATATGCCAAAACATACCGAAGAATTTGTTCATCGTATTGGTCGTACAGGCCGAGCGGGAAACAAAGGAGAAGCAATTTCATTTGTCGGTCCTAAAGATTGGTTAAGTTTTAAAAATGTTGAAGGTTTTTTACAGCAGCAAATTTCGTTTGATGAAGTAGAGGGGTTAACGGCCAAATTTAAAGGTTTGAAACCGAAAAAGACTAAACCACCACAAAAAGCTAAGGTAAAAAATGTGCCAAAGGCGCAAGACACAAAAGCCAAAGCTAAGCGTATTAACAAGAAGACTATGTTTACTCTGCAAGACGCTGGTGACATGCCAATTGTGCGTAAAGGACCAAAACTTTCTGCAGAAGAAATCGATAAACAAGACGAAGAAAATTAACACTCTTTAAAAAATACGACTCTTTCTTTTCTGAGTTAAAGTTAGCGTAATTGTACTGATATTCTATAGTATCAATTAGGGCTAACAGAATGGTCTTATCAGAGATAGTTAAATGGTGAGTCGTAATATCCCCACAAGCTTATTAGAGAGCATATCAGGGCTGATCTGTACAGCCAATGCAAGTGGGTTCTTCGAATACTTAAATCCTTACTGGCAGGAGGCTCTTGGTTGGAGTCTAGAAGAACTCCGTGCTAAGCCATTTATTGAGTTTATTCACCACGAAGATAGAGAATCAGCTATTCTAGCAACAACGTTGTTATTTGGCAGCAGCGAAGCTCTAGAACCTTATTCTTGTCGTATGATCACTAAAAGTGGCTATTACCTTAATTTAGAATGGCAGTGGCAAAGTATAAATCATGAAATAGTAGCAGCAGTGCGAGAAGTTAGCTCTATGAGTGAAAAATACAAAGAGCAAAACTTGCTTTCTCAGATTGTAAGGAACGCCTCATCAGGGGTTGTTATTACAGACAAAAATAAACAGGTGATGTGGGTTAATGGTGCTTTTACTGAAATTTCTGGCTATTCATTGCCTGAAGTGAAAGGGAAGACCTTAGGTCAGTTTCTGCAAGGAAAACATACAGATGAAAAAGCGATAAATGAAATTAAAAATAGCCTAGAAAAAGGACTGCCAATAAATATTGAAATATTGAATTACCATAAAAATGGTAAACCATATTGGAATAACCTTATTGTCTCTCCCATAAAGAATAATGGTGTAATTGAACGATTTGTCGGTATACAGCATGATATTACTGAGCGTGTTGAACAAGCCAATATGATGGCAAAAGTACAGCATATGGACTCAATTGGTGAACTTGCTGCTGGTATTTCTCATGACTTCAATAACATTCTTGCAATTATTGATGGCAATAGAGAGTTGTTATCGTTAAATGTAAGAGATGACCAGCGAGCATATCTCGAGAACATTGCAAGTGCAGTAGAGCGAGCTAAAAATCTAACGAAGAAAATACTTAAAACCTCTAAGAAATCGGGAATTAAATCGGTAAATATCTGTATTAAAGATTGCATGCTGGAACTCAAAAAACTCACCGATCAAATTGTCCCGAAAAATATAAGCCTGACGTGGGAAGTAGAAACCGCACCTATTGTATCTATTGATGTTGATGACTTTGAAGATGCCGTAATCAATATGATTGCTAATGCTCAAAATGCGATTAATCATCATGGACAGATATTGATTAAGACTGAAATATGTGAAAACTTTGAGAAAGAGTCAATCGACTACCTATTTAGAGAACCTCCAATAGCTGAACAGTATTTAAAGGTATCAATCAAAGATACAGGCTCAGGTATCGACCATGTCATGTTAGCTAAAATATTTGAGCCTTTTTATACAAGCCGCCCTAATGAACAAGGAACCGGCTTAGGCTTAGCAATGGTTGCTGGTTTTGTTACACGCCAAAACCTAGGTTTAACGGTGAAAAGTGAAAGAGGCATCGGAAGTGAGTTTACGCTGTGGCTGCCGATTTGTGAAGAGAGTGTCGCTAGAACTAAAGGAGTAGAAGCGGCTATATTAAACGTGCCTAAATGCAAACGACTAGTTGTTATGATTGATGACGAAGAGTCTATTACCGAAATCTATGGCGAATTGCTTGTAAATTTAGGTTATAACGTCGAATGTTTTAGCGATCCTAGCGAGGCATGTGCTTGGCTAGATAAATATATTGATAAAGTTGATATCATTGTCTCTGATGAAGTAATGCCAGGCCCTATTCAAGGGAGAGATATTTTAGAAAAATATGGAGATAAGCTTCCTGTACTTATTGCTAGCGGGTTTATTGAAGGAGCACACTATTTTCCAGACGATTTCAAATACTTGAAAAAGCCGTACACTCTTTCGATGTTATCTGATTCAATAGGGGAATTACTAAATAAATAGTTTTCCCATCAATATGGGCGGAAAAGAAATGGTGAGAAGTAAGTGAATTATTTAATTGCTAGTGATATTTTTGGTCAAACATCTGAATTGAATGATTTTATTGAACAATTAGCGTTACCTTTTCCGGTTAAAGTTGTAAATCCTTATCAATCGATAGATCCTTTAATAGCAATTCCTGAATTCACGGGTGAAAGTCAGGCATACCAATACTTTACTGAGCATGTTGGGTTAGATCGTTATACAGATTTAGTAAAAAATTCAATTGATGCTATAGATGGGCCTGTGACACTTATCGGGTTTAGTGTCGGTGCGTCAGCTATTTGGCGACTTAGCCAAATCTATGGCGCTGATAAAGTCGTAGGTGCTCTAGGTTTTTATAGCTCTCAAATTAGGCACTATTTGTCTATAGTCTCGAATTTTCCCTTTCATTTGATCTTTCCTAACCACGAAGCAAGTTTTGATGTGCAGCAAGTAATGAACTTGTTAAGTAAAAACAATAACGTAACGTGCGGTCAATTACCTTATTTACATGGGTTTATGAATAAACGGTCAGCTAACTTTAACAAAAAAGGCTATGACCAGACATTAGCGAAATTAAAACAATTACTCGTTGGCAAAACTATTGAACAAAACGCTTTTAGTAGACTATGCTCCTGGGCCTAGAGGTTGGCCATAGCTAAATTCGACGAAGTTTCCATCAGGATCTTTTATGCCACAATAGTAACCAACGGGAAAAGGTTCTTGCTTACAGGGCCAAACCAAAATTCCCTCGCGAGCTGCTATTTTTGCAATATCATCAACTGCTTTTTTACTTTCTAAGGCAAAACCTAAGTGGGAAAAATCATTTTCTGCTTGTTGTTTATTAGGACCATTAGGAAGAATGACTATGATAAACTCCTGCTCTTTACCCGTTTCGGCTAACCAAACAATACGTTTTCCATCTGCACCATGAGGCCGCCGGTCACGAATTAAGCTGAGGTTTGCGTATCGAGTGTAAAAATCGAGGCAAGCTTCCAAATCGGCAACATGTAAGGCAATATGAGTTAAGGAAACACGCATAAAGTAACTCCTGTACTTGCAATCGTTCTACTTATTATAGGAAGAATCTTAGGAAATTAAGGGAATATTATGACATTTCAATTTGAGATCATTGAGCGTGATTGGTACAAAAGGCGCAGCCCAAAAGAAGCTATTATTAAACCTGTGTCAGTAACAATACCTGATTATACGTCTACGCATAATCATATGTGTAAAATGCATGTAGTGTATAGCGACAAGAGCGAAAAGTCGCTGATTGGCCGAGTGATTTATAACAAGTTGAATGACCGCTGGACGGTTGATGGAATGGAGTTAGCGGTAAATGTTGTCGAAGCGTGATCATATATGATGAATCAAATCTTGGTTGTTCGTTTTATTAACCACCATGCAGATACGAAAGCCAAGGTTACACACATAGTATTAAATGCCGCATTACTTATATTTAATTGATCATAAAACAATAGAGCAATGCCGTTAGGCCACCAATAACCGGCACCACCAACCTGAGATGGCGTCACTATAATCGCGATAGAGAAAATTCTTAGAGAAAATTTGAGCCAATAGTTCTCTATAGCAGTTGTTAGCGCATAACTTACTGCAAAACTTCCGACAACCAGAAAAACTAATCCAGGAATAAAGATAACCATTAAGCCACTTGGGTCTGATGCCATGGCATATGGAGTCAATAGTAGATTAAGGCTAATAAGTGATAAAAACTGTTTTTTGCGCATAAGTTGAATTAATTATTGAACTGGGCAAAGAATAATCAATAAAATTCGAATATGGCGTAACAAGTTGTAAGTTTATTTGTCTGTGCTGCTATCTACGCTTGTTTGTTTAAATTTTTATTCAGCGACGAGTTGCGTCACAATCGACTGAGTACTGCTGTTGCCTATATGCTGCTTTAACACAGGCATTGATTCTTCTAATAGTGATTTTAGTTTCCATGGCGGGTTAATGATAAATAAGCCGGTGCCAGTCATACCGTATTTTTCGGCATCTGGGTTTAGGCAAAATTCTACTTGTAAAATATTCCTTATTTTACTATCAATAAAGTCTTCAGCCATCTTATCTATATAGCTGCGCGTTACTACGGGATACCACAAAATATAGGTACCAGTGGCAAATTTCTTTACTCCGTTAATTATAGTCTCGACTGCATGTTGATAATCGGACTTAATTTCATAGGGAGGATCGATTAATACAACACCTCGTCGAGATGGCGGAGGTAATTGCCTAAGTAAGCCTTTGTAACCGTCTTTGTTTTGTATATTGGCTTGTCGCCACTGACTGCAGAATTGACTGAGTAAATCGAAATCAGTTTTATGCAGCTCAAATAGTTGCGCAGTATCTTGTTTACGCATTGATTGTTTGGCAATTGCAGGTGAGCCAGGGTAGATAGTTAGCTTTTGTTCTTCTTGAAGCTCATTAATTAGCGACACATAGTCTGCTAGCAACTGCGGCAAATTTTTGATTTTTATTAACTTATCTATGCCTTCTTTATATTCGCCAGTTTTTTGGGCGTATTGTCCTAACAATTGATACATGCCAGCACCTGAGTGGCTATCTATATAACTAAACGCTTTATCTTTTTCAGTCATATAACCAATTACATAATGCAAAACGCTATGTTTTAAAACATCCGCAAAGTTTCCTGCATGAAAGGCGTGTCTATAACTTAACAAACGTAAGTGCTCCTATTAAATTGGGTGATTGATAACTACTCTGAGGATTAACTTGTGGGTGTTGAAACAAAGAACACCAATAATACTGTCGATTATAGTCAGTTTTAATTGCTTATGATATCAGTATGTTTACGGGTTTTATTGTTGGTATCCCTGCTATTTATGATCAATGAATCAGAAGCCTCAATACAAGCCAATTTAGCTTGCCTGTCATAAAGTACAATGTTGACTGATGCAGCTAAATTTAGGCAGCTTAAAGTGGGAATATAGACCACTTCATCTGCGCTATTTATTACTTGCTGGCTGATGCTGCCATCTTCAGGGCCAAATATATAGAAGGCATTTTCAGGGTGGCTGAATTCAGGTAACGGTGTTGCACCTTCGATTAAATCTACACAAATTACTTTACAACCTGGCGGAACAACGTCATGTAGGTTTTCGCAAGCTATTGGTTTTAATGTGCTGTGCACGTTATGGGTGTCAGTATTAAATTTTGCGGCTCTTGTATAGCGTGTACCTGAATAGTAAACACCAGCAGCATTGAAGCAACCGGCTGCACGAAGCACAGAGCCAACATTTGTTGGCCCTTTAGGGTTTGTTAAACCGATATACGAAGACATTTAAATACTTATTAGTGCAGGGCTGCGCGAAATGGTAATTTTTTGCATATTTCAGCTTCAGCAACCAAAATTTCTTCTAAGCGATTATCTACGGTGCCTTTGTCGAAGTATTCATAAGCTAATTCGACAAATAAGTTTTTATGCTTCTCTTCAGACTTTGCAATAGCAACGTAAAAGTCTTTATCTTTTCCTTCAGGTAGCGCTTGTGCCACTAATGAAAAACGCTCGTGGCCACGTGCTTCAATCACGCCTGCAACCAGAAGGCGGTCCATTAAAAACTCGTCGCGACCATGGCGGAAGACTTTCCGAATATTTTTAATGTAGTCATCTTTTTTGTCATCTGCTAACAAAACACCACGAGCCGTT
This sequence comes from Thalassotalea algicola, assembly GCF_012932965.1. Classification (GTDB taxonomy): domain Bacteria; phylum Pseudomonadota; class Gammaproteobacteria; order Enterobacterales; family Alteromonadaceae; genus Thalassotalea_F; species Thalassotalea_F algicola. The sequence continues at coordinate 268,146 of NZ_JABBXH010000004.1, read as the reverse complement.
AATAGCTTAAGTACTTGTTTAAAATGAATTAGCTCTTCTAAAGCAAGATCTGTCATTGCTTTTACTAGCTTTACGCGATCTTGGTAATGTGACAGCATAGACATCGCCATTCCTGATGCCTTTTTCTCTGCCGCGGCATGATCCTGTAAAAACGCATCAAAATCGGCAAGTACCGCTTCAGTCCATTCAAATGGGGTATGATATTTTAGATCGAACATATAAAAACTCGGTCACTGCAAAAAATTGCCGCGATTTTACCAGCCAAATGCGCAGTTACAAAGCATTATCTATACGACCGTTACGTGTAGATTCAATTTTAAGCGGGTGTTTAATTTTGTTCCATGCGGTAACCTTGCCACCTTTATTAATCACTTCAAAGTTTTTATCGTGATCTTCGGGTAAATTTAAAAAGGCCAAAAGTTTTTGATAACTGCCAGACTCACCAATATTAATCGACAATAGGTCTGATTTTCGCTGTTTAAAATGATTTAATATTGCTCGTTGGTGACGTTGATAACAGTCAATTAAAAAGTCATCGCTAGCAATGTTTTCCTGTGTAAGTGGCTTGAATACTTCATTAAAGCATCTTTTTATGTGCGGATTAAAGCCTCCATCATTTCGCTGAAGGTTGACATACATTCGCTCAAGCAATTGTCTAATAGATGGCAGCCAGTCATCGGTTTTCCGAGTTAGATTGATAAATTTACTATTAGGGTATTGCTGATCAAGTTTTATAAAGTCACAAAAAATTGGCGTGTCTGCAATGACTTGTGCCTTTTTAAAACACTCTTTGGTGTATGCGGTATGTGCAGTCTTAAAACCAAGCTCTAACATCGCCACACAGATACTTGTTGTCGCAGTACGGGGGAGGCCAATGATCCATATTTTATTAGCAATCACTGGTGTCTATACCAACAATCGAGGGATTAACATTAGCAGGGCTTGCCGAATCATTTTGATTCATATAATAAATGTAACAACGGTCGTTATTAAGGTTATTGCCATTAGGAAAGATAACAAAGCCTCTTCCTTGGCCTAGCGATGAATAACCTCGAGAATTAAACCAGCCTTGGCCTCTTTGTCTTACACACCATTTTAAATTGGCATCGTTACAATTATTAGAGTTTACTTGAGCGGTTTCATCAAAATTTAGTAAATGGGCAAAGGTAACGTTCCAACGGCCGTCAGGGAGTCGACCTCGCATTCTAATTTGTTGGCCACTGTCTAAGGTATATCTATTTTCGCTACCATTAAACTCATTTGGAGCAATGAGTACCTGAGCATTTATAAGTTCTAAAGATGATTCAATAGCCCCTTTCATTGCTTTTAAGTTAGCAATCTGGGCATCAGTTTTTAGGTTGATAAATTTGGGTAAAGCAACTGCCGATATTACGCCAAGGATGACAATAACGACAACTAATTCAATTAAGGTAAAACCTTTAAACTTCATGATTAAACCATTTGTAGGCTAGTAGCACGGATTGTAAACAGAATACTAATGAAATTAAAGCCATCGCCTTACACTTCGACAGTACATTTCATAGTCTTCACCAAACAGTGTCGCCAGCATATGTTCTTCAGGTTTAATTTGAAAAGCATTCATATAAAGTACGAATATGAAGGCTAGGCCAAAAGCCAATATATGACTTAGATAAATCGCATATGCAATCAATAATAACAAGAAACCTAGATACATTGGGTTACGTGTAACCTTGTAAATGCCTGTATTTACAAGAGAAGATGATTTTTCAGGTGTTCTTGGGTCGACAGTCGTTTGTGCTTTTCTAAAGGCAATAACTCCTGCAATCGCCACGATAATTCCTAAGATTAAGACTACAGTGGCGAAGCTAGCTGCGTAAGGAATTGACACAGCAAGTGAAAAAAAGGTCTTAGAAGATAACCACATTGCTAATGCAAAAATGGCAACTAAAACAACGGGTGGAATTTTTAATTGTAAAAAAGACATAAGGTGTATTTCTCGCTTCAATTGTTAGTTATCTTCAATCAAATTGTGTGTATGCGTCAATCGCAAAATTACTGGTCAGTTTCGTTATGAGGTTTTATACTGCCGGTTCCCATTTTTTCAAAAATTATAATAGTGATGAAAAAAGCAAACTCTTTGGTAATCGCAGGCGTTACTGCGATCATGGCTGCAACATCTAGTGTGGCAGCGGCGAATTCATTTGATTCAAGTTACAACAGTATAAATGGCGAGCAATTGGCTGAACACGTCAAAGTGATGGCGTCTGACAAGTTCGGTGGTCGAGCGCCGTCTAGCGAAGGTGAAAAGCTAACGCTTGAATATCTTACGAAACAATTTAAAGCGATTGGTTTCCAGCCAGGAAACGGCGATAGTTTTCTGCAGCAAGTGCCTTTAGTTTCAATTGAAGCATCATCTGACATGGTTTTGTCAATTGGTGGTAAAGATTATCAATATAAAAAAGACATGGTAATGGGCAGTAGCCGTATTACTAAAATGTCTAAATTGAAAGATTCAGATTTGGTTTTTGTTGGATACGGTATTAACGCACCTGAATATAATTGGAATGATTATGAAGGTGTTGACGTAAAGGGTAAAACAGTTGTTATTTTAGTTAATGACCCTGGCTATGCGACGAAAAACCCAGAGCTGTTTACTGGTAATGCCATGACTTATTACGGTCGTTGGACATATAAATATGAAGAGGCAAGCCGTCAAGGCGCAGAAGGCGCTATTATTATTCACGAAACGGCTCCAGCTTCTTACGGTTGGAATGTTGTTAAAAACTCTTGGTCTGGCCCACAATTTGGTTTCCAACGCGAAGATAACAACATGGGACGTGTCGCGGTAGAAGGTTGGGTAACTACTGAAGTAGCTAATGAGTTGTTTAGTAAAGCAGGTTTAGACTTTGCTAAAGCGAAAGAGCAAGCAGCAAAAGGTGGTTATAGCGTAGCGATGGGTGATTTAAAGGCATCGGTTACAGTAAACAACACGATCAAAAAATCTATTTCAAATAATTTTATTGCTACTTTACCAGGCACTAAAAAAGCAGATGAGCATATTATTTACAGTGCTCACTGGGATCATTTAGGTACAGATGCGAGTCTAGAAGGCGATAAGGTTTATAATGGCGCAGTAGATAATGCGACAGGTACTGCAGCGTTAATTGAGGTAGCTGAAGCTTTCTCTAAGCTGACTAATAAACCAGAGCGTTCAATTACTTTCCTAGCAGTAACCGCTGAAGAACAAGGTTTATTGGGTTCTAAATTTTATGCAGCTAATCCTGTTATTCCTGCAAATAAGTCGGTCGCAAATATTAATATGGATGCGTTAGGAGTAAACGGTAAAAGTAAAGACGTTGCCGTTTACGGCCTAGGTCAATCTGAGCTTGATAATTACTTAACTAAAGCAATTACTAAGCAAAACCGTGAAATCTCAGGTGATCCACGCCCAGCAGCAGGTATTTATTACCGCTCGGATCATTTTGCTTTTGCAAACATTGGTATTCCAGCGCTATACGCAAAAAGTGGCGCTACTCCTGCAGATGAAGCTACTGCAGAATTGAGAAAAGTATTAGATCCTAAGTTGAAGAAGTGTTACCACAATCTTTGTGACGAATATTCAACGGAATGGGATTTGTCTGGTGCTGTTCAAGATATGCAAGCGTTCTTTGAAGTAGGTTATGATGTTTCTAAGTCAGGTATTTGGCCTAAGTGGAGCGAAACGTCTGAGTTTAAACGACAGTAATTCATTAGCTTAATGAAATACAAAGCGTCCAATAGGGCGCTTTTTTTATGCATGATTAATTTTAGTGATCTAAAAGCTAAATAACTCCGTATTCAAAGTAGGTCCTAAAGGTAAAACATCTATGCAGCTCGTAAGACTTGTCTATGTTAGTCGAAAACCACAACATATCGCCGAAGAAGCGATAACTAATATTTTGTCGTTTGCACGTTCTTATAATATTAAAAACAACATAACCGGAATACTTTGTTTTAACAGGAAGTATTTTTTGCAATGTTTAGAGGGCAATCGATTGACTGTTAATCAAACCTTTCAACGAATATTGAGAGATAGCCGTCATGAAGGCGTGCTTATGTTGGATTATCGAGAAATTGAACGAAGAGAGTTTGCCCAGTGGAACATGGGCTATGTACCCGATTCAACGCGTACTCATGATATACATTTGAAGTATTCAAGTGGAACTGAGTTTGAACCGTATGAATTATCAGGACAGAGTGCTCATTTGTTGATGTTAGAACTGAAAAATGTATTGCCTATGAGTGAGTAGACAAGCAATGCATTAAGCTGTGTATATTGCTTGGTCTACTCTCTAATGTACCTTTGATGAGGCTAAGCCTTAGTGGCTAGATACTCGTCATAGGTACCTGCAAAATCAACGTAACCATCTTCTTTTAACTCTATGATTCGTGTTGCAAGGCTTGATACAAATTCACGGTCATGAGAAACAAAGACTAAGGAGCCCTCAAACTTTTCTAACGCCATATTAAGTGACTCAATAGACTCCATATCTAAGTGGTTAGTTGGTTCATCCATAACCAATATATTTGGCTTTTGCATCATTAACTTACCAAATAGCATGCGGCCTTGTTCTCCACCAGAAAGCACCTTGACTGACTTCTTAATATCATCGGCAGAAAACAGCATTCTACCTAAAAATCCACGAATAGTTTGCTCGTCGTCGCCTTCACTACGCCATTGACTCATCCAGTCAAAAAGATTCATATCATTTTCAAATTCATGAGCATGATCTTGTGCATAATAACCAATATTATTATTTTCAGACCACTTAACTTCACCTGAATCAAGTGCGAGTTCACCCATTAATGTACGTAAAAACGTGGTTTTACCTATACCGTTTTCACCAATAACCGCAATGCGTTCACCCACTTCAGCCATTAAACTGATATTTTTAAGTACAGGTGTGTCGTCAAAGCCTTTATTTAGGTTTTCAATTTCTAATACGTTTCTAAAAAGCTTTTTTTCTTGTTCAAAACGAATAAAAGGATTAACACGGCTAGAAGCTTTTACTTCTTCTAATTGAATTTTATCAATTTGTTTTGCGCGCGACGTTGCTTGTTTTGCTTTTGAAGCATTTGCAGAGAATCGAGCAACAAATCCCTGTAATTCAGCAATTTGCGCTTTTTTCTTGGCATTGTCTGCCATCAAACGAGCGCGAGCTTGCGTAGCAGCGAGCATGTATTCATCATAATTACCAGGATATACGCGTAATTCACCGTAATCTAAATCCGCCATATGCGTACATACTGAGTTTAAGAAATGACGGTCATGCGAAATAATGATCATGGTCGATTCACGTTCATTTAACGTATCTTCTAACCATTTAATGGTGTGGATGTCCAAGTTGTTGGTTGGCTCATCGAGTAATAAAATATCTGGATCAGAAAAAAGCGCTTGTGCTAATAATACACGTAGTTTCCAACCTGGAGCGACTTCGCTCATTTTTCCGTAGTGTTGCTCAACAGGAATACCAACACCGATGAGTAATTCACCAGCACGACTTTCTGCACTATAGCCATCCATTTCAGCATACTGTGATTCCAAATCACCAACACGCATTCCGTCTTCTTCACTCATTTCAGCTAAAGCATAGATGCGATCTCGCTCTTCTTTTACTGCCCATAATTCAGTATGCCCCATGATTACTGTGTCAATAACAGAGTACTCTTCAAAAGCAAACTGATCTTGGCGCAACTTACCAATACGATCATTTTGATCTAGATTGATATTGCCGCCAGTCGGTTCTAAATCACTTCCTAGTATTTTCATGAACGTCGACTTACCACAACCATTGGCACCGATTAAGCCATAACGATGGCCGTTACCAAACTTTTGTGAAATGTTTTCAAACAATGGCTTAGCGCCAAATTGTTGCGTAATGTTATTTGCGATAAGCATAAGGACAGTTACTCGGGATTCTTTCAGTAAAAATAATGCGCGCGATTATACATAGCATTGAAACATAAGTCAGCCGTACTTTGTTTTGAACTGGTACTTTATTGGTGCATGGAGTTTCTAGTTGGCGATCAAAAGTAGTGCGTATATTAGGTTGGGTTGCACTATAAAGGTGCTAATAATGCTTTGTAATAGGGTGGCTTAATTTAACTTGTTGATATTTATGTGTATTAAAACAGGCCTGAATTGTGCAAAGAGTATCGTTTAGTTTTATTGAAAACGACTTTGATGCACTAAAGGTAACCAAATGAAGTTAATAACAGCAATTATAAAACCATTTAAATTAGAAGATGTTCGAGAGACATTAAGTGAAGGCGGTATTGATGGCCTAACAATCTCTGAAGTAAAAGGCTTCGGTCGCCAGAAAGGGCATACTGAGTTGTACCGTGGTGCTGAATACAGTGTGGATTTTCTTCCGAAAGTAAAAATTGAAATTTGTGTTAACGATGATTTGGTAGAGAGAACAGTTGCTGCGATAGCTGACACTGCTCGAACCGGAAAGATTGGTGACGGGAAAATATTTGTTACTAATGTTGAAGAGTGTATCCGTATCCGTACCGGTGAAACCGGCACATCAGCAATCTAAGGCGGTACTTGTAAGATGTTTAAGTTTTTAATTTTTATTCTATTAGGCCTTTTTTCAAGCGCAAGTATCGCGGCAGAAGCTAAACTTAATGGTGCGAATACCGCTTGGATACTTACCTCAACCGCATTAGTTCTATTGATGACCTTACCTGGTTTAGCGCTATTTTATGGCGGTTTAGTGCGCCGCAAGAATATTCTTTCTATCTTAATGCAATGTTTTGCAATAGCTGGTATTTCTTCAATTTTATGGCTTGTTTTGGGGTATAGCTTAGCTTTTGGTGAAGGAAACGCTTGGATTGGCGACTTTAGTAAAGTGCTAATGGTGGGGGTAGGTAAAGATACGCTTGCTGGCGACATCCCTGAAAGCTTGTTTATGCTGTTCCAAATGACATTTGCGATAATAACGCCTGCGTTAATTATAGGTGGCTTTGCTGAGCGCATGAAGTTTTCTGGGGTACTAATATTCTCGGCACTTTGGCTAATATTAGTTTATTCACCTATTACTCATTGGGTATGGGGCGGAGGCTGGCTCGGTCAAATGGGTTTATATGACTACGCCGGTGGTACCGTTGTGCATATTACAGCAGGGGTAGCGGCTTTGGTAGCGGCTATGGTGTTGGGCCCTCGTAGAGGTTTTCCAAAAACACCTATGTTGCCACATAATATGACTATGACAGTAACTGGAGCAGGACTACTATGGGTTGGTTGGTTCGGTTTCAATGGCGGTAGCGCATTAGCTGCTGGTGGTGATGCTGCTATGGCAATGTTAGTCACTCATATTTCTGCAGCAACAGGGGCGTTAACTTGGGCTGCAATTGAATGGAAAAAATTTGGTAAGGCAAGTGTATTAGGAGCTGTAACCGGTATGGTAGCAGGGCTTGGTACCATCACACCAGCCTCTGGTTTCGTTGGTCCAGGTGGCGCTTTAGTTATAGGTTTGCTAGCGGGTATTATTTGTTTTTATGCGACCGTTTATATCAAGCAAAAGCTTAAGATTGATGATTCTTTAGATGTATTCCCAGTTCATGGTGTAGGCGGTATTTTAGGAACCTTGCTCGCTGGTGTGTTTTCTTCAACTCAATTAGGAGCGTTTAGTGGTTTCGGTTTTGCTGATGGTATTGAAACAATGGCGCAACAAGTCAGTGTGCAGTTAACAGGTATATTTGCGACGATTATTTACACGGCTATCGTGTCGTATATCTTGTTAAAAGTTGTTGCAATGTTAACTAATGGTATTCGCGTCTCAGAAGAACAAGAAACTACAGGCTTGGATTTGGTTGAACATGATGAGTCTGGTTACAATCTATAGATAGCAATTTAGTTTTAATAGCAAAAGCCGTGGTATTCACGGCTTTTTTATTGCTAGTTCTTTTTATTTGTGTGCTTTTTACTGCGGTCTTGTTGATTAAATTGGTTATCGCTAAAGCGCGTTAAACCCTGCTTACTCTTTTTGTTACTTGAGCGCTTAGCATGGGCATTATTCGATCGTTTAATGCCTTCACCTTTTTTAAAGCCTTTCGCATTGTTCTTACCTTTTCCTGCTTTTTTATGATGTTGGTAAGTACCTTCACCTTTTCCTTCTGGTGGCACTAGACATCCTGGCTTGGTGCCTATTAACTTTCTAGCAAGTCCTAATTTTGTTAATGCTTCACGAATAAGTGGCCAGTTATTCGGATCGTGGTATCGCAAAATCGCTTTATGAAGCCTGCGCTGTCTGCCACCTTTAGGAACGACGACACTATCACTATTTTTCTTCACGTTTTTAAGTGAATTAATCTCTGTGTGATAAAGCGTGGTTGCGTTTGCAAGTGGCGATGGGTAAAAGTTTTGTACCTGATCTAACTTAAAATCATTTTCTTTTAGCCATAATGCTAAATTCACCATGTCCATATCACTGGTTCCAGGATGAGCAGAAATGAAATATGGAATTAAATACTGCTTTTTGCCAGCCGCTTTTGAATACTTATCAAAGAGTTCTTTAAATTTGTAATAGCTGCCCATTCCTGGCTTCATCATGTTGTTAAGGGGGCCATTTTCTGTGTGTTCAGGGGCTATTTTTAAATAGCCACCCACATGATGCTCAGCTAACTCTTTAACGTATGCGGGGTCTTCTACAGCAAGGTCATAACGAACACCTGAAGCAATTAATACTTTTTTGATACCTTTTATATTTCGTGCTTTACGGTATAGCTCTATCGTTGGCGTATGATCGGTATCTAAATGCCCACATATCGTTGGCCATACACAGCTAGGTTTTCGACAAGTGGCTTCAGCTTTCGGGCTTTTACAATTCAGTTTATACATATTTGCCGTTGGCCCACCAAGATCAGAGATTACCCCAGTAAACCCAGGTACTTTCTCTTTTATATCTTCAATTTCTTGTAAAATAGACTCTTGTGAGCGCGATTGTATAATTCGTCCTTCATGTTCGGTAATAGAACAGAAAGTACAACCACCAAAACATCCACGCATAATATTAATCGATGTTTTGATCATGTCATAGGCTGGGATTTTTGCTTTACCGTATATAGGGTGAGGTACTCTTTGATATGGCAGCCCGAAAACACCGTCCATTTCCTGTTCGGATAACGGGTAAGCCGGCGGATTTAACCAGATAATGCGATCACCATGTTTTTGTACTAATGGCTTTGCACTGCCAGGGTTGACTTCTTGATGAAAGATGCGCGAGGCATGGGCGTAAAGTACTTTGTTATCTTTTACTTGTTCAAAAGTGGGTAAATTAATGTATGTTGTTTGCCAAGGCTTGTCTTTCTTCTTCCATGACTTGTTTTGATAATCAGCAATTTGAATTGGTTGTGCTGATTTAGTTATATCAGTATCTGGAGTGACTACTTGTACATTGGACTCTTCAGTACTACAACTCTCTGACGCTGTTGTATCCATATAAGGATCTGGAATTGGATCGATTTTTCCAGGTTTATCAATAGAGCGAGAATCGATACCTTTCCAACCCGGAAGCGCATGTTTTGCTAAAAAGGCAGTGCCTCTAACGTCGGTAATAGTTTTTATATCTTCACCGTTTGCGATTCGATGTGACAATTCTACTAACGGTCGTTCGGCGTTACCGTATACGAGTATATCGGCTTTCGCGTCAAATAATACCGAGCGACGTACCTTTTCCGACCAATAATCAAAATGGGCAATACGTCGTAGACTTGCCTCTATACCCCCAATAACAACAGGTACTCCTTTATACGCTTCTTTGCAGCGTTGCGAATACACCATCACTGCTCGATCTGGCCGTTTACCACCTTCGTTATTTGGCGTATATGCGTCATCGTGGCGTATACGTCGTTCTGCGGTATAACGATTAATCATAGAATCCATATTGCCAGCGGTAACACCAAAATATAAATTTGGCTTGCCAAGTCGCATAAAGGCATCTTTAGAATGCCAATCTGGCTGAGCAATAATACCTACACGAAACCCTTGCGCTTCAAGCATTCTGCCGATAACTGCCATGCCAAAACTAGGATGGTCAACATAGGCATCGCCAGTTACTAGAATAATGTCACAGCTATCCCAACCTAGCTCATCCATTTCTTCTCGAGACATAGGGAAAAAAGGCGCTGTTCCGTAACATTCAGCCCAATACTTGGGATAGTCAAAAAGGCTAGTTTTAGGTACTGGGATCATGCATTAGGCCTATAATTAAAACGCAAAAAAAGCGGGCGCGCGATTATAGCAAATTAAATAGCATGTGTTTAGAGGGGTAATTATTCAGTAAGAGGGTTATATATGGTAAGTCGTTGTCAATTTGAGAAAATTTAATCGATTTGTCTATGTAAATTGTTCGATAATTGCGTTTGAACGCGATTTGAACGTTTTCTATTGCGGAATAATCAGGTATCTTTAACTAATAATTAACAAATAAATAAACTGATCTATAAATCCCCCTATGTATAGTACATATATTGCTAGACAAGCTATTTTAGACAAAGACTCTAATACGTTAGGATATGAATTATTATTCAGAAATAGTCCTGAAAATAAGTTTCCTCAAATCGATCCTGATGTTGCTAGCTCAAAGTTAATTATTCAAAACCATATTCATGGTGATATTGAAGCGATTACTATGGGTAAAAAAGCTTTTATTAATTTTACCGAGCAATGCTTAGTTGATAAGTTTCCCTTGTTATTTGATCCCAGTTCAATTGTGATTGAGTTAGTCGGCCATACTTCAACAACTGAGCGTTTAACTAAAATTTTGCGTTTTTACCAACAGCGAGGTTATAGGTTAGCGTTAACCGAATATGATACGGATCCTCAATGGGACGTTTTATTTCCTTACCTTGCTTATATCAAAGTAGACATTGATTGTATTAACCCTAAACGTATGTTTGCGGTTACTGAGCGATTAAAGCCCTTTAAAATTGACTTAATTGCAGAGAAAGTCGAGACTAACCTTCAGCTAATTTCACTTGTAGAAGTCGGCTTTAATTTTTATCAAGGTTATTTTTACCATCAGCCGGAAATTATTGAAGGACAAACCCTAGCACCGATTAAAACTCAAATGCTTAACTTAATGAGCGAAGCATTTAAGTCACCGTTGAATTACGATGCTATTGCAGAAATTATAAGCCACGATGTTCAGCTAAGTGTTGGCCTGTTGAAAATGGTTAATAACGTAGCGACAGGAACTCGTGTTGAAATCACCTCATTAAAGCAAGCTGCGGCTTACTTGGGGGAAGAGAAATTAAGACAATTCGTATCTGTACTTGCTTTATCAAAACTAAGCAGTGATAAAACTGATGAAGCCGCTAAGCAAGCGTTAATTACTGCTAAATTAATGGATGATTTAGCAACGCAAGGAGTCTTTAAAGAAATTAAAGATTATGCATTTATTACAGGCTTATTAAGCGCTATAGATGTGCTTTTAGGTCAGGCTATGGATGATATAGTAAAACATATGCCACTTGCTCACCAAATAGAATTAGCGTTACTAGGAAAAGATGGTTTGCTTGGTGAACTCTTGCTATTAACTAGCAGTTACATTGTTGGTAACAATGAACAAATCAATACATTAATTGACACTTACATGCTTGACCCTCAATTTATTCAAGAAAAGTTTGTTGAAGCAAGTCAATGGTGTAAAGACTTAACCAGTTAAATTTCATTTCCATCTTATCTTTTGGTTGCTTAGTCGCATAAGCAACCAATGCTGATTTTGAATCGGTAAACTCTCCTTAATTTAATCTTAATAAGTGCTAGGGAACCTTCTTAATGAAGAAACTTATAATTAGCTCTATAGTGACGTTTGCGTTAACTTCTTGTACCACCACTTCGACAAAAAATAGTGAGAATGTGCAGAAAAATGTGGCGAGTCAAACACCACATCAAGTGTTGACTGTACAGACGAAAACTAGTGATTTGGCGAAAGATCAACAATCGATAACATTGAATAAAGTCATGTCTGATCCTGACTGGATTGGAAGAGCTCCTGAATCTTGGTATTGGGGAGATGATAGCAATTCGATTTTCTTTAATCAGAAGCGAATTGGTAGCCCGGTTAATGACCTATTTCAAATTGATTTAGATAAAGAAAAGGAAATCACTAAAGTTAATCTAGGCCATTTACATACCGTTTCGGATAGATATGCGAAAAGAAACGCTCAAGGCACTCATGAAGTATACGCATATAAGGGTAATATCTTTTTAAAGTCTTTGGCCAGCAACCAGGTTATACAGCTTACTTATACGTCTGCAATTGAAACATCGCCAATGTTTCTAACTAATGGAGATGTTGCTTACCGTATTAAAAATAAATTTTACCGTCATGTACTCACTAGCAATCAAATAGTGGAATTGGCAAGTTTAAAGCTTTCATCAAATCCTGATGTTAAAACAACAGAGCAAAGCTACATCGCTAAAGAGCAAAGCGAATTAATCGAATATATTGCCAAACAACAACGCAATAGAAAACTTAAGTCGGATCAGACCGAACAATTGAAGGCACAGAACTCCACGATAACAAAAACAGAGTTTTATTTGGGCAAAGGTTATCGCGTTGTGCACGCTAGCTTATCACCTGTTGGCGATAAAATGATTGTTAGTATCACAAATAGCGAAACATCAAGAAAAAACAGCGATATTATGCCAAATTATATTGCTGAAGACGGTCATGTAAAAGCTGAAAAAGTAAGAGCCCGTGTTGCTGATAATCATCAATATAGCGAAGAGTTATTGTTACTAGACTTAAGAACAGGGCAGAAGTTTCCGCTGTCTTTTGAACAATTAACTGGTCACGATGAAGATGTTTTAGCCAAAGTAAAACAAGAAAATCACCAGCGTAAGGGGTTGTCTTATCAAGCTAAAACCAAACCAAGAAATATTCATGTTATTCGAAACTGGCAACCAATAAAGTGGCAAGCAGACGGGCGTCAAGTAGCAGTCATGCTTGAAGCGTGGGATAACAAAGATCGTTGGATAGCGAGTATAAATTTATTAGAAAACAAACTAGAGACACAGCACAGGCTTCATGATCAGGCATGGGTCAACTGGGCATTTAATGAATTTGGTTGGTTAGGTAATAGTGGCAAGTTGTATTACTTATCTGAAGAGTCTGGCTATTCACACTTGTATACAAAAACGTTGAAAGGCAAAGCCAAGCAATTAACTGTTGGCAACTATGAAGTAAGTGACCTTACGATTAGTAAAAATGAACAAACAATCTATTTTAAAGCTAATAAAAAGCACCCTGGAATTTATGAAGTTTATTCGATAGGAATAGATGGAAATGGCTTTAAACGCCTAACCAATTTAGATGGCATGATTGATTATGCGCTTAGTCCTGATGAGTCAAAACTTTTATTAGCTCATTCAACAGTAACTATGCCGACTGAGCTTTTTGTAAAATCTTTAGAAGGTGAGGTACCAGCTCATCAGATTACTCACACGGTATCCGAGGAGTTTAAGGCCATGCCTTGGGCAGTGCCAAGCGTCGTCGCTATTCCTTCAAGTTATCAAGAGCAACCAATATACGCCAGAGTTTACCTACCTAAAGATTATGATAAGAAAAAAGAAAAGCTACGTGCAGTAATGTTTAGCCATGGTGCAGGTTACTTACAAAATGCACATTTAGGTTGGTCTCTTTATTTTAGAGAATTTATGTTCCATTCAATGTTGGTGCAACAAGGCTATGTTGTTATTGATATGGATTATCGAGCTTCTAAAGGCTATGGCCGTGACTGGCGTACAGCAATTTATCGCCACATGGGCAAACCTGAGGTGCAAGATATGCTTGATGGTGTGAGTTGGCTTGTTGAAAATGCTAATGTTGATCCCAATCGCGTAGGGACATACGGTGGATCATATGGTGGCTTTTTAACATTAATGGCGCTATTTACTGAGCCAAATGTGTTCCAATCGGGTGCGGCACTGCGTCTTGTCTCTGATTGGGCGTATTACAACCACGGTTACACTTCAAACATTCTAAATACACCGAAAGATGATGCAATAGCATATGAAAGAAGCTCACCAATTTACTTTGCAGAAGGTTTAACTAAGCCTTTGTTAATGAATGCACCCATGATTGATAGCAATGTGTTTTTTCAAGATACGGTTCGATTGGTACAACGACTGATTGAACTTGAAAAAGAAAACTTCGAAACAGCAATTTATCCTGTGGAGCCACATGGCTTTATTCAGCCAAGCTCTTGGTTAGATGAGTATAGAAGAATATATAGATTATTCGAAAAAACGCTTTAACCTATTAATTAAACTTTTTGAAACGCGCCTAAATATTTGGCGCGTTTCTTTTTTTAACGAAAATTTTCTTCTACATTTATATAAATAGCTTTTAGAAAATCCGATAGTAATGAGCAAATTTTCAAGGACGTTTTTTCATTTTATGCGCAATGCGATGCTCTCATGCTTTGTAGTTTTATTTTCAGTAAAAGGACTGGCTGCGACAGGGAAAACATTAACCGTTGGTTTTGGCGCTCATAATAGTCCGCCGTACGCACTTATAAAAGGGGAAGTAAATACTGGGGGGGTTATTGCCGATATTATTGGTGAAATATCTGATTCATTAGATATCAATTCTCGGTTTGTTTTTGTACCACGAAAGCGCATAGAAAAGTATTTGCTCGATGGGACTATCGATTTTTATCTTATATCTAACCCAAAATGGATATCGCATAATGCGTTGATTTGGACAATTCCAATTTTTAAAGAAAAAAATGTCATTGTGGTTAAAAAGGAAAGTAAAGACTATGAAACATTAGAAGATTTACATCAAAAGACTGTTGGTACCATTCGAGGTTTTGTCTATCCAAGCCTAACGGAAGCATTTGATACTCAGTATATTTCTCGTACTGATGTTCGATCATTAAAATTAAACTTTGAACGATTATCTAAGGGCTGGATTGATGGTTTTATTGATTCAGATATTCTGATTGATTATGTATTTAAGGAGCATAATTATGATGACGACTTTAAAGTTGCGAGCTATCTGGTTAGCGAGCATTTAATATATGGAGTGTTGTCACCTAAGTCAGACATTTCAATCGAAGAGATTAATAATGCGTTAGATAAGCTAATTACAGAAGGTGTAATTTCTGCAATATTAAGTAAATACCGAATTAATGAATCAGGCATTGCCAAGAAAAAGAAATAGTATTGATATTAATTTGGATGATAGCGTATATGACGTCATGACATTTTGATGTAATAGCCTTACTATTAACCTATCCAATTGATTCCGAATTCGCTGTTTTGTCACATTTTTATAGCATTTTTTCCATTTCAATATGTTTAGCATTTGGTTACGTTACCTATGCTGTTATTCCTATTCTCCCAGCTAGCTTATATGGCATGTTTTACTTTGCAACAGGCTTGCATATGGGACTTTTAAACGCTGATAAAGTTTCTTCAACGATTGATTGGATAATTAAGCATATGGGCGTCTGCTTTGTGCCAGCTGGCGTAGGTATCATGAATTACTTTGATTTAATCAAAAGTAATGGTTGGCAATTATTGCTATTTACTATTGTTTCTAGCGTTCTACTTTTAATCATTGTTGGCAGTTTTTATCAATACCTACTAAGAGGCAAACCAAATGAATAATGCCTTGGTCGTAGAGTTTATTGTCTATTGCATATTAACAATATTGATCTATCAGGGGTTCGCTCGGATTCAGCAGTGGTCAAAGCTTATATGGTTAAACCCGATGCTGCTCACCATGCTTGTTATTATTCCACTATTATTAACTTTCGGTATTGGTTTTGACCAATATTATCAGCATACGCAAATTTTCAGTTATTTACTTGAACCCGCTATTGTTGCGTTAGGTTACCCGCTTTATCAGCAAATACAGGTGATAAAAAGTCAAATTAAACAAGTGATGTTAGTGCTGTGTAGTTCAATAATGCTAATGCTAGTCGCAAACTTTGTTCTAGCAATGTGGCTATTTAATCAAAGCGATATAGCTGTTTCGTTGTCGTTAAAATCGGTTACTACTCCAATTGGTTTAGCGTTAACGGAACAACTAAATGGCGTAGCAGCAATAACTGCCGTTGGAATAATTGTTGCTGGACTTGTTGGTGGCGTATTTGGCCCTAAATTATTAACCTTATGTGGAATTACATGTAAAAAATCCCAAGGGCTAGCCGTTGGTTGTGCGAGCCATGCATTAGGAACGGCGAGTATTTCACACTTAAGTTTTCAACATGGTGCGTTTTCGTCACTGGCTTTGATTTTATCTGCATTGATCACTGCAGTATTTAGCCCGCTAATCATTCCGGTAATATTGAATACAGTTTTTGCTATTGGCGGCTAATTACTTTTGATACTTCATCAATATCTTTACCAATACAAAATATAACGTTCCTGCAATCGCGCCATAAAGATGTGCGTCAATTGCTACACTGGCATTAATTAATTCTGCAATTTCTGGGCTTGGCCCTTTAATTTGTTCATAAATAACTTTAAGCCATATGCCCATAAACAAAAAGAACCCAGTTTTTTCATTATTGGCGATATCTTTGAGTGCTCCCCAAACAAAAAGGCTGTGCAGTACACCTGATAGGCCAACATAATGTTCTAGATCAGAAAGCATAAGCAAAGCGATACTAATAAAAGTCATGCAAAATAAGACTAATAGGCAAAATGTTCTAGGAGTGTAAAACTGCCTATGTAGCAAGGTAAGCATTGCTAAGCCCGCTAAATTAAGTAATAAGTGATAATTATTAGTATGAAAAACGTGGCCAGTAAAAAGGCGCCAAACTTCGCCACTAAAGATAGCTGATTTATGGTAATCAAATGACGCTGAGTAGTCTGAAAGGCAGTAACAAATAATGGCCGTTAATGCGATTAAACTTGAAGGAATTATGCTTGAGTATTTATTGAATAATAAGTTTGAAAGCAATGTATACAGCCTTGTATTTAGAAATATTGGTATTAGTATTAGCCCCTGTAGTGTAATTACAAGATTTATATATGGCTAGACCCTATTGTCAGCAATGTCAGCGACCAATGCCAGTGTGTATTTGTCATTTAGTGTTCGCCTGCGACAACAATGTTGAGTTAATCGTGCTTCAACATAAAAAAGAAGTTAATCACCCTAAAGGTAGCGTTAAGCTATTAACGTTATCTCTTTTGAATAGCCAAACCTTTGTTGGTGAAAATTTTGATGAACATGTTGAATTTCAACAGTTTATTAATAGTACTAAGAAACGACTGATTTTACTTTTTCCTGGTGAACAAGCGACCGAAATTGCCGCTATAAATGTAGCTACCAATGAAGATTATGCTTTGGTTGTGCTCGATGGTACATGGAAGAAAGCTTATAAGATGTTTCAATTATCACGCTGTTTGCATCTTTTACCCCAGCTAAAGTTACCGGAAGGGTTAATCGGTCAATATTTAATTCGTTCAACAAAAAAAAATAATGCATTATCGACATTAGAGGCGAGTTGTTATGCACTGCAAATACTAGAAACGAATAGAGAAAAATATAGTGGATTGTTAAAAAGCTTTGGGCAGTTTAATCAAATTCAGTTATCGTTTAGAAAATAAAAACATTAGGTCATTTATTTAATGAAAAATAGACATTTTCGTCGGGCTATACTCGCGCTTGCTGTGTGTTGTATTTCAAGTACCACACTCGCGTTTTATAGCAACCCCATTAGCAAAGTGCAGCGTGAAACAAGAGAGCCAGAAGCTGCTACAGGCCACACTGCTAAACAAGTTGTTGTTGGCAACGAATATATGGTGGCAGCGGCAAATCCTTATGCCAGTAAAGCGGGGTTTAATATACTAGCTAAAGGCGGCAGCGCTGTAGACGCAGCAATAGCTGTGCAATTAGTATTAACGTTAGTTGAACCGCAGTCCTCTGGCATTGGTGGCGGAGCATTTATCTTACATTGGGATAGTGAAGGTCAAAAGCTTGAAACTATAGATGGCAGAGAAACCGCTCCTAAAAATGCCTCTAGCGATATGTTTTTAGATAAAGCGGGTAAGCCTGTACGTTGGATAGATGCCGTAGTAGGTGGCCGTTCAGTAGGAGTTCCAGGTGTACTTAAAGGGCTTAAATCTGCGCATGACAAGTATGGCAAGTTACCTTGGAAATCACTATTTGATGAAGCGATAACCTTGGCAGACCAAGGTTTTGTTGTTTCTCCTCGGTTGGAGAAATTAGTGGCAATGCAGTTTAACCCTGGCATTACTAAACTAAGTGAAATTTCAAATTATTTTTTCCCTAATGGCTCCCCAATAAAAGCCGGACAAGTATTGGTTAATCAAAAGCTAGCAAAAACCTATAGGTTAATTGCGGAAAAAGGTGTTGAACCTTTTTACCAAGGGGAAATCGCACAAGATATTGTTAATGCAGTACAAAATGCTGAAATAGAGCCCGGTGTTTTATCACTTGAAGACATGAAAGGTTATAAGCCTAAATGGCGAGAACCTGTTTGCGGAAGTTACCATAGCTTTAAAGTTTGTGGCATGGCACCTCCTAGTTCAGGCGGTATTGCGGTTATCCAAATATTAAAGCAATTAGAAGCGTTTAATTTATCTAAACTACCAATTAATGGTGAAGAAGCTGTACATTTATTTACTCAAAGCTCTAGGCTCGCCTTTGCTGATCGAGATAAATATGTGGCAGATCAGGATTTTGTCACTGTGCCTACCAATCAATTGCTTGATGAAAACTATTTGAGCAAGCGCTCAGAGTTGATAAAACGAGCTAAAGATATGGGTAAAGCAGCTGCTGGAGAACCGGTAGTAGCGCTAAATTATGCTGAAAACGATAGTTTTGAATTGCCATCAACTAGCCATATTTCTATAGTAGATGGTGATGGAAATGCTATCTCAATGACAACAAGTGTTGAAATGGCGTTTGGTTCAGCGGTTATGGTAAATGGCTTTATTTTAAATAATCAATTAACGGATTTTTCGTTATCTCCTAGCCGAAATGGTATAGCTGTAGCGAACCGAGTAGAGCCTTTTAAACGTCCTCGTAGTTCGATGGCACCAATGATGGTGTTTAATAAAGATGATAGCTTAAAGCTAGTCGTAGGTTCTCCTGGTGGAAGTCGAATCATTAACTATGTCGCACAAACAGTAATTGGTGTACTTGATTGGCAACTTAATCCGCAACAGGCCATTAATATGGCTAAAGTGACTAATCGAAATAAAGTGACCACATTAGAGAAGGGGACTCCTTTAGCTAAACTAAAGCCTGCTTTAGAAGCAAAAGGACATAAAGTGATGATTCGTGATTTAAATAGCGGAATACAGGCTATAGAGGTTAAAGGTAAAAGATTACTTGGTGGTGCAGATCCTAGGCGAGAAGGCAAAGTTTTTGCCAAATAACGTTAGTTTCGATTATCAAATAAAAAAAAGCGGCTTAGCCGCTTTTTTTATAACCAATATTCGTTACTTAAACTTAAAACGGATCTTTAAGAATCTTATCGATAACCCAGTTGCCATCAACTTGCTTAAGGCTTACACGTTTCACATCTTTAATTCTGTCTTCTTGATAATAGCCGTCAAAATATAAAATGATATCGGCATCATCTTTAAACTGTTCACGTACTTTAACACCGCTATCATCCGGTTTAATTTCAACCTTGTCGTATTGCATATTAAATAAATGGCGACCGACTGCTGTTGGAGATTTGTAGTGCAATAAAATTCTAGCAAGCTTAGGCGAGCAAACGGATGCTGCTTTTTTTACATCTTTTTGATTATAAAGCGCATCGAAAAATGCTACAGCGACAAGCTCGGGGTTGGCGATTTCAGTAATTTCTTCTTCACCGGTACACCCAGTGAGCAAAAAGGAGATAGCAATAACTATGCTGGTAAATAATTTCATAACGTTTGTAATTATAATATCCATGTTTAGCTCTATTTTAAGCATAACTACAATTAACTTGCACTAAAAAAGGCGCCTAAAGCGCCTTTTTTAAAAGATAACAAGATTTTGCTCAATAATTGATTATTGCACAAGCTCTTTATCTGAGAAGCTATCTGTAAATAGTGGACTAGATAAATAGCGCTCAGCTGAACTTGGAAGGATCACTACAATATTCTTGTCTGCGTTTTCTGGCTTTTCAGCTAGTCGGTTAGCTGCAACAACTGCTGCACCAGATGAAATACCAGCAAGAATACCTTCTTCTTTCATTAGGCGGTGTGCCATTTCCATCGCATCTTCATTAGAAACTTGCTCTACTGCATCAACAAGCTCTAAATCTAAGTTACCAGGGATAAAGCCTGCACCGATACCTTGAATCTTGTGTGGACCTGGTGTTAAATCTTTACCTGCTTTCGCTTGAGTAATAACAGGAGAATCAACTGGTTCAACGGCAACGGTAGTAATTGCTTTGCCTTCTTTGAGCTTGATGTAACGGCTTACACCGGTAATAGTACCGCCAGTACCCACACCAGCAACGAATATATCAATATTCCCGTCAGTATCATTCCAAATTTCTGGACCAGTCGTTTCTTCATGAATTTTAGGGTTTGCTGGGTTATCAAATTGACCTAATAATACATAGCGTTCTGGATTAGAGTCGCGGATTTCTTGTGCTTTTTCTATTGCACCTTTCATCCCCTTAGCACCTTCGGTTAGCTCTAGTTTTGCACCTAAGGCTGCTAATAACTTACGACGTTCTAAACTCATCGTATTAGGCATGGTTAACGTAATTGCATAGCCGCGTGCAGCTGCAACAAATGCTAGTGCAATACCTGTATTGCCACTGGTAGGTTCGATGATTTCTTTACCTTCACCAAGTAAACCTTTTTCTTCTGCATCCCAAACCATGCTAGCGCCAATACGGCATTTAACACTAAAGCTTGGGTTTCTTGCTTCAATTTTAGCAAATACATTACCGCCGGTTACTCGATTTAGCTTAACCAGTGGTGTACGACCGATACTGGTAGAATTGTCTTGAAATATAGTTGTCATGGTCGAATCCTGTAAAATATTGTGTAAAACAATATGGAATTGTTGAAATTACTCCATTAGAGTAGCTAGTTATTGCAAAAAAAGAAGTGATTTTTCGTTATATCTTATATGCAAAAATGGAATAACGAATGTCTATTTTAGTTCAAACAGTTGGATTTTATATGTCTCAATTTACAGGTACTTCCGAGTACATCGCGTCAAAAGAACTACAGTTAGCCGTAAATGCGGCAATTGCTTTGGAACGCCCATTATTAATTAAAGGTGAACCCGGAACGGGTAAAACTATGTTGGCAGAACAGCTAGCAGCAAGTTTAGGAACACAACTTATACCTTGGCATATTAAGTCCACTACTAAGGCACAGCAGGGCCTTTACGAATATGATGCCGTATCAAGACTTCGTGATAGCCAATTAGGTGATGAAAAAGTAAAAGACATTAGTAACTACATCATCAAAGGTAAATTGTGGCAGGCATTTACCAGTGACCAGCGTCCAATTCTGCTCATAGATGAAATTGATAAAGCTGATATCGAGTTTCCAAATGATTTATTGTTAGAACTCGATAAAATGGAATTTTTCGTATACGAAACACAAGAGCGAGTCGTAGCGACCGAGCGTCCAATTGTAATTATTACCTCAAATAATGAAAAAGAACTTCCTGATGCGTTTTTACGTCGTTGTTTTTTCCATTACATAAACTTCCCTGACGAACAGGAAATGCAGGCCATTGTTGATGTTCACTTTCCAGACATCAAAAAACAGTTATTAGATCAGGCGTTAGCCTCGTTTTTTGAATTGCGTGAAATTCCAGGTTTGAAAAAGAAACCGTCGACATCAGAACTTATTGATTGGTTGAAGTTGTTATTAGCGGAAGATATTTCACCTGAAATTTTAAAGGAATCTCAGCAATCTAAAGCGATTCCTCCACTTCATGGCGCGTTATTAAAAAATGAGCAAGATGTGCACTTGTTTGAAAAGCTTGCCTTTATGAACCGCGCAGGACGCTAAACAATGCTGATTGGTTTTTTTATGAAGGTACGCGAATATCGCGTGCCTTGTACTATCCGAGAACTGCTTGATTTAATACGTGTGCTAGAGCGCAACGTGGTTTTCGCCAGCATTGACGACTTTTATGCCGTGAGCCGTGCGGTGCTAGTTAAAGATGAAAGTTACTTTGATCGTTTTGACCGTGCTTTTGCTGATTATTTTAAGGGAGTGGAATCACTTGATATCGACCTTTCAGAAATTCCTGAGGATTGGTTAAGAAAGCAACTAGAGAAAACGTTAAGCGAGGAAGAAAAACAAGCAATTGAAGCCATGGGCGGGTTGGATAAGCTTATGGAAACCTTAGCAGAACGAATGAAGGAGCAAGAAAAACGTCATCAAGGTGGTAATAAGTGGATTGGTACTGGAGGCACTTCTCCTTTTGGCGCATACGGTTATAACCCTGAAGGTATCCGAATTGGCCAGAATGAATCGCGTCACCGCCGTGCGGTAAAAGTTTGGGACAAAAGGCAGTTTAAAAATCTAGATAACCAAGTAGAAATAGGTACCCGAAATATAAAAATAGCGTTAAGAAAGTTAAGGCAGTTTGCTCGAACGGGGGCAAGCGATGAACTCGCGTTAGATGATACGATTTCTGCAACCGCTAAAAATGCTGGCTATCTTGATATTAAAATGAAGCCTGAGCGTCATAATGCAGTAAAAGTGTTAATGTTTTTTGATGTAGGTGGCTCGATGGATGACCACATCAAAGTGTGTGAACAGTTGTTTTCAGCAGTGCATACCGAATTTAAACATTTAGAGTTCTTTTATTTTCATAATTGTTTGTATGAACAAGTGTGGCACGACAATCAACGTCGCTATGATGAAGGCATGGATGTATTAGATGTGCTGCATAAGTTTAGTCGTGATTACAAAGTGATTTTTGTTGGTGATGCGACGATGGGACCATATGAAATAACCTATCCGGGAGGCAGTGTTGAGCACTGGAACCAAGAACCAGGTAGTGTATGGCTAGAAAGAGTTACTGATCATTTTGATAAAGTGATTTGGCTAAACCCTCAACCGGAACAAACTTGGCACTATTATCCATCAATTCAAATAATGCATCAGTTAATGGAAAAGAAAATGTTTCCAATGACAATTTCAGGATTAACTCAAGGAATCAAGGCATTATTATAATGCCAAAATAAAGGAATGTTTGATGACTGAAAACCAATTACAAGAAGCTAATAATAAGCCAGAAGAACAAGCGCTTATAGGTGAGACGCAAGCACTAGACCGCCAAGAAACGCGTCAAATATTAACGCCATTTGCTTTTGAAATTGATAAAACTTTGTTCGGTTTACCGTTAGCAAAACCTTGGAAGCGAGGGGTGGCATTATTAGTCGATTTGATGCTGATAGCTATGCTAAGTAGTGCACCAGGTGAATTATTAGCGGTAGTTATTGCGGTTACTGCCTATCGCTTGGGTAGCAAAAAGCGTGCTGAACAAATGGGGAAAGTGAAAGGGCAAAAACGTCGCGCTATTATGCGTGGTATTGGGGCTTTTATTTTACTTGTTATGTTACTTGATACCTTACCATCGCTATTTGGCCAACTTGACTCAGTGACCAAATCGCCAGAAACCCCTAGCAACAGCATAAACAGTGATGAACTTGATTTAAAAACGACGCTGAAAATAGCGAGTTTAGTGACACAAGCTACTACTATTGCGCAAAGAAGCCAATGTGAGAATGTCGACTGTTGGCGGGCAGGTTTATCGGACATCGTCAGTGATGTTGCATGGCTCGCTCATGAGAAAGGTTTAGATGAAATTGATACTACATTTGCAGATTTAGTAGAGGAAACTAATTTAACAACTGCCGAGCAGAAGCAACTTGTAGAAGGTTTAAAGTCCGATTTTAACAAAGAGGTCGCTAGTTTAGAAACTAACAAAATAAGCGATAAAGAAGTGCAACAAGAAGACCAAGATCTCGAAAGCACAAATGCCTCCAGCTTAGAATCAGTAATTAGCAAAGAAGGTAATAATATAGCGAGCGAAGAAGAAAAGGATAGCAAGCCAATATATTCGATTATGGAGTTAGTAAAGGGAATTATTGAAGACCTTGGCTTAGGTTTTGGTTGGGCTGCATTTTATTTCACTGTGTTTACTGCGTTATGGCAAGGTCAAACCCCTGGCAAAAGACTATTGGGTATTAAAGTGATTCAACTTGATGGTACGCCGCTTTCAATTTGGGATAGCTTTGGTCGATACGGTGGTTATGGCGCAGGTATCGCTACCGGGCTACTTGGTTTTATTCAAATCTTTTGGGATGCTAATCGCCAAGCGATACATGATCAAATCTCTGCGACGGTAGTTATCGATAAATGAAACTGAAAAATGAGAACAAATAAATGAAAAAATACCTTTGGATATTACTAAGCTGTTTAACACTTACAAGCAATGCTTTTGCAGATGAAAAAAAACTAGTTAAAGAATTGGCGGTTTTTCAAGACTATTTAGGTACTTGGACGTCGGTTTTTAAAGTACAAGATGGTAAACCTTCAGTAGTTGATGTATCAAAGTGGGAAAGGGCGCTTAATGGGACAACAGTGCGAACGTTACATTCAATTAATGACGGTGAGTATGGTGGTGAGTCGCTTATTTTCTTCGATAAAACAAAAGATAAAATCGTATTTTACTATTTCACTACGGCTGGTTTTTATACCCAAGGTTGGATGGAAATGGTGGATAATACTACTTTTGTCGCCTATGAAGATGTCAACGGTAATAAAGACGGTATCACCCAAGTAAAATCAACCAGTAAGTTGCTAGGCAATAAAATGGAAGTGTCGACCAGTTATTTTAAAAATGGCTTGTGGACAACGCCGGAAAGTCGCATTTATACGCGAAGCGATAAAGAAGTTAAGTTCAAATAAAGACGGGGAATGTTTATGAAAAATGTAGTCTTTATTTGCTTGCTGTCTATCCCATTGTTTTGTTTGGCAGCCGAAGAAAGTAACGCTGATTATCGTGCAGTAAAGGTTGCGGTCGATATAGATAAATCGCTGTTACCATCGGATGCAGAAAATTGGATTTTATACGTGTATGCATCTAAACCGGGAGCACGTTTACCGTTGGCTAATTTTAAAGGCAAGCTGTCCCAGTTGCCACTTAATGTAACGTTAAACGAAAGTATGTACCTGCTGCCGCACCTGACCTTAAAACAAGCTGAAGACATTGTAATTATCGCTAAGACGACAAAAAGTGATAACCCACATCAAAAAAGTAGTGAAGATTTAATCGGTTACTCTAATGGTTTGAGTTTTAAAGATAACGCAAAGCTTTCAACGTCGGTAACGATTGATCAAAGAGATAAAAATAAGCCGGCTAAATAAAAGATTTGGCTATCTAGGCATAAAACACTTCATTGTTTGCCTATGTAATGCTCGATTACCTTTTGGTCTAATTTGTCAGCTCTAAATTGATTTAATTGCTGATTAAACTCGTTTCTTAATTGCTCATCATTAAACCCTACATGAGCAGAAACTTCCGAAATTAGCATGTGTTGATCAATTTGAGTGATATTTATGTTGGGGTGATTTTGCTTTAAGTAATAATAAAAAATGTAATAGTCTAATACTACAAGATCTGTGCGTTGGTGAATCAGCATTGATGGGAACTGCGACATATCATGTAATTCTCGGTAGCTTGCGTTGGACACTGCAGCTGTGTAACTCTCACCGAAATATCCTGTCGCACCTTGAAAGGAAATAACAGAATACTTAGATAAATCAGCAAGGCTGGATAATTCAATCTGTTGTTTAGATAAACTAAATATAGTTGGCTTGTAGGTAATAAACGGTTCAGAAAAAAATAAAGACTGACTGTCACTCTCATAAAATGTTGGTAAAAAAACATCAGCCTTGGCGTCAGATACTAATTGCTTAGCTCGATGAAGTGGAACGTATATGACGTCGCTTGTATACCCCATTGCAGATAAAACTTGCCTAACAATGTCTAAATCTATTCCCGAGTCATTGTTCGCAATCATATGCGGAGGTCCGTCATCCGTAGCTATCGTTAATTTTTTTGCACTGGTTGCAAAACATAAGCTAGCCAGCGCCAAAAGCATTATTCCTTTAATCATTTAATAGCTGGTTTCCTGAACCAAAGTTTTATTTACTAATTAGTGTAGTAACTTTTCAACGATTATCGCCATGCATAACTGACTTTACTAAAGAAAGTTCGCTCTTCTTGCTTGAGTTTACCAATGTAGTCGTCTTCATAGCTTGAATCTGAGTAACCAACAAAAAATACCGTTTGCGGGTTTAATTGATATGAATAAATAAGCTGAGTAGAAAGGCTACGCTCATCTTCTGTAAAGAAACTGTTCGGGTTGTTATCAGGGTTGTACTCAATATCTTGATAAACGATACTAAGCTTTATCGAGCTTGCGACGTTGAAATAATATCTGAAGCGAAAATCAGTTAAATGTGCGGTATAGACGTTTTTGTTATCAGCTTCCAACTCGTTATAGGTTTGATAAATATCGAGTTCAATATGCCTATTAGGATACCAAGTAAAATTGCCTGTAACGTCAATAACGTCACCTAAGCGATTATTGTCATAATCTATTTTGTCGCCAATGGTTGCTTCTAGCGACCAGAACGTTTTATTGGTTGGCCTAAATGCACCATAAAAAACTAGTTGTTGTTCGTTAAACCTATCAGTATTTCCATCTATTTTTAACGTATTGTCATTTAAACGTAAGCCTACTTTGTCTGCATCGATTAAGCTAATTTCGAATTTTGAAAGTAATGGGCCATCTGTTTTAAAAAACACTTCGTTTTCTTTATTGATCAACTCGCCATTTTCATTGTGCTGAATCGATAACTCGGCACCGAAGCTCATTTCAGACCAAAAGGCATTGGTATCTTCTTGGTATAACTTTCTAGCAACTCTTATTTCATCATCAACATAATCAATTCGATTAACAAAGCCTAAATCTGCACGAAATTCATCGCCAAACCATTCTCTAGCTAATTCAAACTCCCAATCTTCTGATTCGTGGCTAAGCTCTATTTGATAGGCAAGATCTGAAAAACTTTTCTCTTTTTTACTTCTCAACACTTGCTCATTATTGCTGCAGTTAATGGAGCAGAAATCGTTAAATAACATTTCTGGGTATTTTGTATCGCTGTTAAGTAATTGAAAAGCAAAGTGTGTCGTTGAATTTATCCGATAACGCCCATCTACGCCATAAACATAATTATGATAGTCGTCTGCTTTTCTTAAGGTTGATACTAAGCCTATCGTTGTATCGCTGTTGAAATCATATAAGTAACGTAAAACACCAGAATGACTTTCGGTGTTTAAAGCAGCGATTTTAGCGCTTAAATTTCCTGAAAGTATAAAATTAGTTTCGGTATCGTGACTAACAAAACCACCAAAACTGTGGTCACCTTCGGCACTGGTAAATTTAACACCGTAGTCAGGATCTGCAATGTTGCGAGTATATACTAGGTCCGCTAAGGTATCGAAATAGTCGGCATTTTCAAGAAAAAACGCTCGTTTCTCATCATAAAAAAGTGAGAATTTCTTGTTAACGTTAAGTTGACCTTCATCAGATTCTACAGTTGAAAAATCAGGGTTCAATGTTGCGTACAATGTGGTTTTTGGCGTAATTCCCCAGCGTACATCTAGGCTAGCATCTATATCTGTGTCATCTTGCCAGTCGGCTGTATTGTCGTATATATCTCGTTGTTCGTTATGATTCACAACTAAAGAAGGAGTAATTTGAATGTTATTACTTGCTGTTGCTTTTTCAAACCCTGTCGCCATAGGGTATTGGCATAACCAGCAAACATTGTCTCTATCTAATGCTATGCTAGAGATACGTAGTCGTTTGTCACGAGGGAAAATGCGAACTAATTCAAATGGCCATTGTTTAGTGGTTTTTGACTGATCAAAATTTAGAATATGATAGGGGATTGCTAACTCAACTTGATAACCAAACTCCGTTAGCTTTCCATGGGAATACCAAATACCATCCCACAATTCATTTGCTTCGCCTGTTACTTCGTTGAAAGTCTGGTCGTTTTGTACGCCATAAGGGTTCACAAAAAAACTATAGGTAACACGACGGTTATTGAGCGGATCTAATTGAATACCGATAACATCGTCAAGCCATTTAGTATCGCGCTTGCCAATAGATGCAATAATTTTATTGGGCTCTGGATCATAAGCGATAAACGCTATTGACAGATATTTTCCGTTATCAATTATTCGAGCTTCTGTTTTTACTGGGCTAGGAGTATTGTCATAAGGACTTGTAACAGTATCTATCTGTATTACTTTAGCATCCTGCCAAATTGGTTCGTCTAATTCACCATCAATGACTACGGGTAAATCTACATATGGAATTGCAATGGTTTGCTTAGCTTGCTCATCAGTGTTTTGAGCAAAACAGAAAATTGGAGTAAGGAAAATGCTAAATAGTAATCCTTTACTGCTGTTGGCGAACATCTAAACCAGCCTATTATTATTTTTTCACTTGCTGATTGTGACAAATTCTCAATAAATAGACAAACAAAAAAGGCCTGTAAAACAGGCCTTTGACTAGCATAACTTACTTATCTAATCCAGGCGTAACTAAATTTCATAAACACACTTCGTAAATCTTGCTTTAAGTCGCTGAAATCTCCTTCGCCGTCCTGGTGCTCAGAATAGCCGAGATAAAAAACCGTTTGCGGGTTTATTTTGTATGCATAAAGCAACTGTGCTGATAAATCTTTACTTCGTGGTGTTATGTCATCTGGATCACTTAACGGGTAATTTTGCTGATTTCTTGACGTATTGTTATATATGAATGTTAAACGTAAAAAACTTTGCACGTTAAATTGATATGTAGCTCTAAAGTCAGTTAATCGAGCGATAAACACGTTTTTTGATTCTGCGTCTAACTCTCTGTACGTGTGACGAAGTTTTAATTCTAAATGTTGATTCACATTCCAGTTTATAGTTGGTCTAAATTCTTTTTTCTTACCTAATCGATTGTTGGATAAGTCGACTTTATCGCCCCAATTTAAACGTGTATTGATGTAGAAGCCCGATGTAGGTTTAGTTTCGGCGAAAAATCCATACTCGTTTTCAGTGAACAGAGTCGTATTGCCATCAATCGCCAGGCTACTTTGGTCAACTCTGTTTCCAACTAAATCACGATTGCTATACCAAAAACGCGCATGAGTACCATGCTGAGCATTTAATTGAAAATTAATATCAAATTCTTTTTCGAGCATTTCACCATCGTCGTTATGGCTAATATCCCAATCAGAATAAATTTTAACTTGAGTCCACCAGTCGCCAGGCTCAGCGTACCATTTACGATCGCCACCAAGGACTAAGCGATTAAAGTCTGCACGTGCAATAAAGCCTAAGTCACCACGAAATCCTGCGTTTTGTTTATCGTAGGTGACTTTATAGTGCCAATTGCTATCGTTATGGTAGTAGCCAAAGCGAAACGCGTTACCGCTAAAGTTATCTTTGTCTTGAGTACGAAGTACCTGCTCGTTGATGTCACAGCCAGATAGGTCGCAAGGTTCTACGTTTCCTTGTTGACAATCGTCAACTTCATCAGCGTTACAAAATTGTTCAAATAAGTCGTCTGGGTATTCAGTATTTGAATATAAACTTTGGAATTTCACCACGTCATATTGTGTTGCGCGATAACGAGCATCGATTCCATGCACCATATTCTGATAATCGTCAGATGTCCGCAATGTACTAATCCAACCTAAAGTTAAATCTTTGCTATAGCTATTGCGATACCTAAATGCGGCAGCTTCTGATTTATCGTCAATTTCAGCAATGCTTGAACCACGGTTGCCAGGAATAAGAAAGTTTGTTGTTTCATCGTTAGTAACAAACAAGCCAATAGAATGGTTGTCTTTCCTAGCGGTTAACTTTGCGCCGACCTCAGGAGCATTAATGTTGCGGGTATAAACAAGGTTATAATTAGAGTCAAAGTAATCAGCGTTATCTAAAAAGAACGGGCGCTTTTCTTCATTAAATAAAGCAAAGTTATTATTAATGTTTAATTGCGCTCTATCCGATTCAACCGTTGAGAAGTCAGGGTTGATAGTTGCATTTAGTAAAATGTCTGGGGTTATGCCCCAACGAATATCTAAACTCGGTTCAGTGGTTTCATCGTCTTGCCATGTGCCATAATCATCACGCTCTTCGGATTTTCCTAATACTAATGATGGCGTAACTGTTAAGTTTTGGCCTTGTTTAGCACCAGTAAAACCACTAGCTTTTACCAATTGACAGAGTTCGCAGCTATTCCCTCTGTCTAAGGAAGTGTTTGAAATTCGTAAACGTTCAGTTCTTGGGTAAAATCGAACCAGTTCAATTCCCCAATCTTGTTGACACAAATCTTCGTTAAAGTTCAACATGCGAAGCGGCAAGGCCATTTCAACAATGTAGCCAAAGTCGGTAATTTGACCGGCACTATCCCAAATGCCGTCCCAAGAGTCGCTTTCTTTTTTGGTTATTTCACTCTCAACTCCGTCAATTTGTACGCCGAGAGGATTAACCATAAAGCGATATGCTGTACGTTGGTCATTATAAGTATCTATTTTGATACCAACGATGTCGTCTCCCCAGCTGCGATCGCGATCTTTAAGGAAAGCTCTGATTTCTTCCGGATTAGGATCGTGAGCAATAAACCCTAAATAAAAGGTACCGCCATCTTCCATTAACAGTGCTTCTGTTTTTACTGGACTAGGTGTATTGTCATACGGGCGAGTAACAATATTTATATTTACTCGTTTTGCAGTTTTCCATTGTGGCTCATTTAGCTGCCCATCAATAGATATTTCACCAGCTATTCGTGGGATATCGATAGCAGAATTGTCGGAAGCTAGTGCAAAAAACGATGCCATAAGTGCAAATGCGACTATGACAACTTGCATCGTTTTCTTTTTCAATTGCATATTGAATTCCAGAATAATGTTAGTGTTACAGAAAATTACAAAACACCATAGCTATATAACAATTTCTGTCAAAGTTTATTCGACCAAGTGCAGTGTAGTTAAGATAAAGTGAAATATGTAAAATTTAATGTAAAAAAAGTGTTATTTTTTGGAATGTTGGCAAAGTTTTAGGATAGATTATTTACGACTATTCAAATACATTAAAGTAACGGGATAAATATAAGGAATCGGAAACTTGGTTATGCCCTTTAGTTGGTTAGATATTATAGCAATTGCCGTATTTTTGGCGTGTTGGTCAGGCTATACCATGTTTGCTCGCAAAAAAGCTAAAACGACAAACTGTATTGCTCGCTGTTTGCATCAACATAGAATTCATTGGATGTATGAGCTGATCACTAGAGACATTCGCGTGACAGAAGCGGCTCTTTTGGCAAACTTAGAACGAAATATCGCATTCTTTGCATCCACTTCGTTACTAGTAATAGCTGGTATTTTGACTTTATTTGCTCAAATAGAAAAGCTTGAAAGTGTTATTAGTTCGCTGCCTTATGCTGATATGTCCACACACCTCGGTATTCAATTAAAACTAGCAGTGGTAACTTTTATATTCGTATTGGCGTTTTTTCACTTTACTTGGTCTATGCGTCAATATGGCTTCTTAAATGTCATGGTAGGAGCGGCTCCGATAGATCTGGAAGGTAAAAATGAAAACTTAAAACAATATGCTAGGCAAATGGCAGTGGTGCAAGATCAGGCCGCACATTCATATAACTACGGGTTGCGTTCTTACTATTTTTCATTAGCGGTATTGTGTTGGTTTTTTCACCCTATTGTTTTTATTGTATCGAGCATATTAGTCGTATATACCTTATATCGTCGTGAGTTTATGTCTAAGGCGGTGAGAGCAATTACGGTGGGGCAAGACTTACTATGGCAAGAACGAAACGCTAAATCGTAAAATGTCCGATAAACTTAAAAACTTTACCGTAAGTGATTTTGATCGTTTCGATTGCGTAAAACTCTCAAAAACACTCTATATTGCTTTGTTATTTTTGTTACGAGGCTATTTAGTATGGTTGATGACCATAACTAACTTTAATGATAGAACAGGAATAATAGAGTTAATTTACCCTAATAGTTCGATGTTCTACCTAAATTTAGTTTCCGGTAGCTTAGGACTATTTATCTTGCTGCTAATTAGTTTGCGTCGACCAAATGCAGCAAGCTGGGTAATAAATTTGTGGCCGAGGGTTCTACAGCTAATCATAGTTGCTTTAGTTATTGATATGTTAGTGGTAAGCGTTGCTTACATTCAATGGCAACTCACTAGTTTTACTATCGTTGTTGTCCAACTTTTGTTTGCCGCAATCTGCATACTAATTTGTATAAAAAGCAAACGGCTCAAGCTAAATATTGAAGAGTTTCCTGAGCCGTTGCCAGATAAATAAGATAATGCTTAATTTAAATTTTCCACTCCGAAAATAGGGGTTTTTAGGAAGTACTGGTTATCAGATTCTGGTCCTGGTAGTTGGCCAGCTCGAATATTAAGTTGCAATGAGGGGTAAATTAAACGCGGAACGGCAAGCTTTCCGTCTCTTTGCTCCCGTTTTTCTATATAGGCTTGTTCACTTATATTGCTACATATTTGTATATTCTCTGCTTTTTGCTGAGCAACTGTGCAATAGTACGCAACTTCTCGGCCATTTGGCTGATAATCGTGACACATGTAAAGTTTTACGTTGTCATCAAGCTGATATATTTTCTGAATTGACTGGTATAGCAATGCAGCTGAACCATCTGGAAAGTCACAACGTGCAGAACCAGAGTCTGGCATAAATAACGTATCACCAATAAATGCATGGTCGCCTATCACATAAGTTACGCTATCAGGTGTATGTCCCGGTGTACTCATTACTTTAAACGTAAGCTTACCTAAATCAAAAGATTCGCCATCACGGACGAGCAAATCAAATTGGCTACCATCATCTTTAAAATCAGGAAAGTTAAAAAGCTCCTTAAAAGTTGATTGAACAGAGGTAACATCACGACCACAAACTAATTGACCACCTAGCTTTTTTTTCAAATAGCTTGCAGCAGTAACGTGGTCAGCATGGGCATGTGTCTCCATGATCCACTTAACTTCGAGTGATTGTTTCTTAACATAGCCAATGATTTCCTGAGCGAACGAAGTATCGATATGGCTAGAAAAAATATCAAAATCTAATGCTGGGTCGATAATGGCGCATTGTTTTGTTTCAGGGCAAGAAACGACATAGGTAAGCGTAAACGAAGCGGAATGGAAAAAGTGTTTGATAACTGGCTGCATGTGACTCAAATCAACGGCTTAATAACCTAAAAATATAAGATATATATTTTGGGAATAAAAAAGCAAAGGTCAACCATTAAACGCAATAAAATTATAATTGTTGTACTAATTGCTTATTTTATCTGTAATTTATTACATACACAGCCAATTGCTATTTGGATTTAGACTTCGTTTTTTATTGAAATAAGACGGTTACTGATTAAACCCTTTATCTTCAACTAAGTTTTTGCCAGATGCGGCAATTCGCGCTAAATCATCGACGCGTTCATTTTCAGGGTGTCCTGAATGTCCCTTAACCCATTGCCAATCAATTTCATGGCGCTGAACTTCTTGGTAAAGTAGTTTCCATAAATCGACGTTTTTAACCGGTTGCTTGCTAGCGGTTCGCCAATTATTTTTAATCCAGTTATGAATCCAATTAGTAATGCCTTGCCTAACGTATTGACTATCTGTGGTGATAGTGACCTTACATGGCTCATTTAACGACTCCAATGCTTTTATCGGTGCGAGTAATTCCATTCGATTATTGGTTGTTTCTGTGTAGCCCTGTGAAAGTTCTTTGTTGTGTTGCTTATATACGAGCAATGCGCCATAGCCGCCAGGGCCAGGATTACCTAAGCATGAACCATCAGTATAAATTTTTACGTGCTTTTGCATTTAATCATTGCCTTTATTAGTTGTTTCTTATGAAGCATTTGTCGACATATTACGCGAATGTGTGTAACGTTTTTCATTATCCTATGAAATTTCTTTATAATGCTAGAAAATTTAATAGCATCGTTACAAAAGGCAGTTAAGTGACCAACCCTATTAATCAAGATGAACGCCTAGTTATCTTGGATACTGAAACCACGGGTATAAACCCAAAAGAAGGCCACCGCATTGTTGAAATTGGCTGTGTTGAGATGGTTAATCGACAATTAACCGGCAGAACTTATCACGCATATATTAACCCTATGTTCCAGATGGAGCAGGAAGTTATTGATGTACATGGATTAACTAACGAGTTTTTAGCGGATAAACCATTATTTAACCAAGTTGCCGATGATTTCATAGAATTTATTCGAGGTGCAGAGTTAGTTATTCATAATGCTAAATTCGATGTCGGGTTTATGGATCATGAGTTTGAAATGGCTCGCAGAAATTTACCGTTAACAAATGATATATGTACGGTAACTGATACTTTAGATGTCTCTAAAGGAGAATTCGGCTCACCTAAAACGCTAGATTTCCTTGCTAAGCATTATCGTGTCGATAAGCTTGTCGATCGTACCTATCACGGGGCTTTGATTGATGCGCAATTACTTGCTTATGTCTACATCGAAATGACGCGTAAGCAAGCTACTTTTAATTTGAATGCAGATGATGGTTCAGGTGATAACGATGGTGGTGGAATAAAAAGGTTGTCTTCAGACCGAGAAGTCCTAAAGGTTATAAAGGCATCTGCCGATGAATTAGTTGCCCACAATAATAGATTAGCAATTGTCGAAGAAAAAGGGGGAACGCCTTTATGGCCCAAGTAGGTTGGTCATTCGCTTTATTTTCGTTAACAGTACTGTTTAATGCTTATGCGCAAGAAGTAATAGATAACACGCTGGAAAACGTGCCTGCTGAAGCAGAGCAAGTTAAAAAATCTATGCCAAGTGCAAAGATCGATTATTATGATGTTGATAACGTGAC
Source organism: Thalassotalea algicola (assembly GCF_012932965.1). GTDB lineage: Bacteria > Pseudomonadota > Gammaproteobacteria > Enterobacterales > Alteromonadaceae > Thalassotalea_F > Thalassotalea_F algicola. The sequence continues at coordinate 233,170 of NZ_JABBXH010000004.1, read as the reverse complement.
TAATCAAATCCCGTATTTTGATAATCGATTTAGAATTGATGCAGAACTTGAAGAAATTACCTTACTGTTTTATCGAAAAATGGGATCGCCTCCGATCATTCTAGTGCGTCCAGATGGCAGCAAACTTAAAATAAACCAGCTGGATAAAGAGAAAGTACAGTGGTTTGATGATCGAACGTTCGATATGGTTAAAATTAAAAAGCCTATGCCAGGTCCATGGCAGGTAATTGGCCAAGTTGAGCCTGGCAGCCATATAATGGTTATGTCAGAAGTTCGAATTGATGTTGCTCCGTTACCAGAAGTTATGCTGTCAGGTGAAACATTAAAAATTACTGGAAAACTTTTTAATGGTGAATTTGCCATTGATACGCCAACATTTAAAGACGTTGTACGCTTAGATGTCGACTTTTTTAGCACTAACAACTCTGCGTTTAATAACTTTGGAGCTGAACCGGTTCAGTTAACTTCATTTCGTGATGATGGCCGAAACCTCGATGAATATGCTAACGATGGTGTATTTACTGGCGAGTTTGAATTAACTTTTGCTCCAGGTGAATGGGTGCCTATCTATCATATAAAGTTACCGATGGCGAGCCGAGAGTTAAGGCAAAAGCCTATTATCGTTCAGCCAAATCCGATAACTTTAGAAGCAGAGCCAACGGCAGAAATTGAAGAATTCCATAAAATTCATTTTTTGATTAATAAAGATTTAGTTAATCCTGATAGCCTCATTTTTCAAGGAAAAATAACTTACCCAGATAGACAAGAGGAGCCGTTTTCAATAATGGAGGGAGCAGGGGACTCTCGTACTCATGAAGTGGGTTATACTGAACCTGGAATACATCGCGTTAAAGTGAGTGCTTTTGGTGAAACAATTCATGGTCGAGAATTTCGGTTAGTGGTACCAGAATATACCTTTAACGTTGAGCGCAAAGCTGGTGCGATGATCTCGGTTGTTAATGAAGATGGCGACATTGTTCAAGTGGCCCAAGAGGTAAATGAAGAAACGCTTGAAGCTGAGCCGGAGAAAATTAGCGTAGAAGAAGAATTGGCATTAATTAAAGAGCAAAAGTTAGCAGAGCAAGAAGCTGAACAAAAAGAAACCCTAATGTTTATTGGTATTGCTAATGGTGTTGTGTTCTTTATGGCAGCGCTCGGCTTTGGTATTTATTACTGGCGTCGCCGTAAAAAGCAAAAAACAGCGCTGCAAGAGTAGATTTTTTGGTGCAATTTCACCCGCTTTGGCGATGAAATGTGCACTTGAAAAATAATATTAAAAAAGTGGTTGACGGATAAGTATCATATCCGTAATATTCACGCCGCATTCAACGAGTTGTTGTTGATTTGCAGAGTTTTAAATGCGGAGTGGTAGTTCAGTTGGTTAGAATACCGGCCTGTCACGCCGGGGGTCGCGGGTTCGAGTCCCGTCCACTCCGCCAATACGTTGCATAAATCACATCTCTTGAGTAAATTTCGCGGAGTGGTAGTTCAGTTGGTTAGAATACCGGCCTGTCACGCCGGGGGTCGCGGGTTCGAGTCCCGTCCACTCCGCCAATATTTACTTATAATTAGATATGTCTAATACGGTTATCTTCGTATATTATTTCTTGAAACACTCAATCGCCTACCTTCTGTGGCATTTGCTATACTCCCATCGCAGTTTTTCCTAATACGCATGATATTCTGCAAAATTATTCTTGCATCAAATCAAAAGTAGTTGACCAAAGCGCCTATATTATGTCTTTTGAGTATAAGAAAGCCTTCTTAAATGTGTCCTCAGTTTTAGCGAGGTTATGTAGGAAAGGGCTTGAAAGTGCACGTTACGGTTTTTTTGGTTGTAATCGCTGCAAGGAATTACAGGTTGTGTAAGTAATGTGTTAACCAAATTATTATGCGTAAGTAGCGTGTAGGGATATTTACTTATTCAGTGAGGTTATTCACGTGACTACCAAGGTGATTTAATTTGAGAGGGGGTCTAAGTCACACTGAACCGTGCTGGTTGAGTTGAGAGTTAACCACAGATTCTTGCGCATTTTGATGATAAAGCTGCTGAATTAATGCATCTTTTGCTTGCCACTGCTCATTTAACCAAAGTTGAAAATTATCTTTAAACGCCTCATCAGCAAAATAGTCACCAATTAATGCGTCAGTAACTTCAATTTGTTCAACATGAACGACAATTTTAGTTAGGCGACCTTTAAGCATATCTTTCATAATGTGGCCGCGGTTATCTGGATAGATTAGTGTTACGTTCAATATCTTGTCAAAATGTTCACCTAAAGTCGCTAAAGTGAACGCGATGCCACCAGCCTTCGGTTTTAACAGGTAATTAAAAGGGCTTTGCTGAGTTTGGTGTTTGGTTTTGGTTATTCGTGTGCCTTCGACAAAATTAATAATTGATGTCGGGTTTGACTGAAACGATTGGCAAGAGCGTTTTGTTGTTTCAATATCTTGCCCTTTAAGGTGAGGGTGCTTTTCTATAAACGCTTTACTGTAACGCTTCATAAAAGGCATATCTAAAGCCCAGCACGCCATACCTAGAAAGGGCACTTTTTTTAGAGATTCTTTTAGAAAAAATTTTGGTTCTGGTGTGTGTTGGCGCGCTAATTCTGCAATAACTAAAATATCTAACCAACTCTGATGATTTGCCAGCATTAAATACCAAGCATCTTTACTTAAATGCTCCGCACCAATAACTTCCCATTGAACAGGATTAACCAGCTTGATTATTAATGTGTTGTTGTATGCCCAAAGACGATAAAAGGTATGCATAGGGCGATAAAGCATATGGTGAAATGCTTTAATAGGAATTAAAAATTTTAATAAACCGCCTAGAAATACAAAGGTTCCACTAAATGCCAAATTAAAGCAAAACAAAATAAAAGCGAATGGCATTAGAATAAAACTTGGTAAACCCGATAGCATTAAATTTCTATCCTTTTCCTGAGCAGTTGTTAACTAAATATAGCGAGTATTTTATCGTCATTTTTGTGCAAACAATACTATTATGTTTGTCACAAGTGTACGCTGAAACTAGTGATACCTATAAATAAGTTTAATGGTTACAGTTAGATAGAGGCCAGTTTTGTTAACCGTCGGAAATAAAAAAACCTGCGCTAGGCAGGTTTTTATTAATAACAATGTAGGGTTATGCTGCGTGTTCTTGTTTGTTACTCACTTGTTCAACCAATGCTTTATTAGCTGCTAAGTCCATTGGATCGAAGTCATCGACATCAATAACCGCTTTACGACCTGTTTCGGTACGACGAAGTAAATCAGCTTCTTCTTCTGTAATAGCGTTTATAGCAAGGCCTTGTTCAGCCACTTCATTTAGTCGATAAAATGGTAATTTCTTACCTACAGCGCGGCATACTTTGTCGAAAATAGGCTCTGCTGCCAAAATATCATCTAATGTTTGCTCTAACATACCTAAAGTGTTTTCAGATTCTCTCGTTAAGTACTGGCCTTGGCCGATACGATTACGAGCTTCACTTGGTGTTTGTAAAATGCGAGATACTTTATGGTCTAGTTTATCTGACGGTTTTGTTAACCAACAACCAAATGGCAAGATAATCGCACGAAGAGCTATTGCTACAGCTTTGTTAGGAAAGTTAGAAATTAACTCGTCAATTGCTACTTGTGTTTTGTATAGACTATCTTCTACCGCCCACTGCATGATTGGTAAATCTTCAGCTTGACGACCTTCATCATTAAAGCGTTTAAGTGTTGCTGAGGCTAAGTATAAGTAACTTAAAACATCACCTAAACGCGCAGAAATGCGCTCACGACGTTTTAAGTCACCGCCTAAGGTCAACATAGCAATGTCAGACAACATGGCTAAGTTAGAGCTAAAGCGAGTCATTAATTGATAGTATCGCTTAGTGTTGTCGTTATAAGGTGCATTTACAAAGCGTGAGCCTGATAATGAAGTCCAAAGACTACGGAAGATATTACTTGTAGCAAAGCCAATATGACCGAATAAGGCATGATCAAAATCATCAAGAGCTTGAGTGAAGTTATCATTTCCTGCGGCTTCTAACTCTGCCAAAACGTAAGGATGGCATCGAATCGCACCTTGCCCGTAAATGATCATATTACGTGTTAAGATATTCGCACCTTCAACGGTAATTGCTACTGGTGCACCTTGGTAACCACGAGCTAAATAGTTAGCTGGCCCCATACACACACCTTTACCACCATGAATATCCATTGCATCCGTTATTGACGAACGCATTTTCTCCGTTAAGTGGTATTTGGCAATTGCCGAAATTACTGATGGTTTTTCACCTAAGTCGATAGCTCCAGTTGACATAGTGGTCACTGCATCCATTAGGTAGGCATTACCCCCAATACGCGCTAATGCTTCTTCAATACCTTCCATTTTACCAATGGGTAATTTGAATTGGCGACGAATACGGCTATAAGCACCTGTAGCCATTGCTATTGATTTTATGCCACCCGCACTGTTTGACGGAAGCGTTATTGCACGTCCAACTGATAGACATTCAACTAGCATTCTCCAACCTTGGCCAGCCATTTTCGGGCCACCAATAATATAATCTAGTGGTACAAATACTTCATTTCCTTGCGTCGGGCCATTCTGGAATGGCACATTTAAAGGAAAGTGACGACGACCAGTTATAACACCTTCTAAATCTGTAGGGATAAGTGCACAGGTTATACCTAGGTCTTTTTCTTCACCTAATAGGCCATCAGGATCGTACATTTTAAATGCTAAACCTAACACCGTTGCGATAGGTGCTAATGTGATATAGCGTTTGTCCCAGGTAAGTTTCATACCTAATACTTCTTCGCCTTTAAACTCTCCTTTACAAACAATACCAAAGTCAGGAATTGCACCAGCATCGGAGCCAGCTTCTGGACTAGTTAAAGCGAAACACGGTATTTCTTCACCTTTAACTAGGCGAGGTAAGTAGTAATCTTGTTGCTCTTTCGTGCCATAGTGTTGTAACAATTCACCAGGACCTAAAGAGTTTGGTACACCAACTGTGCTTGAAAGTACGCCGCTAACACTTGTTAATTTTTGTAATACACGAGATTGAGCGTATGCACTAAATTCTAATCCACCATATTCTTTCTTGATGATCATGGCAAAAAACTTGTTATCTTTTAAGTATTGCCAAACTTCAGGGGATAAATCGGCACGATCATGTGTCGTGTCCCAGTCATCACACATGCGACAAACCTCTTCAACAGGGCCGTCTAAGAAAGCCTGTTCTTCTGCCGATAAGCGTGGTTTAGGAAAGTTATGTAATTTAGCCCAATCTGGATTGCCTCGGAAAAGATCCGCCTCAAACCAAGTAGTACCAGCATCAATCGCTTCTTTTTCTGTACGAGACATTTCGGGCATTATGCCCTTAAACATTTTTAATAACGGCTTACTGATGTATTCTTTTCTAAAGCTCGTAATATTAAGCGGTAGGGCGATTGCTGCAAATATTAGCCAACCAATAAAAGATACGACATTAAAAACAGAGCCAACGATCATTAGAATACCGAAGACTAATGTATAAGTTGTAAGAGCGGCTCTGGTATAAGCCATAAACCAGCTAAGAATTATAGCGCTGGTAAACCAAATTAAAGATTCCACTTGCATTCCTTACTTGTAAGAGGTCAGACCACATAGATTAGATCGATACAAGAACAATTTCAAATATTATTTGATGATCAAAATAGATAAACTTGATGATCAAAGGAGAAAAAACAGTTAGTTTTAGCTTGTATTAAGTATAGCTCTTAACGAGGAGAATAAATTAACGCTATGTGTGAGTTGTTAGCTATGAGTGCTAATGTCCCTACGGATATTTGCTTTAGTTTTACTGGGTTGATGCAGCGAGGAGGCAATACTGGTCCCCATAAGGATGGCTGGGGGATTACCTTTTATGAAGGGAAAGGCTGTAGAAGCTTTAAAGATCCACAACCAAGTGCTGAGTCGAAAATTGCTAAGCTAGTAACAGAGTACCCCATAAAAAGTGAGTCTGTTATTTGCCATATTAGACAAGCAAATTCCGGTGCAGTATGTTTAGAAAATACCCATCCATTTGTCAGGCAAATGTGGGGTAAGAACTGGACCTATGCCCACAATGGTCAGTTGAAAGACTTTAAAGCTCATTTACCAGTTAAAGCGCATGTACCGGTCGGTTCTACAGACAGCGAACATGCTTTTTGTTGGTTACTCGATAGATTGCATTACCAATTCGGTGAACACCAACCTAGCGCTCAAGACTTATTTCAATATATCGCCCGGAAAGCCGATGAAATAAATCAATTAGGCGTTTTTAATTTAATCCTATCCGACGGAGATTATTTATTTGCTTATTGCTCAAATAATTTACATTGGATAACGCGAAAAGCACCATTTGGTGAAGCCAAGCTTATTGATGCTGAGGTGGAAGTAGACTTTCAGCAGGAGACTACCGATAACGATATAGTGACGGTAATTGCTACTCAACCGCTAACTAATAATGAAGATTGGCATAAAATGACCGCTAAATCGTGGCATTTATTTAAACAAGGTATGTCGGTACTCGCTGGTTAGCGCGTTAAAAATTGAGTAGTAATTAGGTTAACTGATGTTTACTCAGTTGCTAGGTCGGTAAGTTGGGCTTCAAATTGCTCAACGCCACCTTTAATTTGATAAAGTTTAACGAGTAAATAATTTAATTCTGGAGCAAACCAAGCATATGTCACTCGTTTCTTATCAACAACTTCGCGTTTTAATCGAATTGTTTTTACTAAACCATAAGGAAGCATTAGTTCTTCTTCACCATCGTACTGGTATACGTAGTTCTTAATTTTACCTGACGTACTAATAACAGGGTAAACGAAATGCTGTTGTTTAGGATTGTTTATCAGGTTTAATCGATTTTGAAAGTGGTAACTTAGCTTATCTTGAATATTTTCTGGAAATTCAATGCTTTTTACACGCTTCTTTTTAATATCTTTGGCTGTTTTGCTATCAACGTCGTATTGCCACTCATAATACTTATCTTTACCTGTCCCTTCTCGTTTAAAAGTATAATGAGTAGGAGTTACCTTAGCACCGTCAACATTTACAATGGTGGTTTCAGAGCGCGTATCTGAAAAAATTAGCCATTCGATATTGGTATGATAGCTATACTTGGCAAGGCCACTGTCTAAATAAGAAAGTTCTCGAGTGCCCGTTCCAACAGGTTTGGATTTATGCAACACATTATATTTAGCGGAAAATGATTTGATTAAAGGAGGTGTTGAAGTGGTTTCTGCTGCAGCAATTGGAACTATTAACGCTAAAGACAAACACAAACATTTAAACATCAACACATTACCTTTACTAATTAATTATTCGCTAGCATAACCGCTATCGGGAAGAGTATTCCCATCCATGACAGCTTGTTCATGTTGCATTGTTAGCCGACCTTCACATAGCCACTTCACGACTAATGGGTAAATCTTATGCTCTTGCTCATGAACTCGTGCAGCTAGCTCGTCAGCACTATCATTTTTAAATATTGGCACTTTTGCTTGTAAAATAACAGGGCCGCCATCCAACTCTTCCGTAACAAAATGTACACTAACGCCGTGTTCTTCGTCACCTGCATCAATTGCTCTTTGATGCGTATTTAGGCCTTGGTATTTTGGCAATAACGATGGATGAATGTTAACCAGTCGTCCGAGATAGTGTTGAACAAATGCTGGTGTTAGTATTCTCATGAAGCCAGCTAGGACTACTATATCTGGCTGATAAGTATCAATGGCATCTATTAAAGCTAAATCATAGTCCTCTCGAGAATCAAATGATTTATGGGAAAGTGCTTGATGGGCAATATTAGCCTGTTCGGCTCTGGTTAAGCCATAAGCGTCTACTTTATTCGATATAACGCCAACAACTTCACCAGGGTATTCTGCACTATTGCAGGCGTCAATTATTGCCTGCAAATTAGTACCACTGCCAGATATTAAAACTACAATACGGCTAGACATCGAAAGCTATTCCTTTTCGATGATTACTTGCTCTTCACCTTCAGCTTTAGACTTTATTTCGCCTATATGCCATGCATTCTCACCGTTTGCTTTTAAAATGTCCAAACTTTGCTCTAATGCATTAGCAGGAACTGCGATAATCATTCCAACTCCACAGTTAAATGTACGATACATCTCGTGAGTAGTAATGTTACCGTTGTCTTGTAGCCAGTTAAAAATTTCAGGCCATTGCCAGCTGTTTCCATTGATAACTGCCTGTGCATTTTCAGGTAATACACGCGGGATATTTTCCCAGAAACCGCCACCAGTAATATGAGAAAGTGCATGGGCTTTAACTTCTTTAAGCATTGCTAAAGTCGACTTCACATAAATTTTTGTCGGCTCTAATAAGTGCTCAGCAATTGACTTATCACCTAGCATTTCTGATGTGTCAGTATTGTTTACTTCTAACACTTTGCGAATCAAAGAGAAACCATTTGAGTGCGGGCCAGAAGAGGCTAATGCAATTAACTGATCGCCAGCAGCTACTTTTGAACCATCAATTAACTCAGATTTTTCGGCAACGCCCGTACAAAAACCCGCGATGTCGTAATCACCTGCATGATACATACCTGGCATTTCTGCTGTTTCACCACCAACTAGCGCACAACCTGATTGCACACAACCTTCAGCGATACCTTTAACTACGTCTGAAGCAACGTCTACATCTAATTTACCCGTTGCGTAATAGTCTAAGAAGTAAAGTGGTTCTGCACCTAATACAAGTAGATCGTTTACACACATTGCTACCAAATCAATACCAACGGTGTCATGCTTTTTAAGATCAATGGCAAGACGTAATTTTGTCCCTACGCCATCTGTGCCAGATATTAATACTGGCTCTTTGTAGCCTGTAGGCAATTGACAAACTGCGCCAAATCCACCTAAGCCGCCCATAACTTCTGGGCGAGTTGTGCGTTTAACTGCCCCCTTAATGTTTTCAACTAAATCATTACCAGCATCAATATCAACACCAGCATCTTTATAGCTAAGGGACTGTTTTTGTTCGCTCACGTGCAACCTCAAAGTGTTCAAAGGAATTTTGAAAACGCATATTCTACCAGCGCAACGGCTTGGATAAAATCTTTATCAGAAATTATTTTTAATAATGAAAAAATTTGTGCTTATTGTGTTAGGATCTGTCTATGAATTTGATTCAATTACACAAAATGTTGAAGTTAATTACATTTTTGACGGCTTTATTGCTCCCAAGCCTTGTTTTTGCCGTTGAAGTTACCGATTTATATCAAGCAAAGGTCGCTGTTGATTCTCAAGCGAGCAATGCCCGAAACGTTGCCATTAAGCAAGCAATGGCTTCTGTTATGATAAAGGTAGGGGGAGACGAAAGCGTACTTTCCAATAATACCGTTAAGCAGCAATTAAAACGCTACAACCAATATTTAACGCAATATCGATATGAAAGAGATCAAAAACAACTGTTTTTGGTAGCGTTATTTGATGAAAATAAAATCAATGTCTTATTTCAGCAAGCCAACTTACCATTATGGGGGAGTTTAAGACCCCAGATATTGGTATGGCTACTTGAGGAAAATAAGCTTGAGCGAAATATTTTGTCAGAATCTGGCGTCTCTGAATTACCGCAACAAATTCGCGAATTTTCTCAACAACGCGGCTTGCCACTATTACTTCCATTAATGGATTTAGAAGATAGTTTATCAATAAATATCACCGATTTATGGGGACGTTTTGCAAGTGAAGCACAACAACAATCGTCACGCTATTTTGTTGATGCAACATTAATCATAAGAATATCAAACAGTAGCTTGTTATCAGAGCCTCCAGCTGATAACGAATGTGAAGGTGTTTTATGCCAAGAGCAAGTAAGGTATGCATTAGATTGGAGCTTGATTTCAGAACAGCAGCAATTTGGTCAGTTACTGGAAGGAACGTCGACTAAAGCACTGCTGAATAAAGCGCTGATTGATGTAGCACAAGTTATCTATCAAGGTTATGCCTCTTCCACTGATTTAAGTAATGAATTGGTGATCGATGTAGCGAATGTAACTTCCTTAAAAACGTATGTGGAAATTAGTCGATTTCTAAATGAGCTTTCAGCGGTAGAAGAAGTGACATTGGTTAGTGCTCAACAACAAGTTCGTCGGTTTAAATTAAAATTGTTAGGTTCTAAAAAAGCACTGCTGGCATCTTTAAAATTAAATGATCAATTACAGCAATATATTGACCCTTTGGTTGGCGAAGAGCCTGATGCAAACCCTGTTTTTTATTGGAGGCCCTAGTGAAGCAAGATGCCCAGCTAGCGCTTGCCGTTCAGCTTCCCGACGACGAAACATTTAATAGCTATATTGGTAAAACTAACGAAACGGTAGTCACCATTTTATCTGATTTTGTCGCCAAAGCTGGCGATAAAAGCGATATCAATAGTTTTTATCTTTTTGGTGGCGTAGGGGTAGGCAAATCGCATTTACTACACGCCGCAAGCAATTTAGCTGATGAACTTGGAAAAACATCGTTATGTATTTCGATGTCAGATCATTCTCTATTGTCTGTTGAGGCGCTTGATGGCCTAGAGCAAATAGACTTGATTTGTATCGATGATATACAACACATTGCAGGCAACCTGGTTTGGCAACAAGCAATTTTTGATTTATTTAATCGAGTTAAAGAGCAAGGTAGGCAACTAATTATTTCTGGTGAAACCACAATAAATGAGTTGGGAATCGAGTTACCAGATTTAAGGTCTCGCTTAAGTTGGGGATTCATTGAACAGTTAAAGTCTCTCAGTGAAGAAGAGAAAATGGCAGCAGTAGAGTTTCGTGCAGTTAAAAGAGGCTTATCTATTCAGCCAGAGGTTATTAAATATCTCTTTACCCACTATAGCCGAGATATGGCTAAGCTGATTCAATATTTAGATACGCTTGATAAATTGTCGATTAGAGAACAGCGAAAAATAACTATTCCCTTTGTTAAAGAAGCGCTTAATCACGAAGTTTAGCATCTAATTTATCTCGAAGCGTTCCCTATAACGTAAACAAAATTAGTGTTTAGGTAATGGCTTTGAATAATAAATATAAGGTTGTGGAACTTCTTTGTTTTGATTGATTTTATGATCTGCACTTGTTCGTTTTGATTTGCTATTTAGTAACAGGTTGTTGCTCCAGCTTAACCCCTTTATCATAGCTAAGCTCGCAGGTAACTGTTCGATTGCATGATTTACGTCAAATTCGGGCAATACATTTTCACTTGCAAACCTTAAACGATCAATGATTTGAGGTTCGGCTAATCTACCACGCTGCCCCCAATCAACAATATAGTCATTAATTTGATCTTCTTGATGCGCAGGGTTATTTGTTACGGCGACATCTCGGTATATACCAAAGCGAAATTGCATCATTAATTCTTCAAACAACATTGCATAGTCTTCTCGCTCCGTTCTAAAGCTGTAAAAGTGGACTCCGCCATCTGGCGCAAATAATAAGCTAATATCTTCAGGTAAATAAGACTTTTCAAGTGAAGTCGCTTCTGTACCAGCATATCTAACTTGTGCAAGGTCTTTTAAAATCTGACTATTAAGTGGGTGAATAATGCTCAGTTGCTCTGATATTGGTGCTTGTCTAAAGGCGGCATCTAAAATTCTGTCATTTTCATCAACATCAGCCCAATACTGTTGAGGAAAAAAGTCGTTTGCATGCGCCAGTTCATGATAAAGCAAATACCCTAATGGATAGGTGATAGCAGATAGAGGGCGCGTTTGTCGTTGATTAATTTCATAATAATCGAAAGCGTAATCATTGTTTCGTACATAACGCCAAGGAATAGTAAACCTTAAGTCTTTTCCAAAAGCACTGCGATAATCTGCTTCTTCATTGATCGAGTCACGTTGATGTGGCGTTAACCAAAAATTATTCGCGTCAAGGTATATAGCGCCAGTTGCTGCCCAATAAAAAGAGGGCCTAATATCGTATGAAATCACAACAGCGGTAGTCGCTCTTAATAGGCGTTTAAAGTCGTCGTGATTATCATGATTGATTAGAAATGCTTTAAAGTTGTCTCCCATCCAACGATGAGAAACAACGACTCGATTCATGATGTCGTCAACAGTTGGATTTAAGGTTTCGCTAGCAAGTAAAGGCAGTTGGCTTATTTTACAAGAGCTTGACAGTGTATTGCTATATACACAGTGGACTAAATCACTAGCATGAGGACTATCAGCGTTATATGGAAATACTTTTGCTACACGTTCATCGAAGTAGGCATTGTCAGGTATTTGTGTTGCGGATTCGACCAAAAGCGTAACGGTGTCTGTTGTTGTTTGGCCATTTGTTTTAGCGGTTGCTTCAAAGGTGACTACAGTGTCTTGATTTCTAACAACTGGGGCGTCAAATATTAGTAACGCTTGGTCAGTATTTTCAATACTAATGGTAGGACCGCTAGTTTGAGTCCATTCAATGCTCTCAATGCTACCACTAATCGCGTACGCTCTTAATGATACTTTACTTTCACTTAACACTGATTGACCATTAGGTATTGTAAAAAGAGCGTTTTCATCTGAAATGGTAACGCTGGCAGCTAGCTGTTGCGTATTGCCATTATCATTGAACGAAACCGAGAAAGTATAATCTCCTGCTTCATCAGCAATAACACTCAAAACTTTGTTAGCCGGGCTTGTTATTTCTAACGGTAGACCGTCTGTTTGCTGCCAGCTAATGTTGGTTATATTGGCAGATGGCGCATATAAAACTAATTCGATACTTTTACCAATCTTCAGGTGCTGATCATTAATAACAATACTATAAGCTTGGTCATCATCCGGTATATTTGAGTCATCTGAAGCGCCAGACGAGCCTCCACAAGCTTGTAATAAAGAAATTAACAATAATGTTGTTGAAAGCTTATGAAGATTGTTCATATTTTAATGCTCAAAGTTGATGAATGTTCTACTTATTTTTCTGTCTCTGCTTTGGGCTTTCTTATACTAAGACCCAATTCTTGTCCTCGGTATTTAGCATAATAACTTGCACCAAAAAACATCAAGCTTGCTAGCAATAGCTCGATTGTTGGATACACTTTATCAGAAGATACCCAGAGACTTGTTAGGCTATGAAGAAAATAAAGCATGACGATAAAATTTGACCAAGCATAGGTATAAGGGTTGCCTTTAATTAACCCTTTGAGTGGAAAAATTAGTGGTAAAATAAAAATAATAATTACTAGCCAAGGGCCAAGGCTACTAGGCTCCAGCAAAAGTAACCAAATAGGCATAAATGCTAACAGGCCAAAATAGCCCGTTAATGCTAGTTTCTTGTATGTGTTAGTTGCGATAGATTTCATGGCTATAGCAGAGAGTTCACATTTTCTGGTGGTCTACCGATAACAGCTTTTTCATTGTTTACTACAATAGGTCGCTCCATAAGTTTTGGCGTCGCTGCCATCGCGGCAAATAATGTATCTTCACTGGCACCTTTTAAATTTTGTTCTTTAAATTCCACTTCTTTTGTTCGCATCATCTCAATTGCATCAACACCTAGTTTTTGTGCTAGTTCACGAAGTGCCGACTCATCTAAAGGTGTTTTTAAATATTCAACGACGTTGCACTCAGCATTTGCTTGTTCAATTAACGCTAAGGTTTGTCTGCTCTTTGAGCATCGAGGGTTGTGGTAAATCGTTAACATAATACTCTCTGTTATAATCGTTTAAGTTTTTCTTGTTGATCTTCAAATTGAATAATTCGAGCTTTGATACGCTTGCGAATAAGTGGCTTATCGTCAGCAAAATTATAACCAGTTTGAAGTTCATCTATTGCTTTTGGATACGCACCTAATAACGCATATACTTCAGCTTTAGAAGTATGCATTAACGCTGTCTTTCCAGATTTTCTATAAACTTGATTAAGTAAGTCGTAAGCAATCAAGTGACCAGGCTTTACCAATAAAAAATCTTGTAGAACTTCTTCTGCTTTTGCGTACTTTTCAGCTTGTTGAAGTGCATTTGCATAATTTAACGCTACTACTTGGTTATTTGGCATTAAAAGGTTTAATTCACTTAACATTGTAATCGCGTTATCAAACAATTTTAACTCTAAATAAACATCAGTTAATGCGTCGACATAGAAAAGATTCTTAGTGTCGCTTTTTAATAGCGACTCCAAAATTCCTTTTGCTTTGGTTGTTTGCTTATTTGCAAAATAAGAGAGTGCCAAACCATATTCTGCCGCTGGTTTTAATACATATTGTTGTTTGTTTATCAAGTTCTGGTAATAGGTGACATTATCCTTGGCGTTGCTTTGATAGCGCGCCTTAATTCGAGATTTTGTTAATTCAAAGGCCAAACTAGGCGGTAATTGAATTCTTGGGTAATTTTGAGCGCGTAGCCTAGCATCAGAGATACGAGAATCTGGCAAAGGGTGAGTGAGTAACATTGCAGGGGGCTTAGATTTATAACGATATTTCTCCGACATTTTAACGAAGAAGCTAGGTGCGCCCATTGGGTCAAAATTACTATTAACTAAAAGTGCGATACCAACCCGGTCTGCTTCTTTTTCGTTACCTCGGGTGTAGTTAATGCCAGCTTGTTGGCTTGCAGCAATAGTCGTACTCAATGCAGCCATACCTACAGTAGGATTCACTAACGTTAATAAAACGCTACCAAGCATACCAGCCATTGTAATTGGTTGGCTTTTTGATTGCGCTTCTAATCGTCTTGCTAGGTGGCGTTGTGTAACGTGAGAAACTTCGTGCGCTAACACTGAGGCCAGTTCACTCTCATTATCTGCAGTAGTTATCAAGCCTGAATGAACACCAACATGACCACCAAAAAAAGCAAATGCATTTAATTCACTATTATTAATAATAAAAAATCGGAATTTATAATTAACATCTTGTGCGTTATTTACTAAGCGGTTACCTAAGTCGTTAATGTATTCATTCATGACAGGGTCGTTTAGCAGAGGTTGCGTAGCCCTTAATTGGCGCATCATAGCGTCGCCAACGACTCGCTCTTTATCTATAGAGAGGATACTAGAGCCTGCTGCACCAATCTCGGGTAACTCATTTTTATTATGTTGTTGGGCAGATGCATTTGCTGTAGTAAGCGTAAAGCTCAACGCCGCACTTACTAAAAAGGGTTTTACTTTTATCAAAAGTTATTCCGTCTCATTGTTCAATTGTGCAATTTCGATATTGCCATCTAATTCATCTTTTCGCTTATATGCTTCTTGATAGAATTCGGCAATGGTATATCCTCTGACATCAATCACATCAAAAGATTCAGCAAGTAGTTTAATTAACTCTTCGACTCTAAAGTATATGTGTTTTATTAGTGCTAAATCAGCTTCATCACCATTTTGAACTATGTACATTATAAAGTTTGATAAGGTATTTACTCTAAATAATCTGCGCATTGTTTCTGGAATCCATTGTTTAAATGGACAATGTGCATAGTCAATCATATTGCGATTAACCCTCTCACCATTAACGTTTGGATAGCAATGCAGTTCGTAACCCATTTCACTGTGAACATGTCTTAATGAAATCTTCGGTTTGTATTGCACGGTGATAACACCATTTTCGTCTTTATGGCCACCTAATTTAGGCAAATTCCAATTTTCTTTATTTAATAAATTTTTATAACCACTTTCAAAACCATGGGTTAAAATGCCGTCTAGATCGCCAGCAGAAGTTGCAACCATGTGATAAATTGCTGGTACTTCACCCCAGTTAAGCTTTTTTTTGTGCGAATTAATTTCTTTTAAACCGGGCATCTGAGAAGGTTCTGACATAGAGTTACTTACAATTTATAAACATTAAGTACGACAAATATTGTATTCGATTGTCGCAAATTAGATAATCAAACAAAAGAGTTTAAAGACAATTTATGGTGAATTATCAATATGACGCGACAAAAGAAGCTTGTCCGCTGCCTTTGGTGAAACTTCGAGTCATGCTTAAAAAAATGAAAACAGGGGAGAGTTGTCGATTGTTATTAAAGGATACGGGTTCTAAAAGTGATATCCCCAGATTACTCGATAAGCTCGGTCATAGTTATACGTCACAAGTAGGTGACGACAGCATTCAAGAATTTATTATTACAATTAGGTAGTTTATTTTTATGGTTAGATTTTTTAAGGAATGGTATCAACGTAAGTTTTCTGATCCACATGCAGTTACACTGGTCGTAATATTATTTACTGCATTTTTAGCTATCTATTTTCTTAGCGGATTATTAATGCCGGTATTCGTAGCGATTGCCATTGCTTTTTTACTAGATTTACCGGTAAACCGTTTAAAAAGTGTCGGTGTGGGTCATGGTTGGTCAGTTACTTTTGTTGTTTCTGCATTTGTTGGACTCTCTTTAGTAACCATATTGGGACTAATGCCTGTCGTTTGGCAACAAGGTACAAACTTATTGCAAGAAGTACCGCATATGTTCACTGAAGTAAAAAGCTACTTAATGACGCTGCCAGAGAAATATCCAGATATAGTTCAAGCTGAGCAAATTGAACATATTATTGGTTTAACAAATGATAAGTTACTTGAGTGGGGGCAAGTAGCGATTGAAGCCACGTTAAACTCTTTGTCAGACATGGTGGCATTAATAATTTATTTGATACTTGTACCGATAATGATTTTCTTTTTCTTAAAAGATAAACAGGAGTTAGTTGCCGGGTTCTCTCGATTCTTACCTAAAGAGCGAAGAATGGCATCGCAGGTAGGTAAAGAGATGAATCAGCAAATTCTTAATTATATCAGAGGTAAGCTGATTGAAATTTTAATTATAGGTGCAGCTAGCACTATTACCTTTATATTCTTAGATTTACGTTATTCAGTGTTACTGGGGGTATTAGTCGGTTTATCAGTGCTGGTGCCTTATGTTGGAGCAACGTTGGTAACGTTCCCAGTGTTGTTAGTGGCGTTATTTCAATTTGGCGTAAGCCCTGAACTTGGTTATGTCATGCTGGCCTACGGCATTATTCAAGCTCTTGACGGAAATTTATTGGTGCCACTATTGTTTTCTGAAGCCGTTAACTTACATCCTGTCACTATTATTATTGCGGTCATTTTATTTGGCGGTTTATGGGGCTTTTGGGGAGTTTTCTTTGCAATACCATTAGCAACATTGGTAAAGGCGGTAGTTAACGCATGGCCAACTACTCAAGATGAACAAACGGTTACCGCTACTTAATACAAAAAAGCGCTTTATAATTTATAAAGCGCTTTTCAATAGTTAAGAGGAAGTTTGGTATTATTTAGCTGAGTTTAAAACTTCTAAAACAACTTCATGATGGTTTTTCGTTTTAAATTTATTAAATACATGGCTAATTTTGCCATCTAGGCCGACCAAAAAGCTCAATCTGTGAATACCATCGTATTCTCTTCCCATAAACTTTTTAAGTCCCCATACGCCAAACTCATCAGCTACTTTGTGGTCTACATCAGAAAGTAGGGTGAAATTTAATTCGTCTCGTTGACAAAATTTATCAAGACGTTTGCTTTCATCAGGACTAATACCAAAGACAACTGTGTTTAACACTTCAAGCTCACTTTTAATGTCTCTGAGGTTTTGCGCTTGAACCGTACAACCTGGTGTCATCGCTTTTGGATAAAAGTATACAAGCACTTGTTTTTTACCTACGTAGTCAGCTAACGAAACTGGTTTGCTATTTTGATCAGGTAAAGTAAACAGTGGGGCTTGGTCGCCAACTTGAAGCGTATTCATTAATATTTCCTATGATTTATTGTTTTGTAATGCAACCTTGAACATCTATTTGCTGACAAAGTTGAATGAAGTCGTTTTCAATATCTTCTATGTTAGCATCGTTATTCACCGTAAATAATACATTAGCGCTCATATTATTTGTTATCGGGTCAATATCTGACTTCAGTGAAGAGATGTCGATGTTGCGGTGTGCAAAAAATGCAGTCACAGACTTCAAAATACCTGGTTGGTCTATGCCTGTATATTCAGCAAGGTATTCTTGCTGCCCTTCAATAGTTGTATAACCTGATGTGCGTTTCATCATGGTAATTAATTCGAGTTCAACTGCAATTTTCGGTAATTTAGCTTCTATCGAGTTTATAGCGCGAGCTTCGCCTTGCAAAAGCATAATAAAGGTGAATTCTTTACCGAAAATAGCCATTCTGCTATCTAAGATGTTACACCCGCACTCACTTGCTAAATTAGTTAGTTCACTAACGCAGCCCGTTCTGTCTGAGCCCATTGCTGTTAGTACTAAGTATTGAGACATTCTGCTGGAATTCCAGTGAAATAAAAAGCGCGCATTGTACCGTAAATGTAGGTTAAATTTTAGCTTAATTAATTAAAATTGAAATTTGTGTTCTTTATCTAGCTCAGTTGCTTGTGTTTAACCCATAGGGTAAGTACCATGTGGCGCAATTTTAATAGTGAATAAATACTGATGATTAAAGGTAGTTCGGTTGCGTTGGTAACACCTTTTACGATTAATGAAAGCATAGATTATTCAGCAGTAGCACAATTAATTGATTGGCATGTTGAACAAGGTACTAAAGCAATTGTAGTTGCTGGTACAACAGGAGAAAGTGCAACATTAGCTAAAGAAGAGGTTATTGAATTAGCAACGTTTTCTGCAAAGCACAGTAATGGTCGCATAAAAATCATTGCAGGTAATGGCACTAACTGCACTAAAAGTGCAGTAGCGCTAACACAGGCATTAAATAATACAGGTATCGATGGTTTACTAACGGTAACGCCTTATTATAATAAGCCCACTGAACAAGGGTTATATGATCACTATAAAGCTATTCACGATGCGAGTCGTTTGCCTATTACCCTATATAATGTGCCTAGTAGAACGGCATGTGATATGTCTGTTGAATTAGTTGCTAGATTATCGGAACTTAAGCAGGTCGTTGCCATCAAAGATGCAACAGGGGAGCTTAAGCGAGTGAGAGAACTTCGTGATAATTGCCCTGAAGATTTTATATTGCTTAGTGGTGATGATGTTTCAGGCACTGAGTTTTGTAAACTTGGCGGGGACGGTGTAATATCAGTGACCGCAAATGTTGTGCCCAAGCAAATGGCACAAATTCAAAAATTAATTAATAAAAAAGAATTTCAGCAAGCACAATTATTAGATGAAACGCTTGCTCAGTTACATAAAGATTTATTTGTTGAGTCTAATCCTATACCGGTAAAGTGGGCTTTGAAGTACGTAAAGCGCATTAGTAATGCGAAGTTACGGTTACCATTAACCGAACTATCAAGTGTAGGACAAAGTAAAATAACAAAAGCCTTAAATGACTTAACACACAATTTCCAGGAGTATTAATGAGTCGTCGTAGTTTATATTTATCGATTTTAGCACTTTCAATAGTAGGGTGTAGTAGTGGGAAAAATAATCGAGCATCGGGCGATTTTGAGTACACAGAGGTTAAAGAGCAATCCGCGTTAAGCGTTCCTGACAACCTTTCAAAGCCTGTACAAAGTGATGATTTTTCGGTTGTTGCTGAGGATAAGGTACAAGGGCCAATTGGTGCTAAAGTTGACGTGAGAGCGCCGTCATTAGTATTACCTGTAGCTGCATCTTCAAGAGTTATACCTGAAAGTAGTGAAGCAATAATTTGGTTCGATAAAGTATTAGAGGATAGGGATTTACTTACTTTTATAAAAACTGCTGTAAAAGATCAGTTAATTGAAAGTGAAGTCGCTATTCGAAATGAAGACGCGAACGGTTTATCAATTGAGTCTGATTGGTTTCATAGTGAGAAGGAATCGGGTGTTGTATTTAAGGATACTGACGTAGCAGAAAGTAAAAGATTCAGGTTTGATTTTACTGCAAAACCTCATGGACGTAGCGTATCACTGCAAGTTACTTTAGTTGATTACATGAAAACTGATCAGTCTGGGAGTACTAAAAAAGCGGATATTATTGATAAACATCGCTCTGAGATGGCGTTGCTTAATGAAATTACTTCTACAGTTGATTATAAGTATCGATTACAACAAAGAGAAAATCGTTTAATGAGAGCTAATCAGAAGCTCGTAACGATTGGTGAGAATCCTGTGGGAGAACCGGCTTATATTGTTGAAATGGAAGCAGATTTACTTTGGTCAAACTTACCTATCTTTTTCGAAAATTATGGGTT
Source organism: Thalassotalea algicola (assembly GCF_012932965.1). GTDB lineage: Bacteria > Pseudomonadota > Gammaproteobacteria > Enterobacterales > Alteromonadaceae > Thalassotalea_F > Thalassotalea_F algicola. The sequence goes on along the minus strand of NZ_JABBXH010000004.1, from coordinate 213,047 downwards.
TGATATTGCAGACTTAAATGAAAGTAAAAAGATTTATTATGTCGACTTTACTAAGCCTAGCATAAGTTTATGGGATAAAATTTGGGGTGACGATGTCCCTGTTATTGAATTAGGTGACGAACGTTATCAATTTGTCTTAGCTGATATTGAAGATAGTACGGCATTAACTATTTATAATAGCGAAGGTAAACCTGTAACTGCTGAAGTGTTAGAAGCAATTTTCCCTGTTATGGAACCTGCACTTTCATTTAGAGATTTCTAATACTAAGACTTAGTGTTGAAAATTTATCAAAAAAAGCTCCTTTAATCGGAGCTTTTTTCTTTATCAGCAATAAATGAATTGGCCGTTTTAGTGTAGCTTTGGTGATTTTTTCTCGATTCGTTTTTGTCTTTACGAGGTAGCGTCTCTTTTAAATCATTGAGCCCTTTTTTACGAAGCGGCTTATTTGAGGTTTTATGAACTGTGCTAAAGTTTCCAATAATAAATAGTATCACTGAAATTATTATTAATAATACCAACCACTTGTCATCCATGCTCAAAAGCTCCTATGTTAATAATGTACTGTTTATATAACTCAGGCAACATTCTCAAAATTGTTTTTTTTCCTTCAATATCAGTGTTGTTTAGTGTTTGTTCTAACACGTCTAAGGTAAATGATTTTTGGTACTGATTTGCAGTAGGGGCAAATGATATATGCCATGGTTCTATTGATACTCCATCTCGATAAGTATCATAAGGCCTGAAGAATCCATACCGACCAGCGTTTAGCTGTAACCAAGTACTTAATTTAGCCATGGGCCCTTGGTCTTGATATTCCCATACTTGTAATTGCAGTTCTTGACCTTCTTTAAGTAGGTTCGGGGCATAGACATCGATATCTGTCCCCCAATGATGACGACTTGCACCAGGAAGTGCAGAAAAAAGCATTATTGCTTTTACTTTATTGCTTTCTGACAGCTGAGTGATATCGACTACTTGCTCGTTTATGTCAAAGACAGGTAGTTGGCCTGTGAATTTTCTGTTCCATATACTAAGCTGACGCTCAAAAGAGCGAAAACTACTTGCTAACGCTAAGCTTAGCCCGTCTGATTGGGCATCTTGTTGCATTTTTTGCCATGCACTGGTAACCGTGGTGTGAAGCTTATGTTGACTTGATAATGATATTAAATGCTTTTCAGTATGCCCTGTTAGGACTTCAGCATCGATTGTTAGTGGTGAAGTTATTTGCACAATACATTAACCAATGTTTGATAATATATCTCTGCCAAATCAATTAGATCGTCGCAAGATACACATTCATTCACTTGATGGATAGTCGCATTACATGGACCTAACTCAATTACTTCAGCACCTGTTGGCGCGATGAATCGGCCATCAGAAGTCCCACCTGACGTTGATAGTATAGTCTTTCTTTCAGTAACCTTTTCAATCGCTAATTTTACACTATCGAGTAAAACACCAGGCTCGGTAATAAATGGTTTCCCATTGTAGGTCCATTTTATTTCGTAATCTAACTCGTGTTTGTTCAATATTTCAGTTACTTTGCTTACGATACATTGATCCGTTAATTCGGTGCTATATCGTAAATTAAAAAAGGCCGTTAAATTAGGTGGCACAACATTGGTGGCTCCTGTACCTGAATGTATATTAGTCAGTTGAAAACTTGTTTCTGGGAAGTACTGATTACCATTATCCCAATGTAATTGTGACAATTCAGACAAGGCTGGAGCTGCTAGGTGAATAGGGTTACTCACATGCTCAGGGTAGGCTACATGGCCTTGTTTACCTTTTATTAATAACTCACCTGAAATAGAACCACGACGACCATTTTTAACTACGTCACCAATAAGGTGAGAGCTTGATGGCTCTCCGACAATACAGTGATCTATTTTTTCATTTCTTGCTTCTAGGGTATCGATAACACGCGTTGTGCCATTGATAAATGGACCTTCTTCGTCGCTAGTAATTAAGTAGGCGATAGAGCCACTATGTTGTGGGTGATTAGTGACAAATTTTTCTGTAGCAACAAGCATTGCTGCTAGGGAGCCTTTCATGTCTGCAGCGCCACGACCATATAGCATACCGTTATGGATTACCGGTTCAAATGGCGGCGTATTCCAATGGCTTACATCGCCGGGTGGAACAACATCAGTGTGGCCAGCAAAGCAAAATACAGGCTTTTCACTACCGCGTCGAGCCCACATGTTAGTGGTATCTTCAAACACCATAGATTCAACTGAAAAACCATGCTTCTCCAATCTTTCTGCCATTAAGTTTTGGCAACCAGCATCTTCAGGGGTTACAGATTCTCGGGCTATAAGTGCTTTAGCAAGCTCGATAACTTCTTGATTCATATTAGCTCGTTACTTTTTCAAAATTATCGGCTTTAAATCCAACAATGACTTGAGCATTAATGCACAAAACAGGGCGCTTAATTAATGTCGGTTCATCCAACATTGCTTGCTTAGCGGTTTCTGATGTTAAGTTATTCTTTATATTATCGGGCAAATTTCTATAACTGGTACTGCGTTTGTTTAATAAAGTTTCCCAAGATGTCTTGGTAATAAACTCTGTTAAAGTGGCTTCACTTAATCCGTCTTTTCGAAAATCATGAAATTGATAAGGTACTTGGTTTTCGTCTAGCCATTTTCTAGCTTTTTTTACTGTGTCGCAGTTAGGGATGCCATAAATTGTAGTCATATTACTCTCTGATAATTCGGTAGTTATTAAGCTTAAGTGCTTCTATTGCTTCTTCTATTTTATTATTTTTTACTAATACATAGTCAGTATCAAATGTAGATATGGCAAAAATACTGATTTTTTCATTGGCTAACACTGTTGAAATTCGAGATAAAATACCAGTCAAGCTAAAGCCCAAAGGGCCTACTACTTCAAGTGCACGCCAATCTGATTCAACATCTTCACTTTCTATTGTAAAAGATTCAGGAAGTACTAAAGAGACTTCTTCATATGTCTTAGCGATAAAATATATAGGCGCCCGAAATACTTCAGGTGGTATAGTACTTTCTGGTGATAAAGAATGAATAGCAAAGGTTTTATTGAGTAATTGCAGCGTTAGACTTTTTTGATTCATTAGTTAAGTATTCGCTAGCGAAAAGATACTTTTATATTAGCAATTTTTGCTGAGTAACTCTAATGACAAATTACCACATAGATAATGTACAACGTCATGTTTCAGCCACTTTAATACTGTTTTTAGAAAAGACTGACAAAAAAAACAGTTAATCGAACGATATTTTACCTGACTTTTTAGCAAACTATTATAAAGACTCAAAAAATGATATCCACAGAAGCTGTGGGTAAGTTTGTTAACAACATCATGGTGGACATCTATTTGATTGATATATTAGGAAAATATATTTGGCTCGTTTTTTGACTAGTTGGTCTAAAGGCAATTTACGGCGTAAGGGTTAGAAAAGAGACAACTTCTCGATAGATAGAGCATAAAGAAATTAAAGCGCAACATTAATAAGCCAATTTGCGCTTTAATTAGACAAGTAAGTTAAGAATTAGCTTGAATGGCGGTAAGTGCTATTGTGTATACAATATCGTCGACTAAGGCGCCACGGGATAAATCATTGACTGGCTTAGCCATTCCTTGAAGCATTGGCCCAATGCTGATTAAATCCGCTGAACGTTGCACTGCTTTGTATGTTGTATTCCCTGTATTTAAATCGGGGAATATAAAGACAGTCGCTTTACCTGCTACAGGACTGTTCGGCGCTTTTTTCTTTGCGACATTTTCCATTATAGCTGCATCATATTGCAGTGGACCATCTATTACTAAATCTGGCCTTTTTGCTTTTGCAAGTTCTGTTGCTTGAGCCACTTTTTCAACATCAGCGCCATGACCTGAAGAGCCGGTACTGTAACTTATCATCGCCACTTTTGCATCGATACCAAATTGAAGAGCAGAATCAGCTGATTGAATCGCTATGTCTGCTAATTGATCGGCAGTAGGATCTGGGTTAATTGCACAATCGCCATAAACTAAAACTTGATCAGGCAATAACATAAAGAATACAGACGATACTAAGCTAGTATCTGGTGCTGTTTTAACTAGCTGTAAAGCAGGGCGAATGGTGTTCGCTGTCGTGTTGACCGCACCTGATACTAGCCCGTCTACTTGTCCAAGCTGTAACATCATAGTACCCAGAACCACATTGTCTTTTAGCTCTTCTCGCGCTACGACTTCAGTTAGTCCTTTATGCTTGCGTAAATCGACCATAGGCCTAACATAGTTTTCTTTGATTTCCCTCGGGTCGGTAATCATTAGACCCGCAGGTAAGTTAATACCTTGTTGTTCGGCAATACGTAAGATTTCCTCTTTATCTCCAAGCAATTGACAGCGAGCTATTTTACGTTCTGCACAAATAGACGCGGCTTTGATAGTTCTTATGTCATTGCCTTCCGGTAAAACTATTAGCTTGTCAGCATTACGAGCAAGGGCGGTTAGTTTATGCCTAAACGCTGGTGGGGAAAGTAAGTTGTTTTTAGATGCATTGTCAGAGAAATGCTGCACCCAAGTTGGTTCTAGGTGATCTGCGACAAATTGTTTGACCTTTTCTTGACGTTGTACATCGTCATCAGGAATTTCAGGGTTAAAATTCATGATATGACGTGATGTTTGCCAAGTATCAGATTTTACCGACAGTACGGGTAAACCTGCATCCAATGCTTGTTTACATAGTGTCAGCACTTGATCATTTGGTTTATAACCATTGGTCAGCAATAGGGCGCCGACCTTAGTACCATTTAGAGCTGATAAACATGTCGCGATAATAATATCTACGCGATCGCCTGGTGTGACGATAAGCCTGCCAGGAGCAAGGTGACTTACAAGGTTTGCCACAGAACGGGCGCAAAAAGTAACGCTTCTAATACGTCGATGTTCAAAATCACCAGCATTAATTATTTCAGCGTCTAAATACTCCGCTATATCTTTAATTCTTGGAGCTATTAAGTCGTGCTCCCAAGGAATAGAGCCTAAGAGTTTAAAGCTTGAATGGTTAAAAATACTTAAAGACTGCCAAGTTTGATTATCTAAAGGGGGAGCAATTTCATTTTCTCGAGGTAATAATCCGTATTCGTCTTTATCTGGTGAGTTGACCTTATTAATGATGCAACCAATGACACGTTTACTTTTTAGGCCACCGTAGGTTTCTGCGGAGACTTCAATACGGTCTTCGAATTCTGTCAATGTATCGCTATCTGGTGATGCAACTAATGCAATATCTACAGATAATGCTTGAGCCACGTCTCGATTTATACGCCCAGCATATGGTTGTCTCGTAGTTGGAATTAAACCTTCAACAATGACAATATCGTGTTTGTCAGCTAATTCAGCATAGTTTTCAACAATTTGTTCTAGTACAACCTCTAAATCTCCGTCGCCCATTTTTTCTTCAACATAACTTAGCGGTATCGACTTGCTATCTTTACTAAAGTAATTGTCAGTCTGGTTGGTTTTTCTCTTGTTTCGTGCGGGTTGAGAAATAGGCTTGTAGTGAACCACGTCTAAACCCTTTTGCTGGCAAGCGTGAACTAGGCCAAGTACCACACTGGTTAAACCTACGCCAAAACCAACCGGTACTAGCATAATTTGATGAGACATAATTTATCCTTGGATAAGTTGATAAGTTTGCTCAGCAATGACACCTTCTTCATCGGTAGGGATGACCAAAATGGCAGGTGAGTTCTGCTGAGCAATATTTAATTGCTGACCGAATCTGGCTTGGATATTCAAATTTTCTTCTATACTTAAGCCAAGTAACTTCAAGTGCTTAGTAACACAAGTCCTTACATAGCTAGAGTTTTCGCCTATTCCGCCTGTAAAAACAACAGCGTCAAGCTTTGTTAGGCTTGCAGTCATTGCTAAAATGGATTTAGCAATCGTAAAGCTAAATACGTCTAATGCTAACCTTGCTTGTGTATTGTTATTTTCAAGCGCTTCTTGTTCTAGTGTTCGACAGTCATTACTTATTTTTGAAAGCCCCATTAAGCCGCTTTCTTTATTAAGCAATTTATCAATAGTTTGTGGTGAATAACCTAATTGATTAATTAAATGTAATATAACACCTGGATCTAAATCGCCACTGCGTGTCCCCATAGCAACGCCACTAAGCGGCGTAAAACCCATGCTAGTATCGACACTTTTGCCCTGACTAACAGAGGTGACACTGCATCCATTGCCAAGATGTGCAGTAATGACATCAGTGCATTCAATAGGCTTATTTAACATTTTGGCCGCTTGGCGACTAACAAAATAGTGGCTTGTTCCATGAAAACCATATTTTCTAATACCATGTTGCTCGTATAAAGATGCTGGAAGAGGGTAACGGTACGCCATTTCTGACATAGACTGATGAAAAGCTGTGTCAAAAACTGCAACTTGTGGTAATTGCTCAAATGCCGAAAGCGAAGCTTCTATACCGACGATATTGGCAGGGTTATGAATAGGGGCCAATGAACATAAATCTTTTAGCGTGGTCATAACTTCATCATCGATTTTTGTTGGTAGATGATACTTTTCACCACCATGGACGACACGGTGCCCAATTGCAGCAATACTTTTAGCTAAACTTTCTGTATGTAAGAATTGAATTAGTGCATGTAATGCTTGGCTATGCTGATATGGAGCCGGTAAAGGTGATGAGTTCTTCTTGCTATTGTACTTAATGGTAATGTTAGCGTCATTGTCGCCAAGGCATTGTGCTAATCCACTTAAAATAAGTTTACTACTAGAAGGGCAAATAAGCGCAAATTTAAGTGATGAACTGCCACAGTTGATAACGAGAATATATTGGTTTTTTGTCATGATGGTTTAAGTATTTTCTTTTAATTGTATAAAAGTAAAAAGCAAGAATCTTTGTTTTAGTTCAAAATGTTAATCAGTAAATGTTTTTTAATAATAACAAGTTAATAACAACTTACATGTTTTTACTGTTTTTTTTTGCTACTTTGGTTTAAATTTAACAGTATGAAGTTAAGTGTAGTAGCTCTTATTAAACTCGGGTATCGGTATATTAAGCTTTGGCCTAATAGAGCCGAGTTAGTCCAATATTTTCCAGAATATCGAATTATTCGATTTGCCCGCATGGTGTTAAATGTAGCACCAGGTTTAGCGTTTTTGTCGCTAGCGCTCCAGATAAGCCTTCAACCGATAAATGGCTTAGTGATTGGGCTGTTTTATTTTATTTTATTGTTGTCTATGCCTTTGCAGGCACTAGTCATGTTAGGGGTTAAGGCCGATAAAGTTTTACCGCCATCGTTAGCATCTTGGTATAAAGAGGGAGTAGCAAGGTATAATCAACAAGGCGGCAAAGAGAAGCTATCTGTGCATAAACCTAGATATATAGATTTAGCACAACTATTAAATATGACGTACCAACAGTCGCTTAAATAGGTTTTTGATATAGCTTTAGTATAAAGTCTGTTTGACAATTAAAATTAGATTGCTGTCCTAGCCATTGCCGTGCTTCTTCACTTGCTTTAAAGGCAAATGGGGTCATTGATAATAAATTGAGAATATCTTCCCCAGTAGCTAGATTCATAGTGTAATTAAGCTGCTTTTCTTCAATCAATACCATGTCTTTTATTAGCTCTCTCTCTTCATTATGGGGTAAGGCGTTGTCGTAAATTCTTTGCTTTAGTTCTTGTAGGTGGTCACTTCCAGGGTAAACTACAGCAAGGTAACTGCCAGGTTTTAACACTCTAGTGAATTCGTTTTCTAATACAGGCGCATAAACCGAGATCATCCAATCAAAAAAACTGGTAGAAAATGGAAGTTTAGAAAGTGTGCCTACACTAAAGTGGCATTGTTTGTACTTCTTGCCTGCTTTTTTGATGGCTTCTTTCGCTATGTCTACCCCATATACTTTATTTGAACTATTTTTAAATTGGTGAGTGTAAAAACCTTCGCCGCAACCTGCGTCAAATACGTTACCTTCATGGTTTCCGTAATATTGATACCAATTTAGTAACTCGTTGATCAGTGGCTGGTAATAACCTTGCTCTAAAAAGGCGCGTCTTGCATTAACCATAGCTTTATTGTCGCCAGGGTTCTTTGAATGCTTAAACTGCACTGGAAGCAGATTGACATAGTTTTCTTTTGCCAAATCAAAACTATGGTTTTTCTGACAGCGATAAATATTCGCTGTCAGAGAAAGTTCATTTTGGCAAATGGGGCAAATATAAGTTGCAGTCATAGGTGATAGTTAACTGAAAGTAGACCAGATAGGCGCATGATCTGAGGGTTTCTCTATGCCCCGCAGTTCATAATCTACATCGGATTCTTGACAAGTTTTAGCTAAAGCTTCTGTTGCTAATACAACATCTATTCGTAATCCGCGATTATCGTCAAAGCCACGAGAGCGGTAATCAAACCAAGAATAACGTTCAGTACGAGACGGGTGAAGCTCTCTAAATGTATCTTTAAAGCCCCAGTCCATTAGTGCTTTAAGCCATTCTCGCTCTTCAGGTTGGAAACTACATTTACCGGTTTTTAACCAGCGCTTTCTGTTTACTTCACCGATGCCAATATCAAGATCGATCGGAGAAATATTTATGTCCCCCATAATTACTATGTTTTCATCTGGTTGATGATGATCATTTAAATAGGTCATTAAATCTTTATAGAATTGACGCTTATATGGAAACTTAGTTTCATGAGCAATATTGTCACCTTGTGGGAAATAACCATTTAAAACTGTTACTTTTTCGCCAGCTTCATTAGTTGTTTCAACCATAATCATACGGCGTTGCGCTTCTTCTGTATCGGTTGGAAACCCTTTCATTATTTTATCAGCAGGCTTTTTACATAACATCGCTACACCGTAGTGCGCTTTTTGACCATGAAAGTATACGTGATAACCCATCGCTTCAACGTCTTCTATGGGAAAAGCTTCATCGTGAACTTTGATTTCTTGTAAGCCGATAATATCCGGTTGATGTTTGTCTATTATAGCTTGAAGTTGATGTAATCTTGCACGCAGGCCGTTGATGTTAAAAGAGATGATTTTCATTATTTGTTTACTCTGAACAATTTATATCGCGATATCTTATCATTGGTAAAGCGAGTGCTAAATACGTAAAGCTAAACAATTTATCGATTAATTAAGAAAGTTAATTAAATGTGTAGCTATATAAAGAGTCACGTTCAAAAAAACTTAAAAAGGTAATTAATTTAAGAATTTAAAGTAATTGTAACTGAGTGTAGCTTTTACGTAACACCTTGTAGTATCAGTTGTTAATTCTTTGTAACTTATCTAAGCTAAGCATCAGATTGTAACGCAAATGAAAATTTGTAACTAACTTGGCTAGTTAGCTTCCTTTTTGGTTAGGTCTTTAGCCACGGGATATTTATATATGTGGAGTAAGAAATGTCAGAGAACATGTCATCGGTGAAGAAAATATTGTTGGTAGAAGACGATCGCCAATTATCTGATTTGGTTACAGACTTTTTAACAAATGAAGGCTTTCATGTTAAGCAGGAATTTCGTGGTGATACGGTAGCTAAAAGAGTAGAGAAGTTTACGCCGGATCTTATTATTTTAGACATAATGTTACCTGGCAAAGATGGCTTCGCAGTTTGTCGTGATATTCGTCCTACTTTTAAAGGACCAATATTGATGCTAACCGCCAAAGGCACAGATTTTGATCAAGTGTTAGGTTTAGAAATTGGTGCAGACGATTACGTGATTAAGCCAGTAGAACCAAGAGTATTACTGGCTCGTGTTAGTGCGTTATTACGTCGCGGTGAATTACCCAAAGAAGGTAATGAAAAAGCAGAGTTAAACATAGGTTCGCTTTATGTTAATCGTAGCTCTCGTCAAGTAACGTTACAAAATGAAAATATAGAGCTTACAAGTCAAGAATTTGATCTGCTATGGTTACTCGCCAGCCGTGCAGGAGAAGTGCAAAATCGTGATTACATATATAAAGCTGTAGTTGGTCGTGAATATGACGGAATGGATAGAAGTGTTGATGTAAGAATTTCACGATTACGTAAAAAATTACATGATAGCAATGAAACGCCATTTCGTATTAAAACAATTTGGGGACAAGGTTATCTATTTGTGCCAGATGCCTGGAGTTAATCATAAATATAAGCTGTTGGTAAGATAATCAATCAACAGCTTACTAAATCTGCCCTTATAAACTAGAAGCCATGCATGAATAAATTTGCCAGAGTTGGTCGCTCTTTTCTAAGCCTATATTTTATTATTACTTTTACTTTTATCGTCGCCTCATGGTTGCTTGACGAAGTGTGGAGATCTTATTTAGAGCAAGATATTGAATCCTATACTGGCTACAAAACTATGCTTCACGCAATTGAAGACTATATTGTTAAAAACCCTGAACTAGAGTGGGAGCAGGTGGTATCAGGAGCTGCAGAACGATATGAGTTGCCTTTAAAATTAGAGTCAATTGCCAATATTAAAGATATTACAGACAAAGCTGATCGTCGTTCACTTCGAAAAGGTAATACATATGTCTATTACGATGATGATAAGGTTGAATTGCATCATCTAATTCAAGGTAGTAACACGGTTATAACGTTAGGTCCAACTAAGATGCCGACTCGACCTAGAGCGGAGGCTTTGGTGCGAGTAGTGCTGCTGTTAATCTTAGCGATTATTATTCTTTTTTGGCTATGGCCTGTATCGCGAGATTTAGATCGTTTAAAGGAAGCGGCACACAGGTTTGGCTACGGCGACTTTTCTACTCAAGCTCCAAAAGCACAGTCAAGTATGATGACAGGGCTTGTCGTAGGTTTTAATGCGATGACAATACGAATTAAAAACCTTATCGAATCGAATAAGGAACTTACTAATGCCGTATCACATGAACTTCGAACCCCGTTAGCTCGGAGCAAATTCGCGCTGCAAATGTTGCAAAACATAGATGACAAAACTAAACAGCAAAAGTATATAGAACAAATTCATGGTGATATTTACGAATTAGAAGCTTTAGTTAACGAACTGTTAGCTTACGCAGCGCTAGATAGTGATAAGCCGGAACTACAATTTAAACAACATAAGTTAAATGACATAATTGCCAGGCAAATATCGTTAGTTAAAGATCTTTGTCCAGATATTAGCTTTGAAAGCGCGGAAAATGATTTAGTCGCGTTATGTGATAATCATTTTATAGAAAGGGCACTTAGTAACTACTTAACCAACGCCATAAAGTATGGTGACGGTAAAGTATTGGTTACCCTAACTGAGCAAAATGACTACTGTATTATTACCGTCGAAGACAATGGCTCTGGAATCGACAGTTCGTTAGAAGCAACTGTTTTTGAAGCCTTTACTCGTGGTGAACAAAGTAGAAATAAAGAAACAGGAGGATTTGGCTTAGGGCTAGCTATCGTCAAAAGAATTATGGATTGGCACCATGGTACTGTATATGTAGAGAATAGCTCATTAGGCGGAGCACGATTTATATTAAAGTGGCCAATTAAATTTTAGTTAAAGACTTTTATTTAATTGTCGATAACTCTACTAAGTAGTTAATAATATCGGCGACAGTCTTTTGGTTGAATATGATGTGCTCACCCATGAGTTACAATTAGGTGAACAATTAAATCACTGTGTTCATCAGTCTAGACGTGCTGATTTTGCTTTGATGCTTGCGATGTTGACTGATGATGTTAGAGCACAAAGCCAGTTTCTCTTACCAAAAACTGAACTTCAGAAAAAAACAACGTCTGACGAACAACTGCGAACAGAATTTGACTTACCAAACCCGCAATCAATGGCATTAGATTCGCTTGACGCCATTGATTGTTTTAATCAGTCTTCACATGTCAATCAAGCATTAATGGCAACGATTCAATTAGAAAATGCAATTGCCCCACGGCCTTTAAGCTTTAGGAATGATAAAAAGCATATCCCGGCGGTTGTAAAATCAAATACTAGTTTGTCATGTCAATTAAGACAGGAAGAAGGGAATGAAAGGGAAAAGCTATCGCTTGATGCTAAAGGCTGGCTTAAATCTATTAAGAATAGTTTGCTAAATGAAGAGGTCAAACAAGCAAACCTACAGCTTGCTTAGTGTTAATATTTCAACAAAATTAATTGCTACAACATTTTTTAAATTTCTTACCACTGTTGCAGGGACAGCTATCATTGCGTTTGATTTTTGATATTTCCTCATGTTTAACGATATCACCATTCAAGTAACGCCACTGTTCATCTTCTTTAATAAACCGAGATATTTCTCTCATCTCAAAAAGCCCTGACTTGTGTATATAAAAGGCTGAAAATTCAACCGTAGCAGGGTGAAAGAGTTCGCTAGCATGATGTATAGATAATTTTATCCAAGTATTTTCGTCAATACCTTCTTCTATGTCGGTTAGCGTTAGCTCTTGCTGTTTTTCATTAGCGTAAGTTTTTAAAATATATTGCGCGTAACCAGTTGCATAAGCAGAAAATCTAGCACGCATTAACTCTTCTGGCTTTAGAGGCTGCTTTTTTGATTCAATAATCGGTAAACAACATTGGCTAAAAAGTTCATTTGAACAACAAGGACAATTCATCAATATTTAAATAATTAGTGTTGACGCAATCTAGTGTAATGCTTTTGCCTGATTTAATACAACGCAATGCGTTTGACCTTTGGTTGCACATTCTTCTATATGTCTTAATTGATCATTTGATAATTGTGCATTACAAAGTACTACTGCTGCGCAGTTACCTCGCATTAATGTTTGTTCAATCTTTATTTGTGCAACGTTAACCTTATTAGCGTGTACCCATAACATTTGTTCATTATTGCTCTTGGACAACTGGTGTACTTTACTTAGTGCCTGTTTATCTGAAGAAACGACTAAAACCCATTTTTTATTGTGTAGATAACGTTGGTTCACTAAATTTATTTCACGGTAAATGTCAGTTTCAGCACTAAGTGTTTTCTGATCTAACCAAGGTTTCAATTGATATACGCTTGTTGTATTTCTTTCTAATCCATTGATGTTTAACGTTTTTAAATTACCCATAAGTCACCTGTATAAATTAATCTAGATACTGTATGGATGTACAGTATTATTGTTTTGTATCAAAAGCAAGTAAAAAATGGATAAAAATGAATCAGTAAATATCGTAAAGATTTTTAAGTTGGTATTTACTTTATTGAGTAGGGTGATCTATAAAACTTTTAAATAAGTCTTTTATCTTGTCTTAGAATCTTTTATTGTTGCCCAATGCAAATGTTAAGGAAATGTTAATGAAAAAATTTATGTTAGCTGCAATATCAGCTGCAATTGTTATATCTTCACCTGTAGCGGCAAAAAATAATAATGAATTAATTAAGCCGAAAATTGTTGGTGGTGAGCAAGCTGAAAGTGATGCATGGCCATGGATGTCAGCATTGGTTTATACAGGAGAAGCGTTAACTACTTCTTTGTCAGTTGGTGGTGTTAATTATGAATCTGAGCCATTCACGAATGGACCATCTGGCGATGCTTCCGGCGAATTAATGGATTGTGGTATTGGCGATCAATCTTGTAGTGATGCGCAAAATAAAATTTGTTTGATTGAACGTGGTGAAATCAACTTTTCAGTAAAGGCTGAAAACTGTGAATCTGGCGGTGGTGTTGGTGTTGTTATATACAATAATGTAGAAGGAACGATCAACGGTACGTTAGGAGATGATTTTTCAGGCACTATTCCAGTAGTTTCTATTACGCAAGAAGATGGTTTGCACCTAAAAGAAAATAGTTTAGGTGAGATTGCAGACATTTCCATTTCAAGTGAAGCATCAACAGTACAAAACTCTACCTGTGGTGCTAGCTTCTTAGGTGGCAAGTGGGTCTTAACCGCAGCGCATTGTGTCGATGGAGCTTCGTCTCAATTCTTAAAAGTTAATGTAGGTGAGTACGATCTTTCTAATGGTGCTGAAAATGCAGTATCGATAACGCAAATCTATATGCACCCGGATTATGATGATGTAAATTTAGATAATGATGTTGCTTTAATTGAACTAGTCGAAGAAGTTGATGCACCAGCAGTTTCTCTAGCGTCAGATGAAACGACAGATGTAGCAGCAGCTGATGCGAATACAGTTACAGTTATAGGTTGGGGCGGAAGAACTGGTTATGCACCAGGAGCTGGCCCAACAGGGAACTTTCCTGATATTTTGCATCAGGTCGATTTACAGTTAATGACCAACCAACAATGTAAAGAGATATTAGCCAATTCATTATTTGGTGGAAGTGGTGATCCTGAAAGTACAGGCATTTCAGAAATGATGATCTGTGCAGCAGTTGCTGGTGGTGGTAAGAGCTCCTGTCAAGGCGATAGCGGTGGTCCTTTAGTGTTAAATACAAATGAAGGTTGGCAACAAGTAGGCGTTGTTAGCTGGGGCTATGGTTGTGCAGCTGAAGGTTTTCCAGGTGTTTTTGCTCGCATCGGTGAATTTGATGACTGGTTAACTGGCATTTATCAAGGTATAGCGATTACTCAGCGCCTTGATTTTCACGTTGTGGCCACTGAGCAAACACAGTCAACAAGTATTCGTGTTTCAAATAACAGCGAAGTTGATGCGTCCGTTAGTTATGAAATTGATGAAGAGAATGGCTTTAGCTTAGTGGATGGTGAATGTAGTAGCATCAATGCAGGTGAAAGCTGTCAGTTAACGGTTAATTTCTCAAATTCAGATATTGGTTCCTTTGATGCTAAATTAGAAATTGAAACAGACAATAGTGACGTAGAGACAAGTGAATCTAAGTTGATGGCACAAACCATTGCAGGTTCGAGCGATATTGAAACAGTACTAGGTGCTGATGAAAATGTTAATTGGTACAGTGGTGGAGAACAAGCTTGGGTAAGCCATGCCAATGGTGGCATTGAAAGTGGCACTATTACCCACTTGCAAGATAGTATAGCGATGGCTGTTGTTACAGGCGAAGGTGAACTTAGCTTTGAATGGGCCGTTTCATCTGAAGAGAATACTGAAGATCCTTCATCGCCTTATGATGCGCTATTTATTTATATTAATGGAGAAGAGGCCGGCTTTATTTCTGGGGAAGTAGAATATGAAGCTCAATCAATCACATTAACCGGCGAAGAAAACCGCATTACTTGGGTGTATAATAAAGATCCAGCTGCCACTGAAGGTGATGATAAAGGCTATTTACGCAATGTAAGCTTCACGCCTACGGAAGTACCTGTAACGCCAACGCCTACACCAACTCCTACGCCAGTTGAACCGAACAAGAGTTCTTCAGGTGGCGGTAGCTTTGGTTGGTTATTAGCACTTTCTACGCTAATCCTATTTAGACGTAAGTAATTATTGTAGATAGAATTAAAAGCCAGCTTATAGCTGGCTTTTTTATGCGCATTTGTCGGTTGCTTGTACGTTAAGTTATTTTATTTCTTTGGCTTCTCGCTCGATTATTGTTCACCAAAATAAAGCAAACTCGCCTTATTATTGTTCATTCTAAACTATTAGGAAATCAGTACGTCATGTAACCTATTGTTTATTATATTAAATATATTTGGTACGTATTTTGTTTATTTATATTTTCAGCCATAAGCGTTACGGCATATAGAAAGAGAATATGGATATAGCAGCAACCCAAGAACTCAATGTATTGTTAGTTGAAGACGATAAACAAAAAGCACAGTCGTTGATTGGTGCCTTAGACCGTTCACAATATTGTATTCGACATATCACCACAACGGGTATGCCGTTATTAAAACAAGTTGAAGCACTTCAACCAGATGTTATTGTCATTGATGTAGAGTCACCAAGTCGAGATGTGCTTGAAAGTTTAAGCATAATCTCATTAGCAAACCCTAAACCTATCGTTATGTTTTCAGAGCAAAACGATACTGAAACCATTAGTCAATCCGTTAAATCAGGTGTTAGTGCTTATATCGCAGGTGATATTGCCTTTGAACGCGTGCGTTCAATTTTAGATACTGCGGTAGCACGCTTTAGTGAATATCAATTGCTTAAAAAAGAGTTGGTGCATACCAAACAAAAGCTTTCAAGTCAGCGTGTAGTAGAGCAGGCAAAGATATGGTTAATGGAAACAAAAAATCTAACAGAGAAAGAGGCTTATCATCGTATTCGTAAAATGGCGATGGATAATAGCCAAAAACTAGAAGAGGTAGCTAGAAGTATTCTCTCGTTAGCAAAAATGTTGGAGAAGTCCTCATGATCAAAGAAAGTCAGCCACGTTACTTAGTTGAGAAAAGTGATATTAATATAGGGTTTATGCCATTAGCTGATTGTGCACCGTTAGCTGTCGCTTTAGAACAAGGCTATTTTAAAGAGCAAGGCTTAAACGTAACGTTAAAAAAACAATACTCGTGGGCAACCATGCGGGATAAATTGCATGCTGGTGTATTAGATGCAGCCCAATTGTTAGCTCCAATGCCGTTAGCTAGTAGTTTAGGAATAAATGGAGAAAAGCATCAAGTCATTGCACCTATGGTTCTTAGCCAAAACGGAAATGCGATTACACTATCAATGGCATTATATGAAGAAGTAAAGGCGTTCAATAAACTGACAACGCTAGATATACCACTTAGCGCAGGTTTACTAAAGCCAATCATCAAAGCGCGTAAATCGGTAGGACAAAAGCTGACCTTTGCTACTGTTTATCCGCATAGCTGTCACTACTATCAGCTTTGTAGTTGGTTTGAACATAATAATATTGCCATTGATGATGTTGAGATTTTAATTATTACGCCGGTTAATATGGTTGAAGCATTACGCAGTGAAGATATTGATGGTTTTTGTGTTGGCGGTCCATGGAATGCAAAAGCTGTTAGAGACGGTGTAGGCGTAACTTGTGTAACTTCTTGTGATATTTGGCCAAACATCCCAGAAAAGGTGCTCGGTATGTTAGCTGATTGGCAAAAGTCCTACCCAGAAACGACTAAAGCGTTAATTTATGCATTAAGAAAAGCATGCAACTGGTTAAGTAATGTCGCTAATAGATTTGAAGCTGCTCGCTTGCTTAGTCAACATCAATATTTAGATTTACATTTGTCGGTAATTGCTCCGTCTTTAATTGGCAGCTGCCTAGTACATCATCAACAATCGCCAAGACATGTGCCAAGTTATAATCAGTTTTCATCTGAAGGGGCTGAATGCATTAACCGTCCCGATCACTTTAAAGGTGAATGGTTATTAAGCCACATGTGTAAAGTCGGACAGGTAAGCAGTGATAAACTTTCGAAAAATATAGTGGCAGAAGTATTCAGACAAGATATTTATCAACAAACATTCGCTCCAAAATTCTTAGTGTCAGATATAGACGAAACAACTACCGACATAGCGGAGCAAGCATAAAAGCACAATTAAGGCGCAAAACTGCCCAAATTCAATGCAAAATATTGGTATTGTATAAGTTAATTAGTTGCGCAAATGTATATAAAAACCAATAAATACAATGGCTAAGGTGGTTTTTAGAATATTGGCACTAAATATGAGTAGTATTGGTTAAGTAATAGATTCAGTGAATCTGTCCGTTTCTGTTAGTGAACGTAAAATGCTAACCCTGCAATGGCTGTAGGAAATTGAATAGCAAAATTGCTATCGCCCAAAGAGCATAAGCATTCTTTGAGGAATAATAACAAAACTTAATTTAACTAATTTCCCACAAGGGCGTGGTAAGAATTAGTTTGGCATTGTGGCCCGCATGTGACTGTATTTTGCAGTTCACAGCGGGCTTTTTTATTTGGAGGAAAAAATGTTGAATTTAACGCTAACCAAGAGCAAGCATTTCTGCCGTAGAATAATCGGCCAAGCCTTAATAGCTGGCATGTGTATTTCAAGCAGCTTGGTCACTTTGCACGCTAATGCAGAAGAATTGGGTTACCCTGAAAAGGAAGAATTAAAGTTTGGTTTTATTAAATTAACAGATATGGCTCCTATTGCCATTGCTTATGAAAAAGGTTTTTTTGAAGACGAAGGGTTATACGTAACCATTGAAGCTCAAGCAAACTGGAAAGTGTTACTAGACGGTGTTATAGACGGCCGCCTCGATGGCGCTCATATGCTTGCAGGTCAGCCAATTGCTGCAACGATTGGTTATGGTACAAAAGCAGAAATTATTACGCCATTTTCTATGGACTTAAATGGTAATGGTATTACTGTTTCCAATGAAATATGGCAACAAATGAAGGTTAACATTCCTAAGCGTCCTGACGGAAAACCTGTTCATCCAATTAAAGCTGATGCCTTAAAGCCAGTTGTTGAAAAGTATTCAGCGTCAGGTAAGCCGTTTAATATGGGAATGGTATTCCCAGTATCTACGCACAACTATGAACTTCGCTATTGGCTAGCCGCTGGCGGTATTCACCCTGGTTTTTATGCACCGCATAAAGGTGATACTTCTGGACAGATAGACGCTCAAGCATTGTTATCTGTTACGCCACCACCCCAAATGCCTGCAACGTTAGAAGCGGGAACAATTTATGGATACTGTGTAGGTGAACCTTGGAACCAACAAGCAGTATTCAAGGGGATTGGTGTACCTGTCGTCACAGACTATGAAATCTGGAAAGACAATCCTGAAAAAGTATTTGGCATCACGAAAGCGTTTTCTGAAAAGTATCCAAACACGACAATTCGTTTAACTCGTGCTTTGATACGTGCTGCTAAGTGGTTAGATGAGAACAACAATGCCAATCGTCCGGAAGCTGTAAAAATATTATCGCAATCTAACTACGTTGGCGCTGATTACGATGTTATTGCAAATAGCATGACGGGCACGTTTGAATACGAGAAAGGTGATAAGCGTGACGTACCAGACTTTAATGTGTTCTTTCGATATAACGCAACATACCCGTATTACTCTGATGCTATCTGGTATCTAACTCAAATGCGTCGCTGGGGCCAAATTAGCGAAGATAAACCTGATACTTGGTATAAGGAAGTCGCCAATAAAGTCTATCGCCCTGATATATACATGAAAGCTGCACAAAGCTTGGTTGATGAAAAGCTAATGGCGGCGTCTGATTTTGCTGAGCTTGCCAATGAAGATGGCTTTAGAAACCCACAAACGCACTTTATCGACAATATCGTTTACGACGGTACTAAACCAAATGAATACATTAACAAATTTAGTATTGGTTTAAAGGCTGGCGACAAAATCTAGCCGATAAAAATTCGTTATTCGCGCAACATATAACGGTTGCGCGTATGGAGTTATGTAATGACAACATTAATTAATAAATTTATTTCGTTAGAGCAAGGTTCTTCGTTATTGCTCGAGCTCAAGCGGCTACTAATGACTCGGTTACAAGCCATTGTATTACCAACAGTTGGTGTTGCATGTTTTCTAATTATTTGGTCGCTAGCGGCAAACGCAATCGATACCTCACTGGGTAAGTTTCCTGGGCCAAAAGCGGTAGGTACGCAAATCGTGAATTTGTATCAGGAGCATGTAGCTGAACGTGAAAAAGAAGCGGCCTTTTACCAACGACAAGAAGTGAGAAATGCTAAACGCTTAGCTAAAGATCCTAGTTATCAACCTAAGATAAGGGCGTATACCGGTAAGGAAACTTTTATTGACCAAATTGGCACTAGCTTAGTTACTGTACTAAGTGGTTTTATTGTTGCTGCAATAATAGCGATACCACTAGGTATAGCGGTTGGTTTAAGTAAGGCATTAAATACGGCAATTAATCCGATAATCCAAATATTTAAACCAGTCTCACCGTTAGCATGGTTACCACTGGTGACAATGGTGGTAAGTGCAGTATATGTTTCTCCAGAACCATTATTGGCCAAATCTTTTGTTAACTCGATGATCACCGTAACTTTATGTTGTATCTGGCCTATGGTCATTAATACCTCTGTAGGGGTTGCTGCAATTAACCAAGACTGGGTCAATGTCAGTCGAGTACTGCGTTTACCAAGTTTGGTGCATGTACAGAAAATTGTATTACCTGCGTCTATTCCTGCCATTTTTACTGGCATGCGTTTATCACTGGGTATTGCATGGATGGTACTGATTGCTGCTGAAATGTTGGCTCAAAACCCTGGACTTGGAAAATTTGTTTGGGATGAGTTTCAAAACGGTAGCTCTCAAAGCCTAAGCCGTATTATGACCGCGGTATTTGTAATTGGTTTTATCGGCTTTCTTCTAGATAGAGGTATGTTGCAATTACAACGTATTCTATCGTGGGACAAAGATAGCGCTAAGCGTTAGAGGAGATGAATATGGATTTGTTATTAGATATCAGCAAAATTGATATGGTGTTTCCAACACCTAAAGGTGACTTTACTGCGCTTAAGGAAGTTGATTTAAAGATTCATAAAGGAGAGTTTATTTCGCTTATTGGTCACTCTGGGTGCGGTAAATCAACAGTGTTAAATGTCGTTGCTGGTTTATATCAAGCAACTAAAGGTGGCGTATTGCTTAATAACAAATATGTTACTGAACCTGGGCCTGAAAGGGCGGTAGTCTTTCAAAACCATTCCTTGTTGCCATGGTTAACTGCGTATCAAAATGTCGAACTTGCTGTAAAGCAAGTGTTTAAGAAGACAATGAATAGCAGAGAAATGAAAGAATGGATAGAACATAACCTTAAACTTGTTCATATGGATCATGCCATACATAAGCGACCCGATGAGATATCAGGCGGTATGAAACAACGTGTAGGAATTGCTAGAGCGCTTGCTATGCAACCAGAAGTGCTGTTAATGGATGAGCCGTTTGGAGCACTCGATGCATTAACACGTGCCCACATGCAGGACTCTCTTATGGAAATTCAAGAAGAGCTAAATAATACCGTAATTATGATAACTCATGATGTCGATGAAGCGGTTTTGTTATCAGATCGAATCGTAATGATGACAAATGGACCTGCAGCGACTGTAGGTGAAATATTGGATGTAAACTTGCCTCGGCCGAGAGATCGTATTTCTTTGGCTCAAGATGCCGAATATAACCGCTTACGCTCGGCAGTATTAACATTTCTTTATGAAAAACAACGGAAAGTAGAAACGATTTCATCAAGGGAAAAAGTTGCATCATCGTCTACTCAGAAGGTAGACGTAGCCTAAAACTAAATTATAACAACAAAATGCTTCGTATGAATTTATCAATTTACGTTAGCTATTGTGCGCACAATCACTAACCTTTCTAGATTTGCTAGTGTTCCGCACTATTTTGATGCAACAAATATTGATTGAAATCATACTTTTGACATTTTAATACTGAAATTAACAAACAAACTACAAAATTTGATATGGCTTAATAAACCTTAAAAGGAAACTGCCTATCATCTCGCCATAACCAATGTAGTTATAAAACTTATAAATCCTAATAAGGAAAAAACATGAAAATTAACAAAGTCTCTCAAGCAATATTAAGCACCTTAACTCTCAGCTTATTATCACCGATTGCTTTAGCCGGTGATGAAGGTAAGGCGACATTGGATTTTCGATTGCGTTATGAAAGCGTTGAACAAGATAACGCTGCAAAAGACGCAGATGCTTTAACGCTAAGAACAAGGTTAAATTATAAAACAGCAACCTATAACAATTTCTCTGCATTCGTTGAATTTGAAGATTCACGAGCTGTAGGTGTTGACGATTACAACGACACCAACGGAAATGGTACTGAATATTCGGTAATTGCTGATCCAGAGCATACAGAAGTTGATCAAGCTTATGTGCAATACAAGGCAAACGGCTTAACAGCTAAAGTCGGTCGTCAAGTGATTACTCTTGATAATCATCGCTTTGTTGGTCATGTTGGCTGGCGCCAAGACAAGCAAACTTTTGATGCAGCATCTTTTAGCTACAAAGCAAGTGACAAGTTTGATATGACTTATGCTTATATTTCTAAGCGTAATCGTATTTTCGGTGAAGAAAAAGATTTAGATGCTAAAGATCACTTAATCAATTTAAGTTATAAAACTGCTTACGGTAAATTAACTGGTTACAGTTATATGTTGGAAGTTGATGAAGGTGCAGACAACTCGTTAGATACTTACGGTATACGCTTTGCCGGTGCTAAAAAGTCTGGCAAAAACAAATGGGTTTATGCGGCAGAGTTTGCGACACAAGAATCTGACAATGGCTCTACAGAGTACGATGCAGACTACATGTTGGCCGAGCTAGGTTATGTTTATAATGGCATCACTATCAAAGGTGGTTATGAAGTATTAGGTAGTGACAACGGTAACTACGGTTTCTCTACTCCTTTAGCGACGCTTCATAAATTTAACGGTTGGGCTGACCAGTTCTTGGGCACACCTTCTCAAGGTTTAGCAGATATGTACGCGTCAGTTTCAGGCAAAGCATATGGTGGTAAATGGGCAGTTGTGTTCCATAACTACGAAGCTGACGAAGATAAGGGAGGCGTAGATGACCTAGGCGATGAAATTAATATTTCATACGGTAAGAGCTTTAACAAAACATTTTCTGGTGGTATCAAGTACGCTTCATATTCAGCGGGAGATATAAAAGTTGATGCTGACAAACTATGGGTTTGGGTTGGCGCTAAGTTTTAAATAATCGTTACTCTTCGAATATAAAGCCTGAACCCTATGTTCAGGCTTTTTTATCTAAATTGTTATAAATTCACCTTTAAATTTGCACTTTGCTAGTGCAAATACTCCACTTCTAGTGCAGCTCCACAGTTACTAATAAAGACGCTTGGTTTTAACCTGTTGTAAAATAAAGTAATAAAGTAGATTGTTACACTGGTATTAGCTTTGCTTTGTAAAAGGTAGTTTATCTATTTTAAGGCAAAGGAAATTACTATGAGCTCGGATGTCGGCATTAAAATCATGTCATTTACCGGCAAAATGAAAGTTTTGCACCTAAGTTGGATGGCGTTTTTTATTACGTTTTTCGTTTGGTTTAACCATGCACCATTATTGTCAGTAATCGGTGATAGTTTAGGGCTTAGTGGCAGTGAAATAAAAACACTCCTTATTTTAAACGTAGCACTCACTATCCCAGCTCGGATAGTCATAGGTATGCTTACCGATAAATACGGTCCTCGTATTACTTACGCAGCTCTATTAGCGTTTTGTAGTATCCCATGTTTTATGTTCGCATTAGCTGACACCTTTGAACAAGCAGCTATAGCAAGGTTTCTATTGGGCTTTATTGGTGCAGGTTTTGTTATTGGCATTCGCATGGTTAGTGAATGGTTTCCGGCTAACCAATTAGGTACGGCTGAAGGTATTTACGGCGGTTGGGGTAACTTTGGTTCAGCGGCAGGTGCTATGTTATTACCGACGTTAGCTTTATTGTTTGGTGGTGAAGATGGCTGGCGTTACGCGGTAGGAATTACTGGTTTAATGAGTTTAGCGTTTAGTTTTGTTTGGTATTTTAATGTGACAGATACGCCTAAAGGCTCTACATATTTTAAACCAAAGCAAACTAGTGCAATGGAAGTCACTAGTGTGAGTGACTTTTACTTTTTGCTAATTATGAAGTTGCCAATGTATGGTGCACTTGCCTTACTTACCTGGAAGTTGTCACCAAATGGTGTAAGCCTTTTATCTGAAACTTTTGCTCTAATTGTTTATGTGGCATTGGTAGCACTATATATTGTTGAAGTTAAACAAACTTATAAAGTAAATGGCCACTTATTTAAGCAACCTGTTGATGAAGTTCATCAGTACAAATTCAAACAAGTTGCTGTACTAAACGTACTTTATTTTGCAACGTTTGGTTCAGAATTGGCGGTTGTTTCTATGTTGCCATTGTTCTTTTCAGAAGTTTTTGCATTAGATATGGTATACGCAGGCTTGTTAGCTTCGTTATATGCTTTTATGAATTTAATGTCACGTCCTGGTGGAGGGTGGTTAAGTGATAAGTTTGGCCGTAAGAAAACATTGCTTATTTTAACCGCGGGCTTGGCTGCAGGTTATTTTGTAATGGCATCAATCGATAGTGCTTGGCCTCTGGCGTTAGCGGTTGTCGCAGCTATGGCTTGCTCTTTCTTTGTGCAAGCAGGCGAAGGTGCGGTATTTGCTGCGGTACCGCTAATTAAACGACGTCTAACTGGCCAAATTGCAGGTATGACAGGTGCTTATGGTAATGTAGGTGCAGTAGTGTATTTAACAGTACTCTCTATGGTGAGTTACCAAACCTTCTTTTTAGTTATTGCAGGTACTGCAGTGTTAGGTTTTGTAGCTTTGCTGTTTATGGAAGAGCCTAAAGGCACCATCACGGAAGTAAAAGAAGATGGTTCAATTGAGTTAATTCATGTCACTTAATGAAAATGATGTAAATCAATCAAAGCCACTACCTAATTTGGTAGTGCGCTTTGGTGGTTATAGTTGTGCAGGTGAAAAAGCAGAAAACCAAGATGCGTTTTCTGCTTTTTCACCTGATAATTATGAATTAAATGCTAAAGGTTTTGTTGCGACACTTGCTGATGGTGTTTCTAGTGCGAACAAAGCTAAAGAAGCAGCGCAGCTCGCAGTAACTCAATTTATTCAAGACTACTATTCAACTCCCGAAACTTGGTCAACACAAAAATCAGCTGCGAAAGTAATGACTAGTTTAAATGAATGGATGTTTTCCAAATCAGAAGCATTTCATAGCAATAACCAGCAATGGTTAACGACACTTTCTAGTTTAATTATCAAATCAACTACTGGTTACATTTTTCATGTTGGTGATTCTAGGATAAGCCAATTTAGAAATGGGCAATATTCCGCGTTAACAAGAGACCACAATCGTAAACACGGTGGACAACACCTTGTGTTAACAAGGGCGCTTGGTGCAGATTATCGATTGAAGGTGGATGCCCATCAAATAGCCTTAAAAGTAGGGGATATCTATTTATTAAGTTGTGATGGCTTTCATGACTTTTTATCAGAACAAGATATTTGTCAGGCCTTAGCGGAAATTGGTGACAAACCAAGCAATAATAGACTAGAGGCGCTAAGTAAAAACTTAGTTGAAACAGCGTTAAATAACGGTAGTGATGATAATGTTAGTTGTTTGCTTGTCGCGGTAGAGTCGCTTCCTGTAAGACAGTTTTCTGAATTAGAAAGAGATTTATTAAACAAGCGCGTGCTACCAGCTTTAGATGTAGGTATGAAGTTAGATGGCTACGAAGTTTTAAAGAAGATTCATGAGAGTACCCGCTCTCATTTATATTTAGTTCAGCATAAAGAGGAAGAGACGCCATTAGTACTAAAAGTACCTTCGTTAAATTTTTCTGAAGATGTTATATATCTTCAGGGATTTATGCGTGAAGCTTGGTTAGGAGAACGCGTAAATCATAAAAATATTATGAAAATTAAACGCGGTATTGAAAATAGTCAGTACTTGTATCATTTCTGTGAATATATACCAGGTCAAACGCTTAGCGAGTGGGTATTTGATAACCCGAAGCCGTCTATTTCTCAGATTCGAGATATTATAAAGCAAATCATAACGGCGCTTCGTGTTTTTCAACGGTTAGATGTGGTTCATCGAGATCTTAAGCCTGAAAATATTATGATTGATGAGTTTGGAAAAATAACTCTCATTGACTATGGCACAGCGCTAATCGCTTCTTTAGAAGAAAATGCCGACAGTATTGATGAAGAGATCCCTCAAGGCTCACTTAACTATATTGCCCCTGAAACGCTTATTTCTATGAAGGCCGATCATCATAGTGATCTATTTTCTTTAGGAGTTATTGCTTATCAATTACTTACCGGCGAGTTACCGTTTAAGCCAATGACCCGTAATGAAGCACTTAGTGCTGATTATGAAAACTGGTTATACAGGCCAATAAAGCAGTACAGAGACGATATTCCTTTATGGTTAGATTTTGCTTTAAAGAAAGCAACAGAACCAAATCCAAGAGCTAGGTATCAAGCTTATTCTGAATTTGAAGCTGATATTTGCAAACCAAACGTAAGTGCTGTTGAAGAGTATAAAAGCCTACCAATTTTACAACGAGATCCTGTGCTGTTTTGGCAGGGGATGTCTTTTATATTCTTTATTTTGTTCCTTGTTGCGCTGGCCAATTAATCAGCATTCTTTAGCTTCATTGACCTGACATTTTACTTATAAATTCACTTTTTAGAATACTTCACCAAAAGCGGTTTTCGATTAAGCCGATTCCTTTTTAATCTAGTTATTGGTGCATCTCCAATTTGGCATAGCTTCTGCCAGCGCACTTTAGTTGTGCGTTGTTAATGTCAATCTAGTGCAAAAGCTTTAATTGAAAAACACTCTTTTAGTTAACCTGTTGTTTTTGTAGAAATAAAAATGTGGCATTACTGTTGCAATTTAACCACTACTAAAGAGTGGTTTTTATGTTTAACGCATATAACGACTAGAAAACAACTGAATATAACTAGTGAAGCAGGATCAAAACATGAGTGCGAGTAATCAATTAAACACTGCACAAAAAATTGTAGTAGTTGGAAATGGCATGGTTGGCCATCATTTTGTTGAACAAGTAGCAAATTTACGCGAATCAGCAACAGCAGCGGAAATTACGGTGCTTTCGGCTGAGAATAGATTAGCTTATGACCGCGTGCACTTGTCTGAATTTTTTGGTGGAAAAACAGCTCAAGATTTAGCTTTAACTGATGAAGCTACTTATTCAGATTGGCAGGTTGATTTTAGAACTAACGCCAAAGTGTCGAAAATTGATCGTGTTAATAAGCTAGTAATAACAGAAACTGGCGAAACCTTTAGTTATGACAAACTCGTTCTAGCTACAGGTTCATATCCATTTGTACCGCCAATTCCTGGTGGCGACCAACCTCATTGTTTAGTTTACCGTACGATTGAAGATTTAGAAGCGATTCAACGTACTGCTGAAAGTTCAAAAGTTGGCGTTGTTATTGGTGGTGGTTTACTAGGACTAGAAGCTGCTAATGCATTGAAACAATTAGGATTGCAAACGCATGTTGTTGAATTTGCACCACAATTAATGGCGGTACAGGTTGATGCCGGCGGTGGCCGACTATTAAAAGACAAGATTGAAGAATTAGGTGTGAAAGTTCACACATCTAAAGCAACTAAGGTTATCGAACAAGGTGAAGTGTGCCGTTACAAATTAGTATTCAGTGATGGAACCGAATTAGAAACTGATATGGTACTGTTCTCTGCTGGTATTCGTCCATACGATAATCTAGGTCGAGAAAATGGCCTCGAAGTAGGAGAGCGTGGCGGTATTGTTGTAAACAGTCAGTGCCAAACATCAGACAACGAAATTTATGCCATAGGCGAATGTGCTTTATATAAAAATTTCATCTATGGCTTAGTGGCGCCAGGCTATACCATGGCTAAAGTTGCGGCAAATCAAATATTAGCAACAGATGAACAAGCTAGTTTTAACGGTGCAGATATGAGTACCAAATTAAAACTAATGGGTGTGGATGTTGGTTCTATTGGCGATGCTCATGGTAAAACAGAAGGCTCGCTTTCTTACACTTATGAAAACCAACCAGAAGGTGTTTACAAGAAAATAGTCGTTTCAGCCGATAAGAAACTCATGCTTGGCGCAGTGCTTGTTGGAGATACTAGCGAATATGATAGCCTTCTCCAATACATGTTAAATGCCATTGAACTACCAGAAGCTCCAGAAGCGTTAATATTACCTATGGCAGGCGATAAGCCAACATTAGGTGCAGATGCGCTGCCAGATACCGCTACTATATGTTCATGTTTAAATGTAACGAAAGGCGACATAATTGAAGCAATTGATCTAGGCGCAACATCTGTAGGTGATATCAAGTCTTGTACTAAAGCAAGCACAGGCTGTGGCGGTTGTTCAGCATTACTTAAGAATGTAGTGGATAAAGAACTTGAGAACCGTGGTGTAGAAGTTAAGAAAGATATTTGTGAACATTTTGCTTATTCACGCCAGGAATTATTCGACATTGTTAAGGTCGAAAAAATCTCAAGTTTCGAACAGCTTGTTGACAAACATGGTACAGGCTCAGGCTGCGAAATATGTAAGCCTACCGTGGGTTCTATTTTAGCTTCTGTTTGGAACGACTACATTCTTGATAAAGCACAAGTACCACTTCAAGACACCAATGATAACTTTTTAGCCAATATGCAAAAAGATGGTACTTACTCAATTGTGCCACGTATACCAGGCGGTGAAATTACGCCAGAAAAGCTTATCGTCATTGGTGAGGTCGCTAAAAAATATAATCTATATACCAAAATTACAGGTGGCCAGCGCATTGATTTATTCGGTGCCCGTGTTGACCAATTGCCTGACATTTGGGCTGAGCTAATCAATGCAGGCCTTGAAACAGGTCATGCCTACGGTAAAGCCGTTCGTACGGTAAAATCATGTGTTGGTAGCACATGGTGTCGTTATGGTGTGCAAGACAGTGTAGGCATGGCTATTCAAATAGAAGATCGTTACAAGGGTATTCGAGCGCCACATAAAATAAAGTTCGCGGTTTCAGGTTGTACACGCGAATGTGCTGAAGCACAAAGTAAAGATTTTGGTGTTATAGCAACCGATAAAGGTTGGAACCTATACGTGTGTGGTAACGGCGGCATGAAGCCTCGCCATGGCGACTTATTTGCCACTGACTTAGACGATGAAACATTGATTAAATACATTGATCGCATTTTCGCTTTCTACATTCAAACAGGTGATCGCTTGCAGCGTACATCAGTGTGGATGGATAACATGGAAGGTGGTTTAGCGTATTTACAGAAAGTCGTCATTGATGACCATTTAGGTGTTTGCGATGAACTTGAAGCACAAATGGCAAATGTTATAGGGAAGTATCAATGTGAATGGAAAACTACGCTTGAAAACCCTGAGGCACTGAAACGTTTCCGTCAGTTTGTTAACTCCGATAAAACCGATAGCAATATTCAATTTGTTACTGAACGTGAGCAAATAAGACCTGCACGAGAAGAAGAAAAAATTAACATCATTGATGTTACCCATGTTTCAAAAGCTGTAGCACTAGAGGAAGAGTAAGATGAGTGATTCAAAACAATGGTACACAGTTTGTAGTGTAAATGATTTAGTCGAAAATTCTGGTATATGCGCCTTACTTGAAAAAGATGATGAGAAGCAAATAGCAATATTTAGCTTACCTCAGCAGCCTGAAAAAGTATTTGCTGTAGACAACTTTGATCCAATAGGTAAAGCCAACGTGCTTTATCGAGGTATTACTGGCAGTACTCAAGGTGAACCGATTGTAGCGTCTCCGCTTTACAAGCAGCAATTTTCACTTAAAACAGGGCTATGTATTCAAGAAGAAGCGGCTATTACTGCTTATCAAGCTCGTATAGCAGAACAAGAAGTACAAATTTTACTATAAGAAGTGATTCGCCGTATGACCATGCAAAGTCAGTTAATCAATCGACAGTCAAGCGTAAAAGATCAGGGGATCGTTCAGTCAACTTGTGCCTATTGTGGTGTGGGTTGTGGTGTTGACATTACCTTATCACAAGGTAAGGCATCTACCTTAAAAGGCACACCTGAACATCCTGCTAATTTTGGACGTTTGTGTGTAAAAGGTACGCATTTATTAGAGACAATTGACCTAACCGATCGACTTCTTGTACCGCTAGTTAACGACAATGAAGTATGCTGGCAGGATGCCATTGATACTGTTGCAACAAAATTTAAAGGCATCATTAATGAGCATGGCCCTGATGCAGTAGCATTTTATGTATCGGGTCAAATGTTGACAGAAGACTACTATGTCGCCAATAAATTAATGAAGGGCTTTATCGGTAGCGGTAATATTGATACAAACTCACGTCTTTGTATGTCTTCAGCGGTTTCTGCTTATAAAAGAGCATTTGGCGAAGACATTGTGCCATGTAGCTATACTGATTTAGAAAACACAGATTTATTAGTGCTGACTGGCTCAAATGCCGCTTGGACACACCCTGTTTTATTTCAACGTATTGAACGAGCAAAACAGATAAATCCTAACTTTAAGGTCGTTGTAGTTGATCCTCGGGTGTCAGCGACAGCAGCTACCGCTGATCTTCACTTGCCCATTAAACCGGGAACAGATACTGCATTATTCAATGGCTTATTAAATTACCTATTAGAACATGATGGATTAGACAATGAATATATTCGTCAATCCACAGAAGGATTTACTAATTGTATGTCAGAGTGTTCTGCATGGACGTTAGATAAAGTCAGTAATTTTTGTGCCATTGAAACAAAGATCTTAATACAGTTTTATCAATGCTTTTTAGCCAGTGATAAAGTTGTCACTATGTATTCAATGGGCATAAACCAATCGACTTCCGGTGTAGATAAATGTCAATCGATTATCAATGTGCACTTAGCGACTGGAAAAATCGGGAAAGAGGGTTGTGGGCCTTTTTCTATTACTGGCCAACCTAACGCTATGGGTGGCAGAGAAGTTGGTGGCCTAGCTAATCAATTAGCAGCTCATATGGAAATTGAAAATGAACAACATCGTGATTTAGTTCAAACGTTTTGGCAATCTCCTTGTATCGCAGAAAAACAAGGAGCGAAGGCGGTTGATTTATTTGATCAAATACATTCCGGCAAAATAAAAGCGATTTGGATCATGGCAACGAACCCACTAGTAAGCTTGCCTGATAATGCAAAAATAATACAAGCAATGGAGCAGTGTGAATTTGTTGTAGTTTCAGATTGTGTTAGTAGTAACGATACGCTTGAATTTGCTGACGTCAAATTGCCAGCAACTCCTTGGATCGAAAAAAATGGTACGGTAACAAATTCTGAGCGTCGTATTTCTCGTCAACGAAATAGCTTAATGCCAGCAGGGCAAGCAAAGCATGATTGGGAAATTATTAGTTTAGTAGCGCAAGCGATGGGCTATAAAGGATTTGATTATAATCATCCTCAACAAGTGTTCACTGAGTTTGCTTCTTTATCTGGTTATAAAAATGAAGGTGATAATTCACGTATCTTTGATATTTCAGGTTTATCAGCTTTAACTGAAAATCAATACGACTTAATGCAACCAGTGCAGTGGCCTATAAATGAAAAATATCCATTAGGTTGTAAGCAATTATTTGCAAATGGTGAATATGCCACATCTTCCGCTAAAGCTAGTTTCATTGCGGTGACACCAAAGTTACCTGAACAGCAAATTAACGATACATACCCTTTAAGCTTAAACAGCGGTCGCTATCGTGATCAATGGCACACCATGACTAGAACGGGAAAGGCAGCTAAATTAACGCAACATTTAGCAAAGCCATTTTTATCCATTAACCCATTAGATGCCAAGAAAGCTAACATTGAAAACGGTGATATAGTGACGGTTCGTTCTAAAGTGGGAGAGATAATTGCACCTGCTAACATTACCGACGAACAAACTTCCGGCCAATGTTTTATGCCTATACACTGGAATAAAAAGTTTGCGAGTAATGCTACCATTAGCGCGCTTTATCAAAGTAACGTAGATCCGATTAGTGGCCAGCCTGAAGCAAAATATACGGGTATATCAGTAGAGAAATTAAGCTTAGCTCAGTACGGTGATATTTTTGTTAGTGATGAATTTGCTGTTAACGCTGATTATTGGCTAAAAACAAAAACAACTTTTGGTTGGCATTATCAAATGGCACATGCTGAGGAAAAAACGGTTAGTCAATGGACAGCTTTGTTTGGTCTAAATGGTGAATGGTTGAGTTTTGAAAACGGCAACACCAAGCAGCTTATTTGTTTAGTCAATAATAAATTAGTGTGTGCAATTTATCTTTCAGCTGAACGATTTAGCGAGCCATTATGGATAAGTGAATACTTTTCTAAAGAAACGGTAAGTTTTGCTGACATTCAACTGCTACTAAGTGGTGCTGCTCCATCAAGAGAGCAAACTAGCCGGAAGGTTTGTAGTTGTTTTAATGTTTCTGAGTATCAAATAGAACAAGCCATAGAGCAAGGTTGCAGCAGTGTTACAGAACTGGGTGAGCAATTAAAGTGCGGTACTAATTGTGGTTCGTGTAAGCCGGAATTACAGTCTATTATCAATAGCTTCGATGCTGAAGCTAACGATATAATTCCTATTGTCGAAGTTGTTAACGGGTAGGGTGAATAATGTTTTCTGTACTTAAACTACCTTTTCTTCAATTTAAAAAGCCTTTATCACAGTCTTTTAGATGGCAAAGCAAATTGCCAACAAAAACAAAAGGGAAAGGTCAGCAACAAGGTCAGGTTATTTTTGTTGGCGCAGGTGCAGGAGATTCCGAACTGCTAACTGTTAAGGCTGTTAACGCGCTAAAGCAAGCGGATGTTGTGTTAATCGATTGGTTAGTAAATCCGGAAATCAATCAACTTATTCCTGGGCATATTGAGCGTATTTTTGTTGGTAAAAAATGCGGTCAACATTCAATGAAGCAGGCCGACATTAACAAACTACTATTGAAAAAAGCACGAGAAAACAAAACTGTGGTTAGGCTAAAAGGAGGCGATCCCAGTATATTTGCTCGCCTTCCAGAAGAAACCGGTATCTTAGCTCATAACAATATACCATTTCAGATAGTGCCTGGTGTGACTGCTGCTAGTGGTTGTGCAGCGTATACTGGCATCCCCTTAACTCATAGAGATTGCTCTCAGTCTGTTAAGTTTGTAACGGCACATCTAAAAAATGAAGATAGCCAATGTGATTGGCAACATCTAGCGAGTGACAAAGGTACACTTGTATTTTATATGGGCTTAAGTAGAGTCGATACGATCGCCAGTCAGCTTATAAAATTTGGTATGAATGAAACTACTCCTATAGCTGTAATTGACCAAGGCACAAGTGAACAGCAACAGTTATGTCGCAAAACGTTAGCGACAATTAATGCAGGCCAAGATTTGAAAAATTTCAAGGGCCCAGCATTGATAATAGTAGGTGAAGTAGTCGATATGCGAGTATTAGTAGACTTAACATTGACTACTAAACAGGACCTATTAGGTGCTAATTTAACGTACAAATCAAATTAGGCATTATAGAATAGGTAAGTACTGAAGAGCTTTCAAAATCAGGTATATTTAATACGTAAAACGAAAAAAGCCGCACTAAGTGCGGCTTTTTAGAATGTGGTACGTCCGAGTGAATTCGAATCACCGACCTCGTCCATGTCAAGGACGCGCTCTAACCAACTGAGCTACGGACGTATAAATGTTGTTAATCAACAACGGTGCGCTATGTTAGCGATGCTGTTTTATAGTTGCAAGTAGTTTTAGCGAAAAATCATCTGATTTAGGTTTGTTCGATTAAAATCCAATCAAATCATCATGAAATACTCAAAAATTTAATATAAAGCAGGCAATATTTTGTAAAAAAAATGTAACGAGCAATGCTATAATAGAGCCAATAATAAAATAAGGGAATTCTAATGAAATTTAATAAAGTCTCGTTGGCATTAATCGCCGTTACTCTAGGGGTTTCATCATATGCTGCCGAACAACCAGAGGCTTCAGTTTTGGTTGGGCAAACTTATGGTGGTATTCACTACTCATTGTTTGAGGCCGATAGTGATCGTGTGAAGTATGAGGATATAGGTGCTTCTAGTTTAGATGATGGAGATGGTTTTGGTGGAGAGTTAGGGTACAGATTTTCTGAATCTAATGAATTAAGAATCAAATATACAGATTTGAGTATTGATACACATAAAAACTATGGCGAACAAGACGGTTCCGCTACAGCATTAGACTTATTATATTTCCCAGATAAAAAAAACTTATACTTGCTTGGTGGTTTTAACCGAATTGACCTGCGAGAAGCAGAATTGTCAGCTAATGTAGGGCTAGGCTACCGTTACTATTTCTCAAATCGCTTTGCAGCCTATGTTGAAGCAAAAGGTAACTACCAAATCGAAGATCATTTCAAAGATTTTTCCTCCTCTATCGGTGTTATGTATTTCTTTGGTGAAAATAAACCAGCGCCAATTAAAACTACAACGCCGCAGTCTGTAGTAGAAAAGGTTGAAAAAGACTTGGATCAAGATAAGGATGGCGTTTTAGATGACAAAGACAACTGTGCTGATACCCCGTTAACTCATTTAGTTGATATTCATGGCTGTACATTGTTTAGTGAAAAAGTGAAGACGATGGAGCTGGTAATTAATTTTGATAATGCGAGCTCAAAAATTCACAACGATTATTTGCCACAGCTAGAAAAAGTAGTGAGCTTTTTAACGTCATATCCTGCTATTAACTTAACTATTGAAGGTCATACGTCAGCATTAGGTTCTAAAGCGTATAATCAGCAGTTATCATTAGAGCGCTCACAAGCAGTAGTTGACAAGTTGGTTAACGATTTTGGTATTGATAGTGCACGCTTAAATGCTGTTGGTTATGGTGAAGAGCGACTAATTAACCAAGAAACTAGTGAAATTGCGCATGCTCAAAACCGTCGAATTATGGCGACAATGCAGGTAGTAAATAAAGTCGCAGTTAAAAAGTAGCTGTATTTAGTCGCTATACTGATAATCTCAGTAAATATCGAAAGAGTGGTAAGCTAATGATGGCTTTCCACTCTTTTTTGTATAACGTTCAATCTAATGGCTAATAATATCGCTGCAGTTGTTAATCCAGAAATAAACCCTATCCAAAATCCATACGGGCCAATAGGTTCAATTATCCAGTTTGTTAAGCCTAATACTAAGCCTATGGAAAGGCCTATCACCCAATAAGAGAAAAAGGTGATGACAAGAATTGATGTTGTATCTTTGTATCCCCTTAGCGCACCTGCTGAAATAACTTGTATCGCATCAGAAAACTGAAATAGTGCTGCTAAAAACATTAAACTTGCTGCAAGTTCTATTACTTCTATTTCATTGGTATAAATTGCTGCAATATCAGATTTGAACGTGAGTGTAATTACAGCAGTCGCGACGGCAATAACTAAGCCTAGCATGATAGAATAAAAGCATATATTTTTTGCTTCTTGATATTCCTTGTTACCTACTGCGAATCCAACTTTTATAGTTACCGCCATAGCAAGGCTCAGCGGGATCATAAAAATGAGTCCGGAAAAGTTGAGTACGATTTGATGACTTGCAACTATTTCTGCACCGAAAGGTACTAAAATAATAGCTACAACTGCAAAGAGACTGACTTCAAATAACAAGGAAAAGGCGATAGGAACACCAAGCAACAATATGCCCTTCATTTCCTGCCAATTAGGCCAATAAAACTTCTCAAATAAATGTGCAACCTTTAGGTGTTTTGATACATAGGTATAGATTAACATGCTAAGGAACATGCCCCAGTATACGATTGCTGTTGCTAAACCACATCCAGCTCCACCTAAGGCAGGCATTCCAAATTCACCGTAAATAAAAATATAGTTAGCCGGAATATTAATCAGCAGGCCAATAACGCTAATGATCATTGTTGGTCTTGTATGGGAGAGTCCTTCTGAGTAATTCCTCAATACAAAATACAAGCAAAATGCAGGACCACCCCATACGATATAATCCAAGTAGCTAAACATTAGTGACTTTAGCTGTGGTTCTAACGTTACTGACGCACTTACGGTAGGTGATATAAAAGCGTTGAGTAATATAAGGATAATACCTAGTGATAAGCCTATCCATGCTGTTTGATAGGTTGCACTAGCTACTTTGTCATACTGTTTAGCACCAGAATATTGAGAAACGATGGCAGCCAATGCCATCATAATACCTGAGATGGTTAAAATTGCAGGTAACCAAACACTACTCGCCACTGCGACCGCCGCCATATCGGTAGCGCTTACTCGACCGGCCATCACAGTATCAGCAAAGCCCATTAAATTTTGAATAAGCTGCGCGATCAATATTGGATAAGCAAGCTTCATTAAGCTTTTGCTTTGAGAAATAAACTGAGTTAATTGCATGAAATTACAAATGTATCTTTGTTATGATGACGACAAGTAATAAGATTCGGATCATATAGGTTTACTGGCGACAAGCAACACCTTTCTTCATGCTGTTGTGGGTAAGTTTTATATGCACGATTAGGAGTAAGAATATAAATGTTCACTGGTATAGTCCAATGCAAAGCAAAAGTTAATCATGTGCAGACAACGAATGGCATATGTCGGTTGATTATAGAGGTACAAAATCAATATGCGCAGGCGATAGAACTAGGGGTGAGTATAGCTATTAACGGTGTTTGTTTAACTGTTGTTAAACAAGTGGTAAGTGATATGAAAAATCAACTTATTTACTTTGATATTATCGATGAAACGTTACGCGTAACCAATCTTTCCTCTATAAATACAAATGATTACGTTAATTTTGAACGTTCATTAAAAGTAGGTGATGAAATAGGTGGTCATCAAGTTTCTGGACATATTCACGCTAAAGCTTGTGTGAATGAAGTTACACATAATGAAGATAATTGTGCAATAACTTTTGAACTGATTAGTGGAGAAGGTAAGTATATTTTTGAAAAAGGCTTTATCACTATTAATGGAGTTAGCCTTACCGTAGGTCAGGTAAAAGCTAACCAATTTAGTGTTCATCTCATACCTGAAACTTTAGCGAGAACTAATATAGGCGAAATTGGTAAAGAAAGTGTCGTTAATATTGAGTTTGACCAGCAAACTATCACCATTGTTAATACGTTAGAGCGTATGAAGTTAACTCTGAATTAAAAGACTTGTTCGTCGTCAGCGTCTACTTGTAAATCTATTTTTTGCCGGACTTCATCTATGTGCATGTCTAAATGAATGTCGCAACAACAAGCTGGGCACTCATCATAGTAATTTTGATCGCCCGCTGTTGGGTCTAAAACTATATGTAGATGATGTCCGCAATGTGGACACTCAATGCGTTTTTCTTCAAGTGATTCGAGCATAAGTTTCCTCTCGAATAAAGCTACTATATTTACACTTAAGTATGGCTAAAAATTGTCGTAACGCGAGCTTTGTGTAAGTGGTTGATTTAACGTTTTTATTAATGCACCGTAGACAAAATTCTATGCAAACTCGCTTTTGCTTGATCTATATAAACACCACCAAACATGTTTGCATGGTTAAGTACATGATAAAAATTATACAAAGGTTTTCTTTGTTCATAGTTTTTTTGTAACGGGAATGTGGTTTGATAACCTTGATAAAAATCACTAGGAAATTGACCAAACAATTCCGTCATTGCTATATCTGTCTCCCGATCACCGTAATAACAAGCTGGGTCGAAAATTACTCCTGTATTATTGGAAAAACTCACATTACCTTGCCATAAATCGCCATGTAACAAGCTAGGGCGAGGGTGGTGAGAAACTAATAAATCATGACAGTGTTGGCAGATGTGATTGATATTGCCGAGTTTTATTGATTTTTCTTCAAGTAGCTGTAACTGCCAACCTATACGCTGCTCAGCAAAAAACATACTCCAATTTTTTTGCCATGGATTTGGTTGCAGGTTTTGACCTATGTAATTATCTTCTTGCCAACCATACTCACCGTGGGTGACTTTTTGGTGCATTTGCGCCAACTGTTGTCCAAATTGAAACCAATGTTGTGGTGTTCCATTATTGAAATTAAGATACTCGATCACTAAAAAGCTTTTATCAATAGATGTACCACTAACGAGTGGAAGTGGACATTTAATATCAATCAAATTAGACAGTTGCTTTAAACTGTATGCCTCTTGTTCAAAATTATCGAGCGTTTGCTTTTGATTGATTTTAACAAAATAGCTGTGCGAACCATTGGTTATTTTATAGGCGAGGTTGATATCACCGCCAGTTATGGCGTGCTTATCTCTTATTACAAACTCTTGCCCAGTAACCTCGCTGATTGCATTCGCTATTGTCTGCCACATAGGGGGATTTCGTTAGTTGAAATATTAACCTAATTATAGGTTATTTTAGCAACATGGTTATTTAGGTTCCTCGATGTGGGTAATGTGAAAGTTCTGCCAAGGAGAATTAGGTAACAACTGTTCTATTTTTTGCATGGTGTTCCATACCGAAGAGATGGTCATTTTATTAACTAGCCAGCTTGGTGCAGAGCCCTTAGGGTCTACGTTAAACTGATAGTTAATCTTAATTAAACCTTGCTCTTGTTGTGGGGCGATATGCCAATGAGCATGTTGTACCTTAATTCTTATAGAGTTTTGAAATTGTTCTGTTTTATCTGAGGCATCCTGAACGTAGATATCAATACTTAAATTAGGTTGTTGAATATATTCTGTTTCAATAACCATGTTACGTGGTTTTACTGGCCATATCCCGTCAAAATGCGTAACAAATAAATTTCGTGAAGGAGTAATTTGGCGAATTAATAACGCATTATTGGCGTTATCTAACCAGTTAGGTATATTTTTATAGTCCTGTAAAAATAGTAAAAAGCCTGATAGGGACGAGTAGGTCGTCAATTCAGCCCTAACATGAGCAAAATTACTGTCTTTAGTTTGAGCTTTGTATATTTTTATCGTGTCACTTGAACGAGCCAATTGCCAATCATATTGTGCACTGTTTGCTATGCTACTGACGGTAATTAATAAGAATAAAATGCTTTTTATTCGAATTTGTCCCAAATCCTTTAAAAATCTATTGATAGCCATTGAAATATCTGTTGAATTTACCTATTCTTCCGTGCTTATTTGTATTAGAACACATTTATCCACTTAAAAAGTATAAATGTGGGTTTTATTGAACAAGTGGCATTACGTAGGTGTCACCACTGTATTAAAGGAAATTTCATGCCTGTAATTACTCTCCCTGACGGAAGTCAACGTTCATTCGACAACGCAGTATCTGTAATGGATGTTGCAAAAGATATCGGTCCTGGTTTAGCAAAAGCGACCATTGCTGGCCGAGTCAATGGTGAACGAGTAGATGCTTGTGAGTTGATCACTGAAGACGCACAATTGCAATTAATCACCAATAAAGATGACGACGGGCTTGAAATTATACGTCACTCTTGCGCGCATTTATTAGGTCATGCGATTAAACAATTATGGCCAAATGTGAAAATGGCAATCGGTCCTACTATCGACAATGGTTTTTATTACGATATTGATCTTGATGAAGCATTAAATGACGAAGATCTAGCGAAGCTTGAAAAACGTATGTTAGAGCTAGCTAAAACTAATTATGAAGTTGTGAAGAAAACAGTTTCTTGGCAAGAAGCTCGCGATGCATTTGAAGCGCGTGGCGAAAGTTATAAAATTGAAATACTAGACGAAAATATAGATAAAGAAGACCGTCCAGGCCTTTATCATCATGAAGAGTACATTGACATGTGTCGTGGCCCTCATGTGCCAAGTATGCGTCATTGTCAACACTTTAAGCTAATGAATGTTGCTGGTGCCTACTGGCGAGGTGATTCAGACAACAAAATGCTACAGCGCATATACGGCACAGCATGGGCTGATAAAAAGCAGCTTAAAGCTTATTTACAACGTTTAGCTGAAGCTGAAAAGCGTGATCACCGTAAAATTGGTAAAAACTTAGATTTATTCCATTGGCAATCTGAAGCGCCAGGTATGGTGTTTTGGCATAACGATGGCTGGACAATTTACACTGAGCTAGAAAAATTCGTACGTGAAAAGTTACATGAATATGATTATGACGAAGTAAAAGGCCCATTAATGATGGACCGTGTACTTTGGGAAAAATCAGGGCACTGGGACAAATACGCAGAAAACATGTTCACCACAGAATCTGAAAAACGTGAATATGCTATTAAACCGATGAACTGTCCGGGTCATGTACAAATTTTTAACCAAGGTCTTAAGTCTTACCGTGATTTACCATTGCGTATGGCTGAGTTTGGTTGTTGTCACCGTAACGAGCCTTCAGGGGCGCTTCACGGTTTAATGCGCGTTCGTGGTTTTACTCAAGACGATGCACACATTTTCTGTACTGAAGATCAAGTGCAAAGTGAAGTAACTAAATGTATTGAAATGGTATACGATGTATACAAGACATTTGGTTTTGAAGACATCTTAGTAAAACTATCTACACGCCCTGAAAAACGTATTGGTAGTGACGAAGTGTGGGACAAAGCTGAGGAAGGCTTAGCAAATGCACTTAAAAGCTTAGATATTCCATTTGAATACTTACCAGGTGAAGGTGCATTCTACGGTCCGAAGATTGAATTTACTTTACTAGATTGCTTAGGACGTAATTGGCAATGTGGTACAGTACAACTAGATTTTGCTTTACCTGGCCGATTAGATGCTTCTTATATTGGTGAAGATGGTGAACGTCATGTACCGGTAATGATCCATCGCGCAATTCTAGGTTCGTTGGAACGTTTTATCGGAATTTTGATTGAAGAATATACGGGTAAGTTCCCAACATGGTTATCGCCAATTCAAGCAACAGTGATGAATATCACCGACAAACAAGGTGAATATTGTGAAAATGTTGTTAAAAAACTAAAAGAAAATGGCTTTAGAGCAAAACATGACTTGAGAAATGAGAAGATAGGCTTTAAAATCCGCGAGCACACTTTAAAGCGAGTTCCATATCTTTTAGTCGTTGGTGACAAAGAAATGGAGAATGGCGAAATTGCTATTCGTACACGTGGTGGTGAAGATTTAGGAAAAATGTCGGTGGATGCTTTCATTGAGAAGCTAACTGAAGAAGTTAATTCACGGGCTTAATACTTTTTACGCAGGTATGTATGAGAAAACATACCTGATTATTTTTTAGTTCTTTGGAGGAACAGACTATTAAAGGTGGTCAAAGAGGCGGTCAAAAAGAGCCAGCTCATCGTTTAAATGAGTTAATTACA
This sequence comes from Thalassotalea algicola, assembly GCF_012932965.1. Lineage (GTDB taxonomy): Bacteria > Pseudomonadota > Gammaproteobacteria > Enterobacterales > Alteromonadaceae > Thalassotalea_F > Thalassotalea_F algicola. The sequence goes on along the minus strand of NZ_JABBXH010000004.1, from coordinate 172,415 downwards.
GGTATTCCTGGCAATGAAGTTCGTTTAATCGGATTCGATGGCGAAGCAGCGGGCATTGTTACATTAAATGAAGCAATGGACTTAGCAGAACAAGCAGGTGTTGATTTAGTAGAAATCAGTCCTACAGCTAAGCCTCCTGTATGTCGAGTAATGGATTACGGTAAGTTCCTTTACGAAAAAGCCAAAGAGCAAAAAGAACAGCGTAAAAAGCAGAAACAAATACAGGTTAAGGAAATAAAATTCCGTCCTGGTACAGATGAAGGCGACTATCAGGTAAAACTACGCAACCTGAGGCGCTTTTTAGAAGGTGGTGACAAGGCTAAGGTAACAGTACGTTTCCGCGGCCGTGAAATGGCCCACCAAGAAATTGGTCTAGAGCTTCTAACTCGTGTTAAAAACGATTTAGAAGACATAGCGTCAGTCGAGTTTTTCCCTAGAAGGGCAGAAGGTCGTCAGATGATTATGGTATTAGCACCAATTAAACGTTAATAGCTTGGTCTGCAAGTAGTTTTAATATTTTTAAGACTCACCACTATTATCTGAAACCGGTTATTGAGGCTTGCAAGTAAAGCATTACTTTTTGTAAACATGCTTTCGCCTTTTATAACTTAATATTAATGGCAGAAATGCGGAGTAATTTTCATGCCTAAAATGAAAACAAACAAAGGTGCTGCAAAGCGCTTTAAGCCTACAGCTAATGGCTATAAATTCAAGCAAGCTGGTCTTCGTCACATCCTGACTAAGCGCCGTACTAAAGTTAAGCGTCATTTACGTGCTAAATGCCAAATCGCCGCTTCTGACATCAAGTCAGTTAAAAAACTTTTACGTCACGCTTAATAGGAGACTTAGACAATGGCAAGAGTAAAACGTGGTGTTGTAGCACGCCGTTCTCATAAGAAAATATTAAAGCAAGCGAAAGGTTACTACGGTGCTCGTAGTCGCGTATATCGCGTTGCATTCCAAGCTGTTACTAAAGCTGGCCAATACGCATACCGTGACCGTCGTCAACGTAAGCGTCAATTCCGTCAACTTTGGATTGCTCGTATCAACGCAGCATCTCGTCAAAATGGTTTATCTTACAGTCGTTTCATTAACGGTCTTAAGAAAGCATCTATCGAGATCGATCGTAAGATCTTAGCTGATATCGCTGTATACGATAAAGCAGCTTTCACTGTATTAGTAGAAAAAGCAAACTCTGCTTTAGCTGCTTAATTACAGGTTAAGTGATAAATAAAAGGACGCTTTATGCGTCCTTTTCTCTTTTTAGTCGTTATTTTATTGCTAATTTGCCATATTACATCGTTAAAAGTGCTCACATATAATTATATGCTCCGTGCTTTTTCCTTGAACTATTACAAATTATCAGCAAACTAACGTACTAAATTTAGTATGTACTAAGGCGTTATTTGTTTGTATTTAGTCATTTGAATCTAAACAAATAAGTTCTATTTAAAAGGTTTGAGATTATGAGTCTTGCAGATCAAGTATTAGCGGTAAATGATGATTTGCCAATTCGTACTGATAAGCCCGTTCATAGTGGCAAGGTGCGCAGTGTTTATTGGTTAACTGAAGCTGATAGCCGTCGTTTGATTAAAGAAAAAAACTACGATGTGCCAAGTGACACACCATTAGCGATTATGGTGATCAGTGATCGTATATCGGCATTCGATTGTATTTGGACTGGTGAAGGTGGTATGCGTGGTGTACCTGGCAAAGGGGCCGCTTTAAATGCCGTTTCTAATCACTGGTTTAAATTGTTTAAAGAAAATGGCTTAGCCGACTCTCATATTTTGGATATACCGCATCCGTTTGTTTGGATTGTCCAAAAAGCACAACCTGTAATGATCGAAGCAATTTGTCGTCAATACATAACTGGTTCAATGTGGCGCGCATATGAAAATGGCGAGCGCGAGTTTTGTGGTATTGAGTTACCTGAAGGCTTAGCAAAAGACAGTAAGTTACCAGAATTACTTCAGACACCTTCAACAAAAGGGATTCTAAAAGGAATTCCTGGAGTGCCTGAGGCAGATGATGTCAATATTACTCGTAAGAACATAGAAGATAACTTCGAAGCGTTTAACTTTAAGTCAGAAAGCGATATAGCTTTGTATGAAAGGTTATTAACCGATGGTTTTGATTTGATCACCGAAGCGCTGGCTAAAATTAACCAAATATTTATCGATACCAAATTTGAGTTTGGATACGTTAAAGATAAATCAGGTAATGATAAGCTTATCTATATGGATGAAGTTGGAACGCCCGATTCTTCGCGCATCTGGGATGGTGCTCAATATCACAATGGTAAAGTGGTCGAGAACTCCAAAGAGGGCTTCCGTCAGCTTTTATTAAACTATTTTCCTGATCCAGATATTTTATTAAATAAAAATAGAATGGATGAGCGTGAAGCACTAGCGCGTAACAATGAACTACCAACCGAAGTATTAATGCAAGTGTCTCAAACCTATACCGAAATTGCCGAAAAGATCACCGGTGAAAAAATAGTGTTGAGCGATAATCCAAAAGCAGAAATTATTAGTGTTCTAAAAGAGCATTATCAACTTATTGACTAGGTCTTTCACTTAGTTTTTATTTTCAAAAGCCTAAATCTTAATCGATTTAGGCTTTTTTTATGCCTATATATTAATATTTACATATAAAGTGAAGAAAACTTTTGAAAATCAAATGTATTGAGCTATAAATGATAGTTATCGAAACGTGTTCTAGAATAATGATTTATATAACAAAAGTTTAACAAATCAAATGTTATCAAGATAGGAAGCAATCATGGCTGTAAAGGAAAAAGACCAACAAGAAAACATACAAGATCTTCTGGCAAAAGTAGAAGCGATCAGTCGCGTACAAGCGGTGATTGAGTTTGAATTAGACGGAACTATTATTACAGCAAATGACAACTTCTTAAATGCTATGGGTTACACCTTGGAGGAAATCCAGGGAAAACATCACAGTATGTTCGCTGAAACGGATTATGCGCAAAGTGCAGAATACAAAGAATTTTGGCATAAGCTTAATTTAGGCGAGTTTGATTCAGGGGAATACAAACGCTTTGGCAAAAATAAAAAGGAAATATGGATTCAAGCGTCATATAACCCTGTTTTTGACGATGATGGTAAACCATATAAAGTGATAAAGTTTGCTACAGATATTACTGCACAAAAAATGCAATCTGCAAATTATCAAGGACAGATTGAAGCCATAGGAAAGTCACAGGCTGTTATTGAGTTTAATATGGACGGAACCATTATAAGCGCTAACGATAATTTCCTTGCGGCAATGGGGTATTGCTTGGAAGAAGTGGTGGGGCAACATCATAGTATGTTTGCTGAATTAGCGTATGCTAATTCAAATGAATATAAGCAATTTTGGTTAAATTTAAATCAGGGTAATTTTGATTCTGGGGAATATAAAAGAATAGCGAAAGGTGGGCGTGAAATTTGGATTCAAGCTTCATATAACCCAATTCTAGATCTAAATGGTAAACCGTTTAAAGTGGTAAAATTTGCAAGCGATATTACCGAACAGAAAAAGCAAACGGCTGATTTTTCTGGGCAAATTGATGCGATTAGTAAATCGCAAGCTGTCATCGAATTTAACATGGACGGTACAATTATTAACGCTAATAGCAATTTTTTATCTGCAATGGGTTATAGCCTTGAGGAAATAAAAGGCAAACACCATTGTATGTTTGCTGAACCAGATTATGCAAAATCAGCAGAGTACAAACATTTTTGGCAGCAACTCAATTTAGGCGAGTTTGATTCAGGAGAATACAAACGACTAGCAAAAGGTGGTCGAGAAATTTGGATTCAAGCTTCGTATAACCCTATTTTAGACCCCAATGGACAGCCGTATAAGGTAGTAAAGTTTGCGACCGATGTTACCGGTCAAAAGCTACAAAACGCTGACTTTTCTGGCCAAATTGATGCTATCGGTAAGTCTCAAGCGGTTATCGAGTTCAATATGGACGGCACTATTATTCAAGCCAATGAGAATTTTTTATCAACTATGGGCTATAGCCTCAACGAAATTAAAGGTAAACATCACAGTATGTTTGCCGAGCCTGAAGTTGCAAGCTCTGCAGAATATAAAGTATTTTGGCAAAAATTAAATCAAGGTGAATTTGATTCTGGCGAATATAAACGTTTAGGTAAATTTGGTAAAGAAGTTTGGATTCAAGCGTCTTACAACCCAATTTTCGACTTAAATGGTAAACCATATAAAGTCGTAAAATATGCGACAGATATAACTCAGCGTAAGCAAGCGATTGCTGAAATAAAATCAGTTATTATGTCGATGGCAGATGGCGATTTAACTCGTACTATTGACGTAGATTTAGGAGAAGAGTTTAACGTTTTAGGTGAATCAATGAATTCACTGTTAGACAATTTAAGCGAGATGATGGGCACCATTCGCGATGCGGCCAGTCATGTATTTTCGTCTTCACGAGAGTTAGCTGTAGGCAATACGGAACTTAGTAATAGAACAGAAGCCCAAGCTTCTAGTCTTGAAGAAACTGCATCTGCCATGGAAGAACTAACCTCGACTGTGCAACAAAATGCACAAAATGCCACTGAAGCAACTAACCTATCAACTAATGCAATGAAAAAAGCTAGTGATGGTAAGGGGGTTGTTAACGGTGCAATAGATGCTATGGAAGCGATAGAGAAGTCGAGCAAAAAGATATCAGATATTATTGGTGTAATTGATGAGATTGCTTTCCAAACTAACTTACTCGCATTAAACGCAGCCGTTGAAGCTGCTCGAGCCGGAGAGCAAGGCAGAGGTTTTGCTGTAGTTGCCAGCGAAGTTAGAAACTTGGCGCAACGCAGTGCTTCAGCAGCAAAAGAAATCAAAGGTTTAATTAATGATAGTGTTGAAGCGGTAGATCAAGGCAGCAAACTAGTTGATGATACCGGCAAAACATTTGGTGAATTAGTTACAGCTGTACAAGAAGTAGTAACTATGATTTCTGATATCGACTCAGCTAGCCGTGAACAGTCGGCTGGGATTAATGAAGTTAGCGGAGCGGTCACGCAAATGGATACTATGACGCAACAAAATGCGTCTTTAGTAGAAGAGTCAACGGCGGCAAGTAAATCGATGGAAGAGCAGGCGCAAAGCTTACTTGAACAAGTGTCGAACTTTAAAACTCATGATGAAGAAGTTCAGCAAAAACGCAAACCGAATAAACCAGTAAGGCCTACTAGAAGAAAAACACGTCAGTCAGTAAGTGCTGATTGGCAAGATTTCTAGTAAAGAGTCGAAATTTGAAAAAACAAAGCCACCTTTTAGGTGGCTTTGTTTTTTCATAGATGACGAATAAACCAATTATGCAAGTAAACTTGGAGAAGAAACTAGTAAGGTAAATGGCAGTGGTTCTGCCAGCAAGGATTCATCAATATCTAAAACATTAAAGTGGTTATGTTGAAAAAAGCTTACGATAGAGTCTTTTTCACTTTCACATTCACCTTCACCTTCAACCAAATTTAAGCGTTGATAATATGCTCTATCTTGCTCAGTTTCACAGACATCTGGGTCAACAAACAGTGACATAGGCATAGCAAGGGTAAAGATTGATTGTACTTTTGAATATTCTTTAGCTATTTGCGTTAATATTGCTTTGGCAACCCCTTGATTACGATAGTCTTCATGCACTGAAATAGCTTCTAGCATAATGTGCTGTTGCGATTTTTTTGCATCAGTTTTAATTGAAAGTGTTTCAGCAAGGTTTGCTTTTACATTTTGTTTTGTAAAAAACAAATTTAATGGTAGTTCCCAGTCGCATGCGCCAAGTGCTTCTAATTTTTGATAGCTTTCCTTTGCACCACGATTTTTATTAAGCACAAGTATCTCAAACTCTGCTTTCGCAACTAATCTTTCGCCATCAAACACGTTAACTTCTTGGCTTAATTGCCATTCAAATTCAGTTTTAATTTCTGGCGTTGTAAATTCAAATGTTAGTTTGTTCATTTTTAACTTGTTATTCCTGTTTGCCCCAAATATCTTCAGGCTTTAATTTAAGGGTTTTACCGGTCTCTTTTTTCGACTTGGCCGCTTTTGGATTTACGTACAGCTTACTTTTGCTTGGACGGGCACCTTGTGTTTTGTTGTTTGAAATTTGCTTGATTTTTACTTGCGAAGTTGGTGCCGCATCAGATTGTGCTTGGTTTTCTTTTATTGGTCGAAATTTTTGCTGGATGCCTTTTAAAAAATTTCTTAATACTTGATCCTTACATTCTCTATAATGTTTGTGGTCAGGCTTTCTAAAGAATGCACTAAGTTCTGATTTTCCAATATTAAAATTAGCAACCTTAAGCAGTTCGATAATATCTTCTGCTTTTAACGTTAACGCTATTTTTAACTTAGTTAGGATAACGTTGTTATTAAGCTTTTTCTCGTTAGTTGGCATTTGCCCGTCTTTTTTTCCTCGTTTCTCTATAATTAAACCATTTAGAAACGCTGAAAATACGTGATCTGATAAATTTACCTGATCCTTGTCTTCGTCTTTACGGAGCCAATTCGTTATTTGTTCAATAGTTACACCAACGTCTGCCAGAGCAAATATGTCGCATAGTTTTTTATCACTATAATTAAAACAAAACCTAAGACGACGCAGAATATCGTTATTTGTCACGTTAATACCAAATCTATAATAAAACGTTGTTATTTTAGCACGACAGAATACCCTTGTTACTGTTTTATTTCGCTTTTGCTAGCTTTGTTTCTTTTTAGTGCTTAAACTTCTACGCGCGCAAAACTATCTGTGCCTTAATTCAAAGCCCTATAAAAAATGAAAAGAATAATAAAACTAGCTATTGGCATACTTTTGTTGGTGTTAGTAGCACCTACATTTGCCAATGAAAACGCAAACGCCTCTGACAGGGAGCATTTTCCTGTTAAAGAGCAGCAAGATAGTGCGGATAAAATGTACTGGGAAGTTGATGTCGCTTTTTTACTTACCTACCGTAAAATCATAATTCCTGACATAGTAGAAAGAGAAAAGAAAATTAGTGCGGCTATTAATTTATCCGGCGGATTTTACTATAAAGACTTTTTCGTTGAAGCTGCGCCACTTTCTGGGCGTCCTTTCACCATTGGCTATTCTCTTTTTTCAGACGAAAGCCAACAAGTTAATCTAATTACAGAGTCGCTATTTTTTAAACTTGATGAAGACAGTCAAGAGAGTGGCAATATGCTCGATGGTATTAATGAGCGGAAGTCCTCTATGGAAGTTGGTGTTGAATATTTTTCGATTTTAAAGAAAAACGATATTAGGTTAAAGCTATTGCATGATGGGCTCAATAGACATAACGGTACAATTGCGACCTTTGAAATTTCTCGTCCATTCTTTACTAAACATTTCATGCTAGTTCCCGGGATAGCAGTATCTTATGTCGATGATAATGCAGCAGATTATTATTATGGAGTTTCACGCGAAGAAGTCAGAAGTTTTAGACCAGAATACCATGCAAAAGGAAGTGTCATTTCAACGGTTAGAGTGTATTTAGAAAGGCCGCTAAACGATAGTTGGTCAATAGTAGCTTCTGGAAAATATTCTTACTTTGGCGAAGGTATTGCAGATAGCCCGTTGGTTCAAGGAAGAGAAGACAACTATTCATTTAATTTTGGCGTTTTATGGACTTTTTAATGCGTCTAGTTCTGTTGTTATTCCTCATACTAATGTTCCCAGTTGATGTTATAGCTCAACAGCAGGAAAAATCGGTTATCAGTGCGGAAAAAATCAAAGAGCCATTGCTAATAGCGAGCCCAAACACTTGCGAATTAGCAAAAGGAACTTTCTTGTGTGAAATGAAAGCAGCCCTTATCTGGGAGACTGCTCAACTAGGTAATTATTGTGTTTATGAACTTGATGAAAGTCTACCTATACGTTGCTGGAAGAATGCTTGGTCAGGTAGATTTGTGTTGTCTTTTCAATCGAATAAAACGGTTACATATTTGTTAAAGCAAGAAGAAAAGCAAACAGAGCTTACACGCACGAGTATTAATGTGATTGGTACTCTTGAACAAAGAATGCGCGCCAAGCGTCGCAGCCGATTTTTTAGAATATTTTAATTCTTATAGGCTGCATAGGTTAAGGTTTGCCAATATTTCACACTGCGTAATACACATTTTTACAAACGCTATACACAATTCGACAATAGCGTTAAAGATTAATACAAAGCTTAGCCATATTATTTTCCTGACTCTTTTATTCCAATGTTAAGGAAAATATTATGAAAAAACTATTAACAACAATTGCTTTGCTTTCTCTATCAACAGCGACATATGCTGAAGTGTCACCTAAAAACTTGGTAGAACGTCCGTTCACATTAGCTGACGGCGAATTTCAAGTAGCTGGTGCTATTCAATATGGTGAAAAATTTGATGGTGATAAAGAGTGGAGTATTGTGCCTCATTTTGCTTATGGTATTACTGATGATTTAACCGTGTCTTTTGGTGAGATTCGATACCGCTTTATTGATAGAGTTAACAATAAAACCGGCTTAGAATTAACATCTGGCCTAAGTTATGCTGGACGTCTGAAAGCTGGCGACGCTGATGACGCCCATGGTGGTAAAATTGATCTTGCTGGTAAATATGTGTTTACATCGGATACAGCAGTGGCTTTTAGTTTAGGTTATGTTCATTGGCAGGATTTTGATTTAGACAAAGTAGATTGGCAAGACGAAAAAAATAGAGATAGAGCTGAAATTCGCTATTCAACCAGTTTTTTACACAATTTGTCTAACGATGTAACGTTTATTGCTAGTTACACTTATCGTGATTTAAAAGACTTTCAACAAAACTCTGCACAAGCTGCATCTGTTGGACTCAATTATGCGTACTCTAAAAGCATTGATTTAGGTTTGTTTGGTCGCTATTCAGACTATAATCCTGCTGAAAATGGCTTTTCTAACGATGGTCATTTAGAAAGAAGCGCAGGGCTTTACATGAGTTATCGCTTTTAATTAAACGGTTTTACTTAAGTCAGCCGTTTAGCGCGGCTGACAATATATTTTTAAAGGAACTTTATAGCAGTGGAAAAAAATCAGGGACATATTCTTTTAGTCGAAGACGACGAAAGTCTAGCATCGCTCGTTAAAGATTATTTTCAACGTCAAGGCTTTCAAGTGACCGTAGAAGGGCATGGAAATAATGCGGTTGAGCTAATAGAAAAAAAACAACCGGATTTGGTATTGCTCGATATAATGCTACCAGGAAAAAATGGCTTAGATATTTGTAGAGAATTAAGAACTAAGTCTGATATTCCTGTTGTAATGCTTACGGCTCGCACCGACGATATAGACCAGATCGTTGGACTAGAAGTTGGCGCTGATGACTACATTTGCAAGCCAGTACAGCCGAGACTTTTATTAGCAAAAGTCACTGCTTTATTAAGGCGTAGTAATGCGACTCAAGTTCAACATTTAGAAATTTCAGGTACCAAAGTCAGTATTGGTAGTTTAGAAATTAATAAAGCGAAGCAAGAGGTTTTTATTGGCGGTCAATTAGTTGAATTTACAACAAATGAATTAGAGTTGTTATATCAGTTTGTAACTAATGCAGACGAAATTTTAACGCGTGATGATTTACTTAATAATTTAAGAGGATTTGGGTACGACGGCTTAGATCGTACAGTTGATATGTTGGTTTCTAAGCTAAGGAAGAAGTTGGGAGATGATTCAGCTAAACCTCAAAAAATTAAAACTGTTTGGAAAAAAGGTTATATATTTGTTTCAGATGTTTGGTTGTAACGTTTTAAAACAATGAAGAACCTCTTTCTACGCTTATATATATTACTGATTCTTACTTTTGTTGGTTTAGGCTGGAGCATAGAAATTTTCTATTCTAACCTATCGAATGAAGAGCAAATAACCTCAGATCTCGCCTTACATAAAGGTACTTTCATGTTGCTCAATGCTGAGTTAATGAGACACCCTGAAAACGAGCAACATACTCACCTTGAAGCTTTATCAACATCCTTTGGTTATCCCATAGCACTATTGAATGAAGATAAAATAAGACAGTTTTCTAACCATACGGGCTTAGCGTTAGGCACTCATCAGATCAATTACTTAAGTTCTGGTGGAGTTATTAGCCTGTTTAATGACATTAAAGGTGAAAGCTGGTTTTTAAAAAAGCTAAGTGATCGTAATGGCGTTATGGTGTTAGGACCAATTTATACCGAACCGGTAGTGCAATCAGATATTATTTATACTGGGTTGTTTTTTATAGGTTTGGCCGTCTTCGTATTTTTGTGGGTTTGGCCAATTTCTAAAGGGTTAATGTCACTGACAAATGCCGCTACTGAATTTGGAAAAGGAAATTTCGAAGTACGCGCGAACACCCATGTATCTTCTTCGTTACTTGAGCTTGTTGAACGTTTTAACTCGATGGCAGCACGAATACAGCGTTTAATTAAGTCTCATAGAGAATTATCTCATGCCGTTTCTCACGAATTAAGAACACCTATTGCTCGTATTCGTTTTGCAATGGAAATTATTCGAGAAGAAGATAACGCTGAATTAAAGCACAAGTACCTCGATTCAATGGATGAAAGTATTGAAGAGTTGGACAGTCTGGTCGATGAATTACTTGTGTATGCTAAGTTTGACCGAGAAGAACCGCAGTTAAAAATTAAAGAATATAATTTGGTAATATTTCTTAACGATATCATTGAGAAATATCGACTTAATGAACCACGTTTTCAATTTCATTTAAACGTTGAAAACTTGGTATCCGCGAATAAGGTTAATGCAAGTTTTGATCGCGAAGGTATGAACAAGGTTATCGATAATTTGTTACGCAATGCTGTTCGCTATGCCAAGAAACGAATTAGCATTTCAGTAACAATCGAACAAGAAAAACTAGTTTTAAAGGTTTCTGATGACGGTGTAGGAATTCCACAAGAAAAAAGAGACAGTATTTTTGAACCTTTCGTAAGACTAGATGAAAGCAGAGACAAAAAGTCAGGTGGTATTGGCTTAGGCTTGGCGATTGTTAAACGGTTTGTCGAACTTCATCAAGGCCAAATAACAATCGAAAGTGCCAAAGGTGGTGGGGCTTGCTTTAATGTAACTTGGCCACAATAGCTTTTTTTTGAAATTGAAAAAATTTAGCTAACTTCCTTTCTCAGATAAATTCTTTAAAAATGCAATAAAAACCCTTGTTTTACGCTACTTTTCATTACTTTTTTTGTGTAGAATTAGCCACTATTTTTTATTTGATAATGTCTATTTAAAGCAAAACTGCTTTTAGAGGAACTCATGAACTTAGACGATATAATTTTGCAGGCAGAAAAAGAAATAGCACAAGCTGCTAGTCCTGCTGCTTTAGATGAAGTTCGAGTAAGCTACCTTGGTAAGAAAGGTATCTTTACTGAACAAATGAAAGGCTTAAGCAAGCTACCTAAAGAAGAAAAACCTAAAGCTGGTCAAGTAATAAATCAGGCGAAACAGCAAGTACAGAAACTGTTAACCGCCCGTGGTGAGCTTTTAAGAGCAGAAGAGATTAAAGTAAAGTTAGCTGCAGAATCAATCGACGTAACTTTACCTGGTAACACTAGTGAAATTGGTGGATTGCACCCAGTTACTCGTACCATTGAACGAATTCAGTCATTCTTTAGCGAGTTAGGTTTTGAAGTTAAAGCAGGCCCTGAAGTTGAAGATGACTTCCATAACTTCGATGCTTTGAACATTCCTGAACATCACCCAGCTCGACAAGATCATGATACGTTTTATTTCAACCCGAAATTAGTATTACGAACACAAACGTCAGGTGTACAGATCCGTACCATGGAATCAGAGAAACCACCACTGCGTATTATTTCCCCAGGCCGTGTATATCGTAATGATTACGATCAAACTCATACACCAATGTTCCATCAGGTAGAAGGCTTGCTAGTAGATAAAGATGTTAGCTTTACCCACCTTAAAGGTATTTTGCACGATTTCTTACATAACTTTTTTGAAGAAGATTTAAAAATTCGTTTCCGCCCATCGTATTTCCCATTTACTGAACCTTCTGCAGAAGTAGATGTTATGGGTAAAAATGGTAAATGGTTAGAAGTATTGGGCTGTGGAATGGTCCATCCAAATGTCTTAAAATCTGTTGGTATAGACCCTGAAGAGTACACAGGTTTTGCATTTGGCATGGGTGTCGAGCGATTAACTATGCTTCGTTACGGTGTGAATGACTTACGCTCATTCTTTGAAAATGATCTTCGTTTATTAAAACAATTTAAGTAGGACTAGCGATAATGAAATTTAGTGAATCTTGGTTAAGAGAGTGGGTTAACCCTGAGAATTCATCAGAAGAGTTAGCGCACCAAATCACCATGGCTGGTCTTGAAGTTGACGGTGTAGATCCTGTTGCAGGTGAGTTTTCTGGTGTTGTAGTTGGTGAAGTTGTTGAATGCGGTCAACATCCAGATGCAGACAAATTACAAGTTACCAAAATTAATGTTGGTAGTGCAGCTGCAGACGGTGAGCTATTAGACATTGTATGTGGTGCAAAAAACTGTCGACTTGGTTTAAAAGTCGCTGTAGCTATGGTTGGCGCTGTACTTCCGGGTAACTTTAAAATTAAAAAAGCAAAATTACGTGGTCAACCTTCATTTGGTATGCTGTGTAGTGAGTCTGAACTTGGTATGGCAGAAAGTGCTGATGGTATTCTCGAATTACCAACAGATGCTCCTGTAGGCACTGATATTCGAGAATATCTAGATTTAAATGATAACACTATTGATGTTGATTTAACTGCTAACCGAGGCGATTGTCTAGGTATTAAAGGTTTAGCACGTGAAGTTGGTGTTTTAAATGGTATGGAAGTTAACGAAATTGCCATTACGCCAGTTATACCAACAATAGACGATACTCGAGAAATTAAGCTTTCTGCACCAGCAGCTTGTCCTCGATATCTTGGTCGTGTTATTAAAAATATCGATTTAAATGCCATCACACCATTATGGATGGTTGAGAAATTAAGACGTTGTGGTGTTCGTTCTATCGATCCGGTAGTTGATATTACAAACTACGTATTGTTAGAACTTGGTCACCCAATGCACGCCTTCGATTTAGCAAAAATTGATGGTGGCATTGATGTTCGATTTGCAAATAAAGAAGAAAAGTTAGTACTGCTTGATGAGAACGAAGTAACGCTTTCAGAAGAAACCTTAGTCATTGCTGATGAGCAAAAATCATTAGCTATGGCAGGTATCTTCGGAGGGTTGCATTCAGGTGTTACAGAAGGTAGTAAAGACATCTTTTTGGAAAGCGCATTCTTTTCTCCGCTAGCTATTCTTGGTAAAGCTCGACAGTACGGTCTGCATACAGATGCATCTCATCGCTACGAACGCGGTGTTGATCCACAGTTACAACATGATGCAATGGAAAGGGCGACTCAACTTCTTCTAGACATCGTTGGTGGAGAAGCAGGACCTATAGTAGAAGCTAAATCTGACGAAGATATTCCTCAACCAAGAAAAGTAAACCTTCGAAGAGAAAAGTTAGATCAACGCATTGGTTTGCACATTGAAACAGACAAAGTCTCTGAAATCTTAAATCGTTTAGGATTTACTGTAGAGTTTGCCAATGATGTTTGGAATGTCACCGTGCCAGGTTATCGTTTCGATATTTCAATTGAAGTTGATTTAATTGAAGAAGTAGCACGTATCTACGGCTATAACAATATTCCAAATGTAGCGCCGCAAGCTTCTTTATCAATGCGACAACATAAAGAAAGTAACTTAAGCGTATCAAAAGTCAGACAAGCGTTAATTAACCGCGGATACCAAGAAGCGATTACTTATAGCTTTGTTGACCCTAAAGTTCAGGAGCTGATTCACCCTGATTGTGAGGTAATGACATTACCTCATCCGATTTCTTCTGAAATGTCAGTAATGCGCTTAAGTTTATGGACAGGCTTATTACAAGCTGTGACTTATAATCAAAATCGTCAACAAGCTCGAATTCGCTTATTTGAGACTGGCTTACGTTTTATACCAGACGAATCAGCAGAAAATGGTGTACGCCAACAACAAATGATTGGTGGTGTTATTTCAGGTACCCAGCATCAAGAGCACTGGAATTTAGAAAAAGCAGCGGCAGACTTTTTTGACTTAAAAGGTGACGTTCAGGCTTTACTAGCTGTAACAGGAAAAATTGAAGAATTTGAGTTTGTAAAAGCTGAAATTGATGCAATGCACCCTGGTCAAACAGCTGCCATTTATAAAAATGGTGAGTTAGTTGGTCATATAGGAACCTTACATCCTGAATTAGAAAGGAAATTAGGGCTAAATGGTCGCACATTAATGTTTGAGTTATTGCTTGGTCAAATTTTAGACTTGAATGTGCCGCTAGCGCAGGAGGTTTCTCGCTTTCCGGCAAATCGACGTGACGTAGCTGTAGTGGTTGAAGAACATGTTGAAGCAAAAAAAGTGTTACAACTCATTGAAAAGGTTGGCGGAAATTATTTAGTTGATCTAAACTTGTTCGATGTATACCAAGGTAAAGGTATCGAACCAGGATTCAAGAGTTTAGCAATTGCTATGACATTGCAAGATAATGAAAAAACACTTGAAGAAAAAGACATTACAGAAGTTGTAAATCGTGTGGTCGATACATTAAAGAATGAATTAAATGCATCACTGAGGGATTAAGCAATGGCTCTAACCAAAGCAGAAGTCGCAGAGCACCTTTATGAAAAAGTCGGGTTAAGTAAACGCGATGCGAAAGATATGGTAGAAATATTTTTTGAAGAAATACGTGAAACCCTAGAAAAAGGTCAACAGGTTAAATTATCTGGTTTCGGTAACTTTGATCTTAGAGAGAAAAGTGAACGTCCAGGTAGAAACCCGAAAACTGGCGAAGATATTCCGATTTCTGCACGTAAAGTCGTAACGTTTAGACCTGGGCAAAAGCTTAAAAGCCGTGTTGAAGACGGTAATGGGCAATAATTTTTGTTAATTATTTTATAGATAAAAAAGGCTGCTTATGCAGCCTTTTTTTATTAGCTAATATCTCGCTGGTATTCCTACAAGTCGTCCTAGTAAAGTACTAAGTAAAACTCTTAACCAAACAAATACAAAGCCTAGTATTAGCCCAGAACTCATTGCTTCAATTGAAATTGGCACAGCTAGTTGATAATAGCTACTAACGGTCTTTACGTCTTCAAGTGTTAAATACTGAATAAAATTTATTACTTGGTGAATATAGCTCGGCGTTTCGAGTTTTGAAATGGCGTTGCTGAGGAATTCGTGTCGCTGTTGTAAGTCCGCGACTAATTGTCCCGTTTGTTGGAAAGCGGTTTTATCATTTTTTAAGTACTCGTTGATTAATACCTTTATATCGCCACCATATGATTGATCTGCGATTTTTTGGTAACCATCTATATGCCACTGATTTTCGCTTAGTTTCCCAACCAAATATTGCTTATATTGTTGAATAAACTCTGGCAGTTGTACTGCAACGATAAAACCCAAAGTAAACAGGCAATAGTCTACTGTTGATTTAACAGCGTTCATAATCATGATTATTTCTTAACCGGGGTGATCATAGAAAGACACATACTTAAATGTTGAATAAAAAATTGAAATTTATTGAGTTCATCGTTACTTATTTCATTGATATTTGAACGTTGGGCAACGATAACACCAATATTGTTTTGTTTAATATTAACAGAGCCTAGCGCTAAGCTTTTTTGTTCAAATAGTTTATCTACGGGGTAAGGAAATTCAGCGGCTAAGTGCTCCTGTTGACTATTAATTTTAATTGCTTGGTTATTCCGCAGTATACGATTTAATGAAGAGTCTTTTTTACCTGTAACAAATGTCAATGAACTTTCTACAGGCTTACCTGCTCGGTCGAATGTATGCCTACATGATAAGGAGGTTTTATTTGAAGTCAGTAAATAAAACGCACAGTTATCAAAAGCTAATATTCTAGCTATCTGAATGAGTGTATAGTCAATAAATTGATTAATGTCTTTAGAAGAGAGTGTCATTTCACTTAAATACTGTAATGCTTGCAATAACGCCGCCTCTTTATTCGAAACTTCTTCTATTATTTGCTGATCAGAGCTTAGTAGTTCGGAACTTTTCGGGAGATCTTTGACTAAATCAGCTAGCATCTGCGCACCGTATGACGCTAAAAGCTCTACGGAGTTTTCTTTGACTTGATGTATTTTGTGAGCCAATTGCCTTTCATTGATATCCATTATTGTAGCAATTTGCGTCATTAACTCTTCATAGTCCTTTGCTGGTGGTGGCCTTTCTATATACTGAACGAGTTTGTCAGCAAGATAGATAACCTGCATTTCTTCCGTTCTTTGCTCGGGATGATCAAGAGACTTAACTAATAAGTCACCTAAGTTCCATGTTTTAGCCAGCCCAGTACTTAACTCATCGAAGCTGATACCAATTAGTTTGTTACAGGCTTGCTCGTAGTCTTCTCTAGGTAATTCGACAAGTTCTTCCAGTTCATTTTTAAATTCCTTACCTAAGCACCAAAATGCAGTTTCACCAATCCTGCGCAACATGGCGGCTAAATAAACTTCCTCTTTGGTATCATCGCTATAATTAGGTAGCATCATTTTGGCTAACTGACCGGCATAAAAAGAGTTAGCCATTAATTGTTTGATTTTATTATAGATACTTATGTCTAAGTCTTTGTTCTTAAGTAGGCTTTCGATAATTTTAGAAGTTAAACAAATATTCTTAACTGTCTGTACACCTAAGATAACTGTAGCTCGTGAGACTGTTGAAACTTGATTTACACCGTATCGTTGGACACTGTTAGCAACTTTTAATAAGCAGGTAGAGAGTGCCTGGTCGTGGAGTATGGCTTTACTAAGCCTAGGTAGGGATGAAACATCATCGTTGGCGAATTTATCTAAAAGTTGAGCCGTAGAAGTTAATGCAGGTAACTCTCGTTTCGATATTAATGAAATCCAATGGTCTGTGTTTGGTTTTTTACCTGTCACGTAATCATCCACTACATCTACTAATGTCTACCATTGTTATCTAAACTGACCGTGATTTGCAAATTATATAAGTTAGACAAATTTTGGCCGCATCAAAGTCAACACGGCCTTTTACTTATTCGTACTCGATAGGATCTGTGGCGTTATTATCACTAAATGCTTCGAGCCTTTCACGGCAAGCACCACATTTGCCACAGGCTCTTTCACGACCGTTATAACATGTCCATGTTTTACTATAATCCAATCCCATCTTTAATCCGTCTGTTAAAATAGCCGTTTTACTGACAGTTAAATAAGGGCTAAATATCTCTACAGGTTCGTAGTTAGCAATCTGACATACGTCATTCATTTTCATCACAAATTCAGGGCGACAATCTGGATAAATCGCATGATCTCCAGAGTGAGCACCATAGTAGACTTGAGAGGCGCCTACCGACACAGCATAGCCAACGGCTAATGAAATTAAAATCATATTGCGGTTAGGTACAACAGTAGACTTCATGCTGTCTTCTTCGTAATGACCTTCCGGAATTTCTATGTCATCAGTAAGAGATGATCCAGATAAAAGCTGGTTAATCGCGGAAATATCAATAACTTTATGAGTTAGCTTAAGCTCTTTACAAATAGCTTTTGCACTTTCTATTTCTTTAACATGGCGTTGACCATAATCAAAAGTAAGTGGGTATACTTGCTTTCCATCTTTAATGGCTCGGTTTAACACGGTAAATGAGTCCATGCCACCAGAAAAAATAACAACTACTTTTTCAGTCATTTAATTTAACTCTTGAGGTATAATTCAGGTAATTGGTGAATTTTACTGTAATAAACAGGTACGCTAAAGCAAAACTATGGCAATAACTTATAAAATTAATGAAATCTTTGAAACACTGCAAGGCGAGGGCTCTTTTACGGGGCAACCGTCGGTGTTTATTCGTTTGCAAGGGTGTCCTGTTGGTTGTTCTTGGTGTGATACAAAGCATACATGGGAAGTTAACAGCGATTTGCGAATACCAATAAGTGATTTGCTGGCACAAAAAGAAGAAACAGAAGATTGGGCAGAACTAACTGTTCAAGAAATATCGGATCTGTTTAGAGCGCAAAAATTTAAGGCAAAACATGTTGTTATTACGGGCGGTGAGCCTTGCATGTATGATCTAATTCCACTCTGTTCGCGGTTAGAAAGTGAAGGTTTTAGTACTCAAATTGAAACTTCGGGCACTTATGAAGTTAAGACTACAGAAAACTGCTGGGTTACTGTGTCACCAAAAGTTAATATGAAGGGGGGCTATAAAATTCTCCCACAAGCAATGGCTCGCGCCAACGAATTGAAACACCCGGTCGCTACTGAACAACATATAGATGATTTAAAATTGTTACTTAATGACTTTTCTGTTCAAGACAAACAGGTTTATCTACAGCCAATTAGTCAAAAGCAAAGAGCTACAGAATTAGCGATCAAAAGCTGTATTGAAAATGATTGGCGATTATCGGTGCAAGTACATAAATATATTGGTATTGAGTAAGACTATTCTGATAACGGTATTTCAATATTAATTTGAACACCGTCAGGGTTGGTACAATTTTGTGCACTTATGGTACCTAAATGATATTCACATATTAAGCGGGCGATAAATAACCCTAAACCCAAATGGGGTTGCTGATCTGCACTCTTATTGGTTTCTACTCTCATTGACACCATAGAATTAAATAAACGGTTCTTCATTTCGTCTGGGAGTTGGGGACCATTATTTTTAATCGTGAGCACCATATTCTGCTTTAACGTAATAAGCACTATT
This sequence comes from Thalassotalea algicola, assembly GCF_012932965.1. Taxonomy (GTDB): domain Bacteria; phylum Pseudomonadota; class Gammaproteobacteria; order Enterobacterales; family Alteromonadaceae; genus Thalassotalea_F; species Thalassotalea_F algicola. The sequence continues at coordinate 153,621 of NZ_JABBXH010000004.1, read as the reverse complement.
TCTACGTGTTTATCTTGGCTAAATTCGACTGCATTATTAACCACTTTTTCTAGCATTTGCGCAAAATGCTCTGGTGAACCGTTAATAGAAATGTTTTGATTTGTATTGTTAAAAATAAAGTCAATTTCAGGGTGAATTTGCTTAAAGCCGCTTATGCAACTGTTTACTACTTTAAAAGCGTTAAAAGCATATTTGTCCGTATGTTGTAATAACTGTTCGACACGCGTCGCTTCAGTCATACTCGTAATAATGTGATTTAATCGATGAACGCCGCTTTCAGCTCTGTCTATATATGCTTTAGCTTGTTCTGGAATAGGGTACATGCTTAAGTTTTCGATAGAGGTTCTAACGACCGCAATTGGTGTTCTCAATTCATGCGATAGTCTAGATGAAAGATTTTCTAGGTATTGGTTGTACTGAGTGAGTCGAGAAACAGCTGTTGAAAAGCTACGTGACAAATCACCAATTTCATCATTACTCGCGAGTTGTGGTACGTCTTGCTTTACACGTCCTTGTTCATCAATTGCAGCTTCTGCATAGTTTCTTAGTTTTCTAATGCGGTTTGATATACGAGATGCAAAGAAGAAAAAGCTAAAAGTACCAACCAATAATATTGCTAATATCGAAGTAAATAGCTGCTCTAGTGCTCGATTTCTTAGGGTTTTAATGCCATTAGTTGTTTCTTCAACGATTACTGCGCCTTGTACTTGGTCAGATATGTAGATCGGGTAGGCTGCTGATAAAATTACAGCTTGTTTATCGGTACTTAAACGCCATTGGCTGTTTACTTGACCCTTTAATGCTTTTTCAACATGAATACCCTCGATATAACTTTCATCATAGATTTGGTCATAAAAGTTTTGTGTTGGTCTTGTCAGTACTTTGTAATATATAGGATGGAGAATGTTGGCTTCTAGCCAAGACCACCAATCATCAGTATTAGACTCAATTGTTTCAGAGCGCCATACACCGCTAGCGGTGTTTAAATCGCCTGCACTTGCTAATACGCGTTGATGTTTATCGATCACCCAAACGCTGGACTGCGTGTAGCTCATTCCTTTTACTATTCGTTCAATCTCAGGTGAGGGGACTAATATGGTACCTAATTCGTTAGCAACAGAAGTATTTGCCGAGCCAATTAGGCTTTTGGCCTTTTGTCCTGGTACATCAACATCAGCTATAGAAAAACCAATACGACTATCGATGTGAGCTAGCGGGATCCTAAGTTCAAGGTTATAACCAACATTCGTTGCCTGCCAAACACCTTGTATATAATTTACCGGTTGTGGAACCTTACTTTGTTCATTAATTAAATAGGGCTCTACCCAGCCATCGGTTTTGTTACTAACAATGTATTGCTGAAAAAGGCCATTCTCGTCAATTAAACTGAGTTTCAGATGATCGTTTAAAAATACTGAACGTGAGTTATTTCCTCGATAAACAACATGGTTATCTATCACATTAAAAAATAGGTATAAGAACTTGTCGTATTTTCCTACAGCAGCGTTGTAATGGAGGTTGTTGTTTTGCGCAGCGTTTTGCTGCCATATAATGTTTTGTTCATTATAAAAGTGGGACTTCTTTTCAAATTCTGGCCAATCGTTATATTTTCCATCTAATTGAATTGGTTGTTTTATTTTGAATCCGTAAAGATCTTTGCCTTTTTCTACATTTGGCAAAAATGACGCCTGATTATTAAATAGATTTGGCCTATCATGAAGCGCTGTTGCTAATGCGCGAGCCGTCCCAACTAAGGTTTGCTCCTGACCATAACGGAGGTATTTTTCCATTTCCCAGACATATTGGTAGCCAAACCATGGAATGGTAAAGAGAAAGCAGGAAAGAATAACTAATTTAGCACGTAAGCCTAGTCTAACTTTCATTGATGGTTGCTCTTATTATTTTCATTCCAGCGATAACCCATACCATAGACAGTTTCTATACAATTAAACGAGGAATCTATTTTCATAAACTTCTTTCGTATACGTTTTATATGTGAAGTAATCGTACTGTCATCGACAAAAATTTGAGAGTCTTGCATTAATTGTTGTCTATTTTTCACATGACCAGGAGTTTTTGCTAGGGCATGTACCATCCAAAATTCGGTTACCGTCAACTCTATATATTGTTGTAACCATTGTACGGTCATTTTCTCACTATCAATGGTTAATGCCCCACGACTAATGAGCTTGTCTTGTTCAACTGGTTTGTCTTGAGCATCTTGTCGCCTAAATAAAGCAGCTATTCTTGCTGTTAAATGTGGCAGGCTAATATCTTTGGTTAAGTAATCATCTGCGCCAATTCTTAAACCTGAAACGGTATCGACATCATTGTCTCTTGCAGTAAGAAAGATTATTGGCAAGGTTGATGATTTGGCTCGAAGCCATTGACATAAATCAAAACCAGCATCGTATTCATTATGAAGGCCGATATCGAGTATAACTAAATGCGGTAAGTGAATGGCAAATGCTGCTTCAGCAGTTTGTTTATTTGAAAAGCTTTGAACTTGATAGCCTTGTAACCTTAATACGTCGGCGTAGTTTTCTCTTATCGCGTCGTCATCTTCTACGATAGCAATACGTTTAGTCATTGACTGCTCTTTGATTGGATTTGATGATTAATTTACTCAAACTATATCGCAAACTTGTATTGATAATCTGCAAATAGATGTAATTGCTAGATTGTTGCCACAATTGTTCGTTAATTTGCCATGATTGCCACCTAATTTCGACGTTTTTTCTGTGTTTAATAACTATCAAGTTCCCAATAAACAACTTAGATAGGACATAAACATGAAAAAATTACTATTAACTTCAATTATTGCTAGCTCAATTATTTTAACGCCTTTGACCCATGCAAATGACAAGCAAGGTTTATCAGATCAACATGAAGAAGAAATTAGCTTTGGTGCAGGTGCAATAATTGGTGGTATTTTAGGTGGGCCAGCTGGCGCAATGATAACGGGGTTAGCTAGCACATTTATTATGAAAAATGTGAATAATGAAGAAAAGCTTGTGGCACTTATAGATGAAAAAGATCAACAAGAGGCTTCCTTTCAAACACAAATAGCGCAGTTAAATAAACAAATGAGAAATGCTGAACACCAATATCAACAAGAGTTATTAGACTTGGAAAATGTTCAACAAAAAGCGGGGGCCTTGCAAGCGAGTAATCTTATGATGAGCTTGCAATTTAAAACCGGCTCTTCACAAGTACCTGAGTACTACCAAGAGCAAGTTCAAGCGCTAGCTAACATTTTAAACCACGAAACAAACTTAACTATTGATCTATCGGGGTATACAGACTTATTAGGAGACAGTGAGTTGAACCAAAAACTATCTCAAGCGCGCGCGAATTCAGTTAAAGAACAGTTGGTAGCATTTGGTGTAGACGAGGCTCGAATTAGTACCTTCGCCTTTGGAGATAAAAAACCTGTTGTGGCAAACGCGCAAAATCAATCGAGTTATTACGATCGCCGAGTGATGATCAGTGTAAAGCAGCCTAGCGAGCAAGTTGCTAAAAATTATTGATACATTGGCAGATTCATCTAATACCGCTCATACTGAGAATAAAGTTAACATTGTATTTTTAGTATGAGACGGATTCTTACACTTATCTTATCACTTTCCTATAGCTCTTTGTTGTTTGCCAATGTGCCTACTATTACGATTAGTTCAGGAACTTATTCTGAAAAATCTCTTTTATACCCTATAGAGAAATATATTTTTAAAAGTTACAGTCGTCTTGGTTATCGAGTCAATATAATTGAACTTTCCGTGGGACGCAGCATTAAGATGGCTGAAAATGGGGAAATAGATGCCTTAATGATAAAAGCTGAGGAAGTCGCCAATAGCCTTAATAATTTAATCAAAGTACCAATCCTACTATTAGAAGGTGAATTCATGCTTTATTGCCAAGCACATGTTGATTGTGACTTTAGCGTTTTAAACGACCCCGAAATTATTGTTGGAGTGCTTAGTGGTGTAAATCTTCCGACCCAGTATTTGTCGACTAAATCAGCATCAATGTACCAAATATCAAAAGGCTCTCAACTTGCAGAGGTTTTTAAGAAAAAACGAATTGACTATATTCTGACTTTTGAAATAGATGGCATTAATGTGTTTGATTTTAATCTTGCTAACGATATTCAAAAACTTCCGATTAAAAAAGTTAAGGGATATCACCTAGTGCATAAAAAACATCAAAAATTAATTCCAGAGATAAAGGCAAGTATTGAACAGACAATTAAAGAACTCGGTCCAATCTCAGATAATATAGAACGATATTTTAATGAAAATACTAGCGTTCAATAACTCTTTTAAATGGCGGTAGTGCATCTAATAGCTCACCTCCATATCGTTTTGTTACTACTCGTTTATCCAATAATGTTATAACTCCCGTATCTGCTTCATTTCTAAGCAGCCTACCACAGGCCTGTATTAATTTATTTGATGCTTCAGGTACCGTTATAGACATAAAAGGGTTTCCTCCTTTTGCGGTAATATATTCTGCATGAGCCTCTTCCACTGGCGAAGTAGGTACCGAAAAGGGTAATTTAGTAATAATTAGGTTAGTTAAATATTTACCAGGAAGATCTAACCCTTCAGAAAAGCTTTGAGTACCAAAAATAACGCTTTCTTTATCGTTGTCACATTTCTTCTTGTGGTTTTCGATAATAAACTGGCGAGATTGTTCCCCTTGCATTTGTAATGATAGCTTATGTTTCTCCCGCATCACTCTAGCGACTTGTTCCATTTGCCAATATGAAGAGAATAACACCAATGTTGCTTTATCTTGTTTTATTAGTTCAGGAAGCAATTTAGCTAGCTCATCAGTAAATGAAGGGTGATTAGGTTCAAATCTTATATTCGGAATCACTAACCTTGCATTATTTTGATAATCAAATGGTGAAGACACTTGCTGATATTGTGTACCATCATTGATATCAAGCCCAACTTTTCTTCTAAAATGATCGAATGAATTAAGTGCAACGACTGTCGCTGAGCAAAGCACCGCTCCTTCACACTTAGACCAAAGGTTATCTTCTAGTGTAAACCCAACTTCTATAGGGGAGGCAGACAGTAAAAAATCTTGCTTTTTACCTTCTAGTTTTTCTAACCAACGCGCTAGTGGTGCCACTTTGTCACTATCGGTTCTATCATACATTTTCCAAAGTGCATGAAAATTCTCTAAACGTTGGATGAGAAAACCACATTCAGCTAATAACGGCTCTGCTAAATAGGATTGAACTTCACCATCTTTGACAGCTTCCAATAACAACGCATACAACTTATTGCTGTGAGTCAGACATTTACGACTGTACTCTGCCAAATCTTCTGCGTTAGTTTTTATAAGCTTTGGAATAATTCCATGTTCAAATCGATAGCTTTCTTGACCTGCCTTATTATCTAGACTTTGCTTATCATTAAAAAAACTGGCTTGATTTGATTCTATAAACTGACCAACTTTTTGCAAATCAGCTTGTAGACTTTGACAGTCATCGGCGAGTTTCAACGCTGGCGATATTGCTGATTGGCTCTTTACTAGCTTACTAATTTTGTCACTTGCTTCCGTCAGTTTTTGAAGCCATTCAAGGGAGCCTTTTATGGTTATAGCTGCACTTGAATGGTCACGCGTTACCTTAGGGAGGTGATGCGCCTCGTCAATAATATAAAAGGTTTCGTCAGGTTCTGGTAGAATTCGGCCGCCGCCCATTTCAAGATCTGAAAGTAACAATGAATGGTTAACTACGAGCACGTCGGCATCGTCCATAGCGTCACGCGCTTTATGGAATGGACAGTAATTATGTTCGGCAATATGCCTTAAACAGCTATGCTTGTCTGATTGAATAGCTTGCCATATATGATTTGGTATTGTGTCTGACCACGAGTCTCTATCGCCTTGCCATTTGTTATCTTTTAGCGCTTTATACAATTGTTTAATTAACTTAATTTCATAGGCACTTGGTTTTTCAGCAAAGGTAAAGCCTGCTTGTGGGCTATCATTGTCTGCTGCAGCTGTTGCAAGCTTTTGACGGCATACATAACGTTGCCTTCCTTTTGCTAAAGTAAACTTAAAATCAATTCCTGCATTGTCTTTAATGAAGGGTAAATCTTTATCTACTAGTTGCTCTTGTAGTGCGACGGTTGCGGTAGATATGACTACTTTTTTCTTTTTAGCGAGCGCCAATGGAATGCTACTTAAGCTATAAGCTAGTGACTTACCTGTACCTGTTCCTGCTTCTATAACAATTATTTTTCTATTTTTGTCGTATTCACCAGCAAGTGTTTTAGCAATTTCAGCTATTAAAAATGTTTGCTGTTTCCTAGGGTTAAAATTAGGTAGGTTTTCGCCAATTGCTTTATATGAAGCGCGTATCGCTTGCTTAATTTTTTCGCTTAACATTAGCGCGTTTGTTCCCATTGGCGTTTGAATCGATTAAACTGCTGTATATATTAACAGTTTGTTCGGTGCTTTGGCGAGAAATAATGGCAGCAAGTCTTCAAAGTGGTTTTGTTCTCACTCGCAAAACCTATGATACGTCAAAAGGTATGGTTATTTCTTTATGGCTAATAACTAAAGACGGCCCTGTTAATCTGCAAGTTACAGATGAAAAAGCTATTTTTTTCATTGAGCAATCATCTAAAGAAAAAGCCATTCGATTATTAAAAGAAAATGGCATTACCCCAAGCAGAATCGTGCCCTTGGCACTTAAGAGTTTTCAACAACAGCCAATTTCAGGTGTGTATTTTGACTATATTCGTGAATTCTATCAGGCAAGAGATGTATTAAAACAACATAAAATTAAATGCTACGAAGATGATATTCGTCCTGAAGAACGTTACTTAATGGAGCGTTTCATTACAGATAATGCAGAATTTAGTGGTATTGAAAAACACACTATCAATAGCGCGTTAACATTAATTCATGGCAAATGTAAGAAAGGGCATGGGCAAATTAATTTAAAAATGGTGTCAGTTGATATCGAATGCAGCCCTAAAGGAGAACTATACTCTATCGGCCTTTATGCGGAAAAATATCAATGTGTAATGATGATAGCCGACAAGCCAGATCCTAAAGAAGGTTATGATTACATAGAGTGGCTTACAAATGAACCAGCCTTGTTAACACGTTTTGTTCAATGGGTTGGACAGTTCGACCCAGATATTTTTATTGGCTGGAATGTCATTAATTTTGACTTTAGTTTGTTGCAAAAGCGCTTTGATCTTCACAACATTCCTTTCGCTATTGGTCGAGATAATCGTGAGCCTAGTTGGCGGACTTTAAAATCATCTGAACAACGTTTTATTGGTATCGCCGGTCGGGTTGTTGTAGATGGTATCGATTTATTAAAAACAGCGACCTATAACTTCCCAAGTTTTTCATTAGATAATGTCGCGCGCGAATTACTTGGGAAATCTAAGAAAGTTGAGGATGTTGAGAATAGATTAAAAGAAATAGTAGATAATTTTCATCATGATAAACACGCTTTGGCGGCTTATAATTTAGAAGACTGTAAGTTAGTTTGGGAGATTTTTGAACATACGCAACTATTAAACTTTGCAATGTTAAGGTCTAAACTTACTGGCTTAACATTAGATAGAGTTGGCGGTTCGGTAGCAGCTTTTACTAATTTGTATTTACCTAAACTGCATAGATCTGGCTATATAGCGCCAAATTTAGGCGACGGTAAATCGGATCTTGTCTCTCCAGGTGGCTATGTAATGGACTCTACACCTGGCCTTTATAACAATATCTTAGTGCTAGATTTTAAAAGCCTGTACCCAAGCATAATTCGTACTTTTTTTATTGATCCTATGGGGTTAATTGAAGGTCTTAAGTCTCCTACAAGTAGTGTAGAAGGGTTCGATGAAGCTTATTTTTCACGAGATAAGCACTTTTTGCCTGCAATCATCGATGAACTTTGGCATGAACGAGATAAAGCAAAGCTTGAAAATAATTCTGCTTTGTCTCAAGCGATAAAAATTATTATGAACTCTTTTTATGGCGTTTTAGGTTCTACGGGCTGTCGATTTTTCGATCCTAGGTTGTCGGGCTCAATAACTAAAAGAGGCCATGAGATTTTAAAAACAACGCAAAAGTGGATTGAGGAAGAGGGCTTTAACGTAATCTATGGTGATACGGACTCTATATTTGTCCACATTGGTGAAGCACATGATAAAACACAAGCTCGCTTACTAGGTGATAAACTTGAGAAATTAATCAATAAAAAATGGCATGAACATATAGAAAGCACTCATAAAGTTAAAAGTAAGCTTGAAATAGAATTTGAAACTCACTTTTCTAAATTTTTTATGCCAACAATTAGAGGTTTAGAGATTGGCACTAAGAAACGCTATGCTGGTTTAATCAAGGAAAAAGGTACGTCCCGACTCGTGTTTAAAGGGCTAGAAACCGTAAGGACGGATTGGACGCAATTAGCAAAGGACTTTCAGCAGGAACTATATCGTAGAGTGTTCAACGAAGAGCCTGTGGTAGATTTTATTCTTAAAACAGTTGAGAATGTCCGAAAAGGGAAACTAAACGACAAATTAGTCTATCGAAAGCGCATTCGTAGGAAACTATCCGAATATCAAAAAAACATTCCCCCTCATATTAAAGCTGCAAGAGCTGCTGATGAATTAAATGCATCAAATGGCAAGCAACTTAAATATCAAAAGCGAGGTTGGATCGAATACGTAATGACCTTGCAGGGCCCCCAAGCGATAGAGCATCAAAGTGCTTCGTTAGATTATCAATTATATATTGATAGGCAGTTAAAGTCGGTCGCCGATGCTATTTTGCCTTTTATTGACTTGTCATTTGATCAAATTACCGATAATCAGCTTAACTTGTTCCAATAAGTTATAGCTTTTGAATAGGCTTTTCGATTATATTTCTATAAGATGTATAGACGGCTAGATTGCCAGTGTTATTTTGTTTGATACAAGTAAGAATAAGGCGACTTAATGAAAAAGCAAACACGTATAGTAAATGCAGGTCGAAGTAGCAAGTGGACTAAAGGAGTTGTTAATCCACCTGTGCAGCGAGCATCAACCGTGGTATTTGACACTGTTAAAGAAATGAAACATGCGACAACTCATAGAGCCAATCAAGTATTGTTTTATGGTCGCCGTGGTACCACAACCTCTTTTGCTTTTAGTGACGCTATGACCGAGCTAGAAGGCGGTGCAGGTTGTGCGCTTTACCCTTCAGGAACGGCTGCTATTACCAATGCTATTTTGTCCTTCGTAAAAACTGGGGACCATATTTTAATGGTTGATACCGCATATGAACCTACACGTGATTTTTGCGACAAAATGCTGACTAAACTTGGCATTACAACAACTTACTATGACCCTTTAATTGGTAAAGATATAGAATCATTAATTCAAGCAAATACGACAGTTGTATTTTTAGAGTCACCCGGTTCACTAACGATGGAAGTGCAAGATATTCCAACGATTGCAGAAGTTGCACATAATCACGGCTGTATTGTTATGTTAGATAACACATGGGCTTCACCGATTAACTTAAAACCTTTTGAATTAGGTGTAGATATCTCAATTCAGGCTGCAACAAAATACGTTGTAGGGCACTCTGATGTCATGCTAGGTACAGCAACAGCTACATCAGAATATTGGCCGACATTAAGAGAAAGCAGCTATACCATGGGGCAATGCACTTCGCCGGATGATTTATATTTAGCGTTGCGAGGCATTAGAACGCTCGGCGTAAGAATGAATCAACATGAACAAAATGCGTTAAAAATAGCTAAGTGGCTATCTAAAAGAGAAGAAGTCGAAATTATTTTTCATCCTGCTTTTGAAACATGTCCTGGCCATGAATACTTTAAAAGAGATTTTCTTGGCAGCAACGGTTTATTTTCGTTCGTTTTGAAGCCTCAGGTTGTAAAAAACTTAACGGATTTTCTTGATGGCATGAACCATTTTAAGATGGGTTACTCCTGGGGCGGATTTGAAAGCCTAATTATTGCAGTACAAAATGTTGGTGCATTAAGAACGGCAACAGATTGGACTTATGAAGGACCACTTGTCAGGTTGCACGTTGGTTTAGAAGATGTAAACGATTTAATATCAGATTTAGAAGAAGGTTTTGAACGATTAAAATCAGCAGAGTAATTATCGTTTTAGTTAAAAAGGGAAGGCTAAGCCTTCCCTTTTATTTTGTGATTTTATTTATAACGCTTAAGGGTTATAAACTACATCTAGTTTCATGCCGCTTGCCGCACGATAGCCGTATAGACCGATGTGCCATGTATCAGCAATAGGGTTGCTGAATGAACAAGTTTCATTGTTGCCGTTTTCATAAGGGCGACAGTCGTAACTACTGCTCGTTGGTTGAGCGCCACGTTTAATATACATATCAGCGTCTCCTGTACCACCGCTTAACGTGAAGTCTAGTGTCGACATGCCAGCTGGAATATCAATTGTGTAGTATTTCCACTCTCTTCTTGACACTGAAATATCAGAAACCGATGCAGAACCACCTGTAGCGCCACCACCAGTGCTGCCTTCTGTAAAGCTACCTGTTAATGTAACGCCAGAAAACGCTGAATAAGCAGAAACTTCTACATAATATGTGCCTGCTTGTGGTGTAGCGAATGAACAAGATTCAGTATTTCCATTTTTATATGGACGACAGTCATATGATGATGTTGTTGGCTCAGAACCAAACTTCACATATAAGTCACCATCACCAGAACCACCAGACATATCAAAATTAAGGTCCGTTGCGCCTGCAGGTACGTTCATAGTAAATGATAGTACTTCAGATGTATTTGCAGATAAGTTGTTTTGTGCAACACCATTAACTAATTCACCACCAGTAGGAGGGTTAGTAGTGCCACCACCACAGTTTCCAGTTAAGCTATCTGAAGCAGATTTAGCCTGTACTAAACCATAGCCTGTTTTATCGTCACGACCGGCAGCATCTAGATCGACAGCTGTTGATTTCAAAGCGTTTCTTACTTCTGTAGGACTACAGTTTGGATTTTTACTCCAAACAAGCGCTGCTACACCTGCAACATGTGGCGTCGCCATCGACGTACCGTTATAGTAAGCATAATCTTGGTTTGCATTTACTGTTAAACTGACATTGCTGCCAAGTTGTCCAGCAAGTTGCTGACCTAATTGACGATTAACTGAAACAGTAGGGACAGTAACATCGCTATTTCCGTCTACTAAAAATGGATTTTGTAAACCTGGACGATCACTATTACTGTATACGATAACGCCTGCAGCACCTGCGTCTGCACAAGCTTTAGCAGGGTTTATTTCAGGATAATTACTTCCAACTTGGTTACCATTTCGCTCTGCTAAACAGATGTTACCCGCAACATCATTACAGCTATAAGAACTGCCAGAAATTGTACAGCTACCCAAAGTACCGTTTGCTGAGCCGTTAATGTTATTAATAGAGAAGCTTGAACCACTTTGAACATAACGACTTTGCGGAACAACCTCGTCGTTGCCATAAGTAGTACCACCAATTGATATGTAACCTAAACGACCATCTCCAGCTACGGTAGATAAAATAGCTTCACCAGGTGCCGCTATTTCGACTTGTGAGGTATATTGAGAAAATTCTGCATGTTGACCGTTTTGATCGACAGCACCTACTGCCATTACAGAGTCATATGAGGCAGGGTAAGAGAACGTTGCGTCACCGTCGTTACCAGCAGCAGCAATTAGTAGTACACCACTATCTGCAGCGGCTTGAAGTGAGTTTTTCTCTGTGTTGTTTGAACCAGAGCCACCTAAACTCATATTCACGACTTTAGCACCATTATTGACACAAGTATCAACGGCATCTACAAGATCGCCAGTGTAACCCCAGCCCTCTGCATTGAATACTTTTACGATATGTAAATTGACATTGGTATTTGGCATCACACCAACAACACCTTCACTATTATTCACAGCAGCAATAGTACCAGCCACGTGAGTACCGTGAGAGCCGCCAGCTTGGTACCAATTACCTGTTCCAGAGTTATTAGTACCTGTTGCATTGTTTGCAGACAGATCAGGGTTGTTCTGTTGATAACCAGAGTCAATGATACAAACCGTCATATTTGCAGCGTCATTATCATTTACTAAATCAGATTGTGTGTTAGCAATGCCCCAAGGTTCATTCTGTGCCATGAAGTAACGTTTGTAATCTGGCTCTACAGAAGAAACTGAGCGGTGCTTCTTCAGCTTAGCCATTAATGTTGTTAAATCTTTTATATTCTTTTCTTGGCCAATAGAAACAATGTGTTTGCCATTGTTTAATGTTTTAACTGACTTTAGGTTTAACCCTGTAGTCTTAGACATTTCACTACTAAAAATTTTGAAATCAGGTTTATCATTTACATAGGTGATGATTAAACGGTCAGTCATATCACGACGAGCTTGTTTCTTATCGTTCATCCACTGTGCAAAATCACTAGTGTTTGCTTTAGCTTTTTCAGCAGCTTCTTTTAGTTTGACTACTTTGTTTAGCGCATTTCGCTCTAATGCTTTTTCATCCTGAAACGTATTTGCATTTACATAGCTTGTCGTAGCTACTATTGAAAGGGCGAGTGTGCTCAGCATAAATTTACTATTTTTCATTACTGTTTCTCTCTGAATTATCGGGGCAACTTAGAGTTAAGCTTTAAATTTAATTCGTTAGTTGCGTTAGTTTTTTTGTTTTTCTTATTGTTGTTTTTCAACACTATTAGCATCTGTCGAGACGCTATCTCTCGCTAGTAAAATACGGCCAGCATGTCGTACTTATGCGACTTGACCAATTATCGTTGTAATCTTTTAAGTTTTTGTAATATATAGGTAATATTTTTAAGTGTCGTTTTTATATTAAAAAATGGCGTAGTTGTACTAGAGGATAAAAGTTAAATAAGTAGGATGATGCTATTGCCCTGACATGGATGTCACAGTGGCATTTATTCAAGCTTAATTGTTTGCATAGATACGGTCCAACAAAGCTAAAGAAATGGCAATTTAATAATAAATATATTTTGAAATTATTAGAAAATGTTAACTAATCAATTTGATACGTTTTCTGTATATACTTTAATCATTAAAGTTTTATAAAAAGAGTTTATAAATATTTAAATTTACATTATTGTTACGAAACATTAACAAGTGTTGTATTTAAACGGAAAAGAGTATTTAGCCATTTGTTGAAATTAGTTTGCTTCTTTAGAAAAGGATCACTTGAAGTAATAGCGGTAATTCACCCTAAGGAACAACGATGACGCAAAAAAATAAAAATATCATTCAACCTCTTGTTGCGGTAATTATTACTTGTAGTTATTTGCTCGCGGGAATAGCAAATGCTGAGAAAGTAATTACCAGTACGCTATCTACACAAGCAACTAGCTCTTATATTTTATCTAACAAAGATTTACCTGCATTATTAAAATTGGTTAAATCAATGGGGCTAAAGCCTACCCATAGCTTACCTATTATTAACTCTATTGCTGTTAACCTAACACAGAATCAATTAGTTAAAATTCAAAAAACACTTCCTGTAAAAGTAAGCCAAAATCATAACGTTAAAAGCTCTGCCTGGGGAAGTAGTAAGAAACGTTTTCAGCCTTTAGCTTCTGTTCCATACGTCATTGATGCTGACTTAGTTCATTACTTTTATAATTTGGGTGAAGGAGTGACTATTGGTTTCCTAGATACTGGCTTAGATCAGTTAAAGGGCCTTGATTATGATATGCAAGGTCGAGATAAAGCATGGGGAACTTATGATGCGATTAACGATACTATAAGTAACTATGACGATGAAGCTAGTGGTCACGGTACACATGTGGCGAGTGTAGCAGGTAATAGTGATACAGACATGTATGGTAACGTTTATGGAGTAGCGCCTAATGCTGCTTTAGTCGGGATCAAGGCGTTTGATGCGGAAGGTAAAGCATCATATGCAGACATTATTAGAGGGATTAGCTGGGCTTTAGACGTAAAAGATCAAATTAACTTACGTGTACTTAATATGTCGTTTAGTGCACCAATTCGTTCTCATTATTGGGATGATCCGTTGAATCAGGCTGTAATGAAAGCTTGGCAAGAGGGTATGGTAGTCGTAGCATCTGCAGGCAATACAGGACCAGATCCAATGACTATTGGTGTGCCAGGAAATGTACCGTATATCATTACGGTAGGCGCTATGTCGGACAACTATACGATTACTGAGGGTACTGACGATAGACTTGCGACGTTTAGTGCGGCTGGACCAACTTATGAAGGATTCGTTAAGCCGGAAATAGTAGCACCAGGCGGGCACCTATCGGGCTTAATGTCTTTTGATAGTCAAATAGTGCAAGCGCATCCTGAATATCATGACGGAGGTCGTTATTTTGAAATGTCTGGTACATCACAGGCTGCGGCTGTAGTTTCAGGTGTGGCAGCTCTAATTTTAACAAAAGATCCAAGCTTAACGCCTGATCAGGTAAAGTGCCGAATTATTGCTGGTGCAGATTTAGCTTTAGATGGGCAGGGTAATCTAGCATATAGTGTTTTTCAGCAGGGCGCAGGAATGGTTAATGCATTTAACTCTCTCATTAGTACAGTAAAAGACTGCGCAAACCAAGGGCTTAACATAGCAAAAGATTTGTCTGACGAAGAGCACTATTCAGGTAGCGCAAATATTAACGAAGATGGAAACTTTTATGTTAAAGGACTAAGTGATGCGTATATTTGGGATGTTAGTCAGCCTATTAATGAAGAGCTAGGTTATAAATGGCACTCAGACACTTATGTTGATCATTTTATTTGGAAAACCAGTTACGATATCAACAATTTTGATTGGGAAAGCCAAACGGAAGTCGATCACTTTATTTGGAAAACTAATGTCGATCATTTCATCTGGAAAACCAATGTTGACCATTTTATCTGGAAAACTAATGTTGAAGTCAGTACGACTGAACAAATTAGCGTTAACAACTGGGTTGAACAACAGTAAAAAAGCCTAGTATATTTGGTTAATAACTTAAAATAGAGATGGCAAACTTGAAAAAAATTATTGTACTTTTAGTTTGTCTCTCTTATTCCTATCCTTTGTTTGCAAACTCCTTCGATATTTTCAAACGATTTTCAATCGAAAACCCATTGTCTTATAAAGCCATTTACGCTATCGCACAGGACCATGATGGTTTTATGTGGTTTGGTTCGCAAGAAGGCCTCCATCGTTATGATGGGTATGATGTTGTTACATATTTGCACGATAATAACGTTTTAACATCACTTTCCTCAGATGTCGTTAGTGACATATTAGTTGATAGTAAAGGCCGGCTGTGGGTTGCAACTAGAGAAGGGTTGAACCTATTTAATCCGTTGATAAATGGTTTCAATCATTTATCAACAGCTAAGCTTTTAAGTAGAAACATAAATACATTAATGGAAGATTCAAATGGCAATATTTGGGTAGGAACAGAAAAAGGAATAAATGTACTGTCTGAAAACGAAGGTAGTTGGAATGTAGTTAATCATTATTTGATTGATATACCCATTCACGCGTTTAACCAGATAAATGATGGCAATATATGGATTGGGACGAATGGTAACGGTATTTATACGTTAGATACCAATACCCAGATGCTCGTAGCCATTGCATTTGATGAATTATCTACAGACGTAAATTTCGCTAAACTTATTAATGCAATACACCAAGATGATTTAGGTAATGTTTGGGTTGGCACTGCAGAAAATGGTTTAGTAAAAATTGATACTCGAGTTGGTAAGAAAGTCCATTTTACAGATAAAAAGTCTGGTAGCTTAGCTCTGGCAAGTAATACTGTTGAAGCGATTTATCAGGATTCTAGGCAAAATATTTGGATCGCTACAGATAAAGGCTTATCTATTTACGACTTTTCCAATAAATCATTTACAAAAGCTAAGCACTCAAATGCGAATATGTTTAGTCTTGCCGGAAATTTTGTTTTAAGCATTTATGAAGATGACAGCCAAATGGTTTGGGTTGGTACAATGTCGGGAACAAGTCGTTGGGACCCTCATATGGCTACGTTCAATCAATATGATAAAAACAACGAGTTGTCTCTTTCTAGTAAGTTAATTACAGGGTTTACTAATTTTGGTGAAAACTCTACTTTAATTAGCTCTTACGATGGACTTGTATACCAGCTAGATTCAAAGACTAATGACATGACGGTTTTGCTTGAGCCTAGTGAAATAGGAAGGGTCAGAATAAGTGCCTTGATGTCGGAAGAGCAAATCATTTGGATAGGTACACGCTCTTCAGGATTAATTAAATATGATTTACGAGCTAAACGGGTAATTCGACATTATAAATTTAATGGTAACGAGCAAGATAGCCTTTCTGCCAATAGTATTACCGATATTTATAGAGACTCAAATAGTAGGCTCTGGGTAAGTACCTACCACAATGGCCTTAACTTATTATTGCAAGATAATTCATTCAAACGTTTTACCTATAATGAAAAAAAACCAACTAAAGGACCGAGTATAAGTCATGTGTTGCAAGTGGAAGAAGATAAGCATGGCGATATTTGGCTTGCTACATATGGCGGAGGACTTAATCGACTTGACGTAGATTCAGAAGAGTTTACGCACTTAAATCATAACCCAGATGATATTGGTACCATTAGCAGTGATTTGAGTTGGATAATGTTGTTTGATCAGCAAGGAAATTTATGGAGCGGCAGCCAAGCTGGTGGCATTAACTTTCTCAGCCATCAAAACATTAAACGTAATAACTTCATATTTGAGCACTTCGATATCAAAGATGGCATGAAAGACCAAACCGTATACGGCTTGGTTCAGGATATTTCAGGGAATATCTGGTTTAGTTCTAATAATGGTATTTCACGATATTCACCTACTTCAAAGGTATTTAAACATTTCGACAACAGGCATGGTTTAACTGATTTAGAGTTCAACCATGGTGCGGTGTTCAGAACAAAAAACAATATTTTACTATTTGGCAGCGCTCGAGGTTTTAACGGTATTAACCCTAGCAAAATAATTGATGCTCAGCCGGCTCCGATCATCAAGCTAAATAATATTTATAAACTAAATGAACCAATCTTGTTTAAACAGCCGTTATCTTCGTTAAATACTGTAAATTTTGACTATCAAGATCAATTAATATCCTTCGAGTATGTAGGATTAAACTATAGCGAACCAGAAGCAACACGGTATAAATATCGCTTATTAGGCTTCGAAGATGAATGGATTGATGCAGGTAAGCTAAGGCGTGCTACTTATACAAACTTACCTGCTGGAAGTTATACGTTCGAGGTTACAGCAGCTAATAGCGATAACGTATGGAGTAACCATACGTATCAGTTAAATATTATTGTTAATCCTGCGCCCTGGAATACGTGGTGGGCCTATTTGCTCTATGTATTCTTTTTAGCTTTTGCTTTACTTTTATACTCACGTTTGATGAATCGAAAATTACTTTCTGAGCAAGATCAACGTGCGTACTTAAAAGAGCAAGTTATAGAAAAGACAGAAAAATACGTTCAAAAGAATAGCGAGTTAGAGCAAGCGAATCGTCAATTAGAAAAAGTAGCAATAATTGATAAAGTAACGGGTGTTAAAAGCAGACGGTATTTAGATATATATATTGAGCAAGCTAGCAAATTGATGCTGCAAATCCATAACAACTTAAAGCCTTTACAGCGAAGTTTGTTACCTAGGCTTTATATATTAATGGTTCAAATCCAAGATATTAATAAAACGTCTAATAGCCAGATTATCAACATTGTTGATTTGATGGAATATAGCAAGAATGAGGACGATTTGGTTGTTAGATGGTCTGAGAATGTTTTTGCAATTATAGGTTATGAAAAGGGCAATGATGCCGCAGATTTATCGACTAATTTAACTCATCGATTTAAACATGCCTTTGATCAAGATATTGACATTAAGCTAGCTTATAGTTTCTTTCCGTTCGATTTAGAGCAACCATTCGCTTATAGCTGGGATCAAATTAGCGTGCTAATAGAGTTGTCTCTCAAGACAATACAGCATAATAAAATGGTGAATTGGGTAGGAATTCACGGACCTAAACAGGAGTCTTTCGATTTTATATCTGTCATGGAGTTAGACAGCTTAGAATTACTATCCAGTTATCTTTATTTAAAACACCAGTAAAACGAGATTTACATTGCTACTATTTACAGTAGAATTGCTAATTATGTTAAATATTTTGCCTGATATTGCTTTGGTGTGCATTTGTATTTCTCTTTGAAACAACGCCCAAAGTAAGTTTGAGATGAAAAGCCTACATCTAAAGCAATAAGTCCTATTTGATTGCCACTTTTTAATAATTCTTCTGCTTTTTTAAGCCTAAATTCCTTTATATAGTTATTTGGAGTCGTACCAAGCAATACTTTTAATTTTCGCTGTAATTGTCGTTCGCTAACCGCGAGTTCTTTTGACAATATTTTGATATCCAACTCAGGTTCAACATAAAGCTTAGTTACTATATTAGATAGCTTTTCTAAAAACTTATCATTTACTGTAATTCCTTGATCAGGCGAAGCTATTTTTGCTAAACCTTGACTAACGTTTTTATCTTTTAGTTCTTTTTTACTATCGAGCTTAAATTTTTGATAGTAGTTTTCTTGTAAAAGGTCTCTGTTTGCAATTAAATTTTCAATACGGACGAGTAGTTCTTTCTGATTGAATGGCTTGCTTAAGTATTCGTCAGCTTGAAGATTTAAACCTTTGATGCGGCTTTCTAAATCTGAACGCGCTGTTAACATGATCACGGGAATATGCGAAGTTAACTCATTTTGTTTTAGCTGTTGCAATACGTCAAAGCCATCTATACCGGTAAGCATAATATCGCAAACAATTAAGTCTGGTATGTACTCTTGAGCCAAACTTAAACCTAATTCGCCACTCAATGCAAGTACGCAGTGGTGTTGCTGTTCAATGATTTGCTTTATATGACTTTGCATGTCTTTGTTATCTTCAATAACTAAGACAATTTTCTGAGAGTGGTTAACATCTTCATTGGTAATTGTTACAGAATCGGTAAGAAGGCTTGAAACTTCGTCATCTGACATCATACTAGGCGGCGTAAATTCTTCTGCCAATGGTTTTGCAATAGGCATTGAAAGTGTAAATTTACTTCCTTTTTTATATTCACTAACTAGACTTATTCGCCAATGATGAGCTTTGACTAACTCATTGACTAAAGACAAGCCAATACCTACACCGAATATTGCGTTATTTTTTATGTCATCTGCTCTTTGAAAGCGCTCAAATATTTTCTCTTTATTAGCTTGGCTAATACCTATGCCAGTATCAATTACCGCCAAATGTAGTTGATCATTTTCTAGAAACGCCTTAACTTCTATATTCCCTCCTGCCGGTGTATATTTAACGGCGTTTGCTAATAAATTAAATACAATTTTTTCGAATGCTTGTGGGTCACACTCTAACCAGTAGTCATTGGGTATTTCAGCTTCAAATGTCAAATCATGTTGTGCCGCTAATTTTTTAAAGCTATCAAGAGGCATGTGCATTAACGTCTTCAATCGATAAGTCGACAAAGTTAAACTTGGATTATGTGACAACCTAGAGAGTTCTAATAATTGTTCAACCATTCTTACCAATCTAAGGCCATTCCTTTTAGCCGTCGTTAATTCTTGTAATTGTGCTTTGTCTATAGTGGTAGTTAGGTAACGTTCGAGAATGCCATTAATTATTGTAAGAGGTGTTCTAAATTCATGAGAAATGTTAGCTATAAATTTGTCTTTGAGATCTAGCGCCTGTTTTTCGGCGAGTTTTCGCGCTGTAAGGTTTATAAACGTAATAACTACTAAAGGCTTCTCGTTCCTTTCTGTCCATTGAAGCTCTACTTGTACGGGAAAGTTAATTCCGTCGCTTCGTAGCGCATCACACTCTAAAACTAGTCCTTTGTCTTGGCGCTGAAGGTTATATAAATTACTGTCAAATTTGAAAAAATGATGCATTTTTTCTTTTGAAGAAAATAGTAGCTCGATGTTATTGCCTACTATTTCATGCTCTAGTCTTTGAAATAAATGAACGGCTGCAGGGTTTGCCGATAAAATCATGCCCTGGGGTGAAGTTGTTAAAATTGCATTATTGGAAGAAGAAACAATAGCTTTTTCTTCACTGTGTAAAATCGAAGTATGAAGCGCTACGTTTTGCTTATTCAAGGTATGAATGTTTTCTGCTTGTTGAGAGTTAATTGTTTTTAGGTAAGTATGGCGCTTACTTTTATTCGTTGTTATAAACAGTGTGAAAACTATGGATGCTAATGACCAGATGATTATAGTGGTAGGTTGGTATCCTCCGCCGACAATGTAACCAAGTGAATAGTTTATACCAATTAAATGCACTAAAAATAACGAAACTACTAATACAAACACATAGATTTCTACGTTTTGTAATTTAGTCAATTGGGAGTCTACAGGTCTAAAAGCCAATGCCATGTTAAACGCTAAAACAATAAAAACAAAGGGTAATAATTCCAATGAAGACAACACGTATGTAGCAAGTGTTTCTTGATTGTAATGAGCCATTAATGTGTTGGTGTTACTTAAAAAAAGCGAAAAACCCGCTAGGGATAATGAACCGTAATAATATAACCACTGTTTCTTTAATCCACTAAAAGTATGCGATAGCAATCTTATGAAAAGTAATGTGCTTATAGCACAATGAAAAAAAGCAGAAGGAATGCCCGTTAAATATTTTTCATTTGAAAACTCATAGGGTAGCAAGACAAAATAGCAGAAGCAGGTTACAACAAAAAATATAGCCGGAATTCTGCCATTTATATATTTGTTTAAAGGGACTTTACTTAAGTGAGGATTAGTTTCTATAGCGAGAATGATAAAGAAATAACTGACTAATGAAAGAAAGTCCTGTGTAAATATTGAGTATGAGTTTAAATGATAAGTATTGAGTATCGAGCTAATAATGCTTGCGAGAATTGCCAAAGGAATAAACTGCCAGAATAGTTTTAATGACTGACTTGTTAATTGTTTTCTATATATTGCTATGTAAACTATAGTGAGAAGTTGTAACGCAATGAATGAATAGTTTTTTATATTGCTAGCTAAATTTTCCGTATAACTTTCAAGCATTGAGTAGGGGAATAATGCTGCAATAACAAGCAATACTACGAATAAAACTTTAGGAGATTGAGGCAACATTTCGTTTTTATTATTATTTAGTATTACTAAATATTAACATTAAAGAGATGTTATTTTAACAGTTCTTTGAGGGACGTGATTAAAAAACCCACTATAAAGTGGGCTTTGAAATTATTTTAGTTATCGTTATTTACAGTGGTTACTTTCCACCTTGGGCAATAATTTGACGAGCAATTTCATCTGCAACCATACCAGTAGGCTTATTTTCAATATCTGATTTTGCAAAAACATTTAGTAATGTGTCGTAGATCTCTTCTACTTTCTTAGTTGCTCTGTCAGCACAGTAGTCTTCTTCAAACGACACATTGATTATTCCGCCTGCATTAATTACGTAATCTGGAGCGTATAAAATACCACGTTCGACAAGCGCTTGATCATGCTTAGGTTCTGCTAATACATTATTAGCGCAACCAGCGATGATTTTAGCCTTGATTCGATCTATTGTACTGTCATTAACCGTAGCGCCAAGAGCACACGGAGCATAAACATCGCACTCAACATCATAAATTTCGTTGAGGCCTACTGCCTGTGCGCCAAATTGTTCAACGGCTTTGTCCACGGCTTGTTCGTTAATATCAGTTACAACTAGTTTTGCGCCTGCTTTGTTTAAATGCTCACATAAATAGAAACCTACGCTACCAAGACCTTGCACAGCGACCGTTAAGCCTTTTAAATCGTCACGATTTAATTTATGTTTAACTGCTGCTTTAAGCCCCAAAAATGTACCTAATGCAGTGAAAGGAGCAGGGTTGCCACTTTTACCTTCGGTACCTGTAACATAAGGCGTTTCTGTATTAGCAATTGCGATATCTGTAGTAGTGATATTTACATCTTCAGCACTCACATATCGGCCACCTAAGCCATTTAATGCACGCCCAAAAGCTTTAAAAAGTGCTTCAGATTTAATTTTCTTAGCGTCACCAATAATTACCGATTTCCCGCCGCCCATCGTAAGGCCTGCCATCGCATTCTTATATGTCATACCTTTAGATAAACGTAATACATCTACCAATGCTTCCTCATCACTAGCGTAATCCCACATCCTACAACCACCTACAGCAGCGCCTAACTTAGTGCTGTGGACAGCTATAATCGCCTTAAGGCCAGTTTCTTCGTCGCTACAAAATACAACTTGTTCATGATTGTCAAAATCTACTAAATCAAAAAAAGCCACTTTTCATCTCCGTGGTAGGTTGTCGCGCTATCTAGCAAGTTGTTTTAGTTAACAGGAATAATCTCTGTTTTAGTTTTGGCTAAATAAAACGCAGCTGTAATAAATTGGCCAGAACATTATCATTTACGTAAACGTCAATCTATATCTACGAGGAATTTAGTTTATGGTTAAGTGTTCATATTTAAATACATTATGAAAACTTTCATAGAACGAACAAAACAGGCTTAAAAATAGAAGTTAATCGTGTATTTGCCCACTTAAAGTGGTCCAAAATAATTTGCTGTTAGTTGGGAGTTATTATCAATTAATGACTAAGGTAACACTTTTTACTTTTGATTTTTTCAACAGGACAAGCTAACTGTTGTATTGGTCGTCCCGCCTCCATAAATACTGAGCCTACAGGGTAAAATTTGTTGCTAGTAAAGTATTCTACAGAGTCTAATGGGCTATAGATAAAAACTTCTTTAAGTTGCAATTCTTTTGCTGCTTTTAGTAACCCTTTAAATATTAGTCTATCAAGTTGCTGTCTACGATGTTCCCTTACAACAGCAATTCTTCCAATTTCTCCATTTGGTAAAATACGCCCAGTAGCTACTGGTTCTTGGCTGTGATCATCACAAACTAGCATGTGAATAGCTTGCTTATCTTTTCGATCAAACTCGACACGTTTTGGAATGCGGTGCTCGCAAATAAATACACGCTCCCGCACTGTTTTTAGCAGGGGAGCAGCATGCTCCCAAGAAACTCTACTTACACTGTAATGCATTTAGTTAATCTATATACCAGTACCCCATATTTAATACACTAGTTAACATTTGTATATTATTCAAACAATCCATGGAACTTTTTATAGATTCTGATGTCAAAGGCTGATTTTTGGCGATTAAAATAGCCAATTCTCTCGTATTTTCAGAAATTGAAACCCGATCACCATTTATGTATAAGTCACCATTTTGTTCATTAATTAGTGATTTAATACCTAGTACTGGGCGTACAAATATTTCAGGGTCATTTAGGTAACTAACAACCATTTCCTCAGTAAATGGTTCAACTGGTATCAGTATTTCTAAAGCGTGGTGATTACGTGTACAAAATGATGAAATCATGTCGCTAAATAAATCGAGGTCACTTGTTTGAGTTAACATAAACGATTGAAGTTGTTTTATGTCTTCTGTGGTTAAGCACTCAGGCGAGATAGTTATAGATCTATTAGGATCACCGAAGCGTTGACCTGCGATATCTTTATCGATAACGGTATCGGCTAGTGCAGTAATCATTTCTTGTGCACTAGGGGCTTGAAAACCTACTGAATAATTCATTGAGTTTTCTAGTGCAACACCGTTATGTGGGTGGTTTGGAGGAATATATAAAATATCGCCTGGTTCTGTTACTTCATCAATAATAGGCTTAAAAGCCGAGACTTGTTTCAAGTCTTCATGAGGTACCAATTCTATAAGGCCCGCATCTGGTAAACCGACTTGCCATCGACGCTTTCCTTCACCTTGAGTAATAAATACATCGTATTGATCCAAATGAGGGCCGACACCAGCACCTGGTGTTGAAAAGCTCACCATTACATCATCTATTCGCCAATTAGGCAGGAATTTAAATGGTAAAAGTAATGCTGCTGTTGTTTCTGACCAGTTGTTAACCGCTTGAACAAGTAACGTCCAATTATTTTCACCGAATTCACTGAATTCTTCGAATGGTCCGTGTGAAACTTGCCACTTCTCATTGTTATCATGGGCTATTATGCGGGACTCAATTTCTTGTTCCATAGCAAGTCCGGCAAGCTGATCTGCAGTTATTGGGTCTTGAAAAGAATTAAAGCCAGCTTTTATTAATAAGGGTTTTTTTTGCCAGTATTCTTTAAGGAAAAGTTCAGGGGTTAGGTCGCCCCAGTTAATGGTATACATAGTTAAAGCTCGTGAATATTTAGGTATAAAAAAAGAAGACCTTAGTCTTCTTTTTCTCAATAAAGATGTCTAATTATAGCTCATCAATAAATGCGATAGCGCGGCCAATATAGCTTGCAGGTGTTAATTCTGCTAATTCTGCTTTTGCCGCTTCAGGCATATCTAATTTAGCTACAAATTCACGCATTACTTCGGCATTAACTCGTTTGCCACGAGTAAGTTCTTTTAACTTTTCATATGGCTTTTCAATGCCGTAGCGACGCATTACTGTTTGAATTGGCTCAGCCAATAACTCCCAGTTTTGGTCAAGCTCATTCGCTAAAGATTGCTCATTAACTTGTAATTTACTAATACCTTTTAACGTAGCTGCGTAAGCAATTAACGCGTGACCAAAACCAACACCTAGGTTACGCAACACTGTTGAGTCAGTTAAGTCACGTTGCCAGCGAGATACAGGAAGTTTCTGTGCTAAATGCGCAAAAAGCGCGTTAGCAATACCTAAGTTACCTTCAGAATTTTCAAAATCAATAGGGTTAACTTTATGTGGCATTGTTGACGAACCAATTTCACCTGCAATCGTCTTTTGCTTGAAATGACCTAGAGCAATGTAACCCCAAACGTCGCGATCAAAATCAATTAAAATAGTGTTAAAGCGTGCAACCGCATCAAAAAGCTCTGCGATATAGTCATGCGGCTCTATTTGTGTAGTAAACGCATTCCATGTTAAACCTAGGCTCGTTACAAACTCATTTGAGAATGTATGCCAGTCAACGTCTGGGTAAGCAGATAGATGAGCATTGTAGTTACCAACAGCACCATTAATTTTACCAAGCATTTCTACCGCTGCAATTTGATCACGCTGGCGCTTTAAACGCACATATACGTTTGCCATTTCTTTACCCATAGTGGTCGGCGATGCCGGTTGGCCGTGGGTACGAGCCATCATTGGGATTGTTTTGTACTCGATAGATAATTTTTTAAGTGCCTCTAGGATTTCATCTAGTATTGGCATAACAACTTGGTCACGAGCTTCAGTCAGCATTAAACCGTGCGAAAGGTTATTGATGTCTTCAGACGTACACGCAAAATGAATAAATTCAGTTACTGCGTTTAGTTCAGCATTGTCTGCGATTTTTTCTTTTAAGAAATATTCTACAGCTTTAACATCGTGGTTTGTTGTTGCTTCAATGGTTTTTACACGCATTGCATCTTCTTCAGAAAAGTTTGCAACAATATCGTCTAAGACACTGTTGGCTTCAACTGAGAACGCTGGTACTTCAGCAATTTCTGCTTGTTCAGCCAACTTCTGTAACCAACGAACTTCAACGGTAACGCGGTATTTAATTAAACCAAATTCACTGAAAATAGGGCGTAAGGCTTTTGTTTTACTGCCATAACGACCATCAACAGGTGAAATTGCACTTAATGCTGAAAGTTCCATAGTGTTTTCCTACAAACAAATAAAATTAAAAAATTAGTAAATTTCGCTTAGTAACTGGTTAGCACATTTTAATAGTTTAGAACGTGCAAATAATATATTTCTACGTTTTCCGCCAACTTGTCGCCAAAGTACAGCACTTCGAATTCCTGCTAAAAGCAACGCTCTAATTTTGTGCTGATTGGATTCTTGTTTTAAATTAACTGGTTCGCCAGCAACTTGAATACGAGCGCCTAAAGGGCTTATCAAGTCACTGTAAATACTCGCAAAGCTTGCTAGCAATTGAGGGCTATCAATTTCGTAATGCTCACTTTGTCTTTGTGTCTGGTCGATTCGCTCACCTAGCGCTGCTAATTGGCGTTTGTTCTTAGTTAATCGTCGTTCAAGATTAAGTAAACTGACAATGTAACGTGTTAATTCTGGATCTTTTTGTTTAGTGTCATCACCCAAGTGGCTAGTAATAACGTTTAAACCATTTTTTAAATTACTTAAATTCCCACCGTAAACTTCTAAGGTATTTTCAGGCGAGGTAATTGTGATACTTTTTAGCATTGTTGCTAATTGTTGGTTGTCAACAGTGCCTTTACGTGCAATTGTTTGGACCATGCTGGCAATTTGACATATTGCCGCAAACGTTAATGTTTGATCGTTCATAATAATTATCGAATTAGGGTATTAATAATACCGCCACCTAAACAAACATCACCTTGATAAAATACTACAGATTGTCCCGGAGTTACCGAACTTTGTTGCTCTTCAAATAGGATTTCGTATTCATCATCGTTTAGTGGCGTAACAGTACAAGCTACATCTTCTTGGCGATACCGAGTTTTAACTGTGCACGTAAATGGAACCGCTACTGTCTCTCTATTTACCCAGTGTAATTGATTCGCTATTAAACCTTTAGAAAAAAGACGAGGGTGGTTATGACCTTGACCAACAATAAGTACGTTACGGATAAGGTCTTTTTCTACTACATACCAAGGTTCTTCACCGGCATTAGCCAAGCCTCCAATACGTAAGCCTTTCCGTTGTCCAAGAGTATGATACATTAAACCGTCATGCTCTCCGATCACTTCTCCTTCAGCAGATTCGATTTTCCCAGGCTGCGCTGGCAAATACTTTTGTAAGAAGTCTTTAAACTTCCGTTCACCGATAAAGCAAATACCTGTGCTATCTTTTTTGTTGTGAGTAATTAAATCTGCTTTTTCAGCAATAGCCCGAACTTCTGGTTTTTCAATATGACCAACTGGGAATAAAGTTTGTCCAACTTGTTTATGACTAAGAGTATATAAGAAATAACTTTGATCTTTGTTATTATCTAAACCTCGGATCATATTCCATTTGCTATCACGAAATTCTCTTTGTACATAGTGTCCTGTAGCAATATAGTCTGCTCCTAGGTCTTCACAGGCAAACTCTAAAAATGCTTTGAATTTGATTTCTTTGTTGCACATTATATCAGGGTTAGGCGTACGTCCTGCCTTATATTCAGCAAGGAAATATTCAAATACATTATCCCAGTACTCTGTAGCAAAATTGATTGTGTGTAATTTAATGCCTAGTTTGTCACATACAGCTTGTGCGTCTTTAAGATCTTCAGCAGCGGCACAGTACTCATTGGTATCATCTTCTTCCCAGTTTTTCATAAACAAGCCTTCAACTTGATAACCTTGTTCTTTTAATAAGTAGGCGGAAACTGAAGAGTCAACACCACCTGACATACCAACGATTACACGGGTATCTTGAGGGGCTTTTGTTGTATTTACTGCGTCGTTAGACGTATTAGTTAATGACGAATTTTCGCTAGATGACATTAAATTTCGTAACCACTATAGGAAAAAAGGCGCAGAATTATAGCATAGCCTTATCTGCTGTAATAGCCTTTAAAGGTTACTTTTTAATGTGCTAAGAGAGATTTTTTGACCAGTTAAATAGTCATTTATACAGTCTAATACCATAGTGCTTCTTAACTGAGGTTTTAAACGTGTTATTTCGTCTAACGACAACCAATGGCAAGCGGTAATTTCAGCATCCAATGGTGCACATTTTATCTGTTCTGCCAATTCAAAAACGAAACTAAACCTCATAAAATAAAGAGCTAGTTCAGGACGATGGAAATAGTATATGCCTGATAAGTAATCTGGAGATAATAATAAGCCGGTTTCTTCTTCCAATTCCCGTTGCATAGCGGCTATCAGGTTCTCTTTCGCTTCTAAATGACCTGCTGGTTGATTATAGACTGTGCGGTCATTTTCTTTTTCTTCTACTAAAAGAAACTTACCTTTACAGTGTACAATAGCAGCTACAGTTGTATTGGGTTTAAATTGTTCACTACCATGCTGGTTCATTCTTTTTCCTAAGTAATTGCTAACGAGTTTTTTCATTACTCTTTGACTAAAACAAATTCGCCATTATTTATGTTGTCTATATTCCAATGACCAATTGCATAGCGAATAAGGCGAAGAGTTGGATGGCCAATATGCGCCGTCATACGCCTAACTTGGCGATTACGACCTTCCGTGATGATAATCTCTAACCAAGTTGTTGGAATGTTTTTACGTTCTCGAATAGGTGGGGTTCGCTGCCATACCTTTGGTTCGTCAATTATTTTTACTTTTGCAGGCAAAGTCATGCCATCTTTTAATTCAACACCTCTAATGAGCTTTTCAATGTCTTGTTGTTCTGGACTTCCTTCAACTTGCACCCAGTAAGTTTTTGGCGCTTTAAATTTTGGACTTGCTATTCTATGTTGTAATTTCCCATCATTTGTTAATAACAATAAGCCTTCACTATCTCTATCTAAGCGACCTGCGGCATAAACGTCTTTTATTGTTACATAGTCTTTTAAGGTTTTACGGTTTTGGTCGTCTGTAAACTGACTTAATACATCAAACGGTTTATTAAATAGTATGATTTTACGGCTCTCTGGCGAAATAGAGGGCTTTTTATTAACTGGTCGTACCTTGTGGTTGGATTGACCGTTACCCCTTGTCTTTGCTTTGCTTTTATTGTTTGTCAACTTTACTTGCCTGTTGAATTTAAACGATTGATTGCTTGTGACTATTTTAAAGTGCTTTGAATTTAAGTACTATGCGCCAGCAAAAAATTTTTTACAGTACGTTAGCAACTCGCTGGCTAACAAAAAAATAGCAGGAAAAAATTAGGAATTTCAATGAGCAAAGATACATCAAAAATCATATATACAATTACTGACGAGGCGCCAGCATTAGCGACTCAGTCTTTATTACCGATTATTAAAGCATACACCGCTTCTTCTGGCATTGATGTTGAAACTCGTGACATTTCTTTAGCAGGTCGTGTGATTGCTAACTTTCCAAAGTATTTATCAGAAGAGCAACGTATTGGCGATGCATTGGCAGAGCTAGGTGATTTGGCTAAAACACCAGAAGCTAACATAATTAAACTGCCTAACATTAGTGCTTCTATCCCTCAGCTTCAAGCAACGATTAAAGAGCTTCAAGCACAAGGTTATAACTTACCAGATTACCCTGAAGAACCACAAAATGAGGCGGAAGAGTCAATTAAGCTAACTTATGCAAAAGTGTTAGGTTCTGCGGTTAACCCTGTATTACGTGAAGGAAACTCAGATCGCCGTGCTCCTGGCTCAGTTAAGCAATACGCTAAGAACAACCCTCACTCAATGGGCGCTTGGTCAAAAGATTCAAAATCACATGTAGCTAACATGTCAGAAGGCGATTTTTACGGTAGCGAAAAATCAATGACTGTTGATGGTGCTACAGACATGCGTATCGAGTTTGTCGATGCGACAGGTAATGTTTCAGTTTTAAAAGAAAGAGTTGCTTTAGAAGATAAAGAAGTTATCGATGCGTCAGTAATGAGCAAAAAATCGGTAGTTGAATTCTTCGAACAAGAAATTGAAAAAGCTAAAGAAGAAGACGTTTTATTCTCGTTACATATGAAAGCGACGATGATGAAAGTGTCAGACCCAATCATCTTTGGTCACTGTGTAAAAGTCTATTATAAAACGGTATTTGAAAAACATGCTGTTGTTTTTGATCAGTTAGGTGTAGATGCTAATAACGGTATTGGTGATGTTTACGCCAAAATTGGCCGCTTGCCGTCAGAGAAACAAGCTGAAATAGAAGCAGACCTGCAAGCTGTTTATGAAACGCGTCCGCCAATGGCGATGGTTGATTCAGATCGCGGTATTACTAACTTACATGTACCAAGCGATATCATTATCGACGCATCAATGCCAGCTGCTTTACGAGCTTCTGGTCAAATGTGGGGACCAGATGGTAAACAAAAAGATACCAAATTTACCATTCCAGATCGTAATTATGCTGGTGTTTTTCAAGCAGTAGTAGACTACTGTCGTGAAAATGGTGCCTTTAACCCAACAACTATGGGTACCGTTCCTAACGTTGGTTTAATGGCTAAAAAAGCTGAAGAGTACGGTTCGCATGATAAAACTTTCACAGCACAAAGCGATGGTATTATTCGCTCTGTAAATGCAGCAACTGGCGAAGTGTTGTTATCTCATGACGTTTGCGAAGGTGATATCTTCCGTATGTGTCAAACTAAAGATGCACCAATTCAAGACTGGGTGAAATTAGCGGTTACTCGTTCACGTTTATCTAATACGCCAGCAATTTTCTGGTTAGATGAAAACCGAGCGCACGACGCTGAAATTATTAAGAAAGTTAACCAATATTTACCAGAGCATGACACTACCGGTTTAGATTTAAGCATTCTTGCTCCAACAGAAGCGTGTAAAAAGACGTTAGTACGTTGCGGTAACGGCGAAGACACTATATCAGTAACAGGTAACGTTTTACGTGACTACAACACTGATTTATTTCCGATACTTGAGCTAGGTACGTCGGCAAAAATGCTTTCAATTGTACCGTTAATGAACGGTGGTGGTTTGTTTGAAACTGGAGCAGGTGGTTCGGCTCCTAAGCATGTTCAGCAATTTGAAAAAGAAAACCATTTACGTTGGGATTCACTAGGTGAGTTTTTAGCATTAGCAGCATCTCTAGAGCATTTAGCTAACTTTGCTAATAACCCCAAAGCACAAGTACTTGCTGATACACTTGATGCGGCTACAGCTAAGTTTTTACAAGAAAACAAGTCTCCATCACGTAAAGTGAATGAATTAGACAACCGTGGTTCACATTTTTACCTTTCAATGTATTGGGCAGAAGCATTAGCTTCGCAAGATAAAGATGCAGAATTAGCACAAGCTTTTGGACCTGTGGCACAAGCATTAACTAAGCAAGAAGAAAAGATTGTTGCTGAGCTAAATGATGCGCAAGGTGTTTCAATGGATATTGGTGGTTACTACTTCCCAGAGCAAGAAGCTGCTGCTAAGGCAATGCGCCCAAGTGAAACACTAAATACAATTTTGGCAACGTTGCTTTAATTGCTGTCTTAATTAATTGAATGAAAAGGCTTGTTTATACAAGCCTTTTTTTTGCCCTCAATTTAAATTGTTTAGTTTTACAACTTCATTTAACATCTAATAAATCATAATTTTTAAGTTTTTTATGGAATTCATACAAGGTCTTATAGTCATCACTTCTATCCATTTGTTGGCTGCAGCCTCGCCTGGACCCGACTTTGTATTGGTTTCTCAGCAAACGTTGGCAAATGGAAAACGTGCAGGGCTACTGTGTAGTTTGGGAATAGCGCTAGGCTTGTCTGTTCATATTATCTATTCGTCATTAGGTTTGGCTGCAATCATAGCGAATTCTGAAACAGCGCTGTGGGTTATTCGAATACTTGGTGGCTGCTACTTGCTTTACCTTGGGGTTAATGGCCTGCAAGCAAATAGAAAAGACTCGGTTAACATAGATTTAGGGACCGAAAATAAATTTGGAACATATAAAACAATAACTACAGGTTTTCTATGTAATGTGTTTAACCCTAAAGCACCCATTTACTTTGTTGCTTTGTTTACTATGGTACTTTCACCTGAAATGCCTATGTGGCAATTGGCTTTTTATGGCGTATGGTTAATGGTATTGCAAATGTTGTGGTTCTCACTGGTGGTATTTATGTTAAGTAATTCAGTTCTTAATAGCAGATTTCAACGTTCAGCACATTGGATTGATAGAATACTGGGTGGCGCGATGATCCTTATGGGGATTAAAGTGCTTACAACAAAAGTATAACTCGATAAATTAAACCACTTTAAAATTTAGGCTAATCTAATTAAAGGGTGAAAGTAATTGGTAAATTAATATTATGAAATGGCAATTGTTGTGCCTATTAATGTTTTTTAATTTTAATGTAAGTGGTACTGAACCGATTCTGAAATTTGACTTGTCTGGTTCTAATAATTGGAGCCCATATTATTTTGATGATAAAGATCGGCCAGGAATTTTAGGCGAATTAGTGCCTGAAGTTCTCGCATTAGCTGACATTAAAGGGCAGCATATCACTTTACCCGCAGCTCGATTAGTAGCAGCAATCGAAAAAGGTGACATAGATTTTGATCTCATAAGCCCCGCCTGGTTCGCAAATCAAGAGTTCGCCCCTAAATTTGTGTTAAGTGAGCCTTTGGTACCTATAAAGGAGTACGTCGTACAGCTTAGCGCTAACAACATACCAATAACGAAAGAGCAAGAGTTGCATAATAAGCCTATTGGTACGGTAAGAGGCTATTACTATCATAATGACGATGTCTTTATTCGTCAGGATTTTTCTTCAGAAAAAGAATTAATAAAAGCACTGGCGAGTAAACGCATTGATTATGCGATTATAGGTGACCTTCCTGCGAAATACTGGTCCTCACGTTTAGATGTAAAAGTAAAATTAACTTTGCTGCATTCGGATGGTTTTTTACATATAAGACTTCGAAATGAGCATGCTTTACTTTTAAATAGGTTAAACAGTGCTATTTATCAATTGCATGAAACAGGCAAAGTACGTGCTGTTATTAATAAATACCTAGAGTTACTATGATTTTTAAGAGTAAAACATTAAATACACTATTTAGTATAGCCACTTTTCCTATATGGATTGTACAGGGGGGTTTCTTTAAAAAGATCGCAATTCGTTTACCTGAAGCAAATGGTATTGTTGATAAAAACCATGAAACATTTGATTTTATCATGTTAGGCGATTCAGTAGCAGCAGGCGTTGGTATTGAACATATTGATGACGCATTAGCAGGGGAAATAGCTAAATGTTTAGACGGAAAACTTGGCATGCCTAAGTGGAAAGTAATGGGGAAGTCAGGTTATAAACTTAATGATTTGCTCTTGCACATTGATAGTCATGAATTACCACAAGCAAACCATTATGTGGTGTCTATTGGTGTAAATGATGTAAAAGCGTTCACTTCTTTTTCGAAATGGCGAATACAAATTAATGAACTTATTAATCGTATTCTTCATGTTTCACCTAATGCAAAAATTACCTTTTTAGAAGTTCCGCCAATGGACAAATTTCCATTATTAAAATTACCTTTATCCTCGGTACTTGGTGCCCGGTGTTCTGAACTTAATAATATAACAAATACGCTAATACCTAGTTTTAAATTTGTAAATACTATCCCGATAGAACTTAGTGGTGAAAAATCACACTTTGCTGAAGATGGTTTTCACCCGTCTACAGTGGCGTGCCAGCTAATGGCAGAAAAAATTACGCATTTCTTTGATTAATATTAACTTATTTTCTAAATAGACTATTATTATTGGTATTCATGAGGTTTATATTAATTATAACGTTGCAGTGATTAGTGTATTTGCTCTTTTTAGTTTAGCTTAATTAAAAAGAGGTGTTACTTAATCTCTTCTCATCACTAGACTAATCGGGGGATGCTATGTCTAATAAAGTTACTATTCCAACTGAAGGTCAAAAAATTACCCTAGAAAATGGTAAATTAAATGTGCCTAACAATCCTATAATTCCTTTTATCGAAGGGGATGGTATCGGGGTAGATGTTACTCCTCCTATGAAAAAGGTAGTTGATGCAGCTGTAGAAATTGCTTATAGCGGTGAAAAGAAAATCCATTGGATGGAAGTGTATGCTGGTGAAAAAGCTACAGAAATGTACGATTCGGAAACTTGGTTGCCTGAAGAAACATTAGAAATGTTCAAAGAATATCGAGTTGGCATTAAAGGGCCTCTAACGACACCGGTAGGTGGTGGTATTCGTTCTTTAAACGTGGCATTACGACAAGTACTTGATCTATATGTTTGCCAACGTCCTGTTCAGTGGTTTACTGGTGTACCAAGTCCAGTCAAACATCCTGAAGCAGTAGATATGGTAATTTTCAGAGAAAACTCTGAAGATATCTATGCTGGCATTGAATACAAAGCAGGAACCGAGCAAGCAAATAAAGTAATCAAGTTTCTAACTGATGAAATGGGGGTTTCTTCTATACGCTTTGTTGAAAATTGCGGTATTGGCATTAAACCAGTATCTAAAGAAGGTACACAGCGCTTAGTAAGAAAAGCAATTCAATATGCAATTGATAACGACAGAGACTCAGTAACGCTAGTACATAAAGGTAATATCATGAAATATACCGAAGGCGCGTTTAAAGAATGGGGTTATCAGTTAGCACATGATGAGTTTGGGGCTGAGCTTTTAGATGGTGGTCCTTGGCTATCATTAACTAACCCTAAATCAGGTAAAGAAATAATAATCAAAGACGTAATAGCTGATGCAATGTTACAACAAGTGTTATTAAGGCCTGAAGAGTACAGCGTAATAGCGACGTTAAACCTTAATGGTGACTATTTATCAGATGCGTTAGCAGCACAAGTCGGCGGTATTGGTATAGCTCCTGGTGCAAATATAAGTGATGAAGTTGCTGTATTTGAAGCAACTCATGGCACTGCACCTAAATATGCTGGCTTGAATAAAGTAAATCCAGGTTCAGTTATTTTATCTGCTGAAATGATGTTGCGTCATATGGGCTGGACTGAAGCCGCTGATTTAATGCTTAAAGGTATGTCTGGTGCAATAGGTGCTAAAACGGTTACTTATGATTTCGAGCGTTTGATGGACGGGGCAACGTTAGTTTCTTGTTCTGAATTCGGTGACGAAATTATCAAACATTTAAATTAATCAGATATTCGTTTGACAAAATATAAAAAACACAGCAATTGCTGTGTTTTTTTAGGCTAGTTAATTTATAAAATTAATTTTCGAGTTCACCTTCAATAGGCACTATACTCGCAGCATGATGACCCTTTGGTCCCTCATTAAGCTCGTAATTAACATCTTGACCAGCTTTCAGAGTGCGGTATCCTTCCATTTGAATAGTAGAGTAGTGAGCGAAAATGTCTTCTCCACCATCATCAGGGCGAATAAAACCAAACCCTTTTGCATTATTAAACCATTTAACTGTACCGTGAGCCATACTTCTACTTCCTTCTATATCATGCGGTATAATTTAGGTATGCTTCCCATTAAATATCGCACATGAGTGCGGCGACTAAAAAATAGTCACCTGTAAATCGTAGATTAAGTTAAAAAATAGTCAAGTGATTTACACTATTTTTTACATTTTTTTAATACAATCTTTTTTTATAAAAAGATTCAGCAAAATTAAGCGCTAGAGACTAATATAAATTTATGAGCAACTGGAAAGAATTAACAGAAACTCAACATGATACTGAAGATTTGCTCGAGGAGCGTATAGAAGAACCACCCAGATATCATGTAATGTTAATAAATGATGACTACACACCAATGGATTTTGTTGTTGAAGTTTTGCGTAGGTTTTTTAATATGGACTCAGAGAAAGCTACTGAGATAATGTTAACCATTCACTATAAAGGAAAGGCCAGATGTGGCACATTTTCTGCAGAAATTGCAGAGACAAAAGTTGATCAGGTAATCAGATTCGCTACAGAACATCAACATCCTCTGCAATGTTCGATGGAGAAAGCGTAAATGTGCAAGGTTTTTACGAGCTGGAGTAACCTATGCTGAATAAAGATTTAGAAATTTCGTTAAACTTAGCTTTCCGTCAGGCTAAGGAATCTCGTCATGAATTTATGACGGTAGAACACCTATTATTAGCGCTACTAGATAATCCTTCGGCGTTAGATGCGCTTAAAGCATGTGGAGCTGATATGTCTAAGCTTAGAAAAAGCTTAGTTGATTTTATTGCTGAAACAACACCTGTCATCCCTGAAGGTGAAGAAGATAGAGAGACACAGCCCACATTGGGTTTTCAGCGAGTACTGCAACGTGCTGTGTTTCATGTACAGTCATCGGGCAAAAGTGAAGTTAATGGCTCTAATGTACTCGTCGCTATATTTAGTGAACAAGAATCACAAGCGGCTTACATTTTAAAGAAATCAGAAATTACACGTTTAGATATTGTTAACTTTATATCTCATGGCATTTCGAAACTGGAAAGTGGCGATGCTATCCCTCAGGAAGAAATAGAACAACAGCCGGACGAAGAACCACGAGTGGTAGAAAGTTTTGCCGTAAATCTTAATGAAGAGGCAAAAAAGGGCAATATCGATCCGCTTATCGGCCGAGATGATGAATTAGAAAGAACACTTCAAGTATTAAGTCGTCGTCGTAAAAATAATCCGTTATTTGTTGGTGAGGCAGGAGTAGGTAAAACTGCAATTGCAGAGGGCTTAGCATCTCTTATTGTTAGCGAGAAGGTCCCAGAGTTTTTAACTGATGGAACTATTTATTCGTTAGATATGGGCGCTTTACTTGCCGGTACTAAGTATCGAGGCGATTTTGAAAAACGTTTTAAATCATTGCTTAAAGAGTTAGAAAATGAAGAAAACGCCGTATTATTCATTGATGAAATACATACTATTATAGGCGCTGGAGCTGCATCTGGCGGTATGATGGACGCGTCTAACTTAATTAAACCACTGTTGTCTTCTGGTAAATTACGTTGTATTGGCTCTACTACTTATCAGGAATATCAAAGTATTTTTGAAAAAGATAGGGCACTTGCTCGTCGTTTCCAGAAAATTGATATCGCTGAACCTAGTGTCGATGATACAACTAAGATTTTGCAAGGCTTAAAAGAGAAGTACGAAAGTCATCATGGTATTAGATACACTAATAAAGCGCTTAAGGCCGCAGCTCATTTGGCGGATAAGTACATAAATGAGCGTTTTCTTCCTGATAAAGCAATAGATATTATTGATGAAGCAGGTGCTAAACAACAGTTAGTTGCGCCATCAAAACGTAAGAAAGTCATAAACAATACTGATATAGAAACCATCGTTGCTAAAATGGCACGTATCCCAGAAAAATCAGTATCTAGCTCGGAAAAAGACAGTTTAAAAAATCTAGATAGAAATCTTAAATTAGTAGTTTTTGGTCAAGATAAAGCCATAGAAGAACTTTCGTCGGTAATTAGATTATCAAGAGCTGGCTTAAGTAATGAAACTAAGCCTATTGGTTCATTTTTATTTGCAGGCCCAACTGGTGTTGGTAAAACAGAAGTTACACAACAGCTTGCTAAAATAATGGGCGTTGAATTACTACGCTATGACATGTCGGAATACATGGAAAAACACGCAGTTAGTAGGTTGATTGGTGCACCTCCGGGATATGTTGGGTATGAACAAGGAGGTTTACTTACTGATGCCGTAATTAAACATCCACATGCCGTAGTGTTGCTAGATGAAATAGAAAAAGCGCACGAGGATGTTTATAACATATTGCTACAGGTAATGGACCATGGCACCTTAACAGACAATAATGGTCGTAAAGCTGACTTTAGAAATGTTATTTTAGTGCTGACCACTAATGCTGGTGTTACAGAAACAACAAGAACATCAATTGGCTTCAAGCAACAAGATCATAGTCTAGATGCTATGGATGAAATAAACCGTGTGTTTACGCCAGAGTTTAGAAATAGATTAGACAATATTGTATGGTTTAATCATCTAGACACTGATGTTATTTATCAAGTTATTGATAAGTTCATTGTTGAGCTGCAAGCCTTGCTTGATGAAAAGGGCGTTTCTTTAGAGTTAACCTCTAGTGCTAAATCATGGTTAGCGGAAAAAGGCTATGACAAAACAATGGGCGCTAGACCTATGTCTAGACTAATTCAAGAACAATTGAAAAAGCCGTTAGCTAATGAATTACTGTTTGGTGAATTGGTCAGTGGTGGAGTTGTTAAGGTAACGGTTAAAAAAGACGAACTTGTTATTAAAACCGAAAGCAAAAAAGAACTGGTAGAGCACTAACCCAGTGCTCTACTGGTTTAGCAGTGACTAAACAAACGAAAATAAAAAAGCCCTGATAATTCAGGGCTTTTTTTGTTTAATGCTTAGCTTTATCTGGCGCGGAAAATAATGCGACCTTTCGATAAGTCATACGGCGTTAATTCGACAGTTACTTTATCACCAGTCAAAATACGAATGTAGTTTTTACGCATTTTTCCAGAGATATGAGCGGTAACAACATGACCGTTTTCTAACTCAACGCGGAACATAGTATTAGGTAGTGTTTCTAACACAGTACCTTGCATTTCGATATTTTCTTCTTTCGCCATTGGGCGTAAAACCTCTAAATTTGTGCATGAATATAAAGCTGCGCAGATCATGCCCAATTATCCAGCCAAAGTAAAGTAATCAGAGGGATTTATTTATGATTTGCCATTGATTGCCATCTAAGCGTTGATGTGGAAGGAATTTACTTTTGTAATTCATTTTTTGGCAATCATCTATCTGATAACCAAGATATAAAAATTCTTTATTTAAGGTCTGTGCGTATTCTATTTGTTTTAGTATAGAGAAAACGCCAATGCCATTAGCACGATAATCTGGATGATAGAAAGTATAAACCGCAGAAAGGGCATTAGGTATGTCATCTGTTACTGCGACACTAATTAACTTATCTTCGTTATATATTTCTATAAATACTTGATCGCAAATTCGCGTAAAAAGAAAGTTATTGAATTGTTCTTTAGAGGCTGGAAACATCGCGCCATCAGCGTGTAGA
Source organism: Thalassotalea algicola (assembly GCF_012932965.1). Lineage (GTDB taxonomy): Bacteria > Pseudomonadota > Gammaproteobacteria > Enterobacterales > Alteromonadaceae > Thalassotalea_F > Thalassotalea_F algicola. The sequence goes on along the minus strand of NZ_JABBXH010000004.1, from coordinate 114,960 downwards.
GTATTTATGTATTGCTCAAATAGTTGATAATACTCATGCTTAGCTTCTGTCGAATATTTAATGATTAACGTACTATTTTTTTTTAGGTTTCGTTTTTGACTTTTACTCGGTTCAAATTTACCCACCATAACTTTTAAAGATTGGCATGCCGTACATTGACTGCAGTGTGGTCTATAGACTTGTTCTCCGCTGCGGCGAAAGCCTTGGTGCATCAGAAATTCATATTTGGAAGGTTGTTTAATTAGTTCATCAATGACAATAAGTAAGCGCTCTTGTTCACCTTCTATATAGTTGCAAGGAAATTCTGAGCTTATACCTAAGCGAAAATCATACATCATTACGTAATACCACCTAGTATAATTTTAGTCGCTTATTTGTCTTGTTGCCCAAAAGTGTTGGGGTAATGCGATTGTTTTCATTTGTTCTCTTATTTGACTAAATAAATCACGAGAAATTTCTTTACAACCCATGCTTTCCAAAAAAGGGTTGGTTATTTGACAATCAATAAATGTCACTCCCTGTTGTCTTAATAACTGTACAAATAAGGCTAACGCAACCTTTGATGCATTTGGTGATGAATAAAACATAGATTCACCACTAAAATAGCCATTTATCGCTACGCCATATAGTCCACCTACGAGCTTTTCATCTTCCCATACTTCACAAGAATGAGCGTAACCCTTTTTATGAAGCGCGTTATAGGCATTGACCATGTCTGACACAATCCATGTATCTTCATTTCTAAAGGGGGCATCTGCACAGAGAGCAATTACTTGTTCGAAAGCTTGATTAATAGTGACTTTAAACTGTTGTCGATTGATGACTTTGCGTAAAGTTCTATTTATACGAATTTCACTGGTATCTATAATAGCCCTAGGGTGAGGAGACCACCACATAATAGGTTCATCTTCACCATACCAGGGAAATATCCCATTGCTGTACGCAGTGATTAGGCGCTCAGAGGTAAGATCGCCACCAATAGCTAATAAACCATTTGGTTCAGCTAATGCATAGTTTATTGAAGGAAATGCCAAACTATCAGGGGTTAAAAATGTGATAGTTTGGCTCATAAAAACGTCAGTCTAATGTTGACTATTTTGCGTCTAAGTAACGTTCGGCATCAAGTGCTGCCATACAACCAGCGCCTGCAGAAGTGATAGCTTGGCGGTATATATGATCAGCTACATCGCCTGCGGCATATACGCCTTCAACGCTTGTTTGAGTAGCGTTACCATTTGTACCACTATTAATAGTTAAGTAACCATCTTTCATGTCCAATTGACCTTTAAAGATGTCAGTGTTTGGTTTGTGGCCAATTGCGATAAAGCAACCAGCTACATCAATGTCTTCAGTCGCTTCAGATTTTGTATCTTTAACACGCACGCCTGTAACGCCCATGTCGTCACCTAATACTTCGTCTAACGTACGATCTAAATGCAGAGTGATGTTGCCATTTTTTACTTTGTCCATAAGGCGCTGAGTTAAAATTTTCTCAGAGCGGAATGTATCACGACGGTGAATTAGATGTACTTCAGAAGCAATATTAGAAAGGTAAAGCGCTTCTTCAACGGCGGTATTACCACCACCAACAACTGCGACTTTTTGATTGCGGTAGAAAAAACCGTCACAAGTCGCACAAGCTGATACACCTTTACCCATGAACGCTTCTTCCGATGGTAAACCAAGGTATTGTGCTGAAGCACCTGTACAAATAATTAATGCGTCACAGGTATATTCTTCATTTCCTTTTAGTTTAAAAGGACGAGACTCAAGGTCAACTTCTTCAATGTGATCAAAAATGATTTCAGTATCAAATTTTTCAGCATGCTTTTGCATACGAACCATTAAGTCTGGGCCAGTTAGATCATCAGCATCACCTGGCCAGTTTTCTACTTCAGTCGTAGTAGTTAATTGACCACCTTGTTGTATACCTGTGATCATCACTGGGTTTAAGTTGGCGCGCGCCGCATATACTGCTGCTGTGTAACCCGCTGGGCCTGAGCCTAAAATTAGAAGAGGGCAATGTCTTGCGTCGCTCATAGGAACTCCAATAAATTATTAAGATGTTTAATTGATTGGGATTCTAAGGAATTATATCAAGTGGGTAAAATAACTTTTCGTTAATAAAAAAGAGCGCTACTTATAAAAGTGCGCTCTTTTTTTTACACTAGCTAAATAATAACCAGTAAATTTAACTCATCGGGATTACGCGTTTAGTAGCGCAACTCCTGGTTCTACATATTCAAAACCTAAGTTATCAGCAACTTCTTTTACTGTTACTTGACCAGCGATAACGTTCAAGCCATTTAATAAATGCTTATCGTCTAATAGCGCTTTTTGGTAACCCTTGTTTGCTAATTGGATAATGTAAGGCAATGTTGCGTTGTTTAATGCAAAGGTAGAAGTACGAGGCACAGCTCCTGGCATGTTTGCAACACAGTAATGAACAACATCATCAACAATAAATGTTGGTTCAGCATGAGTTGTTGGTGTTGACGTTTCGATACAGCCGCCTTGGTCAATTGCAACATCGACGATTGCTGAACCTGGCTTCATACTAGCGATATGTTCTTTGGTAACTAATTTAGGCGCTGCAGCACCTGGAATAAGTACACCACCAATAACCAAATCAGCATCTAATACATGTTTTTCTAGTGCGTCAGCAGTAGAGTAAACAGCTTTAATACGATTGCCAAATTGGTCGTCTAACTTACGTAGTACATTTACATTGCGATCTAACACTACAACATCTGCGCCCATACCTACTGCCATTTTTGTTGCATTAGCGCCAACCATGCCACCACCAATTACAACAACTTTTGCTGGTTCAACACCCGGTACACCACCTAATAACATGCCACGGCCAGCATTAGATTTCTCTAGTGCTTGAGCTCCGGCTTGAATAGACATACGGCCTGCAACTTCAGACATTGGGGCTAATAATGGTAAACCGCCATGGTCATCTGTAACCGTTTCGTAAGCAATACAGATCGCATTACTTTTAATAAGATCTTCAGTTTGTGGTAAATCAGGTGCTAAATGTAAATAAGTGAAAAGAATTTGTCCGTCACGTAACATTGCGCGCTCAACAGCTTGAGGCTCTTTCACTTTTACAATCATTTCTGCTTTAGCAAAAATTTCTTCAGCAGCAGATAATATAGATGCTCCTGCATCAATGTAGTCTTGATCAGTAAAACCGATACCACTACCAGCATTTGTTTCTACAATAACGCTGTGACCGTGGTTTATAAGTTCACGTACACTTGCTGGCACCATACCAACACGATATTCGTGGTTTTTAATTTCCTTAGGTACACCGATAATCATATGTTTACACTCTCTGGATTGAAATTGATGACTAGTATAATGTTATTTATATAGAACATCCTGCTGTTATTTGTTTGTTTCTAGCATATAATACTTCATAAAGTATTTTTTATGGTTAAACATAAATGGCGCAACAATCAAATAAGAAGCTAGATAGAATCGATCGTAATATTTTAGTCGAACTTCAAAAAAATGGCCGACTTTCTAACGTAGAATTGTCAAAAAGAGTAGGTTTAAGTCCAACACCTTGCTTGGAACGAGTGAAAAGGCTAGAAAATGATGGTTACATAGTTGGCTATTGTGCAGTATTGGATCCAGTTAAGCTTGATGCTGCATTACTAGTAATCGTCGAAATCACGCTAGAGAAGACCAGTCCCGACGTTTTCGATGAATTTTCAAAAGCAGTACAAGGCCTTGATGTTATACAAGAATGTCATTTGGTCTCAGGTGATTTTGACTTCTTACTGAAAACTCGAGTTAAGGACATGGCAGCATATCGAGAGCTATTAGGTGATACCTTACTTAGGTTACCTGCGGTGAGCGAAAGTCGTACATATGTAGTGATGGAAGAAGTAAAATCGTCTAATGTATTGCCAATTAAGCGTTAAACCATTTTATCCTAGGCTAATTTTTGATATTTTAGCTTTATTAAAACAACAATATTTTCAAGTGGTACGTAATTGTCTTCATCTCGTGAAAAATTAAGTGGTGCACAACGCCTTTTAGAGGCTGGTCTTTTATTCTGTACTGTTATTGCCATGTATCTAATGTTGGCATTGTTCACCTTCGATCCAGCTGATCCAGGTTGGTCTCAAACCGGTTATCAGACGCCAATTCGTAATTTAGGTGGCTCTGTTGGGGCGTATATCTCAGATTTATTGCTTAATCTGTTCGGTGCCATCGCTTATAGCTTACCTTTTGTTATTGCGTTAATAGGGTGGTTACTCTTCCAGCGTTTTTATCGTTTAATGCAGTTAGATTATTTGACCTTAGGCTTAAAGCTTATTGGATTTTTTATGTTCTATATTGGTGTGACTTCATTAGCCAGTATGAATTTTGACGATATTTTTTATTTTTCGGCTGGCGGAATATTAGGCGATATATTAAGCGGCGCATTTATACCTTATTTATCTTTTGTTGGCTCTACTCTGTTATTTTTACTATTCGCTTGTACTGGTTTTGTATTCTTAACTGGCATTTCGTGGTTAAACATTATCGATAATATTGGTAAGTACAGCATTGCAGGTGCTGTATATTTAGTAAATTTACCGAAGTTACTCCAAGAAAAATTTGCAAGTGCCCCCAAAGAAAAGCCACTTCAGTCAAAACTTGTTACACCAGAACAGGCTAATGAAACTGGCGAAAAGCACACGGAGTTCGATCCTTTATTCAATGATGCACAACTTTCAGATAACACATTTGAAGAGACTCCTGAGCCAGTAAAAGAAGTTTTTGAAAATACTCAGCTTGACCCCCAACAAAGCGACGATGTTGCTCCTATTCATATTGAAAATAACGAACCTTTAGAAGATCGTATAGAGCCTTTTATTGAAATAGATGAATTAATGAGTGGACCATTGGCAGTTAATGTTCAAGAAAATGTTAGTGAAGCAGAAATTGAGGCAGCATTTGAACCAGTGGAGAAAATTGAAGTAGCCGAAGAGCCAAGTACGCTACATGACAAAATATATCAACAGTTAGCAGAAAATGAAGCTGAGTCTCCCGACTATACTTCGATGCCGTCATTAGATTTACTCGATAGGTCGGATAAACAAAGAAACCCAATAGACCAAGAACAGCTTGATAAAGTTTCACGACTCGTTGAAGCAAAACTAAGCGAATTCGGCATAAAAGCTGACGTGGTTGATGTTTTTCCTGGGCCAGTTATCACCCGATTTGAACTAGATCTTGCACCAGGTGTTAAGGTAAGCAAAATTACAAACTTATCAAAAGACATAGCCCGTTCATTGTCAGCTAAAAGTGTCCGTGTAGTTGAGGTAATCGAAGGAAAGTCTGTTATCGGTATAGAGCTACCGAATAAACATCGTGAAACGGTATTTTTCTCAGAAGTCATCGGTTGTCGAGCATTTGACCAGTCCAAGTCTAATTTGGCTATGGCTATCGGTAGTGATATTTCAGGCCAGCCTGTAGTGGCAGATTTGGCGAAAATGCCTCATTTACTTGTAGCTGGTACAACAGGCTCTGGTAAATCAGTTGCTGTTAATACCATGATCGTAAGTATTTTATATAAATCTTCTCCGGAAGAAGTGCGCATGATTATGATCGATCCTAAGCAAGTTGAATTATCAGTTTATGATGGCATCCCGCACTTGTTAACCGAAGTAGTTACCGATATGAAAGAAGCCGCTAATTCGCTTCGTTGGTGCGTTGGAGAAATGGAACGCCGCTACCAATTAATGTCCAAATTAGGGGTCAGAAATTTAAAAGGTTTTAATGAAAAGGTAAACGGTGCAATTGAAGCGGGAGAGCCACTAATTGATCCGCTATGGCAACCAACTGATGCGTTTAGTCAAACTCCACCAACATTAGAAAAACTACCTTCTATTGTCATAGTGGTTGATGAATTTGCCGATATGATGATGATTGTAGGCAAAAAAGTTGAAGAATTAATCGCTCGTATTGCTCAGAAAGCACGGGCTGCAGGTATACATTTAATATTGGCTACTCAACGACCTTCCGCAGATGTCATTACCGGGTTAATTAAAGCTAATATCCCAACGAGAATGGCATTACGAGTGCAGTCTCGTATTGAGTCTCGTATTATTCTAGACCAACAAGGTGCAGAACAATTGTTGGGTATGGGAGATATGTTTTACCTACCTCCAGGAGAAGCGGTTCCTATGCGAGTACATGGTGCCTTTGTTAACGACGACGAGGTACATGCTGTAGTTAATGATTGGAAATCACGTGGTGAACCAGAATACATAGAAGAAATAAAATCTGGCGATTCAGAGCAAGAAATATTATTACCAGGTGAACAAGCCGAAGCGATGGAAGATGCTGAACTTGACCCGTTATACGATGAAGCCCTGACATTTGTCACAGAATCACGTCGCGTCTCTATCTCTAGTGTGCAGCGTAAGTTTAGAATTGGCTATAATCGAGCAGCTAGAATTGTCGAAGATATGGAAATGCAAGGAGCGGTTTCATCACCAGGTCACAATGGTGCTCGAGAAGTACTTGCACCGCCTCCTGTAAAAGAATAATTAAGAGTTTTAAAATTTATGCTTAAAGTATTACTCGTAACATCAATGGTTTTAACAAGTTCGGTCGCCTTAAACACTATCGCCTCTAGCCTTGATGATAAGCAAGCTGTCACAAAGCAGCAACTAACGGCTAAAACGGAATTAAGAGCTATTTTAGCTAAAGTAAATAACCTGTCGGCTAACTTTTCTCAAAATATCGTCGATGTAGAAGGTGAGTTGCTGCAAGAAGGTAGTGGTTTTTTTACCTTGGCAAAACCCAATTTATTACATTGGCAAACCGAATTACCAGAAGAGTCAACGATAATTTCAGATGGTGAGACACTCTGGCTCTTTGACCCTTTTATTGAACAAGTTAGTGCTTATCCTTTAGCTACAAGTATTGCGAATACACCTATCTTATTGTTAACCAGTAATGAAGAATCATTATGGCAACAATATCAGGTGTTTAAAGTTGAAAAATCTAGTTTTAATGTTGTTGCGGTAGACGCTGAAGCGCAAGTTAAGCAGTTAAACCTAGTGTTTAAACAAAACGCTTTATCGAGCTTCTCAATCGTCGATGCTACAGGCCAAAAAAGTCATTTTACTTTGGCTGAAGTTAAGTTGAATGCAAACACTAAAGCAGACTTATTTACTTTTACTGTTCCTGAAGGCGTAATGCTTGATGACCAACGCTAATGGTTCATTAGATTTATCATTCCAACAACCTGAAGCCTTTATGCCTTTAGCGGCAAGACTTCGACCTAAAACACTAAGTGAATATGTCGGCCAGCAACATATTCTGGGTGATGGATTACCACTGAGAATCGCAATAGAGAATAACCAATGTCATTCTATGGTCTTTTGGGGGCCGCCAGGTACAGGAAAAACTACATTAGCAGAACTGATTGCCAACCACTCAAATGCTGAAATAGCGAGAATCTCTGCAGTTACCGATGGCATAAAAGAGATTCGTGTAGCCATTGAACAAGCTAAAGAACGGTTAATTCATCAACAAAAACAAACCGTGTTATTTGTCGATGAAGTCCACAGGTTCAATAAAAGTCAACAGGATGCATTTTTACCACATATAGAAGATGGCACAATCATATTTATCGGTGCTACTACGGAAAACCCAGCGTTTGAATTGAATAGAGCATTATTATCAAGAGCAAGAGTTTATGTACTAAATAAACTTTCTGAGTCAGATTTGTCAAAAGTTATTGAAAATGCTTTAGATGTTTTAAATGACCAAAGGCTGAAAGACACAAAGAACAACATTGTTTTCTCTAAAGCGGCGAAAAAAAGTTTATTAACTGTTGCTAGTGGAGATGCTAGGCGGTTACTTAATTTAATTGAAAACTGCGCACCTCATTATCACGAAGCCGAAATATCAGAACAGCAAGTGTTATCAGTAGCGGGTAGTAAAATTGCACTGTATGACAAAGGTGGCGACGCATTTTATGATTTAATTAGTGCATTTCATAAATCAGTGCGAGGTTCTGACCCCGATGCAGCACTTTATTGGTATGCCCGCATAATTACTGGTGGTGGAGACCCTTTGTACGTAGCACGTAGGTTGTTGGCGATCGCAAGTGAAGATATTGGCAATGCAGACCCCAGAGCGTTATCACTTGCAATTAGTGCTTGGGATACTTTTCAACGAGTTGGTCCGGCAGAAGGCGAAAGGGCGATAGCCCAAGCCGCAGTGTATTGTGCGTTGGCGCCTAAAAGCAATGCGGTTTATCAAGCTTTCAACCAAGCTAAAGCGCTTGCAAAACAAACTAGTGAACTTGATGTACCTTTACACCTGAAAAATTCCACCAGTGAAATAACCAAACAATTAGGGTTCGGCCAAGAATATCGTTATGCACATAATGAGCCTTATGCTTTTGCAGCAGGGGAAAGTTATTTACCTGAACCTATTGCTAATACCCGATTATATTCGCCAAGTGATCGAGGTTTGGAAAAACAGCTAAAAGAAAAACAAGAATTTTTGGATAAATTAAATCAGGAAAGTTATGACCAGCGCTTTAAATAATTTACATATTTATCTGTTGGTAGCCCTTGGTGGAGCCTTTGGTGCCAGTTTTCGCTTTTTTATTTCGCAAATAGTCTTAAATTGGCTTGGAAAGGGATTCCCTTTTGCGACATTGATCGTTAATATTTCCGGCTCGTTTATAATGGGATTATTATACGGGTTAATCGAACAAGGCGTAATTGAAGTGGCTTTGTCCAGAACGCTAATAGGAATTGGCTTTTTAGGAGCCTTTACAACGTTTTCAACTTTCTCGTTAGATACCGTGTTGTTAATTCAGCAAGGTGAAATTATAAAAGCAATCGCGAACGTTCTGTTAAATGTTGTGTTGTGCGTAAGTACAGCTGCATTTGGAATGTTCATAGTGACCAATCAATAACAAGTGACAAACAATGCTTGATGCAAAACTTTTTAGATCAGATATCGAACAAACAGCTGCTGCGTTAGCAAAGCGCGGTTTTACTTTAGACATAGCGCAATTAAAAGCTCTTGAAGAGCAGCGTAAGGCAATTCAAGTAAAAACACAGGAATTGCAGAGTCAACGTAATACTCGTTCCAAGTCGATAGGTCAGGCAAAAGCGCGTGGTGAAGATATCCAGCCATTACTTGCTGAAGTTAGTCAACTAGGTAATGACCTAGAAGCGGCAAAAGAGCAAGAAAAGCTCGTATTAAAAGAAATTAATGATATCGCATCAGCGGTACCAAATATCACTCACGAATCAGTGCCAGCTGGTGATAGTGAAGATGATAACGTTGAAATACGCAAGTGGGGCGAGCCTAAATCGTTTGATTTTGAAGTAAAAGACCACGTAGATATAGCAACTGCACTCGATAAAGGCTTAGATTTTGAAAGTGGTGCAAAATTAGCGGGTACGCGCTTTGTTGTTATGCGCGGCCAAATTGCTAAGTTACACCGAGCATTAGCACAATTCATGTTGGATGTTCATAGTGATGAGCATGGTTATGAAGAAATGTATGTACCTTACTTAGTTAATCATGAATCGTTATATGGTACAGGTCAACTTCCTAAGTTTGGCGAAGATTTATTTCATACGGATTTATCATCTAAAACTTTTTCACTAATACCTACTGCGGAAGTTCCATTAACGAATTTAGTTCGTGATGAAATTGTCGACGAAAAAGAGTTGCCAATTAAAATGGCTGCCCATACACCATGTTTTAGAAGTGAAGCAGGTTCTTCAGGACGAGATATACGTGGACTGATTCGACAACATCAGTTTGATAAAGTTGAAATGGTTCAATTAGTAAAACCTGAAGATTCGTTTGATGCGTTAGAAGAATTGACAGGCCATGCCGAAAATATTCTAAAGAAGTTAGAATTACCGTTTAGAACGGTAGTTTTGTGTACTGGCGATATTGGCTTTAGTGCAACTAAAACGTTCGATATTGAAGTATGGTTACCTGCGCAAGATACTTACCGAGAAATCTCGTCATGTTCAAATATGGGTGACTTTCAAGCTCGTCGTATGCAAGCGCGTTTTAGAAATAGTGAAACAAACAAACCAGAATTGCTTCATACATTAAATGGTTCGGGTTTGGCAGTAGGTCGTACTTTAGTAGCGATATTAGAAAACTATCAACAAGCTGATGGTAGTATTGAAATTCCAAAGGTTTTACAACCTTATATGAAAGGTCAAACGCATATCGGTAAATAGTGTTAATGAGTAAGAAAAGTCCGGCCGTGTGCCGGATTTTTTATATCTGTAATTAAATCGATTTTCGACAGGTCTAATACAAAAAAACAGTAAGAAGTTAGCCACTTGATTAAAAATTTATCCATTCAAATCTTTGTATTTTTCTGTATCTTTCAGGCAATGTCGTTTTTACGAGAAACGAGTATGCTGTCGACCGATACGCAAGTAAATGAGGGTTTAGTATTACCTACATTAAACAATGAGTTTCAAAGTATTTCTGCCCAAGGCAAACCACTAGTCATCTATTTCTTTGCGCCTTGGTGCCAAATATGCCATATGAGTATTAGTAACCTACAGTCGACATTTGAAAAAAATAGCAACATAGATGTCATCGCGATAGCCATGGATTTCACAGACAAGGAAGAAGTAAACAAATTTGTTGCAAGGCATAAATTAACCTTTCCAATCGCATTGGGTAAAGAATCATTAAAAAACGAGTTTCAAATCACAGGTTATCCTAGTTACTACGTAATAAATGAACAAAACTTAATCACTAGTAAATCTTTAGGTTACTCGACTGAGCTTGGTTTGTATTTAAGATCACTTTAGCACTTCTGATCCCTTTATCGTTTGTGTACACTAATGCTTTCATAATCCAGTAAAAGAATAACGATATGCAAATCTCATCTAACTTTGATAGCGGAAACATTAACGTTATTGAAGCTAAAGACCCTGCTAATATCTTGTTAGAGATTAATAAAGATAATGGTTCAGATTTTTATCAATGGTTCCACTTCAAATTACATAATAACGAACGAGTAGAACATACGATTAAAATCACCAATGCTGGCCAGTCTGCTTATGTAGAAGGGTGGCAAGATTACCAAGCAGTGGCATCGTATGATCGTGAAAATTGGTTTCGTGTACCTACAACTTTTGATGGTCAAAACCTTACTATTTCACATTTACCCGAATTTGACTCTGTCTACTTCGCCTACTTCCAACCGTACAGTTATGAGCGTCATCAAGATTTAATTCATCAAGCTCAGCTTGATATAGATTGTGAGCTCCAAGTTTTAGGGCAAACACTCGATGGCCGAGATATGTCTTTGCTTAAAATCGGTGAAGAAGGTGAAGGAAAGAAAACGGTTTGGCTAACTGCACGTCAGCATCCTGGTGAAACAATGGCTGAGTGGTTCATGGAAGGGTTTATAGATAGACTTCTTGATGAAGACGATGGCATTGCACGCTCGTTGCTAAATAAAGCGGTGTTCTATTTGGTGCCCAATATGAATCCTGATGGCAGCGTTCGCGGACATTTAAGAACTAATGCTATAGGTGTTAACTTGAATCGTGAATGGCAAAGCCCTTCAATGGAAAATAGTCCAGAAGTGTTTCTAGTTACCGAGAAAATGAAAGAGACAGGTGTTGATATGCACCTAGATATTCATGGCGATGAAGCGCTACCTTATAACTTTGTCGCTGGGTGTGAGGGTTGTCCTTCATATGATGAGCGTCATAAAGCACTTGAAGACAGTTTTAAAGAGGTGCTTTTAGCCATTACACCTGAGTTTCAAGATGACGAAGGTTACGATAAAGATGAACCAGGTCAAGCCAACCTAACTGTTGGTAGCAACTGGGTAGGTGAAACGTTTAAATGTTTAGCTTATACCATCGAAATGCCATTCAAAGATAATGCACTTTTACCAGATTACAGTGTAGGCTGGTCCGGTGAGCGTAGTGCAATATTTGGACGTGATGTATTGACGGCAATTCATCATGTCGTAGAAGATTTACGATAAAAATAACAATAATTGGAGTCATTTAGTGTTAGAACTAATTCAGTCTATTAACAATATCATTTGGAGCCCAGCATTAATTTATTTATGTTTAGGCGCCGGTTTGTTTTTTTCCGTTATTACCCGATTTGTACAAGTCAGACACTTTAGAGAAATGTGGCGTCTGTTGCTGTCAGGTAAAAGCTCAGCGCAAGGGATATCATCATTCCAAGCTTTAGCCGTTTCGTTATCAGGACGTGTTGGTACGGGTAATATTGCGGGTGTAGCTGCTGCTATAGGTTTTGGTGGCCCTGGTGCGGTATTTTGGATGTGGGTTGTAGCATTTTTTGGTGCTGCTACTGCATATATCGAATCAACTAATGCGCAAATCTATAAAGAAGAAGAAGACGGCTTATATCGCGGTGGCCCAGCTTATTACATTGAAAAAGCGATGGGACAGAAATGGTATGCTTGGATCTTTGCTATTGCAACCATTGTCGCGTGTGGCGCACTATTACCGGTTGTTCAATCAAATGGTATTGGTGACTCACTAGTTAATGTGTTTGGTGAAGGTGGTAGAGTAAGTACATTTATAGGGGAAGTCGCATTAACGAAAGTTTATGCTGCGTTTTTCGTGGTACTTATTTTAGGCTTTATTATCTTTGGTGGTGTTAAACGTATCGCAAACTTCACCCAAGTCGTCGTGCCATTTATGGCATTGGCTTATATCATTATTGCGTGTTCTATTATTGCACTTAACCTTGATATGCTACCAAGCATTTTTGGTTTGATCATCACTGACGCTTTTACACCAATGGCTGGTGTCGGTGCGGCGATCGGTTGGGGTGTTAAACGTGGCGTTTACTCTAACGAAGCAGGTCAAGGTACAGGACCTCACGCTGCAGCTGCTGCAGAAGTACAGCATCCTGCACAACAAGGTCTTGTTCAAGCATTCTCTGTTTATATAGATACGTTATTTGTATGTTCTGCTACGGCATTTATGATATTAATAACGCAACAATATAATGTTGTACCCGACGGTGCAGCATCAGCAATTGTCCAAAATGTTGCTTTAAATACAGAGATTAATGGTCCAGCTTTTACACAATTAGCGGTAGATTATGTATTACCGGGTGTTGGTAAGCCGTTTATTGCATTAGCTTTATTCTTCTTTGCATTTACAACTGTACTAGCTTATTTCTTTATCGCTGATAACAATATTTCATATATTAATAGAACCTTTAAACAACCAGCATTACGATTTGTTTTAAAAGTCGGTATTATGGCTGCTGTATTTTACGGCACTGTTGCCGAGCCAAGTGCTGCATGGGTTCTAGGGGATATCGGTGTTGGTTTGATGGCGTGGTTAAATATCATTGGCATTTTAATCATCTTCTTTATGGCCAAACCTGCGATTAAAGCGCTTAAAGATTATGAAAGACAGCAAAAAGAAGGCGTAGAGGAATACACATTCGATCCAAAAAGTCTTGGAATAGAAAATGCTGATCTATGGCAAGATAAACTTAAAAAATAATTAAATAAAACGCCCGCAAGGGCGTTTTTTTTGGGTAAAATACCGCTCCAAAATATTATTAGGAATCTTTATGGCTGTTATTCATTGTCCGGCTTGTAATAAAAAAATTTCAGATAAAGCCAAATCTTGCACGCATTGTAATATTGAATTGCAAGGGCTAGATAGAGACAAAATGGCATCAATTAAAAAGGAAAATAAGATTAAGCAACAACAAAACTTAATGAATCATTCCTTTATTGCCATGTTGTTATTTTGCGGAGGTTTTTTATATTTGTTTTGGCAAAATGCACAACCAGGAAGCTGGGAGTATATTGCCTCAATGACCAGTACCATTCTTGGTTTTGTTCTTTACCTTGTTACTCGCGTTAGAATTATTTTAGTCAAAAGAAAGTTGAAATAAGATGGATATTTTACAGGTAGTCGACAATCTTACAGAAGACATGTATTTACGTTTTAAAAGTGCAGCAGAAACAGGTCGCTGGCCTGAAGGTACTCTCGTTGAACAAGCTCAGCGAGATACTGCAATGCAGATTGTTATGGCTTATCAGTCCCGTGTTTTAAAATCTACAGAAATGTTAACAGTGGGCGAAGGCGGCGAAATTGTTAATAAGACCAAACGAGAATTAAAAGACTCCTTTGAATCAACCAATAATATCGCTAGGTTTTCTAAACTATGATTTTTTCTAAGTTATTTTCTAATAAAGCTAACTGGCAACATAAAGATGCAAGTGTTCGAGTTAACAGTATCGAGAATGAATTAAGTCTTTCCAATGAGCAAGATGTACAAATTATTTGTCAAATAGCCAAACAGGATATTAGTGACTTAGTCAGGCGAGCAGCTTTAATTCGCTTAAATGATGTCAATCAATGGCTTGCTATTGGTTTAAACGATCGCGCGGCATCAATAGTAAAGCTTTCGGAAAAGAAAATAATTGAGTCTTTGAGCCTTGAAAAATCTCCCTTATCGGTTACTGAAAAGCTCTCTATATTGTCAAAACTAAATAAAGGCGCGACAGAACAAGTGTTAGCAAGTTCAAATGATCCTGAACTTGTTATTGCCTTGTGTGATAATTTAACTAAACCACATCAAGTTATTGCGCTTTTTAGCCAAAAAAATAATGAACAAGTTCAACGTCATATTGTTAATAAAACTGATGATATTTCGATTTTAGAAAAATTAAGAAAAAAAGCTAAGTTACCAGTAATAGTACGTCTAATTAACGAAAAAGTTGAAACAGAAAAACTTGCTGCAGAAAAGCCAGCTTCAATCACTAAAGACACTCAGTTAGTATTATCAAAATTACTCGCTCTTAAAGATTCGTGCTTAGACTATAACGTAATTATTGAAAAGAGAGGTTCACTTAATAGCGAGTGGGAAAATCTGCAAAAAGAATTTGATTGTCTGACTACTGAAAAAATTGAAGAATTCACAGAGAAACATAATTCAATTGAAGAAACGCTAACGAAAGTATTTATTGCAAAAGAAGAAAAATATCAGCAGCAGAAAATAGCAGAAGAAGTAGAAAAGCACAAAGAATCTGCTAGACAGTCATTTTCAACATTCATTGAACAACAAAATGTGGTGTTAACTAATGCCATTTTTGAAAATCAAACGATTGAGCAAACACAGCTAAACGAACAAATATCAGTATTTGAATCAGATGTAATGCAATCGCCATTGAGCGATAAAGAGAAGCAAGGGTTTAATAGTAAAGCACAAAGTCTTAAAAATAAGTTACTAAAAGCCGAAGATATTGCAAATTCTGTAACTAATGCTACTCATTTGATCTCTAAAATGTCTCAACAAACCCCTCCGCTTGTTCAAGCGGAATTGACAGACAAACAACAGTTCTTTAAACATTGGCTTAGTGAGTGGCACGAAAATTTAACACTAGCTGAAGGTGTTTTACCCGAATCTATTGTTAGTGCTTTTAACGAAATTAGCGATAAGTGGTTAAGTGCGTTAACACCCTTAGAGCAAGAGCAACACAAACTTACTGCGCAATGTAAAAGAAAGGCCGCAGATATAAAGCGCTTATTAGCTTCGGGAAAATATAATGCAGCTTTTGGTGTGTTTAATAAGTTTAAAGGACTATATCAAAGCCTTTTACCAGAATTCCAAAGAAAAATAACGCGAGATTATGAGCATTTATCGGAACAAATTGCTGAACTTAGTGATTGGGAACACTATATTGCCACCCCGAGAAAACAGCAGCTTCTGGCGGAAATTAAACATTTAGCTGAAACGCCTTTAGATAACCCTAGTAAACAAGCGAATAAGGTTAAGGAATATCGAAAGACTTGGAATTCTTTAGGCCATGCCGATGAAGAGATCGATAAAAAATTAAATGATGAGTTTAATCAGGCCTGTGAAATTGCCTTTGCTCCATGTCGACAATTCTATGCGGAACAAGACAAGATTCGTGAAAACCATTTGAACGCTCGAAATACCCTTATAGACGAAGCATCGCTGTTAACTAAAACGTTAACTGTAGAACCGATCGATTATAAAGCGCTAGAAGGAGCTTTTAATAAATTAATACAACAATGGCGAAATGCAGGTGAAGTAGATCGTAGCCAATATAAAAAGGTTAATGAGCAGTTTATCGCGACAACTAAGCCAATTAAGCAAGCACTTAATCAATACCATGAAAGCAATGTGACATTGAAAACTAAACTGATTAAAAATGCTGAACAATGTTTGTTGGAAGAAGACGTATTCAATGCCGTCGAGCAAGTTAAATCGCTGCAAAAACAATGGAAAACTATTGGTTATGCTGGCATTAAAAAAGAAAATGCATTATGGCGAGAATTTAGAAAAGTTAATGACAATGTATTTTCACGTAGAACTGAATTGCAAGACTCGCGAAAAAAAGAAAGTGATGTGAAAACAAAAGAGGTCACAGAATTTTTGACGTCGCTTAGGCAGGATACAAAAAATATTCAGCAATCTCAGGAGTCATTGGCTAATGCTATTAAACAAGCAAATACCAAGTTAAAGGCCATAAAGTCGGACCGTTTAGTTAACAAAGAGGTAATAGCAGGATTAGAAAGCTTTATCGACGAATGTGCAGAGCAAGTAAAGGCGATTAGAACCCAAGCTATACATGCTAGCTGGATTGGACTATTTGAAATAGTAGATTTATTAGCGACGGGAGCTTTATCTAAGGAAAGTGTCGCTGATTCATCACAGTTCGCTGAACTTACAGAAGTATTTGCTAAAAAACTAACCGACACATTAAGTAATAACTCGGAAGAGAATCGAGAACAACTAACCTTAGAGCTAGAAATTATCGCCGGTATTGACTCTCCCAAAGAGGCGCAAGCACAAAGAATGGCATTGCAGGTTGAAATTATGCAATTGAAAATGACATCTGGGCAGCTAATGTCGACCGAAGAAAAGTTGTGGCAATGGTTAGCCGCAGGTCCTTTGACTGAACTTGATATCCCGTTAATTAATAGAATAAAGAAAGTGTTCCTATAAATTGGAATTTATTCTTAAATTAAAAAACCGACATAGTAGTCGGTTTTTTAATTAATCAGATGTTAACTCGCCACGCAGATCTTGCTGCATTAATTGACATAGCTTTAAATACGGCAATTTTTGACTGAGTAGAAAATGAAGCTTGGTCAGCGTTGCTTCTAATGTCATATCAGCACCACTAATTAATCCGCATTTACTTAAACTAGCGCCAGTAGCATAACCTTGCATATTAACTTTACCCTTAATGCACTGACTTAAGTTAACTACGACAATTTCATTTTCAGTAGCTTGCTTAAATAACTTGAGTAATTCCTCATCCTGAGGCGCGTTGCCAACACCATAACTTCTAATGACTAGTGCTTTAACTGGCTGTAGCAATACATTTTTAATTAACTCATGGCTGATGCCCGGATACAAATGAACGACTCCGATGGGTTGAGGAGTAATAGTGTTAAGTTCAAAATCACCTGTAGACTGTTTATTCAATTCACCAGCTTTGATTTTTATATTTATTCCAGCTTCTAATAGAGGTGGTAAATTAGGTGAATCAAAGGCATCAAACCCATCAGCATATGCTTTAAGGCTACGATTTCCACGGTAAAGTTTGTTGTTAAAAAACAACCCAACTTCATTTATCGGAAAATTAGCCGCAATATATAACGAGTTAAGTAAGTTAACTTGGCCATCTGAGCGAAGTTGACTAAATGGTATCTGAGATCCAGTAACAATAACTGGCTTATTTAGGTTTTCAAACATAAACGATAGAGCAGAAGCTGTGTAGGCCATAGTATCGGTACCATGGAGTACTACAAAGCCGTCAAAATCATCATAATGTTGATATATATCATGCGCGATACGCTGCCAGTCATCTGGGGTCATATTAGATGAATCAATTATTGGTTCATATTCTTTAAGCACAAATTCAGGCATTTCTGGTCGATGAAAATCTGGGGTTTGATTTATTGCCTGAGTTAAATGACCTCTAACGGGGACAAACCCGTGTTCACTTTGCTTCATACCGATAGTGCCGCCAGTATACGCGACATATATTTTCTTTTTCATTTATAGATTAACACCTAAAAAAATGCCCCAAATTATTTGGGGCATTAAGGATTAATTTATCTCGCAAGTCAAACAAAAAGAATAAATTCCTTGAGGGTCATTAAATTGATCAAATTGCTTAAACTCTCTAAATATTCGTTTTATTAATAAACTAGCAGGTCCTGCAGTGTGATTCTCTACTGCAGGTTTGATAAGCCAAGAGGCACTTGAATCATAAAAATTTCGCCAAAACATATCTTGGGCGCTTGGTTTTTTCTCAATAATAACTTTTTTATAACTCTCAATTTCAGCTAAGTTTGCTGCAAGTTCAACGGCGTATTCTAAAGAGCCTAATTCATCAACCAAGCCTAGCTCTTTTGCCTTACTTCCTGACCATACGCGACCTTGCGCAACTTGATCAACTTGTTCAGGTGTCATCATTCTATTTTCCGCAACTAAGCTAATAAAGTCTTCATAACCTCTATTAATACTCATTTGAAACAGTTGTGACATACCTTCAGATAATGGTCGTGTTACGCCAAAGCCGGAGATTTCAGTCGTACCAACCCCATCAGTATAAACGCCTAGCTTACCCAAAGTATTTTCAAGGGTCATTAACATGCCAAAGATACCGATAGAGCCGGTAATCGTAGTAGGGGATGCAACAATTTTATCGGCAGGAGCAGAAATCCAATAGCCACCAGATGCAGCCATGCTTCCCATAGAAGCGACAACTGGTTTGCCTGATTTTTTGATTAACTCTATTTCTTGGCGAATAATTTCAGAGGCGTATGCACTCCCACCAGGGCTATCTACTCGTAATACTACCGCTTTAACGTTGGCATCCAGTCGTGCTTTTTTCAATAGCTTGGCGGTGCTGTCACCACCAATTGTGCCAGGAGGTTGCGTACCATTTAAGATGGTGCCTTTTGCTACAACGATAGCAACCTTGTTTTCTTCAAACTCGGCGTTTTCAATGGGAGGCTTTATCGCTTTTCGATATGATTTGTAGCTTATTTGATTAAAACTATCGCCATGTTTATTTTCGCCGACTTTTTCAATCAGTGCTTTAGACATTTGACTACGTGTTAATAGTTGATCTACCCACTCATTTTGTTTTGCATATTCAGCAAAACTGCCGTTAGCTAAAGTAAACTTCTCGATTAAGGTATTTGTATCTTCGTCAAAGTTCGTTAACTCAAAACCTCGTTGTTTAGCGACGTCAGCTTTATATTCTTCCCATAAGTCATTTAGCCATAATTTATTTGCCGCTTTAGCTTCGTCAGACATATCATCACGAATATAAGGTTCTACAGCAGACTTATAAGTACCAACCCTAAACACATGTTGAGTCACAGATAACTTTTCCAAAGCCGATTTAAAATAAAGTTGATAACGGCCAAAACCATCTAGTAAAAGAAAGCCTTTAGGATCTAACCATATTTCGTCGGCATAACTCGCTAAATAGTATTGTTCTTGGCTATAGGCATCACCTACAGCAATGATTTGTTTACCCGAATCTTTAAATTCGCTTAGTGCGCGGCCAATATCTTGAAGTTTTGTTAGTCCAGCCCGTCGAACTTGATTAAGCTTAAGCACGATTAATTCAATCCGATCATCAGTTTTGGCGTGATCAATAACATCGATTACATCGCTGAGTAAGACTTCAGGGCGTTCTTCTTGTTTAGAAAATGCCTCATTGAATAGGGCATCCATTGGATCTATTTCTACTTTTTGTTCAACTATATCGCCGTTTAAATCCAGCAGTAATGCCGAATTATTAGGAACACTTACTTGAGATTCTTCATGGGTCAAAATTGCGATAAACGCAAAAATAACAACAATGAAAACCAAATTTACCAGTATTTTTCGTGCTGTATTAATTAATGCCCAGCAACTACTGAAGAACCGTCTAATAATACCCGGCTGTTTAGTCATAAAGCTTTTCCATTACTACTTCTATATTAATAACCGTCAATGCTACTGAAATATTGCCGTTGAATGTAGTAAAAATTGTAATATTTATTATCCTTATAATTCATTTATGAAATTAAAGTACTATATTCCAGTTCCTATAATAAAACTGCAACTCCGAGGCAATATGAATTTACAAGCTACTTATCAACGTTTTAGCCAATCAATTGATTGCTTTAATGGTATCCCTGCTTTACTTATAAGGCTTTATTTAGCGCCTATTTTTATTATGGCTGGCTATTCTAAATTGCAATTAGGTAACCCTGACATTACAGGAATTGCAGCGCTAACCGTTGATCCTAATATAGTTAATTGGTTTGGTAATGCTGAATGGGGTCTAGGACTTCCTTTTCCTACGCTTTTAGCTAACTTGGCTGCTTGGACTGAATTCTTAGGTGGTTGGTTATTAATATTAGGGTTATTTACTCGATTAGTTTCTATTCCTTTAATGTTCACAATGTTTATAGCTGCAACGTCTGTTCATTTGGAAAATGGCTGGTTTGCAATAACGCCAACCAATCCTGATACTAGTCCTGCAAAAATGGTTTCTTGGTTAGGTGTTGATTCAGCACAGCACAGTCTCGAGAATTCAATCGAAACGGCAGACCGTTTAAATAGAATGAAAAGTATTCTTGAAGAAAATGGCAATACTAATTGGCTTTATGAAAACGGTTCAATTGTTGTGCTCAATAACGGTATAGAGTTCGCAACCACATATTTTATTATGTTATTAGCACTATTTTTTATCGGAGCTGGTCGCTTTACTAGTATTGACCACTTTTTGCGGAAAAAATACCTAACGCAAACAAATAACCCGCTTTAAAAGCGGGTTTTTATTTCGCTAAATTTAAGTAAAATGTAAAAAACACTTAGCAATAAGCCTTATGAACCAAATATCACCTATTGATTTTTTACTTAATAGACAATCCAATCCTAACCTGACGGCACCAGCTCCAAATAAAGATGAATTATCAACAATTTTACAGGCTGCAATGAGCGTACCTGATCATGGTGCTATAATGCCTTTTCAAATAACAGTGGTAGATGAGCAAGCAAGAGAAAAACTAAGCGAAATATACGTAAACTCGGCCGTTATACGAGCAGAAGACGAAGTAAAATTAGCTAAGGTTAAAAAAATGCCGTATCGATCACCGATGATGTTAATCGTATCTACGCAATATCAACAACACCCTAAAGTGCCAAAGCAAGAACAGTTAATCACTGCAGGTTGTGCTGTCCACGTTATGCAAATGGCTTGTGTAGCGCTAGGATACAATGGAATGTGGCGTACAGGTGATATGGCATATTGTGATGTTGTTAAGCAAGGGCTGAATATAAATCCAGAAGAAGATATCGTAGGTTTTTTATATATTGGCACTGAGTCTAAGTCGTTGCCGGATAAAAATCGAAAGTCATTCGAGCAAGTCACTCAATATTTAAGTTAATATTATTGACTAAGCTTTATTAAACTAGGCCGGCATACTACCGATAAACCCTAGTGTTAATGCAGCGACAAAACTCAAGACACCACACCAAGCAGTTATGGCTAATTCATTCCGCATTGTCTTAGCTTCTCTAAGTTCACCAGTAGCAACTCGATATTTCCAACTTGGTATTGACCAAACACAAACAAGATTGGCGAGTAAGCTTAAAATTAGAAGCGCAACGGAAATAGAAAGCAGGACGCCACTAGGTGTGGAGAACCCTGGTTTATTTCCAAATACAGAAATGACGACAAAACTACCAGTCACTATAGAACTAAACCAAATATGAAATGCACTTCGGTCACGTAACCACTCGACAACGTGATCTCTATTTTCATTAGTAATCGTTGCTATGTTTAGTTCCCTTACTTCAGACATTGTTATACTCGAGTAATTAAGTAGCGAATACTTAACTATAGAATACTTTATTATGCTCGTAGTATAGTAAAAAGCAGCTGTTCAAAGAGTAGCGGTAAAAAAAAAGCCCGCTTTACGCAGGCTTTTTGAACATCAATAAGAAACGTTTAGAATGAAGCGGTTTTTGGAGCACGAGGGAACGGTATAACGTCTCTAATGTTTTGAACTCCAGTAGCGTAAGCCACTAAACGCTCAAATCCTAAACCAAAACCAGAGTGAGGTACTGTGCCGTAACGACGTAGGTCTCGATACCAACTGTAATCTTCTGGGTCTAAGTCCATTTCTTCTAAACGAGCATCTAGGATGTCTAGTCTTTCTTCGCGCTGACTACCACCAATAATTTCACCAATGCCAGGAGCTAAAACATCCATAGCAGCAACAGTTTTATTATCGTCATTTAAGCGCATGTAGAAAGCTTTAATGTCTTTCGGGTAATTTTGTAGCACAACAGGACCGTTAAAGTGCTCTTCTGCTAAATAACGCTCGTGCTCTGAATTTAAATCAATCCCCCAAGAAACTGGGTTTTCAAATTTCTTGCCACAATTAAGTAAGATTTCGATAGCATCTGTATAATCTAAGCGAACAAATTCATTGTTAATCACATTATTTAAACGATCAACAACCGTTTTATCTACACGTTGCTGGAAGAATGCCATGTCATCTGCACGTTCTTCTAAAACAGCTTTTAATACATATTTAAGCATTTCTTCTGCTAAGTTTGCAGCATCAGCTAAATCAGCAAAGGCAATTTCAGGCTCACACATCCAAAACTCTGCTAAATGACGAGAAGTGTTTGAATTTTCTGCTCGGAATGTAGGACCAAAGGTATATACTTTCGACATAGCACTACAGTAGGTTTCAACGTTTAGCTGACCAGATACTGTTAAAAATGCTTCTTTTCCAAAAAAGTCTTCGTTGTAGTCTACTTCGCCTTTATCCGTACGCGGTAAGTTTTCCATATCCAGTGTAGATACACGGAACATTTCACCCGCGCCTTCGCAATCACTTGCAGTAATAATTGGCGTACTAATCCAAAAATAGCCTTTATTGTGCATAAAGCGGTGAATTGCTTGCGCTAAACAGTTGCGTACTCGTGTTACTGCTCCACCTAAGTTAGTGCGAGGACGTAAATGAGCTTGCTCTCTTAAAAATTCTATACTGTGGCGCTTCGCTGCCATTGGATAAGTGTCAGGATCGTCGACATAACCTAATACTTCTACTCCTGTCGCTTGAATTTCAAACGCTTGACCTTGGCCTTGAGACTCAACTAGTTGACCGGTTACTTTAACAGAAGCCCCAGTTGTTAACTTTAAGACTTCGTCTTGGTAATTATTAAGGTCATTAGGTACAACAGCTTGAATGGCATCAAAACATGACCCATCATGAATAGCTAAAAATGAGATGCCTGCTTTAGAATCTCGGCGAGTGCGGATCCAGCCGTGGACAGTGATCTCTTCGTTTACAGGGAATTTACCTGCAAGTACATCAGTAATAGCGATAACTGACATTTAATGACCTCGTTTTATAACAATTGAATACATAATTTTAGGGCGTATTATGTTAACGTGACTATTGTGTTTCACAAGTAAAACTTAACGATTTGGTGCAATTAATTCATTATTTTTGCCTAAATAAAGGAAATGACTGATTTAATGGCAAAATGGCAAGGTACAGAGCGCAGAAAACAGAAAGATTCTTGGGTGCAACTTTTTCAATGGCTGTCGTTAATTGGTTGGTCTTTTTTTACTCTAGCGTTAGTCATGTCATTTTATGCAGCACCAGAAAAAGACTTCGGTTTAACACGTTATAGAGGTGTTGAAACACGCGACTATTGGACTTCCCCGTTAACTGACTATCTTTATTATTTGCTTTGGCTTACTGCCATATTTAGTTTTGTTAGTATTGTTGTTAGTCATTTCCGTACTAGGCGAGCAACAGATAACAAATATTACAACTTATCCCTATTATTAGTTATCTGTGTTACGTGGGTAATTTATATAGCGATAAATGCGTACTGGTAGTCTAATTTATAAAACAATCATCGTCATTAAGTGCTAACTCGATAGCATTCGTTAACGTAGACAACTGCTCAGTGGCAATAACAAATGGTGGCATAAGATAAATTAGTTTACCAAAGGGTCTTATCCATACATTGTTTTCAACAAATAATGATTGAATTGATTCCATACTAACCGACTGATTAGCTTCTATCACACCAATAGCACCGATAATTCTAACATCAGCGACGCGTTTATGTTTTTTTAGCGGCATTAATAATTCTGTTAATGTTTCTTCTATTAATGCAACTTGTTCAGGCCAACGATTTTCCATGAGTATTGCAAGGCTTTCATTGGCAACACTACAGGCTAAAGGGTTACCCATGAATGTTGGTCCATGCATAAAACAACCGGCATCGCCATTACTGATCGTTTCTGCAACGTCATTAGTAGTCAAAGTCGCCGCCAAAGACATGTAACCACCGGTAAGCGCTTTTCCAACACACATAATATCTGGTGTTATATTTGCCCAGTTACAACCAAACATTTTGCCTGTTCGGCCAAAGCCTGTAGCAATTTCATCGATAATCATCAGCACATTATATTGGTCACATAATACTCTACATTGTTTTAAGTATTCTGGATGGTATATTCTCATACCACCTGCACCTTGGACGATTGGCTCAATAATAAATGCGGCGATTTCTTCATGGTGATTTTCAAATAATTTCTTTAAGGGCTCTATATCACTTTCTTGCCACTGTTCGTTGAAGCGAGTTTTAGGTGCTGGTGCGAAATAGTGTTGTTTAATAGTGCTACTGAATATTTGGTGCATACCGTTCACAGGGTCGCAAACAGACATTGCAGCGAATGTGTCGCCATGGTAACCATTTTTTACGGTAAGGAGTTTATTTTTTGCTGGCTGCTTTTTACTGTGCCAATACTGAAGCGACATTTTAATCGCTACTTCTACTGAAACAGATCCGCTGTCAGCGAGAAATACTTTTTCTAAATTACCCGGTGATAATTCAATGAGTTTGTCACACAAATCAATGGCAGGATCATGAGTGAGTCCGCCAAACATAACATGAGAGACTTGGTCGACTTGATGCTTAAGTGCTTGATTAAGGCGAGGGTGGTTGTAACCATGGATAACTGCCCACCAGGAAGACATACCATCAACTAGCTGTTTGCCGTTATCAAGGTTTATATATACACCACTAGCTGATTGAACTTTATAGCTGGTCAGTGGTTTTGTCATTGACGTATATGGATGCCAAATATGTTGGCGATCAAAAGCCAACTTGTCTGTATAAATTTTACTCATATGTAAACTTAGTGTTGTGGTCTGCGTTGACATCTTATCTTTGGCGGCTAGACTACCTGTAATTTTTTACGCTTGCAACGAATTAACAACGAGCAATTTATGACATCTTCATTGGAAAATATTAGACACGACTGGACATTAGAAGAAGTAAACGCATTATTTAATAAACCATTTAATGATTTAATGTTTGAAGCCCAAACAGTGCACCGCCAGCACTTTAATGCTAATGAAGTACAAGTTAGCACGTTATTATCAATTAAAACCGGCGCATGCCCAGAAGACTGTAAATATTGTTCTCAAAGTGCACGATATAAGACAGATATCGAAAAAGAACGTTTAATGGAAGTTGAAAAAGTCTTAGAGGCAGCCCAAAAAGCTAAGGCTCAAGGTTCTACTCGCTTTTGTATGGGAGCGGCATGGCGCAACCCTAAAGAACGAGATATGCCTTATGTTACAGAAATGGTTAAAGGTGTAAAAGCTTTAGGTTTAGAGACTTGTATGACATTAGGAATGTTATCAAAGGAACAAGCGCATTCTTTGCAAGAAGCTGGTCTAGATTATTATAACCACAACTTAGATACGTCGCCCGAGCATTATAACCAAATCATTACTACTCGCACTTATCAAGACAGGCTAGATACATTGGATAATGTTCGCTCAGCTGGTATGAAAGTTTGTAGTGGCGGCATTGTTGGTTTAGGTGAAAAAGCAAATGATCGAGCATCATTGTTGGCTCAATTAGCTAATCTTACGCCGCAGCCAGAAAGTGTACCAATTAATATGTTAGTAAAAATTGATGGTACACCGTTAGCTGAAGTCGCAGAATTAGACGATTTTGACTTCATAAGATGTATCGCAGTTGCCCGTATTATGATGCCTAAAAGCCATGTTCGATTATCTGCTGGCCGTGAAGCAATGAATGAACAAATGCAGGCCATGTGTTTCTTAGCAGGTGCAAACTCGATCTTTTATGGTTGCAAGCTTTTAACTGCTGCAAACCCAGAAACTAATGCGGATATCGCATTATTTGAAAAATTAGGTATTAACACTGAAACTATTGAATCGTTAGTTGATGATGGTCAAGAAGAAAAACAAATACAAGCAGCTATTATAGAAAAGGAAAACGAAGATCTATTCTATAACGCAGGTTAAAGTCGCATGAGTTTCTCGTTCGTAAAAGAACACTTAGCACAGCAAAAAAGACAACACCGTTTACGTAAATGTACTGCTATAGAGGGTGTTTCAGGTAGTAATATTGTCGTCGCTGGTAAAGCTTATTTAAATTTTTCATCAAATGATTATTTAGGTTTAAATAACCATCCTCAAATTATTAAAG
Source organism: Thalassotalea algicola (assembly GCF_012932965.1). Taxonomy (GTDB): domain Bacteria; phylum Pseudomonadota; class Gammaproteobacteria; order Enterobacterales; family Alteromonadaceae; genus Thalassotalea_F; species Thalassotalea_F algicola. The sequence continues at coordinate 88,365 of NZ_JABBXH010000004.1, read as the reverse complement.
CCTTAGCTGAAGGTGCTGAAAAATATGGGGTGTCCTCAAGTGCTTCGAGTTTAGTAACGGGATACAATTTTGCTCACCAAGCATTAGAAGACACAATCGCTAGCTGGCTAAATAAAGAAAAAGTACTATTGTTTACCAGTGGCTTTTCCGCAAACCATGCATTGATGCAAGCATTAGGGAAAAAAGAGAGTCTATTATTATTAGATAAGTTATCTCATGCGTCTATTATTGATGGTGCGTTAGCTAGCGAAGCTACAACTAAACGTTATTTACATAATAATTATCAGCAATTAGAAGACTTATGTCTTCGCAATAGTGATAAAAACATATTAATCGCCACCGAATCTGTATTTAGCATGGATGGAGATGAGACAGACACACAAAGAATTGCAGAGATTGCTAAGCAATATAAAGCCTGCTCTTATGTAGATGAAGCGCATAGTTTCGGTATCAAAGGAGACCTAGGGCAAGGTAGCTCAGCAGCAGATATAGACATTGTAATGGCGACATTTGGTAAAGCAGTTGCTACAAGTGGTGCATTTGTAGCGTGTAACAATGAAATTTACGATTATTTAATAAACTTTGCTCGACACTACATTTATTCAACCGCTATGTCACCAGCCATAGCATGGGCAACTAGAAAAAGTATTGAGTTAATACAATGTGAACATTGGCGTAGAGAAAATCTAACTCACCTTGAACATTTGTTTAAAAGCGAGTTAGACAACAGCATTAATTTGTTACCCACTACGTCTCCAATTCACGCAATTAATGTTAATGATGAAGCTAAGGCACTAGCGGCAAGTAAAAAATTAAGAGAAAAAGGAATTTGGGTTACAGCGATACGACCTCCGACAGTGCCAAATGGCACTTCAAGGTTACGCGTAACGATTTGCGCTAACCATAATGAAAGTAATATCAAGTACTTAGCTGAAAGTTTAAATGAGGTTTTGGTTTAAATGCCAAATACACAAAATAGAATAAAAATAGCAAAATCATTTGATTCAGCCATACACTCCTATGATATATCGGCAAGATTACAGCGATTTACTGGTAAACATTTAATGTTGTTGTTACCAAATAGAAATGATCTTAATGTAATTGATCTAGGATGTGGCACGGGTTTTTTTACAGAGGTACTCGCTACTAGTTATGAACGTGTGATCGGTGTCGATATTTCAAACGAGATGCTTAATTTCACGCGCCGTAACCGAAAAGGCATTACTAATTTAGTTGCTGGCGATGCATATAAATTGCCTTTTAAAGATAATAGTGTTGATTTGATCTATTCAAACCTGGTCATTCAATGGTGTCATCCATTAGATCAAGCAATTGAAGAAATTTTCCGAGTGTTAAAACCTGGAGGACATTTTGTTTTTACTACATTACTTGATCAAACCTTGAGTGAATTAAAGTCAGCTTGGGCTCAAGTAGATGATGATAAACACGTTATCGACTTTAAAACGGAACCTGAAGTAATTGCTACGTTTAATAAAGGTCAGTCAGAGTTAGTAGAACACCAAGTTCAAGACGTCATATTAGAATATGAAAATGTTATGCACTTGGCACGAGAGCTCAAGGGGCTAGGCGCAAACCATGTAGCAGAAAAGAAAAACAGAGGCCTAGCAGGCAAAGATAAATGGCAAAAAATGACACAGGCCTACACGGACTTTGTTGAACCTTCTGGTATTTATCCTGCTACTTATCGCGTACTTTCTGGAATAGCTATAAAACTAAATGACTAAACGAATATTTATTACTGCAACCGATACTGATGCAGGAAAAACACTAATTTCATCTGCGTTAACATTCAAACTCTCACAAACAAATAAAGTGGCATGCTTTAAACCTGTATCAGCGGGTTGCCAATTAATTAATGGACAGCTCGTAAATGATGATGCAAAAATATTAATGTCACTAGCTAATTGTCAGCAATCACTCAATAGCGTTAATCCAATCGCATTTAAAGAGCCAATAGCCCCTCATATTGCAGCACAACAGCTTAATGTAGATATATCATTAGACGACCTAACAAACAGTTACAATGAAATAATTAAGTTATCACCTGATGTAATTATTACAGAAGGCGCTGGAGGCTGGCGACTACCACTAGGAAATTCTAAATTTTTATCAGACTTTGCTATACAAACCAAACAGCAAATAATCCTAGTTATTAATTTAAAGCTCGGCTGTCTAAATCACGCGTTGTTAACTTATGAATCAATAATATCAGATGGTTTGACTTGCGTTGGTTGGATCGGCAATTGTATTGAACCAATGCCATTCGCTAAAGAAAATATTGCCGAGTTATCAAGCCTTATACCGGTGCCTTGCTTGGGCGTTATTCCTAAAATAGAAGGTTATCACCAAGCGACAGAATATATAAATTTACCCTAAATTAATAAAAAGTATTCAGGATTGAAAACAAGGTGACTTATTAATAGAAAAGAACGACTGGTAGCCGTTTTTTTTATTGCTCTCTTAAGTTTCCTTCGATAACTCATTTACACAAGCTGTAGCTATAAAACCTGATCGAGATTTGTAGCGTTCACTTTTTCCAACCCGATCATCAATTTGCTTAATTAATAGTTCAGGTAACGTTACGTTAATTTTATGGCTTTTTCCTAAGTAGGGAGTAATGTCAATTTCAATTAACGCCCACATCGTTTCTTCACTAGGCACTTCAAGATTATTTCGCATCTCATCGACCGTTCGAGGGCTAGGTATTGCTTCTCCATACTCAGCCAAAATCATTAAATGGGAAGCAATCGCTTCTTTAATTTCAATAAAACCATTTTCAATAGATTCACTTTGAACTGTGCAACCTGGCAAGTCTGGTATTTCAATCTTGTAACCGTTTACGTTAGTTCCAATAAATTTAACGGGGTAGTACATCTAATTTCTCCTATTTTCCATATAGGAATAATAACCCTGGCAACTCTCTTTGTCGACAGTTTAATAACCCTGGCAACCCCAAAACCAAAACTTAAAGTAACCCCGACAACTCCGTAATACACAATAAAGATAACCCTGGCAACCCCACCTAAAGGAAAGTAAGTAATTACATAAGTTGTAAGTCAGTTAATTTAGGAAAAGTACGACGTTATTAATAAGCAAAAGTTATTTAGCATTTAGAGTTGCCAGGGTTGTATTAATTAAAAAGGTTTTTCTTCTGATTAACTAAAATTGAGTATCCACAAAGGGGTATTTTATGTGGTACGCAAATACTATATCTTGTGCTTAAATAAAAACTGAGACACAAGATATAGTGTTATGTTTAATCATTTTCCACCACATGTTGTTTTTGAAGAAGTTCCTGATGAGGTAACACTGGCTTTTGTTATTTCAGGTTGCCCACTCAGATGCTCAGGCTGTCATAGCCAAGATACTTGGCAACGAGATAGAGGTTTACCCTTAACTTGTGAGCGATTTAGTCATTACATAGAGCAATATTCAGGTTTTATTTCTTGTGTATTGTTTTTCGGTGGTGAATGGCAAAGTGAATTACTCATTAAAAAGTTAATAATTGCTAAGCAATACCAACTCAAGACTTGCCTATATACAGGGTTAAACAAGCTACCTAAACGTATTTTGCAACATTTAGATTTTGTAAAAACGGGTCCTTGGCTAGAAGAGCGCGGGGGATTAGCCGACCCTAAATCGAATCAACAATTTATTGAAGTATCTACTGGTAAAAAACTAAACCATAGATTTTACAACCACTAATAATAAAAATACGGAGTACTAAAATGTCTTCTCTTACGCCTATACAATTAAAACAAAAGATTAACTTTATCGACCATTATTTACACGCAAATAATGCTGCAGATGGCTCCAAAATGGATGCTAATGCCAATGTTACGCAAAAAAATATCGCTACATTAGAAGCTGAGTTAATGAAAGACTTTTTCATTCAAGTTAATAGGGCACAAATTTCTGAGAAAATTACAGAGTTATTTTCTGAAGAACTTGCAGCAGAGTATAATAGACAAATTGAAACGCATGAAATATACGTTCATGATGAAACCAGTTTAAAGCCTTATTGTGCGTCTATTTCGTTATATCCTTTCCTATTAGACGGCTTAACAAAACTAGGCGGTGAATCAAAGGCTCCTCAACATTTATCCTCATTTTGTGGCAGTTTTGTTAACCTGGTTTTTGCAATCAGTGCGCAATTTGCAGGCGCTATTGCAACTGTCGAGTTTTTAACTTATTTCGACTATTTTGCTCGCCGTGAATTTGGTGATGAATATCTAGACCATCATCAGGGGGAAATTGATAATCATCTTCAACATGTTGTTTACGCATTAAACCAGCCTGCCGCAGCTCGCGGCTATCAAAGTGTTTTTTGGAATATTTCACTTTATGACCAGCATTATTTTGACTCTTTATTTGGTGAGTTTGTTTTTCCAGATTTCACTAAACCAAAATGGCAGAGCATTAAAAAGTTACAAGCTTATTTTATGCAATGGTTTAACGCGGAACGTGAAAAAAGCATTCTTACATTCCCTGTCGTTACTGCTGCTATGTTAACTGAGAATGAATTAGTAAAAGATACCGAGTTTGCAACACTTTGCGCAAAAGAAATCAGTGAAGGTAATTCATTCTTTGTCTACCAATCAAATAGTGCTGATTCTTTAGCTTCTTGTTGTCGATTACGTAATGAAATTAGTGACAATACGTTTTCTTATACACTTGGCGCTGGAGGCATAGCAACAGGGTCAATTAACGTCATTACACTAAATGTAAATCGGTTAATTCAGCAAGGTAAAAAAATTAGTGATGAAGTAGATAAGGTTCATAAGTACCAAGTAGCCTATAGAAAGATAGTTGAAGAATACTTGGCTCAGGGAATGCTACCTGTCTACGATGCTGGTTTTATAAACTTAGACAAACAGTTTTTAACTATTGGTATTAACGGTATGGTAGAAGCGGCGGAGTATTTGGGTATAGCCGTGGGTAATAACGCAGAATATCAAGCATTTATCGATGTCCAGTTAAAGCAAATTTACGATGCTAACCGTAAAGCGAAGCAAACTTATGGCTATATGTTCAACACAGAATTTGTACCCGCTGAAAACTTAGGAGTAAAAAATGCGAAGTGGGATAGGGAGTCTGGCCTATCTGTACCTAGAGATTGTTATAACTCTTATTTTTATCCTGTCGAAAATACAGATATAAATCATATCGATAAGTTCGTATTGCATGGCCAACAGTTTACACAGTATTTAGATGGGGGCTCTGCTCTACATTTAAATTTGGAACAAAAACTAACACAACAAAATGCGTTAAATTTACTAAACATAGCAGCCAAAACAGGATGTAACTATTTTTGCATTAATGTAAAAATTACCATATGTAATGAATGTGAATATATTGATAAACGAACTTTGAATGAATGTAGTAAATGCCATTCAACTAACGTAGATCATGGCACCCGAGTAATAGGTTATTTGAAACGCGTGTCTGCATTTAGCAAGGGAAGAAGAGAAGAACACGACCGTCGATACTATCACGTATAACTTACAATAAACGCTATCACTAGATATTGTGATAGCGTATTCCAGCTAATACACCTTTGTAGATAAAGGTTGCTGTTTTTTAACAACTATTTTTCTATCTTCACCTAATATGTGGTTAAGTAGCCAATCAGTTAAAAAAAATAGAATATTATTCATATCTATATTTTCTAACCCTTGATGCCTATAACTCTTTAACTCTTCAATAAAATGGCTATGCTGAAGTTGGTGCAACAATTTGTCAGCCCTAGTCAGTCGAATAAAATACTTTTCTTCTTCGTTAAAGTGATATTGTGTGTACTCTACTAACTGTTCATAAATTGACTGAATAAAAGCAATTTCTGCTTTTTGATTGATCGCGATTGCGATTTGGTTGATTAATTGCACTAGGTATTGGTGCTGTTTATCAATTTCATCAATTCCAATACAAAATTCGTCTTTCCATGTGAAGGTTTCCATTATTTTCCTTGAATGTTCTTTTTTTGCATCTTACTAATTAGCATCTGAATAGGTTCAGGAAGACTTTCTTTGAAATCAAAATCATCTAAAAAGTTTTTAATTGCTAATCCAAGTTCTGTTTCACCAGTAACCATGAGCTTTCTTTGAAAAAATAAAGTGTCAGGATCAAGCTTTTTAGTAGCAAGCATGACAATACTTTCAACATCAGCAGAAAATTCTACATTCGGTTTGCTAAGGTTTTGTGGCAGTTGATTTTTAACAGAAACTAGGGGAGTCCCTAAATCATTTTCTAATACAGTAATAAAGCAATAAAACCCAGCATCTGTTAGGTTGAGTTTTAACCATTTTTCTTGAAGAAAATCTATTTCCTCATCAATCAATGGTTGCTTAAATACTTTGTTTAAAGAAAAGCTCATCATGGTTTCGCTGATTTGGTCAGGTAGTAGTAATAAAGGCTTAAATATGTGTGGAGGAAGCCTCTTTAATACCTGCTTGATTGGCACAGGTAGTCTAACTTTTTCTGCTGGAATTAAATTTACAACTTGTTCTGACTTTATCATGTATTAAACTCCTGTTAATTCGGTTAATGCTTGCCACTTTTCCTTTGCCTCAGGATTACCATTTTTCGCTTGTATATAAAGGTTTAACATTTTTATTTCATGACACTGATATTGCAGAGCAGTGTCTGCTGGGACTTCAATTAAGGAAATACCTGAATTTGCTTTAATTGCGTTCACCATTTCGTGAGAAAACTCTCCTACTGTTTTACAACGAGCGCCTCTACCACCAAAAGCTTCAACTAATTTCAATGCATCGAAATCGGGAGTTGAACACTGATATATTTCGCCTTCTCCAGACTTACCCAAATGAAAAATGTCATTACGCATATAAATAATGATCACTGTTAATGATTCGCGTTGAAAATGGATTAGCTCATTTAGCTGAAAATTAAAGCCTCCATCACCAGTAATTACTACGGCGATATCTTTTGTTTTCTTCGATTTAAGTGCTTTGGCAACTGATCTCGCATAAGGCAGGCTTGTTCCCATTGCTGCATACCAAGGGTTTGTAATCCAACTTCTACCTAAAACTGATCGTTTAGTAATAAGATCGTAAGAAGCAAAATATGAGTTGCCAACTTCTGGTAAATAAATTAGTGATTGTTCTATAGTTTGCTGAATGCCATTTAATACGGTAGTTATGTTGTGAAAATCTACTTTCTCGTTAGCTTCGGTTAACAGTGTTGGCTGTTTACGCAAAGCTACTTCAAATGGAGGAATGTTCGAGTTAATTAAACGTTCAAAAATTTTAATGAGATCTTGTTGATTAGGCGTAGATCCTTTAATAACCGTTTTATTTTTAAAATTATGAATAGAATGGGTGCCGGTATTAAAGGCAGCGTTAGTGTCTTGCAAATAGATACTGGTATCGACTTCCAATACATAATCAACTTCTTTCTCAATATATCGGCGATTTTGCTCACGACTAAACACCCCGTTATAACTACCAACACTTAAGGGATCTGTTTCATCAAACACTCCTTTAGCTAGCCAACATGTCGCATAGGGCACATTAAACGTATGGCAAAAATCCATTATGTATGAACAAAGCTCAGCGTTAAGTTTTACATTTTCACCTATGTAGATTAATGGTTTTTTAGCCTGCTTAAGTTTATCAATTATCTGATTTGCAATAAGTAATTCACCTTTTAATACATAAGGCTGACTTTGGATGTCATCAAGAGACTTAGGAAGTGTTATTGCTTGTGTAGGAAGGAAAACTAGGTCTCTAGGAACTTCAATAAATACTGGCTGTTTATTAGTGAATGCGTGAGCGACAAGTTGGAAAAATCGTTCTGCTGCCATATTGGGCTGATGGCTATTTCTCGCCCCTTGTAATCGTTCTGCTTGCATACCTAATGCGCGAAAGGCATCTAATGCGCAGTCATATTCTGCTCGCCAAGTAGAGGCGGAAGCAATTGTATGGTGGATAGTATGATGAGAAATTTCATTTTCTCCCGGCGCACCAGAAATGAAAATTACAGGTAACTTTTCAGTAATCGCTAAAGCTGCAGCACTAGTACATGGTAAACTGCCTACCGTATACGTAGTTAATGCGGCGCCAATACCGTTAAACTCAGCGTGACCACATGCAGTAAAGCCTGCGTGCATTTCGTTTCCTGCAGGAGATAATGAAATATTGTCACTTAAGGCCGCGATTAGGTTTGCTGCAAAATCTCCACCAACACCAAAAATATCGTGGCAACCAAACCATTTTAATATTTCAGCCATCGCTGTCCCTAATTGCGGTAGGGAATCGGCATACTGTTGTCCAAAATTATCCGAATAATTTTGAGTTAATTGTTGGTGAGGAACAGTCATAATAGACCTAGAACTATTGTTATTTGTAATTGGTTAGCCATTTTCCTTATTTAGCAGGCTATGGTTTTGAACTGGATCAAGAAAGTACAATTATTGTTAACGGTATGATAAGTGCTTCATTTACAAGCAGTGCGTTTTAAAAACGACAAGCTTTTTCATCTGGGAGTAAACTTGTGGAACTTTTGTGTCCAGCAGGTAATTTGTCTTCACTAAAAATAGCAATAGATAACGGTGCAGACGCAGTCTATATTGGCCTAAAAAATGACACCAACGCCCGCCATTTTGCGGGATTAAATTTTACAGATAAAAAATTAGAACAAGCAGTTCAATATGTTCGCGATCATAATCGCAAGTTACATATGGCGATAAATACCTTCGCCAATAGCGATCATTGGCAAACTTGGCAGCAATCAGTCGATTTGGCTGCAAACCTTGGTGTTGATGCATTAATTGTTGCTGATATTTCAGTACTTAACTATGCCGCTACGCATTATCCTGACTTAGAGCTACACCTATCTGTACAAGCATCTGCTACTAATGCTGGGGCAATATCCTATTACAAAGAAAATTTTAATGTTAAGCGAGTGGTGTTGCCAAGAGTACTTTCAATTCACCAAGTAAAACAATTAGCAAGAACGACCGACGTTCAGTTAGAGGTTTTTGCTTACGGTAGTCTTTGTATAATGGCAGAAGGGCGCTGTCATCTATCGTCCTACTTAACTGGTGAGTCACCGAATATGAATGGTGTTTGTTCACCAGCTAAATACGTACAGTGGCAAGAAAATGAGCACGGCCTAGAATCTCGATTAAACAATATAGTTATTGATAGATACGCGCCTGAAGAACCCGCAGGCTACCCCACATTGTGTAAAGGTCGATTTGACGTTGACGAGACTCGTTATCATGCGCTCGAAGAACCAACAAGTTTAAACTCCATGGAACTTTTACCTGAACTAGTTCAAATGGGGATTGCTTCAGTAAAAATCGAAGGAAGACAAAGAAGTAGTGCATATGTCCGCGACGTTACTCGCTCTTGGCGACAAGCAATAGATGCTTGCTTATCGTCGAATGATTTTAAAGTAAAACCTGAATGGGATGAATGTTTATCTAGTTTATCTGAAGGAAATCAAACGACTTTAGGCGCTTATCATAAGCGCTGGCAGTAGGGGGAGTCATGAAGTATTCATTGGGAAATATATTATATTTTTGGCCTAAAGCTAAAGTCGAAAGTTTTTATCGTCAAGCTAAAGAAAGTAATGCTGACATTATTTATTTGGGTGAGTCGGTTTGCAGTAAAAGACGAGAACTTAAGCTTAAAGATTATTTAGCCATAGCTAAAGATTTGGCAACAAGTGGTAAACAAGTGGTACTTTCTACCATGGTATTGCTTGAGGCACCTTCAGAGTTAAATGAACTCAAACGTTATTGTGATAATGGTGACTTTCTAGTTGAAGCAAATGATATGGCGGCTATACAACAGCTTTCAAGTCATAACTTACCTTTCGTTGCAGGTAGTGCACTTAATATTTATAACCATCACACGCTTGAGCTACTATATAAACAAGGTATGTCTCGGTGGTGCATGCCTGTCGAGCTTTCACGAGATAAATTAGTGAATGTTGTAAAGCAGTGTGAAGAAATAGGTATTAGAGATAAATTTGAAATTGAAGTAACCAGTTATGGTCACTTACCTCTAGCATTTTCTGCTCGCTGTTTTACTGCAAGATCTGAAGATAGAGATAAAGATGATTGTCAGCTTTGTTGCATTAATTATCCTACCGGCCGGATAACAAAGAGCCAAGAAGGCGATAATTTATTTGTATTAAATGGCATTCAAACTATGTCAGGTGAGTGCTACAACTTGACAGCTGAACAACAAAGTATGATGGGGCTTGTGGATATTATGCGAGTACACCCAGAAAGTGATAATGCTTTTAACGTACTGAAACAGCTGAAAAACCAACAATCTATACCGTTATCATCAGGGCACAGTAATGGTTATTGGCATCAAATAGCAGGTATTCACATCGGTTAATAATAAAAAAGCCACCCTTTATTTCAAAGGGTGGCTTTTTTAACGTTTTTTACTAATTATCTTCCAATTATATGGTCAAAAAGTTGGATATTGACTTTTTCGCCAGCATTACAGCCTTCGTGACTTTGCTCTAACACTATATAGCAATTGGCTTTTGAAATTGACGACAGTATACCAGAGCCCTGTTTTGCTAGAGGCAAAACTTCAAGCTGACCATTTAAATTAATATTTGCGACACCGCGCTGAAAATCCATTCTACCTGCTCGCTTTCTAATACGATCAGTTGTTACAGCAGGAATTAACATTGGATCAGAAAAATCTGTACCCATCATTTTTTTAAGTGCAGGTACGCCCAATAGATGAAAGGTCACAGTTGCTGAAACAGGGTTTCCAGGCAATCCAAAAAACACGCTATTTGGTAGTTGCCCAAACGCAAACGGCTTACCTGGTTTAATCGCAATTTTCCAAAAATCGATATGCCCTAATTCACCTAAAACGTCCTTTGTATAATCTGCATCACCAACAGAAACACCACCAGAACTAATAACAGCATCAGCTAATTCGTCTGCCTTTATAAAGGCCTGCTTAATCTTTTCATAATCATCTTCAATAATGCCTAAATCAATAACTTCGACATTCATTTTCTCTAACATGGCGATCACTACATGACTGTTACTTTCATAGATATCGCCAAGAGATAAAGACTGACCTGCAGACTTTAATTCATCGCCTGTAGAAAATACCGCGACTTTTGGGCGGCGTTTTACATAAACGTTTTCGACGCCTAAGGATGCTAGTAAACCAACGTCTGTGGCACTAAACAAATGACCTTCTTCAAATACGGTTTGACCTATTGTAATATCTTCACCCGCTTTGCGAATGTGATTATCTATTTTTAATGATTGGTTTAATTGAACAGTTGAATCAGCTACTGTGATGTTTTCTTGCATCTCAACAGTATTTGCAGAATCTGGCACTACTGCACCAGTCATAATTCGAATGCATTGTCCTGGCTTTAATTCACCTAAAAATGGACTACCCGCCATAGCTATTCCGATCAACTCGAATTTATGATCTTTTGGTATAACTTCGTTTTGACTAAAATCGCCGTTAAACGCATAGCCATCCATCGCTGAATTGTTATGTGAAGGAACATTGATAGGTGAGCTAATGCTTCGAGCATTGACTCGCTGCATACATTTGTTAATTGAAATTGTTTCGGAATCTTTGACTAAAGATATCTTGTCTAATAAATTTGTTTTGGCTTGCGAAAGGGGCATTAGTCCAAACGCACTACAACAATCTACCATATAAATAATTCTCTATTCTATTTTAGTTTTAGCGGTTGATTAGTCATATTGTTAATCATCCAAACCGCTGCTTCTACACGTGATTTTAACTTAAGCTTTTTCAATAAATGTTTAACATGTACTTTTACTGTACCGTCGGAAATATTGAGTTCTCGGGCAATGAGCTTATTACTTAATCCTTTGGCAATAAGGTTCAAAATTTCAAGCTCTCGACAGGTGAGGGAAGAAAAAGCCCCGTTGCTTTTTATTGTTTTGTCTTTGCTTGGCTTAAAGTCCACATTTGCTTTAAGTGTGGCTTTTTTTATTTTTTCTATCAACTCATTAAGGTGGTTATTTTCTAGTAAGTTACTATGACTAGCACAATCTATTGCTGAAAGAACTTCTTGATTATCTTCTGAAACAGTCAGCACAACAAGGCGAGTTGAAACATTATTTCCTTTGCTAGCAGTGTTTTGATTTTCATTTAAATTTAACGAAAGTAGCACAGGGGCGCAATTATCCAACATCACTATAGCTTGAGTATCAGACGATGCAGCTGTATTAGGGAAACTCTTTTTTTCTTTTTCTATTAAACTCTTTAAACTTTTAATAAGAATTGAGTTGTCGTCTACTTTAACGGGTGGTTCGTCTTGATCAGTAACCATTGATAAACATCCAAATGCACGGAAATAGCAGTTTGTTATTTTTAATTAGCTTATGGTAATGGGCATTGATGATTTTGGTGTTGATGTGCATCAACATTCTTTTGTTAGAGAAATTTAAGCATAAAAAAGACTCATAATGGTTTTTCTTTAAAACTATGTCCCGCTTCAAGTACTTATTACTAGGTTAGGCCACAAAATATCGTTTACTTAATGATGATTTTTAAATGAATCTACTCAACTTCAGCATAGAGAAATATAAGAATAACTTTTTTTATTGGTTATCCTGATTGTATTGTAAAAATAATCAACAACTTAGGTATTCACTTCTCCATAATATAAAGCTATATTCTTTGCGGACAAAAATGGAGTTAAATTTATGAAGTATGTTAATAAATCGTCAATTGCTTTTACTAGTATCATATTCGTATTACTTTATATGATCGATACATGGGCAATCAATAAAGGAGTTGAGGTAAGAAAAGAACTTGATAAAAAATATGCACATGTAATTAGAGAAGATGTCGCTGATGACGAGATTAAAACCGTCAAATTGTCTAGAGAATTAGGGAATTCTGGTGTGACTTTTAACGCTATATTATCTGTCGACAATAAAAAGGTTAAGCTTCAAGATAATTATGTAGAAGGAGCCACTGGTACAGGTATTTCAGTAGCAGGAAACGGGCTTGAAATAGGTATTAAAAACACTAAATTTTGGATAGAACAAAATACTTTAGATAATGAAACTGTTTATGATGTGTATGTTAATTTTCAACGAAAAAGATGGTTGATTAGAACAGAGAATGCTACATCTAAAGTAGGGATGTATATTCCACACTTTGTTAACCAAAGTCCGCAAAATTCCATTTTAACACCTTCAGTAACTATCAAAAGCACTCATGATTGAAGTGATATTTTCTAATTACTTACAGCATTAACATCTTACTTTCCCAATAACCTAACTCACATTGTTGAGTTAGGTTATTAGTGTCAAACTAAAATCTAAATCAAATTATAGTACCGTTCGTTGTAAGAAGATTAATTCTAAGAACTGAGGGAGAGGAAATTAACACAGATATAGCTATTTGAAGATTTTAACAACCTAAAATATCTTTAAAAGGCTCTAGAAAAGTATGGTCGGGATAGCAGGACTTGAACCTGCGACCTCACGTCCCCCAGACGCACGCGCTACCAGACTGCGCTATATCCCGAAATATATTTAGCTTTTTCAAAAAGCTGTGCCGTATATTAAACGTAAAAATTGCTTTTGCAATCGCTAAGTAATTAAACGCGTTTAAACGCTTATTTATTGGCCACCTATATGCTGCTGATGTTGACTAAAGCGTTTTATAAAATGTACGCCGTCTATCATTAAAGGAAAGTCAGAACTTTCTGTAATAGGCGCAGACAATTGGCTTGAATAGCTTTGGAAGTTGCCGTTTTGATCAATAAAAACAGATTTGTCTTTATTAAATACAACCATGCCATTATCTACCGTATTGGCTATCACTCGGTCTCTTTTTATTTTAAACAAATCGTCACCAGCAGTTAACTTAGTAGCGTTATCGCCACAGTTAAGCCACCGCTTAAGTAATGTTGGTACAACGTCCATTTGACTAGATAAACGGTTTACGCGTTTTGATTTATTGCTCGGCCAGATGGCTAAGGCTAACTTATTTGATAGATTCGTACTAATGTCTTGATTACCAATTGAACTAATGATGATGTTGTCTTTATTGGTTTTTTGCTTTTGAGCAAGTAAAAGGGCGTCGACAAATAATTCCATTTGATAGGTATTGTCATCCGAGAAATAAATAGTATGTAAACCGTTTTCAAACTGAGCTAGTTCATCTGGAAAAATCATACTGGCAATATTGCTTTTTTGCTCAGATTTCCCAAAATCATTTAAAAACCAAATAGGCTCTTCATTTGATTCATTGCTGTTTACTTGAGTGAAGCTCGATTTAAGGTTTAGCTGCTTTAAAGCCTGAAAAAGCACCGATGAATCACCACTTTCTTTAATTGTCTGTTGATAGATAGTCGGTAAGCCATAAAACAAATTAAACCAAGCGTTTTCCGTAGTTGCATTGTCGATATGTTGATTAAATCGAATCGTAGAAGATGTTGAACGTTGAGCAAATTGCTCAATTAAATCCGCTGATAGGGTTTGTTTCGACAATATTAAAAACGTCGTGTTATTAATTTGCTGCGCATTACACTGACCAATAACAGGATAGCTTGGCATTGGTTCATTAAAACTTAATGGACTTGTTTTTCGTTCCATATAATCGTCTTTGTTAAACAAACCATACTTAGTTAATAATGTTTTTGCCGTTGTTGGATAAGACATAGGCAAAATTGTATCTTGTTTTAATACGTCATATTCTAAGTTTGCGTCGGCCCAAATATGCATTAGGTGGCTTATAAAAAATGCGACGACTAAGCCAAAAACAATAAATCTGGCAAATACTGTTTTTTGTAATTGCTGTAGATGTTTCCAAGCATAATTACTGGCAAGTAATTCAAAAGTTAGAATCAACAAACTTACAACTATTGTAACGAACCAAAAACTTCGTCTGTCTTCACGAATTTCACTGCTAATCAATTCAATGATTTGTGAGCCTGAAGACGCATTAATATGATAACCCAAACGGCTATAAACAAAGGCGTCTAGCAACAATAGTACTAGCACAATAGTAAAGATAACGGAGGCACTTGCCCTTATAAATCGCGTTCTTGGTATTAATAGGGTGAGCGGAAAAACAGATAAAACAAAAATGATAAATGTAAGAAAGGCCATATGACTTAACCACGTTGTGATTAAATAAATATGGCCTGTTAACGTTTCAGGTGATGCTTCATTAATGAGGTAAACTGTTGAAAGCAATATAGCAGCGATTATATTGAAAAAAGTGAACCAGTGGCTCCAACTTATTAAATGCAGCAGCTTTTTACTGTAGGGTTTAGACTCAAACGACACCATAAGTATTGAAATCTCTTTTTATTATTTTTTTACTGATTGTGCTAACGCTTTAGCAAAGTTATCTACTATCTGTTCTTGCTGGGCTTGAGGCACTTGTTGATGAACCACTTCAGTAACAACATTACCCAAACACATTAGTGACAGATCTGCACTTGCTTTTTCTTCTATAAGTACATTTAACAAGTTATCGATAATTTTTTCTACACGTTCATTCGAATACTTAGATACAATAGGCATAATTAATTTAATATAAATAATAATTTGCTAAGTTTATCAAAAGCAATATCAATATAATACTGACCTTTAATTATGAGTTTAAATATTTCTAATATTGCCCTGCATTTTCTTACTAAAAAAGAAGAAACAGGCGAAGTTGTTATCCGTTTTGGCGCAGAAAGCCTTGAAGTAGGCACAAAAATTCAAAGTTTTATGGATTCGCTGCACAATATCTACAATAAAAAAGGTAATAAAGGCTATGGTCATTTTTCGACTATGCCTGCAGAAGGCGATGAAGCGAGATTTGTCGATGTAATGGAGAGCTACCTTTCCGACATGCAAGACTTCAACGCCTTTAGCCATCAAGCGACCCATTTATTAAAAAATGAACTTACAAAATATGACTTAGCTGAAACCGGATATTTAGTGCTATGTCATTATGAACATATGGGTGGGCGTTATTTAATCGCCGCTATAATTCCTATATCCGAGCATTACTCTGTAGACAGTGAATTAAACATATCTGCCGATCAACATCTAGATACCGATAAATTGCAATTAGCTGCTCGTATCGACTTATTTGATTATCAGCAAAACCCGCAAGGGGATAGGTACGTTACTTTTATTAGAGGTCGTGCTGGACGTAAGGTTTCTGATTTCTTCTTGGACTTTTTAGGTTGTGAAGAAGGATTAAATGCCAAAGCGCAAACACAAGCATTAGTTCAAGCCGTCGAAGACTATGTCAGTGTTAATCAACTAGATGCCGATGAAAAGCAACAAACACGAAAAGAGCTGTTGAGTTACTGTAAAGAGCAGAAAGAGTCTGCTCAAGATGTTTCATTAAAGGAAGTTGATAAAGTCGTTTCAAAAAATGAAGAAGGCGAAGGTTTTTATCAATTTTGCCAAGAACAAGATTATCAAATCGAAGATAGCTTCCCACATGATCAGGCTATAGTTAATAAAGTGACCAAATATTCAGGTTACGGCAACGGTATTAGCATTAGCTTTGAGCGTAGTCACTTTGGCCAAGATGTAGTGTATAATGCGGCCAATGACAGCTTAACGATTTATAAAGTACCACCAAATTTAAAAGAACAATTATTACAGTTACTTAATAACGAAGAATAATTGTTCAGCATTAGTTTTAAGGAAATTGAATGACACGTTTAACTATAACTCGCCCAGATGATTGGCATGTACATTTACGCGATGGCGAAGTGTTAACAAATACCGTCGAAGATATAAGCCGTTATTTCGGCCGAGCTATTGTTATGCCAAATTTAGTTCCACCAGTAGTAAATGCTAAAGGTGCAACTGAATATCATGAACGCATTATGGCAGCCAATCCACGTGAAGGGTTCAAGCCATTGATGGTGTTATATTTAACAGACAACACAACGCCAGCTGATATTGCAGAAGCGAAGGCTAGTGGCTTGGTATATGCGGCAAAACTATACCCAGCAGGTGCTACTACGAACTCTTCTTCTGGAGTAACGGATGTAAATAACATCAGTGATGTAATAGCGGCAATGCAAGAGCATGACATGCCATTATTAATCCATGGCGAAGTTACAGACAAAGAAATTGATATTTTTGACCGAGAAGCTGAATTTATCGACACTATTTTAAAGCCGTTAGTTGCAAACTACCCCGATTTAAAAGTCGTTTTAGAGCACATTACCACTAAAAATGCAGTTGACTTTGTTAAGGCGGCAGGTAAAAACGTTGGAGCGACAATTACCGCTCACCATCTGCTTTATAATCGAAATCATATGCTTGCAGGCGGTATTCGCCCACACTTTTTCTGTTTACCAATTTTAAAACGAAACATTCACCAACAGGCTTTAGTTGAAGCAGCAACTAGTGGTAATGAAAAATTCTTTCTAGGTACAGATTCGGCACCACACGCTAAACATGCAAAAGAAAGCGCTTGTGGTTGTGCGGGTTCATATACCGCGCATGCCGCAATCGAATTATACGCTGAAGTATTTGAGCAAGAAAATGCATTAGATAAGTTAGAAGCCTTTGCCAGCCTAAATGGCCCCAACTTTTACCGATTACCTGTTAATAACGATACCATTACTATTGAAAAATTGAGTTGGCCAGTACCTGAAACTATGGCATTTGGTTCCGACGTGGTAGTGCCAATTAAAGCCGGTGAAGAAATGACTTGGCAAGTGGTAGAGGGATAAGGGACGGCAGTGCAGTTATTTGTAAATGATTTAACGGTAATTGATTTCTCTTACCTTTGTGAGCAACGCGGGATTGTTGGTGAAAGCTGGATAGTAGATGTACTACTTGAAGGCTGTCTTAACGAAATGAGCATGGTCTTAGATTTTGGTGTCGTTAAAAAACAAATCAAAGCGATAATTGATGATGCTGTCGATCACAAATTATTACTTCCATTAAACTCTGGAACGTTACGCGTAACCCAAGAAGGGGCGCGTGAAGGGCACGAGTTTGTTGACTTTTCCTCTAAACGTGCAAGTTTTTACTTACAATCTCCAGTAAGTGCCTTTGCAGGCATAGAAGGTGCAGAAATCACCATTGAATCTGTTACAAAACATCTCACTAATGTTATAAAGCAACAGTTGCCAAGCAATGTAAGTGGCTTAACAATTAGATTAAGGCCAGAAGTAATTGATTCTGATTTTTACCATTATACTCACGGTTTGAAAAAGCATGACGGCAATTGTCAGCGAATTGCACATGGCCATCGTTCGAAAATAGAACTATTTAAAGATGGCGCTAGAGATCATTCTTTAGAAAATTATTGGTGTAAACGCTGGCAAGATATTTATATTGCGACTGATTCTGACGAAGTTACTAAAGAAAACATTGAGCTATCCTCATATGCTTTAGAGAATGTGAATCCCGATCACCGTTACTTCGCTTATATGGCTCCGCAAGGACGCTTCGATATTGCCGTAGAATCAGGAGTGCTTGAGATTGTAGATTGCGACTCTACAGTTGAACTATTAGCCGACTTTATCGCTAGACAATTAAAGTCATTAAATAATGAAAATGAAATAACGGTTGTTGCCTATGAAGGTGTCGGTAAGGGAGCCATTGCACATGTTCAGTAATGTAATTCGTGCGACTTTTATAAGTATTCCATTAATTTTTAGTTTATCTGCTAATGCTAAAGTTAAACTCAATGGTGATATTTCACAGGGAGGTCTTATCGTAGGCCAAACTGAGCAAGGGGCCTCTGTATATCTTAATGATAAAGAATTAAAAGTCAGTAAAGATGGTTACTTTGCTTTTGGTTTCGGTCGAGACGATAAATCAAACTACCAATTAAGAGTGGTAAATAGCGAAGGCGTTGAAGAAATTAAAACAATGACGCCAAAAGCTCGCGAATATAAAATTCAGCGTGTTAATGGTATCAAAAAAAGCATAATGAACCCAAACCCAAAAGCAGTAGCCAGGGCTAAAAAAGATAGCTCTCAAGTAAAAGCAGCTAGAGCTATTTCAAGCGACAATACTTATTTTGCTCAAGGATTTAATGCGCCTATGGCTGGTGCAATTACTGGAGTTTATGGTAGTCAGCGCATCTACAATGGCGTTCCAAAAACTCCGCATTATGGTTTGGACTATGCAGGTAAAAAAGGAGACCCTGTTAAGGCTCCAGCTAGTGGAATAGTAACGTTAAATGTTCCAGACATGTTTTATTCTGGTGGAACACTTATTATCGATCATGGACATGGTGTTACTTCTACGTTTTTGCACTTAAGTGATAGTTATGTAAAAGTAGGTGATACTGTCAACCAAGGAGATGTTGTTGCAGCGGTTGGTTCAACAGGGCGCTCAACAGGGCCCCATTTAGATTGGCGTATTAATTGGTATCAAACTAGATTAGACCCAGCACTTGCGTTAAAACTACTAAAATAATAAATGAATAAAAAATACTTAGTTCTTAGCTTATTTCTAATTCTACCTATATTGGCCAATGCACAAGAAAAGTTAAATGCTGGCTGGGAACTATGGTATCCATACCAATATCACAATAATAAAAACCAACTTATTGGATTAGATATTGAATCTTTCGACGCAATCCTCTCACAAGCTAATATCAACTATTCAATTACTGAACTTCCATGGAAGCGCCATTTAATGATGATTAAAGCTGGACACATGGATATTGCCATGGGTGCTAGTAAAACATCTGAACGTGAAGAATATGCCTATTTTAGTTTACCGTATCGTAAAGAACTGGTTAATTTAGTAGTAAAACGTGGAGACACCAAACGTATTAAGCTCAATACGTTAGCAGACCTAAGCGATAGTGATTATTTAATTGGTGTTGAAAGCGGTTATTATTACGGTGAGCAGTATGCCAAATTAATCACCAAAAAGAATTTTCATAACAATATCAGTGAAGTTATTGATATTGAAGAAAATGTTAAGCAACTAAATAAGGGCCATATAGACGGATTTCTAGTAGATCCAATTACGTTAAAGGCGTTTGTAAAAAAATATAAACTTGATGGACAGTTTGAAATACACCCATTAACTATTTATCAGGATGATATTTATATAATGTTGAGCAAAAAATCTACGTCTACAATAACGCTAGATAAGATAAATAATGCCATTAAACATTTAAAATCAAATGGAAAATTAAAAGAAATTTCAAACAAATGGAGCAAAATTAACGGTTAGAAAGGTAGGGCACGAGCAGCTTTATTTTTGGCTTTATCACTTCGTCTATCATAGTTTTTAGTTGTTTCGACTGACGAATGGCCCATTAGGTCTTGTACAACAAATACATCCTCGCCATTTTCTAATAATTTTGTAGCGAAAGTTCGTCTTAAGTCATGTGGCGTTAAGCGTTTTAACCCCGCATCTTTATATCGACGAATGATAATATCGTAAATTGTTTGTCCTGAAATAGGTTCATTAACTAAACGATTCCCTTTTCTAGCCCTTAAAAATAAAGGTCCCGGCTCGAATCCTCGTTCAGACAACCATACATCAAGGATCTCAAGGATCCTTGGGTGTAGGGCATTTACTCGTTCTTTGTTACCTTTACCTAGTACTCTTAAGGTGGCTTCAGTTAAGTCTAAATCTGACAATAATAAACCAGCAGCTTCATGTCTACGCAATCCCGCGCCATAAACTAAAGCTACAACTGCAGCATCGCGCATTGCAATAACACCATCTTGCATCATGCAGTAATCAATAAGCTTGTTTAACTCATCTAAATCTAGCGCACGTCCTTTTGATGATCGGGAGCCTTTAATACGTTTAATTTCTTTTATATGCTGGTAATCCTCAACGCTAATTTGTTTTAAGCGCCAAGCTTCTTTAGCAACACCTTTAAGTGCAGACAAATAGACATTAATTGTTGCTGGCGACTTTCCTTGTTCTGATAAATGAGAAATGACCATTAGAATTTGCTGGTAATGTAATTTTGACCAATCGACGCTTTTATGTGATTTTTTCTTTTGCAATTGCCAGGAAACAACATTCAGTAAAGAATCCATCGTGACACGTGATTGCGCAGACTGAAGAGATAGCAAATAAACTTGAGAAGCGGATTGATAAGAAAACATGTATCACCAAAATTCACATTATAATTTAACAACAGTAACGTAACGCTACGTAAAAAATAGAGACTAATTACTTACCATGATAGCTAAAATTCACAGAGAATTACGCTAAAAACTCCTGCGTTAGTCTATAAACCCAGAGTTTACGGGCTTTGCGCCAATACATTAAGTAATTTAAACAAACATAATCAAATCAAAAGATTAGGGCTATAATTAGGCGTTTTATCTAAAACCTTATAGATAAGGGCCTCTAGACACACATATTCATTACTTATTAAAATCACGATTTTAAAAGATTATGTCCTTATACGGCGTAATATTCAAGTAGTATTTAATTGATAACCATTAGTCACGTAATTTACTAGTTATCAGTTAGAGCAACTAACATATTTAAACAAACTTCATACTAACCTTTAGTAGAAAATAAAACCAAATGCTCTGACGAACCAATCTTTTTATTTAATGTAGCAATATGAAATTTGAAAGCTACGCATTGGCCTGGTCGTTCAACTACCGTGTAATATTTATCTAGTTCAACTTCTTGTTTAACTATCGATATAAACTGTTCAGGGTTAGCTAAACATGTATTTAATTTTGCTAAGTCTTCAGTTGGCGTGTTTTTATCAATCGTATTTTTATGATTAGTGTTTTTACCGTATGGCTCAATTAGGTCTGGTTTAAGTGATAATCTAATTTGCTCTATAAGTAACTTAAAAATATATTCCTTTAATGCGGAGTCAATTTGATCACGTTCATTATCTAACTTAACCGCTTTGCAATGTTCAATTCTAACTAGTCGTTGTCTAACATCCTTTATCACTTTGCCTTCGATAAGCGCTGAACGAAATACAGTCTTTCCTTGGGCTTTGACTGATAGTAACCCATGAAGAAATTCTCCGGATTGGATAAAATTATGCTTAGAGATAGCACTTTGTACAAATTTGGTTTGTTCTTCTTCTGTAATAAAGAGTACTTTTGCCAAGTCTTCATCTTTTCTAGCGGATAAGTCTAGATAGTTTTGATGCTGTGCAGCTAAAGAGTTCACATAATCGAATGTAATATGAGCGCCCTTTTTGAGTTGTTTTTTATAATTGCTAAGTATACGAATGTTGCTGTTAGTACTATTGATAATACTTTCTATTTCATTGTCCAATGCGTTAAATTGACTTCTACTTAGCCGTCGAACTTTTCTCTTAATAAATTGATTTTCAAAGGCTAGCCATTGGACTGAGATAAATTTTCTTAACGTAAGAGCGGCTTTGGTTCTGCGGTTTTGTTTGCTCAAAGCTTTATCTCATGACAAGTAGAAATTTCATTTTCAAAAGCTTGAATATACTTGGCCACATCTAAACCATCTGCGAGTGCATGATGTAATTCTACAGATATTGGCATAGTAATTTTATCTTGCTGATAATTAAATTTACCAAATACTATTTTAGGAATGTCTTGGCATTCCTTTGATTGAGCATGGCTAAAGCTGGTAAACGACAGCCAAGGAATAATAGAGTAAAATATTAAATCTTCCCTATTTTCAACTTCGCTTAACGCTGGTTTAGCTAATTCATGTAATTTGTTCTTATTTGATTCATGGATAAAATTTTCAAAGTCTTCGTCAAATTTAAAATTACAAAAAGAAAACAATTCCTCATTATTCATCAATGTTGCTGATGGGTGGACTTTGTTTAATTTATAAGGTTTGCCACTAGCGGAAATTCTAAGTTTAAATGCTTCAACGTTATTGCATGCTTTGCTTGATAGGTATAGCAATGTAAATAACTTAGATACGTTATGTTTATTAGCAAATTTAATTGCTTCCGTTACATCAATGGTTAAACAGATATTAAAACAAGGTTGTTCAAAACCTTTATAAAACTCAAAATGATTTTTACGATGCCATGTTGTTAAATCGATGTATCTATTAACCATTTTGTTTCAACGTAAGATAGTTATTGCTGATTACCAGTTTAGCTTGCGAACCATATTCTAGGCCATTTATAAAAGGCGCTACAATTTCTAAACAGTTTTGCGGTTGCAAGTGCCCTATTTTTGTTTCGCCAATAGGATGATAAATAAACGCAGGATAGTGTTTTTCTTTAAATTGCACTTTGCAAGATATAAAAATAAACGTTTCTGGTGCAACCCCCTGACACCAGGTCAATTGATCTACTTTATAATCATATTTGTCTATTGTAATGACATCACAATTAAACTCGGCATTTATAGTTCCCTTATAAAAACCATCTAAATTTATTCCCTGATCTTTAAAATATGGTGCTTGTAAAGCAATAGTTCCTTTTGGATACGGGCTATTTTCTGCTTTTCCAGACGCAACTTGGAAGCCTGGAATTATGCTAAAATCTAAACATAATTCTGTGTTAGTTTTCATCGTTTTCTAATTTGAAAATTTTATTTAGCCTTGAAAAATCCCCATCAAAAGACTTTTGTTGCTCTTGTGAAAATTCTAAGTTTAAAACCTTGCTAAACACTGGAAATAAATGAATATTTTCAAATGGTTCTATTACGAGATTATGTTTAAATGCTGGTCCTTGAGCAATAAAAATCCCGTTCAAGCTTGAGCTATATTCAGGTGCAAAGCCATGATTCCCTAATGCACTGTAATGGCTATTACTATAAGAAAAAGTATGAGGTGGCTTTGCATCGACGATTATGTCTGGAGTAAAAGGTTTCAACCAATTGATATGCCAAGAGGTAGGAGCATTGACTTCGGTCACTATTTTAAAAGGTTTGTCATTATCAGAGAATTTAGTTAAATGATTATCCAACTGATTGGTAGCATCTTTAATTGCTTCTTTATTATTACTATATAGAAATAACTGCGATCCCCCTTTCACTACTTTAATATCACTTGAAAACGTTCGTGTTAACTTCGCTGTATTTATTTCGTGTATTTTGTCAACGTTAACCATGCCATGATCAGAAACAATCACTAGATTTATTGGTTTGTCGACAGTTTTTATAAAGTGAGCTAATCGCCCTATTAATTCATCAACTTCTCTAATTGCTTTTGCAACCTGATTTGAGTCTGGTCCAAAATCATGTCCGGCATCATCTACAATTGAAAAATAGGAAGTGATGAACTGAGGCGAAAATCCGTCTTTACCGATAAGCCAGTTCTCTATCTCTTCAACTCGTTGAATATTAGAAATATTGCCATCATAAGAATAATATTTACTAGGACGTGTGTTATCGATTAACGCTTCAGATTCTGGCCAAAAGAACGATGCAGCTTTAACTCCTTGTTTTTCAGCATACACCCAAATTGGTTTTGCAGTTAACCATTTAGGTTGATGTTTACCTTTTCCCATAGCGTAAACATCATCGAGTTCTCGGTGATAAAAGCTATTATGAAAAATACCATGATTTGCTGGGTATTTACCGGTAACTATAGATAAGTGATTTGGAAATGTTTTAGTCGGATAGACAGGAATTAACCCTTCACTTTGTACACCAGCTTTAGCTAATTGTGTTAAGTGCTTTGGTTTGTATTTTTCTATGTAATCATGACTAAAGCCATCAATTGACAGCAGTACAAGTGTTTGTTGACCAAAACAAACATTACATAAAAATAGCAATGATAGAACTAACTTTCTTAGATGCATTTTTTTATTCTTTTTATTGTCAATTACATATAAAAAAACGCCTTTTATTGTCTTGGCGCTTTATTACATTCAAATGAATTCTAGATAAATAGATCTTTTATATTAGCAAGATCCGTTTTACCTTCAGCTATTTCTTCTGGCGTTAAGCCTGATAGTTCATGAGGGAAAACCAACCACTCTTCTGATTCGTGCACATAGTAGTCTGGCACTATGTCTACTTTTGAGTTTTTTGGTTTATACCATGGGCATGCTATCCGTACATCTTTAGGCATATTATTACGCATTAGGATTTTTAATTGCTTTATTAGCGCATCAATACTTCGACCTGAATCAAAAACATCATCAACAATTAGCAAACGATCTTCCGCATTAGCATTTTCGATTATGTAGTGAAGTCCATGCACTTTAATTTCTTTACTTTGCTGATTTATACCGTAATAAGAAGATGTACGTACAGCTATATGGTCGGTCTCTACTTGTTTGTAATCAAAATATTCTTGGACGGCAATACCAATAGGTGCGCCACCTCGCCAAATACCAACGATAAATTCTGGTCGAAAACCATCTTCATACACTTTTGCTGCAACTCTAAAAGAATCTTCTAATAATTCTTGAGCTGAAATAAATTTCTTTTCCATAACGGAAATTACCTTATGCGAGCATTTTAACTTAACTTATTTTAACAAAGCCTGACTAATTGGTTAACTAATTTATTGTATATGTTTGTCTAAAAAGCGTAGGTGTTGATAAATGGTATTGCTAGCGAGCCACAAGAATTTCTTGTTTAAGTTTTCATAATTATCTGTAGGTCTGTGGTAATGAACATGTTCACCTACTCCATAATAAATAAATGGTACGCCTAACTTGTAAAACGCACCGTGATCACTAGCAATATTCCAGTTTCGATTTCTTCCTAAAGACTTTCTCGACTGATTAAAACCCTTTTTTACTTTAACTGCCGACTTTTTTCGAAGTTGCTTAAAAAGTGAAGCGTTTGACTGGTTTAACAGCTTATTTATTTTATAACTTACTATATGTAGCTGCTTAGTCGTATTTGTACCAGCAATCATGTCCAAATTAACATTCACTTTAGTTTGTTTAACGATATCAGGAAACATTTTAGTAAATGCTTTAGCGCCACTTAAATTTATTTCTTCGCTATCAGTAAAAAGAAAAATGAAGCTATATTTCGTTTCTTGAGCAGCCAATGTTTTAGCTATTTCCAATAGCCCTGAAACACCGGAAGCATTGTCATCTGCACCATTAAAGATTCGATTACCTTTTTGGCCTATATGATCAAAATGCGCAGATAGAATAATGTAATGATTTGCTTTATCTGTGCCCTTTTTATACCCGATCACATTATTGCCGACGATATACGAAGAGTGTTTTTTTAGTTTAAATGGTACTAAATAGTTTTTCTGTTCGGGTAAAGTTAAAATGTTAAAGGAAGCTAACTGCTCTGCTATGTACAGAGCACTTTGATCATTTCCTTCAGTGTTTGACGCCCTACCTTTTAAAGCATCATCTGCTAAATAATGGACGTGAGAAGATAAGGACTGCTGGTCAATCGCGTAATATTCAGGTGGCACAACAAAAGAGGATGTCGACTTACAACCAACTAATAAAATTATCGCTGTGAAAAAACAAATACTTCTTAATAACAAGTTTACTGCTTCAATAGGCTTAACTTAGCTATGTACTGACGTTCAACGTCTGGTATTTTATTTGCGTTAATGGCTTTTTTCATTGCTGTTCTGGCCTGATCTTTACGGCCCATGGCGTCAAACACTTTAGCTAAGCCAAAATACAATTCATGAATTTCACCATTAATCTTTATTCCTCGACGATAGTGGCGAACTGCACTTTCAAAACGGCCTTCATAGAATGCTTCATCCGCAAGCAACGCATGATAATAAGGATTCTTAATTCGTTGTTTGATAATAGCACTATCTAAACGCCTTGATTCATCATACCGCCCTTGACGTTCAAGTAAAATGGCTAAATTAGTCATAGAATTTAGACTATTAGGAGCCAAGCTTATGGCATGTTGATAGGTGTTTTCAGCTAATTCAACTTCATTCAAAAAGCGATATAAAATCCCCAGATTTCCCCAACTCGGTGCATAATCAACATCTTCAAGAATAGCGGCTTTGAAATAAGCATATGCTTTATTATATTGACTTTCTACTAGGGCTTGAGCGCCTTTATTGTTATAAAACATGGCGACAACTGTGCTTTTACCAATAACTTCGGTATCAAAATTCTTTTTACGAATAAACGGATCAAAATCTACTTCGAAGCTTTTTTCACCCCAAACAATTGATGTGTTAGGTTGCTTAACACCCTTAATTTTTAAATTTACATGTCCTGTCAACATGCTGTATTGACCATTTCTCACCCAATATTCAGGTACTAAAACGTCTTGAAAATTAGCGTCTAATCCCGCTTCTTTTGCAAGTGCGTAAGCCATTATAGTTAACGACATACAATTCGCTTTTTTATTGTTATACGCTTGCTCAGCAACCAAATTGGCGTTACTTAAATAAGCCAAACCAACATTGTCATTATTAAAAATATGCTTAACTAAATGGTGTACTTTATGGTGTTTCGTGCGTAAAGGGTCGAGTTCTTGGCGGACAAAGTTTTTCATTTCATCACTTAAATGAAAAATTTCTTTTTTGGACTCTATAGGGACATGTTTGGCAATCGGGAATATTTCATCATTGAGCAAGAGCTTTGTATCTAGCGCTTGTTTTGCATATTGATTTTCTTGAGTAGAAACACAACCACTGACAGCAATGCAGAATAAAAAGCTAAGCGTATAAACTTTTTTCATTATTCCCCCTATCACACTGTATATATATTAAGCATATATCAAACGGTGCTAAATGCACTGTTTATACTGCAATATTAATAATACGTTACATTTTATAAAGGGCTAAAGTTGAATCGATAACTAACTCAAAACATAACTAGTTTAAACTCGTTTATTTGTTACATTAGCTGCATCATAAAACTGGTTGAAGGCTTTACTATCACCCAATAATTGTTCTTTATACGGCAACCATTGCTTCTTATGATGACCTGAAATTTGTCTCCATAACGATAGTTCTTCTACTGTTGGTTGATAAATTGAAACACCTAATTTTTTCAGCGCTTCTTTACTGTTTTTCTGAATTAATTCTGCCGTATTAATATGTTGTTTAAAGGTTTTATTTGAAGCTTTTTTAACTGCGTCGCGTAAATTATTAGGTAATTTTTGTAACCAATTTTGGTTTATAATAGTAACCCAGCCATCGTGTACGCTATTAATTAGCGTGATAGACCCGAGTTGCTGACGGAGATTATTAGGGCCGTTATATAGACCAACAATTGAAGGATCCAAGCCCTGAATTCGACCAATTGCAGCTGCTTGAGCAGCATTTTTCCATTTTACTTTTACAGGTGTTGTACCTAATAAACGATAGAATATATCCAATGCGTGACTAGAAGGTGTGCGAAATAACATGTTACTTAGATCACTAGGCCTTTTCAGTACAGCGCCATGAAGCTTTGTTGATGTAATTGTTCGCGCTCCGGTAATATGGTGATATAAGATTTCAAGTTTACCTTGGCTAGCAACTCTATTTAATACTTTATCTTTCCAAACATCAGAGCTGACTAAATTTAAATAATTCTGATTACTAGCAGACCAAAATGGGATATTTAAAATATCGACTATAGGTGCAGCAGGAGATAAATTGGATACTGAGATTAAACCAGCTTGGACTTGTCCTCTCGCGACTAAAGACGCTATTTCAGTTCCTATACCTAACTGGCCGTCATCGATAATATCAACGAAAATTTCTCCTTTACTGGCAAGCTCGATGTTTCTTTAAATTGATGGTGTAAATGTGGCGCAAACCGCCAGTCTTGTGTTTTGTATGGGGATGCAAATTTTAGATGATATTTAGCTTTTAGACACTTGTCCCTTTCTAGCTCGCACATTGTTTTGGACAAACCAGTTATTGGCGAACTTGATAGTGCGAAAGAGGTGTATTTAATAAAATCTCGTCTAGTGAAACCCACTAGACGAGTATTGCATTGATTTTTAACTACCATAACCAGCCTAAATTGAAACCGTTCCGTAGCTACAAATCGTTCCTATTTATTAAATTTAAATCAAAACTGGCGATTTATCACTAATACCGTATAAATAACTGGCGTGAAATTGAATATGTTCACCTATAAAACTAGCGATAAAGTAATAGCTGTGATCGTAACCTGGCTGTTCTCGATATTTTAATGGGTAATGTACTGCGTCTGCGACATTAAGCAGGTAATGAGGTTTTAACTGCTCTTTTAAAAAACTATCGTCACTACCTTGGTCAATTAACATAGGCAAATAAAGGTTTGCGACTTTCAACAGTTCGCTAGCGTCATACTCAAACCAACTGGCTATATCGCTGCTAAGATAATTGGTTAGCGCTTTTTCTCCCCATGGACAGTGCATAGGAGAACAAATTGGCGCAAAAGCAGAAACAGATAAATATTGTTCGGTATTCTTTAAAGCAATCGTTAAAGCACCATGCCCGCCCATTGAATGACCCATAATTGACGCTTTTCCAGAGACAGGGAATGTTTGTCGAATTAGCTTAGGTAACTCACTCACAACATAGTCATACATTTGATAATGTTGATTAAATGGCTCTTGAGACGCGTTAACATAAAAGCCTGCGCCTAACCCAAAGTCATAAGCGCCTTCTTTATCATCAGGTACATTATTTCCTCTAGGACTAGTATCAGGACAGACAATGGCGACACCATGTTCCGCAGCATATCGTTGAGCCCCCGCTTTAGTAACAAAGTTTTCATCGGTACAAGTTAACCCAGATAACCAATAAATAACCGGTACTAAACGTTCATCACATTGTGGTGGTAGAAATATAGAAAAAACCATTTCGCATTGATTTACCACCGATTGGTGTTTATAACGTAGTTGCTTACCGCCAAAGCATTTTATGTCAGAGATTAATTCCATTTAATTTTCCTAATCAAACAATACAACTGAGCGAATTGATTTCCCTTCATGCATTAAATCAAAGGCTTTGTTTATGTCTTCAAGTGGCATAGTGTGGGTAATTAGTTCATCAATTCTAATTTTTCCTTCCATGTACCAATCGACTATTTTGGGAACATCGGTTCGACCTCTAGCACCACCAAAAGCACTACCTCGCCATGAGCGGCCAGTAACTAATTGAAATGGACGAGTTGAGATTTCTTGGCCTGCGCCTGCTACGCCAATGATCCAACTTTCACCCCAACCTTTGTGACAACACTCAAGCGCTTGCCGCATAGTGTTTACGTTTCCAATACATTCAAAAGAATAATCTGCACCGCCACCTGTTTTATCAATAATAGACGCTACGACATCGTCTACCTCTTTGGGATTGATAAAGTCAGTCATACCATACTCTTTTGCAAGCTCAACTTTTGATGGGTTAATATCGATACCAATTATTTTATCGGCTCCCACCATTTTTGCCCCTTGTATTACATTAAGTCCAATGCCACCTAAACCAAAAATAACTACATTCGATCCTGGCTCGACCTTAGCATCAAACGCTACAGCACCAACACCGGTAGTTACTCCGCAACCGATATAACATACCTTATCAAAAGGTGCGTCTTTGCGTATTTTAGCTACTGCAATTTCAGGTAATACTGTGTGGTTAGCAAATGTAGAGCACCCCATATAATGGAGCAGCGGCTTGCCATCGATGGAAAATCGAGAAGTGCCGTCTGGCATAACGCCTTTACCTTGTGTTTCTCTTATCGATTGGCAAAGGTTGGTTTTAGGATGTAGACAAAAGTCACATTCTCGACATTCGGGTGTATAAAGAGGAATAACGTGGTCACCGACAGTTACCGATGTCACCCCTTCTCCTACTGCTCTAACGATACCTGCACCTTCATGGCCAAGAATTGCAGGAAATGCGCCTTCAGGATCGTCACCTGACAATGTAAACGCATCGGTATGACAAATACCTGTAGCTTTAATTTCTACCAAAACCTCTCCTGCTTGTGGTTCAGCTAAATCTACTTCCATTACTTTTAGCGGTTGGCCCGCTCCAAATGCCACTGCAGCTTTTGTTTTCATTCTTAATCCTTCGAAGAGATAGATAATTTATCAGTGTAGGTACAAGGTAAAAAAAAGAGCAACTAAAGTCACTCTTTTTAGGTAAGTAATTTACTAGGTAAAAGACTTTATAACTTCGTCGACTTTACAACTAATTACCCACACTTGCTTGTAACCGAGCTTTACTAATTGTTCCGCAGCAAAAGTCGCTCTAACGCCCCCTGCGCAATGAATAAAAATAGGCATAGTTTCATCGCCGTAAGTAGTTAGCATTTTACCTTCTAAAACACCCCTAGGAATATGTACAACATCTTTCACCGAGTGCTTATTAAATTCCTCTGTTTCGCGAACGTCTAATATTATACCGCCAATAGCGTTGCGTTTTTCACGTGCTTCTTGCGCAGTTAATACATTGAGTCCTTTTCTAGCTTCTACTACTAGTTCAGGTAATTTTTTTAACATTCTGCCTCCGATACTTTATTGATTAGCTGCTTGAGCTTCAGTTTTTAATCCAAATTTCTTAAAAAGCATTGCTGCTGGGCAAAAACCTGAAAACGAAAACTGAAATAAATTAGCGCCGACAAAAACTGTAAACCAAAAAAAGTTTGGATGTACCCAATGAGTTAGTGCCAATGAAAGTAATACCATAAAACCTGCAAACCTAAACACTGCATTTTCGACGGTCATGTTAAACTCCTTAATTAAAATTTATGCTTATATTAAAAATTAAACTTAGCTCTTATCCAGACATTGCTATTGTCTTTGTGTTGGCTCCAAAAGGTATGGGCTTTGTCACCAAAGAACCAATTGGTACCGCTAGCTATAGACCAACTGTCGTTATATCTGTAGTTCATTGACGCCTTAAGGTAGCCGTCATTATCTGATGGTGAAATAAAGGTAAACAGAGAAGTTTTTAGCTTTTGCTGCATAGATAAATGTGTCAGGCGAAAAGTAAACATTTGCCTGTATTCATCAACGACGAGATCAGGATTAAAGCTATTTTGAATATATTCTTGATAGTCTAAAGTTTGCTCTACATAAAATTGAAAACCACCGGTTATATTTTTGATAAGCTCCTGTTCATATCCAATTAGCAGCCTAATCTGATCATTCGCTATATTTAGCTGATCGCCACTAATGTCTTCAATACTGTTATAAACTGAAAATTCAGCATTAATTAAACCGCTACCAATTGATGACCTTATACTTGCTCCATAAGAATGTAATGTTGGAAAATATGCCTGTCCTTGTTCATTAAAGCCTAAAGGACTATTCCAATACCCCTTATATCCGTATATAGCGTACTCGACACCTTGATAGCTACTGGTAACGCGTAAAGAGTAAGTTTCATTATTTGTGGTAGTTTTAAAAAAATTGTTATCAGGAGCAATCTGAGCGTTATATTTTTCAGAAAAAAAAGAAAATCGTTTTCCAGTTAGGTAGTCATCAGGGACAAAGTTAGGTGTATAAGCTAAATCAATTGTAATGTCTTTTAAATACCAAGTAGCCCTTGCACTGTCGCTTGCTAATTTTAAGAATTCATCATCTCTACCCGAAAAAAAGGAAACCCAACTTTTAGGAAATAGATCATTGAGAAATATGTAATCTCCTGTTCCCCAGGTAATTAACTGTCGACCTATTTTAAGATCGACATTGTTAAGTGGACTTAACGCGACATTTAGCTCTCTCGTTTGCCACTCAAAGCCCGAGTCAATGTCATCAAATAACAAATCACCTATAGCAGAAAATTCAAAGTAATCGTGACTATAGCCTGCGTCTAACCGTAACCTAATTTCTGATAAAGAAAGCTCACTTTGGACTATGTTACTTTGTAAGAAAGAGCCAAAACTTACCTCGGTATAACCAGCTAGTGACCATGGTGAATCATCTGTTTCCCAATCTTCTTGCCATTGCTCGTCAGCCACAGGCCAATCGTCAGCCAACTCTTGCGAGACAGTAACCAACGTATAAGTTATTAAGATTAATAGAAGCGTATACTTTACTGCGTTCATCAGTACTACTTAAGCCACTTTTTAGGCACAGTTCGCAAACTACGTTCGGTAAAAACAGTACTAGGCAGACCAACATCATAAGCAACCCCTCTAAACTGCAAGTCGGTATAGCTATTATCAGAAAACTGGTGGATTCGAGAATGAACTACCGTTGGATGGCCTTGTACATTTTTCATTTTCAACACCTTCATTTCACGTAATTTACTACCCGTTTGATCGAAGTAAACTACATTTACTGGCATGAAGGTTTTTTTGTCAATTTTAGCCTGATAGTAGCTGAACTCCACAGATTCAGGCGATTTCGGCTGCCCTTTTAGCAAGTAATGCTTGTTATCCTCATTACTAGTTAAAAGTGTAAGATTATCTTCTTGTGGGTTACGCCCAGAGACGTCTTCATAGTAAAAATTAGAACCAACAAATGACGTACGTTTATCCCCTGCCGAAATTCGTTTTACTAAATCTAACGCTGGTAAATACAACCATCGCTCGTCATCAGAATTTATCTTTTTATTCACGCGAAAAACTGTGCCTTTAACGTCTGTAGGGCGCGAAAAAAACACCATCATTTGTTGATCGCCTAAGTCCTCTATATCTTTGCGCAAAATTGTAAATTGGCGTATTTGCTTTTGACCTTTACCATCGACAATGACCATTCTCGCTTGGGCACGACCATCATTACCGGCGTAGTATGATGCTAAATTACTTTTATTAATTATTTGTTGTGCAGTTAATGACTCCTCTGCATAACCGAAGCTCATCTGACTCAAACAGTAAACGAGTGCCAATTTACTAATAAACGAATTCATAATTTTCTCCTTAAAGAATTACCGTTTAGCAATGTTAAACAAGCTGGCAACAGTATTAACGTGACTAATGCAGATATTGCCATGATGCTTGCGAGAAAAGCGCCTACAGTGACATAGGGAACTAATGGAGAAAGCAACAAAGGAGTAAACCCAATAGCGATAACAATAGCATTTCGAGAGATCGCTCTACTTGGCTCATTGAACATTGCTTGTAAAGCAATCAATAGGCTACCTAGTTTTATTTCTAGTTCTCTAGTACGTTGTAAGAAATGAATAGCAAAGTCTATCGACAAGCCAAGTGTCAGAGCGGATAAAACTGCAATTGGCATATCGTACGACTTACCAAGCCAGCCAATCAGTCCATAAATCATTGTAATAGTAAATGTTAAGGGCAACATTGCTAATACGCCATATTTAACTGATCTAAACAGCAGAACCATCATTAAAAAGACAATAGCAAAGCTTGATAACAAACTATCTAACATGCCACTGACCATTGCATCTTGCCACACGATATTAAGATAAGATTTACCTGCCCAGTTAACATTGATATCTATAGGCGCTGGGTTTGCCGCAACGTAATTTTCAACCCACTGTACTACTTGTGTGGTATGTTGATTATCTCCACTTGTCATTTGTAACCATAGTAAGCTTGACGTGTAGTCTTTAGTAACAAAATGCCACAAATCTTTGGGTCGATGAGAAGACTGATACTGCAACAACGTTTGTGCGACACCGCTTGCGGACGCTGGAATAACAAAGTCTTCCTCATTTCCTGAAAATAGCTCTCTGTTAACCGTTCTCACAATGTCAGCAAGACTATTAACTTTGCCGACTAAACCAGTATTTATTAATTCAGACTGAAGTTTGGCTATCCAATTCAGCATATCTGGTTGCATAAAAGTTTTTTGTTTAGTTAATTCATAATCAACTAAAGCGATTATTTTACTTATTTGTGTTTGGTACTTTTCGTCAGCGTCAAAGCTTAGATCATCAAGTTGAACGAGTAGTTGTTCACTAAACAATTGTTTACCTTTACTAGCCAAAGTTAATTCTTGTGCTAAATTTTTGTTTACAACACTAGCTGTTACTAAAGGTGCCAGCAACTCCGTAAGCTGGGTCGCATTGATTTCTTCTTTATTTAAACTTGTATCGAGTACTAACCAAGCATCATAAGTACCCGCGAAATGTGCGTTTAACGTTTTATCTGCTACTCGAATTTCATGATCAGTCTTGAACCAATTAGTTGGATTATCGTTAATTTCAATACGATTGATTCCCTCAATACTAAAAACAAAAACAGCGATAAAGCTCATTAAAATAAGCTTTGCCTTATTTTGAGCGAAACCACCTAGTACTAATAAAGTTTTTGAAAGCGCACTTTTTCGCTCAAGTCGACTTACTGCTAGATGCAAACGCTCGAGAGTTTGCTCTGAAAGACGCGATACATATGCAGGAATAAAAATAATAGTTAATACAAATGCTAATAAAATCCCACTACCAATAAACGCACCAAAAACTTTTACTGGAGGAATTGGTGTAAGCATTAACGAGTAAAAACCAACGGCCGACGTTACCGATGTATATAGCATTGGCGTGTAGAGGTGAGACATCACTTTCTTTAAGGTAGCTTTTACATCATCGCCTTTTTTATAGTGCTCAGAAAATTCAGAGAGAATATGAACAGAATCAACTACTGCTATAGGCATTAAGAAAATGGCAATCATTGAAGACATGATATGAACTGTAAACCCCATACCAATTAGGCTACCCATGGTTATAACAACGGTAGCCATTGCTACTATCATAGGTGCAAAAATCAGCGGAAAATTACGGAAGAAATACCAAAGTAACAGGAAAATAGCTACACCAGCTAGTGGCGCTGCCACGCCCATTTGAACAAACATTTCATAGCCGAATTGATCTTCTGCTACAGGTAAACCAGTGATATAAAACTGAAGTGTTGAATCCAAATTATTTGTAAATTCTCTAACTTGTTCAGCAATTGAATAACTAAGGTCTTTTGATTTAATAGGGACATAAATAGCGACCGCTTTATCATCGCCAGATACCAAGGTATTGTCCAGCATAGGCAAACGTTTAACAGCATGTTTCACCGCTTTTGCCTCTTCTTCAGAATGTGGAGACTGTTTCATTAAATATTCAAACCGAATACCTAAATTTTCGTCTTGTTCATTTCGTTCTTGCTTAATATTGTCAACTACGTTGAGTGCCAATAAATCTTGCTTAATCACCCCGTCGAGAGATAAAACAAAATTAGAGACTTTGTTAATATCAGAAAGTCTTGCTTGCGTGAAAACACTTTCATTACTAACTGCACCAATTACCACCATATCGTGCATCGTAAATTTTGATTTAGTCTGATTATGAAACACCCTTGCTGGTGCTTCGCGACTTAACATATTTTCTGGATCTGTATCTATTTGGAGAAGCGGAAACAACGATAAGGTTGCAATAACC
The DNA here is from genome assembly GCF_012932965.1 of Thalassotalea algicola. GTDB lineage: Bacteria > Pseudomonadota > Gammaproteobacteria > Enterobacterales > Alteromonadaceae > Thalassotalea_F > Thalassotalea_F algicola. Next base: position 52,226 of record NZ_JABBXH010000004.1, on the reverse strand, counting down.
AATAGCAACAACGCTAAATAGATTGTTTTCGGTTTATCCAGCGCATACTGTAAAATCTTCGAATAACTCAATGTAAAACCTTATATTAGAAATTCCTAATTTATATATTGCTAATATAGACTTTTACATTAGAAATGTCTAATATAAATTCAATTGACTAATTAGGGTGTTTTAGATGGAAGTAAAAGACTTAGATAACATAGTAGAAAATGCCAAACTCGCTGCACAACTATTAAAATCTATGAGTAACGAATATAGATTACTTATATTATGTCACTTAGGTGGGCAAGAGCTTTCTGTAGGTGAACTCAATGATCTAATCGATATAAGCCAATCTGCTCTATCACAACATTTAGCAAGATTAAGAAACGAAGAGTTAGTAGCAACAACTAGAAAATCACAAACTATCTATTATCGAGTTGCAAACCCTGTTGTATTGAAATTGATTGAGCTTTTATATGAAGAGTTCTGTGGTAATACTGAACAGTAATATCGACATTACCTAATGTTATGATTAAAGAGCAACTAATATAGCTGCTCTTTGGTTAAGTTGTCATCTAACTACTTTCTGCAAAGTAATCGTTAGTATAAAAAGCAGCAAAGGCAAGTGCACTAAGCACGACATATAATGCTGATAACGTAAATATGACTTTAAACACCATGTGAGCTTCAGAAGGCACGACATTAACCGCTACTGGTACTAATAAAGCAGTCAAAAGAGTAAAAACAACAAATTTAGACAAGTTGTTATTTTTGAATAAAGGCTCAGCTTTACCTTCAAAACGCTCATTAGTGTAGTACGCTGCATATGAAAGCGTGCTTAACATGAAAATTAGCGCAATTATGACAAAAATAACACTCATCACGATAGCGCCTGACGTCGTAATCCATTGTTGTGCCAACAACGCAAAGAATATGGCAACTGGCGCACAAATTAGTGATCTGAATAAGTGCTCGTTTTCAATAACCACTCCGGTATTCGAATTCCCCATATCTATATCCTTCTCATACTAAAATTTATTTTTATTAGGTATATTTAGCGAAATGAACTCATCGTTCATTTATCACCCATTATTAGTGTGAAATTAATACAAAAACAACTATTTATTCAATTTTTATCGGAATATTGAATGTTTATGGAAAGGTAAACTAATTAGGAGTGAAATTAATTAATACAAAACCTTAAGGTTGAGATAGCAAATCGTACGTTGAGTGACCAAAGTTTTTAGTACGTAAAAATCGCTAGCTTGTACTATACTGCGCTTGCTTTTCAATCAATATTATTGAAGTCTTCTTCGGCCACCTGGCTAAAGCTGTAATAGTATACTCTTAGGTACTATTATGAAAAAAATTGCAACATTAATAGCAGTTATAACATTCGCTGCAGCATCAATTGCGGATGAAGCAAAATCTTATACACAGTGGGATACATTTCGTTTTACTGTAGATAACAAGAACGCCAAAAAATTCACTAAAAATATGCGAGCGCATATCAAGAAATACCACACAAAACCCCCTCTTATAACAAAGATATACAATGTAACTTATGGCCCTAATACAAATGATTTAATTTGGGTGATGGGCCCTGTAAGTCATTCAGAATTGGATGCTAGACCAGACAATCAAAAACACGATGACGATTGGGCAGACAATATCAACCCCTACATTAGTAAATATAAACAAGGAGAACTGTGGCGCGTAATGAAAGGGTTAGAAATAAATAACTTAGATAAAGCAGATAATCCTAAAATGTTTATGGCAAGATATTTAACAGTAAGTAAAAGCTATGATCCCACCGTAGGTAAATATCTATTAATGCAAGTTAAAAAAACGCTCGACAAAATTGGCAAAACTAAATATTGGGTAGTAATGGACAATCAATTTATTCAAGGCCATAAAAATGGGCGTCACTTGCTGGCATTATCGTCGATGGGTTCATTTGCAGAATGGGATGAAGATTGGGAGTTTAACAAACATTTTGAAGAGCTATATGGCGAAGGTAGCTTTAAAGCATTTCAAAAAAACTATAATAAATCGTTCAAAAATCAATGGAATGAACTTATTACTGTAAATAAAGAAATGAGTGGTTTATAAGCCTTAACCGCTTTTGATTTGGAATTTGAGCATTTAATCAACTTAATATTATGCTAACAATTCCGATTCCCTAAAACACAAAAACCCGACTCTTTCGAATCGGGTTTTTTGTATATGGCGGTGAGATAGGGATTTGAACCCTAGATGGGCTACAAACCCATGCCGGTTTTCAAGACCGGTGCTTTCGACCACTCAGCCATCTCACCAATGTTTCCATTATCTGGAAACGGTGCGCATAATAAATCCTGACATACGGCTTGTAAAGCCTTTATTTAATATAAATGTTAAGAAAGCCTTTATTTGCTTGTAATTCGTTCAATGAAGTCTTTTTTTACTCGATTAACGATGTCATTTCTTCTACTAGTGGGTTTTTCGATAAAGCTTCATCTAATGCATCACTGTCAATTAAATTTACGTTTTTAAGGCTAACTAATTCGCTAAGTTTATTAGCTTCATAACAAGCAATTGCAAGAGGTTGTCTTTCTTTATATTTCGTAAGCTGGTGACAATTCTCAGTTTGAGCCTGAATTGCTATTGCCTGTAATATTACTTCAGGTAATTGCCATGTTTTAGCAATTGTATACGTTAACTTTATAGAATATAGGTTTATTAGCCTTTTAAACCCTTCTGAGTTGGGTGAGCTATTGGGGTCTATACAACTAAACGCATCCGTCATTAATTGGAAAATTATCATATGGCCTAGGTTAACAATTAGCCCTAAAAAGTAGGCTGTAGCACTAAGCTCTGGATGCCCTAACCTTATAGTAAGCGCTTGAGTATATTCTGCTGTTTGATGGCAATGCTGCCAAATTTTTTCGCCAAATTGACGATAATAAACACTTGCTACAGGTTTAAAGTCATTTATGTAATGGTAAATAACCCCTTCTAACAATCCTTGCTTACCCATACTCATAAAGGCTGCTTTTAAATCAGTAACTTCCTTTTCGCCTCGTTTATATTTTGCAGAATTTGCGAGTTTAATAACTTCTGTTGCAATACTAGGCTCTGAATTTATCGAAGAGATTAAAATATCGGTATTAAATTCTTCTGATTTAAGTTCATTTATCAAAAGAGCGATAGTTGCAGGCATTACAGGCAAAGCATCTATTAACTTACTACTTTGTTTTTTTAAGAGGAACTCAATTTTATTAGACACAAAACAGCTTAATTGATCTTCTACGACTTTGTCGGTGCTTTCTCCAAAAAGAAATGAAAGGAACAGCGCCGAACTTACTTCATTGGCATTATTAACTATTGTTTTATTAACTGTGTAGTTAGCATTGGACTGCTCTACTATACTTCCATCATTTTTAGTATGTTCAAAATATTCGAAATTTGGCTGTACTTCTGGTGATTTAAAAGAAGGAAAAATTGAATACAACAAAGTTTTAAACACAAAAATAACTACCTATTTGATGATTAGAATTTCGCATTCTGCTAATGAATATTAAAATTATAGAACATTATATTTTTGCGCAATAACGTTAAGCTCTTTCATTAATCAAACCTTGTCTTAGAACATGGTTTTAGAATAATAAGGGCACAGAATAGGTGTTTGTTCGACACTCAAGAAAAGGAAATGAACCTTTAAAGTTATATTTGAAAAAACTTAAATACTTTAATTTTTATAACGATGGGATTAGGGCTTAGGAAATATTTTTCTGACTGGCATAAACAAAAATGCCCCGCTTATGCGAGGCATTTTTATTTTTAATATGGCGGTGAGATAGGGATTTGAACCCTAGAAGGGCTACAAACCCTTGCCGGTTTTCAAGACCGGTGCTTTCGACCACTCAGCCATCTCACCAATAGTCTTAAGACACTTGCCTTAAGACGGAGCGAATATTAATGTGTAGCTAAAACGTTGTAAAGCGAAAATTCAAAAATAATTATCAACTGCTAGCTTTTTATACAAATTGCTGGTGAATCAATCAGAAGGAAAACTGATGCCAACTGAAAAAGTATCCCGCTGCCCTTGGCTTGATGAATCTAAAGCCGACTATGTAGCCTATCATGATGACGAATGGGGAATTCCCGTCTACGACGATCAAAAATTATTTGAATATTTAACTTTAGAATCTGCTCAAGCAGGCTTAAGTTGGTATACCATTTTGAAAAGACGAGAAGGATATAGAAAGGCCTTTGCCAACTTCGATGTAGCTAAAGTGGCTAAATTTACTGAACAAGATGTAAATGAGTTAGTACAAAACACTGAGATAATAAGGCATAGGGGAAAAATTGAAGCTGCAATTAACAACGCCAAGCTTTTTATTGCTATACAAAAAGAATTTGGCAGCTTTTCAAATTACCAATGGGCTTTTGTCAATAATAAGACCATTGTAAACTCTTTTAAGAGTAATTCGGACTACCCTGCTACGTCAGAAGAGTCTGATGCCTTCAGTAAGGATTTAAAAAAACGAGGCTTCAAATTTGTTGGTTCAACAATAATTTATGCTCATATGCAAGCATGTGGTATGGTCAATGACCACAGTATGAATTGTTACAAAAGAAAACAAATAATAGAGCAATTCCAACAGCTTTAGGCATAGTATTTTGAAAAACACCATGCCATAATATGTCAAAATATAGTGATAAGGCTTGAACTTTATTTAATTGCCCTTATCTACATAATTAGCTTTATAAGTTCATAGAGGAAGGTTTATGCAAACAAATATGAATCTAGGTGCTGCCAGTCAACGCAGTGCAATTGAAATTAACAAAGTATTGAAAAATACTTACATGCTTTTAGGTATGACCCTAGCATTTAGTGCAGTTACGGCTGGTGTTTCAATGGCGATGAATTTGTCGCACATGGCGGCATTAGTAATGACGTTAGTTGCTTTCGGTTTATTATTTGTTGTTCACAAGCAAGCAGATAAAGCTAGTGGTTTATTCTGGATATTTGCATTTACTGGCTTAATGGGGGCGTCATTAGGCCCATTGCTTAATATGTATGCTGCACTACCTAATGGTGGTTCTTTAATCATGCAAGCTTTAGGCGGGACCGCTTTAATATTTTTTGCACTTTCAGGTTATGCGTTAACTAGTAAGAAAGACTTCTCATTTATGGGCGGCTTCTTAATGGTTGGTTTAATTGTTTGTTTGATTGCCGGAATTGCAAATATATTCTTTGCTGTACCAGCGGTATCATTAGCAATTAGTGCAGCAATTATTATGATTATGTCGGGCTTAATTCTATTTGATACTAGCCGTATTATCCACGGCGGCGAAACAAACTATATTCGTGCGACGGTTTCATTGTATTTAAATATCTACAACATTTTTGTTCACCTTTTACATTTATTAGGTGCTTTTGGTTCTGACGATTAATTCTTGATAAATAATTCGTTATAATGAAAGCTCCGATTTATTCGGAGCTTTTTTTTTGCGTAAAACTTGAGGCTAATTTGGCAACATTCACTCTAGTAGTAACTACACCACCCCATCAAAATAGAACCGCTACGGTTGTAGAGATTGCACACGCGTTATTAAACAAAGGACACCAGATAAATGGTATTTTCTTTTATCAAGATGGTGTATTGAATGCGAGCAAAACATTAGTCATGCCGAGTGACGAATATCAATCGATAAAATCACTAGCCGCGTTAGCCAATTCAAATAAGGTGCCTATGCATTTATGTATTACAGCAGCAGAGAAAAGAGGCTTAACTGATGAGGACAGCCAACATAACATTCTCAACTTTTTTACAATTTCTGGTCTAGGTGAGATGGTTGAGTTAAACGCAACTAGTGATCGAGTGATTCAGTTATGAGCAAAGTCAACTCTCTCGCAATCATAACTACCCAAGCTCCCTATTCTTCTGCTAGTGGTAAAGACGCATTAGATATGGCGCTCATCTTTGGAAGTTATGAGCAAGATATCGCGCTATTTTTTATCGGTGACGGCGTTTGGCAGTTAATTGATAAAGCAAATGGTGAACTATTGCAGGTTAAAGATTACTTAAAAACCTTTTCAGCGTTACCTTTTTATGATGTCGAAGACGTTTTCATTTGCGAACAATCACTTAAAGACCGAGGTATTGAAGGTCCTTTAAATATTCAAAGCGCACAAACCCTGTCTAAGCAAACGCTTATAGAAACTCTAAAGCAATACAAAGCAGTTTTAAGGTTTTAAAATGTCGACATTACACTTAATCAGAACATCAGCTTTTGCTGACACTAATCTAGCACAATGTGCACAGTTATTAGCAAAGCATGACGCCATCTTGTTGCTTGATGACGGTTGCTACAACCTTAAGCACCCTTCAATAGCTACTATAAGCGAACAGCAAATTGATATTTTTGTGATCGAACATCATTATCTCGCAAGGGGTTTAGCATTGGCACCTCAATCAAAGTCAATAGTAATAGAAGATATTCCTGAGCTAATGCTTAACTACAAACAATCGATAACCTGGCAATAAGAATGAACTTTAACAACCAAACTATAGCAATAGATAAACAGGGCTATTTACTTGATCACACCCAATGGAGTGTGGCGCTTGCCAATGAACTCGCAAAACAGGATGAGTTAACATTAACCGACGCACATTGGGAAGTTATTCATTTCGTCAGAGAATTTTATTTAACCTACAATACGTCACCAGCTATCCGTGCATTAACTAAAGCAATGAAAGAAAAATTTGGCGAAGAGAAAAGTAGCAGCCGATATTTATATCGACTGTTTAGTGAAGGGCCAGCTAAGCAAGCAACAAAATATGCTGGTTTACCTAAACCAGCACGCTGTATTTAAGCTTTAATATTAATAGTATTGCCAGAAGACACTGTAGGTGGATTAACTTCTGGCACCGCAGCAGCTTGAATAAGCTCTAGCGCCATTTTACCTTCCAATTCCATCTGATCTTTAGCCAATTGCGCACCTTTGATTTCTAGTGCATTACCAGAATCAACGTGAACTGAACCACTATTTCCAACTGTTAGAGCCATATAGACCTCTCTTTAAGACTAATGTGACGATAGTTATCATGAATTTATCGGCAAAATTTTAAAAACATTTAAGAACAAAAAAAGGCGCCAAAGCGCCTTTTTATTCTATTAAAGTATAACGCTTATGCGTGAGGCAAACTAGGTACGAAAAGACCTGCCATTTCCTGCATAACACGAACTACCTGACAACTATAGCCGAATTCATTATCGTACCATACGTATAGTACCGCTCTATCTTCGTCGACAATCGTAGCTTGTGAATCGACAACTCCTGCATAACGAGAGCCTACTAAGTCAGTTGATACAATTTCAGTAGATGCAGTGTAGTCAACTTGGTGTTGCAACTCAGAATTTAATGAAATACCACGTAAGTAATCATTTAAACCTTCCGTTGTTGTAGCTTCTTTAAGGTTTAAATTCATAATCGCCATAGAAACATTTGGTGTAGGTACACGAATTGCGTTACCAGTTAACAAACCTTTCAATTCAGGTAATGCTTTAGATACTGCTTTTGCTGCACCAGTAGAGGTTATTACCATATTAAGAGGTGCACTACGACCACGGCGTGGTGATTTATGATAGTTGTCGATCAAGTTTTGATCATTGGTATATGAATGAACCGTTTCAACGTGACCGTTCTTAATACCAAATTTATCATTAACTGCTTTTAATACTGGTGTAATTGCATTTGTTGTACAACTAGCAGCCGAAACAATCTTATCTTCAGCTAAGATCATGTCTTGATTCACACCGTAAACGATATTTTTAATATCACCTTTTGCAGGCGCTGTTAACAATACTTTTGATGTACCTTTAGACTGTAAATGCTGACCTAAACCTTCTTCATCTGACCAAATACCAGTATTATCTACTACTAGCGCATTGTTTATACCATATGCAGTGTAGTCGATTTCTGATGGTGATTTTGCATAAATAATTTGGATAAATGCGCCATTAGCTTTGATCACGTTGTTTTCTTCATCAATAGTAATACTACCGTTGAAAGCACCGTGTACTGAATCTCTACGTAATAAACTTGCACGTTTTGCCAAATCACCATCTTTACCTGGACGAATAACAATTGCTCTTAAACGTAAACCTGCTGAAGGGCCTGTTTTTTCAATTAGTAAACGAGCTAATAAACGACCGATACGACCAAAACCATATAAAACTACGTCTTGTGATTCTGGTTGTTCATTATTGTCAGATAAGCTTTCAGATAGCTCTTTCTCTAAATATTGTTCAATAGATAGACCGTTAGCACCACCTAGGAACAAATAGTTATAAGCAAGTTTACCTATATCAATCTGCGCAGGTGATAAAGGCATTTTTGTTAATGCTTCTAAAAATGGGAAACTTTCTCTTAAGCGTAACTTACTGTCTTCATGTAGGGCGACAGATTTGTGCGCTTTGATAATGTCGATAGCAGACGCATTAACTAAAGGACGACCGTAAACAGCTACTTCAATTCCTTTATTTCGGAATAATTGGCTGATTACCGGTAACATATTTTCTGCGAATGTTTGACGTTCTTGCCAGCTAGATTGGTATTCTTCCTCAAGATGAGAAGTCATTACATAAAACCTTTTTATTTCAGTAAAGTGAACGATAAGCTATTATCAATATAGTCTATATATGTTGATAATTACTACCCGCTTGATGCGGCGCACATTGTAATGCAGAGTGAAAACTTTCTCCAGCCATTACAGGTAATATTTTAAAAATTTTTGGGTTTAGCATGAAGTTTATAATCGCTGCTTTTTTTAGCACATTACTATTAACCGCTTGTGATAGTGGTCCAGACTTAGCAAAAATTTGTAAAGACTCTCCCGAAATGTGTGGAGAATTTAAGGAAGACAGTTGGTGCAAAAGAGAAAGAGTTGGCGCTATTTTTGCGAATCACGCGCTGAACACTACTAAAGCGGATAAACAAAAGTACAATTTATTAATTGCCTATGAAAAGTATGCTGTTTGTGTAAATCATGCATCAAAAATAGAACACATAAAGTTAAAAGAAAAAAAGAAAAACCGAATTGACAATTATGTGAAGGCAAAGGAGAGAATAAAACAATTAAGTGACGAAACAAAAACGTCTAAGCACCCTGAGCTATTGTTTTATCATTGGTCCCGTTATATGAATGAAGTCGCTTTGGAAAAGTTTTTAAAAATGGAAGGTAGCGCAGAATTAGAAACTCCAGAGTCTCAATTTAACTTAGCCACTTACTATATAAAACGTAACCCTGATAAAACCTTAGATTTGCTTTTTCATGCGCTGGAGCTAGTAAAACCTGGTGAAATCATAAACATTGAAATTTTTAAGTCTATTACGACAATTTTTACCGATAAAGAAGAATACAAACAAGCTTATATATGGTTAAAAGTTTTGAACATATATGCACCAGATGATGAGGAAATTAGTAAAAAAGGATTGAAAGAGTACAGCCAATTTTACAAATTAGATGCTAATTTCTTAGATCAAGTTGCCGAAGCTACATTAGACAAAATTAGTGAAGGGAGATTTGTCGCACCAAGTCATTAAAATAGTTTACTGAGCTTGATCTCCATCAAATAGTAAACTTAACGAATTAACACAGTAACGTTTCCCTGTAGGCTCAGGGCCGTCGTCAAAAACGTGTCCTAAGTGAGAGTCACAGTGTCTGCATTTGATTTCAGTTCTTACCATATGGTGAGACAAATCCTGAATGTATAAAACATTGTCGTCTATGCATTCAAAAAAACTTGGCCATCCACAGCCAGCATTAAACTTTTTGCTTGAATGAAAAAGCGCTCGTTCACAACAAGCGCAATTGTAGTTACCATCAAGCCAATGATCATTATATATACCAGTAAAAGGATGTTCTGTTGCTGCTAAACGACACACCGCATAAGCTTCTTTACTTAGCTTTTCTTTATAATGATCATCAGACATAACAACTCCTACATTGACACCATTGGGCGCCCTTTTGAAGACCATTCTACATGATATTTTTTACCTGTAGCCTTATCGGTTCTTTCAAAGGTATGAGCACCAAAAAAGTCTCTTTGACCTTGCAATAAGTTAGCTGGTAATACACCACTGCGCATTGAATCGTAATATGATAGCGCTGAAGTTAATGCTCCTGCTGGAATACCCATTAACGTAATATCAGCAATAGCCTGACGCCAGTTCGATTGGTGAAGGTTCAACTGTTTTGCGAAAAATTCATCTAATAATAAATTTTCTAAGTTCTCATCACGATTAAATGCTTCAGTAATAGATTGTAGGAAAACTGCGCGAATAATACAGCCAGCACGCCAAATTTTAGCAATACTTGAAAAGTCCAATTCCCAATTATGTTCTTTCGCGGCTAACTTCATTAACTGGAAACCCTGAGCATAAGCACAAATTTTTGCACAATAAATAGCATCATGTAGGCGAGTAATAAATGTTTGTTTTTCTTCTTCAGTATACTCTTTGCTATCTGGCCCTTCTAAAAGTTCAGACGCAGTTACACGTGCACTTTTAAAAGATGAAATTGAACGAGCGTATACCGCTTGTGATATCGTTGGTGCAGGACAACCCACTTCCAAACTACTAACAGCGGTCCAAAGCCCCGTTCCTTTTTGACCCGCTTTATCGAGTATTACGTCTACTAAAGGCGTTTCATCATCAAGTTTATGTCGAAGTACTTCTACAGATATTTCCATCAAATAGCTATCTAGAGGACCTTGATTCCACTTTTCAAAAGTATCAGCAATTTCATCACAGCTCATACCTAGACCTTCACGCAATACTTGATATGCTTCACAAATAATTTGCATATCAGCATATTCAATGCCGTTGTGTACCATTTTTACATAATGTCCAGCACCCGCTGGTCCAATATACGCAGCACATGGATCGCCATACTCTATAACTTCACCAGGTTCAGTGCGCTCAATAGGCTTACCTGTAGCAGGGTCAACCTTTGCAGAAATTGCTTCCCAGATTGGTTTAATACGAGTCCACGCGTAAGGTGTACCGCTTGGCATTAATGCTGGGCCAAACCTTGCGCCAACTTCACCACCGGAAACTGCAGATGAAAATAAAAGAAACTGGCTTTTATAACGTTTTTCGCGCTCCACAGTGTCTACCCATAAACTGTTGCCAGTGTCGATAATAATATCGTCAGGCTGAATGCCTGCACCAATAAGGCTTTCACAAACTTGGTCAACAGGTTCACCAGCAGGTACTGAAAGTACAATAAGGTGTGGCGCTTTAAGTTGAGAAAGTAATTCTGTGTATGAAAAACATCCGTAAACACGAGGTGAATCTGTTTTATTTTCTAACCTATCTTGCTCAATGGTATCAGTAACCTTTTCATGATTAAGGTCAAATGCAGCAATGTTGTAACCATTGTCTGCTAGGTTTAACACCAAGTTTTTACCCATTACACCTAGACCGATAAATCCGATGTCACACAATACTTTCTCTTGTGTCATATTTTTTTCCGCGGTTTGATAATTTGTAGATATTGCACGAATATGCGCGTCGATTTCTTCATTTTATCATGCCATTTCAATTCGCGCCGCACTTTATACAAATAAAATTAGTTATTTTTTATGTTTTTTTGGTAACAATCCGAAAATAAATTTAACTTAATTACACTTAAAACCATTTTAAGCTTGATATTTTCGCATAATGATGTAATTTTACTACATTATTAAAATTCAAGGATTAAGCATGACTATTAAAGTAGGTATTAACGGTTTTGGCCGTATTGGTCGCTTTGTTTTCCGCGCAGCACAAGAACGACAAGATATTGAAATTGTCGGCATCAATGACCTTATCGATGTAGAGTATATGGCATATATGCTGAAGTATGACTCAACACATGGTCGCTTTAACGGTACTGTAGATGTTGAAGGCGGCAATCTAGTAGTAAACGGTAAAACAGTTCGAGTTACGGCAGAGCGTGACCCTGCACAATTAAAATGGAATGACGTAAACGCAGACGTTGTTGTTGAATCTACTGGCTTATTCCTTACCGATGAAACCGCACGTAAGCACATTGAAGCTGGTGCAAAGAAAGTAGTAATGTCAGCTCCTTCAAAAGACAGCACTCCAATGTATGTTATGGGTGTTAACCATAACGAATACCAAGGTCAAGAAATAGTTTCAAATGCTTCATGTACTACTAACTGTTTAGCTCCTGTAGCAAAAGTACTGAATGACAATTGGGGCATTAAAGATGGTCTAATGACAACCGTCCATGCAACAACTGCTACACAAAAAACAGTTGATGGTCCGTCAGCTAAAGATTGGCGCGGTGGTCGTGGTGCGGGTCAAAATATTATTCCTAGCTCTACAGGTGCAGCAAAAGCGGTAGGAAAAGTAATTCCTGAACTAAATGGCAAACTTACAGGTATGGCATTTAGGGTACCAACACCTAACGTTTCTGTTGTTGATTTAACGGTTAACCTGAAGAACCCTGCTACTTATCAAGAAATCTGTGACGCAATGAAAAACGCAGCTCACGGAAACCTAGAAGGTATTCTTGGATATACAGAAGATCAAGTCGTTTCAAATGACTTCATTGGTGAAAAATGCACATCAGTATTTGACGCTGGCGCAGGTATAGCACTTACAGATACTTTTGTAAAAATCGTTACTTGGTACGACAACGAAATCGGTTATTCAAATAAAGTATTAGATTTAGTCGCTCATATCCAAAAATAAACGACTATTAGGACCAAACTTATAAAGCCAGCATTTTGCTGGCTTTTCTTTTGTTTATTATGTAAATGTATGTTTTTTGAACTATCTTCATAGTTGGACGTGGGTTTTCCCACAAAGCTATGGGGAAGAAAGATGCAAACAAAGAAGTCGGCTAAGGGTCCTACTAACAAAACTTCAAATAAAAATATCTCACAATCACAAAACGCTGAACAAAGTAAAGATGAATACGACATTATCGTCAAAAGAAAAGTCAGTCAGTCTGCTGAAAAAGCTGAGCCTGCAAATACCCAAAAGCAGCTTTACAATTATTTTACTGAAAAAGATATTTCACTCATTCTTAAAAACCTAGATGCATTGCGGGACGAGGTTTACCCAAGAGTAACAAGCTTTGAAGAAGAAACTGAATACAACCCTAACTTCCCTTCTGTTTGCCTTATTGGCCTTGGCCGATGTGGTTCTAATATTGCATTAGACGTTGCTTGTTTAGTTCATAACGCCCGTAACTTCTACTTAAATGAGTTTCATAACGAACAAAACAAAGTTCGAGAAAGAGATAACCGTCCAATAAAATGGATTCAACGCAGTTTAAATATCAACCAACACAACTCAATTAAGCCAGTATTTCTAATGGAACCTCTAGTTATGCTTGGCGATCTAGATAAAGATATTGAAGGTCGAATTCGGTTCTCTTCTAAAGGCTTTGATAACAACTTTCTCAAAGACTATAACAAACTAAAAATCATGGATTTATCAGAAGTTCATGCTGGTGGTGCCGGTAACGCCCCTATTCTTGGTCAATACCTTGCAAAAATCATTTTAAATAAAGATACCGATCAATTTACCAATCAAGACTGGAAGTTCATCCACTCATACTTAATTGATTCTTGTGGCATTAAAGCTAACCAATCTAGATTATATTTTTATATCTTTAGCGCAGGTGGTGGTACCGGCTCTGGTATGGCATCTGAATTTGGTTTGGCTCAACAATACTCCTATATGAATAAAACCTTTGATATCAAATCAGAGCGAGATCTGGCAAGCCACAACCAGTCTTTTGTTTTTGAACCTATATTTACTAGCGGTATTTGTATATTGCCAAATATCTCAGAGCAATATGTAGAAACTTCTGAAGCATTACACATTAATGCAGGTCGTTTGTTATGTAAGTATCTGTCGGAAGAATGGAATTTCTCCTACAGTATGGATAATGAAAATGCGACCACTTCAAACATGATACAACGTATTAGGCCGTGGAATGCCATGATGTTAATTTCTAACGACATCATGCGATATGCTGAACAAAATGACGATGAAGGTGGAATACAGTTTATTGATGTAAATTCTATGGAACGTCATGCTAACCAATACATTAGCCAACAGATTTTTAATATTTTGACGGCGCAAGCCGTTACAACAGATTACGATGAAAATTACTTTAGACGTGCCGGTATCGATATAGGCGAAACAATAAGGTTAGATGCTAATGACTTATTTATGAGTCTTGCAGGCCCTGTTGCGATTGCATATGCAGAATCAGTAGTGGCAGATGATGAGTTGGGTGCTGATGGGAAAAAACTCTTTAGTGGAACAGGCGAAGAAAGTAGCTTAGATATAGATGACTTGTTCTTCCGTTCCATCGACCTACCACACTTTAATAAGCAGACGCAGGCGATTGAAGGTATAAGTCTGTTACCTATCGAGTCTTCTCAATATCGAGTTGCATTAAAAAATTACAAAGAAAGTGGTTATGACGCCAAGCATCTAAAAGGATTACACTTTTTCAAAAACTGTTCGTCAGTAGTTTCCATTGTTTCGCTTCCGAAAGATTATAAGCTTTCTTATATGGACTTAAATAAGTTGAAAATGCATTTAAACAACTTATTCCCAAATACTACATTAAAACGTTACGCATTAGTCATAGGTGCTTCAGCAAATCTATCCTTAACAACCTTAATAGCTAAAAGTCCGTGTTTAAGTGATGACTTCTTAACACTAATTGTTGCCTATATTAAGCGCTGCTTTGCAAAAGACAATTACAGGTTCGATGAAACTATAGATAGTAAAATAATAGAGCTCATTAAAGCACCTGAATTTGACGAAACCATTCTTGAATCTTTGCTGCTTGATTTCGAGAACCCGGCTAAAATTTTGGATACTAATTGGTACGCGATTAAACCAATGTATGAGAAAAAATACCGAGAATTAATACATGATAGTAAACAATTCACATCAATAAATGACATTAGACTAACACTAGATAGTGTTAAAAACGCCATTTTGTATTTGAGAGAAATTTACCGCCATCGTATTAGTAAAACGAAAGTTATTTCACTTAATGATATATCGGCACCCGATATCGATATACCAGTGATGGTTAAATCGGACTCAAATAAAGATTAATAAAAAAGCCAGCTTGAAGCTGGCTTTTCTTTATTGAAAACAAGTTGGTTATTTTACTGCTAAAGCATCTGCAACATGAGCTAAAGAATCATTAGCTAGCGTCGTAATAGCTGACCAATTTTTCTCTTTAACAATGCTATCTGACACTAACCAAGAACCACCACAACAAGCGACATTTTTTAATGCTAAGTAATTGTTAACATTATTTAGATTAATGCCACCAGTTGGACAGAATTTAATGTTAGGAAAAGGACCACCAATTGACTGGATAGCTTTTACTCCACCAGAAGCCTCTGCTGGGAAAAATTTGAAATGATCGTAACCAAAATCAATGCCATCCATTAGCTCAGAAATAGAGGATATACCTGGGATTAACGCTATATCACCTTCATTACCTGCTTTTAATAAATCTTTGGTTAGGCCAGGACTAATTGCAAACTTAGCACCTGCATCGCGAGAGCGTTGTAATAATTCACGGTTTGTAACAGTACCTGCGCCTACAACTGCTTCTGGTAACTCTTTGGCAATGGTTTCAATTACATCTAACGCAGAAGGCGTTCTAAGTGTGACTTCTAATACTTTAATATTAGCTTTTATCAACGCTTCAGCGATTGGTAATGCATCTTCAACTTTTTCTATAACGAGTACCGGCACTAATGGTCCCATAGCAAATAAATCTGCTGGCGAAAGCTGCCAATTTTTTAAATCCTTCATAATGCCTCTTTGTTATGTTGAAGAAGGTACGCTGTTGCACCTAGTATGCCTGGTTGAGATTCAGTGATTACATATGTTGGTATGTTTTGGTTGAAACCTGACAAACGCCCTTTTTCTTCAAAACGTGTTCGAAAATCACTTTCCTTAAAATATTCGATAAAACGAGGAACAATTCCACCAGCGATATAAACACCGCCAAAACTGCCCAAAGTTAATGCTAAGTTACCTGCAAAACTACCTAAAACCCTGCAAAACTGAGTAAGAGTTTTTTCACACACATCACACTCTTTGGCTAATGCTCTACTCGTAATGTCCTTTGCCGATAACACGTTTTTCGATACATCGTGCAGTTCAGCTAAAGCTTGATAAATTTGTTCTATCCCTAAGCCAGAGAGCAGCTGCTCGTATGATACGTGGGAATATTTACCTAATAGGTGTTTAAATATAGCTATTTCTTGTTCATCGACTGGCGCAAAATCAACATGCCCGCCTTCACCACTTAAACTTACCCAACGACCATTATGGTTGACTAAATTAGCTACGCCCAATCCAGTACCTGGGCCGCATACTGAGATTGGTTTTCCATCAACAGGGTCACCAGAACCAATTTGCACCTTTTGCTCGTTGCCAAGCATTGGTATAGCGTGAGCTATTGCAGTAAAGTCGTTAATCAAAAGAAACTTTTCTAAACCCAATACTTTTTTTAATTCAGTTTTAGAAAACTGCCATGGCAAATTAGTCATAACGACTAAGTCATTTTCAACAGGACAAGCGATAGCAAAACAAGCACTTATTGTTTTATTCGTTAGTTGTTCTTTTTCAATAAAGTCGCTTACTACTTCGGCAAGTCCGGCGTAATCGGCACATTGATAAACGGTTAACGATTTAGTGCTACCATCTTGATTGGCAATACCAATACGTAAATTTGTACCACCAATATCAGCAACAATATTGACACAATTCTCAGACATCGATTATTGCTCTCCGTCTAAAATATGAAACAATGAACAAGCACCTGTTTCTGCAGAGCTGAGACTTTGACGCATAAAGCCAAATATTTCTCGTCCCATACCTTCATGATGACCATTAACCTTAAACTGTGCTAATGTTCGGTTTTCCAGTTCATGTTCATCAACTAACAGAGTAAGCTCACCACTGTCGCCGTCGACCATAATCATGTCGCCGTTTTGAACTTTAGCAATTAAGCCACCATCAAGTGCTTCTGGACATAAATGAATTGCAGCTGGGACTTTTCCTGATGCTCCAGACATTCGACCATCGGTAACTAGCGCTACTTTGAATCCTTTATCTTGAAGCACGCCTAACGGAGGCGTTAACTTGTGTAGTTCAGGCATACCTCTGGCTTTAGGTCCTTGGAAACGAACAACTGCAACAAAATCTTTTTCTAACTCACCCGCTTTAAATGCTGCCTCTAATTCATGTTGATCTTCAAACACTACTGCCGGCGCCTTAATAACTTGTGCACCTTCACGGAGTGCCGAAGTTTTCAAAACTGAAGTTCCTAAATTACCTTTTAGTACTTTCAAACCACCGTCAGGCTTGAATGGCAACTCTGTAGTAGCGATCACTTCAGGGTCACCTGACACATCAACACTATCTACCCATTTAAGTTGACCATTCTCTAGTACTGGCTGTTGAGTATAACGAGTTAGCCCTTTACCACAGATGGTTTCTACATCTTCATGAAGTAAACCAGCACCTAACAATTCTTTAAATAACAACGCCATACCACCAGCTTCTTGGAAGTGATTAATATCAGCATGTCCATTAGGGTAAATACGTGTAATTAAAGGAACAGCGTCAGATAAATCATTAAAATCTTGGAAGTTAATAATTATTCCTGCTGCTCTTGCAAACGCGATAATGTGCATAGTTAAGTTTGTCGAACCACCTGTAGCTAATAACGCTACAATTGCATTTACAACAGAACGCTCATCCACCATTTTACCTACTGGTAAATAATTTCCTGATTGCTGTGTTAAGCGAGTGACTTGGCGTGCGGCAGCCTTAGTTAACTCTTCACGCAATTGGGTATTCGGTGCAATAAACGAAGCGCCAGGTAAATGTAAGCCCATCACTTCTACAACAAGTTGATTAGAGTTTGCTGTCCCAAAGAAGGTACACGTACCTGCACTGTGATATGACGCAGATTCTGCAGCAAGTAATTCTTCTTTCCCGATTTCGCCTTTAGCGTATTGCTGTCTAACACGCGCTTTTTCTTTATTTGGAATGCCCGATGGCATTGGGCCTGCTGGCACAAATACTGTTGGCAAATGACCGAAAGTTAAACTTGAGATTAATAAACCGGGAACGATCTTGTCACAGATCCCTAGCATCAACGCTCCGTCGAACATATTGTGAGACAGGCCTACGGCTGTAGACATGGCAATAACGTCTCGACTCATCAAACTTAAATCCATGCCTGGTTGGCCTTGTGTAACACCGTCACACATCGCTGGTACACCACCTGCAAATTGTGCAACACCACCAGTCTCAGTGACAGCTTGTTTAATAATCTGAGGATAAGTTTCATATGGTTGATGTGCTGAAAGCATATCGTTATACGAAGAAATTATTGCGATATCAGAGTGGTTAATACCACGCAATTTACTTTTATCTTCTTTACCACACGCGGCAAAGCCATGCGCTAAATTGCCACACGATAAACTTGCGCGATGAACGGTTTCTGATTTAGCGTTATCAATTTTCGCTAAATAAGCTGCTCGAGTAGCTTTACTGCGTTCAATAATACGATCTGTAATGGCTGTAATTTTTGGATTCATCTGACTACTCCGCCCAATAAACATTTGTCGTTAGTGACGGGTGCTGTAAAAATGCACGAATAGGCATTTCTGTAATTTCATCACCAGCTAACGCTTGGTCTAAAACTGTTTTCTTTCCTTGACCACAAATATGTAAAAACGTGTTTTTACTTTGCGCAAGGTATGCGTAACTAAAAGTTATTCTTTCATGAGGTGCTGTAGTTGGTACTACCTTTAACAAAGGCGCAGCATCTTTAGATAAAGCGGAATGAATTTCATTGCTGCACGGAAATAAAGAGGCAGTATGTCCGTCCTCGCCCATACCTAAAATTAACACATCAAAAGGTAATACCGTTGTACCAGCAGCTAAGTTCAAATCAGCCAAAACTTCACTACTTAACAAATCACCTTGTTTAATATGAAAAAAGTTAGCTTCTAGCGCATTGTTTTGAAGTAAATTTTGATGCACTAACTTTGTGTTACTAGCATCGTCATTAATGTCTACCCAACGCTCATCTGCTAGCGTTACGGTAATTTGCTTCCAAGGCAGCGATTTTTTTGAAAGAACACTAAAAAAACCTTTTGGAGTAGAACCTCCTGAAACAGCAATACTGGCTTTACCTCTAAGTTTTACTGCTGTTTCTAATATGTTAGCCACTTTATCTGCTAGTTGATTATCTAGCAGCTCTCGGCTATTAAATTCATGTAATTGATGCATTGCTTATTCCACCCATTGCCTGTCATCGCGAGCGATTAAAGATATTGAAGAAACAGGGCCCCAAGAACCTGCAGCATATGCTTTTGGCTTCTCATTACTTGCTTGCCATGCATCAATAATACTGTCCGCCCAACTCCAAGCAGCTTCAACTTCGTCACGACGCACAAATAAAGATTGGTTACCGTTAATCACTTCCAACATTAAACGTTCATAGGCATCTACGACTCGTTCGTTTTCATAAGTCTCTGAAAAACTTAAATCTAATTTGTTTTCATGAATGTTCATTTGAGAAGCGATTCCTGGGATCTTATTCATCACCTCTAACTCAACACCTTCATCAGGTTGTAGTCTTATTGTTAACTTGTTGGCAGGAAGATCGACATAACTATCTTTAAAGATGTTATGTGGTTGTTCTTTAAAATGAATGACAATTTCACTGTGTTTAGCAGGCATACGTTTGCCAGTTCTTAAATAAAACGGGACTCCAGTCCAGCGCCAATTATCAATTTCCGCTTTTATCGCTACAAACGTTTCAGTGTTACTGGTTTTATTCGCACCTTCCTCTTCAAGATAACCTGGTACACCATTACCACCTAAGAAACCCTCAGAGTACTGCCCTCTTACTGTTTTCTCTTTAACGTTTTGGCGAGTAATTGGCACTAACGCCTTAATTACTTTTAACTTCTC
This sequence comes from Thalassotalea algicola, assembly GCF_012932965.1. Classification (GTDB taxonomy): domain Bacteria; phylum Pseudomonadota; class Gammaproteobacteria; order Enterobacterales; family Alteromonadaceae; genus Thalassotalea_F; species Thalassotalea_F algicola. Next base: position 32,185 of record NZ_JABBXH010000004.1, on the reverse strand, counting down.
ATCTCGAATGCTATCTGCACTTAAATCTGCAGGTGGCTCCATTGCCAGCAACGATAAAATTTGCAACAAGTGGTTTTGTACCATATCGCGCATTTGTCCAGCTTCGTCGTAAAAACCCCAACGCCCTTCTATGCCGACACTTTCAGCTACTGTAATTTGGACATGGTCGATGTAGTTACGATCCCAATTATTGGTAAATAATGAGTTGGCAAAACGAAGAACGAGTAGGTTAAGAACGGTTTCTTTACCTAAATAATGATCAATACGATAGATTTGGTTTTCTTCGAAGTGACTCGATACCATATTATTAATCACTTTAGACGACTCTAAACAATGACCAATTGGTTTTTCCATGACTACACGGTCGCTGTCATTTATTAGACCTGCGTTAAATAAGCCTTCAGTAATATCGCCATAAATTGCAGGAGGAGTCGAATAATAATAAATACGCTCGTCATTTCCATTAGCTAACGTTTTAGCAAGAGCGCTGTAGCTGTCAGTTTCTTTAAAGTCTAGTTTTTGATATACCAAACGAGATAAAAATCGCTCATACGCAACTTCATCTAGACCTTCAGATACAAAATTGGTCAAATTTTCTTTGGTAAAATTGATGAAATCACTGTTGCTTTGGTCTTGACGTGCAACACCTACAATTCGAGTTTCTTCGTGTAAAAGACCAGCTAAGTCTAACTGATAAAGGGCTGGCAATAACTTACGACGGGATAAATCGCCTAACGCACCAAATAGTACTACTTCTACTGCTGAGTTGATTTGCGCATTCTTCATAAATTTTTCTCTAGTTTACGTACTGTAACTAAACTACATTTAACGTTAATTTAGCGCTTGTTGACACTTCAGTAAAGAACTTTTTGTAATTTTACTACATTAGGTTAAAGTCCTGTGTAATTAACGACTATTTCGCTAATTACTTATGTGTATTTATTAAACATTTGCAAAATTTTCCATAAATAACTTATATTAACTGCTCATTTGAAAGAAATTTTCATTTTTTCTGTTATTTATTCAGAAAATAAATTACAGTTAATAAAAAAAGATCTGGAAAATTATATGAACATTTTAGAAAAGATCGCCAATGAGCTAGACACTTTCAGCAAATCAGAACGTAAGGTTGCTGAAGTTATTCTTGCTTCGCCAAATACCGTTATTCATGCAAGTATAGCCGCATTAGCAAAACAAGCTAATATCAGCGAGCCTACAGTAAATCGCTTTTGTAGACGATTAGACACTAAGGGTTACCCTGATTTTAAGCTACACCTAGCACAAAGTTTGGCCAACGGCACACCTTATGTAAACCGACATGTTGATGAAGATGATACAGCTGATGAATATACAGCTAAAATCTTTGAGTCAACCATGGCGAGTTTGGAATTGGCCCGTAAAAGCTTAAATACAACAACAGTTAATCGTTCTGTCGACTTACTTACACAGGCTAATAAAATTTCATTTTTTGGTTTAGGTGCTTCAGCTGTTGTCGCTCATGACGCACAAAATAAGTTTTTCCGATTCAATGTCCCTGTTGTTTATTTTGACGATGTATTAATGCAACGCATGAGCGCTATTAATAGTCAGCAAGGTGATGTTGTTATTGTTATATCACATACAGGACGAACTAAGTCTTTAGTAGAAGTCGCTGCTTTAGCTAAAGAAAATGATGCAACTGTTATTGGCATTACCAACGAAGGCTCTCCATTAGCAAAAGAATGTAATATTGTGCTTTCGGTTGATGTAGCTGAAGACACAGATTTATATATGCCAATGTCATCACGAATTGCGCAATTAGCGCTAATCGATATTTTAGCTACAGGCTTTACATTACGCCGTGGTAGCAAGTTTAGAGATAACCTTAAGAAGGTTAAAGATAGTTTACGAAGCTCAAGATTTGAGCGTAAAGAATAAAAAGAACTGGCACAACATTTTGTGCCTTTTTAATTTCAACTTATTTAAAGATGAAGGACAAAAATGCCTAGAAGAACGAAGATTGTTGCGACCCTCGGTCCTGCAACAGATGACAGAGAAACGCTCAAAGAAGTATTATCGGCGGGTGTTAATGTCGTGCGCCTTAACTTTTCGCATGGTAGCCCTGAAGATCATATTAACCGCGCAAATATGGTGCGTGAGATTTCTAAAGAGTTAGGAATCTATGTGGGCATTTTAGGCGACTTACAAGGCCCTAAAATTCGAGTTTCAACATTTAAAGATGGCCCTATCACATTAGAAATTGGCGATAAGTTTGAGTTGGATGCTGCTTTACCTAAGGGTGAAGGCACAAAAGAAAAAGTTGGTATTGATTACAAAGAACTACCCGATGATGTAGCTACTGGCGATATTCTTTTATTAGACGACGGCCGAGTGCAATTGAAAGTGTTGAGTACTGAAGGCACGTCAGTATTCACAGAGGTAGTTGTAGGCGGCCCTTTATCAAACAATAAAGGAATTAATCGTCAAGGTGGTGGATTAACCGCCCCAGCTTTAACACCAAAAGATAAAGAAGACATTAAGCTAGCGGCTAAATTAAAAGCTGACTTCCTAGCTGTTTCTTTCCCACGAGATGCTGCTGATATGCGTGAAGCACGCCTTTTAGCACAAGAAGCAGGCTGTGAAGCACGTTTAGTTTCAAAGATAGAACGCGCAGAAGCAGTAAATGATGACAAAGTGCTTGATGACATTATCTTAGCGTCTGACGTGGTTATGGTTGCTCGTGGAGATCTGGGTGTGGAAATTGGTGATCCAGCGTTGGTTGGGAAGCAAAAGCATATTATTGCCCGCTCTCGCCAACTTAACCGTGTTGTAATTACCGCTACGCAAATGATGGAAACCATGATAACGCATCCAATGCCGACTCGTGCAGAAGTCATGGATGTTTCTAATGCCGTATTAGATGGAACTGATGCCGTTATGCTTTCAGCAGAAACAGCAGCAGGTAAATATCCTGTTGAAACTGTTAAAGCAATGGCTGCGGTATGTATTGGTGCAGAAACACATCGCTCTGTTAATACATCAAGACATCGTATTGAGTTAATGTTTTCTGATATTTCAGAAACAATTGCCCTTTCTGCCATGTATGCGGCGAATCACTTAGAAGGTGTTAAAGCAATCATAGCGTTAACTGAGTCAGGCCAGACATCTAAAATAATGTCGCGCATTACTTCGGGTTTGCCGATTTATTCTCTTTCTCGTCATGCAAAAACGTTAACTAAGACCGTAATTTATCGTGGTGTTTATCCTGTAAAGTTTGACTCTACTTCTAGTACAGATGAGTCTTTAACTAACGATGTTCTTCGTGAAGTTATTAAACATGGTGATTTCAAAGAAAATGATAAATTGATCTTTACCCATGGTGATATCATGGAAACCGTTGGTGCAACGAATACGGTTAAAATTCTAAAAGTCACTAAAAAGCTTTTAAAATAAGTCTCAATTAAAAAGTTTATAAAGGGTAGTGTTGCTACCCTTTTTTTATTTACCTTATTAACTATCTATTTCTAAATCCTGCAAATCTTCAATAAAGTCATCTATACGGTTGTTAAAACGATTCAGTTGTTTCTTCGATAGATTGTTCATCATATAAAAGAAAATTTCAGTCGCCACTTGGTTATTTTGTTCTCTAATCGCTATATAGTCTTCGCTTCTTAATTTTTCTGGTTGCACGATTAGTTCAGCGAATAGCAATTCATACTTTTCTTTAGTTAGCTCTGGCGAAAGCGCTTGAGAAAACTGATTTAACCAGTTTGTACGATATTCAATCCAATAATCAAATGTAGATACGAAGCCTTCAGTATATTGGCAAATTGTTTTCTTTTGAGTTTTATTAAGTTTACCTACCCATTTCCGAAACTGTTTTTGTTGATCAATACATTCTTCTTTAACCCATTGTTCGCGAGTTAGTATTTCCCGCTCCTCTACGCGCTCTTTGTTACTTTCTCTTATCGAATCAACTAGGTTTTCTCTCTGCTCTTTAGTTAACGTATGCGTAAGGGATATCAAATCTGATTTAGTTTGATCCCGTACTGTTACCCAGTGGCTATTTACTTGGCCAATATGCGATGCCAATTGATCGATTGTTATACCTGTATTTACTTGCTCTTTAAGTGTTAATAGCTGCGTATAATAAACTTTTAGCTGAGTCTTTCGATGCCAAATATGAATTTTATCAAAGGCCTCATCAAAGCTTTTTTGTTGTTCATCATTTAAAATTACATAATCATCCAAGTACCAATTTGCCCACCAATCGAGGTTGTTATAGACAAAGCTAAAACTACAACCAGATAATAATAAAAGGCTGGTAGTAATTATCCCCCAACGTTTAACCAATTTTAGATTTTTCAGCACTTTGGCATTCCTTTGATTTAGCGTAAATATGCAAAATAGAAAAAGTATTATAAGGTGTAATACGTTATAAACTTTCAGAGAGTTTGTAACCCCCTATTCTGTTAATAAATATTGCGAAATACATGATGAGTAAACAAAACACCATAAGACGGATCGGTATATTAACGAGTGGCGGTGACGCTCCAGGAATGAATGCTGCTATACGAGCGGTCGTACTTGCTGCCCATCAATATAGTATTGAATGTATAGGTTTCTTTCATGGTTACAATGGACTGATTAATCAAGAATATCGTTTACTAGATAATAGCTCTGTAAAAGATATAATTCATAAAGGGGGTACAATACTAAAAAGTGCCCGCTGTCCGGAAATGCTATCTGAAACTGGTGTAAAACAAGCAGTTAACAGTCTAATAAAATTGCAAATAGATGCACTTATTGTGATCGGTGGTGACGGCTCATTTAATGGCATGTTAGCTATCGAGCAACACTGGCAAGGTCAACTCATTGGCCTGCCTGGAACAATAGATAATGATTTAGATGGCACTGATTTTACGATTGGCTTTTCTACCGCCATCAATACTGCTATTGAAGCAATTGATAAAATAAGAGATACAGCAGATGCGTTTGATCGTGTATTTGTCGTTGAATTAATGGGTCGACATAGTGGTCATATCGCATTTAACGTCGGTATAGCATGCGGCGCTGAGCAAATAATATCTTTCGAAAACTTTAACGCTAATGACGCAAACAAAAAAGTTAATGAGATTGTAAGTGATATAAAACACCATCAATCTCAAGATCATCAAAGTTACCTAATAGTGTTAGCAGAAAACCTATGGCCAAACGGCGCTCAAAGCCTCTCTGAGCAACTTAAACTACAATATAGTATTGATTGTGGCACCTGTATTTTAGGCCATATACAACGCGGTGGTTCACCTGTTGCTAAAGATAGATTACTTGCAACAAAACTTGGTGTTGCAGCTATTGAAGCAGTATTAGTTGGTAAAACTAGCATCATGCTGGGCGAGTTAAAAACCGAAATCGAAGAAGTAACGTTAAATGACGCTGTTCAACACACAAAGATAGTGGCTGAAAATTTAGTAGTCGCACATGAAAATATATTAGCGCTTGCTGCTCAAAACAAGCGCTAGTACGTTAATTATTAACGGCTTGCTTTACTTTGTCTTTGTAACTTCGGCTAACTTTAAGCTCTTTGCCACTGGTCATGACTAAGTAATACTCGCCATTAAGCTGACTACAAAACTTTTGGATGTAATTTTTATTTACTATCGTTGAACGATGGCTTCGGATAAATATGCGAGGATCGAGCAATTCTTCTAATTGCTTCATCGTTTTTCTTAATATATGTGTACCTTCCTCTGTATGAACACACATATAATCGCCAGCTGCATCTATCCACCAAATAGAGTTGACTGGCACTCTACTTAACTCACCGCCATCTTTTATAGGTAACACATCTGAATACTGTGAAATTGAAACGTCTTGATTACTAGCTAGCTCTTCTAATATTTTGCTTTGTTCACTACCAGTTACATCGCTGACAAGCTGCACTAATCTATTTTTATGTTCTGTATCAGCTTTACTTTGGTTATGTTCGCGAATTTTATCCATTGCCTGAGCTAGACGTACATCATCTGCTGGCTTTAATAAATAATCGATAGCGTGTACTTCAAATGCTTTTATTGCATATTGATCAAAGGCGGTAACAAAGACAACAGAAGGGAGTGCTAATTCTTGGTTGATAACCTCGTCTATTACTTCAAAGCCATTTAGACCAGGCATCTGAATATCTAAAAACATAAGATCAGGTTGGTACTGTTTAATAGCTTCTATAGCCTCTCGGCCATTACTACATTGAGCGACAACGTTAATATCATTGTGCTCTGCTAACCTAATTGCTAAGCCTTTGCGTGCTAGCGGTTCATCATCTACGATTATGGTAGATAGTGAATCGGACATACTAACTTCCTAATTCATACGGAATTCTTATATTTACTTTAACACCTGAAGGCTTATTTTTGGAGACAACTAGCGAAAAATTTTCTTTATATAAAGCGGTTAAGCGTTCTCGTGTATTAGCTAGCCCAACTCCACTCTCTCTGTATAAATTTCCGTTCTTAATTTCCGCGCCTGGTCCATCATCGGCTAATTCTACTAACAAGTCATTTCCAAAGCGATTAACGCTGATTGTAATTGTTCCGCCCTCTTCTTTTACTGCAATGGCGTACTTAATCGCATTTTCAGCAAGAGGCTGTAGGATCATACTAGGCACTAAAGCATTTTCACAATCTTTACCAATATCAAATTTAACCTGTAAACGTTCTTCAAAACGGACTTTTTCAATTTCTAAATACAGTTCTAACGCATGAATTTCACTGGTCAAAGTAACGCGTTTCATTGGATCTTTATCAAGTGAATACCTTAAAAACTCACTTAGCTTAGTAACCATGCCATTAGCTGTTGTATTTTCTTTGACTAAAATTAACGTAGAAATAGCGTTTAACGTATTAAATAGAAAGTGAGGGTTAAGTTGATAACGCAGCATTTTTAGCTGTGCTTGGTGTGCTAACGTATTGGCTTGCAGAACATTCTGTTTTTCTTTCTGCAACATTTGATAGTACTTAATACCGAAATACAATCCACTCCAGCTTAATATAATATAAAAAGACCAAACACTCGACTGGGTATAATAAAGCCAGAATTCAGGCTTCCAACCATGTTTATAAATTTCCCAGTAATTAATATTTTTGATGACCTGCCAGATGACTGCCGTAATATAAGAGGCAATAATTATTACCGTTACCATTTTTATCGGCGCTAAATTCCAAGCTCTGCGATAAACATAACGTAATGGAACTGTAAGCATCCAACCAGCATAACTATTAAGAAATACTACGATTACAAAAATATCGCGTAAGTCATGTAATAAAGAACCTAAAAACTGAACTAAGGCAAAGCCAAACCAACCAGCGGTTTGTAATAGCCAGAAGAATCGATTTCTATTTTCTATAAGCGCTTTCCAATTCACAAAAATAAACCATTTAGTTAGTTACATTTGTAATTATGAAAGATCACCTTAAAACGCGCACTACAGTTAATCTCAACTTTTCAGCGTTTTGTCTCATTTAAAGCATATAACTTATGGCGTTATGAGCTTTTCTGCGAGGTTAATTTGTTGTAAAGCTAAATTTTTGTAATGGACATCATTACGAAGTTCATACTCTTTGAAATACCAAAGTCCATTAATTAGCGCCGACACAAGCATGTAACGCGTAACCGAATATTCATCTATACTATCAATAACATAGCTACTTTCCACGTATAATTCAATAAGCTCTCTGATGTAATCTTCCGACAGGCCATTTACAGCTAAGAGCATACCTAGTTCATATTCAATAGGTGCTAAAGAACTTGCTTCAAAGTCAATTAAATATGGTCTTTTACACTTGCGATACAAGATATTATTAAAATTTAAGTCGCCATGGATAAACACTTCACTTTTCGGGTATCTATCGAGCTCTGCTAAAACAGCGGTAGATTTCTTTACTAAAGAATAAAAGCACTCACGTTGATTGATACTTTTATATAAATCACTAATAACCTTCGATATGTTTAAGACAGGTACGGTATTTATCTCTTCAACAGTGATGCTATGTAAATTGGCCATTAACCTAGCGGCAACTACAAGCTTTTGCTTTATAGTTATTGGATGGCGCTCTAATGTATTTGCATCTATAAATTGAGAAATCAGTAAATGCTTTTCAGCAGCAATTATTTTGGGAGCCAAGTTATGCAATGTCGCAATTTGCTGTGACAGTGCTTCATGATTTGCAGTGTTAGTATCTTTAAAATATTTTACAAGGTAATCTCGCTCGGCAGTTGAAACTTTAAAAACCTTGTTATTGTACCCTCCAACTAAGGACTGTATTGTGATTTTCTTCTCAGCAAAAAGCGAATTAGATTTTATTAATTCAAGTATGGCCATACTTATTTTCGCTATCTCACTGATTGAAAATTAAGTTTAATTTAACGCAGGCTCAGGCGTTTGCTTGAGCTTTTCTAACCAAGTGAAATAACCTACCAATGCAATAACTACGTAAACTACAAATAGCATAGCCGTTGGTGAAAGGCCTTTTTCTATATAAACATAGATAGAAACCAAATCAATGACTACCCAATAAAGCCAATTTTCTAATACTTTCTGAGTAACTAAATAAGTAGCAAATACCGCATATACCGTTGTGGCAGCGTCAATATATGGAAATGATGTCGGCGTATAATTGTCCATAACATAACCTACGCCGATGGAGACAAACGCAAGAAAGAAAACCGTTTTCAAATGATAAGTTGCGCCTAAGCTATGAATACAAATGTCTTTTACATTACTCTTATGTTTGGTCCAACAATACCAGCCGTAAATTGCCATAACAAAATAGTAAACCTGTAGGAGACTATCCATCCAAAGGTAAACATCGTAAAAAATATAGGTATACAGTGCGGTACTAATAAGCGCGGAAGGCCAACAAAGAATATGTTCTTTTGCTGCGAATATGACGTAAGCAAAAGCTGTGATTACTGCAAGTAACTCTAACACTGCAATTTGGCTAAAATATGCTACTGTTTCGGCTAGCATTAATAATTTCTCTTTCGATCTGCGGCAATTATCTTAAGAATAAAAACAGCACTTCCGGTTATTTGGTGTATAGCCTTCATTTCCTTATTTACCGCTGATAAAGCGACATCGTACTCACCAAAGACCTGTGTACTCATACCATTAGTGACAACGTTTATGTCTTTATTCTGTTTTAAATTTTCAATAAATGACCAAATTTGTTCTTTGTAATTTCGATCCGCCAGTGGGTAAAGGCTAAGTTCAATTGAAATATCCATAACATCTCCTAAAAATAAAGCCCGCAAAACAGCGGGCTATACTTTAAAAATGATAGTCGACTGTTAAACCAAAGACAGCAGGTTCACCTAATTGATAATACTGTTTCCCTTGATAACCGTCTCGAGGATCATTGCCGAAGTAAAAGCCTCGTGTTTTATACTCTTCATCAGTTAAATTACGTCCCCAAGCTGTAATTGTCCAATTATCTGCGCTGTAGGTAACACTCGCGTTTAAAAGCACTTCAGCATCTGATTTTTCATCATGACTGTCAGAAAAATAAAACTCATCTTTTGCACTAATACCAATTGATGCTGACAATGCATCACTAATATCTACATTTAATCCTAAATATGCCGTATATTTAGGCGCGTGTGCTTGCTCACGACCTGAGATATCGACACCATCTTGATTGATATAATCATCTAGTTCACTGTCCAAATATCCAACGCTAGCGTTTAGTGAAAACATGTCATTTAATTGCCAGCCACTTTCAAGCTCCAAACCATAGTTACTACCTTGAGCAGCATTACCAAGGTAAATAAGAAATTCAGAACTACCGTCCGGACGCTTTAATTCTTGTGATGATTTAACCTGCATATCATCCCTATTCATATAGAAAGCAGCAGCGCGAATAAAACCATCATCAAAGTTAGCTTTGTAACCTAATTCGAAGTTCCAAACGGTTTCTGATTCAAATTCTCGTAATGTTTCAGGTAAAGTACCATCTGTATTGACACCACCAGCTTTATAACCTCTGTTAACAGAACCATAAACAAGGTCTTGATTAGCTAATGTGTATGCTAATACTACTTTACCGCCAACCATGTTTTCGTCTGGCTTGGCTTGATAACCATCTGAATTATCATAATCAAAATCTCTTCGCTCGATACGTAAACCAGTAGTTAACATCAACGCATCGGTTAACTGGCTATCAAACTGCACGTATCCAGCCAAAGTGTCAGCTTCAAACGAAGATGAGAAATTGCTGTCCAGATATGTATATTGACGTGTTAAATCTTCTTCTTCAGTTTTTGCGTAAACACCAGCAACCCATACAGTATTGCCATACAATTTACTTGCTTGAGTTGATGTTAAACGATATTCGGCAGTAGACACTTTCTTGTCTCTGAAATAGTAATCTGTAGAGCTATATTCCCACGGGTGAATACCGACATAAGCCCAATCTTCATCATACCCATAGGTTAATTCACTATCGGCATGTGAAAATATAAGATCTAATTCCGCGTAATGATAAGCTGTAGAGTTTAGTTTTACGGTAAATGCTCTGGTGTCTTGCTTATCAACACCAGGCTGATCTGAAAGTGTCGTACGGTTATTATCTAATGAGAATGCATCATAACCGTTATCAAAATCAAAGATAAAAGCACCAAAATCGACAGTTACTTCATCGTTTACTGACCATTGCACTTTTGCTCTTGCGCTTAATTCATCACGATTATTGGTATCATCTTGATTTAAATAATCATTTTCAATGAAACCATCACTTTGATACTGTTCGACAGCTAATCGATAATTTACCTGTTCTGCTATCGGACCAGATAACATTAGTCCTGCCCCATAACTATCGTAATTACCAGCAGTTAGCTTAACTCTTCCTTCAAACTGTTCACTAGCATCAGGGGTCTTAATGTTAATTAACCCTCCCAATGCGTTTGCACCAAATTGAGTACCTTGTGGACCACGTAAGACTTCTACTTGTTCGACATCAAACATAGAACTAACACTACCTATACCGGTAAAGTCTACGTCATCAATAATTACACCTACTGAAGGGTTAATCGGCTCTTGAAATTGGCTACGCTCGCCGATACCACGAATTTGATAGTATCTTGCACGTTGAGATCCCGCACTAAAATTTAAATTAGGTGCTAGAGAAATTACTTCTTCTAAGTTTTGCGCACTTACAGAAGATATTTCATCAGCAGATAAAACAGTAGCTGAAACTGGTGTCGCTTGAAGACTGGATTCTCGAAAATCTGAGGTTACTGTGATGACTTCAATTTCATCTTGTTCTGTATTGGCAAGTGTCGAATGTGACAACATCGCTAATGCAATAGCGATAGAAAGCGTAGACTTATTGGTGTTCATGTTATTCTCTTTATTATTTCTGGCGCAACATGAATGAATAAGCGAGCATTAACCATTCCTACGCCAGTATTAACTGGTTCAGGTTCAAAGGGTTCTTTTCAGTCTCAGCCTTAAACATTTAGTAAAATGCTTAAGACACCCCTTGGTTTGCTGCGGCATATTACCAGTAATATGCCGAATGTATAGTATTAATTAGGCATAGCTTATGAACTATGTCCAAAATATTTTCTTACGCGCTACAGAGCAACTAGAGGCCCTACTGGCTGACCTCCCAAAAGATGCATATGGATATGGTAAACCTCTTGGCCGCCATGGCGATTACAATTCATAATTAAACGGTAGCCATCTTCGTCAATACCCTCTTGTGCCGCTAACTTTTTAGCTACGGTGAACAAACGACCTAAAGCCAACTCATCATCTTGTGTAACATCATTTACTGTAGGTATTAGCTTATTAGGTATGATCAAAATATGCGTTTTAGCTTTTGGCGATATATCTCTAAATGCAGTCACCAATTCATCTTGATATAACAACTCCGTTGGAATTTCTTGACGAATTATTTTGGAAAAAATCGTTTCTTCTGCTTTTTGTTCTGTCATGTTTAAACCTTACTTTTCAAACTCTACTTGGCATAAAACTAATTTGACGCTATTAGCTCTTTTTGTTCATTGAATCTTAACGCCTTTTTTAAATCTTCCACTAGTAAATAATTCACAGGTACCAGAATAAGCGTTATAAATGTTGCGAATATAATGCCAAACCCTAAAGAAACTGCCATAGGAATTAAAAATTGCGCTTGAGTGGCTTTTTCAAATAGCAACGGCATTAGCCCGATAAATGTAGTTAACGACGTCAACATTACAGGTCTAAACCTAGATTGCCCCGAAATTAATACCGCTTCTAGCGTTTTCATACCCTGTGCTCTTTTCTTGTTAATGAAATCGACTAATACCAAACTATCATTAACAACTACACCAATTAGCGCTAGTAACCCTAATAAGCTCATTAAGGTTAAATTCATTCCCATTATCCAATGCCCGATAACTGCGCCGATGGCGCCAAAAGGTATAACTGACATTACGATGATCGGTTGCAAATATGATTTAAATGGAATAGCAAGTAGGCAATAAATTATAAAGAAAACAAACAGTAATCCATAAAACATACTACCAAAAGACTCTCGTTGCTCTTTTGCTTCACCTTCCAATGTGTAGCTTACACCAGGAAACTTAACCATTAATTCATCAAGATAAGGTTTTAAATCAGCGTTTAGTACTGTCATGTTAGTACTTTGTTTATCAACATCTGCAGTCACATTAACAGTTCTATATCGGTCTATTCGGTTAATCTCCGATGGACTCTTTCCGGGTTTAAATGTAGCAATATGGGCAAGCGGAACGCTTCCTCCTGTTGGAGTTTCAATTAACATATCGGCCAAATTAGCTACTGATGCACGTTCTTCAATTGGAAAACGCAGCATTACACGCACATCATCCCTACCTCTTTGAATTCTCTGAATCTGAGAGCCATAAAATGCATTTCGAACTTGTTGTGTTACGGAAGTGATAGACATTCCCATAGCATGACCTTGTTCTGTTAACTCTATTTGAATTTCCTCTTTACCGTTGGAAAGACTATCAGAAATTTCAAATACTGTTGGGTAGGTCGCTAATCTCGCTTTTACCTCTTCTGCTGCTGTCTTTAAAAGACTCAAGTCAGAAGCGGCCAATTGCACATCTATTGGGTCACCACCACGACCTAATTCAGCTCTATAAGTTAAAGATTCTGAGCCTGGTAATGGCCCAATTAATTGACGCCATTCATTGACCAATTGCATGGTCGTTATACCGGTATCGTTTTGATCTGCAGGTAGCACTTCAAAACGTACTCTTCCGACATTGCTATTACTACCGCCTCCTGTAATAGCCAATATATTTATAATGACACTTTTACCATTTTCATCTCGATATTTTTCTTGAAGCAAAGACGCCGAATTAGACATTTTTTCTACATATCCATCAATAACATCAAAGCTAGTACCTACCGGCATGGTTAAGTTTGCTCTAGCTGTTTCACTCGGTATACGAGGGAAAAACGTAAACTTAGTCCAACCTGACGTTACAAACGATAGAATTAAAACAAATACCCCAATAAAGCTAAATAATGTCGTTAACCTGTGATTAACCGCTTTTTTCAGTATTGGGTGGTAATATTTTATAATTGCTGACTCAAAACCATCGGCGATTTTGTGCTGAATGCTTGTTAGTTTATTTACTTTTTCTTTTTCATGCCTAAGTTTTAAGTGTTTTAAATGAGAGGGCAAAACAAATTTAGATTCAATTAAGGAAAATAGTAATACCGGAATTACTACAACTGGAATTTGAGCGAACATTGGACCGCGCATTCCTTCTATAAATGCTAATGGAAGAAATGCTGCAACCGTTGTTAGAATCCCAAAGGTAACCGGAGTAGCTACTTCTTCAGTTCCATTAACCGCCGCTTCTAATCCTGTTTTTGCAAATTGTGTATGCCGATAAATATTTTCTCCAGTAACAATGGCGTCATCAACTACGATACCTAGTACTAAAATGAAGCCAAACATACTCATTACATTTAGGCTAATATCAAAAAATGGCATAAAGATAAATGCCCCCATAAAACTAACAGGGATACCTATGAATACCCAAAATGCGATAGATGGTCTTAAGAATAAAGTCAAAAGTAGCAGTACTAAAAACCCACCTTGTAGAGCATTTGAGATCAAGGTATTTAAACGACTTTTAACGATTTCAGAATCATCATCCCAATAGCTTAAGGTAAAGCCTTGCGGTAAGTTTTCTTGTTGCTCATTTATATAATCTTTTACTGCATCGGCTACCTCTATCGCATTTTGTTGCCCAATTCGATAAATTTCGATTAAAGCACCTTGTTGACCATTAAACCTTGCTCTTAGAGGCGTTTCTTCAAAGCCGTCATTTACTACCGCAACATCTTTTAATTTAACGATAGTGCCATCAGGGTTTGTTTTAATAACAATACTTTCGAACTCATCTTTTCGATAAGCTTGCCCTTTACTTCTAACTAAAACATCTCCACCTTCTGTTTTAATATTTCCTGCAGACAAATCAACTGAACTGCTACTGATGGCATTTGAGATACTATTCATTGATAAATTAAATTCACGTAATTTATCCTGAGTGACGCTTATAGAGATTTCATAATCCCTAACTGCATCTAATGACAATTGAGTGACTTGCGGTAATCGCAATAAATCATCTCTAACCTTTTCTGCATATTCTCTTAGTTCTTTTTCACCATAATCAGAAGCAATCGTTACCGCTATCACTTCTCTTTTTCTTTGTCGTAATGCAATATTGGGTTTTTCAGCATCGCCCGGAAAAGTGTTTATCGCATCAACTCTACTTTTTACATCAGAGAGTAATTCTCTGGCATCATAGCCAGACTCAGCTTCTATGTACGCTACCGCAGCGCCTTCAACAGAAGTGCTTGTGATCTTTTCAACACCTTCTAAATCTTGGACAGCTTCTTCAATTTTAATAGCAACACCTTGTTCAACATCCTCAGGATTTGCTCCCCGCAATGTAACCTGAACAGTCACAACATCAGATTCAAAAGAAGGAAATACTTCTAAAGGAATTCTAAAATTAAGAGTCAATAAACCAACTAATAAAATTGTGATCATTAATAAATTGGCAGCGACATGGTTTCGAGCAAACCAAGCAATCATGATTGCGCTCCTTGTTTAGTTTTTGACTCTTTATGCTGACTATTTCTAGTTTTTCCTTTATGACCTTTGGTTTGCTCGTCCACTTTATGCTTTCGAGCAGAGTTGTTAAGCGCGATACCATCTTTAATAGATATAGAAACAGGAGTACCAGAGTTAACTTGACCAAGTGAAGTAATCACCAGCAAATCTTCTTCATCTAAACCTTTTGCAACCATAGCAAATTCGCTATTTTGCCAATCAATCGCTATTTCCTTTCTCATTAACAGACCGTCTTTTATAATAAATACATAGCTGCCTTGATAAATAGCCTTATTCGGCACTTTTATTGCGTTATCAATTACTTTTCCGTTAATTTTTGCACTAACATATTGTCCAATTTTTAAAGGCAAACCATTAGCAGCTTCAACGCCATAAGGATCATCAATTTGTGCGACAACAAATAATTGCTGAGAATTTTGATCAAATGCACCTTCGGTACGTACAACCTTACCTTGCCATTGCTGTTGATTAACTAACTCAGAAAAAATTGTCACTGAAGGTTGATGTTGCTTTGACTCTGCACTGAACCGAGTAGCTTCCGGCAATTGCATAAATGATAAGTCATTATTTTTAATTGGTAACCTAACCTCTACATAGTCAACTGCATAAATATCCGCTAATTTAGTGTTTTGTGAAACGACCTGACCAATATCCACTTCCTTTAGCAGGATTCGTCCTGTATATGGCGCCTTAATTTCTGTGCGTTCTAAAGCTAATTCTGCTTTAGCCAAACTAGCTTCTGCAGAAAACACCTTAGCTTCAGCAGCTAGCAACTGAGGCTTTCTTAATACTAATTCAGAAGGTTGATTCGTATTACCTAACCGTTCCCAATCTTGCTTTGCTTGCTCTACTCTTGCTTTTTCTTCGCTTAACGCCTGTTGAGCACTAAATAAACTTGCTTTAGCAATATTTATCTCAGCCGTATAATCTCTATCATCAAGTTTTACCAACAACTCCCCCTTTTCAAAGAAGCCGCCATCTCTAAAACTTGGACTTATGTAATTAATTTCTCCAGAAACTTGGGGTAACAAAACACTTTGAGTTCTCGGCTTTACGATACCGTAGCTGTCAATTTTAAGAGCGATGTTTTGTTTTTTAATGGTAAGCACTTCAACATTTAATTGAGGAGCAGCGCTTGGGCGGCCACGTTTAGTTTGAGGAGGATTACTCGCGACAATATAAGCCAACAACAGTAGTACCGCTAGTACTGCAAAAGGAAGTAGTTTCTTTTTATTAATCATATATCACCTGACTTTGGCTTTTAGGAGTAACTTTCTGTTGGAAGCTTTGAGCTAACGCATTGCCTCCTAAATTTGCATATAACGCTATTCTATTTTGTACAAGTTGATTTGAGATTTGAACGACACTAGTTGACGAATCAAATGCTCTTCGCTGAGATTCTAGGACCGTGCTATAGCTAACAAGCCCTTTTTGATATTGGTTAAAAGATAAAGTCTCAGCCGATAAGGCATTGCCCTTTGCATTTTGATAATGGCTTAATTGCTGAGTAAGTGAGTAATGCTGACTAATTTGATTTTCAATTTCAGCAAACTCACTATACAGATTTGAGATATAGTCTTGTTCAACTTTTTTTACGGTTAAACGAGCTTGTTCTTCTTGCGCAGCTAGTCGGCCACCATTAAATACTGGGGCGACAAGATTACCTGCAATAGACCATGCAAGTGAACCGCCATCTAATAAACTTAACAACTCATCACTAGTGTCACCGCCACTAGCCGTAAGTGTTAAACTAGGAAATCGCTGTTTATGAGCAACAGCCAAATTTGCGTCTGCGGCAAGCAGTTCTATCCACTTTTCTTGAACTTGATAACTAGCAGTCATTGCATTACTTGGTAACTCTACAAAAATATCATCAGAAAGCTTAGGAAGCTCAATTGCCATATTTAGGTAATCGACTGCGATAGGATATTGACCAATGAGTATATCCATTGCTCTTTCACGCTCTTTCACTACTTGTTGCTGCTGCTCTATTCGAGCTAACTCACGGCTTACGTCGTTTTGAGTTAAATAGACATCTAAAGCTTCACTCAAACCAAGCTGATAAGAGGCATTGATAATTGATAAATTGTTTTTTAAGTTATGCGCACGCTCCACATATAGCTGATTTAACTGTTTTGCTTCGGCCAAATTAAACCATGCGGATACTACATTAGTGATTAACTCGTTTTTGGCTTGCATAAACGCTAATTTGGCTGCTTGATAGTCGAGTTTGGCTTTTTGTTGCTGATTAGAGAGCTTTCCCCATAAATCAACTTCATAACTTAATTGCAAATCAATATTGGCGTAATTTTGATAGGAAGTAGAGTCACCAACGGATTTTTGTCTACTTTGTCCAGAAACTAAAGACAATTCAGGAAAATCAGTTGCATTACTTACTACTAATTGCTGCTTAGCGATTAAAAGCTCTTGATATTGAGCATTTAACTTTTGATTACCGACTAAGGCTTTATTAATTATTTGCTGTAACTGTTCGTCTTCAACTATTAACCGCCAATCGCCAAGCGTTTTGTAAGTAGTATCTACTATTGAAACTCCAGATTGCCAATTTGTCGGTAATGCTAGCTGCTTGGTTTGCTCAGATATAGCAGTTGGATTACTGCATGCTGTAATTGCAGCAATTAAGCTGACACAGACCAAAGACCGCCGATACATCATTGGAATTTTTACCACGGGTTAAACCTTAATTATTATTTAACAGCTTTATACTGCGTTTATAAATACAGGATGAATGATAAAGGTCAGTTTTTCGAATAAAAAAGTAATTTACGATACTTTACAAAAGTACCTCTATTTCTTACTTTGAAACGGTATTAATTAATCGAGAAGTTTGTGGAGGCCAAACACCGGTACCGGTTTGAGAAAGGTGATTTGCACTTTGCTTTAGAACGCGACTACCAACATTAGCTGAGCTTTCAGGTCTACTAACAAGGTAACCTTGAATATATACAACCCCTAAAGATTTTAATAACTCTAATTGTTCTATTTCTTCAATACCTTCTGCAACAACTTTGAGATCAAGCCTCGTCGATAATTCTGCAATGGAGTGCAAAATTTTGTGATATTTTTTATTTTTAGTCGCTTCACTAATAAACAACTTATCTATCTTTAACACGTCAACGGGTAAGTTAGCTAAAACAGATAACGAGCTAAAACCTGTACCAAAGTCATCTATAGCAATAATAACCCCTTCCGCACGAAGCTTGTTGAGTTCATCAATAATACTATCAGAAATATCAATAAAGCATGATTCAGTTATCTCGAGCATTAACGAGTTAGCTGGCAAACTCATTTTGTCTAAGCATTCCATCACCCATTCATGAATTCTACGATGCTTAAGCTGAATACCTGATAAGTTTACTGAAATTCTTGTTTTAGACATACCTGCGTTATACCACGCTGCCATTTGCCGACAGGCTTCTTCTAAAATCCAATCTCCTAACTTTAAAATTAAATTAGAGTCTTCAGCGATTGGGATAAACTCTGTTGGCGCTATAGTGCCTTCTGCTGGGTGTTGCCAACGTACTAATGCCTCAAAATAACTAATAGCACTGCCATCAACATGAATTATTGGTTGGAATGATAAAAAGAAACAATTGGTATCAAGCGCGACTCTCATTTCTTCAAGTAAATAATGATAACGGCGCATGGTACTTCCCATTTCAGGAGAGTAAATTCGATAGATTCCTCGGCCTTCTTTTTTCGCCCGATACATTGCTACATCTGCCATTTGAACAAGCGCTTCAGGAGAGTTAGCACTATCTGGATATACCGCCAAACCGATACTTGCACTGATTTTTATTTCTTTATTGCCTAAGACAAAGTCTTTTTCTATTTCTTTTAATACATGTTTGGCAATATCTACCATGCGCTCAGAATCATCTAATGTTTCAACAAATAAAGTGAATTCGTCGCCACCAAGACGGGCTAAGTTATATTCCAAGTCGGCATCTACTTGCTTATAAGAAAGTTTTTCAATTCGAACAATGGTTTTTAAACGCTCTGCTACTTGAATTAATACTTCGTCACCGAACGAATGACCAAAAGAATCATTTACTTGTTTAAAACCATCAAGATCTATAAATAGCAAACCGCTTTTTACATTGTTCCTTTCACTAACCTCTAATTGCTCGGTAATATGCTCTAAAAAACGATGGCGATTAACTAGTTTAGTTAGCCGATCTCGATGGGCATTACTTTCAGACTTTAAATGATATTCTCGTGCATGAGATTCTAAGCCATCTAATGCAGTATTTATTCTCATTAATGCGGAGTAAGATTGTTCTTCTTTTTCGCGAACCTCTTTTCCTAGTACCTCAGCACTTTGTTCTGCCTTTTCTGCTAACGACTCCAGCACAGTATTCAATTTAGCTCTGTGATACTTCCCAGCCATCATAAACATAATAATAGAAACAGCTATTAAAGAAGTGAGAGGAAACGTAATTGCTAAAAAGGTCTTAAATAGCGTTGCTTTTAACGAAATGGCTTTTAAATCATTACCACCGTCGTAGTACTCGATAACTAAATGCTGGTTATACTTTTTAACATTGGGTAGCAATAAAATGTTTGTCGACCAATCCTCCATTGCAGAAAGTTCTGTTTGTGTAAGGTTGGTTTTATCAAATTGGGGTAAATTGGCGGGGGTATCTAGCTCTTTGGCAAGCGTCGAAACAAATAACACATAGCTCGTGACACTAATGAGTACTAATGTTACTAGAAAAGTATTAAACAGTTTTAAAGTTAACTTTTTCAACAACTCAATTCCACAATGTATGCAATCCCCAAACCTTTAATAATTAGTATTCGTTAAATAAGTCAATTTAGCGAGCTTTAATGTTAAAAAATAAGAGTAATAATCAGCACTTATTAAATATGAAAATCTACAACATTGGAGAGCAACTACCTTTGCCAAAGACTTAGTGAACTTATTTAAACGACACTATAAAAACTTACATAAATTCAAGACAATGCGCAACTTTTAACAAAAATTAATCCAAAAGTTCTACGTTGAATCAATAAGTAGTTAATAAAGTTTAACTTTAATGTCAGCGTAGTAGCGCATAATCGGCTAAAGAGAGAAAAAATATAAAGATAAAATTGGAATGAAATCTAAATGAATCGATTTACTAAAATACGTTTATTAATAGTGCATATGTAATATAAATGGTACCCAGGGCCGGACTTGAACCGGCACGCTCTTACAAGCGAGGGATTTTAAATCCCTTGTGTCTACCAATTCCACCACCCGGGCAACGTGTTGCCACTAATTCATCCAGAACGAGTAGTAAAATTTGGAGCGGTTGACGAGGCTCGAACTCGTGACATCCACCTTGGCAAGGTGGTGCTCTACCAACTGAGCTACAACCGCTTCATACTTTGTTCATGTTGGTTTTAAACAAAGTTTTGCAAATATTTGGAGCGGTTGACGAGGCTCGAACTCGTGACATCCACCTTGGCAAGGTGGTGCTCTACCAACTGAGCTACAACCGCTTCACTATTTGCGGCGCGCATTCTAACGCACCCTTAATCCCTATACAACCTATATCGTAATGAAAATGGTACCCAGGGCCGGACTTGAACCGGCACGCTCTTACAAGCGAGGGATTTTAAATCCCTTGTGTCTACCAATTCCACCACCCGGGCATTATGGAGGCGGGTCCCGGAGTCGAACCGAGGTCCACGGATTTGCAATCCGCTGCATAGCCACTCTGCCAACCCGCCATAATCACTACGGTAAGGGTAGTATTCCATAGAATTTTCTCAAAGAGAAATTGGAGCGGTTGACGAGGCTCGAACTCGTGACATCCACCTTGGCAAGGTGGTGCTCTACCAACTGAGCTACAACCGCTTCACTAGCTGACTCCCTGTCAACTGGACGAGCATTCTACATTGAAATTTATCCGAGTCAACCATTAAATATCAAAAATATTTTAAGTGATTAAAAAGCGTCTAATATGATGATTTTTTAGCTATTCAATCACTAAAATACCCGTCAATTTGCCTTTAATTCAGGCCAAGCCGCTTTGAAGTAAATTATCATAGTCCACACAGTAAGTACTGTTGCAACAAAATAGAACGCATAAGCGGCAAACATTAGTAATTCATGCGGGAATTCGAATAGTACTAACGGGATATCATATGTAGGCTGCCAGATTAGCCCCATAATTCCGAGCATTTGAGCTGCTGTCTTATATTTCCCTAGCGTAGAAACCGCCACTATGTCTCTTTTCCCTCGTGAAGACATAAATTCTCGAAGACCACTAATGAAGATTTCACGAGCAATCATAATCATCGCAGGGACTGATATCCACCAAACAGCGAAGTCTTCTGCAATCATAATTAGTGCTGCCGCCACCATTAATTTATCTGCTACCGGATCGATAAATGCGCCAAATGCTGAGGACTGATTTAGCTTGCGAGCTAAATAGCCGTCTAATGCATCACTAATAGACGCAATCCAAAATATGGCAAAGGCACCAAAATGATTCCAAGAAATAGGTAAGTAAAAAACGATAATAAATACAGGAATTAGAATAATTCGAAACAAGGTAATTTGATTAGGAATGGTCCACATAGGTACTTCACGACTTTATTATTAATTTAAGCGTCAGATGATTTCCGCTTATTTAGTACCATTCTACACAGTAAAGGCATTAATTGTCATGTAAGGCATCATAAATAATTTGCGCTAGACTTTCGCTAATACCAGGGACTTTCTGCAACGTCGTTGTGTCTGCATTCTTCACTTCCTGCAACCCTCCTAGGAACTTTAATAATGCTTGGCGTTTCTTAGCGCCAATGCCTGGGATAGATTCAAGTGTCGATGCCTTAGAATTTTTTTGTCTTTTAGCTCTATGACCGGTAATCGCAAATCGATGTGATTCATCTCTAATATGCTGAATTAGATGCAACGCCGGTGAATTTGCAGGCAAATTTATCAACTGATGGCTGCCTGCTAAAATGAGCGTTTCTAAACCGGGTTTTCGTGACTCTCCTTTCGCAACACCAACGAGTAGTGGAATTTTCGATAACTCAAGTGAAGCAAAAAACTCTTCTGCTTTCGCTAGCTGCCCTTTACCACCATCAATAAATACGATATCAGGCAATTTGTTATCACTTGTTGTTTTGCCGTAACGTTTGTTTAAGGCAAAAGCCATAGCTGCATAGTCATCACCAGGTGTTATACCTGTAACATTATATCGTCGATAATCACTTTTAAGCGGGCCATTGGTATCAAAAACTACACAAGAAGCTACTGTCTGCTGTCCCATTGTATGGCTAATATCGAAACACTCGAGTCTAGAAACTTGTTGGTCTAATTCAAATACTTGATTAAGCTGTTCAAAGCGCTTATCCATTGATTCTTTTTGACTGTTCTTAGTGATGAGCGCTTGTTCTGCATTTGTATTTGCTAATTTAAGGTATTGCTTCCTTTCTTGGCGAATATTGGTCGATATTTTAACATCATACTCACATTGCTCAGATAACAACTCACCTAATTCATCGCCAGAGTCAATGTTACTAGCTAAAACTATTTCTTTAGGAATTGCTCCTTGAAATGCTTCATTAACTAAATAATGCTGTCCTATAAAAGCCGTTAATATTTCTTCGTCTGAATTTTCGAGCATTATCGTTGGGAAGTAGCTTTTACTCCCCAATATCTTGTGTTCCCTAATAAATAGTACATGAATACATACTTGCGCTTTATCACGGTACAAGCCAATGACGTCCATTTCCGATGCTAAGCCACTAACAAACTGTTGCTGTTGTACTTTTCGTAAAGTTGCTATTTGGTCGCGAAACCTAGCAGCAAGTTCAAACTCAAGCGCTAAACTTGCTTTTTCCATTTTCTCGACAAGCAAATTAATGACTTCGGAGCTTTTACCTCTAAGAAATAATTTGGCAAGCGACACTTGCTGCTGATACTCAGGTTCAGAAATTTTATCGACACAAGGCGCTGAACATCGGCCCAATTGAAATTGTAAGCATGGCCTTGTTCTAGCTCGATAATAGCTATCTTCACATTGGCGGATTGGAAATAGCTTTTGCATTAACCTAAGCGACTCCCACACTGCACCCGCACTAGGGAACGGACCAAAATACTCGCCCTTTTGCCGTTTAATACCTCTATGCATGCCAAGCTTGGGGTGCTTATGATTGGTAATAAGTATATAAGGGTAAGACTTGTCATCCCTTAAAAGAATATTGTATTTGGGCTGATACTTTTTAATAAAATTATTTTCAAGTATAAGCGCTTCGCCCTCAGTATGAGTAATCGTGACATCAATCGCGATTATCTGTCGAACCAATGCTTTAGTTTTGACACTAGAAACGTCTTTACGAAAATAACTGGCTAGTCTTTTCTTTAAATTTTTGGCTTTACCGACATAAATAACCTCTTGTTCAAGGTTATACATACGATATACACCAGCCTTTTCAGTAACGGTTTTGAGAAAAGACTGATGGTCAAAAGAAGGTTGTTCGGACAAGGTTAGCTCTTTAGCTATAGTTTCTCGGTTTTTAACATACCGTGACGAATGGCGAGATGTGTTAACTCTACATCATTGCTTACTTTTAACTTCTCGAACATACGGTAACGATAACTGTTAATCGTTTTAGTACTTAGTACTAATTGCTCTGAAATATCTGGCACTTTTTCACCACGTGTGATCATCCACATGATTTGTAATTCACGCTCTGATAACGTATTAAAAGGATTTTCTTCTGCCGATTTAAACTGATTTAACGCCATTTGTTGAGCTACGTCTGGCGTTATATAGCGCTGACCACTATTAACAGCACGAATTGCATTAACCATTTCATCAGGGCCCGCACCTTTAGTTAAGTATCCGGCAGCACCTATTTGCATTACTTTAGTTGGAAATGGATCTTCACTATGTACTGTTAGCACAATTACTTTTGCATCTGGAGCGTAACGAATGATTTTCTTGGTAGCCTCTAAGCCACCAATACCTGGCATATTCATATCCATTAGTACTACATCAGGTTCTTCTTTGCGACAAAACTGAACAGCCTCTTCACCTGTTTCCGCTTCCCCAACTACCTGAATACCTTTAACTTCATCGAGTATCTTTCGAATACCTGTTCGTACTAATTCGTGATCATCGACCAAAAGAACATTAATCAAAAATCGTTACCTTTTTACATAAATTAAGTGGAACTACGAATTTGTTCCGAGATAGACCAAAATATATAGGGAATGTTACGACAACACAAATAAATAATTCAACGTTCACCCTACTTTAGTAATAGCTTGTAGCTTTATTTTACAGATTGTTTTTGTTCAACCAGTTATTAAGCAAGCCGATTTGCCCATTTTTATATGCAGCATAAGTTAGCCTTACCGCATTACTCAATATAATTGAATCATTCCAATTAGTTTGCTCAGAAATTAGTTGATAACATTCTAACGCTTCTTTTGATAAGTAGCCCCTCATCTCTTTTTTACCGCCTTCCTTCTGTCTTTCACGGTATCTGCGTTGTTTTTCAGCGTTTGTTAAAGCCATCGTTCTTTATCCATTATAATTTCAATACCTATATGGTTACGCATAACCTATAAAAAAGCAATTTTTAACTGTTCAGAGTTGTTTAGTGTACAAGTGTTCGCTAAAGTAGCAGCCTTTAAATTTCTCACTCATAAAAAAGCACATTCTATGGAACAAAAAAGCGCATACAGCAAAGAAGATTTAGTATTAGCTGGCACAACTGATTTTTTTGGCGAAGGCAATAGTAAGTTACCTTCAGATAACATGTTAATGATGGACCGTATTAACCTTATCACTGAGGAAGGTGGTGAGTTTGGTAAAGGCGAAATTATTGCAGAGTTAGATATTAACCCTGATCTTTGGTTTTTTGATTGTCACTTCAAAGGTGACCCAGTAATGCCTGGTTGTTTAGGTTTAGATGCAATGTGGCAACTTGTTGGATTCTACTTGGCATGGGCTGGTGGTCCAGGTCGTGGCCGTGCATTAGGTGTTGGTGAAGTTAAATTTACCGGTCAAATATTACCAACAGCAAAAAAAGTTACTTATAACATTCAATTAAAGCGTGTTATTAAACGTAAGTTATTTATGGGTATAGCGGACGGTACTGTTTCAGTTGATGGTAAAGTTATTTACACAGCAACAGACTTGAAAGTTGGATTGTTTGCTGACACTTCTAGCTTTTAATTAGCCTTACAAAACTTAGCCCGGATAATTCCGGGCTTTTTTATGAAAAATTTTTATTCTATTTAACTAAACCTTGCTGCTTATCGGCAATGGCTTCTCGCCAACCACCTAACCATTCAGATTTTGCCTCAGTGCTTTGATATGGACACATATCTCTTGAACGTCCTGCCACACCTGCTTGATATCCTCTTGAATGCGCCCTGTCTTGACGATCACGTTTTTGCCTTTTCATCATATACGCGCTCTCCTTCTAATCATTTATTTTGATACACGCAATATTAACGAATAGAAGAAATGTTACAGTTTTTCAATGCTGTAAATTAGAGAAACATTTAAAGCATTGAATTGCGGTCATAAATAATTGCAAAAAAAAAGCGCCTATTGGCGCTTTTCAATGTTTAATACTAACTGGTTTTTATAGCTTACGTCTAAACCCTAACGTAATTAGCAACGCAAATAAACCGATCCCAAAACTAGCACCTTTACGTTCAATAGTTTCTTCGACTTCTGAACAGTCTTCTATTTCACCATCTACTGGCTTTAATGTTACAGCACGTACAACGTCTTCAACTAATTGCTCACCATCGTCACCAAACATTAGCTCACCTTTACTATCTCTTCGAGGTGCTTTAACAATAGCTGTAGCTGAGATTTCATTATTTTCATTTATGTCACGTGCCTCAATAATTGTGTATGCCGTATCACATGAAAGAAAATCATTTAAATCAGTAAATGTTTTTGCATTTATATCGTATATAAATCCGTGAGTTCTACGTGGTTTACTTGAACTATTATGAGTCTCGACTTCACCTTCACCAACAATAAAGCCTCGTTCATTTATTGCTCTTGCTGTGCTTGAAGAACCTTCAAAATAATCATCAGGGAACTCCATTGTCATTTCACTTGCTGGTAGGTTGGTATCAACATGATAAAACTTAGTACGTAAATTACCGTTAACAAATGTATTTACGTGACCGACAGCAATTCCGTTGTCGCTAATGTCGTATGCTCGAGAGTCAAAATATTCACTATGATCTTGCGTGAAACTAATGACTTCGTCGTTTTTATACACTACAGCATAAAAGCTTCGAGATTCATTATCACTAGGGTCGGTTTCTTCTTCATCAACCCAACCATGACTAAAACCGACCGCTACACCATGTGCATTTACAGCCTGTGCGTAACTTCTAAACTCTCTATCATCTCCTTCGCTTGGCGTAACAAGCAAACCTAATTCTTTCTCAGAGACCGTACCTTCCGTTGGATCAATCGTCCATTGGTAGGCTACGAAGTGATACAAGTCACTTGAAATGTTTTGTACACAAACTTCAAATGGTAGATCTTCTAAAATATCAGGATCAGAACAACCACCAGTTGTATCTAGAATATCTTCTGCTCGGTCAGGATTTAGTTTATTACTTACGTATCCAACAGCCGTTAAGCCGTTTACATCTAAAATTGCAGACTCGCCACCGTAATAATCGCTAACTGGCGGAACGATTTCCTGAATTGTTTCGCCATGATTTAGCGTAAAGAACGCTCGAGTAGCAAAATCTCTAACCCAGTGAGTAACCTCATCACCATCACTTTCAACGAAGTCTAACGGTAAATATGGAGCTGAAGCATTACCATAAATCAACCCTTCATCGGTAATACCATTGATATAGTCAGTAGTAGAGCGAGTTAAAGTATCAGTGCCCTCAAACGTAGTATCAAACACTACGAATTCTTCAGTCTCACCACCTAAATTTACCATGGCAACAACGTCACCCACTTTTTGATAACGACTATTTCCAATACTTTCTAGGAACCTAATCGCCCAAGCTAAGTCATTTGCTGTTGGATTACCTGCTCGTAGCGCGTCTTCATCTTCAATATCATTTAATTCGTGGACAAGTTCATGTTGACGATCTGCTATAGACACTATGCTGTCATAATCGTCTTCATCTAAATATTGAAACTGAACAGGAAAATTATATGTATCGCTTCCCGAAACTGCAGTTTCACCTAAGTTATTCTCTTGTTGAGCATAAGTGTACTTTAGTGAGTCTACATCACCTTTATCAACTACTTGATAAGTGGCTGCATTTACTGCGGGTAAGGTTAAGGCGCTGGTAATTCCAATCGCTACCAGAGATTTGACAATTTTATTCATTTAACTACTGATCTCACTTATTATTTTTCATCTAACTCTTGCCACCTGTCGTAAGCAGCTTCGAGCTTTGACTCACTTTCTTGCAGCTGGTTCAATATTTTCTTCGTTGTTTCGCTATCCTGCGAAAAAAAGTCAGCTTGATTCACCTGTTCTTGCAAAGAATCAATTAAAGATTCCAGATTATCTATTTCAACAGGCAAAGCTTCAAGCTCTCTTGACTCTTTATAGGATAATTTTTTCTTAACCGGTGCCTTTTCTACTTTTTTAGTTGGCGCGTCATGCTTAGGCTCAGCTTTAATTTCTGGCTCATGACGCTTACGCTGCTCTGCTTTATACGCTAAATATTGGTCTACGTCATCATAACCGCCAACAATTTGTTCAATATGGCCACTTCCATCAAAATATAAGCAACTATTTACGCAGTTGTTAACAAAGTCTCGGTCGTGGCTCACAAGAACTACAGTACCATTGTAATTGGCGACTACTTCTTCTAATAATTCTAGGGTTTCAATATCCAAGTCATTAGTTGGTTCATCGAGAATGAGTAAATTACTTGGACGTAAAAACAGCCTTGCCAATAACAAACGGTTTTTTTCACCGCCTGATAACGCTCTCACCGGTGTCCTAGCTCTTTTAGGGCTAAACAGGAAGTCCTGCAAATAACCTAACACATGCCTAGAGCGCCCATTTAAAGTAACTTCTTGTTTGCCTTCTGCAACGGTATCCTGAACGGTTTTATTCGGGTCAAGTTGCTCTCTGTGCTGATCAAAATATGCAATATCTAAATTTACACCAACACGCACTTTACCACTGGTCGGTTTTAACGTTTCCATTAACAGTTTGATAAGTGTTGATTTGCCCGTACCATTTGCGCCTATTAATGCTAACCTATCACCGCGAGTAACCAGTAGGTTCAAGTGTTTAATAACATGTTTTTCATCAAAGGAAATGGATAAATCTTGTGATTCAAACACCAACTTACCTGAACGTTCGCCTGAAGAAATTTGAATATCGCCTTGAGATTTGTTTTCACGGCGTTGTTTACGCTCTACTCTGAGTTTTTCTAAAGCACGAACTCGGCCTTCATTGCGAGTTCTACGGGCTTTAATACCTTGACGGATCCAAGTTTCTTCTTCTGCTAGTCGCTTATCAAATAACGCATTTTGTTGTTCTTCTACTTGTAAATCATGCTGCTTTTGTTCGATATATTTATCGTAGTCACCAGGGTAACTCGTTAATGTCCCGCGGTCTAAGTCAACAATGCGAGTTGATAACTTTCGGATAAATGCCCTATCATGACTGATAAAAACAATTGTGCCAGTATAGTTTTTTAAAAATGTTTCTAACCAAAGTACACTATTGATATCTAAATGGTTGGTTGGCTCATCCAATAGCAAAACGTCAGGATTGGTCACTAACGCCTTTGCAAGCGCTAATTTGCGTAGCCATCCACCTGATAATTGATCGACAGTGGTATTCGCATCTAATTCTAAAGTACTTAACACCTGTTCAATGCGCTGCTCATCTTGCCACGCATTTGCCTGTTCTAACTGCTGCTGAATTTGAGCCAGCTTTTCTAAATTTTTCTCAGACGGGTCTTCCGATACCAAAGATACTAGTAGGTGATACTTCTGAATTAACTCAGCATTGTCTTTTAGTCCTTCAGACACATATGAAAACACAGAGTTTTCACAGGTTTCTGGTGGATCTTGTTCCAGCATCGCTATACGGATATTGTTCGAATAAATAAGCTGGCCGTCATCTAGTTGCCTAACACCACTTATGACTTTTAATAACGAAGATTTACCAGCACCATTTCGGCCTACTAAACAAACGCGTTCGCTTTTGTTAATTCTTAAATCGGCATTATCAAGTATTTTGTCATCGCCATAAGCAAGTTCAGCATCTGTTATTCTAATTAATTCCATTGTTCGTTACTTCTCTACTTCTTGCTCGTTTACAAATGCTGTTAACTTTGCCAAATCGAACGGCCAAAATAATTCTTTACCATCAAAATCACGCTGCATCACTGGAATATGTTGACCATAATGTTCTACCAAGTCTTCTTCATCAACAATATCGACAATTGTAAGCATGATAGGTATTGGTAGTTGATGACATAATGCCAGGGCGTCTTCACATAAGTGACAACCTTCACTGCCATATAAAATAAATCCGTATTCAATCATTACTTATTAATTCGCGTTAATAACCAGCTATTGTGGATATGCTTATTTCGAGCAAAATCTTTATCGCGCGTTTTATCTGTTAAGCATTCGACTTTTAACCCTAATTCCTGCATTGCGTCGTTGTCGATCTTGAAGTTACGTTTGTTATTAGTAAACATAATTTCACCGTCGTCAGTTAACGACTTTACCGCATCCGTAATCATATCGACATGGTCACGCTGAACATCAAAAGAGTCTTCCATACGTTTTGAATTAGAAAATGTTGGAGGGTCAATAAATATAAACTGATATTTTTCTTCATTTTCTTTTAGCCAGTTTAAACAATCAGCTTGAATGAACTGATATTTGTGGCTAACTAGTTTGTTCAATGCAAAATTTTCTTCTGCCCACTGTAAATAAGTATTGGACATGTCAACGGTCGTAACTTTAGCGGCGCCGTGCAATGCGGCTTGCACAGAAACTGAACCGGTATAAGCAAATAAATTCAAAAACGTTTTATCTTTTGCTTTACGAGCCACTATTTGCCTAGTTTTACGATGATCTAAGAATAACCCCGTATCTAAGTAATCCCACAAGTTTACTTTTAACTTAGCACCATACTCGTCGATAATCAGCGACTGATTCTTCTTATTCAGCTTTTGGTATTGACTACTGCCCTTTTGTTTTTGGCGAGTTTTGAGAACGACTTTACTTGTTTCAATACCGGTTACTTTCGGCGCCCAAAACAACACTTCTTGTAAACGTTTGGCAACTTTTTCAGGTGCTATTTTTGCTGGTGCTGCATATTCTTGTATGACTAAATAATCATTATAAAGATCAACAGCTACATTATATTCAGGAATGTCAGCATCATATACGCGATAGCAAGTTACATTTTCTGATTTTATCCAACCTTTCAAAGACTTTATGTTTTTCTTAACGCGATTCGCGAAATCAGAATTTTGATTGGAAAGATCAACATTACCTAGTGCTGCATCTCTTGATAATTGCTTCTCATCAAGTTCATAAATCGCAAAAATACAGTCTAGCGGGCCATTTTTAAATTTATATCGCTTACTAGTCGCCAGCTTTAACAAGTTCAAAATTTCGGCATTAGCCGTTAATATTGCCACACGCCAGTCATGGTATTGTTGTTTTAATTTTTGACCAAGTTCACCAAAAAGCTCAACTAACTCTGGTAACTCACCAATCCGTTCGCCATACGGAGGATTAAAGAGCATTACGCCTGGAGCCGAGAATACATTATTAATTTTACCGGCATCTTTACAACTAAATTCAATCTGATTTGAAAGCCCCGCTTTTCTAGCATTTTGCTTGGCGGTGTTTACTACACGGCTATCGATATCACTGCCATAAACTTTGCCGGTGAATTGGCTATAGCTTTCTACTGAGCGCACTTTTACTGACTCAAAAACGTCTTGCCATGTTTCATCGTCGTGTCCTAGCCAAAATTCAAATCCCCAATTGTCTCGCTCAAGTCCAGGAGCTTGTCCAGCCGCCATGCTGACTGCCTCAATCAAAACAGTTCCCGAGCCACACATAGGGTCAACTAACGGTTTGGTTGTATCGTTTAACCAACCAGAGCGAAGAACCATAGCTGCCGCTAGATTTTCTTTCAATGGTGCAGCGCCGCTATCTTTTCGATAGCCACGTTGAAATAATCCTCGGCCCGAAAAGTCAAGATAAAAGCTTACTTGCCCTTTTAGTAATCGCGCTTGAATACGAATATCAGGGTTTGATTTATCAACTGACGGTCTTTCAAATCCGGCATCTCGGAATTTATCGACAATTCCATCTTTTACTGTTAAGCCACCAAATTGACTATTTCTAATTTCTTCGCTTTTCCCAACAAAATCTACAGCAAATGAATGCGTTGGTTCAAAACACGCTAACCAATCAACATCTACAGTTGCATTATATAAATCATCTTTAGTTTTAACGTCAGCTTCAGATAACTTAAGTAAGACTCTTGTAGCTAAACGTGTCCATAAACAAATGTTGTAAGCGGTTTCTAGTGATGCGGTAAAATAGACACCTTCTGGCTTTTGTACAACATTCTCTCCTCCTAATTGTTGGATCTCTTCTGCCAACAATATTTCAATACCAGGGGAAGTTAATGCTAAAAATTGATACATACGATAAGTCCAGTCGACAAAGTGGCGGCAATTATAAACAAAGTCATAGATGACCGATAGTAAAGAACATCAAATTTGTCGGAGTAATAAACGAACTCAGGATATTAATTACAAAACCCACGTCAAAACGTACATAATTAACGCACTTTGATTGTTAATTAGTCCAACTAAAAAAAACTTAATAAAAGCGGTTGCAATATTTCTCAACTATCCTTAAGATACGCCTCGCTTTCACAGAGGTGAAACAATTCTTCTAAAGAGAATTAAAACCTTTAGGGCTCTCCTACTTTATGTAGGTCATTCGGACGCGGGATGGAGCAGCCTGGTAGCTCGTCGGGCT
>NZ_JABBXH010000003.1 GCF_012932965.1 Thalassotalea algicola | reverse complement strand
ACACAGTTTTGTGTGCCGACTTAGCTCAGTTGGTAGAGCAACTGACTTGTAATCAGTAGGTCGCCAGTTCGACTCCGGCAGTCGGCACCATTTATCAGATAAGCCCAGCATTTGCTGGGCTTTTTTGTATCTACTATTTTCGTATTAGTAATTATCACTGCCCTACTAACTTGAATCAGTAGTTACGCCTATTGGCAGTTCGACGCCGGCAATCGGCACCATTAAGAAAAAAACACCAGCAATTAAGGCTAGTGTTTTCATGAAAGGAATTTATTCGAATATTTTAAGGTAACTTCTTAGAACGACGTAATACTAGTCCCATCATGCCTAACGAAAAAATAAAGAACGCTGATGGCTCTGGGACTTCCACAGCCTTTACTAGGAACGATTGTGCGGCATAATATTTCCAGTCAGCGTTTATTGTGGCGGGGGTAGTAGCGTGCAATGATAAACTATATGATTGTGGTCGCTCAACGAATGTTCTAAGGGTATCAGTCCCTTTATCATACATAGTATGAAGCGTTCCTCTTAATACTGTATTATTTGTCTTAGGGCCATAAAGAAAGTACCCCCAATTATAATCTGCATTATTCAATTGGATGCGCCCATCTATTGTGCTTAGGTCACCATTCCAAGAAGTAGGGGTAAACATCCCACTAAAATAAGTTGCTAAATTTGTATTAGGTTGAGCAGCAATATGCCAAAAATGATTATTTTGTAAGTTATTTCCTGCTTGTTCCAACAAAAAATCACTATATAGAGTCGAAACTTCAGAGGCGGTAGCAAACCTGTACCCCTGATAAAGTGAGTTAGTTAAAACATCTTGTTCAACTTCATTGTAGCTCAAACCGTTAGTAACAGAGAGTTCTAACCAATTCAAATCGTTGTGAATTAACCCTGCATTAGCGTTATTCAAAAAACAACCAACTGACAATACAACACTTACAACAACAGTATTAAAAAAACTCAACTTCATTTGATATTCCTTTTAATCCTTCCGGTTGAATTCCGAAAGGTGAAAGCTAAAAGCGAAACAACATCACTTGATATGACATTTAGCAAGCACAAAACACACCAAATAAAAAGACCAACGATTACAATAACATAACTACACAACACTTATAGACTGTAAAGTTATCTGACACAAAACAAGTTCATCAACCAGTTAATTTTTAAAGACATTATTAATAACCATGTATTTACAATGGTTAATCGATAGAAATAGAGTTAAATGGGTAAAATACCAAAATAAAGCAAGTGAAATGAGATAAAAACCTATAGTTTTATTACTAACAAACATCGCTCAATGAATTTGTTATTAAATTAAAATTTTGTAGTACTAATTATTGAAATTTAATACAAACAATCCCAGTTTTAAATTTCCACAACGTTAAACCATCAAGAGACTGCTTTGTACTCTTAAACTAACGTACCTAGGTAACTATATTCATCCCTCCAAAATTATTTAATAGAAATTTACTATGGCCAAGTTCTACCAAATAATTGTTGTTAAGACTCCATCTTCTAATCGACGTATTAATAACTCCCCCCTTAAAAGTTAAATACAATAAAACTTACTTTCCTATGCTGTCAGAAAATATATGTTTACTTACAAACTATGCTAGTTATGATAGGAATATAACTGCTCAAAACTTAGCCAAGTTGTCAATTCTGAGCTACACTGATATTAATGCAGTAACTGAAGGAGGTGAAGAATGGAAGCTATTCATCCAAGTATTTCAACAGCAGAACGTCGTCAAACGAGCTCGAGTCGCAATGTATTATTGAATAGGTTATCTATGTCGCAGAAGTATGCCGTCAATAGTTTAACGCAATACGGTTATCAATTTGCATTTTCAAGAAACACCGACGAGGGAAATTTAGCGATTCTTATGTGTGGGAACAATATTGCTACTGTAGATGCACAAGGCGATATAGACACTTCACCCCAAATAACAATTAGAGACTAAACCTAGCGGCCCCCTTATAAATGAATTTATTTAATCCGTTAAGTGATTTCTTCTCGTTTGTCAGTAACGGATAGAGCTTATATTCTAAATTTGTTTTCGAAATCTCCCCCGATTTCTAAACTATTAGACACTTACTTTACTTGTCAGGGCGCTTATTTAGCGCCCTTTTTTTATGCTAGAACCAAATTGGTGCAGACGAACCAGATTGGCGCAAATAACTTCCATAGCAAAGACCGAAAATATATTAAACCCATGTTTTTATTGGGTTTTAGTTAGTGGCCCACAGATTGCAAAACTAAGGTGGTAGACTTACAAACTTATTAATACTCATGACAATTCAAACACCTATTAGAGGGCTTAGATCTTTTTGCATCGCTGCGAAATGTTTAAGCTTCAAACATGCAGCCTCTCAGCTATTTTTAACGCCTTCTGCAGTCAGCCACCAAATTAAGCAATTAGAAGAACAATTAGGTACGCAACTTTTTAAACGCCAAACTAGAGCAATTGAGCTAACAAGCGCCGGAAAACAATTTTACAATTCTGTTTACCCTATTATTACCAACTTAGAGCAAACTATTGCTGACTTTACCAATAACCAGCAAAACAAAACAATTACCATCTCTTTGCCGGAGTTTTTTGCTAGCGAATTATTTGTGCCTAGGTTAAGTGAGTGGGCAGAAGTGAATCCAGATATTAATTTACAATTAGAGACTGTGAAGTCAGCAAGCCAAACACCTAGCCAAACAGACTTATCGATCGTGCTAGCAAATGGTAGGCCCAATGGCAGTGTCGTGCAGGAACTCTTTCCTATACGATATGTGCCCGCCTGTAATAAGAAGCTTTATAAAAAATGGGCCGCACATGGCTTAGATGCGTTACGTTCAGTTCCCTTAATTCTTCATCAATCACGCCCCTGGTCATGGCATCAATGGGCTGATAAAAATAACATTCCAAATTTCGATCCTAAGCAAATTATTCAATTTGATAGCATGTTTGGTGTTGCAAGAGCCGCACAGCAAGGAATGGGTATAGCTTTGGTACCAATGCCAATAAGTAAAGCTTGGTTTAGCGAACAGTTGTTAGTTAAATTATTTGAACAAGAGCTAATAACTAACGACAAATACTTTCTCTTGCAACATCAACATATTGAATCAGCACCAGAATTAACTACATTTGCTGATTGGGTTAAGGAAAATTTTACTGATTAGTATTAGGTGGAACGATAGACAAATTATATTCACTTATCAGGTGTCTTTTTATCGTTTGTCAGTTGATAACGAAATTCTCTAAAGTGTCATTGTCATTAACAAATGACAGTTAAACATTAAACCTTTGGAGAATGAACATGAAAAAATTCTTAGCTAAAGCCTCTTTGCTGGCAACTCTAGTAAGCGTTGGCACAAGTGCTGTAGAGGCGACTACTTTAACGCAACCTATTAAGCTTAATGGCTTAAAGATAGCGATTATTAAAAATGCTGTTGGCACCGACGAAATTATTTCTGGTGATTATAGTGCCGGCTTGTCCAAAATTGTTGCAACAAAAAAGCCAGAGCTTTCCAATTACGATAAAGCTATGGGCGTCTGTGTTGCAAGCCTTAAACTCAATGAGCTAGACAAAGCTGATAGTGCATGTACTAAAGCTATCGATGAAATAAGTGCGATTAAAGGTCGTGGTCGTCATGGAGAGTTTCTTAAGTCCATGGCTTATAGCAATCGAGCAATTGTCCGTTACCTAGCTAAAGACAATACAGGAGCATTAGAAGACTTTACAAGTGCACTTGTCGTTGACAATAACAGTATAGTTAAAGACAACATTCTGGCGTTAAAACGCATTCAACTAACTACTGATGATGCTAGTTTTGAAACTAGTTATGCTGAGTAATTTTTCAATAAGTAGGAGTAAACAATGTTAATTGACTCAATAGCAAAGTTGCGCCATTCAATTTCCTTTTACTGGCATTTGAAGAATATCACTATTAGTCAGTGGGATGTAGAGACACGTAATAGCACCATAGATAAACGACAGAGAAGGTAAATAAATGTTAAATCGATTATGATGCGATTAATACCTCCTAGATTAATCGCATTTCTTGTCTCCTATCAATTTCTTTAAAAGTTTTTGACGATATTTCGCAAATAGCACTCGTTTACCTCTGGAAAAGCGCCTACAAGCACTGGTAGAATCACGACATTGGAAATTTATTAAAGAAGCAATTTAAGATGGGTAGAGCGTTCCAAAACCGCAAAGAGTCAATGGCCAAAACCGCTGGCCAAAAAACTAAAGTTTATTCTAAATATGGTAAAGCCATATACACAGTTGCTAAAAGTGGCGGTGTTGACCCAGACGGTAACTTAGCCTTACGTAGTTTAATTGATAAAGCTAAAAAAGATCAGGTTCCTACCCACGTTATTGAAAAAGCGATCGATAAAGCTAGCGGCGCCGGTGGTGAAGATTACACAGAATCTCGCTATGAAGGCTTTGGTCCAGGTAATTGCATGGTGATTATTGATTGTTTAACAGACAATGGTAACCGTACAATCAAAGACGTTCGAGTCTGCTTTACAAAAACAGATTCAAAAATAGGCTCTACCGGCACAGTCTCCCACATGTTTGATCATCAAGCAGTCTTCGCTTTTAAAGGTGAAGATGATGAAACTGTATTAGAAAACTTGATGATGGCTGATATAGATGTAACTGATGTTGAACTAGAAGATGGCATCATCACGGTTTACGCACCACATACTGAGTTTTTCAAAATAAAAACAGAATTTGCTAACAGCATGCCAGAGTATGAACTGGAAGTTGAAGAGATTACGTGGGTACCACAAACTTATACTGAAATTACCAGTGAAGAAGATATTGCTAACTTCGATAAGTTTATCGCAATGTTAGAAGATTGTGACGACGTACAACATGTTTATCACAACGCAGATGTAATTCGAGGTTAAGTTTTATTAATTAAACTTAACGAATAAAAAAGGCTCCTATCGGAGCTTTTTTTGTACCTTTTACTATTTGCTTCAGTTAACTTCCCTTAGGGATATAGTCACCTTCTAATGGCATTGGAGGTCGGCCATTAACTTCCTCAGCTAGCCAAGTTAAATAATCGTCAAAAGCCATTGGCTTTGCGTAATAATACCCTTGGCCAATATCACAGCCAAATTGTCGTAAAGTATCTTCATCCGCTTGACTATTTATACCTTCAGCCACAACTTCCAATCTGAGCCCTTTTGCCATTTTCACCGTTGTTTCAGCTATCGTTTTTTGTTTATCATTATCATTTACATTTTCAACAAACTGGCGGTCAACTTTAAGTTCCTGAAATGGCAACTTACTAATATAAGCCATTGATGAATAGCCAGTTCCAAAGTCGTCTATACTAATGGTGACTCCTAATTTGGTAAGCTTTTCAATGGTTGCTAATGCTTGCTCATTATCAGTAATCGTCGCTGATTCGGTTAATTCAAATACAATTTTATTTGCGGGAACCTCTGCTTCCTCAATCTCAGTAACTACATAGGAATAAAAATCATCTGCAGCAATATCTTTCCCACTGATATTAATTGATACCAAATGGTGCTTATAGCCTTGAGATAACAAAACGCTATGCTGGGCAATAGCTTGCTTAATTACCCAGTGCGTTACTTGATTAATTAATCCCATGTCTTCAGCAACAGGTATAAAAACAGTTGGTGGTATAAATCCTTGTTCGTGATGATTCCAGCGAATTAAACACTCACTACCACAAACTCGCATAGTTTTCAGGTCAATTTGTGGTTGATGATAGAGCTCAAAGTGACCTTGTGTTAAAGCTTTATGAATATCTGACGCAAGCTGAAGTCGGTAGCCTGTTTTGTCCGATTGGTGCTCCGCAAAATAAGCCCATCGATTCTGACTTAATTCAGCTTCGGGCAAAGCTAATTGAGCTCTGTTTAATAGAACAAATGGCTCGCGACCATGCTCTGGATAATTTGCAATACCCACAACAGCTTTCAGTGGAATATTAAGTTCTTCAACCTGATAAGCTTCCTCCACTAACGTATTGATAGACTGAATCAAAGTCTCAATAGGCTGATGATTTTTTCGCAAGTTCATGACAACGCTTAAGGAGTTTCCTGAAAGAAAAGCTATTTTCTCGCCTTTGTCTCCTATTTGCTCTATTGCATCATTATATGCAAATAGTGGCGAAAGCTTTCTATGCATTCGTTTGAATAATTCGGTATTCATTGCATCATTTACATACAAAGCAACTCGTTCAATATGTTCAGGCCTTATCACCAAAACACTAAACTTCGCATCAGTTTGTATCGTCATGCGTGCTATTTGCTTTTCTAATAAAATTTTTCGAGCAATACCTGTTGCAGGGTGGTAACTAATTTCATTTAACCTGTCTTGTTCATGGCGGCGCATACGTTCTGCAAGTGCAAAAGACATAAAGGCTATTTCAACGAGTACAGCAATTAAAAATGCATTACGAAGTAAAAAAGAGTAATCAAGTTGATTTAGCAAAACAAGCGGTTGAATTGCTGCACCAATAAGTAATGGCACCCACGATATTAGATAAAATCGAATCCAGTCGAAATGCTTTTTGACTCGCAAAGCAACCAGTGTCAATGAGTATGCATAGAAAACAGGAGGAAAACTAAAAAATATTTTTGCTTGTAGTTCATGAGATAAAAACTGCGTTATAAAACTCAAGACTATCAATACAAAAACACTATAAATGCCTAATTTGTATAAAAAGCCCTTATTTTCATCATATCTAATAAAATAAATAGTAAACAGTATGAGAAACGCTAATAAATAATAATGAAAAAATAAGGAATACTTGTTAAGCAGAGATTGAACATTAGTTTCAAATAATAGATATCCATAACCATTAACAGTACCTAATACGAGAAATGACGAGATTAAGTAACCTAAATAGACTAAATAAACTTTATCCTTAATGGCTGCAAATATAACTAAATTATACAAAGCCATAATAATTAGCACGCCGATAACCGCACCAAAGAGCAATCGAGTTAAAGACTCCTTAGTTTGATATTGTTTATACTGATACCAA
Source organism: Thalassotalea algicola (assembly GCF_012932965.1). Lineage (GTDB taxonomy): Bacteria > Pseudomonadota > Gammaproteobacteria > Enterobacterales > Alteromonadaceae > Thalassotalea_F > Thalassotalea_F algicola. Next base: position 698,176 of record NZ_JABBXH010000003.1, on the reverse strand, counting down.
ATCAACGGTATATTCGGGGGGCCAGCAGATTTAAGCCTTAATAAAACTTCAGTTCCTTCGTAAGCCTTTAACGATAGCGTTAACTTTGGAAAAGCAGTGTCTACAAGTTCACTATTATCAAGTGTGTCGACTCCCCTTTGTGAAAGTTCAAAGCTTTGAACACTTTCCAACATGGTATTATCAACATGAAGAACCAGTTGCTGCTCTTTGTCTGTATTGTTTTTTAAAGTGAATTTTGTCCAATACGCTGCTTTACCTAACGTAAATGGAATATTGTCAGGTTCAGCTGAAATAAAACGCTCAAGTTGCTTCACTATATCGCCAGTAGATAAACCCTCACTTTCATCCACCAAATAGCTAGTCGATATTTCAATTTGTTTTTCAGATAACTTTACCGGACGAGTATCTTGCTGCTTAACATAGTCAACAACAGATACCACCAAAGTGACTAGAACAAAAAACAAAAGCGTTATAAAGCTATAACGCATTATTGGAGATTTTAAAACGTGAGAGCCTAACATTAAGTGCTTAATTTAATTCACTGAGTGTTTGATTATAAAACAAGTTTTCAAACTTTATGAGATAAATACACTAAATTTATTATCAAGCTGTTAACTTTAAATCTGTTTTTTCTTCAATTTGAAGAAAACGACATAAGTCGCTATTCGTCATAACATGTTGATTGCTATATTGAGCCTGAGATGAGTTCATACAATTTGCTAGAGGGTTACGGGCTATTTAGTAGTTTCTATTCTTACTTCTTATAATGATTTAATACATAAATTATTATGCTAAATATGTACTTAACTAGTCGTTAACGGTAGTATTTTAACATTAGTGTTTAACGAGTTTTAGTTTGTGAAATCAAAAGCAACTTCTTTTGACATTGCTTATCGTGCGGGCGTGTCTCAATCAACGGTATCGCGGGCATTGCGAAACAGCCCGCTCGTTAATGAAGAAACTCGCCTCAAGGTTCAGGCAATTGCCAAAGAGTTAAATTACAAAGTCGATAAAAATGCTAGCAATCTACGTTCACAGCAAAGTAGTACCTTAGCATTATTGCTGTTTGAAGATCCGACCAATGATGATTCACTCATCAACCCTTTCTTTTTGAGCATGCTGGGCAGCATAACAAAAGCGTGCTCTGACAAAGGCTACGATTTGCTCGTGTCATTTCAGCAAATGAATGATGACTGGCATGCTGAATTTGAAGATTCCAATAAGGCTGATGGAATTATCTTGCTTGGCTATGGTGATTTTCTCGATTATGAAGAAAAGCTTATTCAGCTAATAGAGCAAGATACTCGTTTTGTTCGTTGGGGGGCAGATGTTGAATCCCTTCCTATAGTGTCTGTTGGCTGCGATAATTTTCATGGGGGCTACCAACTCACCGAACATGTCATCATGAATGGTCGTAAAGAGTTTGCCTTTATCGGCGAAGCATCAAGTCACGCACCGGAGTTTTTCGATCGTTATTTAGGTCACTGTAAAGCGTTGAAAGATCACAAACTTGCTGTAGATGAAACGAAACAATTTGACGCTATATCCACAGAAGAATCAGGTTATAAAGCCGCGGAATCGCTTATTAAATCTGGCGCGAAATTTGACGCACTTTTTGGCGCCAGTGACTTGATAGCAATTGGCGCTATGCGCGCACTGTTGGATAATAATTATAAAGTGCCTGAAGATGTCGCTATAGTCGGCTTTGATGATATTCCTATGGCAAGCTTTACCTTTCCTCCTCTTACCACGGCAAAGCAAAATACAAAGCTTGCTGGAGAGTTATTAGTAGAAAGTTTAATTAAGTTAATCAATGAAGAAGAAGTAAAAACAACCTTAATGCCGACCAGCTTAATTGTCCGAAAGTCTTGTGGAAGCTAGTATCTCAAATACTTATTGATAACTATATGATTATAAAATTAAAAAAGGGACTAATGTCCCTTTTTTAATGTGCGATACCAAGTACTATCCAGCATCTTTATCTTTTACAAATACTACAGACAATGCACCTAAGAACATAGCGCCGCCGGCCAGCATAATAATGTTAATTGCTTCATTATCAAATACGTTACTTAATATCCAACCTGAAGCTATACCTGAAACTATTTGAGGTGCTGCGATGGTAAAGTTGAATATCCCCATATAAACACCTGTTTTATCCGCCGGTAAAGCTCCCGCTAATATTGCGTAAGGCATTGCTAAAATAGCTGCCCAAGCGATACCAATGCCTACCATCGACCATACGAGGCCAATCGCTCCTTGTGGAACTTCGACTTGTGTTATTAATAAATCAACCTGAGTAATTGTCGGGTCTTGAAATAGCGCAAAGCTTAAATAGCCCAAACCACCAGCAATTAAACTTAGTGAATAAGTTAACTTACGGCCAAAAGTATCTGCTAACTTCGTTAATACCATGGCAAATAGCACAGAGAACAATGCCTGTGCTGCATATAAAATACCAACCCAATCGCCCGCAGAACCTTTCGCTGCGGCGATATCTGCTGGCAAGCCGCCTGCAGCTTTGATATAGGCAGGATCAAACCAATCAATTGCTACGCCCCATGTATGTTGCGTAATGGCTGCTGGCGTATAGGTCCACATTATGAATAGCGCAAACCATGAGAAGAACTGGACTAATGCCAATTGCTTCATAATCACGGGCATATCTTTAAACAAGCCCCAAAAGCCAACCAACCTTTCTCTCAAGGATTTTTCAGCTTGCTGCTCTTTGGCGACCGCTTCTGCGTCCATATTTTTAAAAGCGTAATACTGCTCTGGTGGATATTCCTTTGTTTTAAATACCGTCCAAAGTACTGACCCAAACAACACAGTAGCACCAATATAAAATGACCAAATGACCGACGGTGCTACTTCACCTTGTGCAGATAAATTATCTAAGCCTATGACATTTGTTAAGAAAAACGGGAGTATAGAACCAATTACGGCGCCAATATTAATTAGCAGTGTTTGAACAGAATAACCAAGGTTTCGCTGTTTATCTGGCACCATATCCGACACTAACGATCTAAATGGCTGAAAAGTTACATTAAAAGCAGCATCTTTGATCGCAAAGATAAACAAGCCGAAAATCATCGGCGGAATAAATGCGACAACCATTGAAGCATTAGGTAATAAAGCCATAGCCATCGCAGCAACTATTGCACCACCTAAAATAAATGGCAACCTTCGCCCTAAACCATTCCATGTTTTATCGGAAGCAGCACCAACAATTGGTTGTACAATTAATCCCATAATGGGGGCAGCTAACCAAAATAAAGACAATGAAGATAAATCGGCACCTAGATCGGATAAGATGCGACTAACGTTTCCGTTTTGTAATGCAAAGCCAATTTGCACACCTAAAAACCCAAAACTTACGTTCCAGATTTGCCAAAAACTTAACGTTGGCTTGGTTGTATTCATAAGTTATCCCCGACAATTGCGTTAATCATTATATTTTTTCGCAATGATATGGCTATAAGCTTGCTGAATTTTTCAGCAGTAGTAATTAGTTCACGTTTGATTGGATAACTTGAGAATCCAATAGTTGTTTATTGACAATGATAGCCTCGATGGCTACATCACGGCATACCATATTTCCTGTATATCGCCGTTCTTTGTCGTCCTGACATCACGGCATACTATACTTCCTGTATATCGCCGTTCTTTGTCGTCCTGACATCACGGCATACCATACTTCCTGTATATAAAAAAAGCACACTCGCATACGCTTGTGTGCTTAAAAAACGTGTGAACTTTACAAAAACACTATTAAATAAAGTAACCAAGGGAAAAGGTTACGATATAAGCATTAACAGCATGTCTATATCATCAACTTCATACTAACCGTGTGCAGTAATCTCATGCAATTAGTTGCATACGTATTCAACATTGCCCGTTATTCTGGCTCAACTCCACCAGTAGTGTCTTCAATCGACGTATCCTGTTCTATAGTTGTAGACACTGCGTCTATCTCAATGCGATCTACTCGTTGTAAGCCTCTAGGTAATTTATTACCTCTACGTCCTCGTTCACCTCTATAGTGTTCAATATCAGCTGCTTTTAACGTTAACTTTCTTCGACCAGCATGTAATGTAATTGAATCACTTGAAGTGATAACCTCTAATAAGGTGACATACTCTTCTCTAGCTTTAGCACGAGCCGAAGCAATATTAATAATCTTATTGCCTTTGCCTTTACTTAACATTGGTAAATCTTTAATGGGGAATACCAACATCCGACCTTCACTAGTAATCGCCAAACACAAGCTATTGTCGATATCATTAATGGCTTTAGGCTCCATTACTTTTGAATTAGCAGGTAAACTTAATAACGCTTTACCGTTTTTATTGCGGCTTACCATGTCGGCAAAGCTACCGACAAATCCATAACCTGCATCAGAACTTAGTAAGTATTTACTTTCATCATCCGCCATAACTATTTTTGTTATAGCTTCACCCGTAGCAATATTAAAGCGACCGGTTAGTGGCTCACCTTGGCTTCTAGCTGTTGGCAAACTATGCGCATCTGCGGTATATGCTCGGCCCGTAGAATCAATAAACGCCACTGGCCTATTACTTCGCCCTTTCGCTGAACACAAGTAACCATCACCTGCTTTATAACTCATTTGCTCTGGTTCTATATCATGCCCTTTGGCACAACGCGCCCAACCTTTTTCTGAGACGACAACCGTAACTGGTTCACTTGGCACTAAATCTTTTTCTGATAAGGCTTTTGCTTCACCGCGTTCAACAATTTGTGAACGACGATCGTCGCCATATTGTTCCGCCGCAGCTAAAATTTCTTTTTTCAGTAGCGTATTCATACGCGCTTTAGAGGCAAGGATTTTTTCTAGCTTTTCTCTTTCTTTATTCAGCTCATCCTGCTCACCGCGAATTTTAATCTCTTCTAACTTCGCTAATTGGCGAAGTTTAATTTCTAAAATTGCATTGGCTTGAATTTCTGAAAGATCAAAACGACTCATTAATTCAGCTTTAGGATCATCAAATGTTCTAATGATTTCAATAACTTCATCAATGTTTAAATAAGCAACAAGTAGGCCGTCTAAAATATGTAAACGAGCCATTACTTTGTCTAAACGATATTGCAACCGACGACGGGTCGTTTCACGACGAAACTCTAACCACTCAGCCAAAATATCACGTAGATTTTTCACCGCGGGCTTGTTATCTAAGCCAATCATATTTAGGTTAACGCGATAGTTTTTTTCTAAATCAGTTGTCGCAAACAAATGCTGCATTAACTGCTCTGTATCTACCCTGTTAGAGCGAGGAACAACAACTAATCGTATTGGGTTTTCATGATCAGACTCATCACGCAGATCAACTACCATAGGCAACTTTTTAGCTTGCATTTGATTAGCTATCTGCTCAAGAACTTTCGCTCCTGATGCCTGATGAGGTAACGAGGTGATAACAATTTCACCATGTTCAATTTCATAAACCGCACGCATCTTAATACTACCGCGACCGGTTTGATAAATTTTTTCAATCTCTGTTTTCGGGGTAATTATCTCGGCATCTGTTGGGTAATCAGGACCTTGAACATATTCCAGCAACTCACCAAGCTCTGATTTAGGCTGCTCGATTAAGTGCACACATGCATTGGCAATCTCACGAACATTATGTGGTGGAATATCTGTTGCCATACCAACGGCTATACCTGTAATACCATTTAACATGATATGAGGTAATCGTGCTGGTAAGGTTTTTGGCTCTTTCATGGTGCCATCAAAGTTAGGCACCCAATCTACTGTGCCTTGACCTAGCTCTTGCAGTAAAACTTCACTAAATTTAGATAATCGAGCTTCGGTATAACGCATCGCGGCAAATGATTTTGGATCATCTGGTGCCCCCCAGTTTCCTTGGCCATCAACCAGTGGATAACGATAAGAGAATGGCTGCGCCATCAGCACCATAGCTTCATAACATGCTGAATCACCATGAGGATGAAATTTACCTAAAACGTCACCTACAGTACGTGCCGACTTTTTATATTTAGCAAGCGCAGATAAACCCAATTCCGACATTGCATAGACAATACGTCGCTGAACTGGTTTTAAACCATCACCAATATGCGGAAGCGCTCTATCCATAATTACGTACATGGAGTAATTAAGGTATGCTTCTTCAGTGAACTTTCTTAGTGGGACTTGTTCAATACCTTCTAGGCTATATTCGAGCACATCAGACATGAATTAAATTTCCTAAATACAGAGTATTCTGCCGGGCTAAATAACATTTAGAGAACAAATTCATATTGGTGAAATTGCGCTACATAAAACATACTAGCCGATAAAATCTTTATTATTGTTATCTATGGTTAAGATCATTAGATCTCACTATATGATCTCGCTAAACGAGTATGGTTAGCTTATCTGATTATCTAAATAGAAAAAACCCGAATTAGCAATTTTAAGTACGATTTCGAAGGGATTAGTTTGAAGCTGAGTTAAAAATAACCACTTGATTACGGCCCGCCTGCTTTGCTTGATACATTGCCTCATCAGCAGATTTTACTAACGCATCAAAATTTGGCACTTTTTCGCTTAATTGGGCAATACCTATACTAACAGTCACCGAGATACGATGAGCTTTTACCTGCTGGGGTTCTTGCGCTATTTTATCTTTCAACCGCATTGCAATGGCATTTACTGAATCTATATCAGCTTCTGGTAATACAGCGACAAATTCTTCACCGCCTAATCGAGCAAAGACGTCTCTTGAGCGCATAACTTCTTGCCCTAATTTAGCAACAAGCTTTAAAACAACATCTCCAACTTGGTGGCCATATTGATCGTTAATCTCTTTAAAGTGATCAATATCGATAACCATAATGCCCAACGGCAAGTGATTATCCAAAGCCTCTCTAACTAAACCATTAGACGCTTCAAATAAACTCTTTCGATTTCTAAGTCCAGTTAACGTATCGGTTGAAGATAACCATTTAAGTTTCTGTCTAACTTTCAATTGGCGAACAATCATTAGCATAAACACAATACCGATACATATTAAAATGATGGTATTGCGTTCTTGTACACTTTTCTTTTGTTCTAATTGCTTAATTTCAACTTGCTTCAGTTTATTCTGTTGTATCAATAACTGGTTAAGTTGTTCTTTTTGTTTTACCTGATACTTACTTTCAAGCGACGCCAATAAAAGTTTATCTTTGTTATCAAACTCTTCTGCATACTTAATTAAATACTTGCGTTTATGTTGATAGCCATACTGATAGTTGTCTAATGCAACATAAGCATCGGATAATACTTTGTGAAAATGATAATAAGGAGATTGTGCCTTCATTTCTTCAGGCAGTTCTTCAACTAGTGCATTAGCTTGTTGTAAATAAGTGACCGTTTGATGAAGCTGAACACGATTATAAGCGATGACACCTTTGGCATAATAAACTAATAATTGTTCAGCAGCATTACTAGGCTGAATATCAGTGAGTGACTTATTAAACTCTTCTTCTGAATGAATAGCTTCAGATGTTACTTTTTCAACAGCAGCAAGCAACTCATTTGCAACCGCCATTGTTTGTTCTGATTCAGCTTGAACAGAATGAGAAATAACAGCACTGCTCAGCATGGCAAAAATCAAGCTTATCAAACGCATACTTGATTTCTCCCTTTTTCTTTTGCTTGATACAACAAGCTGTCAGCCAATTCGAATAATTCCTCAAAATTATAACTGTTTGCGTCAGTCGTAGTTACCACACCTATACTAACGCTAAGTAAGTGCTCATTTTCATCATTCCAAGACAGTGCTGAGACAGCTTTTCTATAGTGCTGAGCTTTTTCGATAGCTTGTTCTCGGGTAGTACCAGGCAAGAGAACCATAAACTCTTCCCCACCATAACGACCAAATATTTCAGGTTTAGCAAAGTGTTGCTGACCAAGTCTAGTCAGCAGTTTCAAAGCATTGTCACCAGTAGCATGCCCATAATTATCATTAATTGTCTTAAACAAGTCACAATCAATCACCAATAACGCCACACTTTCTTTCTGTTTCTTAGCTTTAACAAGTTCTCTATTTGCTAATTCAATAAATCTTCTTCTGTTGATTAATTGCGTTAGCGCATCTGTACGAGAAACCTTAAGTAGTTGTCGCTGACTTTTTCGTAAAACATTTAATAATATCGCGAAAATAACGACGATTATTGAAATGTAATATATGTAATTTTGCTTATTTTCAGAATTTTCTCGCGCTTCATCCAACGCAATTGATTCAAGCTTACTTTTGTTTGCCAATAAACTATTTTCAATATCTGCGCGTCTACTCTCATATTGTAATCTTAATTCTGCTACAGATTGAGTTTGACTGTTTTGCATGTCTTCCATATTAAGATCGTAAACGCGAAGGTATGTATCATAAGCCTCTTTATAACGCCCCATTAACCGATATGTCTCTGAGCGTAGCACTAATAAAACGGCCTCATTCATCGGGGTAACTTTGAATTGCTTACTGTGGAATAAATTTAGGGCTTCTTCAACAATCGCAAGTGTTTCTTCATAACGCTTCATTTCTTTATAGACGACAGCTTTATCTATAAGAAAGCGAAAAGGTAAAAAGTGGTGTTCTACTTGGGATAATAATTGCTCAGTTTTAGTTAAGTGCTCAATTGCCAAATCATATTGTTTGGTTTCTTCATCTGCATAAATCGTCGCTAAGCCAACATGTGCGCTAAATTCCATCTCTACGTGATTTATTCCTTCCAACGCATCTAAAAGCCTATTATAACTGGCAATAGCTTGGTCTGTTTTGCCTTGCCCTCTATAGCTACTCGCAATATTCCGCAAGTTATTAATCGCTAATAGTGGCTTGTCAGCCTCGGTATAATAACGATAAGAGTTTTTATAAAATTCTATCGACTTTTCAGGTTCACCAAGACTACCGTATAAAATTCCTAATTCACTATAAACGAGCCCTTTAAGCTCTTTATCACTTAAGTTCTCAGCAATGGTTAGCGCTTCATTAATGGTAATTATTGCTTCCGACAATTTAGCTGTCTGATAATAAATTGCCCCAACATTAATTAAACCTACAGCAATTTCTTTCTGCTCCTCTAACGACTCCGCAACATCAAGTCCAGATAGATATTGCTCTAATGCTAAATCAAGGTGACCTAGAGACTCTAATGAATAGCCAAGATCATATGCTAATTTGGCAATAACAATACGAGGGGATATTAAACCAGAAGCAAGCACTAAAGCTTGTTCAGCGGTTGAGCGAGCCAACCTATGCTGACCAAGTAAAGAATGTGTTTCAGCAAGTAAATGGTAATATTCTAATTGTTGGTTAAGTGGGAATTCATTAAGGCTTGGTTTGATTAACTTCAACTTTTCTATAGCTGACTTTTGATCACTATCAGACAGGGTTCTAATATCTTCAAGCTGTTCGACAAAGTTGAGCACACGATTATTTGTCTCTGAATAAGCAAAACTTTTACTGGTTACAAGGTACGCGAAAAAGACTAACCCTAAAAGAGTCTTTAAGGTTTTCCTTGTTTTTCGGCTCGCAAACTTAAGCAACTAACCCACCCAGATTATTATTTTTATGGACTAGCAGTATATCTATATTTGGCGAGCAGTCAAAATAGAGTTTGTATATTTTTTATAATGATTCAAAAACTTAAAAATCAATAAGTTATAATATATTCATTTAGCCTTTCCATTGGAAATCCCAAAAGCTTGCTTCTATTTTATTACCATCTAAATCTAAGACGAAGCAACCAAAATAAGGGTCGCCATAGTCTGGGCGAGGTCCTGGCTTACCATTGCACCTTGCACCAAGAGCAATTGCTGTTTGATAAAACGTTTCTACTTGTTGTTTTGTTTTTGCTACAAAGCCAAAATGAGTGCCGTTACCTACAGACATTGGCTTTTTATCAAATGGAATTTGAACCCAAAATTCTGGATACCCTTTGCCAAAAGCTAATGCGTGACCATATTCACTAACTAATTCCACATCAAGTGTCGCCAACAATGGTTGATAGAAAGCTTTCGCCCTACCCAAATCATTAGTGCCAATAGACGCATGGCATATTGTTCTATCATGATTATTTTTAAGTATCATTTGCAGTTATTTCCACCTTCAACATTAGCAATGCACCAGCTGTAGCTAGCACCAAAGAACTGACTAAACACGCTACAATGCCATATTGTTGATATATCACACCAGAAAATACGGTACCAATTAATCGACCAACGGCATTTGCCATATAATAAAAGCCAACATCCATTGACACGCCATCTTCTTTTGCTATAGCGACAATTATATAGCTATGAACAGCTGAATTTATTGCAAATATTGCCCCAAAAGCGAGTAAGCCGAACACTAATACTTTTTCAATATTCAGATTACTTAATAAGCCAAGCACTAAGGCTGCAATACAAAAGGCAAGCAAACCGCCTAATGCTGCAGCAGTTTTATTAACTTTATGATCAGTTAACTTTACATATTTAGGTGTTAGAGCCTGCACAGCTCCATACCCAATAACCCAAATAGCCATAAATGAGCCAACTTCATGGTGTGCCCAGTCGAGTTGGCTAACGAAGAATACCGGAATTGCGACCACAAACCATACGTCGCGCGCGGCAAATAAGCACATGCGAGCAGCTGAAAGATAATTTAGCGCCGCACTTTTTGAAAAAACGTCGGTGAATTTAGGTTTATTCTTAGCCTTTCCAAGTTCTTGGGTTAATAGAAAATGGCTGGCAATTACAACAACAAAAAGTGCTAATGCCATAGTAAGAATAGCGAATTGAAAGCCTAGCCACGTGAGCAATAAGCCGCCAATAAAGAACCCTACACCTTTTAGGGTGTTTTTCGAGCCTGTGAGTAACGCCACCCATTTATATAAAGCGCCTTCAGCATTTTTCGGCACCAAGGTTTTGATGCTACTTTTGGCGCTCATTTTATTTAAATCTTTTGCAATACCAGAAAAGGCTTGCGCTAGCATCACCCAAGCCACGGTCAAGAATTCACTAGGTAACGTAAGCATTAAAAGCGCAATTACTTGCAAAGCTAAGCCCATTTGCATGGTTTTATTTAAACCAATTCTTGCACCGAGCCAGCCCCCTACTAAGTTAGTAACCACGCCAAAAAATTCATAAAATAAGAACAACATGGCTATGGAGAGCGGGGAATAGCCTAACTGGTGAAAATAAAGCACTACTAACATACGTAGTGCTCCATCCGTTAGAGTGAATGCCCAGTAATTTCCTGTAATAATTAGATACTGCTGTACCCCAGTTGGTAGTGCGGCAAGTTTAGCTAACACTTAGTCCTACCATTTTCATTAGTTCAGCCGTTCGGTTCGCGTAGCCCCACTCGTTGTCATACCAAAGGTACATTTTAAGTTGTGTATCATTAACCACCATAGTCGATAGCGCATCTACAATACTCGAGCGAGGGTCTGTCTTGTAATCCACCGAAACTAAAGGTTTTTCTTCATAACCTAATACACCCGCTAATTCACCTTCAGCCGCTTCCGACATAAGTTGATTAATTTCTGTTACGGTTATTGGACGCACCATCTCAAATACACAATCAGTAATAGAGGCATTAGCTAAAGGCACTCGCACTGCATGACCATTTAGTTTCCCTTTTAATTCAGGAAAAATATGAGTTATTGCTGTTGCTGAACCAGTAGTGGTTGGAATCAAACTTTGCCCGCATGCTCGTGCTCGGCGCAAATCTTTATGCGGTGCATCTAATATGGTTTGGGTGTTAGTAATATCGTGAATAGTAGTCATGCTACCGTGCTTAATACCTACCTTTTCTTGCAATACCTTTACTACAGGAGCCAAGCAATTTGTTGTGCATGATGCAGCAGTAACAATTGAGTGCTCATTTGCATTGTATAAGTGCTGATTAACTCCCATAACAATGTTTAGTACCCCGTCTTCTTTGACTGGAGCAGTAACTACTACCTTTTTAACACCTTGATTTAAATAAGCCTGAAGTTTAGCCTTTGTTTTCATTTTTCCTGACGCTTCGACAACAATGTCGCAGCCAGACCAATCAGTGTCTTCAATCGTTGTATTGTTACTAATTGCAATACGTTTTTCACCGATTGACATCTCGTTTAACTTCGCTGAAGCTTGATGTGACCATATGCCATGAACAGAATCATAGTTGATTAAATGAGCCAACGTTGCGGCATCACCTGCTGGATCATTGATTTGAACAAATTCAACTTCAGGCCAGTCCCAAGCGGCACGCATGACTAAACGCCCCATTCGACCGAATCCATTAATACCTACTTTAATCGCCATATTTTTTCCAAAAATTTAATAAAAATACTCAACAGCAAATAGCTAACCGTTCTGGACGGTCGCCGATTTTCTCTAGCTCAGCAATCAAAGAAGATATTTTTGTTTCTTCACTGATTGCTGCACTCTTTAAAATAGCTTTAAATTCATAACTTAGTGCCGATGAAAGTGAGTAATGAATCCACTTTCCACTGCGTCTTGTAGCTAAAACACCCGCTTCTCGTAACATGGCTAAATGTCGAGAAATTTTAGGCTGTGACACCATTAACACTTGTGTAAATTCACATACACACAACTCTGGTTGACGCTCAAGTAATAAAACAATAGACAAACGAGTTTCATCCGCCAATAACTTAATAAATGACAGCGTATTTAACATAGCAACAAACACATTCGAAATAACATATATATGAATTTTTACATATGTAAAAAACTAATTCAACAAGTAATACAATCGAGCCTATTTCAAACCCGGAAGGTAGCGTTATCTACTTAAAAATAAGCATATTATTTTCTAAAAAGCTGAATTTTCTGTCTGGCATACGCCATAAAAACTGTAGAATAACTGATATTAACTATCAGCAATCGACGAATGGTGAGTAAAACATGATAAAGCCACTGGCTATACACTTTCTTTATTAGTTAAAATAGTGCTTTTATTTTCCGTAGAATAACTTAAAGCAATATGCATCTGTGCCTTTGCTTTAATATACTTTTGAAATATATATGAAGTTTTCCACCTTTAACCGTACCACTCATAAGTGGGCAAGTATCATAATTGCCCTGCCATTATTACTCGTAATTATTACTGGTATATTGCTGCTGGTGAAAAAGCAATTTGACGTACTGCAACCGCCTACTCAAAAAGGCATAGCAGCGACGCCTAGCATTTCCTTTGAACAAATTTTAACTGTGACTAAAAGTGTTGAACAGGCAAATGTTGCAGACTGGAGTGATATTGATCGATTAGATGTTCGCCCAGACAAAGGCATTATAAAGGTAAGAACTGAAAGTTCTTGGGAAGTACAGTTAGACGGTAAAACAGGCGAAATTTTACAGGTAGCCTATCGTAATTCAGAATTTATCGAAAGTTTGCATGACGGAACATTTTTCCAGAAAAACGCCAATTTGTGGTTAATGTTGCCAGTCGCGCTGACCTTATTATTGCTCTTACTAACTGGACTATATTTATTCTGCCTACCCTACTATAAAAAGTGGTGCAGAAATAAGACACAAAGCTAAGTTGAATTTTCCGATATCGATAGTTAAACTCATCTGACCAGAAGGTAAATATTGTGCGACATACTCCAAGTGATGTAGCACATATTCAAATTCATTTAAGCTAATTACTCAAACATAAATGCAACGCGCTCAAAGCAATGCCCACTCACTTTGTCCTTGGCAAGAACAAGTCAGTCAATCAGAATACATTTCTGGCTTCTACCGTAAAGGTGTGAAGCAAAGTAAACGTGTGCACCTACTTCATGGTACAGGCTTTTCAGCCCTCACTCTTAAAGAAATGGCCTTTCTATTACCTGAAGACTGGAATTTATGGTTAACCAACGTTCCAGGACACGGGCAATCTACCCAACCTAAACATATTATGCCGGATTGGCAAGATATGGCAGCGAAAGTGGCTAAAGCGGTATATCAAAATGCCGATATACCTAACCAAGGGCCTGTAATCGGCGTAGGTCACTCTTTAGGCGGAGTGCTCACATTATTGGCAGCCAGCAAACACCCCGAATATTTCAGCCGTATTATCTTGCTTGACCCGCCATTGTTTGTGCGCTCGCTATTATTTACACAAAAATTGCTGAGAGGCTCGGGGTTTTGGAAGAAGGTACCTTGGGTAAAAGCCGTCCACAATAGAACACAACATTGGCCTAACAAGTCCCTAATGCGTCAAGAGTTGCAAACTAAGAAACTTTATAAAAATTGGCAACCGCAAGTGTTAGATGATTTTGTTGATAGTGCAACCGAAATCACAAATTCAGGTGAAATAAAACTGGCATGTAATCCTCAATGGGAAGCAGAAATATTCGGCTCTTATCCTCGAAAACTATGGCACTCGATCGCTAAAACTAAGGTACATGTAGATGTAGTCATTGCCGATAATACCTATGGGTTTATCAAACCTGCGGTAAAGCGCGCAAGTAAATTGAGTCGTTACATACATTGCCACTACTTTGGCAACAATCACTGCTTTCCGATGGAACAACCTAAAGATACCGCTGAGTTAATTAAGCACCTTCTATCTAGCTAATTGTTTATTCAGCAGTGAGCTGTATATTCACAATTTAACTAGAAGGTTAAAGTTAAGTACCTAAATAACGTAGTTTATAGTTCAATCATGTCACCCTTTTCTTGTAACCACTCTTTTCGATCACCACTACGTTTTTTCGATAACAACATATCCATGGTTTCAATTGTTTCGTCGTGTTGATCAACCGTGAGTTGCACTAAACGACGCGTATTAGGATCCATTGTTGTTTCACGAAGCTGCATAGGGTTCATTTCGCCTAAGCCTTTGAAGCGCTGAACGTTAACTTTACCTTTTTTCTTTTCAGCTTCGATACGATCTAGCACACCTTCTTTCTCTGCCTCGTCTAAGGCATAGAACACTTCTTTACCTACATCAATTCGATAAAGTGGCGGCATAGCCACATATACGTGGCCAGCTTGTACAAGCGGTAAAAAATGCTGTGTAAATAACGCACACAATAAAGTCGCAATATGCAATCCATCGGAATCAGCATCTGCTAGGATACAAATTTTTCCATAACGAAGCGCTGATAAATCTTCACTATCAGGGTCTATACCTAAAGCTACTGAAATATCATGAACTTCTTGTGATGCTAGAATTTGGCCTGATTCCACTTCCCAAGTATTAAGGATTTTTCCTCGAAGTGGCATTACCGCCTGAAACTCACGATCACGTGCTTGCTTGGCACTACCACCAGCAGAGTCACCCTCTACTAAGAAAATTTCAGTTTTATCAGGATCTTGGCTGCCACAATCGGTTAACTTACCTGGTAAAGCAGGTCCTTGAGTCACCTTTTTACGAACGACTTTTTTCGCTGCTTTTAAACGTCGTTGCGCATTAGAAATACAGAATTCAGCTAATGCTTCGGCTATTTCGGTGTGTTCATTTAACCAGAGACTAAACGCATCTTTTACCACCCCAGTAACAAACGCAGCACACTGACGCGAAGATAATCGCTCTTTCGTTTGACCGGCAAATTGTGGATCTTGCATTTTTACCGAAAGTATAAAGCTACATTTATCCCATATATCATCAGGTGTTAGTTTTACGCCGCGGGGAATTAAGTTACGAAACTCACAAAATTCTCGCATCGACTCTAACAGGCCTTGACGCATACCATTTACATGCGTACCACCTTGAATTGTCGGAATTAAGTTAACGTAACTCTCGGAAATGGTTTCACCGCCTTCTGGTAGCCAGGTAACCGCCCAGTCAGCCGCTTCATGTTGTGATGAAAAGGTACCAATAAATGGTTCCTCCGGAAGGCTGATGCTATCACCTACAGCTTCTTTAATATAATCACTTAAGCCGTCTTCATAGCACCACTGTACTTTTTCCCCTTCATTTTTATCTTGAAACTTAATGGTTAAACCAGGGCAAAGCACTGCTTTAGCTTTTAGTAATCGCTTAAGCTTAGTGACAGAGAACTTTGACGAATCAAAATAGCTAGCATCAGGCCAAAATTTAACACGCGAACCAGTATTTCGTCGGCCAACGGTACCAGTCTCAGTCAATTCCTCTACTTTTTCACCATTTTCAAATGCCATTTCAAATACTTTGCTATCGCGGCGAACCGTTACTTCAACACGATTTGATAATGCATTAACTACAGATATACCTACACCATGCAAACCACCTGAAAATTGGTAGTTTTTATTGGAGAACTTACCACCAGCATGTAATTTACAGAATATTAATTCTACGCCAGACACACCTTCTTCTGGGTGAATATCGGTCGGCATGCCTCGACCATCATCAATCACCTCTAGGGATTGATCTTTATCTAATATGACGGTGATGTTTTGGGCAAAGCCCGCTAAAGCTTCATCAACAGAGTTATCTATTACCTCTTGACCTAAATGGTTAGGTCTATCGGTATCTGTGTACATGCCAGGACGACGACGCACTGGCTCTAAGCCACTTAAAACTTCAATTGATTCAGAATTATATTGTTCGCTCATGAGGTATTTTCGTAATTATTATTGTGTATTCGATTTATTTATTGCCAGATAGTCAGCAATGTTTGGAAGCATATCAGCAAAATTGATGAAACCATGATCGCCACCTTGCTGTACGATTAACTGACTGTTTCGAAACTTTTCAGCTGCTAGTCGATAATCTAACACTTCATCACCTGTTTGTACCATGACTTGATACAAGTTTTCAGAAATTTTTTGCTGTTCTAGCGATTTTAACTCATCTATATGCTCTGCCTGTACTTGATATGTTTCATTTGTATAAGGGTTAAGTTGCCAACCTATATAATCACTCATTAACAAATAAGGCTTAACTGCAGGGTTTACTAAAACAGCCTTTACACGATATTTCTCAGCTAAATAACTCGCGAAGTAGCCTCCCAAAGATGAACCAATAAGACACCAAGTGTTGTCATGAAGAGTTTGAACAATGCTTTCTAACTGGTCAATAGCCTTAAAAGGCGATGATTTTATCTGCGGGCAAATAATTTCAACGTTAGGGTAATGTAATGCGAAATATTCTTTGGTTAATTCAGCCTTCATAGACAAAGGGGATGAGTTGAACCCATGAATATATAAAATTTTTACTGACATAAATTTAAAGGTAAAAAAGCTCTGTTGTTATTTGACCGTTGCCTTGAAAGCAAAATTTCCGATATGCAGGTGAAATGGCTTCTGCTTTTAGCTCTTTTGGGTGCTTTGCAAACTGAATCGACGTTGCTGGACAGGTATACACAGGTAATAAAAATCCATTTGTTTGATAAGTGAATTTCATCGCTCTATGAACATGTCCACATGCAATACCTTTTACATTTTCCTGAGTTTCCAGCCATTGCCAAAAATGTTTTTTATTTTCCAAACCATGACGATCAATAAAATAATCAACATTTTGAGGGTGATGATGCATAAAATAAAATTGAAAACGTTCAGGTTCAGAGCTTTTAGCAACCTCGGCAAGTTGCGTATTACTGACGAAACCTGCTGGTGTGTCAGACTTGCTGTTAATCAAATGAAATTGCCACATTTGCAAGTTAATTAAATTTTGCTGACGAAACGGCTGATTCACTAGGTATTTATTTAAAAGATCAATTTCATCATGATTACCTGCTAAATAATAAACAGGTATATGGCTTAAGTGTTTTTTTACAGCATCAGCAAAAACTTGATAAGAATCTTCTGTGTGGTCTTGTGTTAAATCACCTGTAAAAATAGCAATATCAATCGTTTTGTCACCAGCAATATGCTTACAAACTTTGCTTAAATTTTCAAAAACAGGGGCACCATGATGTTTTGCCTTAGTATCAGAAAATAAATGACTATCACTAAATTGAGCTATATTTACGCTATTTAACATATAAAGCTAATGACTCGGACTAGGGACTTGAGTTTGACCATGCATTAAACACACTTGTAACCACTCTTTTAAAAAAGCGTTCACTTGTAATTTTTCATCAGGCAAAAGCATTAATTCATTCGGGTAATGATATTTGGGTTTAATATGGCGGATAGCTTGACTACTAACAACTTCTGCTGCTTGTGCATCATGATATAAACGGATCACCATTTTGGGCGCTAAAATATCAGCTAACTCTGCGAGTTCTAACTGCTGCAGTTGCTCAATTGTAATCAAAGACGTGTATTTAGTCACTTCATTCACTGTAATTACATACTGCAATTTGTCGGCAATACTAAACTCCCTTTTTTCACCTACTACTTCTTTGTTCGCTAATAACTTTAACGCTAACATATAGTTAATGGCACATAACTCCATTAAATCTGGCAAATTTGGCCTGTAGCTAGCTTTTTGTTTTATCATTGTCCGCCCAATGGCTTTGAAGTTGCGAGTAATTTAGTGCTAACCATTGAATTCCAATAATGGTCATTGCATTGTTAATTGTACCATCGTTTATTAGCGCCAAGGCATCATTTAGTCCTATCTCGTGTACCTTTATATCTTCTCCCTCTTCTTCCAAGCCGAAAACACCCCCGACATTTCTAGCATCAACTGGCGCAGCATAAAGATGTAACTGCTCACTTGTACCGCCAGGTGAAGACAAATATGTCATAATGTGTCTCATTTTATCCGGTTCAAGAACGATATTGGCTTCTTCTTTAGCCTCTCTAACGGCGACATCCACTGGCGATTCATTGTCTGAAAACATTCCAGCAATAAATTCGATTAACCAAGGGTTAGTTTGAGTTCGAATGGCACCAACTCTAAATTGCTCTACAACAATCAATGAATTTCGAACAGGATCATAGGGAATAACTGCTACTGCGTCGCCACGTTCAAAAATTTCTCGGTTGAGTACTTTACTCATGCCGCCATTAAACAATTTATGACTGACTTGATATTCTTCAATCGTGAAAAAGCCCTGAAAGCGACATTTTTTATCAAGTATACGAACATCAAGTTCCGACATATGATGAAATTGGCTTTTAACTTTCAAGAGAAATGTCCTATCATTCAACTAGTTTGATAATATTTTGTTACAGAAGCATAACACTGATAAACATTTATTTTATTTTGTTTACAGCTTTTGCACTGTAGCATTAGCTGCCATAAATAATAAAAGAATAAAATTGCACACTAAAGGAAATGCTGACCCATGAAAAAAACGTTTTCCGCTCTATTTATAGGGATTACGCTTGCAGCAACCACATCTTCAGCGTTTGCTGATGACTTGCTTCAAGTATACCAACAAGCTTTGACCAATGATCCTGTATTATTAAAGGCATCAGCACAATACGAAGCTTCTAAAGAAGGTATTAAGCAAGCAAGAGCTGTACTCTTACCTCAAATTAATGCCACAGGTAGTTATACCGATGGCGAATCTGAATCAATCGCCTCTGCTGATAATAGCTTTGGTTTACCTGCTGGTGCGATATATACGACAGAAGCTGAGAACTTCAGCTACGGTGCCAGTTTAAATATGCAGCTTTATCATCACGATACTTGGTTACGCTTAGATAACGCTGAAAAATCAGCTCATCAAGCTGACCTAGCTTATCAAATAGCACAACAAGATTTAATTGTGCGAGTAACCGATGCATACTTTAACCTATTAAGTTCTAAAGATGATTTAGAGTTTGCTGAGGCGCAAAAAGTAGCTATAGAGCGACAACTTGAGCAAACCAAACAAAGATTTTCTGTGGGGTTAACCGCAATTACCGATGTACATGAAGCACAAGCAGAATACGATGATTCGGTAACACAAGTAATACGAGCTCAGAATAATATTTATCAAGCAGAAGAAGCAATTCGCGTTTTAACAAACGTCTACCCAAGCAATGTTAACATTTTAAATACTGATCGTTTTTCTGCTTCACGCCCTATGCCAGATAGTGCAAATGAATGGCAACAAACTGCAGAAGCTAAAAGCATCGACTTGATCACTCAAAAAGTGTCGGTAGACATTGCCAAAGAAAACATCAATATTGCTAAGTCTGGTCACTACCCTACATTAGATTTAAGTGGCCGTTATACAAATTCAGAAGATACTTTCAAGGTAGCAAACTTTTCAGAATTTGAACAACCGGATTTAGATAGTCACTCAATTGCTATCACTTTGACAGTGCCAATATACTCTGGTGGCGCAACTTCAAGTGCTGTACGTCAAGCACAGCACAATTATGTAGCTGCTAGTCAAGACCTAGCACTGACACACCGCAGCGTTGTAAGAAATACTCGCAATGCTTATAACACTGTAATCGCAGGTGTTTCAGCAATTAAAGCTTTGGAGCAGTCAGTATTAAGTGCAGAAAAAGCACTTGAAGCAACAGAAGCAGGTTTTGAAGTTGGTACTCGTACTATTGTTGATGTGCTTAATAGTACGCGTAATTTATATAATGCAAAACGTAATTTATCATCTACACGTTACGGCTATATAAATGCAGTATTGTCACTGAAGCGCGCTGCCGGTACATTAACTGAAAAAGACATCAGTGATATTAATCAAGGTTTATCACCAGCGAGCTAAAGCTCTATTTTTTACATAAATAAGGCAGCGGTAAGCTGCCTTTTTTAATTTATGGTTAAATTAGTCTTCTAGACGAATAGTGTTGATAATATCCGTTGTTGAAATACCTTGTTCAAAGTTTAGCACTTTAACTTCGCCGCCAGCTTCAATAACTTCTTTACCACCAGCAATTTCTTCAACTTTATAATCGCCGCCTTTTACCAGCACGTCAGGTAAAATATTAGCAATAACTCGCTGTGGTGTATCTTCTGAAAACTCAACAACCCAATCAACCGCCCCTAAGCCAGCTAAAACTGCCATTCGACGATCGCAAGGGTTTACAGGTCTACCTTCACCTTTCAATCGCGTAACCGAAGCATCGCTATTTACCGCGACAATTAACCGATTGCCAAGTTCTCGTGCATTACCAAGATAAGAAACATGTCCAGCATGTAAAATATCAAAACAACCATTGGTCATAATAATATTTTCACCACGCGCTTTAGCAGCATCAACGGCAATTTTTAGTTGCTCTTCCGTCAAAACACCGTAACCACTTTCTTGACCAGATTTTAACTCAGCCACTAATTCGGCCTCACTTACCGTCGAGGTTCCTAGTTTACCGACAACGATTCCCGCAGCCATGTTAGCTAATGCTGACGCTTGAGTAATATGTGCTTCTGCTGCGACTGCAAGCGCTAACGTTGCAATTACCGTATCGCCAGCACCGGTTACATCATAGACTTCACGAGCTTGTGTTGGCAGGTGATACTCTTCACACCCTTTTCTTAACAGGGTCATTCCTTGCTCACTGCGTGTTATCAGCAAGGCTTCTAAGTCTAATTGCTCGAGCATTAATTGCCCTTTATCGACAATATCGCGCTCTGTAGCGCAATGACCAACAATTGATTCAAATTCTGACATATTTGGCGTTAATAATGTTGCCCCTCGATACTTTTCAAAATTCGTACCTTTAGGGTCGACCAGTACCGGCTTATTTTGAGCTCGCGCGGCACTAATTAACGTCTGAACATCCGAAAGCGTGCCTTTATCATAGTCAGATAAGAGTAATACATCATGATTAGCGAGTTGTTCTGTAACTCGCTGGGTAAAGCCTTGTTTTTCAATACAAGTTAACGACTGTTCAAAATCTAGCCTTATAAGCTGTTGATTACGACTTACAACGCGCAACTTAGTGATAGTTGGCGCTTGTGCTTGTGTGGCAAATGCACAATGCACATCTACGGCGTTCAAATGTGTAGTCAAGGTTTTTGCCGCTTCATCTTCACCTGTAATGCCTGCCAGCGTAACTTTACCGCCAAGAGACGCTATATTTAATGCAACATTTGCTGCACCACCGGGTCTATCTTCGTTATGATCTATTTTAACAACCGGTACTGGTGCTTCTGGAGAAATGCGTTGAGTCGGCCCTTGCCAATAGCGATCTAACATAATATCGCCAGCAACTAATACACGAGCACGATTAAAAGCGGGAATATCTACTTTCATCCTAACTTCCAAAAATTATATAATGTCAATAGTTTATCATGAGTAGAAAATTTCGCGTGAGCAAAAATAAAGTTTTACAACCTAATTTTAAAATATCATTCCTACTGCCTAAATATTGGCTAACTTGGATTGGCGTATTTATTCTTTATAGCATTTCTTGGCTTCCTTACCGTTTGCAACTTGGATTAGGGCGACTCGTGGGGCGATTGTTATATAAAATTGGTGGCAGCAGAAAAAAGGCGGCTGAAACTAATTTAAAGCTTTGCTTTCCGGATATGTCAGCAGGTGAACGAGACCGTATTCTTATCGAAAACTTTAAAAATACCGGTATCGCATTATTTGAAACGGGCATGGGTTGGTGGTGGCCAGATTGGCGAGCTAAAAGAAAAGTGAAAGTAGTAGGCCTTGAACATATTAAAAGTGCACAGCAACAAGGTCATGGCGTATTACTTTTGGCCATGCATTATCTAACAATCGAATTTTGCTGCCGAGGCATTGGCTACTCTAATCCTATGGTCGTTTTTTATCGCCCCCATAATAATGAATTAATGGAATACTTTCAGTTTAGAGGCCGAGGCCGTTCAAATAAGTACATGTTAGGCAAGCGCGATATTAAAGGCATGATTAAAGCATTACATGAAGGTGAAACCTGTGTGTACTTACCCGATCAGGATTATGGACGAAATCGTAGTCTATTCGTTCCTTTTTTTAATGTACCTGATGCTGCTTCGACAACCGGAACATTAATATTTGCGCGTCAACCTAACGTCAAAAGCCACATGGTAATCCCAACAAGAAATGACGATGGCTCTGGTTATACTATTGAGATAATGCCAGCGTTAGAGAATTACCCTACTGACAACGACCAAAATGACGTAATTCGCATCAACCAAGAACTTGAAAAAGCAATTATGCGAAAGCCTGAACAATACATGTGGTTGCATAGACGCTTTAAAACAAGACCGAACAAATCAGACCCATCATTGTATAAATAAGTAAATTTAAGTATGGTAGTTTAGGTAAGTTATTAGTTTTTCAGATAAAGCGCTCATGAATTTTTGGTTAAGAAATGGCATTTTTGCCCTTATATTATCAATATTGGCTGGCTTCCTATTAGTCAATCATGAGCTATTGATGACTATCAGTGACGATTTCACATTAGAAATCGATAGCCCTGAAGAAGCTCAAACTGCAGAACCAGCCAAAGAAGAAACTATAGACAAAGAAGTAATAGAGCCACCTCAACAAAGTAAAAAGTCACTTACTAAGTCAAAAAATAGTGCTGCAGAAGGGCTCTCGCGCTTTTATGCTAATTTGCATGGCACTGATGATGACGAGGACGGACCTAAAATACGCAACGGTGTTGTTTTTCTACCTGAGCCTAAAGGTGATTTAGAGAAAGTGCTAGAAGCCAAAGCAATGGTGACTAGACCACTAAGGAAAAACTGGAAGGGCTCTGTTGAAAATCGCCCATTTAGAAAAGATCAAACGTTGCTGCAAAAAATGATTGAGTACGCGGCACAAGATGGCCTCGACGTAATGTGGCGATTAAATCGTGACTTAATCGTTAAAAACCCCTTTAGGATTAATAAAGACATTTTACAAACCGCCTATCAAATAGGTAATGGCATTCGTGGTCACTTTCCAGAAGATGTCATAGTTTATTTTTGCTATAAACAAAGAACCATAGTATTTAACCATGGTCCGAGTAAATTCTTAGCCAAAGAATGCAATATTCTGACATCTAAATCGCAATACTCTAGCTCACGCTCTTACTAATTTAAAATGCTCTCCAAAGCAAAACACTAACTATCAAGCAGTCAAAAATTGCTGCCATATTTTTACTACAGGCTTGGCATACAGACTAAAAAGTTCCTTTTCGATCAGACTTGCTTTATTTTGCAATACTGCACTATGGCCAGTATCACGCAATGCGCAGTAACTTTCTATTAATTGAGCACTCTGAGCCCGGGTCAAAATTTCCACTTCAGTAAGTTGCTCAAATATTCTTACATTGTCTGAGTAAGCTGTTAGTTTGGAATGTTGAGCACTGTAATAAAGTACTAAATATTGCGCTAAAAACTCTATATCAACCAATCCTCCTTTCCCATGTTTTATATCTATATGCTCAGCGGTTGATTTATCAATATGGTTACGCATCTTTTCACGCATCTCGATAACATCTTGCTTTAAGCTATTTTGTTCTCGAGGCTGGCTCAATATTTGGTGTCTGACTTTCTCAAAATCTTCAGCGATTTCAGGATAACCATAAATCATTCTTGATCTTACTAAAGCTTGATGTTCCCACGTCCAGGCTTCTTCACGTTGATATTCTTCAAATGAAGATAGACGAATAACTAAAACGCCCGAATTGCCCGATGGCCTTAATCGCATATCAAGTTCATACAAAATACCGCTGCTCATGCGCGTATTAAATATATGCATGATTTTTTGCGCTAGCTTGACGTAAAACTGGGTAGCTGAAATTTCTCGTTCACCCACAGTGACATCATCAGGTGTACTATTATGGATAAAGACTAAATCTAGATCTGAGCCATAGCCAAGCTCTATTCCACCCATTTTTCCATAACCAATTACGGCAAAGCCTTTATGTTCGGTACCCAAAGTAGACTTGGGCTGACCAAAACGACGTGTGAGTTGTTGCCATGCTTGTTGTATTACTTCATCTAAAATTGCTTCAGCCAAAGCCGTCAGGTGATCGCTCACTTTCATTACCGGCAGCACACCACTTACATCAGCGGCTGCTATTCGTAATTGCTGTGCTTGTTTAAACTGTCGTAGCGCATCCATTTGGCTTTCTATGTCTTCTTCTGGAATACGAAGCATGGACAGTTTTAATTCTTTCGCATACTCACTCAATGCGGGAGGGTTATTAAGAAGCTTAGGATCAATGAGTTCATCTAATAAAATAGGAAACTTAGCAATATAGTCACAAATCCATGCACTTTTTTGGCAAAGCTTTATTAGCTGAATAAGTGCACCATCATTTTCGAACAACAACTCTAAATAAGCTGTTCTACTGGCGATTTTATTAATAATCTGCAATATCCTAGGCAAAACAAGCTCACTACTTGTCGTACTATGAATACGCCAAAGCACGCGCGGCATCAACTTATCTAACACTTGCCTACCACGTTGACCGATAGCTCGTTTTTCTATGTCTAGTTTAAATTGAGAAAGCTCTTGCCATATAGCTTCAGTTTGCCAATTTATTGCAATGTCTATTTGCCACTCGAATCCTTCCTCAGGCTGCCAGCGATTTAACCAAAGCGTTTGCCAGTCAAGTTCGACATCTTCGTGATTTGGTGCTTCTTCACCAATCAGCAAATTAAATTCTTGATGAACGTTGGCTAAATGTGAATTCAACTCTAAGATAAAATCAGACCAAGTGGCAAACTTAAGTATTGATATCAGTCGTTGTTGATTTAATTCGTCATCAGGCAATGTTTGTGTTTGTTTGTCGTCAAACGCTTGAATAATGTTTTCTACACGCCTTAAAAAGCAATATGCATCTGCTAACACTTGCGAACTTTGATCAGACATAGCGTCGTGAGTAACAAGTAAAGGCAACACCTTAAGCAAATTTCGTTCTTGTAAAGCTTGTACACGCCCACCTCTAATCAATTGAAAAACCTGAACAATAAATTCAACTTCTCGAATACCACCAGCACCAAGCTTGATATTATGAATTAATTGCTTACGTCTGACTTCCTGTGCAATCATCATTTTCATTTTTCGCAAGCTTTCAATCACGCTAAAGTCTATATAGCGGCGAAAGACAAAAGGTCTTAATAACTCGGTAAGCTGCTCCTGGCTTTGGCCACTTCCTATTGGGCGAGCCTTTAACATCGCATACCTTTCCCAATCACGTCCTTGCTCTTGGTAATAATCTTCTATCGCTGCGAAACTAAGCACTAATGGACCACTATCGCCAAATGGGCGCAATCGCATATCAACACGATAAACAAAACCTTCAGCAGTTTGTTGGTTTAGAGCAGTAATTAGTTTTTGACCTAAGCGAGTAAAATAGGAGTGATTATCTAGGGATTTACGTGCACCAACCGTTTCCCCTGATTCAGGATAAACAAAAATCAAATCAATATCTGATGAAAAATTCAGCTCTTGCCCACCAAGTTTTCCCATCCCATAAACGAGTAGATGTTGCTCTTCTCCTGCGTGGTTTAACGGCTTTCCCCACCGTGATTGGCAATAATGGGATAACCAATTTAACGCCTCTAATATTAATGCATCGGCGAGATTCGAAAGCTTTGATAACGAATCTTTTAACGGTGTATTTGCAATCATATCTGCCACAGCAATTTCAGCCATGGCCATATGCCTAAATATTCGTAACTGTTTATGTAATTGTTCTTCACTGTCACAGTTTGCTAGCTGCTGTGCTAATAATTCTCGATAATTAGGTAACAAGTGATCGTCAAATGATTGCGATTGAAATAGCGCAGCCGTTTCATGGGGTACTAACTGACACGTGCGAAAAATGAAGTCACTAAGCGCTAATGAATGAAGAAAAGTTTGTAGTTTATCTTGAGGAAAGCTTGTAAATAACTCAGGATATCTCTCATTCAATACTTCCCAACGGTTTTGAGCTAATTCCTGCAATTTTTCAGGTAAATGATGATAGTTACAAATAGACATTATATTTCCCTTCAATAATTGCCAAAGGAATGATTTAATCGTTTGCTACTGACAATAGTTCAAGTTATTGGACATATTATGTCAATAGTGTTATTAATGAATGATAACCATAGCATTTTTAAGGATGAGATGGCACAAATGCAGATATTTAGAATCGCAATTTTCGCCTTAACAGCAATTTTGATGGGTTGTGGCGACCCCGTTTTAGAACAAATAGACGCCCAAATTCCATTAACCGAACAAAGAGTTCAGCAATTGGGTGAAATGCTCGATTCTGGACAAGTAAGAAATGCCAAATTTATTAATGATTACGCCGATAAAGTTGCGGAAAAATCTCCACAGCTTGATCAGCTCGTTAATGAATTTCGCAAAGACGCGACCACTCAAGGGCCGCTTTATTTAGCGTTACTTGATCGTATTAATACAGTCAAAAGCCAACCACAAATGTTCGCGAGTTCTCAAGCTCGATTTGAAGAATTACTCAACATCTACCAAGCAGCAGATCCAATTTTATATTCTGACGCATTAAGTGATCCACTTAATGTATTGGCAGATATGTCGGGAGGTGATTTACCTCGAGTGAACTCTCTATCAAAAGCACAAAGTATGGCGGCTAATAATGCGCAAGATTTTGGTGTTGGTGAGCAACTCATTGGTAATCCAGCTTATGGCCAATGGCAAACAGGTAGTAATGGGATGTCATTTTGGGCATGGTACGGCATGTATCGAATGTTAGATGACGTATTGGATATTGGTTATAGTCGCAAGCGTCGCGGCAAGGTTTATTACAGTAATTGGGGGCGTTCTCGTAATTACAGTTATTACAACGACTATGGCAGAACACGTTATAGTTCACCAACCCAATTAAGAAAACAAACACAATTAGACACCCGCACCCGTAAGTCGTTTGAAAGCCGAGGGCAAAAATTCAACAGCGCTTATAGTAAAAACCGAAGCGGTGCTTCAGGTGTCTCAAGTCAAAGCAAAACAGCTCAGGCTAGTGCCAGTAAGTTTTCAGCAAGATCCACCAATAAAAGTAAATATGCTAAATCTTCAAAAACAAGTAAATATGCATCAAAAAGCAAAAGTAATTCTAGCTTTAGAAATAGTAGCAGTAGTACCTCACGCGGATTTCGTCGTGGTAAATAAAGAGTAGGAGAATAAAAATGTTAAATACCTTATTAGAAATTACTGCGTTAAATTCCGATTTACTAATTTTTCTAGCTGTAGACTTAACCATAGCCATTGCATTGTTAAGTGCCATGCGGTTCGTGTCTGGTGTATCAGCCAACGTCAATACAACAGATGAATTAGCTAAACAAGACAATTTTGCCTTTGGTATTAGTGTCGCGGGTTCAATTGCTGCGTTAGGTATTGTGTTAACCGGTGCAATTACTGGTGAAGCAGCAGAAAGTCTTACCATGGAAATAATCGGTATGTCGGCTTATGGAATATTAGGTCTACTGCTAATTAAAGTTGGCCGTATGGTACATGACAAATTCGCCCTAAATAAACTAGATAAGACCGAACATATCAAAGCCGGCAACATCACAATCGGTATAGTCGATGCAGCTGGCGCTATTGCTACCGCTATAGTAATTAAAGCAGTATTAGTTTGGGTTTATGGTGTAGACGTTAATACGTTGATTGCAATTATTAGTGGCTTTATTGTTTCCCAAGCTATGTTAATTATCGCTACTCGTATTAAAGAGCGACAATACGCTGGCAATAATCAGGGCGATTCATTACAAGAAGCCTTTGAAAAAGGGCAAGTTGCGTTAGCAATTCGATATGCAGGTCAAGTCATTAGTACAGCTCTTGCTGTGACAGCTGCAAGCTATTTCTTTAGCTACAGCCCTGAAACACTTGTGATTAGCCTACTTGGTTGGTTGATTTTCGGTGTTTTAATGACGTTATTAGTAGCGATGCTTACCTTTATTGCTAAAAAGCTAATTCTGTGGGGTATAAACCTAGTAGAAGAAGTAGACCAACAACATAATATCGGCGTTGCAAGTATCGAAATGGCAATAAGTATTGCTATCGCTATGATACTTACAGGTCTAATGGCTTAATCGCACTAACTCTTTGGCAGAAGTCCTTGAATACAAATCCTCGTCGATTATTAATCGACGACACTATTTTGATTGTGACCATGGCAGTGCTAGCTGGCTGTGGTCTAATTTACGAATATCTTCTCTCTCATTACGCTGGCAGAGTGCTTGGCGTAATGGAAAGTACTATCTACACCATGATTGGCTTGATGATAGTTTCAATGGGCTTAGGTGCATTTGCTGCAAGAAGTGTTCGTTGTCCTTTTAATGGCTTTGTTTGGTTAGAAGTTATTATCGCACTGCTTGGGTGCAGTGCAATCCTGTTTATTGGTGGCGCTGTGGCGATAACCCAATTAATGCCACAAATAGTAGCAGATACATTTAACCTGCCACCTGACGCAATTCCTCGCGGTGGATTTTTTAAGTCATTAAGTTGGTTAGCATTAAAGTTACCCTATTTATTTGGTGTATTGCTGGGCTTTTTCATCGGTATGGAAATTCCGCTTATCGCTAAAATTCGTGAGCAAATTCATCAAAAACACTTACAGAACAATCTAGGCACGATTTACGGTGCCGATTATATTGGTGCAGGCATCGGTGCTGCAATTTGGGTTATTTTTTTGTTAGCTATTGATATAAGTAAAGCTGGGGCATTAACTGCCGCACTTAATTTAGTTGCTGGCGCCGTATTTATTACTCGCTATTGGCCACACCTTGTATGGCGAAAAGTACTAATTTCGCTTCATATCATTCTAGCAATAGTCATGTTAGCCGTATTTCAGTTTGGCAATAGTTGGCTAAACCAGATGAATAACCTGCTTTATCTCGATAAAGTGGTTTACACCGATAAAACTCGTTTTCAACAACTAACGTTTACCGAAAGAAATATGGGCCTTGAAAATGAACCTGTTGTTAATTTCTACTTGAACGGCCGCTTACAATTCTCATCGATTGATGAAGAAATTTATCATGGCTATTTGGTCTACCCTGTATTGGCAAGTGCCGCTCGCACAGAAAATATTTTAATTATCGGTGGAGGAGACGGCCTAGCATTAAGGGACGTACTCAATTGGGGGGCAAAAAATGTAACCTTAATTGATTTAGATGACCAATTACTGAATTTATTTAGGCACCCAGAGGATGGTCTCCCCTCAGCGTTGGCTAACAAAATAGCTGAACTAAACCAAGGTAGCTTAACGAATAGTAAAGTTAGTGTTATTGCCGGTGACGCTTTTATAGAAATTGACAAATTGATCGCAAACCGCCAATTTTTCGATGCAATTCTGGTAGATCTACCCGATCCTAGTCACCCCGATCTCAATAAACTATATTCAGTTAATTTTTATGCTCGCTTGAACCAATTACTCTCAGCTGATGGTGCCATTGGTATTCAATCTACTAGTCCGTATCACGCGAAAGAGTCATTTATTGCTATAGGCAATACCTTATCTGCTGCTAACTTCCCCCATGTTGAGCAATATCATGACAATGTTCCAAGTTTTGGCGAGTGGGGTTGGACGATTGCCACCAAAACTGGGTTATCTCCTTTATCACGATTAGGGCGACTAGAAAGAATGCCTATTTCGCATAACTGGCTTACATTAAAGATGATTAAAGGCGCCTTTAGCTTTCCAAAAGATTTTTATGAAAAGAAAGCAGAAATCGGTGTAAATTATTTAGGTAGTCATACGATCTACCAATTACACCAAAAAGCATGGCGAGATCAGCAAGGACTAGTACCTTAACTATCGGTTAAGAAATGCTTTAGTTCAGATTTTGGCTAAGTAAAAGTTACAAGATGTAAAAAATGCACATTGCGACTTGACATATTATGTCGTAATGCTAAATTAAACCATGTTGACATATTATGTCGACGAGCAACCAGTGACTAACACGTCACTTTGCTACTTATTTAACCATGAGGATAAACATGAATATTCATAAGATAGCTGACCATTTAAACGCGCTAGCAGATAATTCAGAGACCGGGATGGTTTTCGATTGCCAGCCAATCTCTGGTGAGGTTGACGTACTCCAGATCACTGTAGAAGGCCGTGAAGAGTTACCTATTTTTGTTTCGGTAACTGATGACCAAATTCTTTGTATCACATATCTTTGGGGTAGCAACGAAGTTAAGGAAGACAAAGTGGCAGATATGCATACAAGCATGTTGGAAATGAGTATTCCTATGCCGTTATCTTCATTTTCAAAAATTGGTGACAAATACGTTATTTTTGGTGCGTTGTCGATTAGCTCAACCTTTGACGACATAGAGCATGAACTTGCCGTGTTAAGTAATAACGCCATCGAGATTATCGATGATATGAGCGATTACTTAGTTTAACCATCATTTAGGAGCATTTTATGAGCATTTTTAAGAAAATTATGACAGCGATCCGTGGTGGTGCTACGGAAGTAGGTGAAGCGATAGTTGATTCAAATGGTACACGAATCTTTGAGCAAGAGATTCGAGATTCAGAGCACCACTTAACAAAAGCTAAACGCGATTTAACGAACGTTATGGCACAACAAATGGCGGCAAGTCGTGAAGTTGAACGCTTGCAGCGTGAAGTTACCGAACACGAAGGATACGCAGCTCAAGCACTTGAAAAAGGCGATGAGTCACTTGCTTTAGCGGTAGCAGAAAAAATAGCAGGTTTGGAAACGGAGCTATCTTCGCAGCAACAAGCTTTAACAAGCTTTGAAACTAATGCAAACCGTTTAAAAGAATTGGTTCGCAAAAGTGAGCGTCAAATTCAAGAGTACAAACGCCAACTTTCTATGGTTAAAACCACTGAAAGTGTACAAAAAGCGACATCAGCAATTACTGATAACTTTTCATCAAGCAACTCAAAGCTATTAAACGCAAAAGATTCTTTAGAGCGAATTAAAGCCAAGCAGCAACAGTTTGATGACAAAATGAAGGCTGCTGAAGTACTTGAAGCTGAAACTGGTGATAGTTCACTTGAAGCGCAATTAAAAGCCGCAGGAATTGGCGCTGCGGATAATAATGCAAGTTCTGTATTAGATCGCATTAAAGCAAAACAAAATAAAGGCTAATTTACCCAACCAGCTCAGTCTAGGAATACCTGCACTATGCAGCTTTCTGTGACTGGGCTTTTTTCGTTTACGGCACCGCAAGGGATCATATGAGTTTTATCAAAAAGATATTTGGCTCAGAGCCAAAACAACGCGCAGTCACTCAAGTCAAAGATCTACAAATTAATGACATGATTTCAATGAGTGACAGCTTTGGGTTACCAAGCTTAATCAGAGATCAACAATTTCAAGTAACTGCAATCAATTGCTATGAGTTTGAACACAAAGTTCAAACTGAATGGGTGCTTTCTGGCCAAAGCGATATTGAGTTGTATTTATCCTTAGAGGTCGATGATAAAACCTACCTTAAATTTTCACTAAAAATTGCCGACAATGACGTAGAAACCCTTTTCGATCTAGAACAGTTTTCTACGGTTTTCGACGAACCAGGTAATGCTGTTCTAGATAGACTCGATAATAGCGAGTTAACGCTTGATTGGAGCGATATTAGTTATCAACAACAAGCTTATGCTCAAGTCGGTTATTTTCATCGCAAAGACAATCGAAATTCTCAGTTGAGTGCATATGAAGGCAAGGACTCAGGAGAGCAATTTGAGCTTTACACGCTGTACAACCAAGATGAAAATAAAGGGATCGATATTGAGGTTTGGCAAGATGGTGATACAGATGTCTTTTTAACCTTATTTAGACCTGTAACAGATATCGTAGATATGTATCCAGGAAGTTAGTCATGAGTAGAAAAGTACCCGAGAAGTGGCAATCCTCTGTAAAAGCGATGAAAGCGGTTCAAGTAGCATTCGATATGGATGAAAAATTTCAACTAGCGATTCGTAGAGAGGCACTTGAGGCTGGCCTCAGCCCTTCCGATCAAATTAGAACTATTTTAGGCCTGCCAACAAGTAAACGTCCTAAACGTCCTAGATTAACAGTTAGCTTATCACCGGTGGATTATGAACTCCTGGCAGAAAAGTATGATTTAAGCCCAGAACAACAACTAGAAATAAAGCGAAAGTTAATGGATGATTTAATCATTCATGTAAAGGATAAGTCACAGGAGTGAGCAATTAAAACATGATCATTATTAAAAAAATCATTGATAAGTCAGGTTTTTATTCCATTGATAGCTTTGGTGTAAAAAACTATCACCTTGGTGTAGTGAGTATTTTCGCAATAGTGCTATTTATAGTACTGACCTTCACATTAGGTTATGTCACCTATATCGCTGAAGCTAACATTTCCGGTTCAACTATTGAAGATTACGGTGATGCGGTTTGGCTCATGCTAATGGCGTCTTCTACCATTGGCTTTGGTGGCGAACTTCCTGTCACCTTAGTAGGCAGAATTACCGTGTTTACTATGTTTGTTTTAGGTGTGGGGATTCTCGGTTTGCTTGGCGGCTTATTCGCACAAAAAGCCTTTGGATTTTCCGATACCAATATAAAAAACAGAGAGCTTAGAAAACAGAACCAAGAAATTCTCAACAAAGTGAATCAATTAGAAGCGAAAATTGATGCACTCATTTCACAAAAGTCTGATCCTTCATAATTTATATTCTCGCAACTTATTGATTAATGATGAGTTGCGACTTTTGAGCCCTGTGTCATACTTGCTAAGACAATAACCGCTTAACAAGGAATTGCTATGACAATCAAAACAATATCAGCAGTTGGCTTACTTTTACTAATATCAGGTTGTGCAAACAATGGTCAGCTTGATCAAATGTCGAGTAAAATAGACAACCTTTCTTCACAGGTTCAAAAATTATCTGCAGAAGTCGGCGAATTAAAAACACAACAACAGAAAAATACTAGCGCGATAAAAGGTGTTAAAGAGTCTGTTGAAAGTATCAATATGGCAGTTGATAAAGCGAATGAGCGCATCGACAATATGGTAGCTACCTACAAGAAATAGGTAGCTATTTTACTTTTTGTACTAAACCTGTGGCTTGTTCAAAGCTATCGAGGTAGCGTTGTTGCGCTTTAGCTCCGATAAAGCGCCGCAGCTTATTGCGATATACCGTTAATTGCTCTTCAGTTTTTTTCGAGCTAAGCGGCTGGTGCATTTCTATTAACTTCTCACCAGGCTTTTCATAAGACATTTTTATTGGTTGGTCGATTATTTTAACCTGTGTATTTAGCGGCACATTATCATATAACCACTTTATATCGTCATCAAACATACGAATACAACCTGAGCTCGCTCTAGCTCCAATGCCAAACCGCTGGTTGGTACCATGAATCAAATAAACACTCGTCGCTAAACGCAACGCATACTTACCAAATGGGTTGTTAGGGCCGGCGGGTACTTCATCCGCTAAAACAACCCCCTTTTCTTTTAAATACCGCTCTTTCATTTCAGGCGTTGGACGCCAAATAGGGTTCTTCTTTTTTTCACCGATATAAGTAGTGGTTATTGGTGTTTCTAATCCTTGTCTGCCAATACCGATAGGGAAAACGTGAACGACATTAGATTCTGGCTGAAAATAATAAAGCCTAAATTCAGGCAAGTTAATGACTAGCCCTTTACGTTCAACAAAAGGTAGCAACATTTGGGTAGGGATATTTAACTGAGTATCTGGCTCTGGTAAAAACGGATCTATGTCGGGATTAGCAGCCATTAAAGAAAGGAAGCCAACATTATATTGTTCGGCTAATGCCTGAAAATAATCTCCTTGCTTAACTTGGTGAGTAACAGGCTCACCAATGAGCCTTTTACCTTTATCAGGCAACGGGTAGATCACAGCATGAGATGTCAGCGATGCTATACTAAGCGAAGCTATCAACGTAACAACAAGTATATTCATCGCCAATATGGCTCTACCCGAATAGCTGACTGGTAAGAATGTTCGATAGCAACCAATAGGTTTTCTATCTTCCCCTCTAACCAATTTTCTAATTTACTGGCTCCTTGCTCGAGCGCTTTGAGCTGTTTTTGCAGTAAATCTAATGTCGCTAATTCTTCTATCCCTTGCAAAACATCCAACCAAGTACGTCTATAATCTTTGCGGCCTGATTGTTCATAAAGACTACTAAACCAATTACCAGTCAGAAGACTACGATTTAAATGGTGTTGCATAACCAAATATTCCAATGGGCTTAGTTGCATTTTATTGTGACTAATGCTGACAATTTCTGCCAAACTTTGCTCTAATTTTTGTCTAGAATATTCTGGTAATAAGCGAGGAGTCTCTGCCGGTTTTACAACTGGCGATAATACAAATTTTAATAAATTCAGCTGTAGAGTGTTAAGAAGCTTGCCAGTTAACAATGATTTTATTTCAGACTCTTGTGGAAATCTTCCACGCTCGATCTTTAACGTTTGTATCAATTGCTGACTGTATTCTAACTTCTTGCGGTAAGAGCCAGTTTTTAACGTTAGATGCTTAATATTTATTGCACTTTCCAACCAACTTAACTCATCAATAGCTTCTTTTAATTGACGCTTCAAGCCCTGATAGAGTTCATCTTCAATTAACTCATGATGTAGGTATAGTCCATGTTGAATAAAAGTCAGTGCTAGATATACCTGCTTAACGTTTTCTAATTCAGGAGCAGCTATTGTTAGCGCTATAGCATCTTGAAGTGTATTTAACCCATGCTCAATACCTTTGATAAGCGCTCGCTCAACTGACATTGCTTCATTAAGTTGAAGTTGCGATAAAGGCATCGCTTCACTAGTTGTTTGCTGGCCAAACTGCCATAGCTGATAACCTCTAGCAGCCTTGCTTAATTGCCCAGCCGACAAATGGAATGATTCAAATAGTAATTCCGCCAATTCAAAAATAGCACCGGTTTTGCCACTAATGAGCTCTAGTTCTATTTCACTAATTGGAATTTCAACACCTTTAGACTCAATCGCACCTTTATCAAAAGCGACCTCTACTACAGAGTCGCCAATGGATACTTGCCAACTTTCTCGTCTAAAGTTTGTCGAAAATAAAGGGGTAAGTTTTTGTTGTAAGTGATCGACGTTATAATTGTCTGGCCATATTTCTCGAGGAAATAATGATAAATCAGGCTGACAACCTGTAATTTCAACGTTATATTCCGGCCTTTGGTGCAATCCACCAACAACCACACCGGCAGTTTTAATTGTTTGCTCAGTATAGTCTTCCGCCTTGCGAACTCTTAGACCAAAATCCAAAGCGCGTAATTGCTTATCTTGAGTATCAAAGTAAGAATTGATTAATTGGCGAGTATTGTGCGTATACGAATATTGTTGTTTAGTCAGTATCGCAGTAAATTTGTCGACAATATTATCATCATCAACAAGGTATTTAAGCTCTATTTCTGTGGCCATGTGTTAAGCAAATATATAAATTTGCCCAGTTACCTGAATGAAAACCAGAAAAACAGATTACAAAACCATGATTTAACACGCAAGTTATTTTGAATGCTACAACAAACTAAGGCGATTACTTGTGTTTTTGTACACTTCGAACTTGCGCTTGCGCCTACAAAGTCCTAATATCGAAGCCATTATTTTTATTACGTTTTAATTGGTTATCTCATGGGGAAATTAACGCAACTAGCGGTCGTAGCATTGGCGACATTGTCATTTGCTAGTTTTGCACAGGAAGCAGAGCCTGAATTTGAAGATGGTTACATTTCTGATGAGCTCTTTATTTACATGCATTCAGGTGCAGGCAATAACTATAGAATTACTGGCAGTATTAATGCAGGTACACAAGTTAAGCTAACTGGTGAAGCGCGCAATGGTTATACGCAAATCATTGACGATAAAGGTCGAGAGGCATGGGTAGAAGATAAGTTCGTCTCCACAAAACCAGGCTTAAGATATGTTGTCGCTGAACTAAATGGTCAACTAGCAACTACTGGTGAAAAGGAATCCAGCTTACAAAGCCAAATTAATGAAAGCACTGAAAGGCTTAACGCAGCAGAAAATCAAACTGCGGAGTTAACCAATAAAATAACTAACTTAGAGAGCCAACTTGCTAGTGCTCAATCCAAATTGAACACCCAAGATATGGATGTGAAAAAGGAATGGTTCTTTAATGGCGCAATTGTATTGGGTATTGGGTTAATTCTAGGCCTGATTTTACCAAGAATTAGTACTCGACGAAAATCATCCATGGATAGCTGGAGTTAACCTAGTTCAGAACCCCCATTCTTAAAGCCCCTTATATAGGGGCTTTTCTTTAGTGAATTTATTCATCATGTTATCATTAGCGCTTTGCGTTTATTATATTTGGATTAGCTTTAATGCATGTAATATTTGATGTTTTACATTTGTACTATTTGCCACAGTACTTACCTGTATATCAGGAACTAAAAGCTCGCAATTGTCAGGTCTCATTTGTTTTCTATCACAGCAACCATGACAGTATTGTTGAAGGGATTATTGATCAAGCGCAGTTAACTGCTACTTGGGTAAATGACCAAGAACAAGCGACTAAGTATTACTTGAAGCAAAACGCAGACTGGATTGTATTTGCCAATGCTTATCCTCATTTAGACCAAATACACACGGTAAGTAAGTCAGTTCAGCTTGGCCACGGAATTGGCCCGAAAGCTAGCTACTATACGAAATCAGATACACCTACTACGGTTCGTTTTGTAGAGGGTGCGTATCGTACTGCCCGATTTAATGAAATGTACCCTAATGATACGTTTATTGACGTTGGATTCTCTAAGCTCGACCCTATCATTAGCGGTGAGAAAGTTGGTTTTAATCTAGATGAACTAGGTTTAAACGATCAAAAACCTACGTTAGTTTATGCACCAACATTTTACCCAAGCAGCATAGAGTGTTTCCCCAAAAATTGGCCAAGTGACTTCACCGATTATAATATCTTAATCAAGCCTCATTATTTTTCTGTTAGTAAAGAGAAGTATAAAAAACAGCAAGCACTGCTCAATCACTGGTCAACCTTTGACAATGTTTACCTTGCCAAAGTCGAAGATTATTCACTAGTACCATTTTTAGCAACTGCCGATATTCTTATCAGTGATGCCTCTTCTGCATTATTTGAATTTGCCGCACTTAATAAGCCAGTCATTTGGTGTGACTTTCTTAAGTTGCGCTGGAGTTACCGTGGCATATTTAGCTATCGCTTTAAAAAACGTATGGATCAAGATTATGGCGAATATGCGGACATTGCTGTACATGCCCAAAAGTATAGGCAATTACGTAATTTAGTCGATAGTCACTACCAAAATCCTAAGCAATTAGAACAAGTCAGATTATCATTTAGTGAAAAGCTTGCTGGCAAACTTGATGGTCAAGCGAGCAAACGCATAGCAGACTATCTACTCAGTCACTAATGGCTGTGCTAAACTTGCGAAAATTAACCATTTCAACCTAAAAAAATAGGCAAATAATGAAGAAAATAGGTTATACCACTGGCGTTTTTGATATGTTTCATATCGGTCATTTAAATGTACTAAAACGCGCTAAGTTGGAATGTGACTACTTAATCGTTGGTGTAACCAGTGATGAATTATCGATGTCAGCCAAAAGTAAAAAGCCAATTATTCCATTTAACGAACGCATGGAAATTGTTGAAGCAGTAAAGTTTGTTGATGAAGTGGTGCCACAAACCAGTTATGACAAGATGGAAGCGTGGAATAACTTAAAGTTCGATATGATGTTTGTTGGTGATGATTGGAAAGGTACTGATAAATGGAACAAAATCGAGAAAGAATTCAATGAATTCGGTGTTGAGATCATGTATTTCCCGTACACCACACATACTTCAAGTACGATTCTACGTAAAGCACTAGGCGATTTAGTTAAATAAGCTACGAATGTCCAAATTTTACTCTTTTAAAAATAAGATACTTACCCTTATTACGTTACTCAGTATCAGTTACGTCACTACAGCTGAGCCATGGGTAGATACCAGTGATATATTCTTAAGAGAGAGTATTGAACATCTGGCTGATCAAAACATTATCACGACACCAACAACTACATTCCCTTTAATGTGGCATGACATAGCACAAGATTTATCACAAGTGGCTAGTCATTTACTTGATGATGAAACACTCAATGCTTATTACTATGTCCGACACCAATTGAGATTGGCTAAAAAAAGTCAAAAGCGCATTGAGGTAAATGGAGCAAATCAAGACAGCCGTTACACAAGTTTTGGTGATAGTTACCGTGATAGTGCCAACTTCCAAGTTCACACGAGCTTCTTAACAGACCATTTCGCGTTCAAGTTTTCGCCTCGATATAACAACTCACCAAGTGATGGCGAAAAGCTCAGCTATGATGAAAGCTATATCGCAGCCTATTTAGGCAATTGGGTGCTATCTTTTGGCATGCAAGATAGATGGTGGGGGCCAGCTTGGGATACAAGCTTAAGTATGACAAACAATGCTAGGCCAATGCCGGCGATCGCCCTATCACGTAAATCGGCCACACCGGTCACCATTCCATTCACATCACATAAAATTCCGTGGACAGTAACGACCTTTATGGGACAAATGGACGACGATCGTGACGTTAAAGATACTCTACTTTGGGGCTTTAGATTCAACTTTCGACCGACTCAAAACTGGGAAGTTGGAGTAACGCGTTTAGCCCAATGGGCTGGTAATGGAAGACCAAGCGATTTAAGTACATTTTGGGACGTATTAAAAGGACTGGATAATTGTGGCGGTAACGGCCCAAGTCAAGAGGAATGTGCTGCTGGACAAGAGCCTGGTAACCAAATGGCTGGCTATGATATTCGATGGTCAACAGCATTATTTAATCACCCTATTGGCCTTTATTTTTCGTCGTTTGCTGAGGACGGCGATAGTAAAGGTGGTTTAAGCATACTAGGTGAAGAACGCTATCAATTCGGCTTTGATACCCGCGTTAATCTCTTAGAGCGAAGCTGGCGAGTATTTACTGAGTGGACCGATACCCATGCCACTTGTCGAGATGGCAACAATGGCGATGGCAGCTCAGAAATAGGCGACTGCTATTACGAGCACCATATCTATCAAACAGGCATGCGTTACAACGGTAGAACCATTGGTAGCTTATATGAAAGTGATGCTACCAGTGTAGTTTTTGGCGGCATTTCACAAGTAAAAGATAATATCGGTTATCAACTCAAACTGCGTTGGTTGCAACTCAACAAAGATAACAGCGATAAAGCACCTGAAAACCCACTAATCGGTAATACCTTGACCCCAATTGCAGAAGACTTGCTGGAACTTTCGGGTAAGGTGCAATATAGCTATAAAAACTGGCGTTACATGTTAGGAGCAAGTTTTAGCGAATCGACATTTGAAAACGATATAAAAGACGATACTGACATCAACATCTTCTTTAATGTCGAATATAATTTAAAATAGCTTCTGCTAAAAAATTTCACAATAGAGTTCAGGACGTATTGTTCTTTGGTAAAAGCTAGCTGCATGGCTGTTAATTTGCTCTGTATAAGTCACTTTATGTGGCGGCGAAAACATTTACCAAAGTTCAACACACCTTAATGAACTTACCAAAATTTCCAATACTTTAAACGCTTGCGTGCTTTAAACGTTCTGATTAAGTTTAAGGGTTTCGCTTTCACCGGTTGATGGCTCCCTGCCAACCTCTCATCTACAGCACCTAATACTCGCTCTGCCGACTTACCATCATTATAAGGATGGGTTTGACGTTGAAATTCGGTTATCTTTTCCATCAAGTAAGTCGGTTTAGTGAGCGCAAATGCAATTTTTTCTTCCAACAGGTCAGCCTGTTCAAAATCCACCAAATAGTCTTTAGGGTTGGAGTTTTTAAACGTCACTACAGGTTTACTCAATAATAAAAACATCAATAACACTGATGAAGTATCACACAACATGACATCAGCCTGTTGTAATAGTGGTAAAACATTATCTGTTTCAACAAATGTTAAATGCTCACTTTGAATACTTTTATATTTTTCGACAACAGCAGAGTCCATTTTAGGGTGAAATTGCACAAGCCATTGCCACCGACCGCTAGCACTCAATTTTTTTACTTGCTCGAACAAATGTGGCGCACAACTTAACTGCTTAGAAAATGTTGAGCACATTAACACTACAGGTTTCTTATTCTGTTGTGGTTGGTAATCATGCAATGAATCAACAGCCGGCCAGCCTGTTTCCGCTACACTAAAAAACTCATGCTGTTTTGCTAATTCTTGAAAAGGTTTGGTGGTATTAGGACCTTGAGTGCAGTACAAATCAAAGCACCCTCGTAT
Organism: Thalassotalea algicola; assembly: GCF_012932965.1. Lineage (GTDB taxonomy): Bacteria > Pseudomonadota > Gammaproteobacteria > Enterobacterales > Alteromonadaceae > Thalassotalea_F > Thalassotalea_F algicola. The sequence continues at coordinate 657,199 of NZ_JABBXH010000003.1, read as the reverse complement.
ATTAAAATGCCCTCGACTATCGGAACGTTTTTCAACATTAAAACCATGAAATACAGCTACTTTCAACCCCGGTAAAAAATCAGGAATTATATTTCCCGGAACAAAAATGGCATCAGGCTTAAACGCCATGATGTCATCGACTGAAGGTAAGCAATGCTCATCATCTTTAAAGAAATCCAAATTAACGTCATTCCCCTTTACAAACCATTTTACTTCATCTCCTCTAGCTTTTATTGCCGTCTGCAATGGTCGTAATATTGCAAACGAATAGTTTTGAGAAATATAAAGCAAAAACTTCTTTGCTGACATAATGCTAGCCGCTCATTAATGGATTAAGTTTGGGTGTATTTTATTAAATTTGATTTATAGTTGGCACATTACAAAATAACTACAGCAATAATAACGTGCAAAATCATCGCGTATCATTCTATCAAAGCCAAACGGCTGATGCGCACAATTGCGCGATGAAAAATGTAAATTATCTGAATACATCATTAAAGACAAAGAGTTACCAATGATTCAATTGGTAGTTTAGTTGCCGGTTAACCAACTTATATATCGACAAATTCAATCAATAAAAAATAGTTATTGACTTTAGGCTAACAACTAAGTTACTAATATGTTCATTAACTTTTAAGTAGAAACTCTAAAAATTATTTTCAGATGCAAAATATTTTCGTAACGACAATTATTAACCTCCTCCTCGCAAAAAAGATGCGCGGATGGTTTGTTGTTGCTTAAAAGTAAAGAATAACTAAGAAACCCGCGCTAATAACCGCGGGTTTTTTTATGCCCGCATTCTTAGCAAACCTTTGATCAAATTGGGAAATATAGGGAAGAATGATGGACAACAAGGTAATCATTTTTGACACCACATTACGCGATGGCGAACAAGCATTAACCGCAAGCTTATCAGTGCATGAAAAACTTCAAATTGCTCAAGCCATAGAGCGCTTAGGGGTGGACATCATTGAAGCTGGCTTTCCAGTTTCTTCACCAGGTGACTTTAATTCGGTTCAACAAATCGCAAAAACTGTAAAAAACTCTATTGTGTGTGGCCTATCTCGAGCGGTTGAAGGCGATATAAAAGCTTGTGCTGACGCGTTAAGTGTTGCCGAACAATTTCGAATTCACACTTTTATTTCAACATCTGATGTCCACGTTCAGCAAAAATTACGTAAAGATTTTTCTGATGTAGAAGCCATGGCAGTTCACGCCGTTAAGTATGCTAGACAGTTTACCGATGATGTTGAATTTTCTTGCGAAGATGCTGGTCGCACCCCAATTGACAATTTGTGTCGCATGGTCGAAAACGCAATTAAAGCGGGCGCTACAACCATTAACATTCCCGACACGGTCGGCTATACACTGCCTCATGAATTTGGCGGCATTATTGATAACTTATTTAATCGTGTACCCAATATTGACCAAGCTATTATCTCTGTCCACTGCCACAACGATTTAGGTCTAGCAGTTGCCAACTCTGTTGCCGCAGTAAATGCAGGTGCAAGACAAATCGAATGTACCATTAATGGTATTGGAGAGCGCGCCGGTAATGCTTCATTAGAAGAAGTTGCGATGATAATGAAAACACGTGCTGATATTTTAGGAGTACATACCGGAATAAATCATCAAGAAATTGCTCGTACCTCTAAGTTAGTAAGCCACTTATGTAACATGCCAGTGCAACCCAATAAGGCCATTGTTGGTAGCAATGCATTTAGTCATTCTTCAGGTATTCACCAAGACGGTATGTTAAAAGCCAGCAACACCTATGAGATCATGACGCCAGAAAGTGTCGGAATTGCAAAAACTAAGTTGAACTTAACTTCTCGTAGCGGTCGTCATGTAATTAAGCACCGCATGGAAAGCCTAGGCTATCAAGAAAGTGATTTTGATTTAGACACCCTATACACGGACTTCTTGAAGTTAGCGGATAAAAAAGGGCAAGTGTTCGATGATGATTTAGAAGCTTTATTATTCAACATTCAACAACATGACACTAAAGAGCACTACCGCATTGAAGACTTACAAGTACAATCTGGTACCAGTAAATTTGCAACTGCCGGCGTGAAGTTAGCCGTTGGTGACGAACAAATGATGGAGTCGGCTACGGGTAACGGTCCTGTTGATGCGCTTTATCAAGCCATTAAGAAATGTATCAATGATGATATTGAAGTGGCAGATTACAAAATTTCCAATAAAGGTGAAGGTGAAGATGGCCTTGGCGTAGCCAATATCGTTGTTCATTGGCAACAACGAAACTTCCATGGTTACGGCATTGCTACCGATGTTATCGAAGCATCAGGTCAAGCGTTAATTTCTGCTTTAAACGCCATTCACAGAGCTAAACAAATACAGAATATTCGCGAACAAAAAGCGAATCGAAAAGTTTCAAATAGTTAGGAAGAACACATGTCAAACATTGCAATTTTAGCCGGCGACGGTATCGGCCCAGAAGTTATGCAAGAAGCCAAGAAGGTACTTGCCACTGTCGCTGACAAATTTAATTTTACAATCAGTATGCAAGATTATGATGTGGGTGGCTGCGCAATCGACAATCACGGCGAAGCATTACCACTATCGACTCTTGCCGGCTGTGAACAAGCTGATGCCATATTATTTGGCTCAGTTGGCGGACCTAAGTGGGAAAACCTACCACCAACCGAACAGCCTGAACGATGTGCACTATTAGGCTTACGTGGTCATTTTGATTTATTCTGTAATATGCGACCTGCAACTTTACAACCAGCATTAGCTTCACTTTCAACATTGCGTAGTGACATTGCTGAATCTGGCTTTGATGTATTAGTGATGCGTGAATTAACCGGCGATATTTATTTTGGACAACCAAAGGGACGAAGAGGTGACGGCGACGAAGAAACCGGTTTCGATACCATGCTTTATTCTCGCCGAGAAATTGCTCGTATTGCTCACCTAGCCTTTCAAGCAGCTCAAAAACGCGATCACAAAGTTACTTCAGTTGACAAAGCCAATGTCCTAGCAACCAGTATTTTATGGCGAGAAGTCGTCGCTGAGGTAGCAAAAGATTACCCAGACGTAAGTTATGAAAATTTATACGTTGATAACGCGGCTATGCAACTTGTGCGTGACCCAAATCAATTCGATGTTTTGCTGTGCCCTAATCTATTCGGCGACATCTTATCTGATATTTGTGCCATGATCACAGGTTCCATGGGCATGTTGCCATCAGCAAGTTTAAATTCCGATGGCTTTGGCATGTACGAGCCAGCTGGTGGCAGTGCTCCAGATATTGCTGGACAAGGTATTGCAAATCCAATTGCTCAAATTCTGTCGGCTGCACTAATGTTGCGCTATAGCCTTAACCAAAGTGAAGCAGCAGATGCAATTGAAAACGCAATTGCTAGCGCATTAGATAACGGTATTTTAACCGCAGATTTATTACCTGCAGAACAAAAATCTCAAGCTAAAACAACACAAATCGTTGGCGATTATATTTGCCAGCAGATTAAGGAAGCATAATCATGTCGACAACCAATGCAACAACCTTGTATGAAAAATTGTGGCAACGCCATATCGTTGACGATACACCAGGTGAAACACCGCTTTTGTATGTAGACCGTCATTTAATTCATGAAGTAACTTCTCCGCAAGCTTTTGCTAACTTGAAATTTCATAACCGTCCAGTTCGTAGACCAGATAAAACTATCGCAACTATGGACCACAACATATCGACTCGTTCAGTAGCGATTGATGCCGCAGGTGAAGGTGCTGCTAACCAATTAAGAACGTTAGAAAAAAATTGTGAAGACTTTGGCATTAAGCTATTTGGAATGGGCCATAAAAACCAAGGTATTGTTCATGTCATGGGGCCTGAGTTAGGTATTACACAACCTGGGCAAATTATAGTTTGCGGCGACTCCCATACAGCAACACATGGCGCTGTTGGTGCTTTAGCATTTGGTATTGGTACATCTGAAGTTGAGCATGTTTTGGCAACACAAACATTGCGTCAAACCAAAGCTAAAACCATGAAAATTGAAGTACGTGGCCAAGTCGCTCCTGGCATTAGCGCTAAAGACATTATATTAGCAATTATCGGCAAGACAGGAAGTGCAGGAGCAACAGGTTATGTAGTTGAGTATTGCGGCGACGCTATCACTGCACTTTCCATGGAAGAGCGCATGACTATCTGTAATATGAGTATAGAGTTTGGTGCCAAAGCAGGCTTAATTGCACCTGATCAAACGACTTTTGATTATTTGCAACATAAAGAATATGCGCCTAAATTAGCTGACTGGGATGCAGCAGTAGCAAATTGGAAAACATTAAAAACTGATGATGAAGCGACATTCGATGCAGAATTAGTGTTAGAAGCCAAAGACATTAAAGCGCAAGTCACTTGGGGGACAACACCTGGTCAAGTTACTACTATTGACGCTGAAGTGCCATCTCCAGATGACTTTACTGAGCAAGTAGAAAAAGATTCATGCATTAAGGCTTTAGCTTATATGGGCCTTGAAGCCGGTACTAAAATCACCGATATCGAAATTAACAAAGTGTTTATCGGCTCATGTACCAATTCTCGCATAGAAGACTTACGTGCAGCAGCATCTGTTGTATCAGAATTTGCTAAGCAAGGTAAGCATGTTTCAGACAAGGTTGATGCGATTGTCGTTCCAGGTTCTTATCGCGTTCGTGAGCAAGCAGAACAAGAAGGTTTAGCTCAAATATTTACCAACGCAGGCTTTGAATGGCGCCTACCTGGTTGCTCTATGTGTTTAGGTATGAACGACGATAAACTAGCAGAAGGAGATCGTTGTGCCTCTACGTCAAATCGCAATTTTGAAGGTAGACAAGGTCGTGGTAGCCGTACTCATTTAGTTAGCCCGGAAATGGCTGCTGCTGCGGCAATAGCTGGTCGATTTGTCGACTTAACCAATTTTAACCAAGCATAAGAGGAGAAAACCCATGGATAAATTTTCAACCCACTCTGGCTTGGTTGTTCCTTTAGATATTGCGAATGTCGATACCGACGCCATTATTCCAAAACAATTTTTACAAAAAACTGAACGGGTGGGCTTTGGTCAGCATGCTTTTCATGACTGGCGATACTTAGATGGAGAAGGTACTCAACCTAACCCAGATTTCATTTTAAATGCACCACAATATCAAGGCGCCAGTATCTTATTAGCACGCGAAAACTTTGGATGTGGTTCAAGTCGCGAACATGCACCTTGGGCATTACAAGAATTCGGATTTAAAGTTATTATTGCACCAAGCTTTGCAGATATTTTCTATGCCAACTGTATCAATATCGGTATATTACCGATTAAATTGGCTAACGAAGAGATTAATGAGTTATTTGAGGCTTGCAATGGCAATGCAAATTCGTTGACGGTTGATTTACTTAATAATAAAGTCACCCATGATAATAAATGCTACACTTTCTCCTTAGATAAATTTCACCAATATTGTCTAGAAAATGGAGTAGATAGTGTTGGCTGGACCTTAAAAAAACTCGATGCCATCGAAACTTTCGAGACAAAACTGGCAAATTGGCAGTAATGTTACGAACCACTTGGCATCAGCAATATAGAGCATTATGATGCCAAGTGACAATTCTTCACAAAATTTCAAAGAAATACCCATTGCCCAATTAAGGCCGGGTATGTATGTCAAATCAATTTCCTATCAAGACAAAGGCTTTATTTTAAAGTCTGAAGGTTATGTGCTAAGCGTAGCTAAAGTGATGCAGTTAAAAGAGGCCGGGATCAAAAAGGTTGTAATCGACCCTCTTAAGCAAAAGGCTGCGGAAGAAGTAGACAAAGTTATGCCTAGCATAAGCTCTAGCCCATTAACTAAGCTTAATAAAGTCGGACGAAAGAAAGTAATATCGCTAGAAGACGAACTAAAGCAAGCACAGGCTTTATATGGCAATGCTAAAAATTTACAAAGTAAAATCCTAGGCAATGTACAAGCAGACAAGTCAGTTGATGCCGATGAAGTTAGAGAAACAACTGATGCCATGGTGGATTCCATTTTTAGAAACCAAGACGCATTAGCCTGTTTATCTCGCCTGCGCTCTAAAAGCGATTATTTAATGGAGCACTCGCTAAATTGCTCTATTTTGATGGCAATATTTGCCAAGCATTTAAAGTTTGAACGAGACGTAATAGAACAACTCACATTAGGCGCATTTTTACACGATATCGGCAAAGTTTTTTTACCTAATGATATTCTTAATAAACCTACTGCACTGTCGGCTAAGGAAGAAGGGATTATAAAAACCCACGTCGCACTAGGCGCAAAAATCTTAGAAGATACCCCACAGATATCGCATATTGTCATGACCGTATTAAGAGAGCATCATGAACGACTAGATGGCAGTGGTTATCCCAAAGCATTAAAAGGTGATGAAATCAGTAAATTTGGCCGTATGATGGCGATTGTTGATAGCTATGATGCGATGATTTCAGACCGGTGCTATCAAGATGCAGTTCATCCAGTAAATGCGTTTAAAACGTTAATTCAAGAATCCGCTACTGGCTATGATGAAGAGCTTGTAGAAAAGTTCATTCAATGTTTAGGGGTATATCCAGTCGGTACTTTAGTTCAACTCAATAGCGGGAAAATTGGTTTAATTAGTGAATTAAACAAAGCGAAACCCACTCATCCAATCGTCAAAGTGTTTTATAATTCAAGGTTAAATCAAGCTATTGCGATTGAAGATATAGACTTAAGCCAATCAAAGTATAAAGATCAGATTGACAAATGCATTCGCCCAGAAGAATTTAACATCAATTTATTGAGTTTCTTTAAAACCGCGTTTGAGCATTAAGAGCTAGCAGTTGTTCGCAAACTAATGGTTAGCGCTAACCAACTACTTACTACCAGCTAGAGAGCGCGGGCAGTGAAAATTGTTCGCCATCTAGCGCTAATATTACTGTATCTGGAGTGATTTTATTTAACACCACTCTGCCAGCTAATACATCCCCTTCATAACGTTCACGGCCATTTACTCTAACCCAGCCATTGCCATCGGTTGCAAAAATATGGACTTCAAATTGCAGTGCTGGCACCCTATTTTGAATATGGCTTGGCATATCTAATAATGAAGGAATTTCTTGCTGCTCATTTTCTAACGCATTTGAGACAGGCAAATCTTGGGTTTCATCAATGGCTTGTTGAAATTTAGCCAATAAATCATCAGAAACACCATCGACTTGACTCACTTCGAAAGCAATGTCTTGGTCTTGTTGCGCTTGAATTGCAGGTGTAGTGTCAATTTCTAATGTTGCTTTAGTTGCCGAATGAGTAGTTGGGTCACTCAACACGTTACGAGTTTGGGCGCGAGCATCAGCAGGTGAACTTTTCTCTAGCGATTCAATATTGCCTGCTAACTTGTCATGTGAAACTTCAGGCTCAATGACATTACCTGATGGTAAGTCATTGTTTTTCAAAATATGCTCTGGTGAAGCTGCAATAAGTTCCGTATTAGTTGTTGTAACTACTAACTGTTCTGATGCTTCAGATTTATCAGAAACTATCTTACTTTCATTTACTTGATAGTTACTGCCAAGTAAATACGCTGCACCTAATAAAATAATTAAATTCGCTGCTACGCTAACGGCGATAATTTTTTTATTTTGCCACCACGGCGTCAAATGATATTCGCTCCCTAGTGCTTGCTGTGAAGCAATTAACACAACTTTTCGAGTTACAATCGAGTCATTACGGCCATAAGCGGTTGCCAGCGCCCTATCACAGAGTAAATTAATAAGACGAGGGATCCCTTTGGAAATCTTATGGATCAGCGCAATAGCGCCATCATTGAACAAAGGTCGATGGCAATCAGCTACCGTTAACCGATGTTTGATATATTCTGCAACTTCTGCACGTGTTAAAGGCAGCAAGTGATAACGAGCTGTAATTCGCTGCGCTAATTGTCTTAAATCGCGTCGCTGCAATAATTGTTGTAGTTCTGGCTGCCCTATTAACACCACCTGCAACAGTTTTTTTGTATTCGTTTCTAAGTTAGTTAGCAAGCGTAGCTGCTCTAATACTTCTGGCTGTAAGTGCTGTGCTTCGTCAATAATCAATAACGTATTGATATCATTACTTTGATTACTTAAAAGCTTCTGCTGTATTTTGTCGGTTAAGTACTTAAGTGTTGTGCCGGTTTTCTTGTATCGAACTTTTAGTTCATCACAAATAGTTGCTAATAACTCTAAGCAAGACAGTGTCGGATTAAGAATAAAAGCGACTTGTGTATTTTCAGGTAGTTGCTCTAGTAACCGTCTACTCAAGGTCGTTTTTCCAGTTCCAACCTCGCCGGTTAATAAAACAAAGCCACCTGTATCACCTAAGCCATAAGTTAAATGAGCTAAGGCTTCCTTGTGACGATCACCTAAAAATAAGTAATCTGGGTTAGGAGCTATTGAAAATGGAACGTCATTAAGTCCGAAAAAACTGGTGTACATGCTGATAAATACTCGTTAAAGGCTAGGCTAAACTAACCCTTAACTTGTCAGAAGTCAAAGACCTAAAACGGAACGTATTCATTGATGAGACGCTAGCGTATTTAACTTTTGTGCTTAATTTTTAAGTTTGTAGATTTAAACGTAATTTTACAAACAAAAAAGCCCACTTACTGTGGGCTTTAAATTTATATTGGACTCGTTAAAACGTTTAAGCTTTTTCGCCTACTACACCACGTTCAACTTGATCACGTTCAATTGATTCAAATAACGCTTTAAAGTTACCTTCACCAAATCCGTCGTCTTCTTTACGTTGGATAAACTCGAAAAATACAGGACCTAACAAGGTATCCGAGAATATTTGTAGCAATAAGCGTGGCTCGCCACCTTCAGTAGTACCATCAAGTAATAAACCACGAGATTGTAGTTCATCTTCTGGCTCGCCGTGGCCTGGTAAGCGCTCTTTTAACATGTCGTAATAGGTATTTGGCGGAGCTGGCATAAACTTCATGCCATTTGCTTTCAATCTATCCCAACATGCATATATATCATCACAAGCAAAAGCGATATGCTGAATACCTTCACCGTTATATTGCATTAAGAACTCTTCAATTTGACCACCACCGCCAGCAGCTTCTTCATTTAGTGGAATACGAATTTTACCATCCGGAGCTGTCATCGCTTTAGATAATAAACCAGTGTATTCACCTTTAATATCGAAGTAGCGAATTTCACGGAAGTTAAATAAATCTTCGTAGTAACTCGCCCAATAATCCATTCGACCACGGTAAACATTGTGAGTTAAGTGATCTAAAGTATGGAAACCGCAACCTTCAGGATGGCGGTCTACACCTTCTATCCAGTTAAAGTCGATGTCATAAATTGACTTTCCTTCTTCGTAACGATCAATTAAATATAACGTTGCACCACCGATACCTTTAATTGCAGGCAAACGAAGTTCCATAGGTCCTGTGCTAATTTCAACTGGTTGAGCACCTTTTTCTAAACATGAGCTATACGCATGCTGAGCATTCTTAACACGGAACGCTAAACCACAAGCAGATGCACCATGCTCTTCTGCATAGTAGCCTGCATGTGATTTTTTCTCGTAGTTTGTAATGAAGTTAATGTCGCCTTGACGCCATAATTCTACGTCTTTTGATTTATGACGAGCAACTTTTGTAAAACCCATTGTTTCAAATACAGGTTCTAGTATTCCTTTCTCTGGCGCTGTAAATTCAACGAATTCAAAGCCGTCTAAACCCATTGGGTTTTCAAATAAATCTGCCATTATTATTACCTTGGTTTCCAAGTAGAACTTAGTGATGAGCAGAGTATCTTTTGACGGCTATAAATAGGCAAGTAGTTGAAAGTGTAAAGGCAACAAGTGGCTGTAAATAGGTTTTTACAGCACTTGTAAAGTGGATGTTTTTATAGGATTACCTATACTTGCATTCGATCGTTAACCAAATAATTTACCAAGCTTCTCTTTTAATTTATCTTTCGCTTTATTTTCCAACTTCTTTTTTTGCTGCTTAACTACGTCGCTATTGGCCAAATCATCAATAGCGGCATCAGTGCTGTTTAGCAGAGATTCGATTTGCAACAATTCAGACATTTCTCCTTCGCCTAAATTTAAACTACTTGCCGCTTTTTCATTTAAGCCTGAAGTAAGTGTTGACTGAAACTCATTCAGCTTGGCCGAAACTTGTCCTTTAAAGGCGTCAGATAACAAATTATTAAGTGAAGAATCAAGTTGCCAAGTTGGCGATAACCAGTCTCCATCCGCACTTAGTGCTAATGAAAGGTTATCGGTAGAGGAAAGCGTATCTATCAGTATGTTTGCGAGTTTAGACTCAGCGTTCCCCGAAAATTCATTCTCAGCCAATGCAAAGTCACTGCGTAATGCTAATTGACCATTGTTAATATCGAACTGCCCAACAACAGCTAACATCGCTTTTACTAACTCTAAGTTAAATGCAGTAGAGTTTTGTAGCTCAATGTCATTTAACGGCAGGTTCTGTACTGACCAGCTCCCTATCGCTGTTACAACTTGTTTTGCATTTAAAGCAAACTGAGCGTCTGCGTTTAGTTCACCCAACTTACCCGCTTCATTAGCAACAACATTTAATTTCGACTGTTTATTAATCAGCCAATGTTGGTGGGTAATATCTTCTAGATTAACTCGATAGTTTCCTTGGCCAAGCGCTAAAGATAGCTCGGCCTTCTTTAGCCAAAATTCAGGTAACGGTTGCTGCTCATCAAAATGAACAAAACGGCCATTGTCATTTACTTGCGACGCTTGAGAAGAAGCTTTTTGTTCAGAACTCGACTTAATATGAGTCAACGCAATTTCAGCCCATTGGTAATAGTCTCGTGCTTTGTCACCAAAAATTAAATGAGCAAAGTCTTCAGCTTCAATTGTCTGCAATTGATATTTTGTTGAGATGTCCTGCCAGTCTTGTTTAGGTGCATCTTTTAAGGCAGTAATATCAGTTGCTAGATTTTCCTTTGAGGCAAGCACTTGCTCTTTCATTGCTTTTATTTGTGCTTGCTCCTGCTTAAACTCAGCTTTTAGTTGTTCAAAATCTTTCTTTATTTTTTCTAAATCAGCTAGCGATTTTACTTTAACTTTTGATAGCGCTTTAACTCGATGTTCAAAAGATTTTAATTTTTCTTTATCGGGCAAATTTTGTTTTATTTTGGCTAAATTTTCTTTTTCAGTTGCATACGTTTGTTCGAGTTTCTTTGCTTGTTTGACAGTTCTAAGATTAGCATTATCAAGCAATGATTGAGGATCTGGCAGATTTTGCTGCATATCGTCTAACCAACTTGATTTAGCGCTTGAATCTTCACTCTTATCTTGTGTAGGTGCTCGATACACTTGCCCTACTGTTTGTCGTTTATCACCAAAAGTTAAGTTTTCAACTACCAACGAATCAATAATAGTTTTGCCAAAGATTAACGGCCATAACTCGATAACAGCATCAGCCTTTGTAAGGCTAACCATATTATTTTCTGGCTTCTTAGGATCTGTCGCCTGTAGCTGATTAATTTGTAAACCAAATGGCATTAATGCTACCGATACGCTGTCAACATTGACTTCTGCACCGGTATATTCTGCGCCATAGCGCTCAATAGCCTGCTTAGCTATGGGGCCAGCAAGTAAATAGGCGATACCAGCAATTAAGCCGATAATAATTAAAAAGGCGACCGCCCCTTGCCATCTAATATAATGCATGGCTATTTATCTCCTGAGATGCCGAATTGTTGATATAGCTGAAACACACGAGTTGCTTTTAACGCTTTGACAATGGCTAAGCGTTCAAAATAATTTTTAATGTGTTGGCGATACTTAAGCACTAAAAGCTTGGTTAGAAAGTAAACAGGCACAGCTAGCACTGCTCCTAACACTAATGAACCAAGGTTATAAGTGTGGTGCCATTGGCCAAGTTTAAACCATCCAAATTGATACAAAGATTCGAAAGCCGCACTTGTTGACGAGCTAGTTAATAGCATTTCTCCAATCAAGATACTTACGGGTGACAATATAAATGCCAAGCCTTCAAATAACGTCGCACCAATGATAAATGAAGCCAGATGAACTTTTACCATTAACACAAGCAATAGTATTAGCAGTGCCTGTAGTGACAAAATAGGTGACAGTGCAAATAATAGGGACAAAGCAATTGCTGCTGATACTTGTCGGGATGAGTTTTCTGAGTTTAGGGCTTTTAGTAATTGTGCTAATAAACTTAGCATAGCTGCTCCTTAAGCTACTTGGCACATATAAAAAGTGTAGTTCAGCTTTAATTAACCTACTACGCCTTTTAATGACTTTATTTGTGCCAAGTACTCCTTGTAATTAAAACGGTGTTAGTCGGTTTGTTTTCGCGTAAAGACAATATCATTACCTTTACTCAACTCCTCATTGAACCCATAACCAGCTAAATTAAATGACTTTAATTGTTCTACATCTGTTATTTGATTTTGAATGACATATCGAGCCATTAGTCCACGGGCTTTTTTAGCGAAAAAGCTGATCATCTTATATTGACCGTTTTTCCAATCTTTAAAGCTAGGAGTAATTACTGTAGCGTTTAACTGCTTCTTCTTCACCGATTTAAAATATTCTGTAGAGGCCAAATTAATAAGCACATCATCACCCTGAGCAACTAATGCTGCATTAACTTCGTTAGTGATAACTTCACCCCAAAACTGATATAAATTATCGCCACGTTTGTTCGCCAGCTTAGTCCCCATTTCTAATCGGTACGCCTGCATAAGGTCTAGTGGTTTAAGCAGACCATACAAACCAGACAAAATTCTAAGGTGCTGTTGAGCAAACAAAAAATCTGCATCTGTAAATGAACCTGCATCCAGACCCGTGTATACATCTCCGTTAAATGCCAGCACAGCTTGGCGAGCATTATCTGCGTTAAAAGGCTGTTGCCATTGACCAAACCTTGCTGCATTAAGGCCAGCGATTTTATCACTTACGCCCATCAACGAACTAATATCTGCTGGAGTAAGCGTTTTACACACTTCAATTAGTTCCTGACTATGTGACAACAAATTTGGCTGTGTAAATTCGTTAGTTGCAAGTGGCGATTCATAATCTAAATTTTTAGCGGGAGAGACAACAATTAACATATTTTGAGCTATCTAAAATTGGAAATGTGGTCACTATAACACAGTGAATTTTTCCAAAAAACGCTAATAACAGCGAGAAAGTTGACCTTTTGTTCAACTTTTTATAATTAATAGCAAATATTCTTATAAATACGGTAGGCACGGCTGAGAAAATTTGATAAAAATATTGCAACAAATTACTTGTTATCGGTTATCAAATAAACAACAAGCTCGCTGGTTGTTGTAATTTTTCTTCATTTAACCGATCACTCAGCATTTTCATAGAAAGGATAATTCATGAATCAATTAGCACAGCTAAAGCAAATGACCACTGTTGTGGCCGACACAGGCGACATTGAAGCAATTGCGAAATTTCAGCCACAAGACGCTACTACTAACCCATCATTGTTATTAAAAGCGGCGGCAATACCTGCGTATCAGCCATTATTAGCACAAGCGGTTGAATGGGCCCAAGCCCAATCGAGTGACACTGCACAGCAGGTAATTGATGCCGCTGACAAACTTTCAGTACTCATTGGCTTAGAGATACTAAACGTTGTGCCTGGTCGCATTTCTACAGAAGTAGATGCTCGCTTATCATTCGACACAGCAGCTAGCGTAGAAAAAGCAGAGAAGCTTATTGCACTTTATAACGAAGCAGGCATTAGCAATGAACGCATTTTAATTAAACTAGCTTCTACTTGGGAAGGTATAAAGGCGGCTGAAATTCTTGAAAAGAAAGGCATTAACTGTAACTTAACCTTACTGTTTAGTTTTGCACAAGCTCAAGCGTGCGCAGAATCAGGGGTTTACTTAATTTCACCATTTGTAGGTCGTATATTAGATTGGTTTAAAGCCAATACCGATAAAACTGAATACGCACCATTAGAAGATCCTGGCGTTGTATCGGTAACTGAAATTTACAACTACTACAAAGCTAAGGGATATAGCACTGTTGTGATGGGAGCGAGTTTTAGAAACACTGGTGAAGTGCTTGCGCTTGCAGGCTGTGATCGTTTAACCATCAGTCCGCAATTAATGGATGAGTTAGCAGCAAGTAACGAAACCGTCGTAAAGCAGTTGTCTAGTGAGCAATCGACAATTTCAAATGAGCCAGCATTAACTGAGCAAGCATTCCGCTGGGCGATGAATCAAGATGCAATGGCAACAGAAAAACTTGCCGAAGGTATTCGCAACTTTGCAGTAGACCAAGAGAAACTAGAAAAGCAATTAACGGAGTTATTTTAATAACGTTTAGACAATAAAAATCTAATTTTTGACGCCACGTTATCAAGTTTTTGAAGTTAAAAGAGATTGTTCTTTTTTGAAGCTGTTATGTGAAAAACATTCATCTTTTTGTAAAAAAAATATCACAAAAACTGTTTTATTATGCAAATAGTTATGATATTAAAAAGATGCAGTTGTAGAAAAAAGGAGCATTCCATGGATAAACTTCAAGCGGTATTGGATAAATTCGAGAAACAACCAAAATCCAAAGCAAGTACTAACAAAAAAAGAAAGTGGCGTGAAATTGAACAACTGAAAGAGAAGTTCCAACTCGAAAAAGAACTGAGGATATACGAAGATTCTTTGGAACATATGTTAGATGAGTTTTAAGCGCTAAAAACACTTCTAATATTACAAAAGCCCGGTAAAATCCGGGTTTTTTATTGCCTAAATATTATGATGCATTATGTCGGTTTAGGGAGCATTGACGCTCCTATCTATATTTATATTGAAAATACCCCTCCGTTGCCCTTTTATCAGCAACTTGATGGTATGCATCTTATGCAGCAAGATGAAATATTCAACATTGCGCAGCAAACAGGCAATCACTGGCGAAAGATATTTAATGTTTTTGCCAAGTTAGAATTTGAACGTTCGCCGCAATCATTCACTCAATGGCAACACCTAAGAGATGAACAGCTGCTACAAGAAAATGCGCCACAGTGCCTGCTATTTAATGGAAGTGAAATAGTCGCTAAAACTCCAAATAAGATTCATATCGTGATGGGAAAAACTTATGCGGCGAAATTAGCCGTTGCTCAGCAATGTTTATGGCTAAATGAGTTTTTTGCTATCGATGAGAAACGAAAAATAATTATTTGCCCTTATTTTGATTATCGACAACTCTCTAATTTAAAGATCAGCCAATTAGCTCGGCTGATTGATCAGTTAAGTTAACCAAAGCTAATTAAAGCAAGACAAGCTAAATTAAATACCTAATTAACGATCGGTGTTCCAGCTAAATAGGTAAGCGCCTAAAATTAAAAACAATAAGCTCATGCCACATAAAACACCTATGTGATAACTGACATCAACCAACGTTGCTCCTTCTGTCATGACTTTTCGAGCTGCAGAAACAAGGTGTGTTAATGGCAAAAAGTCTGCGATGACTTTAACAAAATTTGGTGCACCTTCTAGGCTAAACCATACGCCAGAAAGGATCATCATCGGCCAAGATGTTAAATTGAGTAGCCCGCCAATTAATTCTTCACTTTTGCTACGAGACGCAACCAACAAGCCTAATGTAATCAAACTAAATGCCCCAAGAAAGCCGATTATAAGCAAGTCGAGATAGCTGCCTAACATGTAGAAGTCAAACATGAAATTGCAGCCAATATAGACAATGGCAGACATAAAAATCACGATAAATAGTCTAGACATTAACTGCGCTGTAACAAACTCTAGAGCGGTGAGAGGCGTTGCCTTTAGTCTTTTAAGCACGTGATTTTTACGATATCGAACTATCACATAGCCTACGCCAAATAAGCAACTAAACATCATATTCATACCAAGTATGCCCGGTAGTACCCAATCTACATAACGGATTGCTTTACCCGACAAAGACTGTTTATCAAACTTAGACTCATGTGCCAAAAACATTTGAGAAACAATATAACTATTCGGTGAAAGTTCATTTAACCAATAGCGTTTCTGCTCAAAATCAATAATAAAATCGATGCTATGTCTGGTGAGTTTTTGTTTGGCTTGTGCAAGGTCTGAGTACTGAACAAAGTCTACATGCTTTGTTGACAAGAATTTATGACTCAAAAACGGTTGTTCAGCATTTGCATGCTCGATAACCCCTACTTTATAAAGTGCCTTGTTATCATCAGAAAAAACGAATGAAAAACCAATTAACAACAAAACTGGGAAAAGTAAGTTCCAACCCAAAGATGACTTATCACGAAAAAACTCTATATTCCTGCCTTTAAATACAGCAAAAAACCTTTGTAAATTAAACATATACTATTCTCTTAACGAATGGCCTGTCAGCTTCAAAAATAAATCATCTAAGTTAGCTGACTTTACATGTAGTGCATCTAATGGAACTTGTTCTTTTATTAATAAGCTAATTGTTTGCTCTACATTATCTGTTTCTATTTCAATTTGTTCATCTTGTATTCGCCAGCCATTTTGGGTAACTAAATCATCAGGCACTTGTTCAACAGGTAGATAAATAAACACATGGCCAAAGTGTTTTTTCAACAGTAATTCTGGCTCTCCCTGCTCTATAATTTTTCCATGATCCATAACCACGATGTAATCACATAGCTGCTCGGCTTCATCCATGTAATGTGTCGTCAAAATTACCGTTTTATTCTGCGATTTAATATTCTTAATAAGCTGCCAAAAGTTTCGCCTAGCTTGCGGATCTAACCCCGTTGTTGGCTCATCAAGAAACACCACTTCAGGGTCGTTAATTAACGCTAATGCTAACAATAAGCGCTGACGCTGCCCCCCTGATAACAATCGACTATCCCTATCGAGAAACTCAGATAAATCGCATAGTTCTATAAGTTGCTGCTGTGGTAACGTTTTCTGATAAAAGGATGCAAATAAGTCCAATGTTTCTTTTACCGTTAAAAAATCTTGCAAAGCGGTATGCTGAAATTGTATACCTATCTCATGGGCTATATGCTCGTTAACTGCTTGCCCTTTATAAAGCACGTTCCCAGAAGAAGCTGAAATAATGCCTTCCATTATTTCAATCGTAGTTGTCTTCCCTGCGCCATTGGGACCAAGTAAGCCGAAACATCCGCCTTTCGGGATTGTGAAACTTACATCATTAACTGCATTTAGTTGTTGATAGCTTTTAACTAAGTGCTGCACTTCGATAATCGATTGCATTGATTTCTCTTTACTGATTACAACAATTTACACAAATGAGAATAATTATCATTTACAAATAAGAAAACTTCAGCTAATTTGTAAATAACGGTAATCCTTTAGGTGAACAAACTATGCCATCAACTACCACATCAATGCCAGCAAAAGTCAAAATTGAACTCTCGAGTGATCTTTTGAGAACACTTATCTATCAAGGCCAAATAAAAGGCAATGATTGCAAGTGTTTAGATAATAATGCCAAGCAAGTTCTTTGGCAGTCTTTGCTAAACGTTAGTACCTTATACAAGGAGGTTTAAGTGGGTAATACAACAGAAAATTATTTACGTACCATGGAAAATTGGTTACAGGTACTACTTGTTGCATACCAATATGCCCCAGAAAAACAATTGTCTAAATATATTAATTACTACTTAGCTCGAATTGTTAACCATGAAGACTGCCAAGCAAGCTCAAGTAAACTTTGCCAATATCATAAAATGCAAAAGTTTTGGCTTTGGCGGCAAAATAAAGAATTTGCCAGTACATTGTCTGTAAAGCCTTATTCTAAAAAGTTAACTCGATAAGCTCCTGCAATGCCTGATATAGTGCTTTTTTCCCGGTAAAACCAAAATTTTCGACCACCTTACTATCGTTCTGGTGCATTAGTGTTTTTGCGATTAGCGGATAATATGATTCCAATTCAGACGTTTGAACGGAAAGCTGATATTGAAGCCATTTCGATAAGCTGAGTTTTGCTTTGCTGTATAAGTTGGCATTTTGCGTAAACGACGATATTAATAATCTATCACGCTCTGTTATAACCTCCTGTTCTTGGATAGGAGACATCGATAACACTAGGGCGATAAGTGAATAGTCGAGCGCCTTAAATTCATCGGGCAACCAATGAGGAAATTCACGATAAAACTCTTGAACTAAAACATTAGAAAAATTCGACGATCCACTATTTAACGCTTTTAACATTACCAATGAATGTTCACCACTAGAAGCATCTCGATTAAATCCTAATTTAATTGGTTTAAAGTCGTTATCTCGCCAAAAAGATACGACTTGGCTAGAAGCCGCAAAACTCGTTCCGATAAAATCTATTCTTGCTTGGCTAGCCTGATCAACCACCTCGTTTAATAAATGCGTTCCTAGGCCCTTCCCTTGAACTCTTGGATGTACAGCTATTCGCATAACTCGTTGATAGCTATAATTAAACGATTCTGTTCTCAGCAGTTGCTGGGCAATAAGCTGTGTAAGTAAATGTCCTTTAATTCGACGTTTTTCTGCGATAATTTCAGCTTGCAACTGCTCTGTTAATGGATGTTCTGTTACAACAAGAGCTACCGCTACAGGCTCATCATTGTGCAATAAAATATGAACACTAACGGTAGGATCATCTAACATTAATCTAAGATCACTAGGCTTTGTTTGATAATGCGCTGTGATTAATATCGCAAAAGTCTGGCTTAACAACCTAGCGTTGTTAACAAGCTCATCGCCAGAATAAACACCATATTTAAAAGGTTTTTTTTGCTTAGAAATTTCAGCGTAATCAGTTAATTCAACTAATTCTGCATTCAACATACAGGTATTAAAAACAAATGCTTCTAACGGGTCATTATTCGCCCAACGAATTGGTTCGTTTAAGTAGCACTCTTTAATTTTTCGACTGTGTTTAGCAAGCAGCGGCAAAAACTTGTTGGAGAATCCTTTGCCAGCACCTTCATAGCCATGAATAGTACTAGAGAAGACCACTCGATTATAAACTCGTATTACTTGCTCTAATAAATAGACTGGTATACCTGCAGCCTCATCGACAAAAATTAAATCTGCTAATGGTTTATCATGTATTAATTCATCGACCGGTATAAAGTCAACTTGATGCTTCTGCCAAGTAAACCGGCTCCCCTTAACCGTGCTATTTACGCATAAACGCTCTAAGTGGCTGAAAAAAATATTAGTAGCCATCCGGTGAGGAGCTGTAATAACGATATGCAGATTGCGAGTATTCGCAGCCATTAATTCACTAACCGCTATTGCTAATGCTGTGCTTTTTCCTCGGCCTCTGTCAGCAGTAATCACTAATGGTTCTCTTGTTTTACCAGTAACTACTTTCTTTATTGCGCTTATTGAACTTCTCTGTCCAATCGTGGGGAGTGAAAAAACTATATTAGTATTTGAACAATCACTACATTCAAATTCAGGCAAAGTTAATTCGTCCCCTTGCTTGCAAAGCAACACTTCTGAAAAGTCATCAATATGAGATGTAAGTCTTTTAATAAAGCCACTATGATTAGCCAATAGCGCTTGTGGTAGCCAGATATAACATATACCACCAGCAACGATTGTTCCCGATAAAGCCGCAAAAGCATCTACATTAAAGTCACTATCAGCAAAGAATACGCTAGTATTTTCAGTACCAAGCTGATGACGATAGTTTTTATAAGTAATAACACCTTCATTGATAAACATATCGCTATAAATAAGGCCAAAGTCTGAGAGCTCAATCGAGGCTTCGTTATTCAACCAATCTAGCGCCCAATCAAGATCTCCATACAAAAATATGGCGCCACGAAAACGAAATTTAGCGAGATATTGATTAAATTTTACTAGCCATTTTGCAGTAGACAATTGGTCCATTTAAATAATTTTTAAATTTTAGTGTAAAAAGCTAATTGTAATCTAAACTTTAATGAATTCTAAACTTAAATAAAATCACCAATTTAACCTTACAAAATAAAATGTTATTTCAGATCAAATACTGTCAGGTTAATAAATGTTTTAATCAGTTAAGAACTCATCAGAGGGCAGAGTTTAATTATGATAGAAAACACCGAACAACAAAAAAAGTATGAGCGAAATACCTTTGTTTTTCTCACCGTATTTTTAGCACCAATTCTTGCTGTAGCAATTGTTGGAGGCTACGGCTTTATGATTTGGATAAGCCAAATGTTTTTAGTGGGCCCACCAACTTCTTAACGCAGTAAAGCATGGAACAAGTAGAGAATGTAGCTAGACGGCGTCTATTAAGAGGTCGCTTCAAATCTCAGCCGATAGAGAAACATTTAAGGCTTCCTTGGGTTATTAGCGAGGAAGCCTTTTCGCAATTGTGCACACGGTGCGATAAGTGCATTGATGTCTGTGAAACTAAAGTATTGAAAAAAGATAAACAAGGATTACCGTTTGTTGACTTTAACACAGCCGAATGCACATTTTGTAGTGAATGCGAGAAAAGCTGCGAACAGCCATTATTTATCGATAACGAGCAAAGAAAAACTCGGAAAGCTTGGCAAGCCAGCATTACAATTAATAATAAATGTTTGGCGAAAAACCACATTTATTGCCAAAGCTGCCGTGACGTATGCGAGCCTAGAGCAATTTCTTTTAGCTATTCCAATGGCGCTATTCCTACACCAGAAATAAATGAATCTGATTGCACGTTATGTGGAGCGTGTGTTAGCAGCTGCCCACAACCCGCAATCAAAATAGAGGAGCTCATTCATGAGCCAAGCTGACGAATACCATATCGCTAGTTTTGTCGCCCAATGCGAACCAAGCGAAATAGAGCGCTTGAAAGAACTAATCGATAGCTTTGTTGATGCCGAAGTACACGGCGAGAACGAGCAAGGAAAAATAGTATTTACCGTTGAAGGCACTAGCCAAAAAAGCATTGCCAACATCGTTGATCAAATTAGGTTAACCGAAGAGTTTTTTAGCATCTCGCCGGTTTACCACCAATTTTTAACCGAACCAGAAACTGTAGAGGTGAAATAAAATGACGATAAATCGCCGAGAATTTATAAAAGCAAATGCTGTAGCCGCAGCAGCAGCTGTTGCTGGGGTTTCGGTACCCGCGCAGGCTTCAAACTTAATAACTACAAGCGACGCAACTAAAATCAAATGGGATAAAGCACCATGTCGATTCTGTGGTACAGGTTGTAGCGTAAACGTAGGTGTAATGAATGGTAAAGTTGTAGCAACCCATGGTGACATCAAGTCACCAGTAAATAAGGGGCTCAACTGTGTCAAAGGCTACTTCTTATCAAAAATCATGTACGGTAAAGATCGCCTCACTACACCACTTCTTCGTATGAAGAATGGTAAGTACGATAAAAATGGTGACTTTACACCGATCAGTTGGGATCAAGCATTTGACGTAATGGCAGAGAAAGCTAAGAAAACGTTAAAAGAAGTTGGCCCTACAGGTGTAGGTATGTTCGGCTCTGGTCAATGGACAGTTCAAGAAGGTTATGCAGCAGCTAAGCTTTATAAAGCAGGCTTTCGCTCAAACAATATAGACCCTAATGCTCGTCACTGTATGGCTTCTGCAGTAGGTGGCTTTATGCGTACCTTTGGTATCGACGAGCCTATGGGTTGTTATGACGACATCGAAGAAACTGATGCTATGGTGCTTTGGGGTTCAAACATGGCGGAAATGCACCCAATTTTGTGGACCCGCATAACTGACCGCCGTTTAAGTGCTCCACACGTTAAAGTAGCTGTGCTATCAACGTTTGAGCACCGCAGTTTTGACTTAGCCGATAGCGGCATGATTTTCACACCACAAACTGACTTAGCCATCTTAAACTTCATAGCTAACTACATTATTGAAAATGGCAAAGTTAATAAAGATTTTGTTAACAAGCACACTAACTTCAGGTTAGGTCAAACCGACATTGGTTATGGCTTACGCCCTGACCATCCGCTTGAGAAAAAAGCGAAAAACAATAACAAAACAGCAGGTTCTTCAAAACCTATTAATTTCAAAGAATATGCTAAATTTGTTAGTACTTATACAGCGGAGTATGTTTCTGAATTATCAGGTGTTCCTGTTAAACAGTTAAATGACTTAGCAGAACTATATGCTGACCCGCACCGTAAAGTTTGTTCTTTCTGGACGATGGGCTTCAATCAACATACCCGTGGTGTTTGGGCAAATAACCTTATTTACAACATTCACTTACTAACCGGTAAAATCTCAACGCCTGGTAATAGTCCGTTCTCATTAACAGGTCAGCCGTCAGCTTGTGGTACTGCTCGTGAGGTGGGTACATTTGCACACCGCTTACCTGCAGATATGGTCGTTAAAAATCCTAAGCACAGGAAACTAGCTGAGAAGATTTGGAAACTGCCAGAAGGCACTATTCCAGCAAAACCTGGTTACCACGCTGTTTTACAAAATCGAATGTTAAAAGACGGTAAGCTGAACTTCTATTGGGTGCAGTGTAATAACAATATGCAAGCTGCCGCCAATATGAATGAAGAAGGTTTACCTGGTTACCGCAACCCGAAGAACTTCATTGTGGTTTCAGACCCTTATCCGACTGTAACAGCGCAAGCAGCTGACTTAATTTTACCAACAGCCATGTGGGTAGAAAAAGAAGGCGTATATGGTAATGCTGAGCGTAGAACTCAAGCATGGTACCAAATGGTTGAAGCACCAGAAGGTGCAAAGTCTGATATGTGGCAAGTGGTTGAATTTTCAAAGCGCTTTAATATAGAAGACGTTTGGGATAAAAAGCTACTAGATGCAAACCCAAGCTACAAAGGTAAAACGCTATTTGATGTGCTTTATGCGAATGGTCAAGTAAACCGTTATTCAATCAATGAAGTCCCTACAGAACGTTTGAACGACGAAGCTCGTGATTTTGGCTTCTATATTCAAAAAGGTCTATTTGAAGAATACGCGACATTCGGCCGCGGAAAAGCTCATGACTTAGCCCCTTACGATGTTTATCACAATGTGCGAGGTCTACGTTGGCCTGTTGTTGACGGTAAAGAAACGTTATGGCGCTTTAAAGAAGGTCAAGACCCGTATGTTAAAGAAGGTAAAGACTTTGAGTTCTATGGTAAACCTGACGGTAAAGCGATTATTTTCGCACTGCCTTATGAGCCTGCTGCTGAAGTTCCGGATCTAGAGTACGACTTATGGTTATCAACAGGTCGTGTCTTAGAACATTGGCATTCTGGTTCAATGACGCAACGCGTACCAGAACTTTATCAGTCAATGCCTGACGCATTAGTTTACATGCACCCAGACGATGCTAAATCTCGCGGCCTTCGCCGTGGTGATGTTGTAAAAATACAATCACGCCGTGGTGAAGTTGAAACTCGTGTTGAAACACGTGGTCGAAATAAGCCGCCAAAAGGATTGGTATTTATGCCATGGTTTGACGCTAGCCGATTGGTAAACAAGGTGACTTTAGATGCAACGGATCCACTATCTAAAGAAACCGACTTTAAAAAGTGTGCAGTTAAAGTGGTAAAAGCATAGGAGAGCAATGATGAAAAAATTAATAACAACTCTTGTTCTAGTCGTTAGTGCGGCAGTTACTTATGTACAAGCAGAAAGTTCTAATATTGCAACATTACGCGATAACACCGCGCTAAATGAGCAAAAGAAAACTACTGCTATACCCAAAGTGATTAATAGTGACATTAAACAAAAACGTAGCTACCCAATGCAGCCGCCAATTATCCCTCATACGACGCGTAATTACGAAGTGACTTTAAACAGCAATAAATGTATGTCATGTCACAGTCGTCAGCGTACAGAGGAATCACAAGCGCCAATGGTTAGTGTTACACATTACATGGATAGAGAAGGTAACTTCTTAGCTGAAATTTCACCTCGTCGCTATTTTTGTAATCAATGTCATGTCAATCAATTTGATACTAAGCCAGAAGTAGAAAATACCTTTGTTGATATGCATACGCAGACTAAACAAAATGCTAAAGCTAAGTAGAGGTGTAAGATGAAACGTGTCTTAACAATCGCTTGGCAAACCATTAGAAAGCCGAGCGTTCATTTTAGCTTAGGTTTCTTAGTATTGGGTGGCTTCATTGCTGGCATTATCTTTTGGGGTGGTTTTAATACCGCCCTAGAAGTAACAAATACCGAAGAATTCTGTATTTCATGCCATGAGATGGAAGCTAACGTTTACGAAGAACTTAAACCTACTATCCACTTTAGTAACCGTTCTGGCGTAAGAGCGACCTGCCCAGACTGTCATGTTCCACATAATTGGACCGACAAAATTGCACGTAAAATGCAAGCTTCGAAAGAGGTTTGGGGTGCAATATTCGGAACAATTAATACTCGAGAGAAGTTTTTGGCTCATCGCCGTCGCCTAGCTGAAAACGAGTGGCGCCGTTTGAAAGCCAACGATTCTTTGGAGTGTCGTAACTGTCATAACTTCGACTATATGGACTTCTCAGTTCAAAGTAGCCGAGCATCTAAGATGCATTCAACGTCACTAGCTAGTGGCGAAAAAACTTGTATCGATTGCCATAAAGGTATTGCTCACGAACTTCCTGACATGTCGAATGTAGAAGGTTGGGAGTAAACTCAAGACATAGAAGACAATTAAAGTTTGAAAATTTGACATTTGTTGCCTATGTTCAAATTAATGCCAGCCATGCTTATCTAACGGCATTGCTGGCATTTTTTTGTTCAG
Organism: Thalassotalea algicola; assembly: GCF_012932965.1. Lineage (GTDB taxonomy): Bacteria > Pseudomonadota > Gammaproteobacteria > Enterobacterales > Alteromonadaceae > Thalassotalea_F > Thalassotalea_F algicola. Next base: position 632,529 of record NZ_JABBXH010000003.1, on the reverse strand, counting down.
TACTTTTTTGAAATTAAAGTAGGTTAAGGAATGTAAAGATGTCTTATCGCGAATCAAAAAGCTCAACAACTCCTACAGACGCGTCCGACTATGAAAAAGACCTAGCTAGCGGCGAACAGGCGATTAAAAATTCAAAGGTCCGTAAACGCATAGATGAGCTGTTAGAAAAAAAACGACTCAAAGAATTATTAGATGATTCTGACGATTGGGACGTATAACGCCAACGATTAGCTAATTTTTCAGCTTTACAGTATGGTAATGACAAATAATAAATATGAGTCGTTACCATGAAAAAATTATTAATAGCTTCTGCCATTGCCTTATCCCTTCCCCAAGTTGCTTTGGCCAATAAAAACCAAGATTTAGTCGCAAAAATGGCCGCAGAAATTCAACCTGACGTTGTTAAGTGGCGTAGACATTTCCATCAATACCCAGAACTATCAAATCGCGAATTTAATACGGCTAAAACCATCGCCAAATATCTTAATGAATTAGGTTTAGAGGTGGAAACTGGGGTCGCTAAAACAGGGGTTGTTGCTGTGCTAGACTCTGGAAAACCTGGTCCAGTGGTCGCACTGCGTGCAGATATAGATGGACTTCCAGTAACAGAGAATACTGACCTAGCTTTTGCTTCAAAAGTTCGCTCAACCAACAATGGTATGGACGTTGGTGTTATGCATGCATGTGGTCACGATACCCATATCGCAATGCTAATGGGCGCAGCAAAAATTTTGACGGAAATGAAAGGTAGTTTAACGGGTAAAGTAAAATTCATATTTCAACCTGCAGAAGAAGGTGCTCCTAGAGGCGAAAGAGGTGGAGCCGAGGTGATGGTTGAAGAAGGTGTACTTAAAAATCCTGATGTAGATGTAATTTTTGGTCTTCATATAAGCTCAGATTTAGATGTAAATACGGTGGAATACAAAGCAGAAGGGATAATGGCCGCAGTCGATCCTTATAAAATTGTAATTAAGGGCAAACAATCTCATGGCGCCTACCCGTGGTTAAGTGCCGATCCAATTGTTTCTGCCGCACAAATTATTTTAGGATTACAGACCATTGTTAGCCGCGAAGTAAAGCTAATTGACAGTGCTGCTGTCGTAACTGTCGGAATGATCCATGGTGGTAATCGATCAAACATTATTCCTGATGAAGTCGAGCTTGTCGGTACCATACGTTCACTGAATCCAGAAATTCGAGAGCATATTCATGAAGCGGTTCATCGTAAAGCAACCAAAATAGCTGAAAGTATGAACACCACTGCTGAAGTTACCTTACCTCTCGATTATCAATACCCAATCACCTATAACGATCCTTCATTAATGAAGCAAATGCTACCCACTCTGCATGCTACTGCCGGCGCAGGAAATGCCAAATTAACAAAAGCCGTCACTGGGGCCGAAGATTTCTCATTTTTTCAAGAAGAAGTTCCAGGACTTTATTTATTTGTCGGTGGGAAAAGCAAAGACATACCAGCTCACCAAGCACCAGGCCATCATACACCAGAGTTTAAAATTGACGAAAGTGGCATGGAGTTAGGTGTAAAGCTACTAACCAATTTAACTATTGATTATATGCAAAAGAAGTAACATTTAATGACAAGCTAGCATCAATAAGGTGCTAGCTTGTCATAGCCTTACACTGTTAAAATACAGCCATAAACCACAATAGCTATATCAATAATGACCTTCTTAGAAAAAATTCGTTGCCTGCTAACATTTGGTCAAGGTGTTGCCTTACCTATGCCAGCAATTGATGACAACACTGATCCACATTCACTGTTTGAACAATGGTTTAATGATGCCAATAAATCGGGAATTTTATTACCAGAAGCAATGTCAGTTAGTACGGTAAACAATGAAGGGCAACCAAGCTCCCGCATGGTGTTATTAAAAGAGTTTGATCATCAAGGTTTTGTCTTTTATACCAACTACGGCAGTAAGAAAAGCCAAGAGCTTATTGAAAATCAAAAGGTTGCACTGCTTTTTCACTGGAATGTCCTTCAGCGACAAGTACGAATAGAGGGTACGGTAGAAAAAATATCTAAACCCCAATCTGAAGCTTATTTCCACAGTCGTGACAGAGGAAGCCAAATTGGCGCTTGGGCATCTAAGCAAAGCCAAAAACTCAAACATGATAATGAACTTAAAGATCGTGTCGCTCAAATGGAGCAACAATACCCTGATGGTGAAGTACCATTACCTGAATTTTGGGGTGGTTGGCGTGTAAAGCCTCAGTATTTAGAGTTCTGGCAAGGACGGGCTAGCCGATTGCACGATAGACTATGCTTTGAAAAACATCAGGAAAGCTGGAGCACTTGTAAGCTTCACCCTTAAAGCTATTGATTAACGTAGTCGCCCAAGACTTTTTCAACAACACCTTGGGCCTTTACTTTACGGATTGCTCGATTAATTTCAGCTAGTTTATCTTTATGTTTTAAGTGCAACCTTAATGGCCGCTCAACAGCTTCATGTACTTGACCAAGTTCTACCGATAATTGATGGCTTTTTATAAGGTAATTAGCTATTTGTTCATCAACAATCCCCACAGGCACCCTACCACTTGCGACTAGCTTTAAAATAAGTAGCTCGCTTGTGACATCTAATCGCTCAAAAAGGTGATCATCTTTGTATCCATAACCTGCTATTACGGCGACTTGCATACCAGATAACGAATGCACGACTTTTTTCTGTCCATCAGCAAAAACTAACATATCGCGCGTCGAAAATAATGGCTCTGTATATAAAGATATATCTTGCTCATTCACCCGCCAAGCTTCAATCGGGCAACATTCAACATCAATTTTCTCTTCACTAAAATTGCTTCTAATTCTAGGGTTAGATAAGTAAACGTAGGACAACTCGAATGGTGTTTCGTTGAATAAACGACCAAATAGTTCTTTATATACGCCTTTGTTTGGGTGCTCTCCTGCGAATGAATATGGAGGGTTTCCTTGAACAGGTAAGGCCATTACCAATTCATTATTAGCGCCTCTCCCTACCGCCTTCATGCAGAGAAAGCATAACGTTAAGATCAAAAAAGCTTTCAAAAAAAATCCCTCGAACTATTCCTATAAAAGCGTAGTTCAAGGGATTAATATTTAACAGTTTTTTATAGAGATTATTGGCCAACAAGTGCCAATAAAATACCCGCAGCAACTGCTGAACCTAATACGCCGGCAACGTTTGGTCCCATAGCATGCATCAATAAGAAGTTATGTGGATTTGCTTCTAGCCCTACTTTATTAGCCACACGTGCGGCCATAGGTACTGCTGAAACTCCAGCAGCGCCTATTAATGGGTTAACCTGTTCCTTAGATAACTTGTTCATCAGCTTAGCCATTAAAACACCTGACGCTGTTCCAATCGAGAACGCTACAGCACCCAACGCTAAGATACCTAAAGTTTCAACATTTAGAAAAGCGTCTGCACTTAACTTTGAGCCAACACCTAATCCAAGGAAGATAGTAACAATGTTAATCAACTCATTCTGTGCCGTAGAACTTAAACGATCTACTACGCCACATTCACGCATCAAGTTACCTAAGCAAAACATACCTACGAGTGGTGTTGCAGCTGGCAAGAAGAAAATCGCCATTAACAATACCGCAAGAGGAAAGATTATTTTTTCCACTTTTGTCACATGACGTAACTGCGCCATCTCAATTTTACGCTCCTGTTCGTTAGTAAACAGTTTCATAATTGGCGGCTGAATAATAGGCACTAATGCCATATATGAATATGCAGCTACAGCAATTGCGCCAAGTAAATCAGGGGCAAGTTTAGATGCTAGGAAAATAGCTGTCGGGCCATCTGCACCACCAATAATAGCAATAGCTGACGCATCTTGTAGTGAAAACTCAAAGCCAGGAACGGCGTTTAACGCGATTGCACCAAATAACGTTGCGAATATACCAAATTGAGCTGCAGCGCCTAAAAATAGCGTTTTGGGGTTTGCAATCAAAGCACCAAAATCTGTCATAGCCCCTACTCCCATAAAGATCAGGAGCGGAAATATGCCTGTATCGATACCTACGTAGTATACGTAATGTAATAGGCCACCAATTTCTGAAAAGCCAGCAACAGGTATATTAGTGAGAATTGCACCAAATCCCATCGGTAATAAAAGCAATGGTTCAAAGTTTTTAGCTATTGCTAAAAATAGTAACCCACAGCCAACCAGCATCATGATGATCTGGCCACCTTCAAAGTTTGCTAAACCTGTCGACATCCAAAGAGTATGTAACTGCTCCATTACTGACCCCTATGCCAAACTTAGTAATGCATCGCCTACCGCGACCGCATCACCTTCTTTAGCATGCAAACCAACAACTTTACCTGCAGTAACTGCTCGAACTTCAGTTTCCATTTTCATGGCTTCCATGATGATCACGACTTCGCCCTCGGCAACGTCTTGACCTTCGTTTACTAATACCTTGAAAATATTCCCAGCCAAAGGTGCATTTAGTGTTTCTTCTGCTGATACTGAAGCCGTTTGCTTTATTGCTGCATCTGCGGCAGATGTCGATGCGACAGAAGTCACAGAGCCACTTGGACCAACAACGACGTCGTATACTTTACCATCTACACTCACTGAATAACCTTCAGTTGGGCCAGTGCTTGCAGGAGCAGCAGCAGCAGAAGGCGCCGCATCTTGCTTAGTTGGCACAGGTTCAAATGCTTCAGGGTTATTACGATTCTCTAAAAACTTCAAGCCAATTTGAGGGAATAGTGCGTATGTTAGTACATCATCAATCACATCATCAGCAAGTGAAATTCCCTTCTCTTTCGCTAAACCTTCAAGCTCAGCTGTTAGGTTGTCAACTTCTGGATCTAATAAGTCTGCAGGACGCCCTGTAATCGCTTCAGCGCCATCTAAAACACGTGCTTGTAGTTCGGCATCAACTGGAGCTGCTGTTGCACCATATTCGCCTTTAAGCACACCCGCAGTTTCTTTAGTAATTGTTTTATAACGTTCACCGGTTAAAACATTAAGTACTGACTGCGTACCAACAATCTGTGATGTAGGGGTTACTAGCGGAATATAACCTAAGTCTTTTCTTACTTTTGGAATTTCCGTAAGTACTTCATCTAAACGATCTGCTGCACCTTGCTCACGCAACTGACTTTCCATATTGGTTAACATGCCACCAGGCACCTGCGCTAATAAAATACGCGCATCAACACCTTTTAAGCTACCTTCAAATTTGGCGTACTTTTCACGAACATCGCGGAAGTATGCTGCCACTTCAGCCAATTTAGTCATATCTAAACCAGTATCACGTGGCGAGCCTTCGACAGCTGAAACAATCGTTTCTGTTGGTGAGTGCCCATAGGTCATACTCATAGACGATATTGAGGTATCGATGACATCAATATCTGCATCAATCGCTTTCATATGAGTTGCAACACTTAAGCCAGTCGTTGCGTGACAGTGCAATGCAATTGGTAAAGAAACAGTTTCTTTTAATTTAGAAATAAGTTCTTGTGCATCATATGGCTTAAGAAGACCTGCCATGTCTTTAATACATAAAGAATGAGCACCCATATCTTCCAACTGCTTAGCCATAGTTAACCAGCCTTCCAGCGTATGAACAGGACTTTCAGTAAAGCTTAGAGTACCTTGAGCATGTGCCCCTACTTTAACGGCAGCTTTAATTGCAGTCTGTAAGTTACGTACATCGTTCATTGCATCAAAAATTCGGAAAACATCAACACCGTTAACATGTGCACGTTCAACAAACTTCTCTACAACGTCATCAGCGTAGTGACGATAGCCTAAAATATTTTGACCTCGGAATAACATTTGTTGTTTTGTGTTTGGCATCGCTTTTTTAAGCTCGCGAATACGGTGCCAAGGATCTTCACCTAAGTAACGGATACAAGAATCAAATGTTGCGCCACCCCATGATTCAATTGACCAGAATCCAATCTCATCAAGTTTCGGTGCGATAGGAAGCATGTCCTCTAAGCGTAAACGCGTTGCGAGCAATGATTGATGGCCGTCTCTTAAAACAACCTCTGTGATACCTAATGGCTTTGTCATAACGATGCTCCTATTTATTATTCTTTATGTTTTTGACGGTATTGGCTAATTGCTGCAGAAATTGCTGCAACAACAGATGGTGATACACCATCGCTTCCCGCCGTTTTATTAATGGTAGGTCGAGTAACTGCTTGCGCAACTGGATCAGGGTATTTATTGGCTAACGGCTTTAATACAGTATTAATGATTATTACCAGTATGCCTAAAAAAGCGAAAACGAAAACCATTCCGGCTAACATTAACGTGCCAGCTTCAATAAATAGTTGGCTAAGTGATTCCATTAGTTACTCTCGTTCAAAAAATAGTAACATTAGAATAATCACTCCAATATCTAAAAATCAATCAAGAAATAAACAAAATTGATAAAAAGTTTATTGTCAAGACAAAAAACACGAAAAACATGGTAAATATTCATATTATTTTGATATTTATTCACAACAAACCGACTAAAAAGTAATATTGTATACAATAATATTTTCTTTGAGTTCTTAAATATTCTAGGAAGATAAAGTTTTGTATACAATTTAACTTGTATATACCACTATGCAGAATTGTAAATATCGTATTTATAAAGCTTAAAAATATAATGCTAATAGTTATTTTGAATATTGCGTATTTAGATTCGAGATATGGAAGGAAGTGTTGGTAATTTTAATAAATTACAGGCGAAAAAAAACCAGTCATAAGACTGGTTTTTTTACTCTCAAAAGAGAAAAGTGGCGGACGCGGCAGGAGTCGAACCTGCGACCGCCTGGTTCGTAGCCAGGTACTCTATCCAGCTGAGCTACGCGTCCGCGGTATATTAATTTCTTTAACCAGCCTTAATATTAGCTGCTTGTTTGCGAATTACCACTTTAAAAAAGTGGCGGACGCGGCAGGAGTCGAACCTGCGACCGCCTGGTTCGTAGCCAGGTACTCTATCCAGCTGAGCTACGCGTCCGTCGCATATTCTTTATTTTACATCCCGAATCAGGATTTACCAACCATTGAATCAATGGCGGTGAGAGAGGGATTTGAACCCTCGATACGGCTACAAACCGTATACTCCCTTAGCAGGGGAGCGCCTTCAGCCACTCGGCCATCTCACCAGTGGGTGCGAATATTAATGGATCTTAAAAATAAGTCAAACAGTTTTTTTGCTTTTTTATCTGTTTGGTGAGAATTCAGGCAACACGACTAGTTTTAACACAATTTACTCTTAATTAATCTACTGAATCCGTTAGATAGGCTGTAAAAATTACTCTTTCATATTGATAGCTAGGCCAATAAAAAAGGCTACCAAATGGTAGCCTTTCTCACATTCTATAAAGAATTACTCCACTTTACTGAAATCTCCACCTTTAATAATAGAGAAATCGGCAACTTTTAAGTATTTCTTAACAACTTTATGTACATCTTCTTTAGAAAGCTTACTTAGTTTGTCTTCATACTTTTTGCTAAATTGCATATTTCTATCGTAATAGAGATTTCCGTTTAACTTGCTAACCAATTCTCGGTCTTGAGAACGGCTCACACGTTTACCTTGTAATAAACCTGATTTTGCAGATTCAATCTCTTCATCTGTAAAACCATCTTTAATTAAACGAGCTAGCTCTTCTTTAAAACCAACTTCTACTTTATTCAAGTTTTGTGGTGCACAAATCGCGTAAGCCCCCATAGAGGCGCGCGCCTCACTGTTACTCATGCGAACAAAAGAACCTGCGCCATAGCTTAACCCATCTTTTTGACGTAAACGTGTTGCCAAGCGACTATTCAAGAAGCCACCACCAAAGATATAGTTCGCTAACTCAAGCGCTGGTGCATCTTTGCTATTCATACCAACGGGTAAACTAACAGCAGCAACAAATACAGCATTCTCTTTATCTGGTGTATTAAAGTCTTTATTTTCGACTTTTAGCTTGTGGTATGGGTGAGCAATTCGTTCGTAGTCGGTTTTTGACTTCCAATCACCAAATAACTCGTTAAGAGAGTCAATGACCGCTTTTTCATTAAAGTCACCTACTACACTTACTTGCATGTTGTTTGCGCCATAAAATTTGTTATGGAATGCGTTTAAGTCTTTCAACTGAACGCTTTTCAGCAAGGCTAACTCTTCTTCCATCGTTGGAATATAACGAGGATGAGACTTATCAAATGGATTTTGTTTTCTTGAGTACTCTCTAAATGCTATTGCTTGAGGATCTTGAAGTTGTTGCTCAATATCAACTTCAGTTGTTGATACCAATTGTTCAAACTCTTTCTTATCAAATGCAGGCTTCTTCAGCACTTCTGCAGCTAAGTTAATTGCAGGAACCAAGTTCTCCTTAGTAGTAACAATACGAGCAAAGCTACCTTGCGCCGAGCCACCGATGCTTGCATTAGCTTTTAACTTATCAAACTCATCTTTTAATTGTTCACGAGTATAGTTTTCACTACCACGCATTAACATTGACCCCGTTAAGTCACCAATCGAAGACATATCCTTAAGCGACTTAAGATCACCCATTTGGCTTGATAAGGTAAATACAACTGATTCGCCACGAGTTTTCTTAGTAAGTAGTGCTACTTTCACTCCGTTATCTAGTGTAACAGTACGCGTGCGGCTATCAATGTTGTCATGACTTGGATCAAACGCTTCACCTTGAGCAACGTTCTCACGCCCTTTATAACCTTTAAGCATTTCTGCAATATTTTCGACTTGAGGGATTTCAACACGCTCAGGCTTATCTGTTGGTAAGAATTTACCTGTTGTACGGTTATTTCTCACTAAGTAAGTAGTTGCAACACGTTGAACATCTTCTTTGGTGACTTTTTCGATTCGGTCACGATTTAAGAAAAGTAAACGCCAATCACCCATACCAACCCATTCACTTAAGTCTAAAGCAATACGTTCTGATGAGTTAAAACCAAGCTCAATATTCTTAACCAAAGTGCGTTTGGCACGCTCAACTTCTTCTTCAGTAAATGGGTTGTTTAATACGCTTTCGATTGTTGCATCTAAAGCCGCTTGTGTTTTATCTAAATCAAAGTCTTTATCAACTTCAGCAAAATAAATAGCTACACCAGGCTCTTGCCATTGGAAGTTAAAACCAAACGCTCGACTTGCCAATTTCTCTTCAACAAGTCCTTTATATAAACGACCGGTAGAATTTGCGCCAAAAATTTCTGTCGCTACATCTAACGCTGGGAAATCAGCATGAGAACCTGCTGGTACATGATAAATATTACCCACTAATTGCACATCACCTACACGTCGAACATTAACTTGGCGTTCACCGTCTTGTGCAGGGTCTTGCGTATAAAGCGGTTCAATTGTTCGTTCTGGCTTTGGTATAACGCCAAAATACTGCTCAATTTTATCAAGCATCTCTTTGCTTTCAAATTTACCCGCCACAATTAAGGTCGCGTTATCAGGTTGGTAATATTTCTTATAGAAAGCTTTTAAACGATCTATCGATACATTTTCCAAGTCTGCACGTGCACCAATGGTTGATTTACCGTAGTTATGCCATTCAAACGCAGTCGCCATCATTCGCTGAAGCGTAACGCGAAAAGGGCTATTTTCTCCACGCTCAAATTCGTTACGAACCACCGTCATTTCACTATCAAGATCTTTCTTCGCAATAAAAGAATTCACCATACGGTCCGCTTCCATATCAAGCGCCCAATTAATGTTTTCTTCTGATGCAGTAAAGGTTTCAAAATAGTTTGTGCGATCTGTCCAGGTTGTACCATTTGGACGGGCACCGTGTGAACTTAGTTCAGCAGGAATGTCTTTATGGCGAGGGGTACCTTTAAAAACAAGATGCTCAAGTAAATGAGCCATACCCGTTTCACCATAGTTCTCATGCTTAGATCCTACGTGGTAAGTAACGTTTACCGTAACAGTCTCTTTAGTTTGGTCAGGAAATAATAATACCTGTAAACCATTATCTAATCGGTATTCGGAAATACCTTCTATTGTTGCTACTTTTTCTGCGGCTATTGCACCTAACGAAATTAAGCTTAAACCACTACATACGATAGAGGTAACGAATAAATGCTTACGCATTCGAGTGAGGAACATCCAAGTCTCCTTTATAATTGTTAATTTTTTGTTAAATAAAGACGTTGACCTAACGATATAACTCAGCAAGATGAATAGCAAGCATTGGTTTAACAGATGAAGAATTTACTGGACAGAAAAAAGGCCGGTAAAACCGGCCTTTTCATGGATATGTTTAAAACTGATTACCTGAAGGCTCTGAGTCGCCTTTTTCAGCTTGTATACGCATATAAATTTCTTCGCGATGCACAGATACTTCTTTAGGTGCATTTACACCTATACGTACTTGGTTACCTTTAACACCTAGTACAGTCACGGTGACGTCGTCACCAATCATTAATGTTTCACCGACGCGACGAGTTAATATTAACATTCTACGGTTCCTTTATGTATGAAATGAGATCCACTATATATATTTAAGCTAGTTTTGGTCTACGACCTTTACTAAGTTAGACCACTTTTTAAAAATTTTCCTAAATTTATCTGCAAAATTTGTAAAAAAATAATAACTTAGCTAGACAAATCTAATCCAAATTTATGATGTAACAAACGTACAGCTTTAATCAGTTCAGATTCATCAATTACAACAGAACATGCTATTTCTGAGGTTGAAATTAACTTTACGTCAATTTCTTCAGCAGCAAGCAACGATAAAATAGTACCCGTAATACTTGCATGAGAATTTATGCCGATACCTATTGCTGACAGTTTAGCAACATTATCGAAGGTGTGGATAGTACCAAATTTGTTACATGTTGTAATCTGCTTTAGCGCATTTTTCATACTACTTAGCATATCTCTCGCTAAGGTAAAGCTTACCTGCTTCTTAGTAGGTGACACTTGGTTAAATGTCACCATGTCCGTTTCAATATTTTCTTTACCTAATACAACAAAAATTTCAGAAACCGAGACACTATCTATATCATCAATTAGCACCAGCGCTTCTTGCTGATGATGAACAATACTAGAAATAATTGTAGGTAAACATGTTTCCGCTAATAGTTGTTCTTGGGTCAAAATAATAGTTCCTTGATCTGGTTTAAAGCTACTTAGGACTCTTATCGGCATACCATGCTTAAAAGCGTATTCTACGGCTCTGTTTTGTAGCACTTTAGCCCCTAAACTTGCCATAACAAGCATAGCTTCAAAGCTTAGTTGACCGATGCGCTGTGCTTTATCAACAATTCGAGGATCCGCGCTGTAAACGCCATCAACGTCAGTAAATATTTGAGTTTCTGCCGCTTTCAGTGCAACAGCTAACGCTACAGCGCTAGTGTCAGAGCCTCCTCGGCCGAGTGTTGTAATATTATTGTCGCGGTCTTGTCCTTGAAAACCAGCAACAATAACAACCTGTTCTTGAGCAAGAGCTTGATGTAAACGCTCAGTAGCAATATTTTCTATCCTAGCGGCATTGAAACGATTATCGGTCTTTATACCTACTTGATGAGCCAACAAAGAAATCGCAGATATTCCTTGTTTTACTAAAGCTATTGCTAACAGTGAAATGCTCACTTGCTCACCTGTTGCCAGTAGCATGTCGAGTTCACGACTTGCTGGTTCACTATCAAGTTGCTGAGCCATAGCTAACAATCGATTTGTTTCACCTGCCATAGCCGAAAGTACCACAACAACTTGATGTCCTTGGCGAACAGTAGCAATTATGTTTTCAGCTACTGCTTCTATACGAGAAAGGGAACCTACCGAGGTTCCCCCATATTTTTGAACAATTACTGCCACTTAGTTTTGCCTGTAACTGCTAGCTGAGTTTTTCAGCCAACCAAGGTTGTACTAACGCCAACGCGGCAGGAATATTTTCTGGTTGGCTGCCACCGGCTTGTGCCATATCAGGGCGCCCGCCCCCTTTACCGCCAACTTGCTGAGCAACTAAGTTGACTAGCTCACCAGCTTTAACCTTGCCGGTTAAATCTTTAGTCACACCCGCAATTAAGCCAACTTTTCCATCATTTGCCGTCGCTAGCATAATAATACCAGAACCCATTTTCACCTTAAGCTCGTCAACCATACCGCGAAGCGCTTTAGATTCAACACCGTCCAAATTAGTGATAAGTGCTTTTACCCCATTAATGTCAACTGCTTGGCTGACAAGATCACCACTTGCGGCAGAAGCTAATTGCTGTTTTAACTGACCAATTTCTTTTTCTAGTTGCTTCGAACGAGCAATCATTTGCTCAACTTTACTTGTCGTACTTGCAACGTCTGATTTTACTAAAGACGCTATCATCGATAAGGTATCAGCTTGACTATCGATATAGTTAAGCGCTGCATCAGCAGTAACAGCTTCAATTCGACGTACACCAGCTGCAATACCAGACTCAGAAGTGACTTTAAATAAACCGATATCACCCGTACGTTCCACATGAACACCACCACACAGCTCAGTAGAAAAGTCACCTAACGTTACCACGCGCACTTCGTCATCGTATTTTTCACCGAATAACGCCATGGCACCTTTTTCTTTGGCTTCATCAATTTGCATTAGCTCTGTTTCGCGAACAAGGTTACGTCGTATTTCACTATTAACCATACGTTCGATCTGTGTTAGCTCTTCAGCTGTAACCGCTTCAAAGTGCGAGAAGTCAAACCGCAATTTATCTGGATCGACTAATGAGCCTTTTTGAGTTACGTGCTCACCAAGTACCTTACGTAAAGCCGCATGCAAAATGTGCGTTGCAGTATGGTTTTTGATAATTTTTTCACGGCGTTCAACGTCAATTTCAGCTTTAACTCGGCGATTTACACCTACTGCAACACGAGCAACTCCGTGATGCGCAAAAGCGTTGCCGACTTTCACTGTATCGGCAACTTCAAAGATGCCACCATCTAAATGAAGCAAGCCAGTGTCACCAACTTGACCACCTGATTCAGCATAAAATGGCGTGTTATCTAAAACTACTACACCTTTTTCATCCGCCTGCAATTCTGCAACACTTTCACCGTCTTTAAAAAGCTCTACAACTGTGCTTGAAAATTCGTGTTTGGTATAACCCTTAAACTGCGTTTGCTTATCCGTTTTTAATTGTTCGTTATAGTCAGTACCGAATTGACTTGCTTGCTGGGCGCGCTCACGTTGTAGGCCCATTGCAACATCAAAACCATTTTGGTCGATACGAAGTGCTCGTTCACGTGCAATATCAGCGGTTAAATCAGCTGGAAAACCGTAAGTATCATATAACTTGAATACGTCATCACCATTGATCGTATCACCATCTAGGTCACTTATGATGTCTTCTAGAAGTGCCATGCCGCGATCTAATGTGCGACCAAATTGCTCTTCTTCTATGCGTAACATTTTCTCAACAACTGCCTGTTGTTTAACAAGTTCTGGATATGCTTCACCCATTTGCTCAATTAATGCAGCGACCAATTTGTGGAAGAAGAAGTCTTTGGCACCAAGTTTATGACCGTGGCGAATAGCGCGACGAATGATGCGACGCAATACATACCCTCGACCTTCATTAGATGGCATAACACCATCAGCAATCATAAAGCTACATGAACGAATATGATCAGCAATCACACGTAGCGACTTGTTTTCCATATCATTACAGTTAAGTAGTGAAGCAGCAGCACCAATAAGTCCTTGGAAAATATCAATTTCGTAGTTGCTATGCACATCTTGCATAATAGCTGAAATTCGCTCTAAACCCATGCCTGTATCTACTGAGGGCTTAGGTAATTGTTCCATATTTCCGTCAGCGTGACGGTTGAACTGCATGAAAACTAAGTTCCAAATTTCAATAAAACGATCACCGTCTTCTTCTGGAGAGCCAGGAGGGCCGCCCCAAATATGTTCACCATGATCATAGAAAATTTCTGAACATGGGCCACATGGTCCAGTATCACCCATTGACCAAAAGTTATCAGAGTCGTATTTCTTGCCACCTTTTTTATCGCCAATGCGAATAATTCTATCGGCTGGAACACCTATTTCCTTATTCCAAATATCGAAGGCTTCATCATCAGTTTCATATACTGTGATTAACAATTTTTCTTTTGGTAATTGAAGAACGTCAGTTAAAAATTCCCAAGCATAGTTAATAGCGTCTTGCTTGAAATAATCGCCAAAACTAAAGTTACCAAGCATCTCAAAGAAAGTATGATGGCGTGCTGTGTAGCCAACGTTTTCTAAATCATTGTGCTTACCGCCTGCGCGAACACAACGCTGAGAAGAAGTTGCTCTGGTGTAGCTTCGCTTTTCAGCACCTAAAAACACATCTTTAAATGGCACCATACCAGCATTGGTAAATAGTAACGTGGCATCGTTTCCTGGTACTAAAGAAGCACTTTGGACGATTTGATGTTGCTTTGAAGCAAAATAATTTAAAAATGCCGTTCTAATTTCAGCACTACTTCTAGTCATGGGATAATTCCAACTTTAATCTATGTAATCTGTATTCAATGCCGCCATACATTCATCAATGGAATAGCCGCGGTATTGTAAAAATCTTAACCTTTTCGCTTTATCTTTTTGATCTAGAATTTCACTAGAACCAAAGCGTTTTTGGTAGGCTTCCTGTGCCTGCTGGTACCAATCGATGGATTGTTCTTCGAGGACCGCCAGGTAAATCTCGCGCTTTATACCTTTGGATTTGAGCGCTTGTTTTATATATTGCCAACCGTAACCACGATTCACTTTATTTCGGATCACACTTTCTGCAAATCGGATATTAGATAGATAATTATTCTCAACTAAATAATCAATTACAGGTGCAATTTCATCAAGTGGATGCTGTTTAACTTTCAGCTTTTGGGTTAACTCTTTTTCCGAATGCTCTCGGCGAGATAGCAAACCAATAGCTGAATGTAATATTTCTTTATTCAACGAATCTGAGGCTAGACAAATAATAGTCGGTATTCTACCTATAAACGCCCTGTAATGTGTAGTGATTTTGTGGAGAATTCAAAGGGAAAACGCGATTCAATCACTTGTAATGAACTGAATCGCGAAAATTTGTTATTGATAGGCTTTGATTAAGGTTTTTAACCAACGCTCTTCAGTAATAAAGTGCCATGAAAGATGCTTGTATTTCTCTGCTACACCTTGCGTCAAAATTTCTTCTTCTGATTTACCGACAGCGAGCTGCTCAGTAACCAGCTTAATGCACTCTCGAATCATATCTGCAAACTGTTTTAAGCTCGCTTTATCGGTTAATTTGCCATGGCCAGGAATAATAGCAACATTGTCAGGATAATTAGCAATCATATATTCAACATTAGCTAAATAGCCATCAACTGTCCCTCCCCCTTTTGTGTCTACATAAGGGAATCCTAATTCGAAGAATAAATCGCCGGTATGAAGTACATTCGCATTTTTGAAATAAACAACAGTGTCGCTATCGGTATGTCCTGAAGGTAAATGGGTAAGCTGAACAGTTTCTTGCTCTAAATGAATTGTTACACCTTGTTCATAAGTCACTACAGGTAAAGCGTCTGATGTTAGTTTATCGTTACTAGCCAAGCGCTTTCTGACATTATTATGAGCAAATATTGGTGCTTTATGTGAAAAGTAGCTATTACTACCCGTATGGTCGCCGTGATAGTGAGTATTTACTACATACTTTAAATCTTTATCAACAATACTTTTCATTGCCTGTTCAATTTTTTCAGCTAATGGCTCAAACTGATCATCAACTAACATTAAGCCTTTTTGGGTAGCTAAGACGCCAATATTCCCACCAGCCCCTTTAAGCATATAAACTTGGCCCGCCACCTGTGTAACTTTAATTTCAACATCAGCATACCTATCGCAAATAGCCTGAAAAGAGAATAGAGACAGTAATAAGATTGAGCTCAGCTTTTTCATTGTTTAATTCTTATTAATTGAATGAGAGCTAAGACTTTATGGCAAAAAAGGATGGATATACAAGCAGTAAATTTATTATCAATTTAAAACACAAAGCCTAACTGCTGATGACGTTCATCACCCTCCTGATCGTTTGGTAATTCGGCGAATGCCACAAAAACACCTAACAATCTCACTGTTTTGCCATTGCCACGTTGAAAGGCCGACTCCATCAAGTTCTTCATTCCATCTTCATCAAGTGCTAAAGATTGCTGCTCCATTGTCGTTAAAGTGAAATCAGCAAATTTTATTTTAACTCCTTGCTTTGCAATGACTCTATCTTGATGTTTTTGCAGTCGCTGTTTCATTTTGTCTATTAATTTTGGTATTTGTGCGATACATTCTTCAACTGTCACTAGATCATCAGCAAAGGTATGTTCTACACCAACCGATTTACGAACACGATTCACCTTAACTTCTCGGTTATCCACCCCAAAACTATAATTAAACAAACGCTCTGCGAAGCTTCCTACTAATGGTGTTAACTCTTTGATCGACAACGCACGGATATCAGCACAGGTCGTTGCACCAAAGCTAGCTAGTTTCTCACTGGTTTTCGGGCCAATGCCTGGTATTTTCCTCAACGGCAACACCTCGATAAACTCGTTGACTTTATCTGGTGAAACAACGCATTGACCATTGGGTTTGTTTTCATCCGACGCTATTTTGGCCAAAAATTTATTAGGAGCAATTCCTGCAGATGCGGTTAATTGAAGTTCATGCCAAATGGCGTTACGTATATCCTGCGCGATTAAGGTCGCACTGCCATTAAATAAACAACAGTCGGTGACATCAAGGAATGCTTCATCCAATGACAATGGCTCTACCAATTGAGTATAGCGACTAAATATTTCTCGTATATGCATCGAAACTTCGTGATACACCTGCATACGACCATGGACAATTTTTAAATGAGGACAAAGCTGTTTAGCCTTTATTGCGGGCATAGCAGAGCGCACGCCAAATTTCCTTGCTAAATAATTGCAAGTTGAAAGCACACTTCGTTTACCCTCGCCACCTACAGCTAAAGGAATTTCGCGATATTCTGGATTGTCACGCATCTCAACCTGTGCATAAAAGCAATCCATGTCGATATGGATAATTTTTTTCATAACACCAAACCAAACTGTATATTTAAACAGTATAAAGATTAATAATAATGCTGCAATAAAAAAGTCTCCGGCAGAAACTCTTCTTTTGGTTTCTGTACAAATGTAACTTTATTTAATATCTACCCTTCCCTTCTTAACATCTGTCTCTGTTTAATTACATATTTACAAAATAGGGCCGTTCACTAGCTATTCAGCTGATTAACTACATGTTAAGTTAAAAATGAGAAGAACAATTAACATGGATCGCTAGATGAAGTTTAGGTTGTCTAATGGAGTGGTATACGAGCCTGCAGCACAAGCGCTTACAAAAGAGAATGAAAACACACCACCCATCAAGTTAGATAACTTGGAAGCCATGCTTCTCTCCTTTTTTATTCAACATAGTCAGCAAGTTCTTCATAAACAAACTTTAATGGACTTATGGCCTACCTCCATTGTTATGGAACACTCGTTAATGAGAGTGATTTCGTCGCTTAGAAAAAAGTTAGGCGACAACCCAGAACAAGCGAAATTTATCAAAACAGTACCACGAAGAGGCTATCAATTTATTGGCTCGGTAGAGCAGCTACCAACAGAGAAAGTGAATAAACAGCCAGTAAAAGACGAGGCTTGGCTGAATTATCGCTTATTGTTCCTGCTATGTGCTCTAGTGATCCTCGCAGCAAGTTATTTTTGGCTAACCAATACCACTGCTCACAACTTAGCAGAGGAACAAACAGTAACGCCGGTAGTATTCGTTGATTTTGAAACAAAAAAATCAGATATTTCGGTCAATCCAAGTGGTAATTGGCTGCTATATTTGGCCGAAAACTTAGGTGGTAGCAAGTTATATATTCGATTAAAGCGACTTACAGATAATAAGCATATCGATCTAAAAAGCAGCGAGCTAGAGATTCTTGCGGCAAGTTGGCATACAGATGATGAAATACTTTTTATAGCGCATGAGAATCAGACATGTAAAATTTTCAAAGCGATATTGAACTCTGATCAGCTTTCACCACCGATTCCGTTATCAAATTGTCATCAAAGCGAAAATACCCAACAAATTGCTCCAGCGGCTGAGTTATACCAGTTCAGTAGTCTATTAACTAATAACTCTCATGGGACAAGAGATAACCAGTTTCAGGCCAACACCTATAAATTCGTGACAAGCCCTAATCGACAATACCTTGCTTCATTAAGTAAGACAGAGACTAAAGGCACATTAATCTCCCTATTTAACACTGAAGCAATAGGCAGTCCTATATGGACAATAGAGCTCGAAATACCATTGAACAATGTAGCGCTTTCTAACTCAAGACTTAGCTTTATCAATTACTGGGGACAGCTAACTTACTATGATATTACGACTAAACAGCTTATCGACTATCAAACCAAATTCACTTCATCTATTTATAGTCCAACCACCTCGGCTACCAATGAATTAATAGTTTTAGAGGGAAGTACAGAAGAAAGTGCAATTTGGTTACATAATTTAAAGACATCAGAAAATAGACAATTATTTGAATTATCGCGCGCCAAAATTGATATGCCGTTATTTGTTACAGAAAATCAGATTGCTTTTATTTCAGACTACTCAGGAAATGAGCAAGTGTGGCTTCACTCGTTACAAGAAAATTCCATGAAACAGCTCACACACTTCCAACTCAAAGAACGGGTTAAAAGTTTTGATATTAGCTTGCAAGACAATATTTTGGCGATAGAAGAAAGCACAGGAATTAGCATTTTTACTTTTAATGATGCTAAGCAACCCTCGCTTGTTGGTTTTATTGATGAAGGAACTTTACCTGCCATAAATGATGGTTATATCTATTTCGTCAAAAAACAAAACTCTACAAGCAGTATATTTAAATACAACTTATATAGTAGAACTATTGACCTTGTTATTTCTGAAGGAAGTTATTACCGCCTTATTGATACCGAAATCATCTTCAGTAAAGCAAGTGAAAATGGTTTATGGCGTTATAATAATGAGAGCAGTGTTAGGATTCCTAATACGCAATATATTCCAAACGCGAGTACATTTTCGGTTTATCAGAAGTTAATAATATTCTCTCACCAATCAACTGACGCACTAGACATAGAAACTGGTGAACGGGTCAATACGTTAACAACATTAAATTGCGTAAGCTTTTCTCTTGCCGGTCACTGCCTTCAGATCAAAAATAAAAAAATAGCTAATAAAATCATCAAACTGAGTAAAGTTAAATAACGCTCCTTTTACTCAGGGGGCTTGTTAGCAAAAGCTTAGTTTATTGTTAAAAATGGGAAGTCTCTAAGACTGTCGAAACCAAAAGCAGAATAACAACCAAAGCGATTATTGCAGGCGTTATTCGGTAGTCTTGAACCTAGCGCTTTCGTTGGGCGTCTAAATAAGACTAACCGTTCCGACAATACTTCTTCTACTTTAGGTGAAGTGATAGTTATAACTTCAACTTGATCTATTGGCCACGCTAACTTTCCTTGTGCACTCTTTTGCAACGGTTGTTGTGACATTACTTGATATAGCCTGGGAAAAGACGACTCATTTATCGACTTTTCCTCCTCAATATATTCAATTAAGGTTGGAACATCGGGGTGTCTATCTAAGTATATTTTAGCTAAATAAGCATCGGCCTTTTGAAGGTTTAACAAACCAAACTGTTTGTTTATGTAGATAATAGCTAATAAGAAATTAGCATTTTTAAAATTCTTCCGCGCAGCAGTTTCTAAGTAACGAATTCCTTTATCGACATTCTTAAAATTAGGGTGACTTAAATAAACAAGCCCTGCTTTATAGTGCCCTGCGACAACTCCTCCTTTCGCTGCTTTCTTAAAATAGTACAAAGCCAACTCAATATTTTGCTGTGTGCCATATCCTGCATAGTACAGCTCACCTAAAAAGTGCATTGCTTCGCCATGGCCTCTTTTTGCGGCAGCTTTGTATTGATTGAAATAGCTTACACACACCTCAGTTTGGCATTCTTTAACTTTAGCTGCGTGAACATTATTTGCGTAAATTACGCTGAATAACGCTAGAGAACAAAAGAGCGATTTTAGCATGTTAGCTTTCCTTATCATTTAATGAGCTGAATAAACAACTTACGACTTATTGTAAAAACGGTAGTTAACTTTAAAGCACATTAGAATTAATAACTGATAATAACATCTAACATTTTCTAATAACCAACATTTAAACTACAAATTAACAAGCTAACTTACGCAATAGATGTAAAAAAGATTTCCATGATGGTACAAACAAAAAAGGCTTCCAAAGAAGCCTTATATTGATAAAGTAGTTAACGTTAATATTTCTTACGTGCAGCTAAACCTAATAAACCTAAGAAGGCGAGTATCAATGAACTTGGCTCTGGTACAGACGTAGGTGGCGCAGCACTGAGTGATGTCTGAAAAATAGCAGCGCTCTGCTCTGGTGTTTTGTTTTCTACCGCGAGTGCACTTGTCAGCGTATGACTTGCATCGGTAAAACCACCATTTAAGCCAAATGCTTGTAAATACCCCCAAAGGAAAAACCTATCTCCATCATTTACATCAAAAGAAATTGTAAACGAACCTTCATTAGGGTTATTTAAAGAGCCTGCTGGTTCGGCACCATCACGAGTATCAATATAATTTTCCTCTATAATATTTCCCCAGTCTGTTGGGAATACTTGTGCAACATCAAATTCCATGTCATTTGAAACACCCATACCGAGTATAAAAGTATAATCGTCGATAGCTGGTGCGTTACCATACTGCCATGTTCCACCAGAAGTGAAGAAATCATAATCAGCCGTAAACTCAAGAGTTTCACTGGCACCAGTCCACAAGTACTCTGTCGCTGCAAATGCATTTACTGAATTACGTTCAAATAATTCCGAATCTGACATTGCTTTAATTTCTGGTAAGCCTAAATTATCTTCATCTAAAATAATTTGTGCATAATACTTACCATCTACCGCGCCAATAACTCTTTCTGTTTCAGGTCCTGCTGAACCTATAATCTCTAGTGTACCTACTTCATCAATAGAGAAAGCACCTCCTCCTTCAATAGGATTGCCACCGCTATCTTTCGGCCAATTTTCATCATAGCGCCAATTAGGGTCTTTAGGAGAGCCATCTGCATTGAAAAATCTTTCTTGATTTCCTCCGTTGAAGTGACACATCAAATCAGCATTGTCACTCCCTTCTTGTCCACCGTAAAACCAGTTAACAATAGGGCCCCAATTGTTTTGCCAATCAGGATCAGCTAACCCTGGACAAGTTCGTTGAAAAGTTTGGGCTGAAGTGTGTTGAGTAACTAAGCCTGCCTGTGCACAAGACATCGCGACACAAGTAGATAACAAGGTAAAAACTTTTATTATTTTTTTCATATACTTAACCTTCTGAATCTTATTAACTTATTATTTTTCTTACAGCTCCAGCATAAAGTAAGCCAGCAATTATTTTTCTTTACTTTACAACCACCTACATTTATCAAAATAATGAAGATATTTACAATGTAAATAAACCAGACAGATATCAACCAGTTAAGATATTGTTAATAGACAACTTTTCAGATAGTTACTGGCGTGCTAAGTTAAATAATTAACGACTGTAACGATGAAAGTAATTAGATGAAGTTTTTAGCGATTGTCATTTTATGTATTAGCACTTCCGTTTTTGCTGAGAAATCTCGAGTTACGACAGCACTAGAAGCATTTCCTCCACTTGTTACCTCGCATGGTGAAGGAATGGTTGTTAATTTACTTAAAGAGATTGAAAGTATTTCAAATTATACATTCGACATATCGATCACGACTTATGCTCGTGCTAAGAGAGAATTACAAGGCGATAGAGCTCAGTTAATAGGATTAACTCCTAAAGGAAATGAAACAGACGAGTTTTATCAATTTGCTGATGAATTAGCCTGGGAACTTCCGGTAAGTGTCGATATATTTGTTAATGACCTAAGTAAAGCAGCTAACTACAAAGAAATATATATAGGTGTCCCTACAGGAAATGCAGACTTTTTCAGTGAATTACTCGATATTCCTAGGAAAAATTTTGTAGAGGTAACCCATTTAAATCAATTAACTCAAATGCTAAACCTTAATCGTATCGATGGTATTATTTTTGAGCGAATTGCAGTGGTAGAGACATTTAAAACTACCGGCTATAAACAAGTTTACTATCAACAATTAACCACTACAGCTGCATCAATGGCCGTTTCAAATTCTCCGGTAGGTAAGATCTTAAAAAACGACCTTGATTATTATATAAACAAAGTACAAAAAGACGCTATATTCGCGAATTATAATAACTACCTAAATCTACCTACATCTGGAGATATTTCCGCCTTAGTAGAACTCACTAGGCAATAATAATTTAAATGTTTTTAACGTCTATCTGGTTTTCTTTCTCGGCAGCAACGCGTTCACGCTCTTTGCGTTTTTCACATGGATTATCGCAGTTACAAGCTTTGTCGATACCCAGAGTACCTAAACCACCACAACTACCGGCCAATGATTTTTGTTGGAAGATATAACCGACACCCATCCCTAGTGCGATTAATAAAAATAAACCAAGTGTAATTAAGAAAACAGCCATCAAAAAAATCCAAGCAAAGATAAAATATAGTGTAAACCTAACTGATTTAATCTAATTATTCGTACGGTAATGATTTTAGCTCTACGAGAAAGCGTCTAATTTACAAATGTAAATAAGTACTTTCGACAGCGAAGTTAAACCATTAGCAACTGAATCACTGATTACTTCAGGAAAGGCATGAATTTTACCGTATTAATCTCTTCAAAACCATTAGCTGTTTTAACTATCATCATTACAGCTAAATCATTTTGTTCAGCAAACGCCAAACCAGCCTCAGGTCCCATCACCATAATTGCTGTAGATAGTCCATCTGCTGTCATAGAAGACGGATGAAGGACAGTTACGGAAACTAGCTTATGATCGATAGGCAGACCAGTGTTTGGGTTAATGATATGCGAGAAACGCTTACCTTCTACTTCAATATAATTACGATAATCGCCGGATGTTGCTACAGCATTATCCTTAGGAACTACGAACTGATGAGCAATACGGTCATTTGTAATAGGTTTTTCTATGGCAATTGTCCAAAGTGTACCGTTGGCTTTAAAACCTTTCAGGCGCATTTCGCCGCCAATTTCAACTAAGTAGTTATAAATACCTTTAGATTGTAACAAATCAGCGATTACATCGACCCCCCAACCTTTAGCGATAGTAGAAAGGTCAATATATGCATCAGCTTGAGTCTTACTTAGACCATGCTCATTTAATATAATTTTATCTAAACCAATACGGGCACGTGCAACCTTCTGCTCTTCACTATTTGGTATACGTTCTGGTTGATAATCAGGGCCAAAACCCCATAGATTGACTAAAGGCCCAACAGTGATATCAAGCATGCCACCGGTAATATCACCTAACCTTAATGCTTCAGTTAATACGGTTCTAAAGCCTGCTGAGATTGCCATTGGCTCAGCGCCTCTACTTTGATTGAATAAAGTGATTTCAGAGTCTTTTTGGTAAGTCGACATCTCATTATTCACTTGAACCAACGCCGCATCGATATCAGCTTGTAACTTGACTAAATCGTATTCAGCTTCTTTAGCAACTACTTTGATATTATATGTAGTGCCCATAGTGTGGCCTTGAAGGTGAAATTCTTGGGCACTACCTGGCTCTTTAGCAGGAAAGCACGCTGTAAGGAAAAACGTCAGCGCAATTGAAAAATAAACTTTAGCCATGTGAAGGTTAGTCAGTAAAAATTTTGGCGCCATTCTAACAAATCTATTGATTCAAAAATACTGGCAAAATAACAGTTTGTCGCGGACAATATACTCACTTTCTAATTAGCAATTTATTGTACTTATTTAAAACAAACTTGATCGATCAAAGTGTCAAATTAACTGGCGGCATACATCACCAACTAGACGTGAATTTGGGCCTCTTAAATCATTTATAGATAATCTTAACTTTGGTAAAATTTGCAAAAGCAAACCCGCCCACTGCTCCAGCTAAAAGTTGCGCATAAAAACCCCAACCTCTAGCCCCTGCAATAATATGAATATTCATAATCGACTCAATTACCGTTAACATCATTGTAAATGAGGCAATGCCTGCAAGCACAAACAAAGGAATATAGTGTTTACCAAGCTTTCGATAGATTGCCGCCGCGATAAAAAAAGCAAGTAAAAATGCCACAGCGATAATGATGCCATAAGTCGGTAGTAAACCTAGCCAGTCACCTAACATCAAACTTAATCGATTATCGAAAGTTACCACTGTGCCAACATCGACTAATTGATTGACAACATATTGGCTATGGAACAAGCTAGCTAGCGTGAATGTAAGCAACCAAGATACTAAAAATGAAGGCAAGAACCGTTTCAAAAATTGCATGGTTATCTCAAATTAAAGTAATGCTTTTTTACTACCCTATCAAAGGGACTTGGCTTAAACAATTTATCCTTTTAGTTGCCACTTCATTAGTTGCTTTGTTTTCTCTAAAAGCTGTTTCCGCCCTGCCTAATGAGACCTATCAGTTAAAAACATTAGCCACTAAGCTGCATTCACCTTGGAGTATGGTGCAATTACCTAACGATACTTGGTTAATCACAGAGCGTGATGGCCATATTGTCATCGTAAAGGGAGCAAAGCAGACAAGAGTAAAATTGGAATTTGAAGGGCTTTATGTTGCAGGTCAAGGAGGGTTATTGGATATTGTTTTATCACCTAACTTTAATGAATCAAGTGAAATCCTACTAACCTATGCCCAAGGAGAGCTTAAGTCAAACCGATTAGTTGTTGCCAAAACCACTTTTGATGGCAATGTATTTTCCAAGCCAGAAATTATCTATCAAGTAGCAACAAGTAAAGGAACACCACAACACTATGCGGGTCGAGCTTTAGTACTTCACGACAATACATTTTTACTTTCTAGTGGCGATGGATTTGACTACCGAGAACAATCGCAAGTCATCACCAGTCAACTTGGCAAGGTATTACGCATTAATTTAGATGGTACTATCCCAAAAGACAATCCATTTGCTAACCATGAAAACCCAGCCGCACATGCAGTTTTTTCGCTAGGCCACCGTAACCCGCAAGGGCTGGTATATGACTATGACAGTAAACAAATCGTCAGTCACGAACACGGTCCAGCTGGTGGTGATGAGTTAAATTACTTAACTTCTGGTAATAACTATGGGTGGCCTGTAATCACCTTTGGAAAAGATTATTCAGGGGCTCGCATTTCTCCTTTTACAGCATACGAAGGAATGAGACTGCCAACTATAGACTGGACTCCTTCAATCGCTCCATCAGGTATGGCCTATTATGGCTCTATTCAATCGAGTTTTGTTTCTCTACGCAGGCATGTATTAATCACCACATTAGTAGACAAAAAGATATATGCAGTAAACCTAAATAATCAAGAATTCACTCGAACGCATGTATTTCCAGAAATAAACGGTAGATTAAGAGATGTATTTGTCACAAAAAATGGAGATATCGCCGTTTTAACCGACGGCAAAAATGCAGAACTATTGTTTATCACTGCTAACTAAGACCGACAGGTTTAGCTAAGTAATATATATTCATTAATGACAGGCACTAAATGAAAAAGAGCGACCTAAGCCGCTCTTTTTTTATTCTTGAAATTCCGGTCTACGCCTGAATGACAATATTCTTGTTCGATTAAATTTTAAGGCTATTGCGCTATATGATGATGTTAGTGCTAGGAGTGAACGCGCAGCATACAAATGTATATGAGCATTCACGACAACGCAATTAAGTCATCAGGTAAGCAAAAGCTTAAAATTAGCCACCGAAGTCATCTAGAAGAATGTTTTCGTCTTCAACACCTAAGTCTTTAAGCATATGAATAACGGCAGCATTCATCATTGGTGGACCACACATGTAGTACTCACAATCTTCTGGCGCTTCATGATCTTTCAAGTAGTTTTCATAAAGAACATTGTGAATAAAGCCAGTTAGGCCATCCCAATTATCTTCAGGCTGCGGATCTGAAAGAGCCACATGCCATTCGAAATTGTCATTTTCATTTGCAAGCATGTTGTAATCATCTTCATAGAACATTTCACGTAAAGAACGTGCACCGTACCAGAAAGACATTTTACGCTTAGACTTAAGACGCTTAAGCTGATCGAAAATATGTGAACGCATCGGTGCCATACCAGCACCACCACCGATAAATACCATTTCAGCATCAGTCTCTTTCGCGAAGAACTCACCAAATGGACCTGAAATAGTTACTTTATCGCCAGCTTTTAAGTTAAAGATGAATGAAGACATCTTACCTGCAGGCAAATGTAACTTACCTGGAGGCGGCGTAGCGATACGCACATTAAGCATGATAATGCCTTCTTCTTCAGGATAGTTAGCCATTGAGTATGCACGAAGCGTAGGCTCGTCAACTTTTGACTCAACATCGAAGAAGCCAAAATGCTCCCAATCACCACGATATTGTTCTTCAATATCGAAGTCTTTGTATTTAACGTGATGCGCTGGTGCTTCAATTTGAATATAACCACCGGCACGGAAAGGTACAGACTCACCATCAGGGATCTTAAGCTTAAGTTCTTTAATGAAAGTTGCTTTGTTATCATTTGAAATAACTTCACACTCCCATTGCTGAACACCGAAAATCTCGTCTTCAACTTCGATTTCCATGTCTTGTTTTACATTAACCTGACATGCTAAACGACAGCCTTCTTTCGCTTCACGTTTAGTGATATGACCTAATTCCGTAGGAAGAATGTCACCACCACCTGAATGCACTTCTACACGACACTGGCCACATGTACCACCGCCACCACATGCTGACGGGATAAAGATACCTTGGTCAGCTAACGCTCCTAACAGCTTACCACCAGCACCGGTAGTAACTGCTTTTTCTGGATCGCCATTAATTGAAATAGTCACGTCACCTTCGGCAACCAACTTTGATTTAGCAAATAAGATCACTAGAACCAAAGCGATAACGATTGCAGTGAACATGCTAACGCCGAGAATTATTTCCATCGACTTTTCCTTACACTTCTCTAGGAGAAGACACTATAGTTAGTGCCTTCTACGTTAATCTTATTATAACGAAATACCGCCGAATGAAAGAAAGCCAAAAGCCATCAATCCAGTCGTGATAAACGTAATACCTAAACCTTTAAGGCCATCTGGAACGTCTGAGTACTTCATCTTCTCACGAAGACCCGCTAATAAAACAATAGCAAGTGCCCAACCAATACCAGAACCAATACCATAAACAACAGACTCACCTAGCGTTAAGTTCTTAGCTACCATGAAAGACACGGCACCGAAAATCGCACAGTTAACTGTAATTAGTGGTAAGAAAATACCTAATGCGTTGTAAAGTGGCGGGAAGTATTTATCTAGAACCATCTCTAGAATTTGTACTAACGCGGCAATTACACCGATAAAGGTAATAAATGATAAGAAGCTTAAATCAATTGATTGTGTAGGGTCAGTGATGCCCATCAAGCCATCTAACGCACCAGGTGCCAAAATCGCTTGATAGATGACTTGGTTAACAGGTACTGCAATACCTAGTACCACAACTACCGCTACACCAAGACCTATCGCTGTGCTTACTTTCTTAGAAACTGCTAAGAAAGTACACATACCTAAAAAGAAAGATAAGGCGATATTTTCAATGAATATCGTTTTAACTAATAATGATAAATAATGTTCCATCGTGATTAGTCCTTCTCAACTTGTTCTGGTTTCCATTGGCGAATCGCCCAAATGATCAAACCAATTATGAAGAATGAGCTAAATGGTAGTACTAGTAGACCATTCGCTTGATACCAACCACCGTTTTGAATTAATGGTAAGATTTCAATACCAAACACAGTTCCGAAACCTAATAATTCACGGAAGAAAGCAACAGTCATTAAGATGAAGCCGTAACCTAAACCGTTACCAATACCATCCATAAAACTAACAACTGGCTTTTCTTTCATCGCAAATGCTTCTGCGCGTCCCATTACAATACAGTTAGTAATGATTAAGCCAACAAAAACCGAAAGTTCTTGCGAAAGCGCGTAAGAGAATGCTTTTAGCACTTGGTCTACCACGATAACTAATGACGCGATAATCGCCATTTGCACGATAATACGTACGCTAGATGGAATGTGGTTACGAATAATTGAGATAAACAAGTTCGAAAACGCTGTTACAAAAACAACCGCTAAGGTCATTACTAACGCATTAGCCATTGAACTTGTTACCGCAAGTGCAGAACAAATACCAAGTACTTGAAGTGCAATTGGGTTGTTATCTACGATTGGACTCGTTAATACTTTTTTAGTATCAGCTGACATTAGTTAAGCCCTCCACGATTTTTATCAATGAACGCAGAGTAGCCTTCATCGCCAAACCAGAATTTAAACGTTTTGGTTACACCATTAGCCGTTAGCGTTGCACCCGATAAACCGTCAACTTGGTAAGCTTCAGAAGGGTTTCCTTCTTTTACGCCACCTTTAACAAGCTCTACACGTACCTGACCTTTGTCATCAAAGATTTTCTTACCAGGCCATAATGCTATCCACGCAGGGTTAAGTACTTCTGCACCTAGTCCTGGAGTTTCCTTCATTTCTGCTGTGTAAATAACGTTTTTAATCGTATTTAAATCGGCTTCAACACCCACGTAAGCATACATTAAGTCCCATAGACCAGAACCTACCATAGGGAAAACTACTGTATCGATTTCACCTGCACCATTACGTACCAAGTAAATTACAGCATCATGTGAACGGCGATTAATACCAGCGATATCATTTTTAGGTTTTTCTGATTTTTCGACATCGCGTGAATTGCGACGTTCATCGAATAAATCAGGGTTACCTTCAATAAATTCACCAGAATCTAGATCAATCATTTTCGCTTCAACGAATTGATTGTATGTAGCAACAATATTTCCGTCAGCAGCTTCTAATAAACCTGCTGCTTGTAATATTTTTGTTTGCTTATCTAAAAGCTTGTTAGCTTGTTGTAAAGGCTTGAGTTGTACTGCCGAAAATGACACTAACAGTGCACATGCAACACAAACAGCTAATACGAAGCCAACCGTTTTGCCAAATGTTTCTTTATTAGCTGACACGAGCAACCCTCCGCTTGATGTTTGATTGAACAACAAAGTAATCAAACAGTGGTGCAAATAAGTTTGCGAATAGAATTGCTAACATCATTCCCTCAGGGAAAGCTGGGTTAACAACACGAACAAGAACAACCATCACACCAACTAACGCACCAAACCAGTATTTACCAGTATTAGTGAATGACATAGTTACAGGGTCTGTCGCCATGAACATCATACCAAAGGCAAAACCACCAACAACAAGGTGCCAGTGCCAAGGCATTGCAAACATAGCATTGGTATCAGAACCAATCATGTTGAACAATGTAGCAGTTGCTACCATACCTAAGAATACACTTAGTACGATACGCCAAGACGCAATACCTTTATAAAGGATATATGCACCGCCAAGTAAAATAGCAGCAGTAGAAACTTCACCTACAGAGCCTGGAACATAACCCCAGAAAGCATCCCACCATGCAGCATTCATTGAGTAATCAATCGCACCAACTTGCGCAGCAGCACCAGCAGCTAAGTGAGTAGCACCTGAGAAGCCGTCAACAGCAACCCAAACAGCATCACCTGAAATTTCTGCAGGGTAAGCGAAGAATAAAAACGCACGACCCGCTAATGCAGGGTTTAAGAAGTTTTTACCTGTACCACCAAAAATTTCTTTTGCAATTACAACACCGAAAGTAATACCTATAGCGACTTGCCATAATGGAATGCTTGCAGGAAGAATTAACGCAAAAAGAATTGATGTTACAAAGAAACCTTCGTTTACTTCATGCTTACGAACCGCAGCAAATAATACTTCCCAGAAACCACCAACAATGAATGTTGTCATGTAGATTGGTAGGAAGAAACAGGCACCGTAGAGCATCATAGTAAACCAACCGGAGTCGGCACTTAACTCTCCACCTAACAAGCTAAATAGAGCAACTTGCCATGTGTCAGGTAAAGTACTACCTAATGCTAATGCTTCTGTTGCTTGGAAACCTATGTTGTACATACCCCAGAACATTGCTGGGAATACCGCTAACCAAACAGTGATCATAATACGCTTTAAGTCAATGCTGTCGCGAATATGAGTTTTGCCTTTGGTTACATAACCAGGTGTAAATAAACCAGTGGCGACTGCTTCATAAAGAGCAAACCACTTTTCATGTTTACCGCCTTTTTCAAAGTGCGGTTCAATATTTTCAATAAACTTTAACAAGCTCATGTCTAACCTTCCTTCTCAATAGTGGTTAGGCAATCACGAAGAAGCACACCGTAATCTGTTTTGCCTGGGCATACAAATGTACATAAGGCCAAATCTTCTTCATCAAGCTCTAGTGCACCTAACTGTTGCGCGCTATCGGTATCACCAGCAGCTAAATCACGTAACAATAAGGTAGGTAAAATATCTAACGGCATAATACGCTCATAGTTACCAATTGGTACCATTGCTCGTGATGAGCCATTAGTTGTCGTTGTCATGCCAAACAATTTACTTGGGCTTAAATGAGATAAGTACGCACGAGTTACAGAGAACTTGTTAGCACCTGGCATCATATAACCAATAAATTCTTTTTCACGACCTTCAAGCAACGCTGCTGCCTGAACATGGTATCGGCCTAAATATGCGTGAACCCCTTTAGCCGCCTGCCCTTGTAATAAAGAACCAGAAACTAAACGAACTTCACCATCGGCGATATTGCTTTCAGCAATTTCAGTTAAGTTTGCACCTAATACCGTACGTACTAAACGTGGTTCTTTAACTGCAGGGCCTGCAAAAGAAATTACACGAGCTGAGTCGATTTGACCTGATGTGAATAAATTACCGAATGCAATAACATCTTGGTAATTTAAGTGCCAAACAAACTTTTCAGCGCCGACAGGCTTTAAGAAGTGAATATGAGTACCAACAAGACCAGCTGGATGCTTACCTGCAAACTCATTAACTTTTTCAGTTGAGTTTGTTGGAATATTGGCACCTGGTGCTTTAGAAACAAATACTTCACCTTCAGTTAAACGAGATAAAACAGTCAAACCATTTTTAAAAGCTTCGCTTTGCTCGTTAATAACTACTTCAGGGTTAGCCGCTAATGGGTTTGTATCCATTGCACTAACAAAGATTGCTTCTGGCTTAGCATCTACAGCTGGAATTTTGCTATATGGACGTGTGCGCAATGCTGTCCATAGGCCTGAGTTAACTAAGTTTTTAACCACGTCTTCACGTGATAATGAGGCTAACTCTCCTGCTGTGTAGCTGCTGAACGTTTCTTGCTCATCGCCATCTAATTCGATAACAACGGATTGCAAAACACGTTTTTCACCACGATTAATTTCAATAACAACACCGGCAGCTTGAGCTGTGAATTTAACGCCAGGATTCTTTTTATCTTCAAAAAGAACCTGACCTTTTTTAACGCGGTCACCTACTTTGACATGCATAGTAGGGCGCATACCCACAAACTCTTCACCTAGCGTTGCAACGGTTTTGATGGACGGACCATCATGGATTACTTGCTGGGGCGCACCCTGTACAGGAACATCCAGACCTTTTTTTATTGTAATCATAAACACTTGCACTACTTTGACGGGAGTATAAAAACCAAATACCAATAAAAACGCAGAGCACTTTCATAAGTAAATAGTTTCAGTGTATTTCAGTAACAATGTAATTTTTTCAAATTACAAGTTACCAGACTTAAGTTATAAATTTCAGCCGCGAATTTTAGCACGATTAAACAGTAATATGCTATCCGACCACGACACTTTTCATTACAAATTTAAACGATTTCAGCTTAAATATTAGTCAAGATCTAAAAAAGTGCAGAAAATAAAAAAGCCAGCAATAAAAATTGCTGGCTTTTTCAATCAAATGAGACTTATTACGCTAAATTATTTATTTCAGCTAACGGACTCAGATCTTCATCGTAATCGACACCTTCTACACCAAAACCGAACAATTTTAAAAATTCGTCATGGTAGCCGACATAATCAGTTAATTCGTCAATAGTTTCCGTTTCAACATTATCCCAAATAGCTTGAACGCGATCTTGAACACTATCAGCTAATTCTTTGTAGTTTTGGCTAAGTCGACCAGCTTCATCAAGTCGTGGAGAAGTACCAAACAAATTCTCTTTAAATAAGTCCTGAATTTGCTCAATACAGCCTTGATAAGTACCATCAGCCTTCATTACTTTAAACATTGCAGAAATGTATAGCGGCATAATAGGAATAGCAGAACTCGCTTGAGTAACAACAGCATTTAGTGATGTTACATAAGCTTGGCCACTAATTGATGATGTTGAGTCATTGATCGCTTTTGCTGCTCTATCTAGATCTTCTTTTGCTTTACCAATGGTAGCATGACCATAAATTGGCCAAGTAAGTTTCTTACCAATATAGGTGTATGCTGTTGTTTTAAATCCTTCAGCTAAAACTCCTGCATTGTTTAATGCATTAATCCACAATTCCCAATCAGCACCGCCCATGACATCAATAGTGCCTTGAATTTCTTCTTCATTAGCTGCTTCAACTGACACTGAATCAATAACACGCTTTGATGTATTCAAGTTTTTAGTGGTAACAGATTCACCGATTGGTTTTAACGTTGATGAGTACACTTCACCAGTATCGGGATCTGTTCGACGTGGCGATGCTAACGAGTAAATAACTAAGTCAATTTGACCCAATTCTTCTTTAATAACATCAATCGCCTTTGCTTTAATTTCATGAGAAAAAGCGTCACCATTGATATTTTTAGACCATAAACCGGCCTCATCAGCTGCTTTTTGGAATGCCGCAGTATTGTACCAACCAGCACTTGCAGTTTTTCTTTCCGTTGGCGGTTTTTCAAAGAAAATACCTAATGTTTTTGCATTGTTACCAAAAGCCGAAGTGATTCGTGAAGCAAGTCCATACCCCGTAGATGCACCAACAATTAGTACATTTTTAGGTTTATTATCAGCTTGAGTTTGGCTTTTTACATAAGCAATTTGTTCATTAACATGTGCTTCACAACCTTTTGGGTGAGCATTCGTACAAATAAAACCGCGAACTTTCGGTTGAATAACCATAAGAAAACCTTTTTCTTAAGTAATTAGAATAAAAAATTGTGCATAGTGTACCTTTCTTTACGTTAAAAGAGGTACGAGCAGCAGTGAGTTGGGTGCCAAGCCATAGGCAAAGGCACCTTGATAGAGTTAACGTGCTTCGAAATATGGCTTAAGCGTTGAGTCGTGATACGTACGAATGGATGCCATAAACTCGCTATATGACTGCCAGACCTTAGCAAAGTTAGGATCAGCGGCAACTTGTTCAGCAATAACTTCGTCAGTAATCGCTTTTAAACCAGCCATGACAGGTGCTGGCATCGTGCGCATCTGTACTTTGTGCTTATTAATCAGCGTTTGAAGCGCGTTGTTATTACGAGCATTGTATTCATCCAATGTGTCTTCATTAACGGCTCTTGCAGCTACTTCGACAATTTTTTGTAAATCGCTTGGAAGCTCCTTGTAGGCTTTTTCATTAATTAAGAACTCTAAACCTGTTCCAGGTTCGTGCCAAATTGAAGAGTAGTAGTATTCCGCTGCTTGATAAAATCCAAACGCTAAGTCATTGTATGGCCCAACCCATTCAGTCGCATCAATTGCACCACTTTGCAATGAAGAGAATATCTCTCCGCCAGTTAAAGTAACAGGAATCGCACCAGCACGCTTTAATACTTCACCACCTAGGCCAGGTATACGCATCTTCAGACCTTTCAAGTCTTCCATGCTGTTAATTTCTTTTTTAAACCAGCCAGCAAACTGTGCACCTGTGTTACCACCAGCCATTGGAATAATACCAAATGGTTTATACAACTCTTGCCATAGTTCCAAACCGCCACCGTAGTGCAACCAAGCATTTAATTCTGTCACTGTCATACCAAACGGAATCGCACCAAAAATTGGTGAAGCTGGGATCTTCCCTTTCCAATAATATGAGCCTGAGTGCCCCATTTGCACTGTGCCTTGTGATACTGCATCAAACACTTCAAAGCCGGGTACTAATTCACCAGCACCATACACCTGTACTTTTAATCGGCCAGCACTCATTTCGTTTACTAAGGTTGCGAATTTTTCAGGGGCAACACCTAAACCAGGAAAGTTTTTTGGCCATGAAGTAACCATTTTCCACTGAAAACTCTGTTGCACAGATGCCTCAGCCTTAGCAACGGTTTCTTGTTGGCCACATCCAGTCAAAGTTAAACAAGTAATAGCGACGACACTAATTATTTTAATTATTCTGTTCATTTTGTTATCCATACATAATTTCTGGCAACCAAGTAACAAGCCTTGGCCATAGCGCCAATGCAACTAATAGTAACAATTGCATTCCGATAAATGGTATTACACCTTTGTATATATCTGACGTTTTAACGACTTTATTTGCTACCCCTCTCAAATAAAACAATGCAAAGCCAAAAGGAGGCGTTAAAAACGAGGTTTGCAGATTAATTGCTATCATAATACCCAACCAAATAGGGTCAAGTCCCATCATTAATAACACAGGTGCAACAATTGGAATAACGACAAAGGTAATTTCAATAAAATCTAAGATAAAACCAAGTAAGAAAATCACTAACATGACGATCAATGTCGCCCCTAGTACCCCACCAGGCATCTGTTCAAAGAAGCCGTGAACTAACTCTTCACCACCAAACCCTCTAAAGACTAAAGAGAATAAGCTCGCGCCAATTAAAATCAGGAAAACCATCGAGGTAATCTTAACGGTACTTTGTGTGACAGCGGATAAGTTGGTTCTTGTGAGTTGCCCTTGAGACAAGGCTAATATTAGCGCTCCCATAGCACCAACACCTGCAGCTTCTGTAGGAGTGGCAAATCCAAACAAAATTGAACCAAGTACCGCGACAATTAATAGCATAGGCGGTATTAACGCACCGAAAATCAGAGCGCCTATTGAAACATCACTATCAATACCTTCTATATCATCTCTCAGTACTTTAGGTACTGACTGGGGTTTAAAAATAGCAACGGCTATACAGTAAAGCATATAAAATGCGACTAGCATCAAACCTGGTATAACAGCGCCAGCAAACAACTCACCCACAGAAACTGTTTCAGGACTAAATATACCCATTTTTAATTGGGCTTGCTGATAAGCACTTGATAGCACATCACCTAATAACACTAAGGCAATCGAAGGCGGGATAATTTGCCCTAAAGTTCCCGTCGCACAGATTATGCCTGTTGAAAATTTAGGATCATAGCCACGTTTGATCATGGTAGGAAGCGATAATAACCCCATGGTCACAACAGTTGCACCAACGATGCCGGTACTTGCCGCCAATAGCATTCCGACAAGCGTCACTGCTATTCCTAAGCCACCATGAAAGCGCCCCATTAACAAAGACATAGCATTTAGTAGGTTTTCAGCAATCTTTGAACGTTCTAACATTGCCCCCATAAACACGAATAATGGTACAGCAAGTAATGTTTGATTATTTATAACGCCATATAGCCGACTCGGCAAAGCACTCAAAAATAAAGGTTCAAATGTACCTGTAGCGACGCCTACGCCGGCAAAAATAAGTGCCACTCCGGCTAATGTGAAAGCTACAGGGTAACCAATTAATAAAACTAAACAGACAGTAATAAACATTAATAAGGGGATAAATTCCATTACACCTTCCCTTGCAAAGCGACTTTAGACTGTTCTTTTAAAATTAAGATATTACGCAATACTTCGCTAAATCCTTGCATACCTAACGAAATAGCGAGTAACCATAGATAGGATTTACTCAAATAGACAAATGGCAAGCCGCCAGCTTCCGAAGACTGTTCCAAAATACGCCACGACGTTAAGATATATTCTTGGCTAATGAAAAATAGAAAGATAACAACCGGTAGCAACAAGAATAAGGTGCCAAATAAATTAACAAACGCTTTTTGTTTTACCGAAAATCGTTGATAGAAAATATCTACTCGAACATGGCCATCATGTTTGAGCGTATAGGCTGCGCCTAGCATGAAAACTAAGCCATGTAAGTACAACACCGACTCTTGCATGGCAATCCAGCCAAGATTAAACCCATATCGCAATACGACGATCAAAAAAGTAAGTACAACCATAAATAAGGTCAGCCAGGCAACGCACTTGCCTAAGAATGTGGTGACCTTGTCAATTAGCTGCACGACTTGTTGCAAGCCTTGCATTCAATTCCCCAAACTATACTAGGACACACGCCTTTACATTGAGTAAATTCAATCTTAAAAAGCACACGCCCAAATTATTATTATTTTGTCTGCGCTAGTAATAACAGAAAATTAAGGCAAAATAAATGCGAATAAAAATTCGCATTTATAAAATTGTAAACATTAAACGAAAATTTATGAGTATTAACGTTAGGTTTTGCTGCCACCTAAACATTTAGGTGAAAGAGGAACACTGTCAGCATAATAGTCATGCCATTCTTTTTCAGTATAGGTATGAAGAGCTAGCGCATGAATATGCTCAGACAATTCATTGGCTAACACTTGATTTATTGCTCTGTGGCGCTTAATTAACCGCTCACCTTCAAAGTTTTTAGATACAATCACTACCTTAAAATGTGATTCACTACCCACTGGCACATTATGCTGGTTACTCTCATTAACGACATCTAAATGAATAGGTGAAAATGCTGAGAGAAGTTTTTGTTCTATTGTTGTCGCTATATTCATGTAAGCTCCCTTAAAGCAGGCATTACGAAAAAATCACTCCTTAACATTACTGCGCAAAACCTATCAAAACTTACTTTAATTCTAGTTTGTCACAGGTGGAGTGCCAATTGTTTACCTTCTTTTTTCGACAAAACTAGCTAACCTACTAGCACAAAAGATAATTTAGTTTTCAATGAAAAAAGGAAGATAACACTCTCGGTTTTAGCCAATAATCTTACGAAAAGTTAAGTTAATGCGCGGCGATTTTAATCGCTTTGTTCGTGGTAAGCAATGCTGCCAAGCATGCTGGGTTTCTCCCGCCATGACCAATAAGCTGCCAGAATTCAAAGGTATGGTTAATTTTT
Organism: Thalassotalea algicola; assembly: GCF_012932965.1. Taxonomy (GTDB): domain Bacteria; phylum Pseudomonadota; class Gammaproteobacteria; order Enterobacterales; family Alteromonadaceae; genus Thalassotalea_F; species Thalassotalea_F algicola. The sequence continues at coordinate 595,308 of NZ_JABBXH010000003.1, read as the reverse complement.
CTTTTAACGTTTTGTGTTTCAATTGGAAATTTCGTGTTTCTCCTAAAGATAGTGACGCAATAACAGGCTGAGCACCAAGTTCAGGTTCATCATCACTATGCCAGCCGACAGTATCACTGCCGTCGCGATAAAGATTTGCTAAACAGCTGTTAAATTGACAGCCTGTGACTGCTTCAATTTTCGCTTTAATGTCTACCAACTCCTTAGTCCATGGCATTGCCGTCATCTTCAAACCAGAATATTGGTATTCTTGCCCACTATCACCATACCAAGCCTGCAAACGAGGGATAGCAACCGCACGACCATAAACATATATTTCATCTTGTCGCCAATTAAGTGAAGACTGCAATGTATCGAATAATTGCCTAGCCTGTGATGACGATAAAAAATTCGGCTCAAAATTAAGATGAGCATTACTTGCACTAATATTTATCGTTAACCCCTTAAAATGTTAGCTAGCGTTGGATGATCGCTATAGAATTTGCGACAATATTATCACTTTTCGCTTTTATATTAGATTATGTTAAGTCCATTTATTGTTCAGGATAAACCAATACACTTAGATCGTTTTCCTATTGCGCAAGTTAATCGCAGTTTGCAAGCGTGGGATGCTACTGATGAATATTTATTATCATATTGTCAGGAGCAAGAATATCTCGTTGGCAAGAAAAACATCCTAATAGTAAACGATAGCTTTGGTGCAATAGCCTGTAACCTCACAAAGCATAAAATATATTGTGTCAGTGACTCATACCTAAGTCATCAAGGCTGCCGATATAATATTGAACAAAATAATTTGGCTGATGACACCATCAGCTATTTAGATTCACTAAGCGAATTACCAGAATCTATTAATTTAATTTTATATCGAATACCCAAAAGTAGGGCACTTCTTAGTCATCAACTAGCACAAATTGCTGGACAATATGGCGAAACAACCAAGTTTATTGCCGGAGCCAGGGCTAAAGATATTCATAGCTCTACCTTAAAAGTGTTTGAGCACTTTTTAGGAGAAACACAAACTTCACTGGCAGTGAAAAAATCTCGTCTTGTTTTTTCCTTACTATCAAAACCTGCGCAGCAGACGTTAACATCGAATATCAGCTGGCCACTAGAGCGCACCAAATTTAACATTAGTAATCATGCTGGTGTATTTTCACGCGAAAGCTTAGATATTGGCGCAAGGTTCTTTTTACAACATTTGCCCAAAGTAAAACCTGAACAAACCGTAATTGATTTAGGTTGTGGCAATGGTGTAATTGGTTTATCTGTTCTGGCTAACCAGGCAGGGGCTAATTTAATATTTAAAGATGAATCTTATATGGCGATAGCTTCAACTCACGATAACATTAGCGAGAACTTACCCAATTTACTTGCCCAATGCCGTTTTGAAGCCGACGACTGTTTAACCAATGAAACCAATAGCAGCGCAGACCTAATTTTATGTAACCCCCCTTTTCATCAACAACACGCAACAACAGATCATATTGCTTGGCAAATGTTTAACGACAGTAAACGTGTCTTGAAATCTGGTGGTGAATTAAGGATTATTGGCAACCGTCAATTGGGCTATCACATTAAGTTAAAAAGAATTTTTGGTAACTGTACAACAATTGCCAGTAATAAAAAATTCGTTGTATTGTCGAGTATCAAGTCATAGGAGCAATTAACTTGAGTAATTTAAATCAATATATTTTGTTAATAGTAGTCATTTTAGTTGCTGGCTGTAGCACAACACCTAGTCATATAATTTTATCGCCGCAAGTAACTAGTAAACCATCTGTCATATATTTAAACCAACAAGCGACGCTGATGATTAAAGACCTCCGAGCGAATAATCATATCGTCCAAGTTTTAAGAACAGATAAAGCTGCGCAACTCTATTCACCATCTACGCCGCTTACTGAGGCTATCAGTAATAATTTAACGCCTTATTTAAACTCGCAAGGCTTAGATACCAACGGTGGTGCAACAGAAATCAATATTACAATTGATAGAGCAATAGTGAGCGTTCAGCAAGAATTGATGAAGTATCAATCAAATAGTGATATCCAATTAACTATTTTGATTAAAAAAGGAGAAAAAACATTAACTAACACACTGAAATCCACAAGTAATAGTAAAGGCCCGTTACAAGCGGACATTGCCGTACTAGAACGCGATTTAAATCAACAGCTCGGTAAAATCGTCAGCGATATTGCTAATAACCATGAGTTCATTGAATTTATCAGGAATTAAACATGCGTAGTTTATTTTTCGCTTTAATGCTATTAACTGGCTTTAACGTTCAAGCCAAAAACTCAATCATTGATCCAGACAACTTATTCCCTAAAGTTAAAATTGAGACATCAATGGGCATTATTATCGTCGAACTCAATCGAATTAAAGCTCCACTTACTGTTAATAACTTTTTAACTTATGTCGTTGAAGGCGAGTTCAACAATACCATTTTTCATCGAGTGCTTGAAAATTATATCGTTCAAGGTGGTGGCTACGATAAAGACTTCACCCATTTAAAAACCCATCCAGACATTGTCAACGAGTCGGGAAATGGCTTAAAAAATGATGAGGGCACTATTGCCATGGCCAAAGAGAGTCGCCCTCATACGGCAAACCGTCAATTCTTCTTCAACTTGGCAGACAACACTAATTTAAACCCAGGTCGCCAATGGGGTTACACTGTTTTTGGAGAAATTGTCGAAGGCTTTGAGGTAATTGAAGCTATGGGCATGGTAAAAACCGAATACAGTGATGTAATGGGTTGGGATGATGTACCTGTCGAACCAATCACATTAATAAAAGCAACCTTATTACCCGCTGAATAACTGCCCTTTCTAAATCACAAGGCCAAGAATTTGGCCTTAAAATACTTTATCTATAAATTCATTCACTTGTTGTTTTTTTGTAACAGCACTTTGACTTATAGCGATTATTGTTCGATAACTAAAGTATTCGTACAAATAAAATTAAATCGAGCAAAGGAATTGTTTACACGCTAGCAGGCAGAATTTCACATGATAATTGAGCAGTTTATCAACGACAAAATCACCCAAATACGCGCATATATAAATGCCGTCATCGATCAGTCACTCCATTATACTGAACTCGATAAGTTTATTATGGATACAATGGAAGAATGGTCACTATTATCGGTCAGAGATGAAACACCTGGCAGTGCCAAAGAGCGCGTGTTTTGGCACCTGATACATGAGATAAGTTTACATGGTGCTCAAGCGCTTAACAGCAATTTATTCTTCAAAAGTGAGATCACTACTTGTTTAGATTTCTTTTCTGGCACTGGTAGCTACCCTATAGATTGTATTGGCTGGAGACCTTTACCTTAATCTCCAATAATTATCGCTTTTGTATCTAGGTACTCTTTGATAGGCTTAAGCCAATTTTCATCATGCTAAGCAATCATGTCATCTCCCCACTCTTTTACCGAATCTCTCCGTTACTTTAAAGATCGTCGTTTATTAAGCATTTTTTGTTTCGGTATTGCGAGTGGTTTTCCTTGGGTGTTAGTCGGTTCAGCAATGACGGGGTGGCTAAAAGATGAAGGGCTTTCTCGTTCTAGTATAGGGTTATTCGGTTTAGTTTTTGCCTGCTATAGCATCAACTTTCTTTGGTCACCTCTTGCCGATCGCGTGAAAATACCTCTACTAACATTAAAGCTGGGCATGAGGCGAAGTTGGATTTTAGTCACCCAATTTATTATCTGTTTATGCACATTGAAGCTTAGTACGTTAGACGCTTCAAGCCAGTTAAACCTCATGGCATTGTTTGGGCTATTTATAGCACTTAACGGAGCGACACAAGATATTGCCATTGATGCATTTCGCATCGATACATTAAGCAATGGTGATAGTGAATTGATGGCAGCAGGTTCGGCGATGGCAACAGCTGGTTGGTGGACAGGCTATGCGGGACTTGGCAGCATCCCCTTTATTCTAGTGACTTCACCTAATTGGCAATGGTCTGAAGTTTTCCTTGTTTTGGCGGCAATAATGGCGATATTAATGCTTACCGCATTAGTCGTTCAAGAACCAAGCAGCCAACGAGAAGAAACTCTTAATAAAATTGAGCAAAACTATTTAAAAGTTCTCCCTCATTTTACGATGCGATGTGTCGGTATCTTAATTATTTTGCCACTGATTATGGCGAGTGTTGTTTACGCTAATATTGGTTACCCTAGTTGGCCAAATAACCTTATCAGCAAAGACTTTCAGTTCTCCAGTCTAACGCTAACAGTTTTCATTCTTCTTATTTTATTTATCTTTCAGTTAACGCGACTAAACCGGGCATTATCAAATCATGAAACATCTAGCCAACCGAGCAACTCTAGTCTACTGGTTAGCGTTACTGCGTGGATCTTAACGACCTTAGTAGCCCCTATCCAAGAGTTTTTTACCCGCAATGGTGCGCGATTGGCAATTTCAATTTTAATGTTTATCTTCTTGTTTAAACTAGGTGAAGCTTACTTAGGTAGAATGTCTATCGTATTCTATCGTGAAGTTGGCTTTTCTAATGAAGATATCGCTTATTACTCTAAACTCATTAACTGGGCAACAACTATTGTATTTTCATTAATTGGCAGTGTTTTTACTATTCGATACGGGATTTTAAAAGGACTATTTATCGGTGGTATTGCGATGTCTGCCAGTAACCTGCTGTTTTCTGTGATAGCGATTGTTGGGCCAAGCAAGCCATTATTTGCATTGACTGTATTTGTTGACGGTTTTACTTCCGCGTGGGGTTCTGTTGCCTTTGTAGCATTGCTGTCAGTACTTTGTAATAAAAGCTTTACCGCCAGTCAGTATGCACTCATGGCTTCGCTAGGCACTTTTGGCAGAGTTATGCTCGGTTCTTATTCCGGTATTATTGTTGATTGGCTAGATGGCAATTGGGCGCTATTTTTCATCCTAACTTCGTTGATGGTCATTCCAAGCCTGCTATTTTTGTATAGTATCCGGAAACCACTGACTGCACTTATAGAACAAAACAACCGCCAGAGTTCTAGCTAAATAAGTTAAACTACTCTATGCTAAAACAAACAAATGAACAATTAACTACATGATTAGACTATTTTTTTTACTGCCAATTTTAATGTGTGGCTTTTGGTGGTTCTATTTAGAACAAAAAGGCTTTAAAGCAAAAGATGGCATTAAGGGTTTTGCTTATATTCTTGCATTCAATGCCATTATTTTAGGCTTCTTCCTTATCATGCTTTATGTGACTAATTAGCTAAATGACTATTAGTCACTAGAGATACTGCCACTATCATCGTGAATAACCATATCAATTACTGCAACAGCTGATAATATAAGCTCTACATCTTCTGGGTATTTTATATCAACACCATAAGTATCACTGAAACTAAACCACCGTTTGGATACATTGGCGATCTCTTCCCCTTTACAGCTAAATTGATATTCGTGTGCCCAAAAATCTCCATCGATCACTATTTCAGCCTGTGGAGTGGTAATTAAAAATCGACTTTTAAAAAGTGGAAAGAAGCACTTCTTTATCTTACATCGATAACCATTATTAAACTTAATATAAAACGTTGGCTTCCACGCGATAAGTTTTTGGCGTATCTTCGCTACGTTTTGGTCAGAATTATTCTTAAGCGTTAACCCCTTACGAATACTGACAAAGCCACCTTTTGCGACATACGCCAAGGTGTCATTTTCGTCAAAAATTTCAAAACTATCCCTTAACGAAAAAATCTTTTGTTTCATCACAAAACGCATAGCAAACTCCCTTAATTAGCGATTAATAGATAGTTTGTACCATCAATACACCTAAAGCACCAAAACTCAGCACTAAGGTCAATACTGGTACTTTAATTATTCTGAGCAAAATAATACCTATAATGGCTAGCAATCCATCTAACCAGCCATTTATTGCCGAGCTCAAAACTGGCTGATAAAAAGCGGAAATCAACAAACCGACAACTGCAGCATTAACAGCAGTCAACGCTCCTGAAATTTTGGGATTTGCCGCGTATTGTTGCCACACTGGTTGAAACGCAATTATCAGCAGAAAGCCAGGTAAAAATATAGCTACTGTCGCAATGACGGCTCCTAACACTGGTGAAGTCGATAGGATATTAGCTCCTAAGTATGTCGCTAAAGTAAACATAGGGCCTGGAACCGCTTGCGCCGCAGCATAACCAGTTAAAAACTCATTTTGTCCCATAGTAGCGGCAACCGATTCCTGTAATAAAGGCAATACAACGTGCCCACCACCAAACACTAAGCTACCAGCGACATAAAAGTCTTTAATTAACTGAACAACCGCATTGCCACCAGTAATGAAAATACCACCTAACAACAGTACAATAAAGAGAGAAAATACTAACCAATTTAGCTGATGGACAGGTTTATTAGTTTTAGCGTAACTAGCTTGTTCACTACCAATTACCGAAGGGTTGGTAAAAAACAAATGTCCTATGATTGCAGCTCCAGCTAAAAGAATAAATTGTGTACCAGCAAACGGACTAAAGATCAAAATGATTGCCACGACAAGTGCCATGCCCTTTTGCCAAAGCCTGTGACAAAAGCTTTTTGCCATTGTTGCAATAGCATCAGCAACAACAACAACCGCAAGTAATTTCAATCCATAAACTACCCCCTTAAAGGAGATGGTATTGGCAAACTCCGAACCAACAAAAAACAGCAGTAACATTAATACAACCGATGGTAGGGTAAATGCTAGAAAAGCCGCGAAACCTCCTAATACTCCGCCCCTATGACAACCTATAGCAAATCCAACCTGGCTAGAGCTTGGGCCAGGTAAAAACTGACTTAGCGCAACCAAGTTACCAAACTCCTGTTGACTCAACCACTTATGCTTTTGCACGAAGGCCTGCTGAAAATAGCCAATATGCGCTGCTGGACCACCAAAACTTGTACAGCCTAGTACAAAAAACTTGGTAAATATTTCGAATATACCCTTCATGAAAGTTTCTTCACTCTAATTCAATCTAATGTCAGTTTAGTTATTTCGATATGTTACGAGTGACTAAAAATAATTACTCTATTTAATGCTGCCAACTTTAAATACTTTCTAACATTTTGAAAATTTAATTATAACTTTATCACCTACACTTATTGTCACCAATCATAATGAGCTCTCGGTATGAAAAAGTTTATAGTGCTAATCACGTTTTTCCTGGTTTTCCTTCCTGCTCATTCTGCCAATTATTTATGGCAAAATAAGCAAGACATTGCTAAGCACCAACACGAAAAAATTCAACAATGGTTGAAATTTGGCGTAAAAGCTACAGAAAAAACCTTTCATAAACTACCATTTAAACCAATTAAATTTCGCGTAAAACCCAGTAAAAGAAATAACGAGCCTGTGCCATGGGGACAAGTAAATAGAATGGACAATTCGATATTGCTCCATACTTCGCTAAAATTCTCTATTAATGATTTAAAAAACGATTGGACCTTATATCACGAATTATCTCACCTATACTTACCTTTTCTAAGCGATGATGCCCGATGGCTTAGCGAGGGTTTTGCTACTTATAGTCAACAAATTATTATGCTAAAAGCTGGCTTATTAAGCTCTACAGAATTTGTAGAACGAATTAGTGCAGGACTTAAAAGAGGACGAAAAAACACGTCAATGAATGACGATATGCTCTTTATTGCTAGCCAGAATATGCGAAAACAGCGGTCATTTATGAGAAATTACTGGAGCGGTGCTGCATTTTTTATCGAAGTAGATTTGGCGTTACAGCAAAAAGGGTTAAATTTACCAATAGTCATTAATCGCTACATAACTTGCTGTTTAACTGATGAAATGCGTGGTGATGAGTTGATAAGTGTTTTAGATGAAGTCAGTCAGAGCACGATATTTTCATCGTTTTTTCAGGAATATTATGTGCGAGAAGATTTCCCTTCAATTACTCAGAAAAACATAAACAAGTTGGCAAATTTCTATAACTCTAAATAAATTTAGCATGCTAATTGTTGTTCATTCTTTACATTTATCACTGGTTATTATTTCAACTATTCATGTTAGCCAATGACAAAATGTCATTTATTTTGTAATATTACATTAGCTATTACATTTTAGGGGTATGACATGGCACACGATGACGACAAAGCATTATCAAACATCAACGAAGAGTTAAACAACGAAGATGGCACTTTAGCCAAGCAGTTAGCGGACGCTCAAAAGGAAATCGCTGACTTGAAAATGCAAATCATGTGGATGGAGCGCTCTTACGAGTAATCTAATTAGCAAGGAAATATGTGAAAGTGGCAATTAAACTTTCATAACAAGTTTCATGAATTAAAAAAGCAGCTCATTGAGCTGCTTTTCTTTTTGGTATCGTTTGAAACAAGGAGCGCAAAACGTAGGAAACTACGTGTGCACTCCTGATAAACAAGTTAAGCCAAAGCACCTTTAGAAAGTGTTATTATTCCCATTCAATAGTCGCAGGTGGCTTGCCTGAGATATCATAAACCACGCGCGAAATACCATCGATTTCATTAATGATGCGATTAGACACTAATCCTAAAAAGTCATAAGGTAAATGAGCCCAATGAGCCGTCATAAAGTCGATAGTTTCAACAGCACGTAAGCTCACTACCCAATCGTATTTACGTCCGTCTCCCATAACTCCAACTGAACGCACCGGTAAAAACACGGTAAATGCTTGCGATACTTTATTGTATAAATCGTGCTTATGAAGCTCTTCAATAAAGATTGCATCAGCACGGCGAAGTAAGTCAGCATATTCTTTCTTAACTTCACCTAAAATACGTACGCCAAGACCTGGCCCCGGGAACGGGTGGCGGTAAAGCATGTTGTAAGGTAAACCAAGCTCTAAGCCTATCTTACGAACTTCATCTTTAAATAATTCACGTAATGGCTCAACTAAACCTAGTTCCATATCTTCTGGTAAACCGCCAACATTATGATGAGATTTAATCACATGTGCTTTACCAGTAGCTGATGCTGCCGATTCGATCACATCAGGGTAGATAGTACCTTGCGCTAACCATTTAGCATTTGTTAATTTGCCCGCTTCTTCATCGAAAATTTCAACAAATACGTTACCAATGATCTTACGTTTTTTCTCTGGATCGTCTTCACCTTTTAAGCGATCTAAAAAGCGCTGCTCTGCATTCACATGAATAATGTTTAAACCAAAGTGATCACCAAACATTTCCATTACTTGCTTGCCTTCATCTAAACGAAGTAAGCCGTTGTCTACGAATACACAAGTTAGCTTGTCACCAATCGCGCGATGCAATAGCATGGCCACAACAGAAGAATCAACGCCACCAGATAAACCAAGTACGACTTCATCGTCACCTACTTGCTCTTTCATTTTCGCGATAGCGTCTTCAATAATAGATGCTGAAGTCCATAGTTTTTCACACTGACAAATATCAACAATGAAATGCTCAAGCATACGCATACCTTGCTTGGTATGAGTCACTTCTGGGTGGAACTGTACGCCGTAGAATTTCTTTTCTTCGTTCGCCATCGCTGCATGTGCACAGCTTGGTGTTTGTGCAATTGTAGTAAAACCTTCAGGAATCGTCGCAACTTTATCACCATGACTCATCCAAACATCTAACATTGCATTGCCATTGTCACCAATTGCATCTTCAATGTTTTTGAATAATTCAGATTTTTCAATTACCTCTACTGCAGCATAACCAAACTCTTTGTGCTCTGAAGACTGAACGCTACCACCTAATTGCTCAGACATAGTTTGCATTCCATAACAAACACCTAGCACAGGAATCCCGGCATTAAATACATATTCTGGTGCGCGCGGTGAGTTGTCTTCAGTAACTGATTCAGGACCACCTGCTAAGATTATACCTGATGGTGCAAACGCTTTAATTTGCTCTTCAGTTACATCCCAAGCCCAAAGCTCACAGTAAACGCCAATTTCACGTACACGACGGGCAATAAGTTGTGTATATTGCGAACCAAAATCTAGGATTAAGACTCGTGATGAATGGATATCTTTGGTCATATCGAAACCTTATGTTATTTAAGTAAAACAGGCTGATAAACTTTTAAAGTAAATCAGCCTGTAAAATTTTTAAGAACTTACTCATTGAGAGTATTTTAGTTCAAATTCGCGACGGCGACGCAAAACGTACAAATGTAATTGAGCATTCGCCAACAAAGAAGTTGGGCTAAAAGGCCTCAACCTCTATTAACCCATACGGTAGTTAGGTGCTTCTTTTGTAATAGTTACATCATGAACATGAGACTCACCCATACCAGCCGCTGTTATCTTCATAAACTGTGGCTTAGTACGCATCTCTTCAATATCAGCAGAGCCTGTTAAGCCCATTGATGAACGTAAGCCACCCATTTGCTGATGAACAATTGCTGAAACAGGTCCTTTGTATGCTACGCGACCTTCAATACCTTCTGGCACCAACTTATCGGCTTCTCCATCAGTTTTTTGGAAGTAACGATCTGAAGAGCCTTCTTTTTGCGCCATCGCACCTAAAGAGCCCATACCACGATAAGACTTATAGTAGCGACCTTGGTAAAGTTCTACTTCACCTGGAGATTCTTCTGTACCAGCAAGCATAGAGCCTACCATTACACAGTGCGCACCAGCTACAAGTGCCTTAGCAATATCGCCAGAAAAACGAATACCACCATCAGCGATAACCGGAATACCAGTACCTTTAAGTGCATCTACTGCATTTGAAATAGCTGTTAACTGAGGAACGCCTACGCCTGTAACGATACGTGTAGTACAAATAGAACCAGGGCCTATACCTACTTTAACACCATCTACACCTGCATCAGCTAATGCTTTAGCCCCTTCACCTGTTGCCACATTACCAGCAACAATTTGTAAATCTGGGTACTTAGCGCGAGTTTCAGCAACTCGGTCAATTACACCTTGCGAGTGACCATGTGATGTATCGATAAGTAATACATCTACGCCAGCGGCCACTAAGGCATCAATTCTTTCGTCTGTGCCTGCACCTACACCTACTGCAGCACCGACACGTAAACGGCCAAATTCATCTTTACATGCATTTGGTTTACGTTCTGCTTTCTTAAAATCTTTAACAGTAATTAGACCTTTCAATTTAAAAGCACTATCCACCATTAGGATTTTTTCGATTCGGTGTTCGTGCATCAAGTGCAAAATTTCTTCGCGCTCAGTGCCTTCTTTAACCGTGACTAAATCTTCTTTTTTAGTCATTAGTTCTGAAACTTTTTTCGACAAATCAGTTTCAAAACGTAAATCACGACCAGTAATAATACCTACTAAGTTATGTTCAGCATCAACAACAGGGAAGCCAGAAAAACCTTGCTCTTTAGCAAGGCTAATGACTTCTTCAATAGTAATATTTGGCAAAACAACTACAGGATCTGAAACGATCCCACTTTCGTATTTTTTCACTTGTGAAACATTACGCGCTTGTTCTTCAATGGTCATGTTTTTGTGAATAAAACCTAAACCACCTTCTTGCGCTAAGGTAATTGCTAAACGAGCTTCAGTAACCGTGTCCATTGACGCAGATACCATAGGTACATTTAAGCTGATTTTACGGGTAAGTTGGGTAGTTAATTTGGCAGTATGAGGCAGTACCGTAGAGTGTGCCGGTACTAACAGAACATCGTCAAAAGTTAACGCTTCTTGGGCTATTCGTAGCATTGCAATATCTCACAAAGTTAGTTTGGAGGAGGAAATATTGCGGCAGAATTTTAACCGTTTTGGACGCTAAGGTAAACTTTATTTTTAACTAAAAACAAAATAATTCCCCCAAATCAGTCAAATTCATAGATATAATAGGTAAATAGCAACTTAAGTGCGCATAAATGACAAAGTAATGACTAATAAACAACATATTTTACAAGTGAGCGAATTAACACGAAAAGTCCGCTTCATGCTGGAATCGGAGATAAATGTTGTTTGGCTTTGTGGTGAAATATCGAATTTCATCGCCGCCAGCTCCGGTCATTGGTATTTATCGTTGAAAGACAATAAGTCTCAAGTCAAATGTGCCATGTTTAAAGGTAATAATCGTTACACGAGAATTAAACCAAAAAACGGGCAGCAAGTATTAGTAAAGGCTAAGGTGTCGCTTTATGAACCACGAGGAGATTTCCAACTCATTATTGAGCAAATGGAAGATGCTGGCGAAGGTTTACTCAGGCAGAAATATGAAGCACTAAAGGCAACACTTGCAGCGGAAGGTTTATTCGACGTTTCTCGCAAACAGCCTTTGGCAAAATCGTACAATAAAATTGGTATAGTTACTTCGCCAACTGGTGCAGCAATCAAAGATATTATAAGTGTACTAAAAAGGCGAAGTCCTAATAGCCAAGTAATTATCTACCCTGCCCTAGTGCAAGGCGAGCAAGCTTCTGCTGACATCTGTGCAAGTATTGCCATTGCAAACCAGCGTAATGAAGTCGATATACTTATTGTAGGTCGAGGGGGTGGCTCACTAGAAGATCTCTGGTCTTTTAACGAAGAAAACGTTGTAAGAGCAATTGCGTCTAGTCAGTTGCCTGTGATCAGTGCCGTAGGTCATGAAATAGATACCACGCTTGCCGATTTTGTCGCAGATCAGCGTGCCGCAACACCATCCGCCGCAGCGGAGCTTGTTTCTGGCGATATGCAAGATCAACTAAATACAATAGTTAACTATCATCAACGCTTACGTGCTGCGCTTAATCAACATTACAAACTGTTTGCCCAGCAAGCTCATCAACTCAGTTTCCGCCTACAACAAAACGATCCTCAACGACAATTGCAGGCATATAACCAGCAAGCCGATGAATTAAACCAACGTTTACTACAAGCAATGAAACGTTACTTAAACGTAAAACATCAAAAACCTCAGTTTATAGGGCAAATGCTGAGTCACTTATCCCCTGAAAAAGCTTTAATGCAATACCAAGATAAACTCGAAGATTTAAAAGTTCGATTCGAACAAAGTAGCAATATACTATTGAAACAAAAGCAGACAAAATTTGCTCATCTCGTTGAACAGCTCAACCTAGTGAGCCCGTTAGCTACGATTGCCCGTGGTTATAGCATTACAAGAGATGAAAACGGAAATATAGTGAAGTCATGCCACGATGTTTCACCGGGTAAGTCAATTAACATTCAGGTAAATGACGGAAGTTTCTCTGCAATAGTTAGCAAAGAACAAAATTAAAGCTCGGCGGTTAATGCCACTTGTAATAGCTCAATGACTTTGTCATTTTCTTTGCTAGCAAACTTAACGCCGACCGCAATACCATCTATTTGAGGTTTCACATTGCAAATTTGCGCTTCAAGCTTTACATTTTGCTTGCCGTGAAAGTCTTCTATAACAATCAAAATATCCTGCTCTTTATTAAGCAATAAATTGTCGCCGTTGGAAATTGAAAGCTGACACCCTTTAACGGACATATCCATAATAGCTGCCTGCCAATAATCTTCACCCACTCTAATTTTCGCTGTGATATCTGTATCAATACGAATAGTTGAACGAAGGCTTTGCAGACTTACCGTTTTAGGAAATTCTAATACCATTAAACGAGAAGGAATCTGCAAGGTTTGTCTAACAGGACTAACAAATGCGACTACAGCACCTTCATGGCCTTCAATTAAGCCTCGAACCGTAATATTTGCTCCCTGTGTTATATATTGAGAAAAGCCACCTAGCTTGTTGCTATCAGGGTATTGAATAAGTACATATTGCTTTTGTAGGTAACCAATAAAAGTTGTACGAAATTTGCCTTTCTTACCTGCTGGAGTTACCACATCAATCGTAACTGTAGCTCCCGCATTAAGTAGGCCTAAATTTCTATTCAATCGATTAACTACATCAACTTTTACTGGCTCAGCCATAAGACTCTAATCTATTACAACTTATTGGTTAGTGTACTGATTACACTAGCCAAATTAGCCGTGAAAAGCAATTGAGCAAAAAAGAAAGGTCGCTGATGCGACCTTTCTTTCTAATGCTAATCTTTTTTATAGCCTTGTGTAGCTCTAGCTAATTTTTTCTGCTCTGTAAATGTCAGTTTTTTCTTACCGGCAAATGGATTACTGGTTTCTCGAAACTCTATCTTAATTGGCGTCCCCATAATTTTTAGCGACTTACGATAATAATTCATCAAATAACGCTTATAAGAAGGCGGTAAATACTTAGTCTGATTACCATGAATGACAACAATTGGCGGGTTATAGCCACCAGCATGCGCATACTTCAGCTTAATACGACGGCCATTATGCATCGGTGGCTGATGATCAAAGACAGCCATATCCAAAATCTTAGTTACCATTGATGTTGAAATGCGCTTTGTAGCAGAAACAAACGCTTCCTCTACAGATTCGTACAAATGACCTACGCCAGTACCGTGTAACGCCGAGATAAAATGAATACGTGCGAAGTCGATAAAGCCCAAACGGCGATCCAATTCCTTATGAATATTGTCTTTAATTTCTTGATCGATACCGTCCCACTTATTAACAGCAACCACAAGAGAACGGCCTGCTTCTAAAATAAAGCCAAGTAAGCTTAAATCTTGATCCGTGATACCTTCTCTTGCATCTATTATTAATAAACACACATTAGCGTCTTCAATTGCACGTAGCGTTTTAATAACTGAGTACTTTTCAACGACATCATTGACATTTTTTCGACGACGAATCCCAGCAGTATCAATTAACGTATACTCACGCCCATTGTGTTCCATCGGAATGTAAACACTGTCACGTGTTGTACCAGGCATATCGTAAACAACCACACGCTCTTCACCTAAGATTCGATTGGTTAGCGTTGATTTACCTACGTTTGGTTTACCTATTATCGCTAACTTTATCTTGTCATCTTCTTCTGGCGCGTCGACTTCGACTTCTTGCCCTTCTTCAAAAATCAGCTCATCAGCATCGTTGTTATCATCTGCATCCACTTCTTGGCCAAGCGCTTCAATATGTGGCGTTAACGCTAGCGTAAGTAACTGTGTTACACCACGCCCATGAGCCGCGGCGATTTGATGAACTGTTTCGCCCAAACCTAAACTGAAAAACTCAGCAACGGCACTATCAGCATCAATACCATCAATTTTATTGGCAACCAAGAATACTTTTTTATCTTGCTTACGAAGGTAATCGGCAATCGCTTCATCGGCAGATGTTAAACCAGCACGGGCATCAACTAAAAATAACACGGCGTCAGCTTCATCAACTGCCATCAACGACTGCTCAGCCATTAACGCATCAATTCCTTCTTCATCACCATGAATACCACCAGTATCTATAACGATAAATGGATGCTCTTCAACAGATGCCTGACCATATTGCCTGTCACGTGTTAACCCTGGGTAGTCAGCCACCAACGCATCTCGCGTGCGTGTTAAGCGATTAAATAAAGTCGATTTTCCTACATTAGGACGACCTACTAAAGCAACGACTGGCAGCATGAATACCTCAAAAATTTTAAATTCTAATCTATCTATAAAACTAATAACGGCCCCAAATGCATAAGCATGGAGCCGTTTAACATCTATTTAACTATAGCCTATAAGGCTGTAGTTATTGCTATGGCACTTTTATCGCTTGCAGTGAACCATCACGAGCTTGAGAGAAAATTATACCATCAACCACAGTTGGAGTGGTGTGAATACCACTACTATCTACTTCATGACGTGATACAAATTCACCACTTTCTGTGTTGACAAAGTGCAAGTAACCTTCAAAATCGCCAACCACAATATTTTTGCCAACAACAGCAGGACCAGTTACACCACGGTTAGTTAGCGCTAAGTTACTCCAACGCTCTAAACCATTGATACGGTCTACCGCATAAATATGACCTTTAGTGTTAGTTAGGTAAATTGTATTGCCACTTATCGCCATCTGGCGATATGAAGAGTATTGACGCTTCCATAACACTCGCCCGTTTCGGATATCAATTGCGACTAAATTGCCCCTTGATGATACTGAATATACTTTGTCACCGAATACTACTGCTTGACTGTCTACATCAATAACACGCTCTAGTTCTGTAGAGCCGGAAGGCTCACCTACATCAACACTCCAACCTTGTTGACCTTTCTCAAGCATAAATACTGAAAGTTCACCTGCAGAAGTACCGACAATAACACCGCCAGCAGCAATAGTTGGCGCGCTGATACCTCTAAGCGTTAATGGTGGTACGTCTAAGTCGACTTCCCACATATCTTCGCCACTTGAGGCATTAAATGCTTTTAAAATTCCAGAAGCACTATTAACGACTAATACACCAGAATCTAGCGCAGGACTGGCAATGATTTCACCCTTAACCTTTCCTTTCCAAGCAAGTTCACCAGTTTCAGCATCTAAAGCAAACACTTCACCATTTTCAGTACCAAGAAAAACCTTATTAATTCCAGTGACGGGGCCACCGGCAATCAAAGCTGGTTGGCGATTTTCAAAAAAGCCACGTTCACTATCTGCATCACTTAAATCAACATGCCAAACTTGTTCACCGGTCGACACATCAAGCGCATATACGTCTCCTTCTCGACTTGCGCTAAATATTTTATTGTATCCATAGGCTGGCTTAATGCGAGAGAAGTAATCATCAACTCCATCACCAATACTTTTTTCCCAAGCCACTTCGGCATCAAATTGCTGACTAATTTCAGTCAGCTCTGCAACTTTAATAGCTTCATCTTCGTCATCGTCTGTAGATGAACATGCCGCCATCAAACTCGTAAGAGCCAAAACAAACAGCACTCTCAAATTTATAATACTAAATATTTGCTTATTCACTTAAACGCCTACTATTTGGTTAAGTTGGTTGCTTGAGCTAAATCATCAATTTTTAATTGCAGCGTAGGATTAGTCGCTAAACCATCAGCATCGATTGCCGCTTGATAAGCATTTCGCGCTAACTCATTTTTACCTTGCTTAAGGTAAGCATCGCCTTTAATTTCTTCAGCAGCGGCTTTAAAGCCTTCTGGTAATTTAGTCGCAGCCATAGCTAGCGCTTTATCATATTCACCCTGTTGAATTTGTACTCGAGCTAAACGCACAGTAGCAATAGCCTTGATGCCTTCACTAGGTGCTTTTTCAATTGCTATAGTTAAATGACCAGCTGCTTTTTCCCAATCACTATGCTCTGCGGCATCTTTAGCTAAACTTAACGCTGTAAGCGATGCATAGCTAGATTCGCTATTTGCTTGAATAAATTTATCAGCTTGTTCTTTAAAGCCTTGATGGTTTGTTTCTTTGCTATCAAGTACCGCTTGATATTCGCCAGCAATAGCTTGTTCACTTGCAAGCTTAGTGTCTTGATAATAATTAAAACCAATAAAGCCTGCGAAACCTACAACTAAACCACCAATGATGTGATTGCCGTTTTCACTCCAAAACTTTTTAATCGCTTCGACCTGTTGTTCTTCAGTTTCAAATGTTTCCACAATACTTCCTTAAATTAATCCGATTAACAGCTCAGCAACTTCGTTAAACGCTAAGCTTTGTTGTTCATGTTGACCACGTAAATACTTGACGGTTACTTGCTCTCGGGCAATTTCATCTTCACCTAGAATTAACGCGATTTGAGCACCTGACTTATCAGCACGCTTCATTTGTTTTTTCATATTGCCACCACCACAGTGACTTTGAATACGAATTTCAGGGACTTTATCTCGCCACTGTTCAGCTAATGTAATCGCTTTTAAATCCGCACCCTCTCCTAAAGCGATGATGTAAGCATCAACTTGAGGACGAATATTATTGACCTTTTCTAAGCTAGTCAGCATTAAGACCAGTCGTTCTATACCTAAAGCAAAACCAAATCCTGGCGTTGCTTTACCACCTAATTGCTGAACTAAGCCGTCATATCTGCCGCCAGCACAAACGGTACCTTGAGCACCTAAACTGTCTGTTACCCACTCAAATACTGTACGATTATAGTAATCAAGCCCACGTACTAAACGTTCATTGATCACATAGTTGATTCCAGCATTGTCTAAGTAGACTTTCAAATTGGCAAAGTGTTCCTTTGTTTCTTCACCAAAATAATCAGTCAATGCAGGTGCATCAATCAATGCTGCTTGGACATCTGGGTTTTTACTGTCTAACACACGTAAAGGATTAGAGTGCATGCGGCGCTTGCTATCTTCATCTAACTTATCTTGATGCTGTTCTAAATAAGCAACTAAGGCATCACGATAAGCGGCACGTTCCTCATTTGAACCAAGAGAGTTTAGCTCTAATGTAACATGCTCTGCGATACCTAATTCTTTCCATAGTCGAGCAGACAACATAATAATTTCGGCGTCGATATCTGGCGTCGCAATACCAAACGCTTCAATTCCAAACTGATGAAACTGGCGGTAACGACCTTTTTGTGGGCGCTCATGACGGAACATTGGCCCCATATACCATAGTCGTTGTTCTTGGTTATATAACAAACCATGCTGGTTACCTGCACGTACACAACTTGCTGTACCTTCAGGGCGAAGCGTTAAGCTATCACCGTTACGATCATCAAAGGTGTACATTTCCTTTTCAACGATATCCGTAACTTCACCGATAGAGCGCTTGAATAAAGCAGTTGATTCAACAATTGGCATGCGTATTTCAGCAAAGCCATAATTACTCGCTACTCGACGCAACGTAGCCTCAACCATTTGCCAAACATTGGTTTCTGACGGCAGACAATCATTCATACCCCGGATTGCTTGGATCGCTTTACTCACTAAATCAGCTCTCTTAATAGAAAATTAACGGCGCATTATATGCGCTATCAGGTTAAACGTAAATAACTGCAGCAGTAGACAGGTATTATTCTTCGACGTGCTTTACGGCAATTTTGTTTTCTTCAGACATTAATTTTGCCTTCGCTCGGATCCGTGTTTCTAACGTATCAATTAAGTCGTTGTTATCTAAACGTTCTTTCTGGCGAATACCATCAAGATAGAAGCCACTTTTTTTGCTACTTCCGGTTAACCCTAAATCAGACACAGTAGCTTCACCTGGACCATTAACAATACAGCCGATGATCGAAACATCCATTGGCGTTAGAATATCTTCAAGTCTTTCTTCAAGGGCATTTACTGTGCTAATCACATCAAACTCCTGACGAGAGCAACTAGGACAAGCAATAAAGTTGATGCCGCGACTGCGAATTTTTAATGATTTTAAAATATCAAAGCCAACTTTAATTTCTTCCACAGGATTCGCAGCCAAAGATACGCGTAGAGTATCGCCGATACCTTCATTGAGTAGCATACCTAAACCAATGGCAGACTTAACAGCGCCCGCGCGGAATCCACCCGCTTCAGTTATACCTAAATGCAATGGGTTATCGATTTGCTTAGCTAATAAACGATAAGCACCAACCGCTAAGAAAACATCAGACGCTTTCACGCTTACTTTAAAGTCATGAAAATTCATACGATCTAAAATATCAACGTGACGCATTGCTGATTCTAGTAACGCTTCAGGTGTTGGTTCGGTATATTTTTCTTGAATATCTTTCTCTAACGAGCCGCCATTTACGCCAATACGAATCGGAATATTGTTGTCTCTAGCCGCTTCAACTACTTGACGGATACGATCTTCCTTACCAATATTACCAGGATTGATACGTAGACAATCTGCGCCATACTCTGCAACTTTCAATGCGATTCGGTAGTCAAAGTGAATGTCGGTAACTAACGGAACATCAACTTGTTTCTTAATTTCTTTAAAAGCTTCAGCAGCATCCATAGTTGGAACGCTTACGCGAACAATATCAGCGCCGACAGCTTCTAATGATTTAATTTGAGCGACCGTTGCAGCAACATCTGTAGTTAACGTATTAGTCATCGACTGAACACTAATTGGTGCATCACCACCGACAGGGACATTGCCCACCATAATTTGACGTGATTTACGTCGCTTGATTGGAGATTCTGTAAAATTAGACATAAAAAATACTAAGGTGATTCAGGTAAGGTAAATTTTGCAATATTACCCACATTAAATTTTGACATATCGATCGACTCGCCATTAAAGTCGATAGCGACCAACTCGGGCTTCCCTACCGTAACTTTGAACGGAGCAACGCCTTTAAGTTCCATAACATAACCAGCCTTTTTTATTCCCCAAGCAATACGCTCCCCGTTACCGTCGTAAATATTGACCCAGCAATCTCCTGCAAAAGAAAAGATTGCCGTAATATCAGAGCTTTCAACAGGTGTTATGATTTCAAGTACAGGTTCAATACTATTATCAGGCACAATTGCCTGCGCGATATCACCTTCTTCGGGCTGATTAATAAATTTATCATCAACATTATCAGAAGTTTTTCCCTTCACAGTATTTAACGTTGATTCAGGCTGATAATTAGATTGCTCAGGTAATTCTTCCGCCTTTTCCGTAGGCTGAGCTGTTTCATCGGTGTTAGCTTTCGAATTAGTAGTATTCGCTACTGTTTTAGTAGCAGCTTTACTAGGAATATCTTGTAAATAGTAAAGAATACTTGAAGCAACTAAAGCTGCCAAAATAAGGTAAGTAATCCACATTAAGCGGCTGTTTTGCGCCTGCTTTTCTGTAATTTTAGAAAAACTTTGCATTTCGGTTCGCTGCTTAGCAGCAACACCTAACATTTCATAGCTAGCAAGCACATCTTGTTCACTAACACCAACAAGCTTTGCGTAATTTTTAAGGTAACCGCGGTTAAAGGTATCAGGTAGCGATTTATCAAACAGTTCATGTTCAATTTCATCAACTAAGGCCACTCTAAAGTTGAGTTTTGCTGCAACCTCTTTTTGCGTAAGCCCCATCGCGTCTCTTGCTTCGGCAAGCATTTGACCTGGGCCTATCACCTCAATATCTTCAGGTAATTCTTTTACCTTCTTACTCATGAGTAACTATTGCTCTTGTGCACTATTTACAATACTTGGATCGGCTAAGTAAATAATATCACCAATCCTAACCAATGCGCGTTCGTCTAGGTTATTCCACTTTTTCAGACTTCGCAGATGGATATTATATTTTTTTGAAACTGTGAATAAGTTTTCACCTTTTTGAATTTCATGCTGTGGTAACTCTTCAAGCGACTGGTATTGAGTTTCAGACACCATGGTCTCAGTAATAACTTCATCAGTGACAACTCCATTACTTACAATTTCCTGTTCGTTAGTTTCTTCTACAGGTAAATTGTTTGATTCGTCAATATTCTCTACCGCATCAATTACGGCTGTATCTGTTTCAAACTCATTATTGGTCGACTGATCAATTAACTCTGATTGTTCTTCCATTGAAGCAACTTCATCCGAGGCAGTATCTATAATATCGTCAGTAGTAGTGACACTTTCAAGATCATTAAGTTCAGAATCATTGACTGAACTTACTAGAGAATCTGTTACCAGTTGTTGCTGTTGAGTAGTATTTTCAGGTATATCAACTGAAGCAACTTCGTGTGCCTTCTGCTCAGCAGCTTGCTCACTTAACTCAATAACTAGTGCATCGGCTGCATCTTCAGGCTCAGAAGTTTGAACTAAATCTTGCTCTGCCTCTCTCTCAGTAGTTGAATCGGGATTAGCTACTTGTCTAACGATTTCTTCAGCCTTATCGCTTGCTGAGTCAACGACAATATCTTCTTCGCGATTATGAGGCTTCAAAGCTTCAGTTTGCACTTGAACAAGGTCACTTTCAGTTTTTTGAACGACTTCTTGAGCGCCTGACTGTTCAACCTTCAGTAATTCTGGCGCTTTTTCTTGCGCTACTGCTTGTTTGGCAACTTCTACTTTTACTTGCTCTGTTTCTATGTTCTCTTGTGCTTCTACTGAAGCTACTTGATGATTTAATACTTCTTTATTCGCGTTATCAGGAGCCTTTAATACAACGGTTTTCTTACCTGCAGCACTCTTTTGTCTTGAAGCTAGTTGTTCATCAGGAGGAGAAAGCTGCACCACTTTT
The DNA here is from genome assembly GCF_012932965.1 of Thalassotalea algicola. Taxonomy (GTDB): domain Bacteria; phylum Pseudomonadota; class Gammaproteobacteria; order Enterobacterales; family Alteromonadaceae; genus Thalassotalea_F; species Thalassotalea_F algicola. The sequence continues at coordinate 573,392 of NZ_JABBXH010000003.1, read as the reverse complement.
TTCTTATTAACACTGCGAGGAGTTATTGGCTTCTTCTTAGTACGAGCAATCGAAACAGCTGGCTTATCACTAGGAGTCAGTTTAACCACACGCTTGCTTTCAGGCTTGTCATAGGCACCAAGCTTGAGTAACTGATACTTTTCGGCCAACTCATCAGCTTCAATTTTTTCAAGCTCATTAAGTAAGTATTGTTTTGCATGCCAAGATTCAGGGAACATTTTCACTAGCATTGCGCCATAATTTTTAGCAATGCGTTGATTTCCCATCTTTTGGTAAATTTTATAGCTCAACGATAATGAGTCAGGATTAAAGCGACGTGTCGCCTTTTCGAAGCGTTTACTATAAGCCAACGCTTCTTGGTAACGCCCTTGTGCATACAACAAACGCATCATCTGGTATAAGTTCGAAGCACTAGAAGGGTTATGATCAACTGCTTTTTCTAAATACAATTGTGCTTTTTCAAAGTTAGGGGCTTTTAACTGACACTGTGCTAAATTTTGGTAACTTTGCGAAACGAGTAAATATGTGGGAACGGCAATAGCTCTTAAAAACTGTACTTCTGCTTCAGGTAAGCGATCTTTGCGACACAAGAATACACCATAGTTGTTTAACGTATCGGCATCATCCGGTTTTAATGATAACGCTTTTTCATAGGAAGCAATCGTTAAATTATCTTCTCCGACCGTTTCATAATAGTGAGCAAAAGCTGTGTGTACTTGCACAAGGTTAGGTGCAAAGCGTTTGGCCTTTTCTAAGTTTAATTTCGCCTGTGTCGTGTTACCCATTTTTAAGTAACCTAACCCGAGCGAAATTCTTGTCATCGCGATTTCAGTTGAACTTGAGTCATTTTGTACGACTGGCGTATTAGAATTTTCATAATTCTGCGTCACACACCCAGACACTGAAGTCAGGACAACGGCAATTGTAAGAAGTTTAAACGCTTTAACCATAAGTATGCTTTTTTCTTTATTGTTGTAATTGTGACATTTAAGGCAGCATCCGGCTGCCAATCATTAAAGCCAGCCAATTATTTGTAATTATAAAAGATTGTGGCTGCGCGATTAGACCATTTTCACTGAAATTTCTTCAGTTTTCATCTCTTTTTTTGCTGCAATACTAGCAGTACGCTTAGTACGGTCTAAAACGTCGCCTGCTAATTGGCCACAAGCGGCATCAATATCATCACCACGTGTTCGACGCTTGATCACAGTGAAACCGTAGGATTGCAGTACTTTATCAAAGCGATCAATACGAGAATTACTTGAACGCTTATAAGGAGATCCAGGGTAAGGATTAAATGGAATTAAATTTATTTTACTCGGTGTATCTTTAAGGGCATGCGCTAATTCATGGGCTTGCTCTGTGCTGTCGTTAACGTGATCAAGCATCACATACTCAACAGTAACGGCTTTTTGCGCCTTTGATCCGTCGATATATCGACGCGAGGCTGCCAAAAAGTCTTCAAGTGGATATTTTTTGTTTATTGGTACTAGCTCATCGCGTAGTTGATTGTTTGGTGCATGAACTGAAATAGCAAGCGCACAATCAATTTTTTCTTTTAGCATATCAAGTGCAGGAACAACACCGGAAGTACTTACCGTAACGCGGCGCTTGGATAAACCATAACCTAAATCGTTAAGCATAGTATCTAACGCTGGGATAAGGTTTTTCATATTTAGTAAAGGTTCACCCATGCCCATCATTACAATATTCGTAATTGGACGAGTACCCGCAATTCGAGTTGCACCGATATCATTAGCAACACGCCAAACTTGGCCAATAATTTCAGCCATCGATAAGTTTCGGTTGAAGCCTTGTTGAGCAGTTGAGCAGAAGGTACATTCCAGTGCACAACCTACTTGCGATGAAACACACAAGGTAGCTCGGTTATTTTCTGGGATCCATACCGTTTCTACTTCTTGGCCACTTTCTAACTTTAATGCGTATTTAATTGTACCGTCACTCGATACTTGTTTTTCTGAAATTTCAGGCGCAACAATTTCGCAGTTACGGGCTAACTTTTCACGTAACTTCTTATTTAAGTTAGTCATTTGCTCGAAGTCGTCGTACCCAAAATGGTACATCCACTTCATTATTTGATCTGCACGAAATGGCTTTTCACCAATAGAACCAAGATATTCACGTAAACCTTGATGATCTAAGTTTAGTAAATTAACTTTTTGAATCGACTTTTGATTGTCTGGTTTCACTGTTTCTACCATTTCACTCATGCAAATACTTTCTCAAAACAACTAAAATTTAAGGGCGCGAATTGTACACTTTTTAGCCACAACCATCAATGATAGCTGAAAATAAAAAGGCGGCGAATTCTAGCAAAATTCACAGCCATCTAAAAGTAGATTGTATCGCAACAAATTAAGTACAAAAAAAAGGTGTTGCCTGAGGCAACACCTTTTTCACGAATTTTTGCTAAATTAGACTTAGCGAGTACGTGGACAAATTTCGTCTTCAGTGAAGAAGTAAGCAATTTCACGAGCCGCTGATTCTAAAGCATCAGAACCGTGTACTGCATTCTCATCAATTGAGTTAGCGTAATCTGCACGTAAAGTACCAGCTAAAGCTTCTGCTGGGTTAGTAGCACCCATGATTTCACGGTTTTTAAGAACAGCGCCTTCGCCTTCTAAAACTTGAACCATAACTGGACCAGAAGTCATGAACTCAACTAAAGCACCGAAGAAAGGACGCTCGCTGTGCTCAGCGTAGAAACCTTCTGCTTGTTCTTTAGATAAATGAACCATTTTTGAAGCGATGATTGTTAAACCAGCAGTCTCAAAACGGTTGTAGATTTGACCAATTACATTTTTAGCAACTGCGTCTGGTTTTACGATTGAAAAAGTACGTTCGATAGCCATGATTAAGCCTCTTAAATATCGATTAAATAAATTGGGGTATAAATTTTTGGCGCGATTATAGACTAAGAATCTCTAAAAGACTAATGATATTGTTGTTACGCCGGTTTAGCCGCTAAGATTGGCTCGCTCAATCGATAATTATTTCGATGTCGTCTCTTTGCCAGGTAGAGAAAAACCAACAGGCGTTGGTTTTTCTCATTAAATCCTGTTACTAGATACTTATCCGTTTATATTCACGATATTCAGGTGTCCAAAAGTTACGTTCAATTTTTGCCATTAACTGATCATCTGGAATTTCCAATGCCAAGCCTTGCTCGTATGCAACTTTCGCTACCGCAAAAGCGATTTTTTTACTTAATTCAGCTATCTCAGTAATTGGCGGTAATAATTCTTTTGACTCGCCATTAGCCATCGGTGACGCTTTTGCCAACATTTCACTGGTAATCATTAGCATCTCATCAGTAATACGATTGATATTAGCTGAAACGACTCCTAGACCAAGCCCTGGGAAGATATAACTATTATTACATTGTGCAATATGGAAAAGCTCACCTTGGTATTCAACAGGCTCGAATGGACTACCTGTAGCCACAATTGCATTGCCTTCAGTCCAAGTAACCACTTGCTCCGGCGTTGCTTCAACTTGCCTTGATGGATTACTCAGTGGAAAGATAATCGGACGCTGGCAATGACTGTACATTGCTTTGATCACTTCTTCGGTAAATAACCCCGCTTGGCCAGACACACCAATTAATATATCAGGTTGTGCATTGTTCATTACTTCAAGCAAGCTCGCGTAATCACCTTCGACAGGCCAACTAGTAATAGCAGAATTATGCTGTTGTAGCTTTTCCTGGAAGTCTCTTAACCCTTCCATGCCTTCGGTTAGTAGACCAAAGCGATCTACCATAAATATTTGACTACGAGCTTGTTCTGGCGATATACCTTCGCTGACCATTTGCGTAATAATTTGCTCTGCAATACCACAACCTGCAGAGCCTGCGCCAACAAAAGCGACTTTTTGCGCTGAAAGTTTTTCCCCTTTAGTGCGACAAGCAGCCAATAAAGTACCAACAGTAACTGACGCAGTACCTTGAATATCGTCATTAAAACAACAAATTTCTTCTTTGTACTTATTTAGCAATGGCATGGCATTTGGCTGAGCAAAGTCTTCAAATTGCAGCATGACATGTGGCCAACGACGTTTAACTGCTTTAATGAACATATCGACAAATTCATTATATTCTTCTTGGCTAATTCGCTTATGGCGTGAGCCCATATACATAGGGTCGTTTAACAGCTTCTCGTTATTAGTACCGACATCCAAAGTAATAGGTAAACAATAAGCAGGACTTATACCTCCACAAGCGGTATACAAGGCAAGCTTACCAATTGGAATGCCCATACCGCCAATACCTTGGTCACCTAAGCCCAAAATACGTTCACCATCAGTTACCACAATCACTTTGACTTTGTTTTTAGTAGCATTACGTAAAATATCATCCAGCTGGTCACGTTCATCATAAGCGATAAATAAACCACGATTACTGCGGTAAATATCAGAAAAACGCTCACATGCATCGCCTACTGTTGGTGTGTAGATGATTGGCATCATTTCTTCCAAGTGCTCTCGTACTAGGCGGTAATACAAGGTTTCATTTTTATCTTGGATATTTCTTAAGTAAATATGCTTATTTAAATTGGTGCGGAAGCTGCTGTACTGGTGGTAACAACGATCCACTTGCTCTTCAATCGTTTCATAACTCGGTGGAATTAATCCAGTTAAGTTGAACATAGCACGTTCTTCTTTACTAAACGCGCTTCCTTTATTTAAAAGCGGAGCCTCTAATAAACTTGGGCCTGCATAAGGAATGTATAATGGACGTTTTTTCGATTCTGTCATTGGTGGCTTCTATTAAAAATATGAGCTAAGCGATTATTTTTTAATCAAAATCGCAGAATTGCGTGTCAGTATAGTTGAAGAGTGCAGGCTTAAAAAGCCGACCATTGAATTGATTGACAATTTGTTACGCTATAACAGGTTGTTTTAATCGGCTTCATCCATCCAACACAACTGAATTGCTTCTAAAATACGCTCGCCACAATGTTTAGGGTCATCGTCAAAACGTTCAAGTGCTATTACCCACTGCATTAACTGTGGAAAGTGCAATTGTTTAGGGTCCACATCCGGATGCTCCTCAATAAGATCTAAGGCAATTTCAAGTGAATCGGTCCACTTTAATCCCATACGTCCTCCTAAAAAACTAACTTAAAGAATAAATAATCAGCCAAGAACATCAGTATAATCCACAAAATAACATAGCGAGATTTACGACAAAACTTACAATCGGTATGCCATAAGCGCTTAAGGGTTTCTTTCATTTACGTGACTGAATTATCCAATTTTAGTCAGTATAAAGAAATTAGCGCAAGAAAAAAGCCGCATAATGCGGCTTCTGTTGTTTCTCAGCTTCGTTAGTCTAAATACCAACTAATTTATCTGCTAATCCAATAAAGCAAAACCACCTGGCACATGATAAACATTTACAAAGCCGTTCCGTTTTAATGTTTTTGCCGCTGCATCGCTACGATTACCACTACGGCAAATACAAATAAATGCTTCAACTGATTTGCTGTCTCGCTGCAAGTTAACAAAGTTCGTAATTTGGCTAAGCGGAATATTAACCATTTTTGTTCCAGCAACATACGCATCAGGGTAAGCTTCAAATTCGTGGGGTTCTCGAACATCTACGAGCGTCGCATTTGGATGTTTTTCCATGAATTCAGCCAATTGATTAGCCGCTAAGTGGCCTATATTGTTTTGACTTAAATTTACGCTGCCACAAAAGTTATGATAGTCACTCTCTGGCAATTGTTTGTCTAAATCAGCTTTTTGTGATTTAAATGAAGCTACGTCAAGCTCTCCGTCTAAGACGCCAGCGACAAGCGCATTAGTTTTGCATTCCATAGCAATACTTGTGCTAAACAACGTCTGGTAATCATGGCTTGGGCAAATTAGCGTGTCTTCTGCAATCACCTGCGCTAATCGCTTAATCGACTGGTACAAATCATCGCAATCTGCGGTTTCACCATCTGTGCGCCCTAAGCCACCGATTTGAATAGTATCGCCAGTAAAAGCATATTCTATATTTTCTATCGCTAATCGCTCATTGCTAGCCGTCCCCAATAAATATGCAACACTATTTTTTGTATGACCTGCTAGAGGCAGTCGAGCAATAACCTTACTGCCTACTTTAATCGCAGGTACCGAGTCACCGTTTGCCAACTTCACTTGTGTTGCATTTAAAGGCCAACCTAGCTCATCAAATTCAGCCGCTTGAATATGTTCGGTAATAAGCTCCCTGATCATTTCTGTATTAAGCACTTGCTGGCTATGATGATGGGACTCAAGCACTGCCACTACTTGATAGCCTTGGCATCGAACTAAACGCTCAAATTTGTTTACTAGCTCTGGCGTAGCATCAATAAGCACACATTCTTTAGCCGCTTTATCTACATAACACCAAGTACATTGTTGATCGTATACCCACTGCTGCAAACCATCGACAGCAAATTCACTGTTATCATCGGTATCCGATAAAATTAAGCAGCTATGTTTTAACGCTTCTACCGCCTGCTTAATTGCTTTGCACGCTTGATCTATTTCACATTGCTTAGTCGCAGGGCCAAACGACAAACGTATCGCCGATTCACTTTGCCACCGTTCTTTCCCCATGGCGTCTAATACAAAACTACCCGTGACTTTAGATGAGCAAGCGGAACCAGAACTTACACGGATACGCGCCGCGTCAAATAAGTCCATAATGTCTTTACTAGATAGGCCTCGAACTGAAAAATTTAGTGTTGTTGGCAGTGAACAAGACAAATCATGGTTAAATACAATATCTGGAAATACCTCTGTAAGCGTATCGACGAGTTGTTTTCGATAGGCAAGTAATGTGTCATGGTCCTTAAAAGTATCGTCACTTGGATCATCTAGCAGCGCGAGCACTGCTTGCAATGCAGCAATACCGGGTAAATTTTCGGTTCCTGAACGCAATCCACTTTCTTGTCCGCCACCTGCAATGAACGGTGTGTATGGCGCACCTTCACGCACATATAACACGCCAATACCTTTCGGGGCATAAAGTTTATGACCACTAAATGGCGCATAATCAATTGTCGTTTCTGCAATATTTAAGTCAATTTTCCCTAATGCTTGAACGCAGTCGACCATCCAAAGTACAGCCTCATTTTGTTCTCGAATAGTTTTTTCAAGTAACGGCAAATCCTGAAAAACACCTGTTTCATTATTCGCTGCCATAGTGCAAATAATGATTGCGTCAGCCGAGTTATGCTTAATAAAATCGACATCTAAAATACCATTTTCATCGACTGGAATGGCAACAACATCACCACCAATATCTAACATGCTATTCCAATGCTTTAATGTCTCAGGTACTGCTTTATGTTCAGTTGCACCATACAACAACAAAGGTTTCTCTTGGCTAATACCTTGTTCTTTAGCTGCTTGTAATGCCGAAATTATCGCCGTTTGAATACCTTCCGTAGCACCGCTAGTGAAGGTGATTTCACCTGTACTTGCGCCAATGACTTTGCGGACTAAGCCTCGAGTAGTCTCTAAAATATATTTCGCTTTAATACCTGTAATATGACTGCTACTTGGGTTCCCGTAACATAACTGCATAGTGTGCATTGCTGCTTGAGCTGCCTGTGGCAAAACAGGGGTAGTCGCATTATTGTCTAGATAAATTTCATCTTTTTGCGGTTGTATATCGGTAAGTGAAAGCATAGATCGACTTCTAACATATCTTCTTTAATTGCATGCCAGCTTACAACGGTAAAACGGTGATTTCTGGTCATCCAGTGAATAGAGTCGGTCATTCTAAAGGTATATAACTAAAATTTCTAACTTATAATTAAAACTTTTAAGCAAGGTTTTTTCATTTCTTATAACTAAAAGTTTGAGTAAAGTAGTCATACAAAAATCATGGTTATATAAATTCTAAGGTTTACTTTTGATGTAGATCGCTTAACTATAGCGCCACAACGAAATTGAAACGCATACCTAACGATGAACTCATTAAGTAAAGAACAAAAAAATTACCTCACAGGCTTATTAGCAGATTACCTGAATGACGAATTATCAATTGAAATTGGCGAGTTTGATGCAGAATTTTTTTGCGATTTTATTGTTGAAAAACTAGGTCCGCATTTTTACAACCAAGGTTTGGCAGATGCGCAAGCTGTTTTGATGAAGCAAATGGATAATATTACCTACGCAATAGATGAAGTCATATTGCCGACAGAGTTCGATTAGCAATATCAGCAGCAACTATAATTGCTGCTGATAATAAACTGCTTCTAATTCGCCAAGTTGTTTATCATGATGAATGTATTGCTTAATAAATGTTAAGCCTATTTTAGTCATTATATTAATCGAGCCTTTATTATCAGGTACTGCAATAGCACTTATCGCACTAACTGCACCAAGTCCAACAATGGCATCTTTGACTTGTTGTGCTGCTTCTGTACCAAATCCTTTTCCCCAAGAGTTTTGCATAAAACGCCAACCAATTTCTAAGTTATCAAACTCTGGTACATCGCTAAAAAAATTCATAGGGCGTACCAAAATCCAGCCGATAAACTCATTGCTCTCTTTGATAAAAACTCCCCACATTCCATGCCCTTTTACCTGATCGGTATAAGCCATTAAGCGCGGAATTGCTTCGCTCTTAATATATTCAAGCGTATGCGGCTTACCGCCATTAATAAACCGCATCACTTCTGGATCTCTGTCTAGCGTATAAAAAAGATCAGCATCGTGTTCATCAAGTAAACGATAGCTCAAACGAGCAGAATCAGTAACTTTCATTAGATTTTCCTAAATATTAGCGCTAAAAAAGCCCGCACAAAGCGGGCTTCGTATAATTTACTGTCGACTATTTCGTAACCGGAAAGCCACGATCGCGCATTAACGCATCAACATTTGCATCACGGCCGCGGAATGCACGGTAAGCTTCTGCCGGATCTACAGCATTTCGAACACTGAATAGATGCTCAACAAGTTTTGCTGCCACTTCAGGATCGTAATAACCACCTGGTGCTTCTTCAAACGCTTCTGATGCATCTGAGGTTAATACTTCAGCCCACATGTAACCATAATATGCAGCAGAATAACCTTCACCGCTAAATACATGACCAAAGTGAGGTGTGCGATGGCGCATAACAATAGAAGAAGGCATATTTAGTTTGCCTAATTCTTCGCGCTCGAACTTATCCGGGTCTAAACCTTCAGGGTCGATCGTATGAAGCTTCATATCAATAATTGCTGATGCTAAGTACTCAGTCGTCTTGAAACCTTCATTAAACGTTGCCGCTTGTTTAATTTTAGCCACAAGCTCTTTTGGCATAGGTTCACCAGTTTTATAATGAACTAAGTACTTGTTGATCACTTCATCAGTAGTTATCCAACGTTCTAATAATTGCGATTGGAACTCGGTGTAATCGCGTACGCCGCCGTTTAATGTTGGGTATTCAACTTGTGACGATAAGAAATGTAATGCATGACCAAACTCATGGAAAAAAGTTTCCGCATCATCCCAAGAAACCAATGTTGGCTCGCCATCTTGACCTTTGATAAAGTTCGAGTTATTTGACGATAATACGTTTGTCTTACCTTCAAACGTTGTATGACTTCTATATGTAGTTGCCCAAGCACCACTGCGCTTACCTTTACGTGCATAAGGATCTAAATAAAATAAACCGATATGCTCGCCCGATGTTTTATCTTTCACATCCCAAACGCGTACATCTTCATGGAAAACAGGAACTGAACCATCTGTGATCTCTGTAAAGTCGTAGTTAAATAAACGACCAGATACATAAAACATCGCTTCTTGTAGTTTTTCAACCTGAAGATACTGTTTAACTTCGTTCGAGTCTAAAGCGTATTTTTCAATACGTACTTTCTCTGCGTAATGACGATAATCCCACGGTTTGAATTCTTTGATGCCATCGTGTTTAGCAATTTCCATCATGTCTGCTACTTCTTGGTCAACACGGGCAATCGCTGCAGGCCATACTTTCTCCATTAGGGCAATCGCATTTTCAGGCTTTTTCGCCATACGATCTTCTAAACGCCATGATGCATAGTTTTTATAACCTAATAAACCAATACGTTCGTGACGAAGCGTTAAAATCTCTTTGATAATTTCATTGTTATCAAACTCGTCACCATTGTCGCCACGGTTGTAATAAGTTTCCCAAACCTTTTGACGTAAATCACGCTCAGTTGAGTAAGTTAAGAATGGATCCATTGAAGAACGTGTGTTGGTAAACGCGTATTGACCTTCTTTACCACGCTCTTTAGCCGCTGATGCTGCTGCATTTACTATTGAATCAGTCAAACCACCTAATTGGCTTTTCTCTAGATACAAAACGTAGTTTTCTTCATCTGCTAATACATTATTAGCAAACTTGGTATGAAGCTGCGCTAAACGCTGATTAATTTCCGCATAACGCGCCTTCTTTTCACCAGAAAGCGTCGCACCATTTCGTGCAAAGCCGTTGTAAACAAGCCAAACTAAACGTTGCTGATCTTTACGAAGTGATTTAACTTCTTCACTGTTGTATACCGACGATACACGCTGGAATAATTTGTCATTTTGATTAATTTTTGAGAAAAAGGCGGAAAGCTTAGGTGCCATTTCACCTTGGATCTCTCTAAACTCAGTCGAAGAGCGATTTGCACTCCAAATACCATAATAGGTAAAAATACGGTTTAATTCTTTACCCGCTTTTTCCATCTCAACAATCGTATTTTCAAATGTTGGCGCGTCGGCATTGTTTGCAATAGTTTCAATTTCGGCCAAATTCATTGTCATAGCATCTTCTAACGCTGCTTTTAAGCCAGTTAAAGAAACTTTATCGAAAGCAGGAACACCTTCATATGGACCAGTCCACTCAGCCATCAATAGATCTTTAGCAGTAGTTACTTCGCTAACAGCTTCTGTTTGTTGTACTGGTTCAGCGGTTTGAACTGCACTTGTTGACTCAGTTTCTGAGTTACAGCCCAATAACATGCCAGAGACCAGCATGGCTGTGAATAATTGATTATATTTCATTTGTGAATTTCTCTTATTTTGTTTTTATAGGTTTGGCAACTGGGCTGTTACCAACCGATTGACATACTATACGAGTTCAAAAGCAATAAAACTATTCAAACTATCGTAAAAAATATGTTAACCAGCGTACTTGAGTCCCTTTCCCTTTGTCGATAAGCTTTAACAAAATTCTTTTATTAGTGAGCAATTTAAATTCAATGAGAGCCGTATTCCTTGATTACGCCACTTTTAGTTCAGGCTTAGATATTACAGCTATCGAAAAGACTACTTCAGAACTTATCTGCTACGACTTTACGTCGCCAGAACAAATAATTACACGATGCATAAATGCTGACATCATCATAACTAACAAAGTTATATTGGACGAAGCAATACTAAAACAATTACCACAATTGAAACTTATTTGCGTCGCAGCGACAGGCATTAATAATATAGATATCAGTGCCGCGACAGCCAACAGAATTAGCGTCACCAATGTCAGTAATTACGCTGGGCCTGCAGTTGCACAGTACATATTTTCACAGCTATTGAGCCTATTGCAAGATGTTGAACACCACAACCAAAACGTTCAACAGGGCCTTTGGAGTGTAAGTAAAAGTTTTTGTGTTCATGGTAATGCAATAAATGAACTTTATGGACGCTCAATAGGTATTTTAGGTTACGGTCATATTGGTCAGACTGTCGCCACTATTGCTCAAGCTTTTGGAATGAATGTCATTATTGCTGAACACCCTAACGCTAAGTTAATTAGAGAAGGAAGAGTATGTTTTGAAAACATGCTTAAACAATCAGATATTGTCTCGCTACACTGCCCGTTGACACCAACAACTAAACACATAATCAATCAAAAAAGCATCGCATCAATGAGAGAGAATTCAATTTTAATTAACACAGCTCGCGGTGGATTAATAAATAGTAATGACTTACTAAATGCTCTTAAATCGAAGCAAATTGGCTATGCCATTTTAGATGTACTCGAACAAGAACCACCAACAACTGACCATCCGTTGCTTGCCAAGAGCCTAGGTAATTTAAGAATAACCGCGCATATCGCTTGGGCTAGCCAACAAGCACAGCAACGATTACTCAATATTATTGCCGAAAATATAACGCAATTTTCTCTTGGTACTTCAATTAACCAAGTAAATTAAAAAAATATCGATTATTCACCAATTCAGCATTGATATTCATGGACTTTTAGCCACGAGAATTTTATCCTTGCCTTAGTCACAACAATAATAATTTTCAATAGGTCAATCGAATGAAAAATCTCTTTACAGCACTACTTGTCGCATGTCTTGGACTACTAGTTGGCTGTAATGGCAGCTCTGGTGAAAACACTAGCGGGCCAGGTGATAGCCAAACACCTTCAACAATTACTCTGACAATTGAAAATAGCGCTGGCGAAGCTCAACAAAGCTTTTCCGCCGACCAACAAATAACCCTTGTCGCAACACTATTTGATAGTGATGACCAAACCATCGCTGGCCGCTCGGTAAACTTTACAGTTACTATGGGCGATATTTCTGTCTCGTCTAAATTAACCAATAATAATGGCCAGGCTATCGTTACCATTAGCAATAGTGACTTGGCTGCAGGTGCTGGCACAGCAACAGCTACGCTTGGTAGCTTAACAGTTACGGCAGACTACGAATATACACATACATCGGGGGAACAACCTCCTAAGCTAGCAAGCCAGTTGTTGCTCGATGGAATAGTCGTAAGTCAATTTAAATCAGATCAGCAAGCCCAAATAGTTGCCACATTACAGAATAATATTGGTCAAGCAGTTTTAGGTGAGATTGTTACCTTTACCGCAGACATAGGTACATTAAGTACATCAACAGCTCTTACTGACAGTAACGGGCAAGCCAAAGTAACACTGAGCAGTAACGACCAAATAGGTGCTGGTGTTATTATCGCATCTCTGGGCGAGGCAAGTGACGTCGCACCAAGTCGAATTAATTACGAAATCATCCCAGCAGATTCAGTCATTATTGATGACGGTGTACGCATAGGTCACATTAGCAATGACGGTAGCTTCGTCGAAGGTGAGGTTTTAGTTGGTAGCACAACGATTAGTGCCGGTGGTACATTAGGCTTAACAGTTGATTTAGTCGATGGCCAAGGTAATTTAATCAGCACACCGACACCAGTCTCTTTTACATCAAATTGTGTCCAAAGCGGCAATGCTACAGTCGATGAGTCTGTATTTAGCATCCGTGGTACAGCTGAAGCCACCTTTGAAGATATTGATTGTGCTGGCAGTTCAGGTACAGATGACGTAATTGTCGCCGCTATCACTATTAATGGGATTACTAGCGTAGCTTCACAGACTATTAGCATTTCAGGTGAAGAGCTGGGATCCATAGAATTTATTTCTGCTGAGCCAACCTCAATCGTATTAAAAGGTACGGGTGGTCAAGGTAAGCAAGAAACATCGACGTTAACTTTCCAAGTAAAAAGTGCATTAGGCAATGCCTTAGCACAACAAGCTGTCGATTTTGTTTTAGATACTGAAGTGGGTGGCATAACATTAAATCCAGCTTCGGGCTTAACTAATAGCGAAGGCATGGTGACCACCAAAGTCACGGCGGGTACAGTACCAACAGCAGTGCGAGTAACCGCAAAAGCTTCGATGACGATTAGCGATGAAATAATCGATGTACAAACTCAATCTGATTTATTATCGGTTAATACAGGTTTACCAGAACAAAGCTCTTTAACTATATCAACCAGCATTTTCAATCCAGAAGCAAATAGTATCAACGGTGTGGAAGCAACAATTACCGCGCAGCTTGCTGATAACTTTAATAACCCAGTACCAGATGGTACAACAGTAAACTTTACTACCGAGGGCGGTATGATTGAGCCAAGTTGTACGACAACAAATGGCGCTTGTACCGTTAATTGGACTAGTAGTGAACCTAGAGTACCTGATCACCGCATCACCGTTTTAGCGACAGCACTTGGTCATGAGACTTTCTTTGATACAAATGGTAATAACACGTTTGATGAAAACGACGGCAGCGCGATTGTTAATCAAGACGTTTCATCTGGTTTTGGCCGCCAAGTCGCGCAACCTTCTGGCTTTGTTGATATGAGCGAAGCATGGCGTGATGATAATGAAAACACTCTATTTGATGGTGGCGAAACGTTCTTAGATTATAACAATGACAACGCCTTTAGTGCCCAAGATGGATTATTTAACGGTCCACAATGTCAAGGCGACAAATGTGCTGCACAAGGTAGTCAGGCTATACATGTTCGTAAAGCACTTCGTATGGTTATGGCGAGTTCAAGCGCTCTTTACCGATTAGTAAATTCGTCTAACACTGGCATAATATACGATAGTAATATTTCCGGCGACTCATTAACTAGCTTGCCGAGTATAAACGATGGCTCTGTATTAGGGTTGACCCTTCAATTCTGGGATACTGCTTTCCAAGTAATGCCGCAAGATACGCAAGTTAGTATTACCTCTTCGGTAGGGGAATTAGATGGAATTACTAGTTTTACTGTAGCCAATACAATCAATGCACTTGATACAACACCAAGTACACCAAATGTAGTACACAGCATGTCATTTCTTATTAAAAATCCCATCGATGGCGATCCTGAATCAGGGTTTCTTACAATAGAAATTACTGCACCATCAGGCAATATCACGCCGTCTACCAATACCATAACCTTAAATTAAGCGTTGGTATTTAAAAGATAAAAAAACCACGCTGATGCGTGGTTTTTTTATTCCTATAAAGCAATCAACTTAGCAGTATTTATCTTTCATCTTACCGTATTGAAAATAGCCCCATTGCCCTACTCGTCTTAATGGTGCAAAGGGAAACTTAGGTAAGTGGCGATTGAAAATCGGTAAATCTGGCATTGTTTTCTCTGCTACTTTTTCAGCTAACCGTTTACCGGCTTGTGCTGAAAATGAAAGGCCGGCACCGCAATATCCCATAGCATAAAATATGTTTTGTTCATTGTTATGAAAAATATGCGGAATATCGTCTAGTGACATACAAATCCAACCAGACCAAGCATACTGATAATTGATCGTATGGAGTGCAGGAAAGCTTTCTTTAAGCACATTTAATAGTCGTTTTGCGTAATACGGATCTTCTGCCCCCTTACCCGTTATAGCGCCGCGCCCACCAAATAAAATTCGATTATCCGGTAACTTTCGGTAATAGTACTTTAAAGCCCGCGTATCCATTACAACATTATTAGTTTGCCAGTTACACGCCTGAATTTGTTCATCGGTTAACGGCTCAGTCACTATAATCTGTGAAAGTACAGGTAAAAATCGGTTATTTACCCAAGGATGAAATCCTTTAGGGGTATAACCATTAGTTGCTAACACTACTTTCTTTGCCATAATTTGAGCACTTGGCGTTTTTATAACCTGACTATTTTCAGTTTGCGTCCAATGAGTGACTGGCGTACCAGTATAAATTTTTGCGCCCGCTTTTCTTGCTAAAAGTTGATAACCCCATGCTAGTTTTAATGGGTTTAAGCCAAAACCATCTTGATAACGAATCGCACCGTAAGCATTTTTATCATCCATGTACTGACTACGTACTTCTTCTTGTGAAAGTACCTCAACTTCATAACCAAATTGTTGTTTTTGAATGTCTGCTAATGCAATAAGATCGTTTAACTTTTTAGGCTTGTGAGCAACTTTTAAATAGCCAGCCGGTTGAACATCACAATCGATACCTTGCGCGATTAACCCATTTACCGTATCAACGCCAGCTGCCATCTCATCATATATACCCCGCATGACTTCTTCGCCCCATTGCTTTGCCATGTCGGTAAATGACTTTCGTCCCGAGCTTTTTAATACAAACCCAGCATTTCTGCCACTACATCCCCATGCAGTTTGGTTGGCTTCCAAAACCAATGCTTTAATACCGTGCTCTTTTGCTAAGTGATAAGCACAAGAAAGGCCAGTAAAACCAGCTCCTATAATCACAACATCCGCTTCATGTAGACCACGAAGTTCACCATCGTTTTTTGGAGCGTCACCAGAGATGTCTGCCCAATAACTATGAGGATAAGATACATTAATGCCTGGGATATTATCGTGCAAAGGATCGTACATATTTTCGTATAAAAGATGCGGTTAGAAAAAAACAGTGGCAAACTATGCCATTATTTTTTTTGCCCGTATACGTTATGTCACAAATTAACTACAAAGAATTAAGCCCTGATGACTTTGAACAAATTATCGCCTTAGGCAACCATGTTCATGGCGATGGTTATTTAGACAATGCCAATATATTAAATTGGTACAACAAAGGCTTAAAAAATAATATTAATTCAGGCTTTGTCGCCTATGATGGGGAAAAACTCGTTGGTTTTCGTATCACATTTGCTGTTGGTAATTGGGATATAGATAAATGGAGCAGTCCCAATAAATGGCAAGTGCCACAAGGCAGTGTTTGCTACTTCAAATGCAATACCGTTGATGAGAATTATCGAGGTTATGGCATTGGTAGTGAGTTACTAACACGTTCAATAACCGCAGCTATAAAACAAGGAGCTAAAGCGGGGGTAAGCCACCTATGGAAGCAAAGTCCTGGCAACAGTGCTGTAAAATACTTCACAAAATGTGGTGGAGAACTAGTGCAATCGCATCCAGATAAGTGGCGAGAAGACGCATTAAACGGCTACGATTGCATTTTATGCGGTCACGACTGCCACTGTGAAGCGGCAGAAATGATTATTTACTTTAGCTAGTTTTACTGAAGTAAATAGGCTTTTAGTTGTTCAAAATCTGCCGACATATCGCTTGATAATATTGGCTCTCCTGCACAATCGGCTAACTCTTTTGGTAATGCAATAGGTTGGCCTAATGTACTTTCTACGACATCTTTAAACTTAGCTGGGTGCGCTGTACCTAAAAACACTCCGAACTCATCGTCATCACACTGCCCTAATGCTTTATAAGCAACCGCTGCATGCGGTTCACTGATATAGCCCAGTTTGCTTAGCTGAATGATGGTCGATTGCGTTTGCTCTTCATCAATTGAAACACCAGTTACGCAGTCATCTACGATGCCAGATTTAATCATATGCTCTACGCGTGGCCAGTTATTTGGATTACTAACATCCATCGCATTTGAAATAGTTGCGATTGTTTCTTTTGGCGCCCATTCACCAGTTGCTAAATAACGCGGTACGGTATCATTTACGTTGGTCGCAGCGACAAAGCGTTTTATGGGTAAACCCATTGCTTTAGCAAACAAACCAGCCGTTAAGTTACCAAAATTGCCACTTGGTACAGCAAAGACTATATCTTCAAGCTGACGGTTTTGACGTTTTAATTGGGCAACTGCTTCAAAGTAATAGCATACCTGAGCTAATAAACGGCTAATATTAATTGAATTAGCAGAGTTGAGGCCAATAGCTTGAGCAAGTGCTTTGTCATCAAATGATTGTTTAACCAGTGCCTGACAATCATCAAAACTGCCATCAATTGCGATAGTTTCAATGTTATCACCCAATGTGGTAAACATTTTTTCCTGCAATAGGCTGATTTTGCCTTTAGGATATAAAATCACTACTCGGATATTGTCTAAACCATAAAATGCGTGTGCTACCGCGGCACCAGTATCGCCAGATGTTGCCGTTAATATCGTGATTTTATTGTCATTACTAAAATGTTGAAGGCATTGCGCCATAAATCGAGCGCCAAAATCCTTAAACGCTAACGTTGGGCCATGAAATAATTCAAGAACCGAACGCTGCTCATTGATTGGCTGAATTAATGCGGGGAAGTTAAAGGCATTAGTGACAATATCTGCCAACTCAGACTTAGATAAATCACCTTCAACAAATGGCGCTAACACATTCACACTTCGCTCTACTAACGGCATCGCGAGCAGTTCATCGATATTATCTAAAGCTACAATGCTTTCAGGAAAAAATAATCCCTGGTTTTTTCCTAACCCTTGCTTTACCGCTTGAGCAAAGCTGACTTGCTCGTCATTTTCTTTTAAATTATAAAACTTCACTTACTTTTCCTTCAATACTTTATAGGCAGCGAGCGCCCTTATTATCCGCTTTGCACACATGAACAAAGCCTAAATTTGTTTTCAAATAATGTTCTTTTAACCACGAAGCAGCAGCATTAGCAACGCTTTGATCATCAGTCACCGCAAATAGCGTCGGCCCAGAACCCGAAATTCCCACAGCTAAGCAGTTTTGTTGATAAAGATATGCCTTCGCATCACTAAAACCTGGTAATAAATTTTCTCGATAAGGCTCAGCAACAACATCAGTGAATTGCCCGAATGCTTGCTGTTTATCTTGTCTATAGCAAGCATCGACGAAACCCGCTAATGTTTGTCCATATTGAATCACATCACAGCGAGAGTATTCTGTAGGTAACACCTCGCGAGCAGCTTTAGTAGAGACTTCTATACCAGGGTATGCCATCACATAAAAGCAGTCTTCAAAGACTGGTAAAGTTCGCGTGATAATCTCTGGATCGGCAATCATCAATTGCAGACCACCTAAATAACATGGTGCAACATTATCATAATGCAAACTACCACTAATTTGCGCTTCCATCTGCCCCATCATTTTTAGCATGACATCTTTAGCAAAGAAGTCATCGTAAAAGGCATTTAACGCTTGTAGTCCTGCAACTACTGAGCAAGCACTTGAACCTAGGCCGCTGCCGACTGGCATTTTCTTATCCAAGATTAACTTTACAGGCTTAACTTTTTGGCCTGTATTTATTAATGCCTGATTAAACAGCTTTAAACAGTGCCAGACAATGTTATCAGCAGGACTTGAAGGCAGTTTATCAGCAAAATCACCTATAACAGACAGTTCATCTTGCTGTGCTAGTTCAACACTAACAACATCACCTAATAATGAACCGTCAACAGGCTGAACTGCTAACCCTAAAACGTCAAAACCAATACTAACATTACCAATAGAGGCTGGTGCAAAAACAGATACTGACATTAGTGTTGCTGCTCCCATGCTAATGTGCGTAATAAATCACCAAAGACACCTGCCGCAGTAACGGCAGCACCTGCACCATAACCACGAAGTACAAATGGTAGAGGCTGATAATATCTCGAATGAATAGCTAATGCGTTTTCACCATCTTTAATAGCATACAGTGGATGTTCAACACCAACTGCTTGAATAGATACCTTGCACTTACCTTCATCAATTGTTCCGATATAACGTAACACTTTTCCTTCTGCTTGCGCAGCAGTAACCTGCTCAGCTACTTGACCATCAAGTGAAGTAAGGTTTTCCATAAACTGCGCGACATCACCTGAGGCGTCAAAGCTTTCGGGTAGTACTGAATCTACTTCAATATCATCAAGCTCTAGCGGCATGCCTGCTTCACGAGCCATGATCAGTAGCTTACGAGCGACATCCATGCCACTTAAATCATCGCGAGGATCAGGCTCAGTAAAGCCGTTTTCCTTCGCAATCGCGGTAGCTTGTGACAGCGACATACCTTCTTCCAATTTTCCAAAGATATAAGAAAGCGAGCCTGATAACACCCCTTCAAAACGCACGAGTTCATCACCGGCTTTGATTAAATTTTGTAAGGTGTCAATAACTGGCAACCCTGCACCTACTGTTGTTTCATATAAGAAACGACGATTTGTGCTTTGCGCTGCTTGGCGCATTTTTTGATAATACTGCCATGAATCAGTGTTAGCCTTCTTGTTCGGTGTAACGACATGAAAACCTTCAGCTAAATAATTTGCGTATTCTAATGCTAAAGATTCATTTGAAGTTACATCTACAAGTACAGGGTTGATCAAATGGTTATCACGAGCAAATGCTTTTAAGTTCTCAACGCTCAGCTCTTCTGGTTCAGTATCAAACGCTGATTGCCAATTAGCTAGTTCGATACCAGCTTCATTAAATACCATACCTTTTGAATTAGCTAAACCATATACTTTCAAATCAATATTTTGTGTTTTTAAGCTTTGTTGCTGCTTAGCAATTTGACCTAATAATTCACTACCAACAACGCCACAGCCAACGACGAATGCGTCAATAGTTGGACGGTGTGAGAAGAAATTCTGATGGCAAACTTTTAATGCGTCAGTACATTTACGCTGTTCAATTACCACCGAAATGCTTCGCTCGGACGAGTCTTGAGCAATAGCGACAACATTTACTCTCGCTTGAGCTAGTGACGAAAACAACTTAGCCGCCACACCGCGTTGATGATGCATTCCATCACCCACTAATGACACGATAGATAAATTACTTTGCAAATCAATTGGCTCTAACAAGCCATTTAACAACTCTAATTCGAACTCCGTTTTAAGACTATGTTCAGCTAACCTAGCGTCGGCAGAATGAATACAGAAGCTAATACAGTACTCACTAGAAGACTGACTAATCATCACCATCGAGATATTTTCTCGACTCATGGCAGCAAAAACTCGACTAGCCATGCCAACCATGCCTTTCATGCCAGGACCAGAAACATTAACCATAGTTAAGTCATCTAAGTTAGATATAGCCTTAACTTGCTGTGAATCATCATTTTCAACAGCAATACGTGTACCTGGTGCAGACGGGTTACCCGTGTTTTTTATTAAACAAGGAATGTGATATTGAGCAATTGGGCCGATTGTTTTTGGGTGCAGTACCTTGGCGCCAAAATAAGAAAGTTCCATCGCCTCTTGGTAAGATAAATAGTCTAGTAGCTTAGCATCTTTAATTACGCGAGGATCTGCATTGTATACACCGTTAACATCGGTCCAAATTTCGCAACACTCAGCTTCAGCACATACCGCTAGTACCGCAGCAGAATAGTCTGAGCCATTACGACCCAAAGTAGTGACTTCGCCTTGATTATTGACACCAATAAAGCCCGGCATAATTGCTACATTACTTACTGTTGCATAAGCTTGCTGGTAGTTTTCCTTACATAGCACTAGATCAGCGACAGCATTTAATGAAGCGTCATTAGTTGCTAAAAAATTCTCAGGCGCTAACTCTGAAGGTTGTAATCCACGTGCAGCCAATACAGAAGATAAAATGGCTACACTTAAACGTTCGCCAGTAGAAATGATTTTGGCGCGAACGTGATCAGGGCAATACTCAAGTAAATGAGCTCCCTGCATGAAGCGCTCAAGTTGATGTTCCCATTGCGTCAACGTTTGTTCAGCGTGTATCGTATCAAAAGAAGAAATGCTCGCGGCTAGGTCTGCAACTATTGTTTCAATGGCCTGCTTAAAATGACGCAAATCTTGCTGCATTTTATCTTCATCACCAATATTCTCTGCCATTGCTACTAGGTGATTGGTCACACCTTGTGGAGCAGAAACTACTACTGCAACTTTTGACGATTTAGCTTTATCTTCGATTATATCTGCTACCGCCTTAAAGCGTTCAGCTGATGCTAATGAAGACCCTCCAAATTTTAATACACGCATTTATTCTTCCTCTAAAAACAAAAAAGCCCGTGACCTTTTCAGGTCACGGGCTTTGTAAATTCTTTTTTTCTTTACACGTCAGCCGATGACCACCTACCCGCGAGGGTGGTAGTGGTAATAATGGTAATAATTTGGCTGCTAAATGTTTTCATGATTTTAAAATGCCATTAACATTTTAGAATGTCAACTCTAATTTTATGAATAAAAGAAGTTAAAACTTGAATACATACTCGAAAATAATGAATAGTTAATCGAAACTAAAGTATTTTAAGAGCACTTATTAAATTTCTGTAGAATACAGATTTGATCACGACCAGAGGATTTTGCTCGATAAAGAGCGGAGTCCGTTTCAGAAATGAGGTCTTCATATCGTTTATGTTCTGAATTAAGTGTGGCTAAACCAACACTTGCTGAAAAGCTTATTTTCTTACCTTCAAATATAATTGGGCTATTGGAAATTGCTGCTCTAACCCGTTCAGCAACTTCAAGTGCACCTATTTGGTCCGTTTGTGGCAATACAATACCAAATTCTTCACCACCATAACGACCAAACACATCAGCATCACGCAGTAAACTACTGACTCTAGAAGCTGTTTCTATTAACACAAGGTCGCCACATTGATGACCATAATTGTCATTGAGCTTTTTAAAGTGATCTAAGTCGAACATAATTAAACTTAACTCACTAGTATAACGTTGGGCTCTTGCAAATTCTTTACCCAATGCTTCTTCCCAATATTTACGATTATAAATTCGCGTTAAGCCGTCAATTCGATTAGCCAGCTCTAACTGCTTCATCGTCTCTTTCAACTGAGATTGGTAATGGCAAACATCAGTTACGTCTTCAATTAAGACACAAATACCAACCAGTTTGCCCTCTTGTTCATAGGGCAAGAATGAACAGTTCTGCGCCATAAAATGACTATCAGTGGTAATTGGTCTAGTATGAGGTAACTCGAACAAGTGATGACGTTGTTCCCAAGAACAGTAAGTAGGAGTACCTAATTGAATAACACTTGCTACTTTACGTTCAAACCAACGTTGAGGTAATTCTGGGAAAACATCAAATATTAGTTTTCCTTTAACGTCTTCAAGCTTCTGATTAACATGAACTGCAAGAAATCGATTCCAGCTAACTATGTTAAGTTGGAGATCGAGTAATAAAATACCTGAATTAAGCTGGTCTGTTACTTGGCTGAGTTCAATTTCGCCATTCATTAGTATTCTTCCAGAATTCTATCTATCACGGTTTTAATATTCTCTATAGCCGCTTCAGGTATTAACAGTACCATTTCACAATTAAATGAATAATCAGTGACCTGATAGTTAATGTTTACCTTTAACGCCATATCCCAATCAAAGGATAACTGTTTTAGATGCTCAGACAATTTACCTTGCATTTCAGAAATCAACTTTGGAGCACTATAAGACATTTGGTTTTCTATTTGCGTTGCAAATACATTCAAAAATGTCGTCGTTAAAATAGAGCTAATGTCGATAAGTTGTTCTTCTACAGACAACTCATCAGGCTCATAACCTAATAAATCACCAATACGATCAGAATCTTCGTGTTTATAAACTAATAGTGCTTCACCACGGATCCCTTCATAACCAAAAAAGCCTTGGCTAACCATTGCCATTGATTCTTCGGTAGTCTCTAAACTATCGCTGAGTCCCTTCCCACTGACCAGGTCGATACTAGGCACAGTTAAAAAAACAAAGGTATCAAGATAGCGCGCTAACTGATCACTTGCTTGCCCCATGGCAACATTAATCAATTCTTGCAAACAGTCTTGTTGGTCTTCGTTTAGTTCGTATGCCATTACATAATTCCGTGTTCTTGTAATGTAGAAACTAAAGTTTCTGAGTTAATAGGTTTTCTTAGGAATGCCTGGGCGCCAAGTTCCAATACCTTGTTTTGCATTTCTGGTTGAATATCTGCAGATATGACAAAAACTTTGACACTAATCGCTTCTTCTTTAATTGCTTCCAACACACCTACACCATCTAGTTCAGGCATAGTTAAATCTAAGAACATCACTTCAATAGCGGAGCTTCTTAATACATCTAAGGCTTCTAAACCATGTTTAGCTAACTGTACGTCAACTTCCCACTGTTCAGGTAAACTGCGGAGAACTTGTTTTCGGGCAAGATTTGAGTCATCACAAATCAACACTGACGAGCTCATATTATTGGCTATCCTTGTTATTATTTTTTTTATAGGGTTAATCTAACCTATATTTGACAGATTGTTAACGGAAAATCCCCATTATTTGTAAGATTTTTGGACATCTAGACCGAAGCACGTAAGATAACAAAAGAGCAAAGCGAAATCGAAACGCTTCACATTTAAAAAGATTGCAAATTAACTCTTTAATTACAAGCAGTTAAGATTAGTTAAATAGGCAATAGCAATTTAATTAAAATAATTGAAATTACTGCCGACAAGATATAAAGCAGTATCATTTTCATGGTATTGAACGACAACTTCATGGTTAAGCCCTCATGGTTAAGCGACAAATACTGCTTTATTCGCACTGTACAAAACACATGCAACATTTAAACCAAATATTACAAACATTTGGTTTAAATATTCGTTTGACCTATAAGATATTACCGGCGTTTAGACATAAAAATTACCCAAAACATATATTCAATTGTTCGAATAGGCAATTTAGCTATGGTTAATTAGCTATTGTATATTGGTTTTCTTTTAGCCACATTTTTGCTTGTTGAAATTGAGGGTAAAAAGACTCTACAAGTGACCAAAATTGTCTTGAATGGTTTAGGTGTACAAGATGACAAAGCTCATGAACGATTACGTAGTCAATTACTGAAGGTGGGCAAGCAACGAGCCAACTGTTTAAACTAACAACCCCTTTCGAATTACAACTGCCCCATCGTGCTTTATATTTTTTAATTACTAATTCATTGGCCGATAGACCGGTTTTGTCTTGCCAATAATCCAGCTTGCTCGGCAACATTTTCAATGCATGGCTTTTATAAAAGCTATCAACGAGATTGCTAAGTTTTTCATTCAACCGTGCTTGCTGATTTTCTTCAATCCGTGCAGAAAGATAACGACTTGAAAGCACACATTCTAAGTAGCAATCATTTATAAAAACTAATGCCTTGCTACCGGAAACTAGTTTAATTCTTCGTGGTAAGCCCATAAAATAGACAACGCCATTATCAGCAATTCTATACTTTTCAGCGTCAGCTACTGCTACTTGCTGTTGAGCAATTTTACTATTAAGCCATGCAGCTTTCTGAGCGATGAACTGCTCAATAAAATTTTCCTCAACGAAAAAAGGGGCTCGTACAATGACTTCCCCTTTTTTAACTTGTAGACCTAATGTCTTTCGCTTATTACTTCTAATTAACTGATAAGGCGGCTTTTCAGCTTGGCTTGAACTAACTTGCTTCACTAAGCTTTTCGTCTTCTACCGCTTTTAGCTTTTTAGCAGGTGCTACTTTCGTTGCCGTTTTAGGTTTCTTCGCCTGTAAAGCAATGAGCACTTCTTCTCTATGCTGTGCAAGATAAATACTTATATCTTCCGCCATATCTTCAGACAATTTCATAGGGGCATTAGCAAACATTTCCGACAAGTTATCCGCCATATCTAACATTTTGTCGTATTCATCAGCGGCCTTTTTATCCATAAATGTCTGTACCTCCACACCATTTCTAATAACAACAAACCGACTTTCAACTGCCATGCGTTTCCCTCATTTACCCATTGTCACACGTGCATGTTCAACGTTGACAAATATTGCACAATAAACTGTATGTATTAACAGTAACACAGTTAATCTAATTAACCAATAGTGGTTTTTGCAACTTTCTTAGCCAAAAACACTTTATTGAACTGCACTAATAAGTGTTGCTTTGTATGTCAAAGTCTCAATGAATGTAAATCTTCATTTCAACGGTTAAAAAACAACCTATTTTACGTCTGTTATTTTTCAAATACTTAGCGACGAGTCGCATTATTTGTGCGGTAAAGTTATTTACATCCCACTCCCTTGCATTAACAACTTTTTCTGAAAAAAGCGCCACTATTAAGTTGTGCAAGCGATTTTGCACTTTTAATACAACGGAGATGGAAAAATGAACAAAGTTAAATTAGCAGCAGTATCAGTAATCACAGGTTTATCGCTTTCTGCAGTTAGCGTTTCAAGCATGGCGATGGATAGACAAGTAGAAAAAGCATTAGTAAAAGTATGTAAATCAGCATTAAGTGATAAGCCAATTCGCTTAAAGCACTCAATGGAAGATTACAACCTGAAAGCGCGCGATGTTGCATTAAAAGTTATGTGCAATGGCGATGACATTATTACCTTTGCTGAAGCTAACGGAGCTAACAAAACAGCAGCACGTTTACAGAACAGTATTGGTAAAGTTGACATCATCGATGTCGCGGCAGTAAACAAGATTAATGTTAACTTCTAAATTTATAAGAAAACATCATGCCTCAAGTTAAGAAAAAGTGTGTGCTCTTAAATTAAAGAGCGCACCCTTTCTTGAATTTTTTATCTTCCAACTATTGAATTCATCGCTCTACGAAAACATTTAATTTCAATTGGGTCACCAAAGCTGAACAATTTTTACAAGGCTTACTAAGTCGTTCAACAACGTTACTAAATCCGTACGTACTGAATCAAATAAATATGCGTTCAATTATAGTAGTGGCGCAATTTTATTCATTAGCGATAAAAGTTTGCGCTAAAACAAATTACCCTCTAGTAGATCGCTAGACCATTATTGAACACTTGTAGTTTGTTTATTACTTGTTATGCTTAATCTATCAATTAAATTCGCCGAGCTTGACTGCGCTAAATATTGAAAAGTATATGCCTATCAAGCCGTAACTCATAAGAGTTGCCAGGGTTAATTAGGAAACTGATTGGCCTCCCGCATTTGGAAAGGTGAGATGTTACAAGACACTTTTGGTCGCAGGTTTTATTACCTAAGACTATCTATTACCGACGTTTGCAACTTTCGTTGCCAATACTGCCTGCCTGACGGTTACCAGTGCGATCATGATCGCCAATTTTTATCCTTGCCTGAAATTAAAAAGGTTGCTGAAACTTTTGCTTCATTAGGTACAGAAAAAATTCGAATCACAGGTGGTGAACCGTCGCTTCGTAAAGACTTACCTGAAATTATCCAAGCATGTAAACAAACAACAGGTATCAATCAAGTTGCAATTACTACCAATGGATATAAATTACCGCAACATTTACCTGCCTGGCTTGATGCTGGCTTAGATGCCATTAACATCAGTATTGATAGTTTAGATCCTAAACAGTTTGACCTCATAACTGGCCATAACAAACTACAAACCGTTCTTGACGGTATTGATATGGCACTAAAAGCGCCACAGCTAACTGTAAAAGTGAATACTGTGCTGATGCGAGGCTTTAATTTCTCTGAACTAGATCGGTTTTTAGCGTGGATTAAAGACACGCCTATTTCATTACGTTTTATTGAATTAATGCAAACGGGTGACAACGCTACTTTCTTTGAAGAACATCATGTTAGTGGCGAAACGATTAAAGAGCACTTATTAGCAAATGGTTGGTTAGCGTGTATTAAAGATAAAACTGCTGGGCCTGCTCAAGAATTTTATCATCCAGAATACGCGGGGAAAATTGGTCTAATCATGCCTTATAGCAAAGATTTTTGCCAAACTTGTAATCGCCTTCGCATTAGTTCGCTTGGTAAGTTGCACCTTTGTTTATTCGGTGAACAAGGTCATGAATTAAGACATTTACTACAAGAAGCAAGTATTGAAGAAGTAGCCGCTGAAGTAACCGCTCTTTTGGGTAATAAAAAAGTCAGTCATTACCTTCAAGACAGATTGACTGGAGCCACCAAACATTTGTCTATGTTAGGAGGCTAATATATGGCTGCAGTAAATCATGGCTGTATTGGTATAGTGCTAGCAGGAGGTTTATCAAGCCGAATGGGATCAGATAAAGCCCAGTTAATGCGCGACAATAAATCCATGCTCGACTTTAGTACCCAATTATTAAATGAAGTGGGGGTCGATCGCGTTGTTGTTAGTGGTAACAATTACCATGTACCTGATATTTTTCCACAACAAGGTCCTGTTGGCGGTATTTATAGCGTATTTAATCAAGTACCTTGTCAGGCGGCCCTTATTATTCCCATTGATTTACCTTTGATGGATACTGAAACCTTAACCAGTTTGAAACAAGCGGGGCAAGTGTTGTCAAAAGCTGTACACTTTGACGATCATTCGCTGCCACTTTATTTACCAAACAATGCATTTACTGAGTTGTTTTTTGAGCAAAAAATCCAAGTACACTTAAATAGCACAGGTAAAGGCCCATCAATTAAAGCTATGTTAAAACAGGTACCTCACCAAACAATCAAATGTCGTAAAGCTTCGGCATTAACCAATACAAATACGCCCAACCAGTGGCAACAAGTTCAATCTCAAATTTTTATGCCAACTAGGAGTAATTGATGGCAAAAGCAACTATGGCAGAATTTATCCCGTTAAACATTGCGGTTTTAACGGTATCAGACACCCGAACAGAAGAAACCGACACTTCAGGTAAAACACTCGTAGAGCGCGCTGCTGCAGCCGGTCACAACGTCATTGATAAAGCGATTGTAATAGACGATGTTTACCAGCTTCGTGCTATTGTTTCTAAATGGATTGCTGACGAAAAAGTGCAAGTTATCGTTTCAACTGGTGGTACAGGCTTTACTGAAAGAGACAATACTCCAGAAGCATTGATACCACTATTTGATAAAAGTGTTGAAGGCTTTGGTGAAGTATTCAGACACATTTCTCTCGGTGAAATCGGCACATCAACTGTGCAATCTAGAGCATTTGGCGGTATGGCAAATGGCACTGTAGTTTTCTGTGTTCCAGGTTCAACCAATGCATGCAAAACTGCGTGGGATAAACTTATTGTTGAGCAATTAGATGCGAGTCATAAGCCATGTAATTTTGTACCACATCTAAACCTCACTGACTTACAGTGCGAGAGTCGAGGCTAATGAGTAAAACATTAACTCACCTTAATGAGCAAGGTGAAGCAAACATGGTTGATGTTACTGAAAAAGCAGTAACCCAACGCAGTGCAACCGCAGAAGGTTACATTGCTATGTCTACGCAAACTTTAGAAATGATCACCCAAGGTAAACATAAAAAAGGTGATGTGTTTGCTGTTGCTCGAATTGCTGGTATACAAGCGGCGAAAAAATGTGGAGACCTAATACCACTTTGTCATCCATTAATGCTAACCAAAGTACAGGTAGACTTTGAGCCAGAACTAGAAAACAATCGAGTTAAAGTAACTAGTTTATGCAAGCTTTCTGGCCAAACTGGTGTGGAAATGGAAGCTCTTACTGCCGTATCTGTCGCTTGCTTAACCTTATTTGACATGTGTAAAGCGGTTGATCCCAATATGACCATAGGTGGTATTCAAGTACTGACCAAAGAAGGCGGAAAAACAGGACATTGGGAGAGACAGCAGCAATGTTAACGGTTTTATTTTTCGCACGACTTAGAGAACAGCTGGGGCAATCTTCAGTAACAATTGAATTGCCTAGAGACGATTTTACGCTTGGTCAACTTACAGAGCTGTTAATTGAACAGCAACCTGACTGGCAAAAACTATTGGAAAACACTTCTATTTTAACGTCAGTAAATCAACAAATGGTCGACAATGACCATGTAATTAACGACGGTGATGAAGTGGCTTATTTCCCTCCAGTAACAGGTGGCTAACGTGATCCGCGTATCAGAGCCAGACTTTAACGTCGCCGATGAAATAGCGCTTCTTGAAGCAGACAATTCACAAGACGGTGCAGTTGTGACATTTACCGGTCGTGTACGACAGCAGAATGATGGCCATGATGTGACTGGATTATTTCTAGAGCACTACCCTGCAATGACTGAAAAATCGCTACTTGGCATAGTCGAACAAGCTAAAGAGAAATGGCGTATTAATCGTGTATCGGTTATTCATCGTGTTGGGCAACTTTATGTTGGCGACAATATTGTCTTTGTTGGCGTAACCAGCAAACATAGAGGCGATGCTTTTGCCGCTGCAGAATACATTATGGACTATTTAAAAGTACAAGCACCGTTTTGGAAAAAAGAAACCCGTTCAGGGCAAGACGCCTGGGTTGAAGCTAAAACAAGTGATCAACAAAAAGCTCAGCAATGGTAAATTATGAGCAAACTTTGTTTAATGTTAACCAAATTACTAGTTCTTATCTGCATACTGTTCAGTTTTACAATTCAAGCAAAACAACAAAGTTTACGCGTAGCCGTAGCAAGCAATTTTGCCAGTATTGCCAAACAGTTAGCTCAAGATTTCGAACAAGAACATCAAGTAAAGATTCACTGGATCACCGGTGCAACAGGAACGCTGTATCAGCAAATCCGTCATGGCGCGCCTTACGACGTGATCTTTGCTGCAGATAAGCTAAGACCTCAAACACTTGCAGATAATGGAAAGTTACTTGATCAAAGTTTACTACCTTACGCCATTGGCCAACTTAGCCTCTATTCTGCTAAATACCCTAACATGTCCAATCAGGAGTTAATTCATCAGTTACCCAATTTTGATAGGGTGGCAATAGCTAATCCAGACACAGCCCCCTACGGAAAGGCGGCAAAACAATGGCTAGTAACTAATGGATTATGGAGCAAGCTTGAAGGTAAAACCGTGGTAGGTATAAATGTAGGGCAAACATTTTTACAAGTACGCAGTAAAGGAGCAGATATCGGCTTTGTCGCTTCAAGTCAGCTTATTGCCACAGGCATTAAAGAAAGACCTGTGACGTTAAAAGATGTTCAACAACTAACCCAATATGCTGGAGTATTAAAAGGCTCTAAGCAAGCAAAGCTTGCCTTAGCACTAATCAATTACTTTCGTCAGCCATCAACGCAAAATAAGCTCGCGAATTTGGGCTACTTACCCGTAGTATAGAATTACTATGACTGAATATGACTTATTAGCGACTTGGACAACATTAAAGCTGGCATTTATTACCACAGTCATTCTCTTGGTACTGGGTACTCCGCTTGCGTGGTGGTTAAGCCGACTTCAAACTAAATGGCGAGTTGTTATCGAAGCGTTCGTTGCTTTACCATTAGTATTGCCGCCAACCGTACTAGGTTTTTATTTACTCATTGCGTTTTCACCTGATGCACTACCTGGGCAACTATGGCAAGGGTTAACTGGCCAGCAACTTGCGTTTAGTTTTTCAGCTATTGTTATCGGCTCTGTTTTCTATTCACTGCCCTTTGTCGTTCAGCCATTGCAAAAAGCATTTGAACAGCTCGATCACGGTTTATTGGACAAAGCTGCTATGCTCGGTGCCAATAAATTGGATACCTTCGTATCTGTAGTATTACCGATAACGAAAGCTAGCTTTATCACTGCAGCAACTTTAGGTTTTGCTCATACTATTGGTGAATTTGGGGTCGTGCTGATGATAGGCGGCAATATACCTGATGAAACCAGAGTACTGTCTATTGCGCTATTTGATCATGTAGAAGCATTTGACTACGCCAATGCCCACAAACTATCTGCTGGGTTACTCATTGCTTCTGTATTAGTGTTATCTGCGGTTTATTTGTTAAGTTACCGCCAGCAAAAGGTCAGTACTAATGCCTAGCTTAACAATTAACATCCAGTCGAAACTTACCAATGTGTTACTCAACATAAACGAGAAGATTTCGCTAAAAGGTATTACAGGTATCTTTGGTCATTCAGGCGCAGGGAAATCTACCTTGCTAAAAGCAATCGCTGGCATCAACAACAACGTAACGGGATCAATCGCTCTCATTGATAAAGTGCTATTTGATTCAGAGCAGCATATAAACTTACCTGCGAGTAAACGTCGCGTTGTCGGCGTTTTTCAGCACGATGTGTTTTTTCCACACCTAAACGTTTTGGAAAACATACGATTTGGTAGAAAACGTATAACGTCACCAAAATTTGACGAGAATGAAATAATTACCACAGCTGGACTGACACCTTTATTAACGCAAAACGTTAGCTCATTGTCTGGTGGTGAACGCCAAAAAGTTGCAATTGTTCAAGCAATATTGGCAGAGCCGGAATTATTGATTTTAGATGAGCCCGTTACTGCTCTAGATGGTGTTAACAAACATACCATTTTAACGTTAGTAAGAGATTTACAACGTCAAACTAAGATGCCAATTATTTTTGTTAGTCACAATATTCAAGAACACCAGTTTTTGTGTGATCACCTATATGTCATAGAACAAGGGAATTTTATTGCCCACGGCGTTGTAAAGGAAATGGTTCATCAATTAAATTCTGGCGGTTTAATTGCCCCACAGACTTGTTTTACCGTCTCAACAAGTTCATCACAACAACATGGCCTAATTGAGTTAACATTAGCTAATGGCACGTCAATATTTGCCATGGATAACAAGCTTCATTTAACAGAGCCTCAATTACAGTGCTACATACTAGCAAGTGATATAAGTGTTTGTACTGAGCCGCCGCATCATAGCTCAATCGTTAATCAACTACGTGGCACCATTAGTAACATTAATCTAAACCAACATCAGGCTCTACTTACCGTTAACAGCGACGGACAAACCTTTTATTCTTCAATATCGACCTATTCACTCAACAAGCTTTCATTACAGCTAGATGACGACATCTACATTCAATTTAAAGCGAGTGCAATTGGGCAAGTTAATTTTTAGGAAACTCTAGTGCTTACTCAACAAGAACAAATACGCTACGGCCGACAAATTATGCTAAAGCAAGTTGGCGAACATGGACAATTAGCATTGCAAAACGCCCACGTATTGATTGTTGGCATGGGTGGTCTAGGTTGCCCAGTTAGCCTCTATCTTGCCAGCGCAGGTATAGGCAAGCTTACATTGTGTGATGGCGATCACATTGAAGCGTCTAATTTACAAAGACAAATACTATTTACCCCTCGAGATATCGGTCACAATAAAGCAGAAGTTGCTGCAGAAAAATTAACACAACAAAATCCACTCATTGAAGTTGAAGTACTTGATGAAATGTTCAATGAAGAGTTGGCAACCTGTTACCTTCCTGATATTGATGTGATCATTGACTGTACCGATAGTTTAACAGCACGCTATCTTTTAAATCGACTCAGTGTAGAGTTCCAGTTACCGTTAATTATTGGCGCTGCAACAGGTTTTGACGGACAAACTATGCTCATTCAGCCAAGCGATAAGAATGCTTGTTATCAATGTATATTTCCAGAGACCGGGGAGCCTCAAACTGAAAACTGCCAAACAATTGGTATTTTAGGGCCAGTTCTAGCAATTGTTGCAGGCATGCAATCGCTAACAGCCATTAAATATTTGACCGGCAATCAAGTGACAAGCAACCAGTTAATGATGTTTGACGGACTAAGTCAGCAATGGCATCACATTAAGTTAACTAAGCAAGATAAGTGCACAGTATGCAGTAATTAAATTGCACAAATGAAAAAGCCCGCTAACAGCGGGCTTCTTGAAATCCTGTATAGTTTATGTCGACTTAATGGACATAGTTGAAAATTTTAATTATTTGAATAATCCGGTATTACGGTCATTTACTGCTGCTCGCCACCCACCGAGCCACTCTGATTTTGCATCGATACTTTGATAAGGGCAATTGTCTCTAGATTTACCATTAAGGCCTGCCTGATAACCGTTTGAATGCGCTCTACCTAAACGATCTCTTTTTTGTCTTCTCATAGATCAGTCTCCATAACTTATTGATAAGTTTGTTGAAATTTTTGATTAAGCGGCCGACTATCAATTTCAGTCGACAATTCATTTAAGAACAAATTGACGATGATTGCAATAACAAAAGCTTCATAAAAGTGTCATTTTTTGTAACCTGACAACAAGAATCACTCTAAAGGCTTTATTGGCAAATTTAACGTATTGAAAAACATAAATTAAACCAGACTAGTTATATCAATATCATCGGAAAAGGGGCTTTCTTAGAACAATAAAATTTAACGAGTTGTCATCTTCCAGTCATTTTTAACAGGTAAAAAACAATAAAAAATTATTGCCAACAGAAAAAACTTACGATAAAAAAGCATCGTAATCTTTACTCTTATTTTTTGAGACCTGTTATGAATACAACCAACATTTCAAAGGATAGCTTTAAAGCTAACAGAAAATTTTATGACGACAGAAATTATCCTCGCGGATTAAGTCGTAGCGGAGACTTTACCTTAAGCGAAGTACAAATATTAGAAACCTATGGTATCGCCTTGCAAGAGCTTGCCAACGATAAACGCTCGCCAATAAATGAAGATGAGCAGCGATTTATCAATGTTTGCAAAGGCGTCGCTTCGCCGGAAAGTAAGATTGAAAAAGCGTGGCTAAAATACCAAAACAAAGTGTTATCGCCTAAGCAGTTTCATACGCTATTTGGACGAACTAAAGTGGAAGCCAATGACGATGATACAGCAACAGAATCATTAGACATTGAAACAGACTAGTTTGTCACAGGAAAATTAGCGTCTACTTTGTTGTTAAGAGTGGCTTTAACATTGTTTCAAGGCCATTAAGCTTCACTTCGTAAATTAACGCGAGCTGCTGTCCGAGTTTTCCTTCAGGAAAGCCTTTACTGTGAAACCATACCAAATAAGGCTCAGGCAGCTGCAGCAGCTTTCTGCCTGCATATTTGCCAAACGGCATCACTTGGTTTATCGCATCAACTAACGCTTGTTGGTCATTCAATATCATAATTTTTCACTCGGAAAATTTAATCTATTGTAGCCTGCCACCACTTTTTCAACCACATTTTACGCTTGAATAGTATTAAAGAGTTGTCATAAATTTTTAATACTCAAAAACACCTCGTCCTATAAATTGGCTAGGTACACCATTTAGCAATGTTAGCTGGTCAATCAGTGCAATAAAAGTGTCACAAGTCCCTTATATACTCCCGCCCAACTACAGAAATTCGCTCGTAAGGACACAATATGTCAATTATTCGTAAACGAAGTGCTGGGCATAAAGCCTATATCCCTAACAATGCTCGAGACAATCATTATTTATTAGCAGAGTTTCCACTTACTGACTTAATAATTAATACGCTAAACACTCAAGTACCACAGGCTGAAACACCATTTGGTATGCTATACCAATCTCTTGCAAAGCTACTTTTCTCTCTCAGCCAAAAGTACGAAGTCACCAATAGTTTGTTTATAGCCAACGACAAATTAACGCGCGTACGTTTCTCACAAGAGATGCATCAATGGCAAACCGCTCAGCAAATATTGTTTTACTACAACCCGGCTTACCATGAACTGCAAAAATCTTTCTTCGACGCAAACTATCGTGCCGAAAAAATTACCCTTTTATTCTTAGCGACTGGTAGTGACATTCGAGTCAATGCGGCAAGCTTTCACTCTCGTATTAGTCAATTGCTCGCAGAGCTTGAGTCAACGCTAAATATTGGCTCATTGAATTTTCGTATCCGCGATCATCAGCATTTAACTTATGACTTATTTGCTAGGCAAAAAACAGGTGTTGAATCTAAAGCCCATAAAATGCGCAATATAAAAGTTCGTTATGCTAGCCAGCATGTTCAACTGCCTTCATCACAGCGTCAAATGACTTACGCCATTGTTAGTATTCCAGTCAAAAGCCACTTAGTAAGCCTTGCAGATATTGATCAAAGCTCCGACGATCCATATAACCCATTTTATACACTGGTTACTGATGCATTTTCAGTTGCAGCTAAACGCTACAACCTAAACAATGGTGCATTAATCGCTAATGGACTAATACCTATTGTACGCCATAGCGAACACGAAGCCGTTTCACGCATAGGTGAACTACAAATGTTGGGTTACAACCCAGAATTATCGCCTTGTGGCATTATTAGTAAATGGGACGCTAGAGCACTCGTCGAAAACCTACAGCTAGTCTTCGTGGCTACAAAAGAAAACCAGTCTGACTCTGCTCATGCTAAATTTTTAAATCAGATTGAATTAGCAGTTAAATTATTTGCCACAGAGCTAGAGCTATCACCTGAGCAAGATGAAATTATCATCCGATTTCATCAGCATATTGCTTATAACTTGAGTCAAATAGACTAATTTCAAAAAAAAACATCTAGACGTCTAAACAGCTAAAGTGTATTCTATAAAAAATTATGGATGTTTAGATGTCTACTATGTCAAAAAATCTACAAACAATTACATTAGGTGGCGGCTGCTTTTGGTGTATAGAAGCTGCATATAATCAAGTGAAGGGTATTGAGACAGCCGTTTCTGGTTATATGGGTGGAACTAGAGAGACAGCTGCTTATCGACCGGTCTCTCAAGGGTTGACTGATCATGCTGAGGTTGTGCAGTTAACTTTCGACGCTAACGACATTAATATTCGTGAGATATTAGAAATATTTTTCTCACTACACGATCCAACGCAATTGAATCGCCAAGGTAATGATGTGGGCCGACAATATCGATCTGCAATCTTTTATCACGATGCTGACCAACTAGAACAAGCGATTTCGATTATCGCGGAAATTAATGCCGACCAAATTTGGCCAAACCCGGTTGTTACCGAAGTAACAGAAGCACTGGAATTTTTCAGTGGTGAGCAATACCATCAAGGATACTTTAACCAAAATCCAGAAAACCGTTATTGCCAAGCAATAATTTCTCCCAAGCTTTCTAAATTTAAGCAAACATTTGCTGAAAAATTAAAATAAAAAAGGCCGCTATAGCGGCCCTTTTATTTCTATTAATGAGTTTAATACATCAAGGTATAAAGTTTACGTCGATATTTACTTGCCAATGGGTCTCCATCTGGCAATGCCTTAATCACATCAAGCAGCATCTTCTTACTTTCTGCATCATCACCTGCAGTTTGAACACGTCTAAATAGCAGTGCCAATGCATCTTCGTGACGATTGACTTGGCTGTACTGAGCCGCAAGTTGCTGAATCAAGTCAGCATCATCAGGGTTGTTAGTTAATGCCGCTTCAAGCGATTGAATTTCTGGAGAATCTGACGCTTCATTTGCCAATTCTATTTTGGCAAGTACGGCTTGGTAATAGCTGTCTTGATCAACCATTTTAACTGTATCAATTAATGCTTGTGCATCATCAATTTTTCCAACACCAACACTGGCTTCTGCCAAGGTCAATTTAATATCTGCTCGTTCAGCATCTAATTCATTGGCTTGTTTTGCTAAAGTATAAGCTTGGTTATTATCACCTGCCTCTAGCATTGCTTTGGCTTGTAACAGCAACTCATCTTGTGGTTTAGGAAGATGTTTATCTAGGAAGGCTTGAATATTTTCATCGGACTGTGGGCCAGATAGCGCATCTACAGGCTGTGCATCTTTCACTAAAACGGCTGTAGGTAGGCCTTGAATACCAAATTGCATTGCTATTTGCTGTTGTGCTTGGCAATCAACAGTCGCGAATAGTAAATGCTCTTGCGACCCAGCTGCTTTCGCTGCAAGTTTATCTCTTAACTCTAGGCTTTCCGGTACTTGGTCAGCCCAAAATGTGACAAGTAAAAACTTCTGTTTAGACTCTTCTAAAACAACTTGTTGGAAGTTTTCCAACGTAAGGACTACAGCATTTGGATTCACAATATAATTCCATCAATTAACTCTGTTATCTATTGTGGGGTTTATCTGACTAGTTACAAGGCTAGTTAGGTTATTTTATGATTATTTACCGCGCATTCTGACAATATATCAACGCCCTGCCAAATTAACTGTTGCCATTGATTATCACAAAGTGTTTGCTCTTTCATAAGCTGTAATTGATTACTTAGAAAAGACTCGACGCTATGCTGTTGAAGGTAGCCTTCATCTACAAACTTCATATTCCAATTACTGAAACGGCGTGCATGTTCAACGTCATTATATAAACAGTTAACAATAGTATGGCGTTTATCCCTTGAAATAACAGCAAGTAAGTTTCCTACATCTGCGCTTTTACCTTCAAGATATTGAAGAAACATATTATGCTGAAAACGTAAAAAACCTGTCACGCCGATAGCTTTATTGTTTTCTGCCGCTTCAGTCGCTAACTTTGTTAAAGCTGAGCGACTAAACTCTTGATTTGGCTGGCTAAGATAAATTAAAGATTTCAATCGTCCTTGTCCCTAAAATTGTCACCACAACAAAGACTATAAATGGTTAACTCTTAAGTTAAAACAAAAAAGGCAATTGTTTGAACAATTGCCTTTAGCATTGGGTAAATAAATTCACCAAAATTATTTCAAAAGCTCGCGAGCGATAATCACTTTTTGAATTTCACTGGTTCCTTCATAAATTGAAGTGATACGCACATCACGTGCCATACGCTCTAGAGGGTATTCTTTAATATAACCTGCGCCACCTAATAATTGTTGAGCATCATAACAAGCTTTATTTGCCTTTTCTGAAGCAAATAATTTCGCCATTGATGCAGACTGACTAAATGGCAAGCCTTTTTCTTTTAAATCGGCCGCTTGCATTAATAGTAATCGTGCCGCTTCCAGTTCTGTATAGCGATCGGCTAATTTCCATTGCAATCCTTGGAAATGTGACAATGACTGACCAAACTGTTGGCGTTCGGTGATGTATTGACGAGCATAATCCATAGCGGCTAAGCCAACCCCTAATGCTAATGAGCCAATACCGATTCGACCTCCTGCTAACTCACCTACTGCAATTGCAAAACCTTTGTTTTCTTCTCCCATTAATGCAGTTACTGGTATTCGACAGTTGTCAAAATGGACTTCATTAGTCGGTGAAGCTTTTTGCCCCATTTTTTCTTCTGCTTTTCCGACAGTCATACCTTCGGTGCCAGCTTCAACGAGAAAACATGAAATGCCTTTACCTTTTCTAGCCTCAGGATTGGTTACCGCCCAAACAACAAATATCCCAGCAAAAGAGCCGCTAGTGATATATATCTTACTGCCATTTAAAATATACGTATCGCCATCTTTGACCGCTGTGGTTTTCATGCCCGCAGGATCTGAACCTGCAGATGGCTCTGTTAGACAAAAACCACCTGCTAAATATTCACCGCTACAAATTTTTGGTAAGTAGTTCTGTTTTTGTTCTTCGTTACCTACCGCTTGGATTACTTCAGCAACCATATTGGTTACTGAGGTGGTAACCGCTGTAGAAGCACAAGCGCGAGCTAGTTCAGTTATAGCTAAACTAAAAGCCACGCTTCCCGCTTCAACACCGCCATATTCAGCGTCTATGTTTAATCCCATAAAACCTAGTTCAGCAAGTTTAGCTAGGTTTGCTTTAAAAACATCTTGATCGTTTGATTGATCCAACTCTGCAGCAACGGGTGCCAATTCACTATCAGCAAATTTACGAGCCATATCTTGAATCATTAATTGTTCTTCGGTGAGTGATAAATCCATCGAAATATAAACCTATTGTAAGCTTTTATAATTTGCCTGCTAGTTTACCTTAGTTATCCAAAATTACTGGTCGTAGCAATGAAAAAGCGCACCATATGGTGCGCTTTTTTGTATTCGATTCATTACAGTTTTTCTGCTATCTACCATACGAATGCAAGTAAACCCACACCGAGTATTAATCGATAAATAACAAATGGCATCATGCCAATCTTATTCACTAAAATAAGAAAATAGTGAATACACGCATATGCACTTATAAAAGCCAATACACTGCCAATACCCATCGACATCCAATCAACGACCTCGGTACCGGTAATTAATTTTAATGTTAGGTAGCCGCCTGCCATAGATATAGCGGGAATAGACATTAGAAAAGAAAGACGCGCGGCATTTTCGCGACTTAAACCCAGCATCAATCCTGCCGTCATGGTAATGCCTGAACGAGAAGTTCCTGGAATGATGGCTAACATTTGCGCTAGGCCGATAATCATCGCTCCTTTGAAACTAAACGCTTCTAGAGCTACATTTTGTTTAGCTTTTATATCAACAAAGCCAAGCAATAAACCAAAAACTATGGTCGTTATCGCAATAACTAAAGCTGAACGTAAATTTTCTTCAATAAAGTCTGCGCTTAAATAACCAAATAAGCCCAATGGAATCGACGCTAGAATAATCCACCAAGCTAACCTACCATTAAATCTTTGTTCGTCAGTTAACGCCGCGTCGTCTTCTTTATTGGGCGTCAGTGTTGCGTACCAAGCAACTAACATATCGCCAATTTCTTTTCTAAAGTACAAACATACAGCTAGCAGCGAACCGACATGAACGGCAACATCAAATCCTTGTCCCTGATCTACCCAACCAAATAACTGAGAGGGTAGTATTAAATGAGCCGAACTTGAAATCGGTAAAAACTCGGTAAGCCCCTGAATTAATGCTAATAGTAATATTTCAATAATATCCATAGTGTTAGTTATTTCTTCCTAAATTTGACTGCCAAGTTAGCGGCAATTGCGCTATTTTCTGCGATGTTTTATCAAATTGCTGCCAAAGACTAGCGTAATTTTTTTGTTTAACTGGATGAATTAACTTTGGCGCTAACTCTGCTAATGGCCACAAAACAAAAGCATTTTTTAATATTTCATCGCGAGGAATTTGAGCAGGCTCATTAGCAATGACATCATCAAAAAGTAATAAATCAAGATCTAACGTGCGAGGGCTATATTTATAAGCATCAGGACTTCGACCATTGTCATATTCAATATCTCTAAGTAACTCAGCTACTTCCGACAAGGTTTTCGACGTATTGGCGCTTACCACTAAGTTATAAAATTCTGGACCTTCAAAGCCAATCGCTTCACAAGCGTATAGTGACGATACTGCTATTTCACCAAACGCATTTTCTAGCGCCCAGAGCCCTTTATTTACATACTTTTCACGTTCTATATTAGAACCCAGTGAAATATATATATCGGCCATTATTGCTGCTGACCACGTTCTATTTCAACCCCAACAGTTTTGGCATTATGGACAGCACCCGGCTTACCAACCTTTAATTTCAACCATGGAATATGATATTGGCTCATTAAATATTGCGCTAATCGTTCTGCTAAGGTTTCAATCAAATCTACAGGGTTCTCATTCGCAAACTTTTCAATAGCTACTGATATTTCAGCGTAGTCGAGTGTCTTATCTAACTCATCATTACTCGCTGCAGGTTGAATACTCCACCCCATGACTAAATCAATCACTAAAGTTTGCTTGATCTGCTTTTCCCACTCAAAAAAACCAATAGTTGTCTGAATTTTTAGTCCCTGAATATAGACTTTATCCACGGTGATTAACCTTTTAATAGCGATTTTTATAAATTAAATCGCGAGTTTACCTGCCAAGGTCTAGAAAAACCAGTGATATAACGGCTAGAATAACTGGCAAACCAGTTTTTAACATTACAAGGATAATATGTTTGTCACTATCTCGATGATAATACTTGCTTATTTAGTCGGTTCTATCTCTAGTGCCATTCTTATATGTCGCTTGTTAAACCTTCCTGACCCTCGCTCTACAGGCTCTAACAACCCGGGCGCGACCAATGTTTTACGAATTAGCAATAAAGCAACCGCCGCTTCAGTGTTAGTTTTCGATGTATTAAAAGGTACGATTCCTGTTTGGGGTGCTTATTTTTTAGGTGTAGAACCTATATGGCTAGGTGTCGTTGCGGTTGCCGCCTGTTTAGGGCATATGTTTCCGGTATTTTTTAGCTTTCAAGGCGGAAAAGCCGTTGCGACAGCATTCGGAGTGTTGTTACCTATCGGCTTAGATTTAGGTTTGCTATTACTGCTTACCTGGGTGATTGTGGCTAAAAGCAGCCGATATTCGAGTCTAGCTGCTATCATTACCGTAAGCGCCGCACCACTTTATGTTTGGCTATTAAAACCTGATTATGTCTATCCAGTATTGATGTTATCGGCGCTAATTATCTTTAGACACAAAGATAATATCATTCGATTAGTTAAAGGTACCGAGCCTAAAATAAGTCGCGTCTAACAGGCATCCAATGTATCTAAAGGCCAGCGTGGCGTAGCTTTAAATGTTAAGTCAGCACTTACACCAGACTTTAATCGTTGCATACCTGCGTATGCGATCATGGCACCATTATCGGTACAAAACTCAGGTCGAGGATAATAAACCTGTCCGCCAAGTTTTTGAGTGACCTTATCAAGCTTTTCTCGAAGTGAACGATTAGCACTAACGCCACCAGCAATCACTAATCGTTTAAGCTCGCATTGCTCTAATGCACGTCGACACTTAATTGCCAATGTATCTACCACAGCTTCTTGAAACGCATAGGCAATATCAGCCTTAGTTTGATCACTACTATCTTCTTTTGCAATTGTGTTTGCAGCAAAGGTTTTTAGCCCACTAAAACTAAAATCTAATCCTGGTCTATCGGTCATCGGTCGAGGAAATCTAAAACGCTTAGGCGTGCCGTTTTCTGCCATTTTAGATAGCACAGGGCCTCCTGGGTAATCTAAACCTAATAGCTTCGCGGTTTTATCAAACGCTTCACCCGCTGCATCATCAACAGATTCACCAAGTAACTCATATTTGCCAATACCGTCTACTCGCACCAACATTGTGTGGCCACCAGAAACAAGCAGAGCGACAAAAGGAAATTCTGGTACATCATCTTCTAACATGGGGGCCAATAAATGTCCTTCCATATGATGAACAGGCACAGCGGGTAAATTCCAACCATAAGCCAAACTTCGACCAATAGAGCAGCCAACTAAAAGCGCACCAACTAATCCTGGGCCTGCTGTGTATGCAACGCCGTCTAAATCTTCAGGCGTTAAATTGGCTTCAGCTAGCACTTCTTTAATTAACGGTATTGTTTTGCGGACATGGTCACGTGAAGCAAGTTCAGGTACAACTCCACCATAATCTGCATGCACTGCAATCTGACTATATAAGCGATGTGACATAATACCTTGCTCTTCATCATAAATGGCAATACCTGTTTCATCACATGAAGTTTCAATACCTAAAATACGCATAAATTAAAGCTGTTTATTGTGCCTAAAAAAGTTGACGGAATTTTACCAGCTAATAACCAATAACTCTAATCAAGAAGTCTATCTAAAAGTTTTTTATAACTTTTAGTAATCAAACGGTGTTTTGACTTTACAAACCTCTCATTTCGGCATATTATGCGCGCCCCAATTAAACCAATATGAGCGTATAAACGTTACAAAGCGTTTGTAGATTTATATAGAAATTTTTAAGGTACAAGGCACATGCCAGTAATTAAAGTAAGAGAAAACGAACCATTTGACGTAGCTTTACGTCGTTTCAAACGTTCTTGTGAGAAAGCAGGAATCCTTTCAGAAGTACGTCGTCGCGAGTCATACGAAAAGCCGACTTGGGAACGTAAGCGTAAAAAAGCAGCAGCAGTTAAGCGTGCAGCTAAGAAACTTTCTCGCGAAAACGCTCGTCGCGTTCGCATGTACTAATCACAGATTTATTCTGTATTAGTCAAATTGCTTGAGACTGTCGCATGAAATTGCTTGAACAACTTAAAGATGAAATGAAAAACGCTATGCGTGCCAAGGAAAAAATTAAACTTGGTGCTATTCGCATGGCAATATCAGCTATTAAGCAAGCAGAAATCGATAACAACATTGCACCAGATGATGCAGCTGTAATTGCTGTATTAACCAAAATGGTTAAGCAGCGTAAAGAATCGATTGCCATGTACACTGAAGGTGGCCGAGATGAATTAGCCGCTAATGAAGCAGCAGAAGTTGCAGCATTAGAAGCATTTCTACCAGCCCCCCTTACCAATGCAGAAATTCAAGAAATGATTTCTGCCACCATCACTGAAGTCGGTGCCAGCTCAATGGCTGACATGGGCAAGGTAATGGCAGTATTAAAACCTGCTATGCAAGGTAAAGCCGATTTAGGCGCTGTTAGTGGTAAGGTTAGAGCAGCTTTAAACGCATAACCGTTTTAAAACAGTTATAAAAATATAAAGAAACCGCGATGTTTTGCATCGCGGTTTTTTTATGTAGAATGCTTTTCCCTATCAGCTCGATTTCTGCTGTTAGCTAAACAATAATTATAATGACAAGAGTTCCTAAGTAAGTTTTCATGGCAGGATTAATTCCAAGACAGTTTATCGATGACCTATTAGCTCGAACTGATATCG
Organism: Thalassotalea algicola; assembly: GCF_012932965.1. Lineage (GTDB taxonomy): Bacteria > Pseudomonadota > Gammaproteobacteria > Enterobacterales > Alteromonadaceae > Thalassotalea_F > Thalassotalea_F algicola. The sequence continues at coordinate 529,812 of NZ_JABBXH010000003.1, read as the reverse complement.
TTGAGCTAATCAATTCTCGTGTCACGTTAAAAAAAGCGGGAAAAAACTACCAAGCTTGTTGTCCATTCCACACTGAAAAGTCACCTTCTTTTAGTGTTAGTCCTGATAAACAGTTTTATCATTGCTTCGGCTGTGGCGAACACGGCAATGCCATTTCATTTTTAATGGAATATGACCGATTAGAGTTTGTCGATGCGATAGAAGAACTTGCTTCCCTAAACGGAATGGAAGTCGAACGCGACGAAAAACAACATACGCCAGAGCAACAACGAAAATACGCACAAGCACAACAACAAAAGCAAGATGATTATCAAATCATGGAGCAAATATCGCGTTTTTATCAGCAACAACTTCGCGTTGCACAAGACAAAGATGTCGCTATTAATTACCTAAAAGGCCGTGGTCTAAGTGGTGAAATTGCTAAGCGCTTCGGTATCGGTTACATTTCGGATAATTGGGATGGCATGATGAATGCCTTTGCCAATAATGGCCAAAACTCTAGACAACTCGTTGATCTAGGTATGGCCATTGATGGCGACAAAGGGCGACCTTACGATAGATTCCGTGGGCGTATTATGTTTCCTATTCGTGACAAACGCGGTCGTGTCATCGGTTTTGGTGGACGAGTACTTGGCGATGGTACGCCAAAATATTTAAACTCACCGGAAACACGTATTTACCATAAAGGCCAAGAGCTTTATGGCTTGTTTGAAGCAAAACAAGCAAATAAAAACTTAACGCGATTAGTCGTTGTTGAAGGTTATATGGACGTTGTTGCACTGGCACAACATGGCGTTGATTATGCCGTTGCTTCTTTAGGCACATCAACTACTCCTGAACAATTACAAACGCTATTTCGAACCGTCACTGAAGTCATCTGCTGTTACGACGGAGATAGAGCAGGAAGAGAAGCAGCTTGGCGGGCAATGGATAACGCGCTTCCGCTAATACGCGATGGTATTTCACTGAAATTTGTTTTCTTACCCGATGGTGAAGACCCTGATAGTTTAATTCGTCAACAAGGGCAACAAACATTTGAACAAATCTTAGATAATGCCCAACCGCTCTCACGATTTTTGCTTGAAAACCTCATTGCGAAAATTGACATGACAAGTTTAGAAGGCCGAGCGGCTTTAGCCGATTCATTCCAGCCTTATGTCAATAAAATGCCTGATAGCGTATTAAAAGAGTCTTTGATCAATGAACTTGCCAATAGTTTTGGTACCGGTGGTGATCACCTTGCTAAACAAATGACTCAATCGAGCGCTCAAGCCAATAAAACTAAAAATGTTAGAAAAACCACTAGAGCAACCCCTGTTAGGTTAGCTATTGCATTGCTTTTAGAGAAACCTCAGCTCGTTTCATGTTTACCAAATGCCTCAGTATTAGCGCATTTAGACATGCCAGGTATGGCTTTATTTAACGAATTACTTGCAATTTGTGCAAGTAACCCCCACATAAACAGTGGACAAATTATTGAGCTTTTCCGAGAGAGACAAGAAGGCAAGCAATTAGCTAAGTTACTTATCTGGGAACATCAGATTGACAGTGGCAATGCCGAAGACGTTTTTCTTGATAGTATTGAAAAGCTCCTTAATACTTTAGTTGAACAAAGAACTGAAGTACTGCTTCAAAAAGCACGTTTAAATCAGTTAACACCTGAAGAAAAAAGAGAATTACAGACTTTGCTTAATGAGCAAAACTGACAACATTAATAATATAAAACATTATTAAACCGCTGGTAATTTTATCACCAACTTGCTAAAATTCACCGCTTACTGTTTAAAATTTGATAGCCATATATAGGTGGACATTCGTCGATGGATCAAGCCCCACAATCTAGACTTAAAGAGTTAATAACTAAGGGTAAAGAACAAGGTTATTTAACTTTTGCAGAAGTTAACGATCACCTCCCTCAAGATATTATCGATTCGGATCAAGTAGAAGATATCATTCGCATGATCAATGACATGGGTATTCAGGTATTTGAAAATGCACCTGATACCGATACCTTGATGATGAGCGAGGCCAACACAGATGAAGATGCTGCTGAAGCCGCTGCCCAAGCACTAGCTACGGTAGAAAGTGAAATTGGCCGCACAACTGATCCTGTACGTATGTATATGCGTGAAATGGGTACGGTTGAGCTTCTTACACGTAAAGGCGAAATTGTAATCGCTAAACGTATTGAAGAAGGCATTAAAGAAGTTCAACGCTCTGTTGCAGAATATCCACCAGCAATTAACTTCCTGTTAGAACAATGGGATAATTTTGTTGCGGAAGAAATTCGTTTAAGTGACATTATCGTAGGCTTCTTAGACCCAGACGCTGAAGATGAAGATGTAGCTGCTGCCGCAACACACGTTGGTTCTGAGCTTTCAGAAGACGAATTAGCTGATGAAGATTCTGACTTAGAGAAAAGTGACGATGATGAAGACGAGGAAGAAGTCGACACTGGTCCTTGTCCTGAGCAAGCAAAAGAAAAATTTGATGCGCTTCGTGATGCTTATGAAGCAGCAAATAAAGTTATTGATGCTAAAGGTCGCGGTCATGCAGATGCCCAAGCAGCTATAGATACAATTGCTGAAGTTTTCAAAGAGTTCCGCTTAGTACCAAAAGTATTCGACAAGCTAGTTAAAAACATGCGCGACGTTATGGACCGTTTACGTGTTCAAGAACGTCTAATCATGAAGCACTGTGTTGTCGGTGCAGGTATGCCAAAAGCAACCTTTATCAAAGTATTCCCTGGTAACGAAACTTGCCTAGAATGGTTTGAAGCGCAAAAAGCTGCAGGTGAGTCATACTCATCAAGACTTTCAGACATTGAGTTGGAAGTTGAACGTAGCGTACTTAAGCTTAAACAACTTGAGGAAGAAACTTTCTTAAACGTACATGGCATCAAAGACATCAACCGTCGTATGTCGATTGGTGAGGCGAAAGCCCGCCGTGCGAAGAAAGAAATGGTAGAAGCGAACTTACGTCTTGTTATTTCAATTGCTAAAAAATACACCAACCGTGGTTTACAATTCTTAGATCTTATCCAAGAAGGTAATATTGGTTTGATGAAAGCGGTTGATAAGTTCGAATACCGTCGTGGTTATAAGTTCTCTACTTATGCAACATGGTGGATTCGTCAGGCAATTACTCGTTCAATTGCTGACCAAGCGCGTACTATTCGTATTCCAGTGCACATGATTGAAACGATTAACAAACTTAATCGTATTTCTCGCCAAATGCTTCAAGAAATGGGTCGTGAACCGACTCCTGAAGAGTTAGCTGAACGCATGATCATGCCGGAAGACAAAATTCGTAAGGTATTGAAAATAGCTAAAGAGCCGATTTCAATGGAAACACCAATTGGTGACGATGAAGATTCGCACTTAGGTGACTTTATTGAAGATGGTAGCGGTGAATTACCAGTTGATTCTGCTACGTCTGAAAACCTTAAGCATGCTACTCATGAAGTACTAGCGGGTTTAACAGCACGTGAAGCTAAAGTACTTCGTATGCGCTTCGGTATTGATATGAATACTGACCATACACTAGAAGAAGTAGGTAAGCAGTTTGACGTAACACGTGAGCGTATTCGTCAAATCGAAGCGAAAGCGTTACGTAAATTGCGCCACCCTTCTCGTTCTGAGCAACTGAAGAGCTTCTTAGACGGCGAGTAAACTTCTAGCAAATTTATTCAAACATTTAAAAATCCAGCTTCCATGCTGGATTTTTTTATGCACCCGGCAAATACTAAACAAAAATAAAATCGGAAATCTCGATGCACACTTCCCTATTAGTTGCTTGCATATTACTAGTGCTACCTTATATTGTTTGCGCTCAAGAAAAGGCAAAATCTACATTTGAATTTACACCTTTTACTAGCTACCGACTAGGAGGAGATTTTGACGAAATTGCTGGCGACAATACTATAAGGCTAGAAGATAAAAATGGGTATGGGCTAATCGCCGCATGGCACTATGATCATAACAGGCAAGGAGAGTTATTGATTAGTCATTACGTTTCTAATTTCGACACAAACTTAGCAGAGTTACATGGCTCTGAAGTTGCGATTAGTTATGTACATCTTGGTGGCAATATTAAACTAAGCAATGGCATTGTACCTTTCTGGCTTTCAGGTGGAGTAGGCTTCACGCATTTATCACCAAACGCAAAACATTTAAACAGTGAAACTAACTTCTCAGCCAGTCTTGGACTTAATAGCAAATTGAGTCTCTCTGAAAATATGAAGATATTTATAGGCGGCCGAATATACGGTACATTTTTCGACTCTGAAAGTGAGGTTTTTTGCGACAGTACCGAATGTGCAATTTTCATAGAAAGCGAAATATGGATACAAAGTGAGCTTCTGTTAGGTGTAAACGTAATGTTTTAATAGCCCGAGTTTACTGCTCATTGGAATTGTTTTTTTAGGTGCTATGAGTATAAATAATAAGCTTTTGTTTGGTTTCTTCTTGTAATGATTTCAAGGAATCTATGTACATTTCCGTTAATTCAGTGTGTCGTGTCAACAAGCACTGCTCTAATTTATCAAATACATCTTGAGCTAATATTTCCCCGACTTTTAATTGAGAAACTGTTTTAGGCACTTCATATAAGTTATCGCCAGATGGATGACAAATCATTTTTTCAAATTCATTAACGATACTCTGACCGAAAAGCTTTTTAGCTAAGCGACTCAAGTTATTAAACGCTTGTAAGGGGGGGTGACTCTCGCCGTCGATTTGACCAGATATATACAGATCAAAAAAGACAACTAATGACAGCACCTTCGCTGCATCAACAATTGCTCCCGTTTTTTCCTCCAAACCATCCAATTCATCAACTTGGCAATGCTTACTTCCCCACACAAAATATGTGTTAGCCACAATACTCGCACTAGCTGAAAACATGGGGGGCTCACTTAGAATCTCACTACTCAAATCAGGCAGTTTTTGCCAGAAATGTTGTTGTTGAGGCTTCAAATCATTAAACGGTACTTTAGATAAATTTATTTCTTGTTCAGTCAGTGCTATACGATAAAACAACCCTGCTAAATATAATGCGGTAGAGACTTCAGGTTTTGTCGTTAAACGATTAAAAAGCACACGTGCTTGTTGTGCAATGCGCCTTGCATGCCCATTATTATCTTGAGTGTGACTTGATATTAGGTTTGCCGACAAATTCACTAAATCGTTATGTGAGCCAATTAAACGCTCATTTTGTTGTTGAACTTCTTCGCTGTTGCTCAACATCTCTGTATTTAGCAATTGTTCCTCGTCAGTTTTGTTTTGTAAATATTGATTTTTTTCCTTTAATTTTTTGATTGTTGAAAGGCGCTTATTTTCAGCTTTTAGCTCTGCTAACAAGCGTTCTATCGTTTGAATTAGATAGTCATTATTCCAAGGCTTCCCCAGATAAGCATGAACATGACCTAAGTTGATTGCCGCTTGAGCCATTTCCGCATCGGCATAACCAGTTAATACTATACGTCGAGATTTAGGGCTTATTTGAAATGCCTCCTTCAAAAGTTCTACACCAGTCATCTCTGGCATTTTCATATCACAAAGTATAATGTGTGTAGGCGATTCCTTAAAAAACGCTAAAGCTTTCAACGGTTCATTAAATGCGTGAACATGATAATTCTTCATTAGTAAGCGCTTTAATGCTCTAACAATTTCTTGCTCATCATCGACAAGTAAAATAGTCGGTTTCATTACAAGCTCTCCGTATGCTTATATTTATTTGGAAAAGGAAAATTCCTACACTTAGTTTAATAGTATCGTAAATAACGTATAGATAAATATATAGAAAACATTAACCTGCGTACAAATATTTAATATAAGTTTATTATATTCTCAATGTCTTCAACTCTCTGTTCCCACGAAGCATTTGCAACACTTTGTTGTCGTGCTGCAATATCGGCTTTTCTATTACAAATATTCGCTCTTAATATTGTTTGATAAAAGGGTTCACTGTTTTTTACCACCTTAACCAAATGTCTGTAGCCATCAAGCGCATTGAAGTTAGTGCTCGCTATAGACACGCCACTTGCTAAATATTCCTTTAATTTAAGAGGATTACACATCTCGATTTGTTTGTTATCAAAAAAAGGTAACATTGCTACTTGCCAGTTCTTAATATAATTCGGCAATAGCTGATGTGCTTTTGCCTCAATAAAATAAACATTATCCAGAGCTTTAAGCCTAGATACATCACACTCGATATTTCCCACCAGAACAAAATTCCATTGAGGAAGTGCTTGTGCACTTTCAAGAATTATATTTTGATCTAACCAAGCAGAAATACTGCCATAAAAACCAGCAATAGGTTTCCCTTTGGGCAAATCATACGGCCAATCAGCAAATTTTTGCGAAAATAGCGCAGTATCTACCCCATGAGAAATAGTAGCTGTTTTAGCAAATGGAAACTTTGTAGCAAGCTGCTTACTAGCCGTTAAAACATGCTTGGTAAGGGCCACTAACTTTTTTTCTTTAGTAGTAACAAATTTATGGTCTACTCCTTCTAGAGCACTGAAATCATCTCCGCAATAATAGACATGTGCTGAGTCTCCAAGTAGACCTATGTAATCAACTGCAGTTGGCAACGAGGTCCATACTAAAAGGTTAGCTCTATTAATATGCATCAACGCCTTAGATATTTGTCGCTTCAAAAGCATGCGATTAACCCAAAGTAATAGCGCATTATTTGTACATGGCATCACTAACGGGTCAATGACAATAAATTGATGTGCTCCTTTACTTCGATTAAGAGGTTTAGAGCTACTCTTTTGAAAAAATGAATTTACTTTACTAAAAACTCGTTTGATATCTCGCCATGTAATCCTCGGTTTTCTTAGTCCAATTGAATTTACCCAAATTATATCTCGTTGCAGCTTAAGTACATTGACTAAGTGTTGTGTAGAGCTAGGGTGCCTGCCCCAATCTTCACCAAAGACAATCATAGGACGACCTTTTTTGACAGAGTTGCTATTTCCCATGGTTGTATTATCCATAAGCCTGCTCCTTAATTGATTTCACTACTTTAGCTGGCACACCTGCCGCCAATACATAATCAGGAAGATTTTTAGTCACCACGCTCCCCGCTGCTACTATGGTTCCTTTACCTATGGTTACCCCTGGCATGACTTTTACTCCTGTTGCCAACCAGACATCATCATGTAAGAAAATATCACCTACTTGCGTTTTAGTATCAGGTAACCCTTTAGCTCTATCTTGGGCATTCACTGGATGGCCTGGATAGCCGGCTAAGTAGCAGTCGCCAGCAATACGGACATTATCTCCTATGAAAATCTTCTCCCCAACTGCAATCGAAGTTCGCCAACCGATACCCACGTTATCACCTATGTGGAGTTGAGGAATCTCACGCCCAACCGCTCGTCCACTTATTGTGGTTACTGCTGCTAAACGAACCTTATTTCCCATGGTAATCTCCAAGCTACCAATAACGACTGGCAAGCCACCATATAAGTAAAGCTTTCTAGGATTGTTTGCTAAACGTGACTTGAAGATAGGAGTAAAATAAAGAACCCGTAGTAAGTCCGACACCAATTGCTTAGTGCAAATATGGAATAAGTAAATTATTTTAAATAAAACAGGGATATTAGGCATTTCAATCGTTTTGACTCCACCCCACCCTGCCTTAATCAATTTCGCAAAAACATTATCACTGGTCTTTGCCCATTGTTTAGCATAGTGAATATTAAAACTGCTCATAATTAACACCTCAATGACCCACATGGTCACTTCTAATATCGAAACGTTTTGTGTTCTTACTTCTGCAGAATCCAAGCCAATAAAATATAAACTTATATAACAGCAACTTACCAACACCCAACTGTGTTAACTTGCAATTTGCAATTGTATTAATGCGCTATTGAGTTAATGCTTTTGTAATTTGCGAATAGCAAGCTTGTGAACTGTAGCGCAATGAGTGAATATACCCATTAGCCGCTATTTGCCTAAGCATAGGGGGATTATTAATTAGGACATATAATTGCTTAGCCAAGTGATTCGGATTATTTGGCTTAAATTTCAAGCAATTTAAGTTGTCTGTCAGTTGCGTATCCCAATAAGCTCCATCTTCAGGAATAACCACAGCAAGTTTTGCAGAAAGAGATTCTAATATCGAAAGGCCAAACGGCTCCTCCTCGGAGGTGGAGATGAAAATAGCTGAGCGTGCCCGAATATCAGGCAAATTATCAGGCTTTTCTTTAAATCGTATTTGGTTATTCGTATTATCCGGTAGTTCAACTCGATACTCACTTGAAGGCGGTTTGATATAGCAAATATTGGCGCAAACATGCGTCATTTTATATTTATTTCTTAATATGGAAATTGCCTCTAAGAATACATCCAGTCGTTTCCAGGGCAACAAAGAAGCACACCAGAATAGCTCTAATTCTTGACTGTTTATACGGGGCACGATTTCATTTTGATCAATCGCGTTAATAAAGCAACCGATTTTCGACTGAATGTCATTTTTTCTATCATTAATTAGACCATGTGTTTGATAGACAGAATCCTCCATGCTGGATAGACAGAAAATTTTATCCGCCTTTGTTAAACCATAAGCAGCAGATTTAGACTTAGGTATAGGGCCTTGCACCAATTGAATAATTTCAACATTAATAACTAAATTAAGAAGGTAAAGTGCAAAGTCAACCGTAGGCCCTGAAATACCAATTAGCCGCTTAAACCGTCTATCAATAAGCATGAAATAAACTATTGAACATGCAAAACATAAGTGCTTTAAGTAATATTTGATTCCGTTAGTTTTTCCTTGTAAGAATTTGGGAATCCACAGCTGGTGAATATTGGACGTAACATGTTGCCAAGTACTTAAGTCAGCAGTAATTACTGTGACTTTACATGTTGGAGGAAGTTGTTTAACAACACTTTTTGCAACCTGTTTTGAACCACCAAAATAGGGGACAGGGTCGAAAATTAAGATACCGTTATTCATGAAATACTCCTTTAGGATTGTATCGACATCCATTTAAAACTTCGAGTAATCAATTGAGCTAACTTGTTACTCCCACGTTTAATTATTGCCTGCATTAAACAACGCATGTGATATAGCAAAAATGTACTTAATCCGTCATGACACCTCTGTTCAATAACTTGGTTATAACAAGCATCGAATTGTTCAAACTGGCTTTGTTTATTAAAATTAGTGGATATGTGGGTATGTGCTGTTAAGGCAAAAATATGATAGCGTTTAGGTCGGCTTTTTAATTCATCTAATGCACCTATCAATGCGTCCAAGTCATTGGGAGCAATTAGACGAGCGTTAACCCCATCTTGGTAGATTTCATTTACCCCCGCAATATTAGTGGTAATAATAGGTAATTTTGCTAAGCTAGCTTCGGCTAACGTTAGGCCAAATACTTCTTCATTTGGCACTGAAACAAAACAATCAGCATTACTGGAATATAATGCGGCCACATTTTTTTGTTCTCCTAAAAAAAGCACTTGTTGAGATAATTTTTTGCTTTTAACTAAAGCTATTAAGTTATCCTTTTCTTCACCATCGCCAGCGACAACTAGCTTAAAATTAGAGCATTGGCCAAGTGCTTCTATTACCAATGCGACTGACTTTCTAGGAATTAATGATCCGATATAAAGCAAGACAACATCTTGTTCATGGGCGTTAACGAGGTTACGCAAATCAATAGGTTTGTTATCTATTGCTCGTCTTTTATCTATCCCGTTATAAATAACTTGCATCGATGCCAATCGGACTTCACGCTCACTAAACACATCAACCACACTTTGACTTACCCCAACAACATGGTCTGCACCGCTAAAACACAACATTAAACGGTCAAAATACTGATAGCGTGCATGTAAATGCAATATTAATGGTACTTTTGTCCATTTGCACGCAAAGGACAACCATTGACAAGGAGCACCATTATTACAATGAACAACGTCAACATTAAAATCGTGAATTAGGTGTATGGCCTTTTTCACTTGGCTAATAAACGAAGCAAAAGACCACCGAGGAAAAAACCAATACCCTAAACAGGCAAAAGGCTCTGTAATAACGGTTATATCCAGTTTTTCAGCCTCTTCACTGAGTACTCGACTATTACACCATAGTATTGCTGTATGGCCTTTCTGTTTAGCGGCGCTAATCAAATCGAGCAAAACAATTTCTGAACCACGCAACCAATCTTCACCAAAATGAACAAATAATATTCGCTTTTGTAAGGAAAATTGTTTCATAAATGCCTCCATTTATTAACTTCTCAGTATAAAATTGCAATTATCAAGCCACGTATTTTTCTTTTTATTTTCAATAGCTAAGAGGTTCTCCCTGCTTGAGTTTCGCATTCTGCAAATAAAAAGGTGACATCTTATTTTGTTGTTTCGCCAGTTGCTTTTCGCAATGTTTTGCTAAAGCAGCCACCATAGCCACTTGCAAATAGATAGGCCAAATAAACCCTTGAGTTAGGAATGTTCCAGAAACGATAAAACCAACAATACCGGCGGGCGCAGCATAAACTACTACTCTCATTCCGGGCGACAATGACTCTACCCCCTTATTTTTTAGGAGCTTCCAACTAACCTTAAACGTTGTGAAAACGAGTGCTACAAATAAGCCTAATCCTACAAATCCTGTTTCTGCAAGAACGCCAAACCAAGTAGAGTGAACCGCGTGATTTAATCCATCCCAATGAGCACTATAAAAAAAATAGTTATAGTAAAAGTTGCTAATCCCTACACCTCCAACAGGGTTATCAACTGCCATATTCCAAGCAGCTTGCCACGCATACAAACGCCCCATCGCTGATTCATCAATCCCCTCTTCTGCTGCTCCACCTGATGAACGTTCACTAATTCCTGCTATTGCAAATAAAAGTAATAATCCTATAGTGCCTACACTAATAATTAGCATTTTAGATTTCACTTTGTTGTATGCGAATACCCCTACAACGGCAACAAACCCAAGCAATCCTCCTCTGCTTTGCGTTGCTAATATCGCCATAAAAAGTAATATAAAGGCTATTACACCGAACAACCTTTCCCACCTCGGTAATTCTTTTTCCAGCATGGCGCTAGTAGCAAATGCTAAAGGATATAGAAGCACAAGGGCTAAATCATTTGGGTCCCCTAACAAAGATCCTATATCTCTGCCAATCGTTACTCGAGTTCCCTCTACCAAACCTATACCACTTGCCTTATTTAAAAGCGCAATACCTGCTACACAAAAGCCTGCGAGGATGAATATACGATGAGCCGCTACAAAGTGACTCTCTTTTCTCATCATCCATGCAACCACAAATGTCATTAAAATGACTTTGCTGTAAGTACCTGACCAAGCCTTAAATCCTACATCAACATTGGCAGAGAACGGCAACGTAAGCGTTACTAATGAAAAAAACAATGCGAGATATGTAAATTGTCGGCACCAATAAGGTGCTAAATTTTGCATGAAGAACAGACGAAGAAACACGACAAATAGTGAACCTAATGCTAGCAATTGTGGTAGCTTCAACGGAGACAATACAGGAAAAACCTCATGGATTCTAAAGAACGAAAATACTACAAATGCCAATACAACGAAGAAAGAAAATCGTAGTAGTCCCCATAGTAAAAAAGGTATCACACCGACGACTATTAATAGCATCGGGTTGGGAAATATATACAAGGTAATCGCTACTATAAAAAATAGAGCACACAACCCAAATAAATTTATTTTGCCGCCAGCCATAAAGGCGCCTCTAAATGCTGGCCAATGAACGTTATTAACACGAATGCACTTAACGCTGAAAATAAGTAAGTCAGTTTATATGGAAGGTATAAGCGACGTTGACTATGAAAATAGAACAAAAAAGTACGTACACTATACGCTACAAGTAATGATGCTATAGCACCCACCACATGATAGTTAGGTATTAAAACAAACAACAACAATGCGCCTACGACTGACGCAACCATGTTTATAACCATTTGCTTTTGACTATTTGCATCTATATAACATCCTAAATTTAGTAGCTCTGAAATTAATTTTAGTGACGTACATAATAATAAACCCGGTAGCAAATTCGCTGCGTGGTGATACTCTCTCGGGGTGAGCCATTGTATTAAAATTGGTCCAATTAAGCCTAATAAGGCACACATTGATACGGCCAGCACAGCTCCAAACGTAGCAAACTTAGCATTTAGGATAACGCCATCAGTTTGCTGCAACACACTAAAACGTTTCGGATACCACCAAAGTGTAAATGGCTGTATTAAAAGAACAGGCACTAAAGCAAACTTAAGCGCGATAGCATAAGTAGCTATGTCTTCAGCACCAAAATATTCTGCCAACAACCAGCGATCCAATCCAGCTAATGCAAAAGTAGCAGCCCCTCCGATAAGTATTGGCCAACCATAATTAACAATGCTTTTTAAATTAGCAGTTGAAAACTTAAATCCAGTTTCACGATACTGCAATTGGCAAAGGTAACAGGCGATAACTACTGTAGATATAGCGCCCGAAGCAAGAATACTCTCGACTCCTAACCCTTGCGTTAACCAGTAAAATGACATTGCTACCTGCAATATCACTTTTGCCATAGTCACTTTGAAGAATAAGCCTGCGCGAGCCGTTATCCTCACCCAGGCTAATGGTACGTTAACCACGCCTCCCAGCGCCAATGCGACGCCCAGCAAATATATTTCATGCTCTGTAATATTACCCGGCAAATACAGTGCAATAGCACTAGAGAAAAAATGAAAAAAAATATAAGCGATCGCAGCGATTATCACAGCTAAAAGCAAACATTCTGCTGCATGCTGTTTTTTACACTCATCTTGAGTTGCCAGGCCAACATAACGATACAAAGCCTCGACTAAACCAAACCCTAGAAATATCGATGCAAGATTAGAAAAAACGACAATAACTTCTAATCGACCATATTCTTCCGGCGACAAATAATGTGTATAAACAGGAAGCATGACTAAGGAAACTCCTTTCATCAAGAAAATTCCTACAGCATATAAAGCGGTTTCACCGAGAAAGCTCCGAATATTACGACTTAACATTGTTTAGCCCACTCATTGCTTGAATGTAAACCGCATAAATTTGAGGTATTACCGCATGACTAGAAAACTTATCTTTAATAATTTTACGGGCATTTTGAGCCAATAAATCAAAGCGGCTGCGCTTAAACTGAAGCACTTGATGTAAGGTTTCAATAAACAGCTGAGGTTTACATTCAGGAATCAACCAACCATTAACGTTGTGTTGAATCAATGTTGATAGCCCGCCGACATTGAATGCAATAACCGGGATACCACGGGTCATCGCCTCTAAAGCGACTAAAGGTAATCCTTCTGCTCTACTTGTAATACAAAGCACTTTAATATGCCGCCAGTGTGGCACCATTGAGTCAACCTGCCCCATTAATGTTAAATTTTGGGGTTTGCTTTCATCCACTAGTTCAAACAATGGGCCATCGCCATACATTACAAAGTCACAACTCGGTATAGCTTTTGCGACCTGTAAAAAGTAATCAGGTCCTTTTTCATGGCTCAATCGACCGACAAAGGCGATTTGATTTGGAGAAAACATGCCATTGGCGTGAAAAGTCGGCATGACAAAGTTTTGAATGACTTTGCAAGGGTGACCTAACTTACTCGATATTTCCGCGGAGACGCTAATACAATGGCTCCATTTAGCGGTGAACTTATCCAACCAACGGTAACACTGCATTTTCACGCTACCTTTTTCACCAGCATGAAACGTAGAAACAACAGCGATTTTTAAGTATTTACATACTAGCCGACCAAGGACTCCAGCTTTATAACCATGAGTATGTACAACATCTGTTGGTATATATTTGAGCATTTTATACAAGCTACGCAAGCTACCATCCAACTTGCATACAGATAAATCTTTAGACTGTTCTCCATCAAACACTGGGTGTTCACCATAGTCATTAAATAACACAATCGTAATGCTATGACCTTGCTGTTCAAAGCCTCTAGCCAAGTTAACCACATGCGTTTCAATGCCGCCAAAGCAGCGGCTATCTAACAATAGAACAATATGTAATGGAGAATTAGACATATGAAATCACCTTTTAATACTTTAGGTAATTACCATTTGCACAAACCAAGCCATAAGTTTTATTGTTTTATTTCAGTAGCTTAAAAAGGTTTACCAGTAGTTATTTGCACTCTGCAAATAACTACTTTCTAAATTGCAAAAAATATCTTAAAGATTAATTAGCCTTCCATAAATATATTGGCTAACTATGACTGAAGGTATCGAATTCGTTGTGGAAAATTATTCTTCCCACGCCTGTTTCTTTCGATATATCGTGGAAGGGCTAACATCTAGCATAGCCGCAGCTTTAGGTATATTGCCGCTACAATAGTCAATCGCACTCTCAATGGCACGTTTTTCCACAAGCCATAAAGGAATGATATCACCTATTGTTTCATTATTGTTTAACGCGGCTTGACAATTGGCATCAGCACTAGTCAATGTTTGTTGCTCTGCATCGTCTATTGTACTGCTTGAACTAAGCAATTGCTCAGTCACGCTTAATTCACCGCCGTTAACATAAGTTATTGAGTTAAGTGGTGGTGGCAACATATTGGCGTGGACAACTTCACCCGTATTCAAGACAACTAAATTACGAATGACATTTTCTAACTCTCGAACGTTGCCCGGCCAACTGTAAGAGAGCAAAATCCTCTCTGCATCAGCACCAAAGCGTTTAAAAAATTTATTTTCTTCGTTACTAATATCAATCAACAGCTTCTTTGCAATCTCAAGAATATCTTTACCACGTTCTTTTAACGCTGGAAGCGCAACAGGTATAACATGTAGGCGGTAATACAAATCTTCTCTGAATCGCCCCTCTTGTACTTCCTTTAACGGTTCTCTATTTGTTGCACAAACAAAACGTACATCTACTTTTTCTTGTCTACTGGAACCAACTTTTTGAAAAGTCCCCGATTGTATAAAACGCAATATTTTACTTTGTAAATCAATATCCATTTCACAAAGCTCATCCAAAAAAAGCGTACCTCCATCGGCCAGCATTGCAGCACCTTTTCGATCGCTTGATGCACCAGTAAAAGCTCCTTTTACGTGACCAAATATCTCACTTTCTATTAGATCTTTCGGAATAGCGGCACAATTTAACGCGATGAAAGCACCGTCCTTTCTCGCACTAAGTTGGTGAACAGCTTCTGCACAAAGCTCTTTTCCAGTGCCACTTTCTCCTGTAATAAATACAGTTGCATTACTTGGGGCTGCACTTTCAATAATACGATACACCCCTTGCATTACCATTGAGGTTCCAATTAAGCCGCAAAAGTCTTGACGTTCAAAGTTTTCACGATATTCATCAATCATCCTGCTCATCGTATGATTGTTAATGGCATTTCTCAGAGTAATTAATAAGCGTTTAGGCTCAACTGGTTTACTAATAAAGTCAAAAGCGCCAAATCTCATAGCATCTACCGCGACATCAACTGAGCCATGAGCAGTTAAAATAACGACAACTATTGGCAGGTTTTCTTTATGTATATATTTCAGGATATCCATCCCTTCCATATCAGGCAGGTTTAGATCCAATAATAAAATACGGGGACAATGAGTATGAATAATATCTAACGCTTTTTGTCCGCTATCAGCCATCATCAATTCATAGGGCTCATCGACTAAAAAGCCGGCATAAATAGCAGATAAAGTTGGGCTATCTTCTAGCAATAAAATTTGCGCTTTTTCCATAACTTACATCATTCCTTGAAGGAAGGTCTATTTACAGAAACTACCACTTTTTCACTTTTTTTCAATGACAACAATCGTTGTATCATCATTTATCTTGCCACAACTATGCTGAAAACAATTTAGCCATTGCTGACTTAAATCCGCAACCGACTGCTCCTCAGCCTGTTCATCAAAGGTCTTACTCTTGTCAACTAACAGATTAATAAACTGCTTAAGAGTATCTTGATCTCTAGCCCACTCTATAAAACCATCGGTATAAAGGAGCAGTCGCTGACCTGATGTTATTGGCAAAAACTGAGTTGGGTATTCAATATCTAATTTGACACCGGGTAAATGCCCTGAAACTTTAATAAATTCATACCCATCATTATTCATCATCATTGGTTGTGGATGGCCAGCGCTCGCGATTTCTATTCCATTTTTTGAAATTAAAACCGCAATGTATGTCACCAAACTTTGACTTAAAAGCGGGTCATCAAAAATTTGATTCGATAGCGCCGCCATCATTTTCGACAAATCAAAGTTCTGAACGCAATGAACATAACCAGAAAAAAAACCAGCAAAACTATGGGCAAACAACTTTGCTTGAACATCATGCCCCATCACATCTGCCAAAATAACTAAATCTTTGTCACCAACTTTTTGCTGAAAAATAAAGTCACCTCCGCCAGCAAAAGGTGAAATATTGCATGCTGCGATATCAAAATTCTCAATATTATTGTCAACTTTTGGTTTCAAAACATTGCTGAATTCTTTGTCACTTAAACTGTATATTTGTTGATGTCTAATTAATGCTCGTTCTACTGACAATGCCAATTTCTCTTTTTGGATAGGTTTGATTAAATAGTTGTCAATACCTAATCGATTAGCTTGCATTTCGAGATCAATATCGTCCTGAGCAGTGAGGAATATAAATGGTGTTTGTGCATAATCACTGTGCTCTGAAAGTTGTTTTTTTAACGTTATACCATCAATCTGAGGCATTGATATATCAGAAATTACTAAATCAAATCTAAACTTCTTCCCTGACGCAACAAACGATAAAAACTGTTGACCATCCTCAAATAATTGTACGTTGTAATAATCTGGCAAATAGCTTTTAATTATTTCCCGCATCATAGGTTCATCTTCCACTACCGCTATCGATACCTGACCTTTATTGGTTTTTTCTCTGGCAATAGAAAAGCGAACATAATTGACGTCATTAACACGTCGATATTGACATTCTGGAAACAAAGAATAAATGATATTCACTCCCATACCAGATTCATCAAATGTAAGGTGATTATCTGGATTAAGGGTAGCTATATCGTGATAAAAAGCGCCGCCATCATCGCTAATTTCAAACACTAAGCAATCATCATTTGTAGATATATTGAAACTTAATTGAGTTGCTGCAGGATTGGCATGCTTAACAACATTACTGGTAATTTCGGACAGCGCCAACAGAATATTGTTAGCCTCTTTTGAAGGAGTGCTCAATTTTTTCAACAACTTAGAGGTAGCCTGCCTTAGCAATTTTATTTCTGCGAGCCTGGGGCTTATCGTCAATGCTAATAAAGGTATTGATGCAATCATTATGCACTATCCAATAAATACTTTTGTTTTAATGAAGAAAGCGAACTAAATGCTAACTTGCTAACACCTGCGACTAGTTCAGGTAACTCATGCGCATTATTTTGTTGGCAGCTTAATTCCAATAATCTTGCTAAATCACCTAAAGCAATAGCACCTACGCTTGATGCGCTGCTTTTAATCGCGTGAGCTTCTTTTTCAATTTGTTGAATATCATCTTCAAGAGCCGCCTGTTTTATAACAACAATTCGCCTGTCAGTTTCTTTTATAAATAAATCAATAACTTTTATAAAAATATCATCTCCAACATCTATTTTAAGTTGATTTGTCACATCATGATTAAGAACCTCAACCTCTTCAACACGTTTAGTGTAAGTGTTGCTCACAGCACTTTTAGAAGTATTTAAATCTCCACATTCACTTACATTATTGTGGCGAGTTAATTTGAAAAACTCATGTATTTTAAACAGTAATACGTCTCTATTTATGGGCTTTTCAATAAATTCATTCATTCCAGCTTCAAAGCAATGTTGCATATCATCTTTGGTTACATTGGCAGTCATTGCCCATATCGGTAATTTGGCAAACTTATCTGATTTTGATCTGATTATTCTACAAGCTTGGGCTCCATCCATAACAGGCATTGATAGATCCATTAATACAAGTTGATAATCAAAGTCATCAACAGCCTTGATTGCTTCTTTACCATTATTAGCAATATCGACCTTGTAGCCTACTCGTTCCAACATAGTTCTAATAACTAGTTGGTTTGGTAAGCTATCTTCAACTACTAGAATATGCTCTCCAGCACCTATACAAGTGTACTCTCCCAAATTCAGTTCGGCATTTAAAGGTGCTCCTTGTCCAAATACAAACGAAAGCAATGCTGAATATGAATCTGTCCAAAACCGATCAAATTGAACACACTCCTGTTTTGTTGCTAAATTATTTTCTTCTTCGTACACAACAATTTTAGTAGGTTGAGATTTTTCTTGTACAAAGTTAACTTCACAACCCCATAAATGAAGCTGTTTCTTTAATGAAGCCTCACTATAACGACTAAAGTTATAACAAGTGAGCTGTTTGGGGCGCGCTAATTCAGAATCAATAATAGGACGAGAGTAGTACTCATGCGGTATAGCTACTAAAAAGGTGCTACCTTTACCTTCGGTAGAACCAACCCTTACTTCTCCTCCCATTAATTCAACAAGTTGTTTAGTAATAGCGAGTCCTAAGCCTGTTCCTTCAAATTGGCGCTTATAAGAAGAATCGGCTTGCACAAACTTATTAAATAACTTAGAAATGTCTTCATTTTTGATACCAATGCCAGTGTCCTTCACTTCAAAATGAATTAAATTTTCATTGCCATATACGCTAATTTCTACACCGCCCTCAAGAGTAAATTTGATGGCATTGGCGATTAAGTTTATTAAAATTTGCTTTACTCGTTGATCGTCAAGGAACAATTGCGCCGATAACTTAGGAGAAATGCAAAACATTAAGCCTATACCTTTCTCTTTCACTCGCTCAATGAATAGACTGTGCAGGTAATCTACTAATTCTATTGTATTGAGTTCTGCTGGCTTCAGCTGTAATTTTCCGGCTTCTATTTTAGAAAAGTCGAGAATATCGTTTACCAATGTAGATAATGATTCACCCGCTGTTAGAGCGTTGGAAATTAATGCACGTTGTGGTTCATCCAAATTAGTGCTTGAAAGTAACTCCATTGACCCAAGCATTGCATTCATAGGTGTGCGGATTTCGTGACTCATTACTGCCAAGAAGTTACTTTTTTCTTTTGAGCCAGAGTCAGCTAATTGCTTTGCCTGTTCTAACTCTTGATATAGATGATTAACACGAGAGCGCATTAAATTTCGTGTTTGTATCGCTTGTTTTATCGTTAAAATTAACTGCTCTGGATCCCAAGGTTTTTCTATAAAACTCCAGATTCTTCCTTTATTAATGGCCGACATTACAACATCTGATTCTGCATTCCCCGTTAACATTATTCGTATTGTTTCAGGGTAATTTTCAGCCACATGAGATAAAAACGTAATCCCATCCATTTCAGGCATTCTCATATCTGAAATAATTATATCCAGCTTTTCCTTTACGATTAGCTCAAGAGCTTCTATAGGGCTATTTGAAAAATAGAACCTTGCAGGTATGTTTCGCGTCAATCGTTTAATGGCGGCTAATATTGCACGCTCATCATCAACAAATAACACGCTAACTTGACCTTTATTTGCTTCGATAGTGGTCATTTGTTTATTCCTTTAAATCGATACTTTGAGCAGGGAACTAGCACTAAGTAGCTTCCTTATTTTATTCATTAAAGATGGCAGGTACTTGTCAAACTTGCGAGTTTCCCGCAACAACTCAGCTAATAATGTAGGGTTACTTTTATCATTTATGACCGTGCCAATAATATTTACTCGCATTGCTACAAGTTTGGCTATTCCTTCTTCTATTAAATTTGCAGGTGTTCTACCTGCCTCTACAACTAAAATTGCCCCATCGCACACTTGGCATACAGTATCTGCAGGAATGTTGTGTTGATTCAACATTGCCAAAGAAGCTGTATCAAAAATGACACAATCAAAATCGTTGAGCCAAAGGTTGATTGACTCAGCAAGCAAGCTCGCCTCACGATAATCTACCAGACTTGACTTAGCCTGTGTGGCTTGCAAAAGGCCGAGCTTTTTATCTTGGCTAGTTAACATCAATTGTTCGTCTTTATTTACATTGTTACTAGACAATACACTAGCTAACTTATCTTTGAAAACAGGGTTAAAAGTATTGAGTTCAACTAATAGAACACGCTTATTTGCAGATTGAGCTCGTTTAACCAATGCCTCAGCAAGCGTTGATTTTCCTTCTCCTGGTGCAGATGAAGTAATTGCTAGCGTACGATAGTTTGCCCCTATAGTTTGCCCATATATCGCTTCAACCTCAGAATATCGACTAGGTAAAACAACCATTAAATACCTCCTGCAATTACAACTAAAGACGCAATACTGACCATATCTTTTACATTCGAGATAAATACATTCCAATTACTATTAGAAATATCCGGCACAAAAACAGTATCACCTGTACGAACAAGTGGTAATGTGTTGAAATCGGGGCGTTCTACAAATGCTTCTAAATCAAAAACTTGGCTTTGGTTTTCGTTTGCGCTAGCGGTTGAAATGTTGACCACCATTATCTTTTCCAGATGAGCGTTCTCAGTAGGGCCACCAGCTTCAGCAAGTAAGTCTAGTACCGTCATTTCTTCACTAAACGTATAACGACCTGGCTTATCTACAGCACCTATAATCCTTACAGTTTGTTCCTTTTTCTTATCCAGCCAAACTTTATCGCGCTGCGGTATATAAATCGTGTCTCCTGCTCTGACTAAAGGCAATAAACTTTCATCACCAGTTTCAAAATATAGTCCTAAATCTACAGTGCTTACTTTAGTGCTATAGCCGTTGCGATGAGTCACTTTAACAGTATGAATGTCAGCATATTGAGTTGGACCATCTGCAGCAGATAAAATATCCAGAAAATGCAATTTATTGTCGAAAGCATAGCGCCCTGGTTGACCAACTTGGCCGAATACATAAATAGAGCTTTCTTGAGACTGACGCAGCCAACGAGCTTTATTGTCAATAACATCTCTTGGCTTTTCCGGTACTATGATGGTATCACCAGCACCTACTTCAGGTAATAATGAAAAATCCCCTCCATCAGAAATAAACGCGGCTAAATCAAAAGGTTTTTCTCGTGTTTTACGCCCGTTTTTCAATACTTTTATTTGTGAAATATCAGCATCTTGCGTTGGACCACCTGCGTGCGCAAGTATATCAAGAAACGACATTTCATCGCCCCACTCATAACGACCTGGTTTAATCACTGCACCTATGACACGAATTGCTCTATTCGGTGAAATCTTAAGCCAAGACTTTTCATTCATGTCTGTTTTTTCTGGTACAAAGATGGCATCGCCTGGCGATATTTTGGGAACATTGGTAACTGCTAACCCTTCGGTATAAGCTTGAAGATCAAATGCATCCACCTTTCCGGTCGTACGTATAATGCGAACCTGGCGAGTCTCAGCGAACCGAGTAGGACCACCAGCGTTTGCTAAAATGTCAAAGAATGCAGTACCTGTCGCAGCTTCGTACGCTCCTGGTTTGAATACTTCCCCCATAACATATACTGTTCGCAAACCAGTTTTAATTTCTTCCTCTTGAATAGGAACAAAAAGAGTTGAACCTGCTGTAATTACCGGCATATTTTCGGCATCGCCAGTATCCAGGTAATGTTTCAAATCAAATAGCTGAGGTACACCTTGGTTTATTACTCTAATGTGCTCAACTCCTGCATATCGTGTAACACCGCCAGCCCTCATCAACATGTCGACTACTGTATTCCCTGATTTATACGAGAACACCCCTGGCTTTAGCACCTCCCCAAAAACTTTAACTGCCGTTGCCGCTTCAGAACCATCACCACTTGCCGACAACGTCGCCGCATCAAATTCCATTTGCACATTGCCAATCAATGGCGATGCAGGAACAAAAATCACATCTAATGGTTGTAATTTAGGTAAAATGCTGAAATCTCCAGTATCGAGATATCTTTTATAGTCAAATGCATTGACAGTTCCTTGTCGATTAATTTGCATTCTATCCAGTTGAGCGCCGGCACTTGGCCCTCCAGCTTCTTGCAATGCCATTTGGATATTACCATCTGCAGGTAGATCGATAAGGCCAGGAGACTTTACAAAACCTAATACCCTAATAGGTAAGCGTCTCTCTACCAATTGAAGGGAGAAATCACCTATTGCACGGTACTCTTCACCAAGTAACTTTTTTAAGTAACTCGACGCCTTCTCGAGTGTCATACCAGCAAGCCCAACTTGCCCTATCTCAGGTAAAAACATTGATCCATCTCGTTTTATCTGAAAAGTATCTGCAAACTCAATTTCACCCGGAAGGTTAAGCTTTAGCACGTCACCAGGTCTCAGAGTCGAAACATCTTCAGCACAAGCGTAAATATTTATGAATATTGCAATTAAGAAAACGATTAACTTATTCATAGTCACCTCCCCTTATAGGGCTTGGCATTTCTATTACTAAATTGAGCGATAGTTGAGTAAACCGATTAAAAACCCTCTGCTGAGATGAAGTCTCGATATTTCTCAACATTAGTTCACCATTTGATACCAGCGTAATATTTTCAAACGGAATGCCACGTTCAAAGAAATATTCAGCAACGTTTTTTGCTCTTTCCCAACTAAGTTCGTCATTGTATTGTGCTGCCCCAAAACTGTCTGCATGCCCTAATACTCGTAAAGAAGAAGCAGGAAAATGTTGCATGAGTTTGACTAAGTTATCTAGCATTGGGAAATAAATAGGCTTAATCTTCGCTTGGTCAAAATCATGAAGCGTTTCTGTAATAATGTTATGTGAGGTAAGATCAACGGCTTCAGATTTTATCGTGCTTTCATCACTTTGCAGATTGTCGCTACATTGTTCGAATGACCCCGACTTATACCAGTCTTTTAAAACAGAAAACTTATTGGTTTCTTGGCAACCAAATTTACCTTCCACGTAGCTTTGGATGCACTGCAGCTTACGTATTTGGCGATCAAACTTGGTCAACGTAATGAACGCATCGTCATACATATGACCCGCATATTCTTGCTCTGTTTTATCTAATAGGCGATACGCAATCTTCAATTGTCCACTAATGCACCGATCACTGTCATTAATAGTTAATGTTGCTAATTCTTTACGAGAAGAAGCAATATAGTGCTCTACAGTTTCGCGCTCTACTTTTTGGGTTGAATCATATTCAACACTACTGCAGTTAAACAACGCAGGTATCAGTAATATGGAAGATAAAGTAAGACGTTTCATATTAAACCACCGCTGAGTTCACTTCTTCGGTAACATATTGCTCTAGCGACTTAAAACAGCGTATTGTTTTATCTAACATCAACATAGCAAATAGCTCTTTCGGTTGTTCATTCAAACCTACTACTGATACCAACTTCCCCTTAGCAACCATTCGTTTGTATAAATAAACGATCGCGCCAATACCTGATGAATCAATAAATTTTACGTCCTTAAGATCAAGAACGAGATCAGAAGAAAGTTGACTATAGGCTTCTAAGTCTCCTTTCATGGTTTGAACAGCATCGGCATCTAAGTCTTCAAACAATTTAATGACGACGTCGTTATTTAATTGAAATGTTTCATTTAACATATATACCTCGGTTTTTTCATGTGTTGCTATAAAGTTATGAGCAACGATCAGACCAAAAGATATAACAGTTAATTTTCAACAACTTAGAAAGACTGCAGCATTAGGCGACATTCAAGCTCTGCGTATTGAGTTGCAATTTGCAATTTGAAGATGGTGTTAGTATAAAAATGAGAAATTAGCGCTGATGCGTTAATCAAAAAGTAACTTGCTCAAAGCCGCTTTGAGCTGTGAAGCCTGATGTCGACCATTAGTGTCAGCATCAACATCAAGGATTGTAAAAGGTACATTCAATGATTCTGCTTCACCACTTCTAGTTCGAGGTATTAAAAGAGAAATAGGATGCATTATTCCAATAGAATGGATAAATTCAATTTGCCTATCTAGCTCATGATTCAAGTCGTCAAATTCTGCTTCAACGTTCACTATAAACCATATTTTTAGCTTTTTATTTCCATTAATTGCATCGATAACATTGTTAACTAATAGGTTAGGTAAAACACTTGTGTAAAAACTGCCAGGTCCAAGCAGAATTATCTCGCTTTTTGCAATTGCCAACAATACTTCTGGACTAGCATCAACCGCTGGGGATAAGGCTAAACTATCTAAACCTTTGACTGCATTATGGTCAACATTAAGTTCGCCATACACATAGCTACCATCTGTTAATGTTGCTATCAGGTGTGTCGCATGATCTGACATTGGCAAAACCTCTACGTTCACACCTAAAAATTCGCGCATTACTTTAACGCTATCAGTAGGTCTAATACACAATGAATCTACCGCACAACACATTAAGTTCCCCAAGCTGTGGCCGCTTAGTTCACCTAAATTATCAAAACGATACTCAAATAAAAGAGATTTAGTTGACTGTTTGTCGCTAAGTTTCGAAAGACAATATCTTATATCTCCCCAGGCAATTGAGTCACTCTGCTCCCTTAATCTGCCAGTTGAACCGCCGTTATCCGTGGTACAAACAATACCTGTTAGCATTAAACCTTCTATCTCGTACATCACAGATAGTAGGTGACCTAAACCATGTCCTCCCCCAATACAGGTTACATTGCGTAAATTACTCTTTGCCAAAATCTACGATCTCATTACTTTACCTTCATTTTATTAAGAGTAATCGTAGTTAATTTGTCAATAATTCATTTATCGGCCTCTACCTAAAACCATAATCATTACAGTTTTCAACATAATTTTTATATCCATATACAACCATCGAGTAATTGAAGTTAACGACATTGAATAAGCAAAGTCATATGCGATTTTAGAGCGTACGTCATCTAAAGACGTATCGTAGCCCTGGTTTATTTGTGCCAACCCAGTTATACCTGGGACAACTTGATAGGTGCGTTCATTATACAGGGGAATATTTTTCTCTAGATTTTCAGCGATCTCTGGGCGTTCTGGCCGAGGACCAATTAGAGACATTTCCCCCTTAATAACGTTGATAAACTGGGGCAATTCATCCAATCGAACCTTCCTTAAAAAACGACCAACACTCGTTAATCTATCATCGTTAGCACTCGCCCAAATTGCGCCTGTAGTGGCTTCGGCATCAACCCGCATTGTCCGAAATTTAATCATATTAAAGTAACGGATTTTATTGGGAGAAATGGCACCGACCCGCTGTTGTTTGTAAAAAATAGGTCCTTTACTAGTTAACTTAATTGCCGAGGCAATAATAACAAACAGCGGTAAAGTTAATACAAGACCTACAGAAGACACAGCAACATCAAACCAACGCTTTGTAGTTGCAACATTTTGAGAAATATAACCATTACTATTCATAGTAGGCTCCTTAAATTTTTGACCAAATTTTCTCTTGTAAACCCAACACATACTTTGTTGATCCAATTAACGCAACCCAGTACCCATTCACTAAGTAACACACAAGCTTTAACGCTCCAGTTTTTGGGACACAACGACTTATATTCAAAAGAAAAACACCGCCATATAGCAAAATTTGGGCTGCAAAAGTTACAAGGAAATAGTCATTAATTGTGATTAAATAAGCGTTACAGATAAAAATGAAAAGCAATAAAAATGGCATTAATGCTCGCAACGCTTTACCAGATGCAAAGTTAATAGCATTCCAACCATACTTAGGATTTAGAATAGGCAAAAGCATCAACATTTGTTGGAAGTTACCTGCTGCAATACGTAACCTGCGCTTCATGTCTTGCTCAAGATCGACTTGTTCTAATTCAATAGCCGATACTCGCGCATCATAGATCACCCGGTAGCCTTGCTTTATAACATTCATAGGAATTAAAAAGTCGTCATTAATAGTATGCGCAGGAATATCTTCATAACAAGATTTTCGTATCGCATAAAAAGCACCGTGCGCACCTAACACACTAGCAATAGAGCTTTCTCTTTCCCGCAATTTTCGTTGATACTGCCAGTATTTTTGTTCTCCTAACGAGCCTTTATGTACAAACCGGTATCCACCAGACACGGCTCCTATTGTTTTATTTTCAAATTGACTATCAAGCATTAACAATGAATTAATAGGCAGCAATGCTGAAACATCAGAGAAAACGATATTTTCAAATTTTGCTCGCTTTACGCCTTCTTTAAGTACGGCTACCTTCCCACTGTTTTTTTCAAACTCAATGACTTGGTAGTTTAAATCTTCACATGATAATTCGAGTAATGTTTCAGAAGCGATCTCATAGGTTTCATCGCTGCAACCATCACATAACAAAATTAACTCAAACTTGTCGTTTGGGTAGTCTAAAAAGCCTAAATTTCTAATCTTCTCTGCAATATAAGCTGCTTCATTATATGCAGGAATAACAATCGAGAACCGATTGACAAAGCTGTTATCTTCACCTTTCATGTACTTTCTTGCCTTAATTGATGGCGAATCACCCTCTTTCATACTAGCAATAAAACGTAATAATATTGGGTAAGCTATATGATGATAAATGACCAAAAATATGGCGACACCAAATAGAATAATCATGGCTAAATTAATCATAACTTTCCCCTCAAACTTGGTTGGCTAAGAGTGATGTATTGCGTGATCATGGTTTTAATTGAACGTTCTCTTTCGACAAATTCACGAGGTGATTTAACAAGCTGCTTATTCAAACAATTAAACAACGCCTTTGATAACTGAATTGAGTCGTTAGGCGCTACTACGTGACCAGTACTGTTGCATATAGCCTCTTTACTACCGCCTACATCAGTTATTACAACGGGAATATTGCAAGCTTGTGCCTCCATCGGTGCCAATGGTAATCCTTCATTACTTGAAGACAAACAAAACACATCTAACAGTTGATAAAAGCTACGCATGTCTTCAATATGCCCTAGGAAAAATATGCGATGTAGTAACCCCATTTTTTTCACTTTTCTTAGCAAGTATTCTTTTAGGCTGCCGTCTCCTGCCAACAATAAACCAACACTTTCAGGAAGTTTTGCAACGGCGTCAATCAAAGTATCATGAGATTTAACAGGCTCTAGTCTTGCAGCGCACCCTACAAATTTAAGTTCTTTTGGTAAACCGGCTTGTTCTCTTAAAACATGTTTTGCAATAGGTGTTGGCGTAAAATGTTCGGTATCGACACCATTGGCAATTACGTAAGGATTAACATCAGGTAAAGTAGTTTTAATTTGCTTAGCAACAAAATCTGCATCCGCTACGAATACCGGACGCACAACTTTAAGAAAGCAATCTTGCAATAAACGACGTTTTGTTTGCATCAAGTGCCAAGCATCATGCTCAGTATGAATTACACAATCAATGCCCGACAAACGGGCTGCTAACCCACCATAAATTAACGGACCAATGTGATGTGTGTGAACATACATAGGATCAATACTTTTAAGTAATTCTTTTATCTTAAGAATGATAGACGGTTGCCACCCAGGAGCTTTATTTAAGATATGCACAAACTGCCCAGCTTCGTGATATTTCCCTTTCACACTTTGGCAATTACTACGCTCAAGCGAAATAATATGCACATTATAGTAAGCAGAAGCAGCTCGTTGAAATTCCAATGCAAAGCTTTCAATACCACCCGGTTTAAGGTGTTGAACAATATGAACAATTGACGCTTTCATTACTTTTCTCCTATAAATTGCTGTTCTAATATTCTCGGAATACGCGTTATTACAGGCACTCTCGTTAACATTTCTAACTGTTTTTTTGCACGAACGGTTGTATCTGTAACTTCAGCAAAAAGTGCTAAACCAATTCCCAAACTTAAACCTCCAATAATGCCTGCCAATAAAAAGACCAGAAGTGGAAAGTTGTTTGGTATTGACGGTTGATAGGGCTCATCGATTATTTTAATACGCTCCGGTTGTTCAAATTTACCTAGCGCCCCTGTGATTTTTGCTTTTTCATACCGCGCTAATAAGTCTTCGTAAAGTGCACGTTTAACAGTTAAATCGCGCTCTAATTCCTGAAGGCGGCGCTCCATATCACCACTACTAGCTAAGGTGTTTTTTAAGATCTCTGCCTGACTTTCAATCGAAGCCAATTCTTCACGAATTTGCTCGACTTTACCGTCAGCCAATTGCAATTCTTTAAGTTGAGATACCAACAGCGGGCTTTGCTGGTTGTCTAGATCACCATCTTTCATTTGATTCGCTATTTCCCATAAGCGTTGCAATGATTGTGCGTCTAACTTGTAAGAGGTTTTGCTTTGGATAACACGCTCTTCTTCTAGCTGAACAAGTTTTCTTAAGGCAGTTTGTACTTTGCTATGCTTGTCTGTATAGCGCGAGCGTAAAATGGCTAACTCGCCCTTAGTCGCAACGATGCTTTGTTCTATTTCGCTCATAACAGGATCAACTTGTGCCAACCTTGTTCTGATCGTTTTTTTAGCAGCCAATGCTCCAGATAGTTCTATTTTTCTTTGTTCTATTAACTGAGAAATCTGCGCTAAGCGTTGACTATTTGCTCCATATAAACGAGGTAAACTATCAGCATGCGTTTGTTTAAATTGTGCAAGTGACAACTCCGCACCGCGTAATTCAGTTTGCTTTATAGTTAATTGTTCAGTTAAAAACACCTCAGATGCTGCAATAGCAGAAATCTCCGGAGCTAATAGCTTTTCTAAAAATCGCTTTCTGATTGCAAGTAATGTCGAGTCAATTGCTTCAGGTGAGTTAGCGCGATAAATTAATTTTACTAAGTCTTTCCCTACCAATTGAACACTTAGGGCACTGGAAATCTCCTTTACATATTGTTCCTGTTCAAGTGAAGAAGAATCAGCACTTAACTCACCTAAATCTTCTCCTACTTGAATCAGCATATGACGGCTATGTAATAGAGTATCCAAAGCTGTAATACGATTTTCTAGATCTGTAGATACAGATAAATCCTCCAAAAAAGGATTCATCTTTGCACTTTCTTGCACCAATATCGTGGTATGTGTTTGCCAATTTCTCGGAGTAACAATGCTAATAAGTATTGCGACAATGGGAAAGACTAATACAGGCATAGCGATTAGATAACGTCTTCGCCATAATGCCGCCAGTATTAGGTGAAAGTTAATAATTACAGTAGTGTTCATATTATGACTCCACCACAATATGTAATGTGTCATCTTCTAAAGCTGGCTCAAAAACGATATTTAGTTGCTTATTTATTAGTAAGGCGGTTTGTCGCAAAGCGCTGACACGTTGATTAGTTAGAGACAATTGCTCCCATATATTTTGCGCCTTAGCGGGTGCAATACTTATCGTTAACTTGCTGTAAGTTTTTCCTATAATCGTGGAAAACTTCTGGTGTTCTTTTGGCATTAAGTCAGCACTGTTTGGCATATACCCCAACGTAATTCGTTGGGTTTTAGGTGGCTGTAATGCTCTCAATGATTGGATGGTATGAAGCAATCTACGATTTACCTCTGGCTTTTCTTCCTTTGAAGTATCACCTTGGTTAAAAGCCGTTAACAATAACGTCGAAGCACAACCAGACAAACAGCTGATGCACATTACGACTAGTATTAATTGCTTTAAGAAAACCATGTAGAACTTCCCAGTTAGCTATATATCAATGTTCTCTTAAACATATTTCAAGATGCGTACCAGCAACAAAAAAAATACGCTAAACATTTGTTTAATATACGAATTAATTATCAATCAACATATTATTCAACTAACATACTAGTGACATGTTTTGTGACTTGCTTTGCAGAATGCGAAAAAGCCTTCTTGAATAAGAAGGCTTTTAAATAAAGAACAGGAGCTATATTTTTTAAATACTAATATTCCAGACGCTTACCTCACCTTGTTTCTGCCAAAATACATCGATAACAACAGCATTATTTTCCATCGGCCATATCTGCGCGACTAAAGTTGATTGCGATTCACTTAATGCCAGCTCGAAAGACTGTGGCTGGCTCGTCAGAAAAGTACGCAGCATACAACTATCATAATTGACTATAATCTCGTTATTTTCCTCAGTAAATTCGCTACAAATATTAATGTAATATTGAATGCTTCCTTCTGGCGCTTCTGCAATGTTGATCGTTAAGTCAAAGCTACCAATAAAGCTAAACTCTGGGGTACTGATTAACTCTCCGGTTGTAATATCAATATCTGATGACTGCGGTGCAATAGTTGAGCTAATCGTCGGTTCTTTTGTACTTTCACTTCCGCCACCGCATGCGGTTAAGGTCGATAACAACAATATGATTAATGATTTATTCATTATACTTCCCCTATTTGTTATACACATTGGATGACGTAGCTTTGCTTGTTAAATACCAATCCACGGACTTTGAACCACTGGTTTCAACATACTCTTGGAACATTGGATATGCCTTCAACAAATCGACTTTCTCTAAAGGGTGTCGCCAGTTTTCAGCTTTACCTGGGTTAATCGCGAGCGCCCAAGGCAAACCATTTTCTGTTTGGTATGTATATCCTGAGCCCAAATCACTGCGATCAGATGCCAAGCCAAAGTATCCGCTATCCATTTTCGATGTAGGCACTTTATTCTTTAAGTGAATTTCCATACTTCGACCAGGCTGATAGAAGGAGTCACCGTGATAAGTATTAGGCTTTGCAAAAATAAATGGATTAAATGGTGCACTAGGAAATGTACCTAATGGTATCGGCGTATTAAATGGCACTTTTAAGCTAAATTTCATGCGAGATAAACTCGCGCAACCCACCTGAGTCTGGTAATAACTACAACCATTAGTTGCACTAAAATAGGTACTTAAGTCATTAGATATCATTAAGACCAGAGAATCAGTACCGGACTCTACTAAAGATGTTTCTTGAACTACGCCGTTTATTTCGAATTTAATTAGCCCGGTGTTAGCCGCTGATGGCGAAACACCGTCAATTTGAATGGCATAGCCATTCGCATAAGCAGCACCATACGCTGTTAATTCACCACTAATTTCTAATTGATTAACTTCATTTTCTTGCGAAATTAGTAACGAAGATTTCTGTTTTATTACAACATCATTCATATCATAATCACCCATTTCAGGCCAATTATCTTCAAATGCAATAAAGTAAGTATTATGTTTAAGCTGCGATAAACCTGAGTTAGTAACATATATGCGATAATCTTCAACTTCACCATCGGTTACACCACCATAAGCGATAATGCCGGGTTCAATACTTAATCGAACACGCGCCCAGGTATAACCGGTCAACGCTTCAATAGGGGTATCCACTAAAAAGATTTCAGAGCTGTTATACATAAAGTAATCGGTAACAAGCTTCTCTTCTATTGAAAACTCACCATTCTGGTCAAAATCCACCCAAACATTCACATATCCTCCACCTGTTGTGGAGACTTGAATTAAACTCCCCATACCTGAAATTAATGGCGTAATAAATACAACACCATCATCATCATTCTCTCCAGAGTTCTCGTCACTACTGGGGTACATTTGCGCATTATATTCTGCGTCAACTTTTGAACCTAAATAGTTACTACCCACGCTATGGCGAGCTCCATTATTTTCGAGTGATGTACGATAGCTGTCCGGTGCATCGCCATAATCAACCGT
Source organism: Thalassotalea algicola (assembly GCF_012932965.1). Lineage (GTDB taxonomy): Bacteria > Pseudomonadota > Gammaproteobacteria > Enterobacterales > Alteromonadaceae > Thalassotalea_F > Thalassotalea_F algicola. The sequence goes on along the minus strand of NZ_JABBXH010000003.1, from coordinate 498,229 downwards.
TGGGCTAACAGATTCATCTACAATAGGCGCTGTAGCACAGCGCGCACCATCATTATTGTTAGAGCTAGGTCCATAGGCAAAAAACTCAGCTTCGGGCGTTTGAGCTTTTACATCAATAATGAAAATGCCGCCATCATTGTTTCGGCTGATGTAAAAGTTTCCCTCGACGTCAAAATACACAGCACCAAAAGTTCCTGCTTGTCCGACATTGCCAAGGTTTTCAGATGAACCATTATTCACATCAATTTTGTGAAGTCCCCCGCGATTGTCGACACTGTAGGCAAAAGAGTTTTCCGGATGGAATGCAAAGTCATAAATACTAATAGAAAGCGAATCTTGACTACCGATCATACGTGCGACAAGGTAATCTGAACTATTCTCATCCAACGAAATTTTAAATAAGCCAACGTTTTTCTTATACACAAAGTAACTATTTTCGCTTAAAGCGATATCACCAACAAAGAAGTTCGTACCTGGATTACTGTCAATCTCGAGTGGCTGTGCTTGAAAGTCATCTCCTATTCTGACAATTGTCCCCCACTCATGGCCCCAGCCATAAATATAGTTATCGTGAAAATTAAAACCTACCGCGTTAATTTTGCTACTAGTTCCTAAATTTCCTGATAACAAACTATATTGACCAGTAACCAAATTAACCCCATATAGCTGCGCTACATTTTGTTGCACTAAAAACGCTTTCGACGGACAACTACTAAATGAGGCTGAGTGAGCAGATTGAATTCCACTATTGACTAAAAAAATCAAAAAAAATGCGGATAATGTGACTTTCAACATAAAACGTCCTTACTTTTCATAAACATCAATTACATTGAGCAAAGAGCATTCCAAACGAATAAAACATTAAAAATCAAACTCTTAAACATTCATTCTGAAAAAACTCGAGAATGTGTTTTTGCATTTTGCAATGCATTACCGAGCTATATATTGAAAAGAAAAATACATTGCTTGCCTATAGAACCTGCTGCGCCTTAAACAAATATAAAAGGGATAAAAATTTAACATATTGAAAAACAAAGACTAAACTCACTAAGTAAGGCAAATAAATACGTGGAGTTAAAATGAAGGGTGCAATTTTTTGTGGGTATGCTGAATTTATCGAACAAAACCACGGCTTAATGACGTGGCTAGAAATCATCGACAAAAGTGAACTTGCCACATCCAGCAGTTTCATAGCTACAGAATTGTATGACGACAATATCCTTGTAGAGCTGCTCACCATTACGAGCGATATACTAGGAGTTACAGTAAGTGAAATCCTAACTAGTTTTGGTAAAATATTGTTTCCCAAATTAATGGAAGCTGCTAAGCACCATGTCGATAAATGCGATAATATATTTGATTTTCTCGACCATGTTGAAAATGTCATTCATATTGAAGTGAAAAAAGCTGACCCTTTAGCTTATACCCCTTCACTTATTCTCGACAAAATATCGAATAACAAGTTACTGTTAAAATATACCTCACATCGGCAAGTATGCTTCTTAGCTGAAGGTTTGATTTATGGTGCAGCCAACCACTTTAACCAACAAGTAACTATTGAACATATAAGTTGTACGCATCAAGGAGACAAGCATTGCCTAATGAAAGTGACGACCGACTAGAAGTTGAACGACTCACCAAGCATATAACACTGCTTGAAAAAGCGTTGCGTGATGAACGTGCATCAAAGAAAATTGCAGAGCAAAAACTCGATGATATATATCAACATAGATACGATTCATATCGAGAATTAGTCAGCGCATTGGAGCAAGCCAATCACCGACAAGCGCAATTGCAGGTATTGTCGAATTTGGCAAATTACCATGTTAGTTATAATTCTACCGCTGAAATGCTGACACATTTTCTACAAGAAATATCTCTTCTTCTTGAAGATGCTTCTGTAATATTATTTGACTTTAAAACACCTGAACAGGCTATTTCATATAAATTAGACAAAGAGAACAACAACTTAGTAAAGTTATTACCAAAACGTACAGACATATCAAGTTTATATTCACTTGTTGGCGGTAATGAAAGTCAGTGGCAACGTATTACTGAAAAGCTTACTCACAATCATGAAATCAGCGCATTTTTAGAACACGACTTTCAGTTAGTATTTACTTACCACCGCTTACGCAACAGAGTAAACTTAGTGATTATTGATATCCCTCACTATTGTTACAGCAAAGAGCTAAAACAAACCCTAGATACCGCAGGCCAGCAATTCGTTTCTGCGCTCCAAAAACGCTCTACTGAAGAGAAACTTGCGAATAACTATGAAAAGCTCCAACACACGCTAAAAAAACTGACATCGATGCAGAATCAACTTGTGCATAGTGAAAAAATGGCCTCTATTGGCCAACTTGCAGCCGGAATAGCCCACGAGATAAATAACCCTATCGGCTATGTAAAAAGCAACCTATCGGTACTAAATGACTACATATTACTATTCAACCAAGCAATTAAAGAAGTAGGTAACCACTTACCAGAAAACGAAGAATTAACCTTTGCACAACAAGATATTGGCCCACTTATAGAGTCATGTATCGGAGGCGTTGATCGCGTAGCGGAAATTGTAAGTAGCTTAAACTCATTCTCACGCAAGGAAGAAAGTACCGAACTGCAACCTGTCTCTATTAAAGACATCATAAACGACAGCATAAAAATTGCTTGGAATAACATCAAATATAATAGTGAAATCGACCTTAAATGCACCGAGGACCTTCCTAAAATTATGGGACACAAAGGCGAATTACAGCAGGTACTAATTAACTTGATTGTTAACGCTGTTCATTCACTCGAAGAGCAAGGCAAGATTACTATTAAAGCTTGGGCAAATAAACGCAGAGTATATATATCTGTATCTGACAATGGTTGTGGCATGGATGAAAAAACAAAAAACAAATTGTTTGAACCATTCTTTACGACAAAACCTGAAGGGCAAGGTACCGGGCTTGGGCTTTCAGTATCTTACGCGATTATTGAGCACCATAAAGGCGAAATTAAGGTTGAGTCTACACAAGGAGAAGGAACAACCTTTGAGCTATGTTTTCCTATTGCAAACGAATCCATAGCCATTGCATAATCCCTTAACAATAACGCGAAAAAAATCGCCAAACAGTAGATTAATTTTATTAAATGCTCAACTTTTAAGCTGTTGAACGTATTCAGATAATTTTTTGCTTCCGCTATGGTGACATTAAAATAAAAAATGCTTATACTGCCCCCGCTTGTTCAAAAGGCTTTTTCCTAAGTCTAAAAGCACTCTATATGGCCCGTTAGCTCAGTTGGTTAGAGCACCCGACTCATAATCGGTAGGTCCCCTGTTCAAGTCAGGGACGGGCCACCATTTAATTCAAAGCGTTATTACCCCTTAATGTGTTCCATTTACTTACTGTTTTCTGAAATGGCGACTTTTTAACAAAAGCAATTAATCTAAACCTTAATTTCAAGCGCTCATTCTGATACTTCCAGTGTTGCCCGCAAAGCACTTTTTGTATTAGCTGCTATTCTTTGAAGATAGCACATTAACATGGACGTTTATGAAACAAGTCAACTTCCTGCTCATTCTAGTAATCACCTTAGCAACGGGTTCTTGCGCTTATAAGCCAACAACAGACAGTTATGCACAAGATGCAGAAAATCATATATTGCGGGTTAATCGACATGGCTACCTAATTAATAGTGATTTTGCTACATACCCTTTCTTTAGAAGAAACTCACAAACACCTAAACCAATTAAAGATGCAAACGCTCAAATAGATAGCATGCTCACAGAAGCAGTTTTGCTTGCCTGCAATAAAGCAAATTCTCCTTGTGACGAAGTTACTTCTATCAACGATATTACAGAGGATGTCATTAATAAGATAAACGAATTGAAAATACTCGTTTATGTTCATGGCGGCTTAAATACATACGCAAATACCGACGAAAGAATGGAAAGTCAGCTTTCTCAGATCACTCAAGAACAGAGTGACTGGCACTACCCTATTTATATTTCATGGCCATCTAATGTACCAGGTACGATTCAAGAACATTACTTTGAGGTAAGAGAAGGAAGAGATACGTCTACTTGGGCGGGTATTTTAAGCTCGCCATTTGTGTTGTTCGAAGATATTTTTACGGCAATTGGGCGAGCTCCAGCCAATGTTTATTATCAATTTACCAATGACAAAGACAGGTTTGCTTCTGGCTGGAATAACGATTTTCTCTCCAGTGTCTGGAAAGAAGCTGACTATCAATATACACAACACTTTTTTGACAATCCTGGCGAGTTTGAATCAAACAAATACTACGTCAATGAAATTGAAAACATAAAAATCAATCGCAGTACATACCAAAATACAGGATTTGTTAATGGCGTTAAGTCTGGCGCACTAGTGGTAGTAACGCCCGTAAGGTACGTTGCAGGTATCGTTTGGAATGGCACGCTTGCAGGTGACAGCTGGGACATGATGAAACGTAGAGCTAGAGCTATTGCATATCCTACCGGAGAATTTAATAAATCAGTTCGTGACAGTAATAGAGTTGGTCAAGGTGTAGGCCGTTTGTTTAGTCGATTATTCGAATTAGAGAAACAACACCCTACACTTGATATAAAATTAACGCTTGTAGGACATAGCATGGGCACTATTGTGCTTAACAATATGCTTACCCGTTACCAAACGGATTTCGAGAAAAGCCAGTCACTTGATACCATTGTTTATATGGCTGCAGCGGCAAATACAATAGAAACTCTATCTATAGTACCAGATATTTTACGCAACAATCCTAACAATATCGGCTTCTACAACCTAACACTTAACCGTGTTGCAGAAGTGGCTGAAACTTATTTTGCAGGACTTGCTCCAAGTGGTTCACTTTTAGTATCGATAGACAAGTACCATGATGCACCAGAGCATCATTTATTACGAACATTTGGCTCTGAAGTCAATATTCAATCTTCATTAACAACGATTAGGAACGCTTTTTCAAATATGGACGATCCTGTGACATTAAAAGCATTCAATAAAGTCCAAGATCAACTTCCTTTTAAGCACGGACACTTTGGTGATTTAAAATTTTGGAAATGTGAAACATGGCAAATTTCGACAAATGATGTTGAACAACGTTGTCATTAAATAGCCAACCTATACCAAGTGAAAACAACTATTATGAGTTTATTCGCTTTTTAATTGAAAAAAAGCGCATTCTGGTTAACCATTAATAATAGCTTTATCACTTATTGTTTTAAAGGTTGTATATATAGTGGTTGAAAATAGCTTCCTGCCAAATCAAGCAATTGATAATCAAGATCACTTGGGAATCATTAGTGCATTTGCCATTGACTTGCTGAACTTAAATTCTGTGCAAGAAACTCTGTGGCACTTAGCTCGTAATGTAATTGCACAACTAGGGTTTATTGACGTAGTCATTTACCTTTATGAACCAGAATCTAAAATGCTTATTCAAGCTGCGGCATTTGGCAATAAGAGCCCAGAACATTATGTTATTAAAGACCCTATTGAAATCGCTTTAAATCAAGGTGTCGTCGGTACTTGTGCTGCTTCTCAGCAAGCCATTCGCATTTGCGATACCAGAACATTTCCAGGATATATCGTTGATGACGATATTCGATTGTCAGAACTTGCTGTCCCAATGCTTTCTCAAGGAAAGCTGATCGGTGTTATTGACTCTGAGCACCCAGACTCAAATTTTTATACCGAACAAGATGAACAAACACTAAAAGTATTGGCCTCTATCGCGGCTACTAAAATAACTAGCTCTAGGTCATTTGAAAAGCTTCAAGCCACCGTAGAGCAACTGGAATACAGCAGTAAAATTCAAGAAGTGTTATTTGATATTGCAGAGCTGATATTCAAAACAGACTCTCTAGCCGATTTTTACTACCAACTTCATCAGTGTGTAAAAAAGCTGACCTATGCAGATAACTTTTACATTGCGCTAATTGATGAAGATAATGCTTCTGCATCAATTAGTTATGGGCTAGATGATAAAGACTCAATACCTGTTGGTAAAGAGTTTAAACTAGAGGTTAATCCACCGACATTAACTACGCATGCAATCTCACTTGATCAACCGACACTGTTGAATGAGTACAGTATTTCTAAGTTGATAAAGCAAAAGCAGCTAAAAGTACTAGGTTCTACTCCTCAATACTGGCTAGGCGTACCATTTGGCAACAGTAATTTGAAAGGTATAGTCGTCATCCAAAGTTATGATATTGAGCGCTCTTATGGTCAAAACGATGTCATGCTATTAAACTTTGCTGCCAAGCATATTCACAGCGCCATAGAGCGAATGCTGGCACGAAATGAACTCACATTTTTAGCTCTGCACGACCCATTAACTAAATTACCCAACCGATCACTTTTTCTTGACCGAACTGATCATGCGTTAAAACAAATGTTAAGGCATAAGGAAAATCGTTTAGCTGTCTTTTTTATAGATTTTGATGATTTTAAGCACGTGAACGACACCTATAGCCACTCCGTTGGTGACAAACTATTAATGCAGGTTGCCGAAAGAATTAAAGGCTGTATCAGGGAGTCAGATACTGTCTGCCGTCTAGGCGGTGATGAATTTGCCATATTATTAGAAGAGATCAACACATTAGAACAAGCTCAAAAGATCGCTGACAAAGTCATCAACGCAATTAGAGCACCTTTTGTTATAGAGCAGTTTGAAATTTTCACCTCTTCTAGCATTGGAATGAGTTTTAACAGCGGTGAAGAAACAACCGCTGAAACGTTATTAAAACAAGCCGATGAAGCCATGTATCAAGCCAAGTTTAATGGCAAAAACCAAGTTAAGGTTTATAAAAGTGATTGCGAACAAGCAACAGCAAGCTACAAGCTTGCACTCGATCTTATTCCAGCAGTTGAGCAAGACCAGTTTGTATTACACTTTCAACCTATTGTTTGTTTAGAAAAAGACACCATTATTGCAGCAGAAGCACTGGTTAGGTGGAACCACCCTGAACATGGTTTTATACCGCCGGATAAATTTATTCCTGAATTCGAAAAAAACGGTTGTATTGCCATATTAGACGAATACGTATTTAAACAAGCGATCGTCTTCATAGAGCGCTGGGAAGACAAACCTGAAGAATTTAGGCTTAGTATTAATCTCTCAAGTGCTGGTTTTGCATCTGAAGTTATTAAAAGTCATATAAAACATTATTGGCAAACAGCACCTAATCTTCTTAAGCACATTACACTAGAAATAACCGAACAAACCTTGGTTAATAATGTGAAGCAAACACAAAAAAATATGCAGCTATATAGAGAGATGGGCTTAAAAATTTCGCTGGATGATTTTGGTACTGGATATTCGTCGCTTAGTTACCTTCATATGTTTACTTTTGATAGTCTAAAAATAGATCGAAGCTTTGTCAGTAGTTATGAGGCGGGTCACAACAGTTCAACTATATTAGAGTCAATTATAAACTTGGCCAATTCCATTGGAATTAACGCGATTGCAGAAGGTATAGAGACGCAGGAACAATATAAACTATTGCAAAAACTTGGTGGGAATTATGGCCAAGGCTTTTTAATGGCCAAGCCGTTAATTGAAGAAGACTTTGTTACAGCATCAACACAAAGCCCTCGTTTTTGGATAAAAAACAAGGGTGCATAATTTACTTAAAAATTTAGTTATTTTATTAGCGTTAACTTTCGGCGCCATTGGCTATTAAATAACGATAAATTTCTTTTGTTTTTGCACCATTTAAAGGGCTTCTTAATTCAGTATCGCCTCGAATTTTTTCAACAAGCACTGATAAATTTACATCTGCACCATGTTCCACTAGAAACTTCACCGCCTTAAAGTTGCCAGCTCTAGAGGCACTAATTAATGCCGTTTCGTCATGTTCAACAATGATATCTAACTGCGCGCCATGTCGATGCAAATAGTCAAGTAACTCAACATTATTAGTTAATGCGGCGTTAATTAACGGATTTCCGTCTTGAATACTAGCTTTATTAACATCAGCTCCGCGTTCAACTAGATACTTGACGATATCATTTCGCTCAGACTGTACAGCAATAATCAATGGTGTACCGTCATTACCAATATTTTGATTAATATCGAGACCATCATCAATTAATTGCTCTATTTGAGCTAATTTGCCTTTTGCGATAACTCTCGCAGTTTCATCATTTCCATCATCCTTATAAGAATGAGCAAAACTAGCTGATGCTGCCAAAGTAATGGTCGCTGCAAATGCAGTAACTTTTAGTTTGTGAAAAGAGTCTTTAACTGAATATTTCATGATATTACCTACCTTTAATGTACTTTTAATTGTGTATATACATATAAGGTGCACTTTAATCGTAAATAGTTTGAAAATTTGCAATTTTATTTTCAGCTATTTAGTTACTGCCTAATAAGTCTACCCTGATTGTTCATTAGCATTAGTAAATGCGCAGCACTCCAACTAAAGTTAGTTGCTCCCTGCATTTTTCCGGTTTCAGGATGATAATTTTCTCGAATAGGTTGGTCAGACTTCAACCCTTGTGCATTGGCAATCAATTTTTGGGTTAATTGAGCAGCTTGCGTGTGATAACCATAATTTCCCATTGCCCTAATGCCGAAATAAACTTGATCTAACCACACTCGACCACGCCAATAAATATCAGCACCATAAGCCGGATTGGTCTTGGCTGCAGTACCTAACGGAACAAAAGTATTGAATTCATTTTCGTCTAACATCACATCAACCACTTGCTTAGCAATACTTGGTGATACTAGATTAGCCCAAAGAGGAGACCAGCCCTCAGGGCCTTTGCCACGGTAAGATAGTAACTCTCCTGTACATTGTAGTTTTTTATCATTTGGATTTAACAGGCGGTCGTAGAAATAACCGGTTTCTTTATCAAAAAAGCACTGGCTAATCATAGGTTTTAACTGTTGATACTGTGCTAAATACCCCTTTTCTAAATCCGTTTTTCCTAGCAAATTAGCCATTTTCGCTAATAAACTTTTTTCAAGTAACAGGTAGCTATTTAACTCTACAGATTCTTGATTGATAGAATAACCAACTAACTCACCAATTTGGTTTTTGTTTTCTAAAATTGTGACTTGCCAGTCAGTCATCGCTTGGCCAGCTGGAATGTTTTTGCTATTAGCATAATCAAGCAACTGGCTATCAGTAATAAAGCCAAACCTAGCCGCATTGTCCATTCCAGACTCCCAGCCAGCCGCATGCTGAACAGGAATATCCAGCTTAATATTTGTCATCACTTGGAGTTTATTTAACAAATTCAAAGACAAACATCGATAAGTTAGCCTATCTATATACTTACAATTATTTTCCCCTGCTAATTTGAGTGCTTGTTGTTTATTTGCAAATTCCACATAAAAAATTAATTGCTCATTTTCTGTATGAGCTGGATCTACAGTTCCACCATATTCAATAAGACCATTATTATTATGATCTCTATTTCGATACCACCAATTGTGATATGCCTGAAGTTTAGGGAACAACTCTTTAACAAAGTTAAGATCATTAGTTTTTTGATAAATTTCCCACACCGCCCATGTTGCTAATGGCGGCTTGGTATTTCGTTCATTCCAGTTGCCGCCGTCTCCCTCTCTATAAAGCGCTTTATTATAGAAGACTGCATCAATAACCATCCCTGCATCTTGTGGCCTTAGCACGTCTTCTTCATTAATCTGATAGTCAAACATTGCTCTAACGTTATTTTTAGCTAACTGCCCATTAAATGCAGCCAAGGCAACAGCATGTTTCCAACTATCCCAAGCCCAAACACCATTAAACCATCTTGCCGTTACCGAAGGCGTAATAGCGTCATGTTTAATCGCCCCCGCAGGGCTTCGCCAATTGCCAATTAGCGTTTCTATCGACTTAATCGCTAGAGGATCTTTCCCTTTATTATAGTGATGCCAGCGCAATTTATTTTGTGCAAGTAAGTCTTGATATTCACTAAACCAATTTGAATAATGGTTAGCTTCGATTTCGTGCTCTTCATCGTTGTGATAGTAACTTTGCAGTGTACTAATGTGTTTTGTTTCTTGAGGCACTATAGTGAGCTTGACTTCGCTTGCGTAAGACTTTTTTCTTTGATTTATTTTCGAAATGGCTTTAATTGATCGCGTAATGACATACCGGTTATTACCGCCGGACATACGTTGCCATTTACTTCTTACTTTTCCATATTTAAACACTAAGCTTTGATAATCGTTATGGGCTAAGTTTTCTTGTGTAATTATTAAATTGGCTTGCCCGTTTTCATCTTTAAAAAGCTCTCCTTGCCACGTTAATTTAAGTGTTAAATTTTCACTAGAATGGTTAATTATTTCTGTTAACACTAATGCCGTTCGATTTGAAACAAATCTAAGTGTAAGTTTAAGTGTTAATTTATCATTACTAAATTCTTGAACGAGTGCGCCAGGTATCGCGTAAATTTGTGGATTACTTTGCTCTAATTGAAATTTACGTTTTTCATTCACTAATTCTACGGAAAGTCTTTCCAGCGCTGAAGCGATGAATAAACTATATTCTTCGAATATCACCATTGGCCCGGTAAAGGCTCCGTAATATTTAGCATCGTCAGGCAAAGTAAAGCCATGCCATGCGCCCATATCAAATAAAGGATTAAAGCGCTGATTTTTATATTGATCATATTCCGCAGCCTTTTGCGGGACACCAAAACGATCAACAATATTTCGGTTAACATTATTTGCCACTAGTTGGCTGCTAAAAAAGAATGAAGCCAGCACTAAACACATTAACAAAGCAATTTTATAGAAAGAAAAGTATTTCATTTGACTTATTGTATACATTATACCCCAGGTAATAGTAATACTTTGACTATCATTTGAATAGTACATACTGAAAATGAACTTACTGCCAATTAGTCAGTCTATTTAGCCACTAGTTTTAGTTACGGATAAAAATATTAGTGAAGCAAGGAACAGCTATTGCCATAATTGCCTCTGTTTTTGTGCATTTAGCTTTATTTGGGTTAGTGTCTTTAACTATCGAAAAGCCTATTCATATAGAAAAGCCACCAGAAACGATTAGTAGCTACCTTTACACACCAACTACGCCGCCCCCTATTGAGCAAGAAGCCCCGATTAAGGAAGTACCTGTTCAGCAAGCTGTAGAAGTTATTAAAAGTAAAGTGTCAACTTCAGACGTAGAAGAAGTGACCGAAAGAGTAAAAGAAGTAGTATCAAACCCGCCAAATAAAGCAAGCACACACACACCAAAGCCTGAGGTTAATAAACAAATCCTAACAAGCACCCAGGGAGAAGCCTCGATTAAAGCAGAAGCATTTAAACAACTAGACAGATTGCGGGAATCTATCAGTAACCAAGTAATTGAAGACAGTGTGAATCAATTTCAGCAACATAGATCAGTGTCAGCTATGCACCCTAACCCACTACCGGCGCCTAAGTCAGTTGTTCCTTTAACCCGAGCACAGAAAAAAGAAAAAAATACCGTACGTTACAGCGACGACTTATCAATAATCAAAGGTGAAGACGGTCGATGTGGTATCGAAGAAGACCTATCAAAAGTTGGAATAGAAGGAGTTAAAGCTTATTCAAGCTTCAACTGCGGAGAGTCTAAATTCGATAAAAGTTTTAGATTACACATGAAAAAAGTCGCAAAGAAACTCGGTAAAAGGTGAATTGCTACTGTGAATCAGGCCATTGAAAGCCATGAAAGACATTAATATACATTTCTTCTACTTCTGCTCTTGCCCATGGTGTTCTCCGAAGAAATTTTAAGCTCGACTTAATTGAAGGGTCTTTGTTGAAACAATTTATATTCACTGTTTGTCCCATTTTCTCCCAACCAATTTTGTCTACAAGCTCATTTAAAATAGCTTCGAGCTTTTTACCGTGAAGTGGGTTATTCGGTTGTTCGTTCATAAATGACCTTGAAGTTAAGCGAGCGCATTAAATATGCATTGCTATTATCCTTCGTAATTAAGAAAAAGTATATCTCCTGTTATTCTTGAGCTTTTCCTATGACATTATTTGAACATTGATCATTGGGACAATTGAGATTACAAGTAATACTGCCATCGCACGATTAAACCATATGACAAACAACGGGTTATTAAGCACTTTTTTTAACCCTACGCCGGCAGATAACCAAGCAAATGAACACGGTAATCCAAACAATAAATAGGCCAAAGCAATCCACACAACTTCTGCTAATGAAGCTTCCGCTGCCGAGGAAAATGCAACAATTGCACTGATGGCCATAATCCAAGCTTTAGGGTTAACCCATTGAAATGCAGCTGCTTGTACAAATGATATCGGCTTCGCTTGTTGCTTAGTGTTTGCGGAGACCGGAGTTTGAGCAATTTTAAACGCTAAAAATAATAAATAACCTATGCCAACAACTTTCATCAATGTATAAAGCTGAGGAAACTGATTAAATAGCGACACTAGCCCTATTCCCACAGCGATTACCATGATGGGAAAGCCTAAATTGACACCTAAAATGTGTGGCAAACTTTTCTTAATACCAAAATTTACGCCGGAACTTAACAGCATAATATTGTTAGGGCCTGGTGTACCAGACGTAGAAAAAACAAAAAGAGCGAGGGCAAGAAGTTCCATTTCAAAATGGCCTAGTAAATCGAGTATATAAGCTACTCTACTCTACTCTGTCCATTAAAAGCCTTACATATACAAAATTATAGAAATGAAGCCTACACAGTTTTAAAGCTTCATGTTTTATTCACAAAAAAGGCCAGCAATGCTGACCTTTATATCTTTACACAATTGGTGTTTGCTATTGGCTATAAAAACGCTAAACAAATAGTAGGATTTACCACGAGCTTAATATCAAATTATGCTGGCTCTTGAATAATTACCTTCCCCGCTTTCTTTGTGTAGCGATCCATCTTATGGAAATTCAAATAGCGATAAGTATCAGCAGCTGTTGCATCAATTTTCTTCGCATATTCCATATATTCACTAGGCGTAGGTAATCTACCTAAAATAGCGCCAACGCCCGCAAGCTCAGCAGATGTTAAATAAACATTTGCTCCTGTTCCTAGACGGTTAGGGAAGTTACGCGTTGACGTCGACAATACCGTCGACTTTTCAGCAACACGAGCTTGGTTACCCATACATAATGAACACCCTGGCGTTTCGATGCGCACACCTGCTTTTCCATAAGTAAAATAGTAACCTTCTTCCGTTAGTTGATCACGATCCATCTTGGTTGGTGGAGCAACCCACATACGAGTACTTAATGTGCCACCGAAATCTTCTAGTAGCTTACCTGCCGCACGGAAGTGACCAATGTTCGTCATACAAGAGCCAATGAATACTTCATCAACCTCTGTACCTTGAACTTCTGATAATAACTTCGCATCATCAGGATCGTTTGGACAGCATACGATTGGCTCTTTAATTTCGCTTAAATCAATTTCAAGTACATGAGCATATTCTGCGTCACTATCTGCCGACATTAACGACGGATTTGATAACCAAGCTTCCATACCTTGAATACGACGTTCGATAGTACGCACATCACCGTAACCTTCACTGATCATCCATTTAAGCATCACAATGTTAGATTCTAGATATTCTTTTACTGCATCTTCTTCAAGCTTTATGGTACAACCCGCCGCACTGCGCTCAGCAGAAGCATCAGACAATTCGAATGCCTGCTCGACTGTAAGACCCGTTAAACCCTCGATTTCTAACACTCGGCCAGAGAATTCATTGACTTTGCCTGCTTTTTCAACTGTCAGTAGACCATTTTTAATACCGTAATATGGAATTGCATGTACTAAATCACGTAGTGTAATGCCCGGTTGCATTTCACCTTTAAAGCGAACTAATACAGATTCAGGCATATCTAAAGGCATCACACCTGTTGCGGCAGCAAAGGCAACTAAGCCTGAACCTGCTGGAAAAGAAATTCCTAAAGGGAATCGTGTATGTGAATCACCGCCGGTACCCACCGTATCAGGTAATAACATTCGGTTTAGCCACGAATGAATAACACCATCACCAGGTCGAAGAGAAACACCGCCACGGTTCATCATAAAATCAGGCAAAGTGTGATGAGTGTGCACGTCCACTGGCTTAGGATACGCCGAAGTATGACAGAAAGACTGCATAGTTAAGTCAGCCGAAAAGCCTAAACAAGCCAGATCTTTTAATTCATCACGAGTCATTGGCCCTGTTGTATCTTGAGAGCCAACAGTTGTCATTTTCGGCTCACAGTATTGACCTGCGCGAACACCGTCAACACCGCAAGCTTTACCCACCATTTTTTGCGCCAATGTAAAGCCTTTGGCTGAAGAAGCGGGATCTATAGGTTTAGCAAATAAGTCTGCTTCTGATAAACCTAGCGCTTCGCGCGCTCGTCCTGTTAAACCGCGGCCAATGATCAATGGAATACGACCACCTGCACGCACTTCATCAAGTAACACTGGGCTTAATTCAAACTCAGAAATAACGTCACCAGCGGCATTTTTAACTACCCCTTCATAAGGGTAAATGTCGATAACATCACCCATATTCATTTTTTGTACGTCTAATTCAATTGGTAATGCGCCAGAATCTTCCATCGTGTTATAAAAAATTGGTGCTATTTTTCCACCTAAACAAACGCCACCAGTGCGTTTATTAGGAACATGTGGAATATCATCTCCCATAAACCAGAGCACAGAATTGGTAGCAGATTTTCGAGAAGAACCAGTACCAACAACATCACCTACATAAGCTAAAGGAATACCATCTTTTTGTAATGCTTCGATTTGCTCAATTGGACCAACAATTCCATCGTCATCAGGATTAATACCATCTCGCGCCATTTTAAGCATGGCTTTAGCATGTACAGGAATATCTGGACGAGACCAAGCATCTGGTGCTGGTGATAAATCATCAGTATTGGTCTCACCAGTAACTTTAAATACTTTAACGGTAATTTTATTCGCTACTTTATCGCGAGAGGTAAACCACTCTGCATCAGCCCATGACTGCATGACCTCTTTAGCTGCTGCATTACCTGCTTCGGCTTTTTCTTTCACATCGTAAAATGCATCGAACATTAAGAGTGTTTTCTTTAAACCAGCCGCTGCTGTCGACGCTAACGCATCATTTTCCAGCAAATCAATCATTGGCTGAATGTTATAGCCGCCTAGCATAGTACCCAACAGCTCTGTTGCACGTGTAGTATCCAAAATTGGCGAACTTGCTTCACCTTTTGCAACTGCTGCTAAAAAGCCAGCTTTGACATATGCCGCATCATCAACACCAGGCGGGACACGATTAACCAACAAATCTAATATTAGCGCTTCTTCACCCGCAGGAGGGCTCTTAACTAACTCAATTAATTGAGCCACTTGTTCTGCATCTAATGGTTTTGGAACTACACCTTCTGCCGCGCGCTGTTCTATGTGTTTACGATAATCTTGAAGCACCACATTCACCTTATTTATTATAAAGACACTTAACACTACTAAAAATTACTAACATGAAGCCCTACTGTCAGTATAAATAGTGAGGTTTTTAAAGTTGTAAATTTACTTGCTGATTCTAGCTGATAGTCAAGTAAAAGTTAAAATCAGCAACCACAATTGTTAGTTCAAACTGTAAAGCTAAACGTAAAGTAAAATGAAAAATTGCAACATTAGACCTTGGTCCTAAGTAACAAACTTATGATTATTTTTACTTGATTTTTCAATCTATAGCGTACTGACATAACCAATATAATCCAAATTTCTACCACCCATAACTCACATGAATAGCGCTTATTTAAGCAAATGATTACTCGCGACCAAAAAATAAGGTAAAATGTGCGCCAAATTCTATCCTGCTAATATTTCTATTAGCATTTTGAAGTTAAAGTGAGTGTAAAATGGGCCTTTATACAGATTATATCGCGGAAATTGAAAGCCGTAAGCAGGAGCTAGGTTTAGCTCCAAAACCAATTGATAGCGCAGAGTTGTTATCTGAAATTATCGAGCAGATTAAAGATGCTGGAAATGCGCATCGTGAAGATTCATTAAACTTCTTCATCTATAATACGTTACCGGGTACTACAAGTGCTGCTGGCGTAAAGGCGAAATTCTTAAAAGAAATCATTTTAGGTCAAGAAACTGTAGCTGAAATCTCGGTAGAGTTTGCCTTTGAATTACTTTCTCACATGAAAGGTGGTCCTTCAATTGAAGTGCTACTTGACCTTGCACTAAGTGACGACGCCTCGGTTTCAGCGCCAGCCGCCGACGTGTTAAAAACACAAGTATTCTTATATGATGCGGACACTGCTCGTTTAGCTGATGCCTACAAAGCAGGTAACGCAGTTGCTAAAGACATTTTAGCAAGTTATGCAAATGCAGAATTCTTTACGAAATTACCTGAAGTTTCGGAAAAAGTTGAAGTTGTAACATACGTTGCAGGCATCGGTGATATCTCTACTGATTTACTTTCTCCGGGCCACCAATCGCATTCACGTGCCGACCGCGAATTACACGGCCAATGTATGATCACGCCAGAAGCGCAGCAAGAGATCGTTGCACTTCAAGAACAGCATCCTGGCAAAAAAGTCATGTTAGTTGCTGAGAAAGGTACTATGGGTGTTGGTTCATCTCGTATGTCTGGTGTTAATAACGTAGCACTTTGGGCGGGTGAAAAAGCTTCTCCTTACGTTCCATTCATAAACATCGCACCTGTTGTTGCTGGTACTAACGGTATTGCACCAATCTTCTTAACAACAGTAGATGTTACTGGTGGTATCGGTCTTGACCTTAAAAACTGGGTGAAGAAAGTTGATGCAAATGGCAATACTGTTACTGACGCAAATGGCGACCCAGTATTAGAAGAAGCATATTCTGTAGCAACAGGTACTGTGTTAACAATCGACACTAAAGCTAAGAAACTATTTAATGGCAGCGAAGAAGTAGCTGACGTTTCTTCTGCATTTACACCACAGAAACAAGAATTCATGAAGGCTGGTGGTTCTTACGCGGTTACTTTCGGTAAGAAATTACAAACATTTGCTGCTGAAACATTAGGTGTTGATGCACCTGTTGTATACGCAGCTGCTAAAGAAATTTCACACGAAGGCCAAGGCTTAACGGCAGTAGAGAAGATCTTCAACCGCAATGCAGTAGGCGTTTCATCTGACTCTCCTCTTCACGCTGGTTCTAACGTACGTGTTAAAGTGAACATTGTCGGTTCTCAAGATACTACTGGCCCTATGACATGTCAGGAATTAGAAGCAATGGCTGCTTCTACTATTTCTCCAATTGTTGACGGTGCTTTCCAATCAGGTTGTCACACAGCCTCTGTATGGGATAGCAAAGCAAAAGCTAATACGCCTAAATTGATGGCATTCATGAATGCATTCGGTGTTATCACAGCACGTGACCCGAAAGGCGTTTACCACTCAATGACTGACGTAATTCACAAGGTACTTAACGACATTACTGTTGACGACCGTGCAATTATCATCGGTGGTGACTCACATACGCGTATGTCTAAAGGTGTAGCATTCGGTGCCGATTCAGGTACGGTTGCAATCGCACTAGCAACTGGTGAGTCTGCAATGCCTATTCCAGAATCAGTAAAAGTTACCTTCAAAGGTAAAATGGCTGATCACATGGACTTCCGTGATATCGTTCATGCGACTCAAGCGCAAATGCTTAAGCAGTTCGAAGGTGAAAACGTATTCCAAGGCCGCGTAATCGAAGTACATATTGGTACGTTATTAGCAGACCAAGCGTTCACATTCACTGATTGGTCAGCAGAAATGAAAGCGAAAGCGTCTGTTTGTATTTCAAACAACGAAACATTAATTGAGTCTATTGAACTTGCCAAGTCTCGTATCCAAATCATGATCGACAAAGGTATGGATAACGAAGCAGCAACATTAGCTGGCTTAATCAAGCTAGCTGATGAGCGTATCGCTGGCATCAAATCAGGTGAAACGCCAGCATTAGCACCAGATGAAAACGCTAAGTACTACGCTGAAGTTGTGGTTGATTTAGATACAATCGTTGAACCAATGATTGCAGACCCTGACGTAAACAACGAAGACGTATCTAAGCGTTACACGCATGACGTAATTCGCCCTGTTTCATTCTATAACGAACGTCCAGTTGATTTAGGTTTCGTTGGTTCTTGTATGGTTCACAAAGGCGACATGCAAATTATCGCGCAAATGTTCCGTAACCTTGAAAAGCAAAACGGTTCTATCGAATTTAACGCTCCATTAGTAGTTGCGCCACCAACATACAACATCGTTGATGAACTAAAAGCTGAAGGTGACTGGGATATCTTAGCTAAGTACTCAGGTTTCGTATTCGATGACGCCAACCCGAAAGGTGAAGCACGTAAGACTTACGAAAACATCTTATACCTAGAGCGCCCAGGTTGTAACTTATGTATGGGTAACCAAGAAAAAGCTGAACCAGGCGACACAGTAATCGCTACTTCAACTCGTCTTTTCCAAGGTCGTGTCGTAGCAGACAGTGCTGAGAAGAAAGGTGAGTCTTTACTAGGTTCAACACCATTAGTAGTACTTTCTAGTATCCTAGGTCGCTTCCCAACAATGGATGAGTACACAGCAGCTGTTGAAGGTATCGACTTAACACGTTTCGCTCCACCAACAGAAGCAATGACGACTCCGGCATCTGCAGTAGCAGTTAAGATTGCTGATCCTAGCTAAGCAACTCTTTCCTTAAAATACACAAAAAGGGCTACTATTCAGTAGCCCTTTTTTATTTAGTATAACCGGTAATTTAAAAAATATTGCTAAAAAACTACAACTTACGGACAAGTAATTTTTACTTTTAAGGAAGGAAAAATGTAGTTTGGGTTAAACTTTCGATCATCATAGCCTTCTACACCTTCTAAATAGCGAATGCTAAAGCCAAGTGAACCACAAATCTTCTTAGCCTTTCTGGTCGCAAAAAGATTCATACGGTCAAATTTAACGCCACCTAATCTAGCCACTTCCATCTGATAACTCTTGCCATCTAACTTCGTTAATTTAAATTGCACTCTATGGTCTAAATCAGTTTCAAAATTGCTTTCTGTCGCGTTAGCCTGAGCACAAATTTGAACGCTTGTAGAAAGTAATACCGATAAACCCAAAACAGACAACAACTTCATGAAAACTTCCTTACTTATGATGATTGGTTGCTATATACAGTTTATGACTAACCTAATAAAAAGCCAGCATTTAAGCTGGCTTTTTTTCATTAAATCAAATTGTTAAAGCTGACACTTATTCTCTAGCCAATCCAACATAGCTGAATAAAATTCAGTTTTGTGATCATAGAACAATGTATCGGAGAAATGGTCCGCATCATTAAGTTCTACATATTTGTAGTCTTTATTATATTTTTCAAGTAAATCTACAAACTCACGACTGTGCTTAACTGGCACTCGAATATCAATGTCCCCATGAACAACTAGAATTGGAATATTCACTTTATCTACGTGTTTAATAGGGTTTAAGCCATCAATCGTTGGTTTTTGTAACTCTTTTAAGAAAATGCTCTCATTCAATGTCGCATTAATACGATTTAGGTCACTTACACCAGCACCAGCAATAGAGCATTGGTAAATGTTATTTTCACGCATAGACGCTACAAAACCAGCGTATCCGCCATAACTCCAACCAAATAAAGCTAACTTATCTTTTTTAGCTAACCCTTTATCTACAAGGTACATTGCAGCATCGTCCATGTCGTCCTGCATTGCTAAGCCCCAAAGTTTATCGCCCGCTTTCCAATGCTCTAAACCATAACCTTCCGAACCGCGGTACTGTGGTTGAATAACAATATAACCATGATGGGCTAACACTTGTGTCCACTCGTCGTAAATGTTCACATCACGTGCCCAAGGACCACCATGCGGTAAAACGACAGCTGAAAAAGGAGGGTTGCCTTTTGGAATAGTTACGTAAGCTTTAGTTTTTCTTCCGTCACGCGTTTTATAGGTTACGTACTTAACTGGCGATAAGTTTTCTGCTGTTAAGCGAGGGTTACGCTCACCAATTTTTTCTAGTTTTTGTTTGTCACGAAGTAAATAGTAAGTACCCGGATCTTGACCAGATTGAGTAAAGATGACCAACATATTGTCATCATCAGAACGACTTGCTATTCGGACAAACTTCCCGGCAAATAATGGGGTGATAGAGTCGTAAAGCGCTTGTTCATTTTCGTCTACATAGAAAGTTTTAGGCTGTTTCGTAGTATAGCTATAGCCTAATAACTTACCCCATTTATTAGTAACTATACCGCCAGCATCGACACCTTTTAACCCGAATAATCTTTCTGAGTAAGTGCCCGTTTCCAGGTCATATAGATAAATACCTGTTTTATCTTCACCTAGGTTAGCATTAACATAGACTTGATTTGGCTTTTCATCTGAGAAACCAAGAAATGAAAAGTTTTCGCGTTTCTTTGGTGAGTTTTGATAAATAGTAATCCATTCATCATCACCTTTTTTACGAGCAAACAAATCAATGGTATCGTCTGAAGTGTTCCAGCCTGAGGCTGCACGAATTTCACCATCTTTATCCGCGACAAAATCACCTTGTATTTTGCTGTTTCCTCGAAGAATAGTTGTAGTTCTACCACTATTGATATTCATGCGCACAACATCTGGCGTTCTATTGTTATTCACATCAGCTTCAATAAGCACGTAATCTTTTTCATCTGGCAACAAACTTACCAAACTGAAGTTCAAGTTCTTTTTCTTTCTAAACGGCACTAACCATTTACCTTTGCCATCAGCATCAGTAATAGCAATTTTATTTACCCAATAGCTTTTACTACCGTCTCGTAGAATTTGTCTAAACTGGACTAAAATTTTGTCTTCATTTAACCAAGAAATCCCCGACACTAACATCTTATTAGCACCTAATCGCACGGGCTTTTCTTTTAAATTATCTAAATTAGTAATTTCAATAATGTAATCACCATTGTTCGAACTTGCGCGGACAATAGCTAACTTTTTACCATCAGGTGATACAGAAACATTACGTATAACTGGCAATGCGGCAAATGCATCCAATGGCACCGTATCCGCACCTGTTTGTGCAAAACTGGTTGGCGCTAATGTCAATAACATTATTGAAATTGCTGTTAAGGCGACAATTACTTTTTTCATTTTCTATCCTATTAAAAAATGGCCTCAAATGAGGCCATTATTATTTGCACTAACTCTGTTTAGAATGATGCTGTAAAGTTAATGTAAGGCATACGACCAAACGAGTCATAACCAACACCTAACGGAATGTTAGTGTTAGAGAATGAACCATTTGGATCTACTTTTGGTGGCGCTTCGTTAAATACGTTACGAACACCAACAGCTACACGCCAGTCATCTTGTGTATAAGTAATAGAAGCATTATGCAAAATGTAATCATCTGTATAAGCTACTTCACGACACAATACTGGGTCTGTTTGTGCGGCATCTTTCCATAAACCGTCACAAGCTACGCCGTCGTAGAATTCATTTTCTTCTGGATCGCTTAACCAATCCTCTTCACCTTTACCGATAAACTGTGTATACCAGTTAAAGCGGAAGTCGTCATATTTCACAGAAAGCTGTGCAGATGCACGCCATTCTGGGAACTCTGGCTCGCCTTTATTATCATCAACTGTACCTAGTACATCTTCAACAGCTTCTGTCATGCGAGTTGCTTTTAGATCTAAAGATACATCTAAGTTGTGCTCACCAATTAAGAAATCTTTTTGGAAGTATACGTTGTAGTCCATACCTTTAGAGGTAAATAGACCAACGTTAATGAATTTGCCATCAACCTCAGAGATTTGGCCATTCTCATCACGAATTAAACGGTCACAGAATGCATCATTTCCGTCTGCTGAATAACACTGATCAATCGAGTATGCTGGAGAAGGCTCAGCAATAGAGTTAGTAACTTCGATATCGAAACGTGTAATCGAGAATGTTAACTCAAACTCTTCAGAGAATGGTTGTTCGAAAACAAAACCAAATGTTTTAGCTTTAGATTTTTCTTCAACTAACGCTAAAGAACCACCACTAACTACTTCGGCGCTTGTGCTCGAATTAAACTTCTCAGTACCGTCTTGACCAAGACCTAGTTTAGTAGGATCTACACCATCTGCATTACAAGCTGCAAGTACACCGGTAGAACGGTCATCTCCTGCCGCATTATATGTATCTGGTGCGCTTGGATCTAACGCATCAGACTCACGAGCATCACTTGGTACAACACATGGATCGGTTACGCTTCTAAAGCCAGTAGTACCTGCTAAGAAACGCTCACGTAAGTTAGGTGCACGGTATGAAGTACCTTGCGTACCACGTAAAGTGAACCATTCTACAGGGCGGTATACTGCTTTTAAGCTGTATGTGCTAGCTGCATCATAGTAACTTTCTTTCGAAATACGACCAGAAGCGGTAACTGTAAGCTCTTCTACCCACTCACGACCACTCACTAGTGGGAATTCCATTTCAGTAAAGGCTTCTTTTAAGTTACGAGAACCATTTGCACCTTTATCTGAGAACCAACCCCACAGTAAACCATCAGTCGCTACGTCATTGTTATTTGATTCAATTTCATCACGACGGAATTCAGCACCAAAGATACCGCTAACTACATTGTCATTCCAAGGAAGTGTAAATAAATCACCACCAACGAAACCGTTAATTACTAACTGAGAAACTTCAGTTTTAGCAACACGGTCTGTCATTAAGTAATCATACTCTTCAGTAGTTAATGTACCACCACCTGTTTGATATATGTTATCAGCAAATAAATTTACCGGTACACAACCATCTGAGCCGTCACCACAAGTCACAGAACCATCGTCATTTAATACTGAAGTATTTAAAGAATGCACTAAACGGCTTTCATTAATACCTCGAGTCACATAATCACCACTTGATGCGCTATATGAAATATATGCATCGTAGTACCAGTTTTCTAAACCGTAATCAGCAAGAGAACTTAAATCAGCTGTAATACCAGAAACGATACGGTATTGAGATACATCAACTTTATGAGTATCGCGATCACCGCGAATATTAATAATAGGCTCTACTGCTAAAGGACCAGCATTACCAAAACCTAGTACGCCAAAACAGTCAATACCATTTAAGCCATTTGGATTACACGGGTTAAACGGGTTGGTTTCAGGTACATACTCAAACATTTGAGCGCCAGGAGAGAACTGATCTGAGTTACGCTCTGCGTACATGGCATCAAAGTAAACTTTTGTGTCATCTACATCTTGGAAGTTGTATTCACCATTAGCAACAACAGATAAACGCTTGTTCTTACCTAAGTAGTCACCCGATTTGTAGTAATCAGATTGTTGGAAAGCATAGCGTGGGTCTTGGAAGTCAAAATCTCTAAAGCCATCACCGTCGCCATCAGGGAACGCAATGTCATTAATTCCATCACCATTTGAATCACCTTCGATCCAAGTTGGTAACAATCCTGCGTATTGGAATGGTACTGTAGACTCACTCCATCCTGGAATACCAGTATTGGTGAAACCTGGTGTATTATAAACACTGCCCCAGAAACCGTTATAAATAAACATACGGTTAGTTAATGGGAAAATATCACAAGAATCTTCACCGTTTACCGTTGGACCAATGCCACCGTAACGTTTAATAATGTCGCCGTCTTCGGTTTCGAAAATACGCTCTTCACAGCCTTTAACAAAAGAGTTTTGCGCTAACGATTGTGATTTACGATCATAGTATTCAGCACCAACTGAAATGAAACCATTATCTGTTGTTTTGCCCCACATACCAGATAGTACGGTTTCTTCACCGCCACCACCTTTCGGGCTGTTGTATGAACCTTGTAATTCAAAACCTTCTACGTCTTGACGTAAAATAACGTTAGCAACACCAGCTACCGCATCAGAACCGTAAACAGTAGAAGCACCATCATACAAGTTTTCTACACGGTCAATCATTACCGCAGGAATTAAGTTTAGATCTGGTGAAGTTGGCGCGCCACCAACACCTGCAGGTGCCATACGCTTGCCATTAACAAGTACTAATGTACGCTCAGCACCTAAACCACGGAAACCGATAGTTGCAGAGCCTGGGCCATTGTCTAGTACGAAGCCACCAAATGAGTTATCAATTTGGCTACCGGCAGCTTGGTTAGTGCTTTGCAACATTTCTGTTGCATCGAATAAACCAAGTTCACGAGAGATATCACCACTAATTACTTGAACTGGTGATGCGGTAGCAAACTCTGAACGACGAATACGAGAGCCCGTTACAACGATACGCTCTTCGTCTTCCTCTTCAAGCAATACGCCGCCTTCTTCGCTTGCTTGTTCTGCAGTTTGCTTTTCAATTGCAGCTACAGCGTTTGCTTCAGCAGCTAGCGCTTGTGCACTCATGCCACCTACAACACCCGCTAAAAGCGCAACCTTAATGCTTTTAGATAATATATTGAGATTTTTCACAGAATTTCCCTGAACTAATTTTTTATAAGTATTTTTTGCTATTCAAATTTAACGTCGCCAATCCTGTGCAACATTTGATAACAATTTAAACATCCCGTTAACATAGTTTTAACACAAATACATTAGATTGTATAACTTTTGTAAAGGTAACTTATAAAATAATCAAAATTCTCGAATCTCATCATCCGAAGTAATGCATTTTGCCTTTGCGTTCAGGTGAATATTAAGTTACTAAGTTTTGTTGGAATCATATATATGGTGCGTGTTGTAGGAATTTAGGAAACAAAAAAACCAGCATTAAATGCTGGCTTTTATTATTTTTAAGCTTTCGCTGATTTAGCGATAGTTTAATCAGTTAAACGGTAAGAAATTATTTTTTCTTTTTCACTGCTTTTGCATTAGGTAAATCAGTGATTGAGCCTTCAAAAATTTCAGCCGCTAAACCGATTGACTCATTCAACGTTGGGTGAGCATGAATAGTTAAGCCAACATCTTCTGCATCCGCGCCCATTTCAACTGCTAAACAAATTTCACCTAGCATTTCACCAGCATTAATACCAACAATAGCACCACCTAGTACACGACCGGTTTCTTTTTCGAAGATCATCTTCGTTTTACCTTCAGTACGTGCTGATGCGATTGCTCGGCCTGACGCTGCCCAAGGGAAATTAGCAACTTCAATGTTTAAACCTTGCTCTTTTGCTTCACGCTCAGTAACACCAACCCATGCCATTTCAGGATCTGTATAAGCAATTGAAGGGATACAGCGAGGATCAAATTCATGTTTCTTACCAGAGATAACTTCTGCAGCAACGTGAGCTTCGTGAACCGCCTTATGAGCAAGCATTGGCTGACCAACTACATCACCAATAGCGAAAATATGAGGCACGTTTGTGCGTAGCTCTTTAGATACGTTAATAAAGCCACGCTCATCAACATTAACACCAGCCTTGTCAGCTGCAACTAAGTGACCATTTGGTTTACGGCCAACCGCAACTAAAATTTTGTCGTAACGAACTTGGCCTTCTGGCGCATTCTTACCTTCAAATGTTACATATAAGCCATCGTCTTTTGCATCAACGGCAACAACTTTAGTAGACAACATCATGTTGAACTTCTTCTTGTTGTATTTAGTGTAAATTTGAACAATGTCTTTATCGGCAGCAGGTACTAATTGGTCAGCAAACTCAACTACAGAAACATTTGAACCCAATGCATTATAAACAGTACCCATTTCTAGGCCGATGATACCGCCACCAAGTACTAACATTTCTTCTGGTACATCTTTAAGTTCTAATGCGCCAGTTGAATCTATAACGCGAGGATCATCATTTGGAATAAATGGTAAATCAATTACTGATGAACCTGCAGCAATGATAGCATTATCAAAAGTAATGGTAGTTTTGCCATCTGCACCTTCAACTTCGATAGATTTATCAGAAGTAAATTTACCATAGCCAGTTACCGTTTTTACTTTACGAGCTTTAGACATACCGCCTAAACCACCAGTTAACTGACCAATTACGCTTTCTTTCCAGCTACGGATTTTATCCAAATCAATTTCAGGCTTACCGAAAGTAACACCGTGAGATGCCATTTCAGCCGCATCATCAATCACTTTAGCAACGTGAAGTAATGCTTTAGAAGGAATACAGCCTACGTTTAAACATACGCCGCCTAGTGTTTCACGGCTTTCTACCAATACTACATCTAGACCAAGATCTGCAGCACGGAATGCTGCTGAATAACCACCTGGGCCTGCCCCTAAAACTACTACCTGAGTCTTAATTTCGTTGCTCATGCTAACCTCAAATTAACGTGTGTAATTTTGCTAATTTAACCTAATGCTAAGCTAGCAAAGTTGATTCTATTTTTTCTGGCTCGAAGTTTACTTAAACTTCAAGTAAATCGCTATCTTTTGTAGAAGATATTGTCGGCAAATTTAAAAACTTTTAAGTGGGCTTTTAAGTTGCCGACGTCTTTTTAGTGTTTAACTACAGAATTAGTTTACGTAAGTCTGATAACACTTGTGCTAAATGCACGGTAAAGCGTGCAGCCAATGCACCATCAATTACACGATGATCGTACGACATCGATAATGGCAACATTAAGCGAGGCTCAAAGTCTTTACCGTTCCATTTCGGCTTCATTTCTGATTTTGATACACCTAAAATGCCTACTTCAGGCGAATTAACGATAGGCGTAAATGCCGTACCACCAATACCACCTAAACTCGATATGGTAAAACAACCACCCTGCATATCAGTCGCTTTTAACTTGCCGTCTCTTGCCTTCTTGCTGATTTCCAATAGCTCTTTTGACAGTTCATAAATGCCTTTCTTATCGACATCTCTCACCACTGGAACGACTAAACCATTTGGCGTATCAACAGCTACACCTACGTGGATATATTTCTTCAGTATTAAGCTTTCGCCATCTTCGCTTAAACTAGAGTTAAACACTGGATAGGTTCGAAGTGCATCTGCAACAGCTTTCATAATGAAAACAAGTGGCGTGATTTTAAAACCAAGCTTTTGTTTTTCAGCGATAACATTTTGCTCTTTTCTGAACGCTTCTAAGTCAGTGATATCTGCTTCATCAAATTGAGTAACATGAGGAATAGTCACCCAGCTTCTATGTAAGAATGGACCAGATATTTTCTGAATACGTGTAAGTTCTTTAGTTTCAATTTCACCAAATTTTGAGAAATCGATAGATTTACCCGCTACGACTTGTAAGCCACCTTCGCCAGATGCAACAGAGCTGCCTGCATTTGCTTTAGGGCGAGACAATTCATATTTAACGTAAGACTGAACATCTTCTTTTAGTACACGACCCTTACGACCCGAACCTTTAACCAAGGTTAAATCTACACCAAATTCACGTGCTAAACGTCGAATAGATGGTGATGAATAAACTTTACCTACCGCCTTGAAATCTCCAGCATGCGGATGATGCGGAACAGGCGCTGCTTTTGCTACAGGCACTTGGCTTGCAACTGGCGCTTCAGGTGCAGGAGCTGCAACTGGCGCTGCAGGTTGCTCAATTGCCGCTGGTGCACCACTATTGGTTTCTAGCTTGATAACTAACGAGCCTTGGCCAACTTTATCACCGACAGCTACGAGTACTTCTTTAACAATACCGGCATGTGACGAAGGTACGTCCATGGTCGCTTTATCAGTTTCTAAGGTGATTAGCCCATCTTCTTCGGCGATTTCATCACCGACAGAAACTAGCACATCGATGACATCTACTTGGCCATCATCACCAATATCAGGCACGATAACATCAACCACTTCACTACCGCCTGCAGCAGGAGCTGACGCCGGTGTTTCAACTGGAGCAGATATCTCTACTGATGGTGGAGTTTCTGCTTTTGGCGCTTCTTCCGGTGCTGCAGCTGAATCTGTAGTTTCACCCTGAGCTTGTCGAAGGGTACCAATCACATCGCCTTCTTTAATTTTGTCACCAACGTTAACATCAAGTGATACTAATTCACCTGCCATTGGTGCTGGAATATCCATTGACGCTTTATCAGTTTCAACGGTAACGATTCCTTCATCTGCTTCTAACGTGTCACCCACTGAGAAACAAATTTCAATCACTTCAACTTCATCACCACCAACATCTGGGACTAGAATTTGTTGAATATCAGACATATTAAATTCTCCTAAATCCCAAATTACGCGTAAAGCGGGTTAAGTTTGTCAGTATCAATATCAAAGCGCTTAATTGCTTCTGCTACAACACTCTTGTCCACTTCACCGCGGTTTGCTAATTCATAAAGTGATGCAACAACGATATATGAGGCATTCAC
The DNA here is from genome assembly GCF_012932965.1 of Thalassotalea algicola. Lineage (GTDB taxonomy): Bacteria > Pseudomonadota > Gammaproteobacteria > Enterobacterales > Alteromonadaceae > Thalassotalea_F > Thalassotalea_F algicola. Next base: position 469,972 of record NZ_JABBXH010000003.1, on the reverse strand, counting down.
TTCAAAATGGCGACGTAAGTTTGCCCGGCTATCACTTCGACCGAAACCGTCAGTACCTAAGCAACGGAAGTCAGTATCAATAAATGCACGTACTTGATCCGAGTAGTTCTTCACGTAGTCAGTAGCCGAAATTGCTGGACCAGCTTCTTTAGTAATAACTTGACCGATATACGGCACTTTCGCTTCTAACTCTGGGTTTAGCATGTTTTGACGAATAACTTCCTGACCTTCACGAGCCAATTCATTAAATGAAGTTACTGAGTAAACATCACTAGATACGCCATAATCATTTGCTAAAATTTGAGCGGCTTCACGTACTTGCAATAAAATTGTACCTGAACCCATCAATTGCACATTTGCTTTAGCCGATTTTGGCTCGACACGCTCAAGCTTATAAATACCTTTGATAATTTGATCTTCGATATCTTTATCACTTGGCATAGCTGGGTGCTGATAATTTTCATTCATCAATGTGATGTAGTAGAAAATATTTTCATTTTCTTCATACATACGGCGTAAACCTTCACGCACAATAACCGCCACTTCGTATCCATAAGTTGGATCGTACGTTAAACAGTTAGGGATAAGGTTAGCCTGAACATGAGAATGACCATCTTGATGCTGCAGACCTTCACCGTTAAGCGTTGTACGACCTGCCGTTGCACCAAGTAAAAATCCTCTCGCTTGGCTATCACCAGCTGCCCACGCTAAATCACCAACACGTTGGAACCCGAACATTGAGTAGTAGATATAAAATGGAATAGTCGTCGCATTACAAGTTGAATAAGATGTACCTGAAGCTACCCATGACGCCATTGCGCCTAGTTCGTTGATACCTTCTTGCAATACTTGGCCTTTCTTATCTTCACGATAGTAAGCCACTTGATCAGCATCTTGTGGTACGTATTTTTGCCCTTCATGTGCATAAATACCTACTTGGCGGAATAAACCTTCCATACCAAAGGTACGCGCTTCATCTGGAATAATTGGTACGATTCGTTTGCCAATTTTCTTATCTTTTAAAAGTGCATTAAGTACACGTACAAAGGTCATTGTTGATGATACTTCACGATCACCTGAGCCTTTAGTAATCGCATCAAACACTTTCATTGATGGTATTTCTAATTCGTCTTGAGATTGTTCACGACGGGCAGGTAAAGAACCACCAAGTGATTCACGACGCGCACGCATGTATTGCATTTCTGGACTGTCGTCATCAAAACGGAAGAAAGGTAACTCTTCTAACTGGTCGTCAGCAATTGGCATGTTGAAACGGTCGCGGTATTGCTTGATCGATTCAATATCCATTTTCTTAACGTTATGAGCAACGTTTTGCGCTTCACCAGACTGACCTAAACCAAAACCTTTAACTGTTTTAGCTAAGATTACAGTTGGACGACCTTTAGTATTTTTCGCTCGATCATATGCTGCATAAACTTTAACTGGATCATGACCACCACGGTTTAAGCGCCATACATCTTCGTCTGACATATTAGCAACCATTGCCGCTGTTTCAGGGTATTTTCCAAACCAATTTTCACGAGTATATTTACCGCCTTTGGCTTTACAGTTTTGATATTCACCGTCTACAGTTTCATTCATCAACTGTAAAAGCTTGCCAGACGTATCACGAGAAATCAGTGGATCCCAGTATGAACCCCAGATAACTTTTAATACTTCCCAACCAGCGCCACGGAAGGTACCTTCTAGTTCTTGGATTATTTTACCGTTACCACGCACTGGGCCATCGAGACGCTGAAGGTTACAGTTAATGATAAAACATAAGTTATCTAAACCTTCACGAGCAGCTAAACCAATAGCACCTAATGATTCTGGCTCGTCACACTCACCGTCCCCTAAGAACGCATAAACACGTTGGCCGGAACAATCCTTAATGCCACGGTCAGTTAAATATTTTAAGAAACGAGCAGTATAAATAGCTTGAAGTGGACCTAAGCCCATAGAAACCGTTGGGAACTGCCAAAAGTCTTGCATTAAGTGCGGATGAGGGTACGAAGATAAACCGTTGCCATCAACTTCTTGACGGAAATTGTCCATTTGCTCTTCGGTTAAACGACCTTCTAAGAACGCGCGACCATAGATACCTGGAGAGATGTGACCTTGGGCAAAAATAAAGTCACCACCGTTTTCAGGGCCAGCAGCTTTAAAGAAGTGGTTGAAACCAACATCATATAACATAGCACTAGAGGCGAATGAACCGATATGTCCACCCAGTTCTAAGTCTTTCTTAGAAGCACGAAGTACAAGTGCCATTGCATTCCAACGAATTGCGGCACGAATACGTGCTTCAATCGTCTGGTCTGCTGGCATATGTGGCTCTTGCCCTGGTGGTATTGTGTTTACGTAAGCAGTAGTTGCTTCAAATGGTAAATGCGTACCACCGCGACGGGCACGTTCAATCAATTTTTCTAAGATGAAATGAGCACGCTCTGGACCTTCATTATCCAAAACTGCTTCTAACGATTCTAGCCACTCTTGAGTTTCTGCAGAATCTACATCAAAGTGATTTGGGAGCTCAGACATAATTTTACTTAGTCTCCGTATTGTTATGTGTTTAAATCTCTTAAAGATAGTTAAAAATTAACTATCTGCTTATATTCTTTATAAATTTTCAATTAGTACCGTTGCATGCGGCGCATAGAACGTTCCATACGGCTGCGTTCATCAGTTAAATTCAATAGGACTTCTTCAATTAATGCTAAGTGTCGATGGCTTGCTCCCCAAGCTTTTTGAGGCTGCCCGCTGACAATCGCATTCATTAGCTGCGTGCGATATTCAGAGATCTTTGAAAAGATATCAGGTCGCTGTGCTAATACTGTTAAGTTTTGTTCAATGTTGTCGATAATTAAACTCGACATACTGCGTGCTAAGTGCAACATGATGGCATTGTGAGATGCTCCGCAAATTGCGATATAGAACTCAAATACCGCTTCAGCTTCAGCGCGGTAATTATTTTCTATTTGTACATTGCCGATATTTTCATGCTTAAGTTTAATCTGCTCAAAATCCGCTTCCGTTCCTCGCATTGCTGCGTAATATGCAGACATCCCTTCCATGCCATAACGAAACTCTAATAAGTCAAATTGCGATTCATGATTATTCGACATCAGGTCGAATAGAGGATCTGAAAGACCACTCAGTAAGTTTTCCGTGACAAACGTACCGCCACCTTGCTTACGAGTAACAAGGCCTTTTGCTTCTAACTTCTGAATCGCTTCTCTTAATGAAGGGCGTGAAACTTCAAACTGTGTAGCTAGCTCACGTTCAGGAGGCAATTTTTGGCCAGGCACTAAACTCCCTTCAACGATCATTTGCTCCAGTTGAGACAAAATCACATCGGATAATTTGGGCTGTTTCGCTCTAACGCTCTTTATTGCAACCATGTATTGGTGAGTTACCTTCTATATTTTTACAGTTTAAAGTTCATTATTGAGCTTTAAATAGACTCTTGTAACTTTTTGGTAAATTGGTCTTACCATTGTGTTTTCTGCGCATTAACTTAACAAAGATTGTGCTATGTGTAAATTAATTTAGTTGATAGTTAGGATTTTTCCAGTGACATTAAAAAGGCCAGTACCGCAATAATACTGGCCTAAGAAGTCTTTTTACTTACTGGTCTGAACAGATTGTGGATGTTTAGGTTATAGCAAAATACCAGACAGAGTTAACATTGCCACGGTCGCTAAAAATAGCAACACGTTGCGCTTTGCAAGTCTTACTAATAAACAAGGCTCTGCTGTACAGTCGTCTTTATCAACCATAATATCTTCTGATTTTTGAGCGACATCAATTAATACGCATTGAGGCTTTTTATGAAATTCAAATATATTTTCCAGCCAAACAGGTAGTGCCTTAGAGAAATGGCCGACGACCATAAACCCAAACGAAGCAATTCGAACAGGTAACCAATCTGCCCAATAAAGAATTTGTCCATATACAGGTGTAATTGCAGGGCTATCAGGCTCTTCCTGTTTAATAATTTTTTGCTGCTCATCGAGGCTACATAGTAAGCGATAAAATACGGCCCCAGCAGCGCCAAATACAACGAAGTACATCATGACGGCTATATAATAGCGGTAATTCAACCAAATTAACGTTTGTCCAAAGCCATAATCTGGCAGGTTTTTGTCGGTTAATAATTGTTGGTAATGCAAATCACAAGTTGTATTTTCACCTTGATAAGCCGCTTTAAGATAGCACTTGTAAGTATCTCGCGTTTTTACACAACCAAAACAGATGATTAATAATCCAGTAGAGACGATAAGATCTAAAACACTGTCTTGAATTAAATGCAGAACAATTAATGTAATCGTTACAGGCACCGCTAACAATAATATAGGGTAAAGCGTGCCTTTAATTTTATTGTGGAAGTCTTGATGCTTAGCAAATTGCATATAATGTGAGAACGCGTAATTAAATTGCCAAAAAGGTGATGACAATTTTTTCTCAGCGGCAAGTGAGATAAGTAAGCTTATCAATCCCATAACAGTTCCTGTGCTAGTCGTGCTTTTACGTGTGAATTAACGTTTTAGTCAATCATTTAAAAGTGAATGAAAATAAGGCCAATCAAATGCTTCTCCAGGGTCGGTTTTGCGCCCTGGTGCAATATCACAATGGCCAACGATATTATTATGGCTAATAAGTGGATAAGATTCTTGCAGTTTTTTCACTAAGCTGACCAGTTGCAGATATTGTTGCGGAGTATAAGGCAATATATCGGTGCCTTCTAATTCGATCCCTATCGAAAAGTCATTACATCGTTCACGTCCGTTAAAGGCCGAAACACCGGCATGCCAGGCTTTATTGTCAAACGATACATATTGAATGATTTGTCCATCGCGCCTTATTAAGCAATGCGCGGAAACTTCCAGTTGATATATTTCTTCAAAAAATGGATCGGCGTTTTTATCAAGTTTCCCTAAGAATAAATCGGTGATAAATGATCCGCCGAATTTACCGGGTGGCAATGAAATATTATGTACAACCAGTAAATCGATTTTCTCACCTAGTTCCCTAGGAGTAAAATGTGACGTTTTATGGTGCTCTATGTTTTCCAACCAACCATTTTTTATTGTGAGCATTTGTGACATTTGCAGCTATTTATTTATAAATTACGTATCATAATACCTAGACATAGTTATTTATCCTATAGCGTATGACAGAAAGTAATAGTACTAACCAACTAGGTAAAGGGTTTATTTGGATAGCCTGGATATTAGCCATCGCATTATTGGTATTTGTATTTCAAGACGCGTTAGATAGCCAATGGAATCCTAACCAACAACCAGAATCAGCACTTTCAGCGCAAGGAAAGGCGAGCGTTACGTTAAATCAAAATAGACGTGGGCACTATATTACGAGCGGTACCATTAATGACTCGCCAGTCGTGTTCTTACTCGACACTGGCGCGACACAAGTCTCGATTCCGGCACATATTGCCGAACAACTTCAATTAGAAAGTTATGGTCAATACCCTGTTCAAACTGCAAATGGCACCGTTACCGTTTATCGCACTAAGATAGACTCGCTATCTATCGGCAATTTATACCTATACAATGTCGACGCTCATATTAACCCTGGCATGCAAAGCAATGAAATTCTGTTAGGCATGAGCGCATTAAAAAAGGTAGAATTTCGCCAAACTGGAAATCAACTTGTATTACAACAACGTTAGTTTCAACATTATTAATTATTACCATTATAAAGAGAATACAAATCAATGTTACCGCAAGCACTTTTGAACGATATTAAATCTACCGTTTCCTGGGCTCTAAAAGAAGACTTAGGCTTTAATAGTGATCAAGCAGTGTGTGCAACGAGTGATGTAACGGCGATGCTTATTCCAATTGAAAATAAAGCAGTCGCCACAATTATTTGTCGCGATGAAAGTATTGTCTGTGGAATTGCTTGGGTAAATGAAGTATTCGAGCAACTCGATGAAACGCAACACGATAAAACCAATATCACTTGGTTTGTTAATGACGGTGAAAAGGTTAAAGCCAATACCGTTTTATGTGAATTAAGTGGTAACGCGAGAACATTACTAACCGGTGAACGTACCGCCCTGAATTTTTTACAAACCCTTTCCGGCACTGCAACGCTCACCGCGAGTTATGTAAAAGAATTAGAAGGTGGGAAAACAAAACTGTTAGATACACGTAAAACGTTACCTGGTTTAAGAAGCGCACAAAAATACGCGGTAAAATGCGGTGGTGGCAACAACCATCGTATTGGTTTATTCGATGCTTACCTTATCAAAGAGAATCATATTGCTGCATGCGGTGGTATTGATAAAGCCGTAGCAACGGCTAGACAAAATCAGCCAGAAATAAAAGTAGAAGTTGAAGTAGAAAATATGGATGAGCTTAATCAAGCCTTGAACGCTGGCGCTGATATCATCATGTTAGACAATTTCACCACGGCGATGATTGAACAAGCCGTTCACATTACCGAAACCCATAACCAAGCAAATACTAAACAAGCAAAGCTTGAAGTTTCAGGCAATATGACAATAGAAACATTGAAAGAATATACCAAAGCCGGCGTTGACTATATTTCTTCAGGCGCCTTAACCAAACACGTCAATGCTATTGATCTATCAATGCGCTTTTCTTAACAACAAAACTCATAAAAAAGTACATAAATCCAGCAAATAAGTCCTACTTTGCTAATAAAATGTTGCTAAGCTGGTTAATTTTTTGTTAAAAAACAAATGATTTTGCAAAAAATCACCATAAAACGAAAAAAAACAGTTACAATATTTTACATACGCAATATTTTATTGCAGTATGTGCCTAGCCCCCGTAATAAAGATGGAAATATTATTATGAACAAAGTTCAAAAAGGTTTTACTTTAATTGAATTAATGATCGTTGTTGCGATCATCGGTATTTTAGCAGCAGTTGCATTGCCTGCTTATCAAACATATACAGAAAAAGCACGATACTCTGAAGTCGTATTAGCAGTATCTTCAGTTAAAGGTGCAATTGATGTTTGTTACCAAACACGTGGTAATCGTGACATCGACAACTGTGACTCTTATGCTGAAATTGGCGCTGTACAAGCACAAGTTGAAGCAGGTGAAAATGTTGATTCCGTAGCTGTTGGCGCTAATGGCGTAATTACAGGTACGGGTGTTGATGGAAGTGCGTCTACTTACATTTTAACACCAACAATCGCTACTGTTGGAATTACAGAGTGGGTTCAAACAGGCACATGTATAGCAAACGGTGTTTGTTAATATTACCTAGATATTGAAAAAGCCGCACTAGCGGCTTTTTTTATACTTAAAAAACTTCTTCCTTAATTATTAGTAAGCCGCTATTTCTAGATTACCGTAATTTTAATCTAATTATTTTTGAACTACTAATATTCTATAGAGCCCAATTACATGATTCAAAAACGTAACATGCAATTTATTTATCTTGCATCAGTAGCTGTTGTTATATTTGCTATTTACTCGCTAGGTATCGATGCATCGTTTTATTATGATGATTACAGACCAATTGGTGCTTTAGTTAATGTTACAGATGTGACATCTGCAATTACCTACGTTTTTTCGGAAACTTCAGGGCCTCTTGGACGCCCAATTTCAATGCTGTCCTTCTTACCTCATGTCAACGATTGGCCGAATAATAGTCAAGCATTCTTTTTAGGTAATATTATTATCCATTTAGTATGCGGTGGACTAATTTATATTATCGCTTACTTAACTATCAAGCTTAGCGCAGTTTCTCCCCCTAAAGTTGAGCAATATCCTTTTAAAATAGCATTAGCATGTGCAGTCTTCTGGCTTGTATTACCAATTAATGCCGCTACCGTTTTCATTGCTATTCAACGCATGGCTCAGTTAACTACAATGTTTATGTTGCTTGGGATAGCATTATATCTATGGGGGCTTGTTAAGCAAAGTCGTGCTTATGAACAAGAAAGCAGTAATCAACTATATATAAGCATAGTTTGGCAAGTCGCAGGCGTATTATTAGGCTCTCTCTTAGCAATCTTCAGTAAAGAAAATGGTGCTCTATTGCCCATTTTTATTTTAGTTATGGAAATTACAATTTTAAAGCATTGCAGAGGAATTCATCAATTTAGAAAACATCGAATTTTGCTAGGAATTGTTGCTCTTATACTTATTTCTATTACACTTATTATTTCAGTAATAAAAACAGGTAATTACCCTTTAGGAAGGGAGTTTACAACAGTTGAGCGTTTAATGACTCAGCCTCAAGTTTTATTAGATTATCTGCTCTTGTCTTTTATACCGAGTATTGACGCTATAAATCCATTTCATGATAACTACTCCGAAGCTACCAGTTTTTTTAATTTTTATACTGCAATAGCTACATTTATTTTGATAAGCCTTTTTACGGCAGCTATACATTATCGAGGTAAAGTACCTTTGTTTAGCTTTGCGGTATTATGGTTTTTAACTGCGCACCTTATTGAATCAACCATTATTCCACTTGAACTATTTTTTTTACATCGTAATTATATTGCTCTAGTAGGCCCTTGTATTGCCATTGTTTTTGCAATATCAAAATATGAACATAAACGAGCGATTTATTGTGCTTTTATTGCATATATCATCCTACTAGCTTGTGCCCTTGCCATGACAGCAAATACGTGGGGAAATAAAGAACTTGCCGCAGAACGTTGGTTTATAGAACAAGGCTCATCTGAAAGAGCTTCAGAGCACCTATCTGTAATGCTTTTTAATCAACAGAAATACGCCGAAAGCTTCAATGTTGCCAACTATCAAGCACAGAAATGCACAAACTGTTTAAATGCTAAATTACAATCTGCAATTTCGGCCTGTTTTTTAAATGACAAGCTTAATATCAATAATATTCTTCTAGATGTTAAGACTCGTTTACCTGAAGTAGTGAAAGTAAAAGGGCTTTCGGGCAAACTTGCAACATTGGCAAAATTAAAAAATGACGGTGTATGTCCAAGCATAAATACTTCGTTATTGTATGAAATAAATAAGATGTTATTTCAAAACAAGCCGTTGTTAATTAGAAACGACCTTGTGCTGCTGCAAAATATGTACAATATATCAGTATCAAATAATGACTATGTCAATGCTGAGTTATATATTAAAAAAGCTTGGCAATTAACAACAGATCCTGCTATTGCATATGAGATGTTAGAGGTATTTAAGAAATTAGCTAAGCAGGAGGAGGCCGAATATTTAATAACGTCTGTTTGCAACTCTTCTGATTTATTTAAGTACCCGAAAATGTCACAGTTGGAATATTGCACAAGATTCAAAGCTAAATATAAAGAAAGCAATTAACTTAATGAAAGCAAATAAAATATCGGTTGTTATTCCAGCCAAAAATGAAAGCCTTTCCATAGCTAATACTATAGAACAAATTTACGCAGAAAATATACCCGGACTATTAGAAGTCATTGTTGTGAATGATGGCTCAAATGACGACACAAAAGTAGTTGCAAAAAATGCAGGAGCAACGGTAATCAGTCATCCTTATAGCAAGGGCAATGGTGCTGCAATTAAGACGGGGGCAAGGCAGGCTAAAGGAGATATTATCATATTCTTAGATGGTGATGGTCAGCATAAACCTGAAGATATACCTTCTTTACTTAAAAAGTTGAACGATGGCTATGACATGGTCGTTGGCGCTAGACAAAAAGGCTCTCAGGCTTCAATAGGTCGCAGCCTAGCCAATAAATTTTATAATGGTTTAGCTAGTTATATGACAGGTCATAAAGTAGAAGATTTAACTTCTGGATTTAGAGCTGTTAATGCTAATAAGTTTAGAGAGTTCTTATACCTTTATCCAAATGGTTTTTCTTATCCTACAACTTCTACAATGGCCTTTTTCAGAGCAGGCTACTCGGTAAGTTACCACCCCATCAATGCGAATCAACGTGAGGGTGAAAGCCACATAAGCCCTATAAAAGATGGCATTAGATTTTTACTCATTATTTTCAAAATAGGCACTTTATATTCACCACTGAAAATGTTTTTACCTATCTCAGGTTCAGTATTTCTGACCGGTTGCTGTTACTATTTATATACTTTTATAACAATGGGCAGGTTTACAAATATGAGTGCGCTGATGTTCACTACTGCCCTTACAATATTTATGGTTGGTTTAGTTTCAGAGCAAATAACCAATTTGATGTATAAAGACTAGTCACACACTAAATATGCCTTATACCGTCAACGAAGATTACAGAACCAAAAAAATCGCACGATTAGCTAGAGAATATAACTCGGTACTAGATGTAGGCTGTGCACAGTCGCCTAATCTTTTTTTAAGCAATAAAGTGGTTACAGGTTTAGACTTAAACGACATGATGCTTCCAAGTAATTATCATACGCATATCGTTGGACGTATTGAGGACTTGCTTGTTGGGGAAAATAGACTTTTTGATGCAATAATTGCAGGCGAGTTAATTGAACATCTGTTAGATCCAATATCATTCCTCAAAAATTGCTACTCGCTTTTAAAGCCTGACGGAGCAATAATTCTATCAACACCAAATCCTCATTCGATTATTGAAACTATACTTACAACTACCTTAAACCGTAAGTATTTTTATACCAAAGATCATGTAATGCTTTTTCCACAACGTTGGTTAGTTCGAATGCTTGAAATATCAGGCTTTAAAAACGTAAAGCTGCATTCTGGAGGTTTTCCAATTCCAGCGATAGGACTGATTCCTTGCCCACGCTTTTTTTGCCATCAAACTATTGCTATAGCTTATAAATGAATTTAACACTAAGAGCTCTCAATATAGTTACAAGTTTGCTTTTGGTTTCAGTGGCTGCTTACTACTTATTTAACGCCGTTGTTACTACCATTAGTCAAAGTCATATTGAATTTTCTTTAATTTTGTCTAAAACACTTATCCTACCAACACTATTGGCTGTGGCAGCTGGGCTAATAAATGCTTATCTTTGGTATAAAATTAACAAGATAAAGAATTACTCAACTAAATTTTTTCAATCAGTTCAAGCATGGTCAATTAGCCGTTTATTTAGATATGTCCCAGGAAAAGTTTTCACTTATATAGTAAGGCATAAGTTACAAGGTTCGACTAAAAAAAACTCTCTAATTGCGTCAATTAATGAGTTAATCATCAGTTATTACCCTGTATTCATTTTAGTTTTGATATATTTTTTTCAAGACTTTCCATACCTTATCTTATGTGCAATTATTTTAAGCTTCGTTACGGTAATTAACCTGCGAAAGGTTATCAAGATATTCAATAAACAGATAGCTCAAAAGCTAAACGATGATTCTTATAATCCTAATCATATTCTTAAGGCGCTTTTTCTCTCTTTTACCGCAGTCGCAATACATGGTCTGGCGTTTTATATAATAACCACCGCTACCCATTTAGATATTAGTTTCCTAGAGGCTACTACAGCATTATATATAAGTAGCCTTCTAGGCCAACTAGCTTTATTAGTTCCTGCCGGCTTAGTTGTGAAAGAGGCTGCTATAGTTTTTTTTCTAACAACATTAAATGTTGAATTAGAGGCAGCACTTATATGTGCATCTATATCAAGGCTTGCATTAATATTAAGTGAATTAGTCAACGCCACTTTATCTACCATAGTCTTAAAATTGACAAAATGAAAAACTTTAGAATAGGCTTTTTCCCTGCGCATCCTGCACAATTTTGGATGATGAAATCATTAGCAGACTGCGCTCCAGATAATGCAGAAGTAGTCTGGTTTATAAGAGATAAAGATGTTACGTTAGCACTTGCTAGGGAGCTAAATTTAAATTTTGTTCTCGTTTCAAAAGCGGGAAGTGGCATCATTGGTAATGCATGTGAACTTTTTACAAATATATTTAAATTTCTCTACTATTCAAAACGATACAATATTGACTTTTGGCTATCAAAGTACGGCTCAGTTAATATCAGCAGTTGGTTACTAAGAATAGATAATTTTAGTTTCAACGACGATGATGAAGATATCGTTCCCTTAATTGCAGCAACCAGCTATCCTTTCGCGAATAAAGTGCTCTGCACGAACTGGACTAGAACAAAGAATTTTAAAAATAAAATAGTAAAATATCGTTCGTTCCATGAACTGTTCTATCTACATCCTTCTAGATTTAAGAAAAATAGAACAAGAGCATATAAAGTATTAGAGATAGATAGTCATAAACCTTATGCCTTAATTCGACTTTCTTCAATGTCAGCTCATCATGATATCGGTGAGAGCGGAGTTAGCAGCTCACTATTATCTAAAGTAATTACAAAACTGAGTAATGGACTCGAAATAGTAATATCATCTGAAACTAATTTGAGTGGGAAACTAGAAGACCTTCAATTGAATTGTGAAAAAAAAGAGCAACACAATATACTAGCAAATGCAGCTATTCTAGTAACTGACAGTCAAACTATGGCTGCAGAAGCTGCAGTTTTAGGGGTTCCTAATATAAGAATATCTTCATTTGCAAAGAGGATTGGTTATTTAGAGGCTCTAGAGGAAATGAAGTTAACCAAAGGGTTCAAGCCTGATAACGAAAGTGGCATTCTAAATCATATAAACTACTTACTCAATTTAACAGATAGTGAAGTAACCGCAAAGTTAGACTATTTATTAAAAAATACGCTGGATCCTGTTCCTTTTTTTTGGAATGAGATCTGCTCTTACCTTAATAAAGGGTAGAAATATTAAATTAAGTCTTCTTAGCAAATGAAATATCTGATTTGAATCACTGATAGCAGAATTCATTTATTACTAAGACACTAAATAGATTTATTTTACCTACAAATATTATACACTATGTATATATTACCTAAACTTAACTGATAGATAATGAAAGGAATTCACCAGCAATCAAGCTTATTATCTGCCTTAGCTAAAAACAGTTTGATTGCACATGATCAAATTGTAGAAATTAATGAGGCTTTCAACGAGCAGGAAAAGCCTTTCTTACGCTTTTTAGTTGAAGATAAACACCTAAATGGTCACTCAATTGCTTCTGTTTTATCTCGCTCGTTTGGCTATCCTTTAATTGATCTCGCGCATTTTGATACATCACTGGTACCAGAAGGTGTACGCAACGAAAAACTAATAAAAAAGCATAACGCACTACCTTTGTTCTTAAGGGGAAAAGTGTTGTTTGTTGCTATGTCTGATCCAACAGACCTTGACGCGCTAGAAGATATCCAATTCAATACAGGATTTAGCACAGAACTTGTGCTTGTCGATGAGCAGAGTTTACAAAATGCAATTGAAGCGGTACTTGAATCAGAGGCTGATGCTCTTGATATAAGCGATATAGATTCCGATGAACTATCTGGCCTAGAAGTTCAAGAAGATAAATCTGACGACGAACCTGTTGGCCAAGAACAAGATGATGCACCGATTGTTGTTTATATTAATAAAATACTGCTGGATGCAATAAAAAAAGGGGCTTCAGATTTACATTTTGAACCATACGAGCATACATATAGGATTCGCTTTCGTATTGACGGCATCTTAAATGAAATAGCTAAACCTCCAGTCACGCTTGCATCACGCATGGCTGCAAGATTAAAAGTTATGTCTAAGCTTGATATTGCTGAGCGACGAGTACCTCAAGATGGTCGTATCAAGCTAGCACTATCAAAAAAGAAATCTATTGATTTTCGTGTTTCAACCCTCCCTACTATGTGGGGTGAAAAAATCGTAATGCGTATCCTTGATTCTTCTAGCGCGATGCTAGGTATTGATATGCTAGGTTATGAACCCGATCAGAAAAATATCTATATGGAAGCACTAGATCAACCGCAAGGCATGATACTAGTTACAGGCCCTACCGGTTCTGGTAAGACAGTTTCCTTGTACACTGGCTTGAATATTCTTAACACTGAGCAACGTAATATATCGACAGCCGAGGATCCGGTAGAGATAAATTTAGAAGGCATTAACCAAGTTCAAATTAATACTAAAGCCGGGCTGACTTTTCCTAGCGCCTTGCGCTCTTTCTTACGTCAAGATCCAGATATTGTAATGGTTGGTGAGATTCGTGATTTAGAAACAGCTGAAATTGCGATAAAAGCGGCACAAACAGGTCACCTAGTGTTATCTACACTTCATACTAACTCTGCGGCCGAAACATTAACGCGCTTACTCAATATGGGTGTTCCCGCATTTAACGTTGCCAGCTCAGTAAGTATAATTATTGCCCAACGCCTTGCAAGAAGGCTCTGTACTCAATGCAAAGCAGAAGACGATATACCACATGAGCATTTGACGCAAATGGGTTTCCCTGAAGATAAATTGGGTACTTTTACCATTTATAAGCCTATTGGGTGTGACGAATGTACAGGGGGTTATAAAGGCCGTGTCGGTATCTACGAAGTAGTAAAAATAACTCAAGAAGTGGCTAGTATTATTATGGAGGGTGGTAACTCCTTAGACATATCCAAGCAGTTCGCGAAAGAAGGCTACAATAATCTTCGCCAATCTGGCATAGTTAAGGCTATGAGCGGCATTACTAGTCTAGAAGAAGTTAACCGTGTTACTGCGGGCTAGGCACCAATAATTACAATAAAATAATGAAAAAGCGTAAAGGAAGTAAACATGGCAGTATCATCAGCATCGAAAGCAAAATCTTCCAAGAAAAATGTTAAAACAAAGCCTAATGATGTATTTATTTGGCAAGGTGTTAACCGAAAAGGTAAAAAAATATCGGGCGAACTAAGTGCTGCAAGCATTTTAGATTTAAAAGCTCAGCTGAGAAAGCAAGGCGTAACCCCTGGTAAAGTTAAGAAAAAACCAAGACCTTTATTTGGTCTCGGCGGTGGTGATAAGGCAATTCAACCTGCAGATATCGCTACCGTAACAAGGCAGATCGCAACTATGTTGGGTGCAGGCGTGCCGCTAGTGCAAAGCATCGAAATGATTGCCAAAGGAAATGATAATGGCAATATGCAAAAACTTTTAAACGATATAGGCATAAAACTCGCTTCCGGTTTACCGCTTTCCGATTGTCTTCGAGAGCACCCTAAATATTTTGATGATTTATATTGTGATCTAGTGGCATCTGGCGAACAATCTGGTGCACTTGAAACTATCTATGACCGTATAGCCACATATAAAGAAAAAGCTGAAGCATTAAAAGCCAAAATCAAAAAAGCGCTAACCTACCCTATATCCGTATTAGTTATTGCAGCAATTGTGACTTCAATACTACTGATATTTGTAGTACCGGTTTTCCAAGACATTTTTGCTAACTTTGGCGCAGAACTTCCAGCCTTCACGCTGTTAGTTATAGCTATTTCTGAGTTTATGCAAGCTTATTGGTACCTTGGATTGGGTACTTTATTTGCTGCTGGCTTTATGTTTAAGAAAACCCACCAAAACAGTCAAGATTTTAGAGACAAGGTTGATAAAGCAGTTTTGAAGATACCTGTTATTGGTGATATTTTGGATAAGGCAGCAGTTGCCCGTTATGCCCGAACCTTGTCGACCACATTTGCTGCTGGTGTACCGTTAATAGACGCATTAGAATCTGCTGCCGGTGCCTCCGGTAACGCGGTATATCGAGATGCAATATTAGATATTCGCTCTGAAGTATCTTCTGGTATGCAAATGAACTTAGCTATGCGAAATTCTCAAATTTTCCCCGACATGGTAATCCAAATGGTTGCTATCGGTGAGGAATCTGGTGCAGTTGATGACATGTTGGCTAAAGTAGCTAGTGTTTATGAAGCAGAAGTTGATAACGCCGTAGATAATTTAACGGCTCTTTTAGAGCCAATGATTATGTCAGTTTTAGGTGTAGTCATCGGTGGTTTAATTATTGCGATGTATTTACCAATTTTCCAAATCGGTCAAGTGGTATAATCAACAACCCCTAAAATAAAGCCATTGCTAGTAAAAGCTAGTTAATGGCTTTTTTGGTTTTAACATTTAATAAATTTAGGTTTTTAGTATGTTAGAAAATGTCATTGCTACTTTCGAACAAGTGCCCGCATTTTATTATGGATCAATTGTTGTTTTTTCATTATTAGTTGGTAGCTTTTTAAACGTCGTAATACATCGCTTACCAAAAATGATGGAGTACGGCTGGTATCAAGAATGTCGCGAATTTTTAAGTGATGAAGTACCAAAAGAACCTACTCGAGATTTAACACCAATCACTTTATCTAAACCAAATTCGACCTGCCCTAAATGTGGTCATGCAATTAAGTTTTACGAAAATATTCCAGTATTAAGTTGGTTACTATTAAAAGGAAAGTGTAGTAGTTGTAAAAATCCTATTGCTAAACGATACCCAATAATTGAATTAATTACAGCGGTAATGGGATTTATAGTGGCTAGCCATTATGGCGTGACTTGGACGGCATTTTGGGTGCTGTTTCTCACTTTTGCTTTAATCGCATTAACCGTCATCGATTTGGACCACATGCTACTGCCTGACCAAATAACATTACCTTTTCTTTGGCTAGGGCTACTCATTAACTTAAACGGCCTTATAGTGCCAATTGACGATGCCGTGATAGGCGCTGTAGCCGGTTACCTAAGTTTATTCAGTGTATTTTGGTTGTTTAAGATATTAACGGGTAAAGAAGGAATGGGTCATGGCGACTTTAAATTGGTCGCTTTATTCGGTGCTTGGATGGGCTGGCAATTACTACCATTACTTATTTTAATGGCCTCATTAGTTGGCGCAATTGTTGGCATCAGTTTAATGGTATTTAAGAATCATCAACGTGATCAAGCAATACCCTTTGGTCCATATTTAGCAGTAGCCGGTTGGATTTGCTTACTTTGGGGAGCTCCGATATGGCAATGGTATTTAAGTCAATTAGGGTAAAATTGTGATCATCGGTTTAACAGGCGGCATCGGCAGCGGTAAAACGACCATAGCAAATTTATTTGCTCAAAAGGATATAGACATCGTCGATGCTGATGTCGTTGCTCGCGAAGTAGTGGAACCTGAAAGTGTCGGTTTAGGGTCAATAATTGATCATTTTGGTTTAAGCATAATCAAAGGCAATGGCGAACTAGATAGAGCTGCGCTAAGAGAAATAGTCTTCACTGATGAGTCTGAAAAGCAGTGGCTAAACCAGTTACTTCATCCACTGATCAGAGATGAAGTTTTTTCTCAAATATCTGCTTGTCATTCACCCTACTGTATTTTGGTTGCTCCGTTATTGTTAGAGAATCAACTCGACAAACATGTTAACCGAGTTTTGGTTGTCGATGTGCCTGAAGAGCAACAAATATCAAGAACAGCACAGCGAGATAATTGTGACGAAAATATTGTTAAAAATATAATTAATGCGCAAATTACCCGAGAGCTTAGACTCAGTAGAGCTGATGACATTATTGACAATAGTAAAAGCGATTTTATCCAAATTGAGCAAAGTGTCGATGCACTTCATAAGCACTATTTACAGTTGGCTGCCAATGAAAAATGACAATTTGGTTAAAATAATTCGCCATTTTTAGAATCACCCGTTAGTATAACTGCAACTTAACCTTTAACTTTTTGTAATGGCATCGGTTTTATACGAACACCCGCTCAACGAGCGTATCCGAAATTACCTTAAACTTGAGCAATTATTTGCTCAGGCTAAAAACTGCCTACCAGAACAAATCGCAACCAATTATCAAGTATTCTTTAATGCCCTTTTCGCTATTTTTGACACTTTAGACAGAAATGACATCCGCGGCGAATTAATAAAAGATTTAGAGAAACTAGAACAACATTTGGTGATCTGGTCTAAATCACCCGAAATTAATAGCCCAGTTTTAGAAGAAAATTTACAACAAGTCGTTGCTCTGATTTGTACATTACGCGGCAACCTTCCACCTTGGCACGTATTAAAAGATGACAAATTGCTTGCATCAATTAAGCAACGGTTTGCCATTCAAGGTGGTAGTTCAATATTTGACCTTCCACAACTGCAATTTTGGTTAAGCAGGCCAATCGATAGGATAAGTACAGATATATCACTTTGGTTAAGTAAGCTTGCAGAATTAGAACAAGCAATTGGATTAATTATGAAGTTCCTGCGTCAACGCAGTGGGTATGACACGATTAATACTGAAAGCGGCTTTTATCAAGATAATGGTGAAGGCCTATTACTACTGCGCATTAAGGTTGATGAAAGGTCTCAACATTACCCAACCGTTAGTGGTAATAAATTTCGCTATTCCATTCGGTTTATGTTGCCATGCGATAAAACTGGGCGAAAATATTCAAGCCAGCCCACGACATTTGAACTTGCCCGCTGCTAGCGCTATACTCGCGCCAATTCAATCAAATGAAGTGATACATTAAACAAAATGACATTAATTGTGAAATGCCCCACTTGCGAAAAAGACGTACAATGGCAAGCAGAAAATACTTTTAGACCCTTCTGTTCTGAGCGCTGTAAACTAATTGATTTGGGTGACTGGGCAGAAGAAAACCATAAGATTTCTCAAAAATTACCAAGCAATGAGCCGATTTCCGAAGAAATGATAGATGCATTGGAAGAGCAATTCCTTCAACACAACAAATTCTTCGTTGAGCCTGAATAAACCATTCCTGTAATTTTAAGAAAATTCTACTTGGAGTTTTTCAACAATTGCTAGGTTTGCAGCAGGGAAGTCCAAGTCATTGATGGCACTGATTGCAAACCACTGCTGTTCGTTACCTTCTAAAGAGTTGGGCTCACCGATAAACTGATCAACAACAAATATATCAAGCTTCACTTGTTTATCACCATAATCATGGCTAATTTCCATAAATGGCGTACACGCTAGAATATCTATTGACACTTCTTCTTTAAGCTCTCTAGCAAGCGCTTGAGCGACAGTTTCATCGCTTTCCACCTTACCACCAGGAAACTCCCATTTCCCGCCTTGATGAGCACTACTGTGCCTTCTAGTTAGAAATACTTGCTTGCCTTTTACAATAACGCCAACGGCAACATGAACTTGTTTCAAAATTTCTCCTAATTTTTTGGCAATAAAAAAGGTGGAAAATCCACCTTTTTATAATTTGTTCTTCTATGACTTGGTTAGATTAGTTTAACTTACCATGACATTGCTTATACTTTTTACCAGAACCACATGGACATGGATCGTTACGCCCAACTCTAGGCTGACGTTGCTGCTGTGGTGCAACTTCATTTTCGGCCTCTTGATGTTGGTAGTTTTTCGGTAACTCTTCGGCTTTACGATGTTGCTCTTCTACTGCTTCAACATCTGATTCAGCCTGAATTTGAACCTTACTTAAAATTCCTACAACGTCATACTTCAAATTATCAAGCATCTCTGAGAATAACTCAAAAGATTCGCGCTTGTACTCTTGCTTCGGATTCTTTTGCGCATAACCACGTAAATGAATACCTTGACGCAAGTGATCCATTGCTGATAAATGTTCTTTCCAATGAGAATCCAAACTTTGCAGCATAACTGCTTTTTCAAACTGACGAAGTACGTCTTTACCAACCATTTCTTCTTTAGCAGAGTATAGCGCTTCAAACTCAGCAATAATTTTTTCGCGAAGTGTTTCTTCATGAAGACTCTTATCTTCTTCAAGCCATTTCGCTACTGCAAGTTCTGTATTGAATTCACCTTTCAGACGATCCTCTAATCCTTGAACATCCCACATTTCTTCTAATGATTGCGGTGGTATGTGCTGATCAATAATGCCATTTAAAACATCATTGCGAATAATACCTACAACTTCGCCAATATCACTCTCGTCTAATAATTCATTGCGCTGTTCGTAAATTACTTTACGTTGATCATTGGCAACATCATCAAATTCTAGTAGCTGCTTACGAATATCGAAGTTACGGCCTTCTACTTTTCGTTGCGCATTTTCAATACTCTTAGTTACCCACGGATGCTCGATAGCTTCGCCACGCTCCATGCCTAACTTACGCATCATGTTAGCGATACGCTCAGAGGCAAATATACGCATCAAGCCATCTTCCATTGAAAGATAGAAACGAGTAGAACCCGCATCACCTTGACGACCAGAACGACCACGTAGCTGATTATCGATACGACGTGACTCGTGACGCTCGGTAGCAACAATATGTAAGCCGCCAAGCTCTAGCACTTTGTCATGTTCAACTTGCCAGTCCGCTTTAACTTTAGCGATTTGCTCATCTGTTGGGTTTTGAATTTTTGCAATAGCAGCATCTAAGTTACCACCTAATACAATATCAGTACCACGACCAGCCATATTAGTAGCAATAGTTACACCACCGATTTTACCGGCTTCTGCGACAATTTCCGCTTCCTGAGCATGAAATTTCGCATTCAGTACTTTGTGCTTAATTTTCGCTTTCTTTAAGTAAGCAGAAAGGAATTCTGAAGTTTCGATACTGATAGTACCTACAAGAACCGGCTGACCACGTTCTACACAATCTTTAATGTCTTCTAAAATCGCTTCAAACTTTTCTTCCGCTGTTAGGTAGATTAAATCCGCCATATCTTTACGGATCATCGGTCTATTCGTTGGGATAATTACCGTTTCTAAACCGTAAATATGGTTAAATTCAAACGCTTCAGTATCAGCAGTACCTGTCATACCTGACAGTTTGTTATAAATACGGAAGTAATTTTGGAACGTAATAGATGCTAATGTTTGGTTTTCATTTTGAATATTTACACCTTCTTTAGCTTCAACCGCTTGGTGTAAACCTTCAGACCAACGACGTCCTTCCATTGTACGACCAGTGTGCTCGTCAACAATAACGATTTCATCGTCTTTAACAATGTAATCAACGTCTTTTTGGAATAGGTTATGTGCACGAAGTGCCGCCATAACATGATGCAATAGCGAAATATTAGCGGCAGCAAATAAAGACTCACCTTCTTTGATAAGGCCTTTACCTTGCAAGATTTCTTCGATGCGTATTTGGCCACGCTCAGTTAAATAAACTTGTTTAGATTTTTCATCAACGGTGAAATCACCCTCTACAAAATCTTCTGACTGCCCTGTTTCTTCGTCTTTATCTTCTTCACTTTGGCGTTCTAGGTCTGGAACAATTGTATTAATTGCGCGATAAAGTTCTGAACTATCTTCTGCCTGACCTGAAATAATTAATGGCGTACGAGCTTCATCAATTAGGATTGAATCTACCTCATCGACTACCGCAAAGTTTAAAGGACGTTGAACACGCTCTTCAGTGGTAAATGCCATATTGTCGCGTAAGTAATCAAAACCAAACTCGTTATTTGTACCGTAGGTAATGTCACAGTTATAGGCTTCATGTTTTTCCGCTGGCGCCATACCAGGGATATTACAACCAACTGTTAAGCCAAGAAATTCAAATAATGGGCGAGACCAGTCAGCATCACGTTTAGCCAAATAGTCGTTAACAGTAACGATATGTACGCCTTTTCCAGTCAAACCATTAAGGTAAGCCGGTAATGTTGCGGTTAACGTTTTACCTTCACCAGTACGCATTTCGGCAATTTTACCTTGGTTTAACACCATGCCGCCGACCATTTGCATATCAAAGTGACGCATCTCAAAAACACGCTTACTTGCTTCGCGAACAACAGCAAATGCTTCAGGTAAAATCGCTTCTAACGTTTCACCTTGCTCTAAACGTTCTTTGAACTCTGTTGTTTTCGCTTTAATCTCTTCGTCACTTAACGCTTCAATTGTCGCTTCTAACGCATTAATTTTATCTACTTCTCTGCGCATTTTTTTCAGTAATCTGTCATTTCGACTACCGAAAAGCTTTGTCATTAACTTTACAAACATCTTGTTAAACCATTTTTAGAAGACAATTCTTCAACTAATAAAAAATCCAATAACAGGGATACACCTGTTACCTAAACCTTGTTAAATCTTTGAGTTATTTAGCTTTGCGATAAACGTATTTCGCGGGGTTGATTTGTGTATTATTGCGTAAAATTTCGTAATGAACATGAGGACCAGTTGAACGTCCTGTACTTCCCATTTTTGCAATTACTTGCCCTTTTTCTACCACATCGCCTAATTCGACCAATATCACTTTATTGTGACCATAACGTGTTTTGTAACCGTCACCATGATCTATTTCAATTAGATTCCCGTATCCATAACGTTCGCTAGCCCAGCTAACGACGCCAGAAGCTGTCGCAATGATAGGAGCATTTTCCTTTCCTGCAAAGTCGACACCTTTATGCATAGCAGGACGGCCATTAAATGGGTCTTTCCTGATCCCGTAATAGGAAGAAAGCCAACCCTTTATAATTGGGCGACCAGATAAATAACTATTATTTTGTATATGGTGACCTAATGTCAGTGATTCAAGTATTTTTAATTGTTTTTCTTCAAGTGCCAGACTTTTCGCTAAATCATTAGTTTCTAACAGTAAGTCTGCCAATGTTTTATCTTTTATTTCTTCAGGTGATTGAATAGGCCCACCCGCTGGTGGCATCTGCTCAAAATTAAATTCTTCTTGAGGAATATTATTGTCGTCTGCTAAGCGATCGCCTAGAGCATTTAACCTTAAAACCTGAGATTGTAGTTCAGCAATTTTAAGCGTTAATGCGATAACTTGTTGTTTTTCAGAAGAAGCCAATTCTTCAATACTTTGATTAGGATCTAGTGCTTGAACATTGTGCTGCGGAATTGCATTGGCCGATATTACTAAATGGACAATTAACCCTGACATTAAGGCAAAAATTGTAAGCGCAGAAAGCCAATGAAGCTTTGTTAACTTCATTGAGAATCTTACATTATTGCCACGATATAATAGGGTTAAACTCATAAAACTTTTACTAAACTTGGCTCATTTGAACGACAATTATCATTCGCTTTTAATACACAACCTAAAAGGCGTGCGGCACTTTGGCATAATTTATCATAAATGCCAACTGCTAAAACTAATTACTTTATTGTACGACAATGTACAAAAACAAAAAAGGCCGACAAAGTCAGCCTTTAATAATTCAATTGTCAGTTGCTTTTAGCTAAATGCGCCAGCTTCCTGGAACATGATCGGTGCTTTGGCTTCATCTTCATAAGTTACCCACTCCCAAGCATCTGTTTGATTAAATACTTCACGAAGTAGAATATTATTTAACGCGTGGCCTGATTTAAATGCTTTAAGTTCACCTAAAATACTAACGCCGCCCATATAAAGATCACCAATGGCATCTAAAATTTTGTGCTTAACGAATTCGTCATCATAACGAAGTTCGTCTTTATTAAGCATGCGATATTCATCAAGTACAATCGCATTTTCTAAACTACCGCCCAATGCTAAGTTATGAGAGCGCAAAAATTCTATATCTCTCATAAAACCAAAGGTACGAGCACGACTAATTTCTTTGATAAATGATGATGTGGTTAAGTCCATGGTCATACTCTGACCTGTTTTCGAAATAACCGGGTGCTCAAACTCAATGGCAAAATCAACTTTAAAACCTTCATAAGGTGTTAACTCTGCCCACTTGTCACCTTCTTCAACACGAATCGGCTTTTTAATTCGAAGAAAACGCTTAGCAACGTTTTGCTCTTCAACACCTACCGATTGAATTAGATAAACAAAAGGTAAAGCACTACCGTCCATAATTGGTACTTCCGGCGAGTCGACATCAATAATTAAATTATCTATGCCAATACCTGCAATTGCAGATAGAAGATGTTCGACGGTGGAAATCTGGACACCTTCTTCATTAACTAAACATGTACATAGCGTGGTTTCACCAACAGCTTCCGGAGTAGCTTTAATATCAACTACCGGATCTAAATCGACGCGTCTAAACACAATACCAGTATTCGCAGGTGCAGGACGGAGAGTGACCCTTACCTTTTCACCTTTGTGCAAACCAACACCGACTGCTGAAACGCTATCTTTTAATGTACGTTGTTTAATCATAGATCGCCTTTACTTAAGCCATAAAATTTCGGACAACATCCGACCACCTGTTTTAGCGGTGGCGTAATGTATCAAAAATTCCCAACAAAATCAAAAATACAGCCGTAAACTGTACGATTTGTAACAATTAAGTGTTAATCAGCCTGTTTTCTTAAGAAAGCAGGGATATCTAAATAATTGTCCAACTCTTTTTCTGTTGTCGTCACCGGAGCAGCTTGTGCTTCCATTGCTGCACTTACCATTGGCTCAGCCTGTGGTGATGCAACAAATTCTTGACCAACTGCAATTGGTTCAACCGCAGGAGCAGGGTTTACTAGTGTAATATCAGGCTTACGCTCTGCACCAATACCTGTTGCAACTACAGTAACTCTTAATTCATCTGTCATTTCAGGATCGATTACGGCACCAACAACAACCGTTGCATTCTCAGACGCAAAAGCTTTCACTTGGTTCCCGACAGTTTCAAATTCATCAATACTAATATCCATACCAGCAGTAATATTAACCAAAATACCACGTGCACCAGCTAGGTCGACATCTTCCAATAATGGACTTGCGATTGCTGCCTCAGCTGCTTCTTGTGCACGATCTTCACCTGATGCAATACCAGAACCCATCATTGCTGTGCCCATTTCAGACATAACAGTACGAACATCAGCAAAATCCACGTTAATTAAGCCTGGGCGAGTAATTAATTCTGCGATACCTTGCACAGCACCAAGCAATACATTGTTTGCTGCTTTAAATGCATCGAGTAATGATGTTCCTGGGCCTAATACTTTTAATAGCTTTTCGTTAGGAATCGTAATTAACGAATCCACATGTTTAGCTAGAAATTCAATACCTTGATCAGCGTAATTCATACGCTTTTTACCTTCAAATGGGAATGGCTTTGTTACTACAGCAACCGTTAACACCCCCATTTCTCTAGCTACTTCAGCAACCACTGGTGCTGCACCAGTACCTGTACCGCCGCCCATACCAGCAGCAATAAATACCATATCGGCACCTTGTAGCGTTTGTTTAATCGTTTCACGATCTTCTTCTGCAGCGCGACGACCTATTTCTGGGTTTGCACCAGCACCAAGACCTTTAGTTACATCACTACCAAGTTGTAATGTTACATTTGCAGATGAATTGCGTAATGCCTGTGAATCAGTATTTGCCGTGATAAATTCAACACCTTCAATGGTTTGACTTACCATATGCTCGACAGCGTTGCCGCCACCGCCACCTACACCGATAACTTTAATTACCGCTTCTTCATTATGATCTTCCATCAATTCAAACATCTTTTTCTCTCCGTTTTTAACGTTTTTGTTCCACCAAAAATTAAAACAATGTTGCTTAAGTGATTGTTATTCTTACCAAGCAACGCTTAAAATTCGCCTTTAAACCAGGCGTGAATGCGTGACCAAAGATCAGTCACACCTTCAACATTCTTCTTACTTTTTTCTTCATTGCTGCTTTCCTGCATACCGTAATGAAGTAAACCAACTACGGTTGAATATGTCGGGTCGCTGACATATTCATATAAACCTTCTACAGGTAAGGGCTGTGCTATACGAACCGGCATTTGGAATACTTCTTCAGCAAACTCGACAACACCTTCCATTTTCGCTGTACCACCAGTAAAGACATAACCTGCAGCAATTTGATCAATTAAACCCGCTTCGCGCAACTCTTCTTGAATTAATTCGAATAACTCGTGATAACGCGGCTCAACGACTTCTGACAATGTATGACGTGACATAGTGCGCGCCGGACGGCCACCAACACTCGGTACTTCAATACTTTCTTCCATGCTTACCATTTGGCGAAGCGCACAGGCATATTGCACTTTAATTTCTTCTGCATGACTCAGTGGTGTTCTAAAAATCTTCGCGATATCGCTAGTTACCTGATTGCCCGCAACAGGAATTACAGCGGTATGACGTAACGCACCACCGGTAAATACCGTTAGATCCATAGTGCCGGCACCGATATCAACAACGCAGATACCCAGCTCTTTCTCGTCTTCTGTGACCACAGCATAGCTAGAGGCTAAAGCGGAAAAAATCAGTTGGTCTGCTTTTAATTCGCAGCGTTCAACACATTTCACTAAGTTCTTTGCCATGTCATTAGCACAAGTCACAATATGGACTTTCGCTTCCATACGAACACCTGACATACCTATTGGGCTTTTGATACCATCTTGGCAATCAATACTAAATTCTTGCGGTAGTACGTGAAGCATTCTGCGCTCAGCAGAAATTGGTACAGAGCGTGCAGTGTGAATAACATTATCGACGTCTTCTTGTATTACTTCATTGTCGCTAATTGGCACCATGCCATTTTCATTCTGACAACTAATGTGCTTGCCTGATATTCCTAGATAGATCGAAGTAATACGACAATCTGCCATTAACTCAGCTTCATTAATTGCACGTTGAATTGATTGAATGACTAGGTTTAAGTCGTTAACTCCACCTTTGTCCATACCGCGTGATGGCTGATTACCCACACCAACAATACTTAGCTTGTTTTCTGGGGTAATTTCACCAACGGCGACAGATATCTTTGATGTACCGATATCTAAACCTACGACTAATTTTCTGTCTGCCACTTTTGCCATCTGATTAAACTCTTTGTTTTTCTGGAGCCGGCTTCCAGCCAACTGCTACACCGGTATCGTAACGAAGGTCGATATAATCAATCACTTCGTTTTCTTTTTGATACTGTTTTATCTGAGGGTAGATATCCATAAAACGTTGAACACGTTCTACACGCTCTTCCCTACCTAAATTTATTTGTACGCCATCACTTAACGTTAGTTGCCAAGAGAATCGCTCGGACAACACTAACTCTTCTATTGCTAAGCGACGATATTCCAATAGCTTGTTTAAACTTTTAAAGTTATCCAACGCGACTAATTCGCTGCCTTCAGGACCAAAAAACTCTGGCATCGGCTCGCTAACTCGCTCAGCGCTGGCCTGAAAAGCAGTACCATATTGATTAATGAAAAAATCACCATTCCAACGCGCAATAGGTGCTTGATCAACCACATATATCTTCAGTTCATTTGGCCACTGTTTACGGACAGAAACTGAATATACCCAAGGTAACTGCTTAACTTGATGTTGTACTTGATTAACATCAACCTTAAAAAAGTTACCTATGTTTAACGGTTCAATCACCGAGTAAATATCTTGCTCTTGCGTATAAGGCATTTCACCACTGATAACAACGGAGGTAACCGGTGCAGTTTCAGCTGAGCTTACTCGCTTACTAACATTCCAAAATACCGACAACATGGCGATAACAACCAAAAAGAAAAACACTAAGCCTGCCCAAAAGCTCCAATGAACTTTTGTTAAATCAGGTTGTTCTTTTTTAGTTACCGCTGCACTTGTCATTTAATCGCTAGCTCCACTATGTTCGACACCAAGCTAGAAAAGTCTATACCCGCCGCATTTGCAGCTTTCGGTACTAGCGAAGTTTCCGTCATCCCGGGCACTGTATTCGCTTCTAGTAATTGCCATTGACCTTTATCGTTGCGCATCACGTCAACACGCCCCCACCCTTCAGCACTTACTGCGTCAAAAGCTTGTTTTGCTAATACTTTAAGCTGTGTTTCATCTTCATCTGATAAACCGCTTGGACAGTGATATTGCGTCGAATTGCTTTGGTATTTTGCTTCGTAATCGTAAAACTCTCTTGGCGTTTCCATATGTATTGCAGGTAATACCTGATCGCCTAAAATCGCCACTGTATATTCAGGCCCATCAATCCACGCTTCAACCAGTACCTGCGAATCAAATCCAAACGCTTCTGTTAACGCATTTTTAAGTTCTATTTCATTGCTTACTTTTGCCATACCAATGCTAGAACCCTCATTGGCTGGTTTTACCATCGCTTTACCGCCCAAATTAGCAAGTATTTGCGAACAGTTACCCTCATCAAAATCAGCTTTGGTAATAATGCTAAATGGCGCTGTTGGTAGCCCCACAGCTTGCCAAATTTGTTTGGTGCGTATTTTATCCATACACAATGCTGAACCTAGTACACCACTACCAGTATATGGTAAGCCCATAAACTCTAGTGCACCTTGTAGGCAGCCATCTTCACCACCGCGTCCATGAAGCGCTATAAATACACAATCAACTTTTTTAGCTGCAATATCGGCTAATGGAACATATTTAGTATCGATAAGTTCCACTTGGTAACCTGCTTGCTCTAAGCCCCTAGCAACCGCTTGCCCAGAATTCAAAGAAACTTCGCGCTCAGCAGAAGTACCGCCATGAAGTACCGCAATGCTTTTTGTATCAGTCATTACCTTACCTCCCTATGCAGGAGAGGGTCATCACTTAACGAACGAGCAATAGCTCCAATATTTCCGGCACCTTGCGTGATAACCATGTCTTTATCTTGTAATTGATTTGCTAATAATTCAGCTAACTTGTCCGCATCGCTCACATAAACAGGTTCAATCTGGCCACGCAATCTAATTGCTCGAGCCAAAGCTTTACTGTCCGCACTTGGAATCGGTGCTTCACCAGCTGCATAGACATCTAGCAAAAATAAACTATCGACTTCCGACAAAACTTCTACAAAATCTTCAAATAAGTCACGCGTACGAGAATAACGATGTGGCTGAAACACCATGACTAAGCGTTTTTTCGGCCAACCATTGCGCATTGCTTTAATCGTTGCTTCTACTTCTTTCGGATGATGACCATAATCATCAACCAACACCATTTCGCCTTGTGATGTTGTAAGGTTTGATAACTGTTCAAAACGTCGGCCAATACCTTCAAATTCACCTAGCGCTTTCACGATTGCGCTATTTACTACTTTTTCATCTTTAGCAACTGCAATGGCTGCCAGTGCATTTAATACATTGTGTTGGCCGGGCAAATTAACTGTTGCGCTAAATGGAGTCTCATTAGCCATCTCAACAGTAAAACTACTTTGTCCTGCAGTTTGCTGATAATTTGTCGCTCGTATATCGGCATCTTCACTGAAGCCATAGGTAATCACCTGACGTGCTACTCGAGGTAATAATTCACGTACGACAGGGTTATCGATACACATAACTGCAACACCGTAAAAGGGTAGGTTATGTAAAAATTCGATATAAGTATCTTTCAACTTTTCAAAATCACCTTCATACGTTTCCATATGATCAGCGTCGATGTTAGTTACAACGGCCACCATAGGTTGTAAATGCAAGAAAGAAGCATCTGACTCGTCTGCTTCAGCCACTAAATAACGACTTGAGCCTAAACGAGCATTGGTACCTGCACTATTTAGCAGCCCACCGATAACAAATGTCGGGTCAAGTTCCCCTTCTGCTAATATGCTGGCGATTAAGCTAGTAGTTGTGGTTTTGCCATGAGTACCTGCTATTGCAATCCCATGTCTAAACCGCATCAATTCAGCTAACATTTCAGCGCGGCGTACTACAGGAATACGCTGTTCAAATGCCGCGATAATTTCTGGGTTTGTTTGATCAATTGCCGTAGATACAACAATGACACTCGCACCATCGATATTCTTAGCGTCGTGACCAATGTGAACTTGAGCACCTAATGAAACCAAGCGTTTAACAACGGCATTCTCGTTGATGTCAGAGCCTGAAATTTTATAACCTTCATTGAGTAGCACTTCGGCAATACCACCCATTCCTGCACCACCAATACCAATAAAGTGTATTTGTTCTACGCGGCGCATTTCTGGCACTTTAATTGGTGCCAATGTATTTACTTGTCCTGCTTGATTCACTTGCTTAACCATTAGCTACTAACTCCTTACAGGCTTCTGCAACCTTGATAGTAGCGTCTGCATGGGCCGCATCTAATGCAGCTTTTGACATATTTCTAACCACGGTATCTGAGCTAAACATGCTATTTAGCATTTGCGCTAACGTAGTACCGTTAAAATCTTTTTGGGCAATTAATTTAGCGGCGCCTCGTCCAACTAAGTAATCTGCATTTTTTGTTTGATGATCGTCAACGGCATGAGGAAGAGGAATGAATATAGCAGGCTTGCCAGCCATCGCTAATTCCGACACAGTAAGAGCCCCGGCTCGGCAAACAACAATATCAGCCCAATTATAGGCTTCAGCCATATTATCGATAAATTCAGTTACTTTAATGCGCTCTTCTGGTAAGCCATGCTCGTGGTACCTGGCTTGAACTTCAGCTTCATTTCCTTTACCCGTTTGATGCCATACATGAATATGTTGCTGTTGAATTTGTTTCATCGCAGAAGGCACAGTGTCGTTAAAAATTTTGGCGCCTAAGCTACCACCAACCACAAGTACTTTTTTACTGCTTGTAGGCTGAACAGAAACCACTTGCTCTAATTCAACCATTTCTTTACGTAAAGGATTACCAACAACTTTTGCACCAACACTAATTTTGAATGCATTAGGGAAAGCACATAGTACGCGTTTTGCAATTTTTGATAGGTAACGATTACTCATACCTGCAACGGCATTTTGTTCATGCAATACCAATGGCTTACCCAATAACCACGCAGCAACACCACCTGGAGCACTTGCATAGCCACCCATACCTAAAACCACATCAGGGTTAATTCCACGTATTACTCGAATTGACTGTATTAATGATTGCAGTAGTTTAAAAGGCAGCTTAATTAACTCTTTCCAACCTTTATTGCGCATACCAGCAATATTGATGAAGGAGATGGGGTAACCCTGCTGAGGAACAATTTCTGCTTCCATACGCTTAGCTGTACCAAGCCAGTGAATTTGCCAACCTTCACTCTCTAGCGCCTTAGCTACCGCAACACCAGGAAATATATGTCCGCCAGTACCACCAGCCATTACTAACAACTTAGGAGCTTGTTTAGTCATCGGACGCTCCTTTTTTAACTGACTTCCGCGTCGACTTTGTCGCTTGAAGACTCTGCAGACGCAATTCATGATCGATGCGCAGCAATACAACAACAGCAAGCGTCATAATAATCGTTGAACTACCACCATAACTAATCAAGGGCATCGTTAAACCTTTAGTTGGCACAATACCAGCGCTTGCTCCAACATTAACCGCAGCCTGAAAACAAAACCAAATTCCAATACCGTAGGCAAAGAAGCCTTCAAAATACTTTTCTTTATTTACCGCGCGACGGCCCAGCAATAATGCCTTAATCACTAAAATACTACTCAATACTAAAATGGCACTGATACCAATAAATCCAAACTCTTCTGCCAAAACCGCCATAACAAAGTCAGTATGCGCTTCTGGAAGATATTCTAATTTTTGAATACTGTTTCCCAATCCTTGACCAAAAATTTCGCCACGACCATAGGCCATTAACGATTGTGTTAATTGGTATCCACTACCAAAAGGATCTGCCCAAGGGTCAAGGAAGCTGGTAACTCGGCGCCATCGATAGGGCTCAAAAATGGCGAGCAATGATAGCGCACCAACACCAACACTCGCAACCGCTATAAACTGCCATAATTTAGCGCCAGCAAGGAACAATAAACCAAAGGTCGTTACAAACATTACAATGACTGTACCTAGGTCAGGCTGAAGCAATAACAACATTGCTAACACACCAAAGACCACGAGCGGTTTAGCAAAGCCTTTGATGTTTTCCATCACTTCATCACGGCGTCGCACTAAGTAAGCAGCTAAGTAACAAAAGAAGAACAATTTGGCCGGTTCCGCAGCTTGAATTGTAATAGGTCCGACAACAATCCAACGAGTAGAACCATTAACTGTTCGACCAATTGCAAGCACAACTATTAATAAACCAATGGCAAGTATCAGTAATTTCCCACTATTCTGATGCCACCAACTCATGGGGATTTGCAGTGCAAAGGCGGCAATTAACACACTTAAGCCGATGTATATACCGTGTCGAATGACAAAATGAAATGGGTCGTTAAACAAACGTTCTGCAACCGGCATCGACGAGCTAGCCGCCATAATTAGTCCAATAGAAAACATAGCAACCATTAAAATGACGTAGCTACGGTCAAATGTAACGTTGGCATTAGTTTCTACTTTCATCCAACTAGGTAATGTTGGCATTTCCATTACGCGTAAAGAGAAGTTAGCTGCCATTAGCTTGCCTCCTTTACGTTATTGATTGCGTCAACGAAGGTCTGGCCACGCTCAGCAAAATTAGTAAACATATCAATGCTTGCGCAGGCAGGAGATAATAAAACTACATCACCACTTTTGGCGATTGTTCTCGATAGTTCAACGGCTTGCTCTAACGATTCAACCGCTTGTGACTTTTCTGAAAGCGCAAGGAGCTGAGCCTTATCTTTGCCCAATGCAAATAATTGGCTTACGTGTTCATCGATTACAGCTTTTAAAGGAGAGAAGTCTGCACCTTTACCGTCGCCACCAGCAATAAGGATTAATTGTTGCTGCGCACCTATCGTTGAGCTAATGCCTTCAATAGCGGCGACTGTCGCACCAACATTGGTTGCTTTAGAATCATTAATCCAGAAGATATCGTCATTACTTGCTATTGCCTGACAACGATGTGCTAACCCTTCAAAACTAGCTAATGCTTCAAGCATCGTATCTAATGGCCATTTAAGTAATTGGCCAATGGCTAACGCTGCTAAAACATTTGTCGCATTATGAATACCAGAAATTGTTAACTGGCTTAATGGCATTAATGCTTGCTTACCTAACGCCAAGAATTTACCTCGAGTCGTTTCTATAATGCCAAACTGATTTGCGGCCGGGCTATCTTTTCCAAATGATACCGCAGCTAACTCCGATGTTGGTTTTGTCACTAAGTCATCACGATTAAATACTGCATATTGTGCGCCTTGATAGACACGCTGCTTTATCTCACCGTAATTCTCAATGGATTTATGACGATCTAAGTGATCGTCACTTAAGTTCAACATACAACTAACAATTGGCGTTAGGCTTGTTAAAGTTTCAAGTTGAAAGCTGGATAATTCAAGTATTAGTAACTCTGGTTCTGTATCAAGGGTGTCTAACACTGGCACCCCAACATTGCCTCCAAGCTGGGTTTTAACACCAAGCTTTTGGCCAATATGGTGTATTAGATTAACAACGGTAGATTTACCATTTGATCCAGTTATAGCGACACATGGTGTTTGTTTTAATCGAGCATATAATTCGATATCGCCCCATACTTGACAGTTATCGGCAATGTTATCAGCAATTTCAGGCTGATTAATATCCACACCAGGGCTTACCAGTAATATTTCAGCACTTGCAATTAACCGACTGTCCCAACAACCAGTAACTAACTCAATCGTAGCGTAGTCACGTTTAAATTCTTCAAATTGAGCATGTGATGAACGACTATCATTTACCGCAAAATTAAGCGCATTGTACGTTTTTTTATTTGATAAGAAACGCACAAACGACATGCCTGTTAGGCCTAAACCTAACACGACAATGCGCTTATTTTGTAATTGCGATAAATCTAACATCTTCTCTTCTTATCTGAGTTTTAACGTCGCTAAACCAACGAGCACTAGTACCAAGGAAATTATCCAAAAGCGTACAATTACTCTCGGCTCTGGCCAGCCTTTTAATTCATAGTGATGATGTATCGGTGCCATTCTAAAAATGCGCTCACCACGTAGCTTGTATGAACCAACTTGTAAAATTACTGACAAGGTTTCCATCACGAAAACCCCTCCCATGATCACCAACACTAATTCTTGCCTGACTAGTACCGCGATCACACCTAAGACGGCACCTAGCGCCAATGAGCCAACATCCCCCATAAATACCTGAGCGGGGTAAGTGTTGAACCATAAAAAGCCAAGACCAGCACCAACGATGGCGGTACATACCACCACTAATTCACTGGCTTGTGCTATATGGGGAATATTAAGATAAGCAGAAAAGTTCACATTGCCCGTCACATAAGCAAATACGGCAAATGCGCCTGCGACCATAATAGTTGGAACGATAGCTAAACCATCTAATCCATCCGTAAGATTCACAGCGTTACTTGTACCTACAATCACAAAGTAGGCTAAAGCGATATATAGCAAGCCCAATTGCGGCATAACATTTTTCAAAAACGGGATAAGCAATGCAGTTTCAGCAGGAGATTGTGCATTCCAATATAAAAATACTGCGGTTGTTAAACCTATAACGGTTTGCCAGAAGTATTTCCAACGTGCAATTAAGCCATTGGAGTCTTTACGAATAACTTTACGATAATCATCAACGAAACCAATTACGCCAAAACTGGCAACGACAAATAACGTAGTCAATACATAGCTATTGGACAAATCTCCCCAAAGCAATACACTAAAAATTATCGATGCTAAGATCAAAATCCCACCCATTGTAGGTGTACCTGACTTAGATAAGTGACTTTCAGGACCATCATCACGAACCGTTTGACCAATTTGCATTCGTTGCAAATAGCGAATTAGTTTTGGGCCAAAATAAAGTGAAATAATTAACGCCGTTAGAGTGCTAACAATGGCCCTAAACGTTAAATACGAAAATACATTAAACCCAGAAAAATATTGTGTGAGGTACTCGCCTAACCAATATAACATTACGAGTGCTCCTCAGTGGCGTCCGTTTTTCGCCAAGCAATTATTTCATTCACTACATGCTCCATATGCGCACTGCGTGAACCTTTAACTAGAATAGAGATATAACGAGATTCATCAGCTAATAAATTAAACAAGCTAGTTAATAACTGGTCTTTAGAACTAAAATGCTGACCGTTATCACCAAAAGCATCAGCAGTACTTTGGCTTAACACTCCTAATGTTAATAATGAATCTATGCCTTGAACTTTCGCGTGTTCTCCAACTTCCTGATGATAACTTCTCGCCTCAGAGCCGAGTTCTGCCATATCACCAAGAATTAAAACTCGATAGCCTGGGTAGCTAGCCAGCAACTCTGTCGCGGCTTTTATAGACTCAACGTTTGCATTGTATGTATCATCAATCAGCTTGCAGTTATCACTTAACTGATAAAGGTTTAGTCTCCCTTTAACTGGTGCCATTTCAGCTAAACCCAACTTGATATCGTCAAGGCTTGCACCACACTCAATGGCAATAGCAGCAGCTGCTACTGCATTACATACATTGTGTTTTCCAGGAACAGCCAGTTGTATATATGTACTACCAATATGCGTATTCAATTTAAAGTTTGCACAACCGTTATCATCTAATTCAACATTAGCGCTGTAACAATCGGCTTCACCTGCACAAGAAAAACGGCGAACGTTTTTATCGGTTAAGCGCCACTGCCATTTGTTCGCCCACTTTGAATCTTGGTTATATAACGCTACGCCGCCTTGCGGGATCCCTTCAAAGATTTCACCTTTTGCTCGAGCAACACCACATAAATCGCCAAATCCCTCTAAGTGCGCTGCAGCGATATTATTAATAATCGCAACATCTGGCTTAACTAAGTTAGTGGTGTAAGCTATTTCACCAATATGATTAGCCCCCATTTCAATAACGGCAAAATCATGTTCATGGCTAAGACGCAACAAGGTTAGTGGTACACCAATGTCATTATTAAAGTTACCATCTGTTGCCAACACATTGCCCAATCGAGATAAGATAGCAGCAACCATTTCTTTTACAGTTGTTTTACCGCTACTTCCGGTTATCCCTACCGTTTTCGGTGCTGTTTGTCGCTTAACATAAGCACCAATTTTACCCAACGCTATTCTTGTATCATTGACTACAACCTGTGGTAGTTCACTATCCACTTGATGATCAACGATCAATGCACTGGCCCCTAATTCAGCCACTTGCGCAACAAATTTATGACCATCAAAATTTGGTCCTTTAAGTGCTAGGAAGACTTCATTATTCGTCAAAGCTCGGCTATCAGTACCTATTGCGTCAATAGTTAAATCATTACCTAAGTGTTGACCACCAGTAACTTCTGCAATTTCTGACAAGGTTAATTTGATCATGGGCGCTCTCCCGCCTGATATAAACTTTTGACGACAGCGCGTTCGCTGTATTCAATAATTTGACCAGCAATTTCTATATTGTTTTCGTGACCTTTGCCCGCTAGCAACACTAAATCTTCTGCTTTAGCATGTGCAATTGCTGAGCGCACAGCTTGCTTGCGATCTAACATCACGGTAATTTTTTCAGTATGACTACAGCCACTTAAGATATCGTTTGCGATAAGTTCAGGAGCTTCACTGCGAGGGTTATCATTGGTGATCACTACATGCTCTGCATATTTTTCTGCTATTGCGCCCATTTGTGCGCGCTTACCTTTATCTCGGTCGCCACCGCAACCAAATACTACCCAAAGTTCACCTTGGCAATGTTCGCGGCATGCCATTAGTGCGTTTTCTAATGCATCTGGAGTATGTGCGTAATCGACGACTGCCGTCGCCATGCCAATCGTTGAATAAGCTTCCATTCGTCCTTGGCTAGGCTCGACTTTTTCAATTGCTGGGGATATATCTTTTAATGAAAAACCAAGCGCTAGCATAGTTGCAATTGCGGCAAGAAGATTATCGATATTGAACATACCAAGTAATTGAGTAGTTACTTCAACCTGGTCAGTTGAGGTTTCTATAGTAAACGTTATGCCATGTTCGCTAAGGCTTATATTGCTACCATATACAAACTGCTCATAAGTCTTAACTTGACCTGAACGTCCGTAAACATAGCTAGGTTGGTTAATCAGAGTTAACCATTGCTGACCATATACATCATCACCATTTATAATGGCCGTCTGACCTGCGCTACCTGAAAAAATACTGAATTTGGCAGCAGCATACTCTTCCATAGTTTGGTGATAATCTAAATGATCTCTGGACAAATTAGTAAATACAGCTACATCAAGCTGACTAGGCAATATCCGGCCTTGATCTAAGGCGTGAGAAGATACTTCCATAGCAACATGCTGAATTTTTTGCTCAACAAAACCTGCCATCAAGTGGTTAAGCTCTGTAGGGCCAGGCGTGGTATTAGCGATTGGTGCTAAAGAATTTAAGCTTCCAGCTCCCGTTGTCCCTATAACGGCAGACTTTTTACCGCAATGTTCCAATAAGCTTGCAATTATCTGAGTTGTACTGGTTTTACCGTTAGTACCCGTTACCCCTATCAGCGATAATTCATTAACTGGTTGGTGATAATAATGAGCAGCAAGCTCAAATAACTTTTCATTCAACTCATAGAACTGAACAATTTGTGCAGTAAGCACTTCACCACTGATTGACTCAACGCTGCGGCTAATTACATTGCCATGTTGTTGTTGGTGATGACACTGTGCAATAACTAACACCGCTCCTGCAGCAATTGCTTGATCAATAAATTGTCTACCGTCACTTTCA
This sequence comes from Thalassotalea algicola, assembly GCF_012932965.1. Taxonomy (GTDB): domain Bacteria; phylum Pseudomonadota; class Gammaproteobacteria; order Enterobacterales; family Alteromonadaceae; genus Thalassotalea_F; species Thalassotalea_F algicola. The sequence goes on along the minus strand of NZ_JABBXH010000003.1, from coordinate 432,832 downwards.
CTGCCAATAACAGCGCAAAACACGTCACCGTGAGTGACTTGTCGACTATCATTCGTTATCTGATTTGAGCATGTATATTCAATCTCAATATCAAACTGTGATAAAGCTTTGGCAATGTTAAAAGTAGACACGGTGTTAGGCATTCGTATCTCCTTTTTTCTTGCTTGCTGTTACTACCCTTGTATTGTCAGGTGCAATATTTAGTACTTGCATTGTGCCTTTCATAACACGAGAAAATACTGGCGCGGCTACATCACCACCATGATACAAATCACCACCTGGCTCATTAATAACTACGACAACCACTACTTCTGGGTTATCAATCGGTGCCATACCAGCGAACAAACCAACATAGTCATTACCATAGCCACCGGCAATGGCTTTGATACTCGTACCAGTTTTGCCACCAACACGGTAGCCCTCAACTTTCGCTTTCTTCGCACCGTTTTCAATAACGCCTTCAAGCATAGTTCTCAAATCTGCTGTATGGTGCTCTGAAAATATTCGTTCACCTTCTACCTGTTTATCTGTTTTCAAAATAGTAAATGGTAACTTTTTACCGCCATTAGCAACTGCAGTATAAAAGCGTGCTATTTGCATTGGCGTAATGGCAAGTCCATAACCAAAAGACAAAGTAGCCAACTCAAATTGAGACCATCTAGCACGGTCATGCATCATGCCGCTAGATTCGCCAACTAAACCAGTTCCAGTATCTTCACCAAAACCAACATCGAAAAACTTATCTAATAAAAACTCTTTCGGCAGCGATAGAATAAGTTTCGCTGTTCCCATGTTTGAAGAATGAATAAGAATTTCTTCCATGGTTAGATCGCCACGATTGCTAGGATCGCTTACTCGTCTACCCCCTAATCGCATCCAACCAGGGTGAGTATTTACTATCGTAGAACCTTCAGCTACACCAAACTCCATCGCGGTTAACAAAGACAGCGGCTTCATTGTTGAACCTGGTTCAAACATGTCAGTAATCGCACGATTGCGAAGCTTATGAACTGGCGTATTACTGCGATTGTTTGGGTTATAAGATGGAGAGTTCACCATCGCCAAAATTTCACCGGTATGAACATCTGCAACAATCACAGAACCTGAGGTCGCCTTAAACGCAGAAACCGCGCCCTTTAGTTCGCGGTATGCTAATGTTTGAATTCGCTGGTCGATACTGAGTACGACATCTTTGGGTGGTTTAGCCTCTTCGACGGAGAGAATTTCTATTTTCCGTCCTTTGGCATCTTTCCTAAATTTTTTCTTGCCGCCAGTACCGGTGAGTAACGTGTTATATACCCGTTCAATTCCTTCAATGCCTTTGTCATCAACATTGGTAAAACCAACAACATGAGCACTCACTTCTCCTGATGGATAGAAGCGTTTCGACTCTTTCCGTAGGTGAATACCAGGAATTTTCAACTCTTTGATATAATTTGCCATCACCGGCGAAACTTGACGCTCCACATAAACAAAACGTTTATTGGGATTGCGCACTATTCGGCTGGTTAATTTGTTTACGTCTTGCCCTAAAACATCAGCCAGCGCTTGCCAATGATCAGTCATCGCAAGTGCATTGTTGTCCATAACAATTTTAGGGTCTGCCCAAACAGTTTCTACTGGGACACTAACGGCAAGCTCGCGGCCATTGCGATCAAGCACAGAGCCACGTTGTACTTTATTTGCTGCCGTTCTTAATGAGCGCATATCACCTTGCTTTTTCAGCATGTCAGGTTCAACAACCTGAATATAAGCAGCACGCGCCATCAAGCTACCATAAATAATGACAACAACAGACAGCACAACATAAAAGCGCCAAGCAACTGTGCTGGGCTTTTGTTTTGCTTTGTTTCTTTTGTTCGCTACTGTCATGGTAATTTTATAACTACTTCTGAGTTTGTATCTGGTCTGTGCATATCTAGCATTTTTGATGCTTTGCGCTCTATCGCACTATGCTCAGCCAAACTATTTTGTTCTATTAATAAATTTCGCCATTCAATATCTAATTCATCGCGCTCGGTTAACAACACTTCCAATTCACTAGTGGTTTGGCGATTAACATGGGTGAAATAAATCACCGCAAATGCCGAAGAAATAACGGCAACCAATAGTAAATATGTCAAAATGTGTTGTTGGATATCATGTAAGATATCTACAACCAAAGCGGCACTTTTCGCAGCCATTAGCTATCAGCCAATCGCTCTGCCACACGTAACACTGAACTTCTAGAGCGCACGTTACGTTCAACTTCAGCTTTGCTAGGTTTAGTTTTACGACCTACCAAACGTAACTTTTTGCCTTTTTGTAATTCTGCTTCGCTGACAGGTAAGCCACGCGGTACTTGTTTACCTTGTGAATGTTTCCGCATAAATTGTTTTACCAGTCTGTCTTCCAATGAATGAAAGCTAATCACGACTAATCGACCGCCGGGTTTCAACACGTCCAACGAAGCTGCTAATGCTTGTTCAATTTGATCCAATTCAGAATTGATATACATGCGGATCGCTTGAAAACTGCGCGTTGCTGGATGCTTTTTAATTTCTCGTTGCGGTGCAGTTGTTTTAATTAATTTGGCTAACTGCCCAGTACGGGTAAGTGGCGACTCTTCACGAGTGTCGACGATAGCATTTGCAATACGCCAAGCATGTTTCTCTTCACCGAAGGTTTTTAACACCCAACTGATGTCTTCAACATCTGCACGCGCTAGCCATTCTGCAGCCGTCTCACCACGAGTGGTGTCCATGCGCATGTCTAGGGGACCATCATTCATAAAGCTAAAACCACGCTCAGCTTCATCTAATTGAGGTGAGGAAACACCTAAATCAAATAAAACACCATCAACTTTACCGGCAATATCTCTTTTTTGGGCGATATTACCGAGCTCTGCAAAGCCATGATGTTCGATGGCAAAACGACTATCATCTGCAAATTTTTCTGCTGCTGTTATTGCTGTTGGATCGCGATCAATTGCTAATAAATTCCCGCTGTCAGCAAGTTGCGATAAAATTTGCGTCGAATGTCCGCCTCGACCAAAGGTACAGTCGATATAATAGCCATCGGGATCGATTGCTAGGGCTTCGATTGCTTCATCAAGCAATACAGAAATGTGTGAACTTTGTTTAGGCATTTTTTTTATAATGATAAATCAAGTAATCGTTCAGTTAATTCGATTTCGCCTGCTTGGATCTTGCTAATACCCTGTTGCATTTGCGTTTGCCAAGCCGTTTCACTCCAAATTTCAAATTTCTTTAGTTGACCCACCAACATCACGTTCTTTTCTAAAGACGCGTGCTGACATAACGGGCCATTGATCAATAAACGTCCACTCTTGTCCATCTCGCAATCGGAGGCATTGCCGAGTAACACTTGCTGCAGTAAACGTTCTTGCGGGTTCATTGACGATAACCCACACAGTTTCAATTCTATTTCTTCCCATTCAGGAAGTGGATAAAGCAATAAACAAGGATGTTGAATATCAACAGTACACACCATTTTTCCTTGGCAATCGGCAACAAGCTCTTCGCGATACCGAGTTGGCATCGTGATTCGTTTTTTGCTATCTAGCGTGATTGCGCTGGTGCCTCTAAACATAACCTTACTTTTTAGTTAAGTGATCGATAATTAACACCTTCGATCCACTATTTCCCACTTTTTCCCACATTTGTACAGTTTAGAGAGTTAAGTAAAGTTATGTCAAGCAAAGAATAGTGATTTTGATCGCTCTAAAAGCCAGAAAAATTAGGCGATCAAGCGAAGTTGATGATTCTGTGGGGTTTTGTGGATCAATGACCCAAAAAAATTAATTTATACCTATATTTTTTAAAGATTTTGAACCACTGAGGATATAAACAGGTGTTTAAGTGGGTTATGCTCACTATGGAGTGGCAAAGATCAAATAGTCGTGAGGTTTTATCTCAACAGCCACTTTGTCACCTAAAGTAAAAACTTGTTCTGAATAAACACTTAATTGATGAATGGCTAGATCGTCTTGGTCATTTTCACTCGTTAATAAGTAATGAAAGCCCTGTTCGGTGACGCTAATATTGGAGACACACAGCTTGCTATTAGTATTAGCTTCAATACTTAAATGTTGTGGTTTGACAAGTAAAGCGGATGATTGGCTGCGCTCAAGGGGTAGGCTTATTTCAAATTGACTAATACAAGTAATCAATTGACCTTCAACGACCTTGCAAGGTAACCAGCTTCCTAACTGAAGAAAGTCTGCAACTTGATAGCTATTAGGCTGCTGGCAAAGCATAGAAGGAGAGCCAAATTGCAATATAGTGCCTGCCGACATTACTGCCATTTTATCGGCAAAGGTAAAGACTTCATCTTTATTATGAGTCACAAAGATTGCCGTCATGTCTAATGATTTTAAGAGTTGCCTTAGCTCTAACATTAACGCTTGACGTAATCTCGCATCAATATTGGAAAAAGGTTCATCAAGCAATAACAATTTTGGCTGCGGTGCAATTGCTCTTGCGATGGCGACACGCTGCTGTTGGCCACCAGATAATTGATGTGGAAATCGTTCTGAATAATCTTCTAGCTTTAACAGCGCAAGTAAATCATCAACTCGGATGATTCTCTGCTCTTTAGTCAGCGATTTAAGTCCGAATGCAATATTCTGACGAACGGTTAAATGAGGAAACAGCGCATAATCTTGAAAGATCATACCAACGTGACGCTTTTCTGGAGCTAATAAGTTAGTCGCATCTATTGATGTACCATCAATAATAATCTCACCAGACTGCTGAGCAATAAACCCTGCGATTGTATTTAATAACGTTGTTTTACCGCAACCACTGGGCCCTACTAGCCCTAATATTTCACCTCGAGATAATGAAAAAGAAATGTTATTCAATATCGACTGGTTATCTAAGGTAACGTCAAGCTGATTGACAGCTAATACATGGCTCACAACTAGTAAAACTCTTTAGTTAGAATGATAAATCGATTTGCAGTTTAACTTAGCAAGCGCAGTTCAACAAACACTTAGCTAGATTGATTATCTTTATTAAGCCAAACAATTGGTATTAAACCAAACAGTACAATAAAAATGGCACCAATAGCGCCTTGCTCGAGCTGTTCATCAGAAATTAGCTGATAGATAAAAGTACTGAGCGTTTCAAAGTTAAAAGGTCGTAATAACAAAACCGCAGGCAACTCTTTCATTGCCTCAACAAAAACCAACAGCCAGGCAACTAAAATAGAACTTTTCAATAAGGGTAAATGCACTTGTCGTATTGTACTTAATAAGCCAATGCCTAAACTTGCTGGTGCTTTATCAATTGAATGGGGGATCTTCGCTATACCTGAATTTACGGTGCCGTTAGCGATTGCCGCAAAGCGAACAACAAAGGCAAAAATAATAGCAAACGTTGTACCTGACAATATTAAGCCTGGCTTTTCTATGTTTATTGCTACCGCAATATCATTTAACCAATGATCAAGCGGACCAAAACTAGCCATTAACGCCATTGCTAAAACAGTGCCTGGCACAGCATATCCAAAGCCAGAAATTTGAAGTGGCAAGCTATTTATACGTACAGGGTAAAACCGATTTAACAGCGCTAGAGTTAATGAAATGACTACAGCTATTGTTGCTGCATATGCCGACACTTCAATTGTCGCTAACCCAATTTCGCCAAGTTTAGCTAGTTGATCGATTTGCGCATAATCAATCGCCATAATGGCTAATAACACAAAAGGTAATACGAAACCGAGTACTACTAGCACCCAACAAAAACTGACAGCCAACAGCTGCTGCATACGAGTAAGTACTAACTTATCATTAGATGTATTAGGCCTTACTGACTGATGTCGTTGTCCAGCACGACTTTTTTGTTCAGCGACCACAGCAAATAAAACAAAAAGCAACAAGACACTTGCTAACGCATTTGCCGCTGCCATGTCACTATAGCCAAGCCAAGTATCATAAATAGCAGTTGTTAAAGTATTAACAGCAAAATATTGCACCGTTGCAAAATCAGCGATGGTCTCCATCATCACCAAACTGGCAGCAACCATTATTGCCGGTCTAGCTAAAGGTAAGGCGATTTTGATTAAACTTTGTCTTGCAGTTAAACCTAACGTACGCCCGGCGCGAAGTAGGCTTTTATCCTGTTGCTCTAATGCCGTTCGGCCTAGCATGTATACATAAGGAAACAATACCAACGCTAGAATCACAGTCGCCCCTGATAAGGTGCGAATATCGAAAAACCAATAGTCACTCGGTGATTGCCAACCAAATAATTCTCGCAATAAACGCTGAACAGGCCCTGCATAGTCAAACAAATCGGTATAGAGGTAAGCCACTAAATAACCAGGCATAGCCAGCGGTAACAATAAAGCCCAGCGCAACACTTTTGCACTATATAAATTAGTTTGGCTAACCAACAAGGCCGCCGGTACACCAAAAAGTAGCGAAAGGGCGACGACACCGAATGTTAACCAAATGGTATTGCTGATGTAGGTAGGAAGAACCGTTTGCCATAAATGAGAAAAGGTATCGCCGGAATGGCCGATACTTGATGCAAGCATAACGAGCACTGGCGCTAGAAGCGCCAGTGCTATTATCCAACTAGAGGACTGCCATATTTTATTCGTACGACCAAATATCACAGATCAAATTGTGCCTGATCTAACAGTTTAAGTGCCGTCTTTCGGTGCTTAGCAATAGTTTCTAATGGCAAAGCATCCGACTTAAATTCACCCCAAGACGCTACTAGCTCCGATTTTTTAACGCCAGCACGCACAGGGTATTCCATATTCGTCTCCGCATACATTTGTTGTGCTTGTTCAGAGGCTAAAAACTCAATAAGTGCAATCGCTGAAGACTTATTCGGCGCGTATTTAGCTACACCAACACCAGAGATATTAACGTGAGCACCACGGTTAGCCTGATTAGGGAAGTTAATATTTACCCCATCAGCCCAGACTTTTTGCTTGTCGTTGTTTATCATCTTACCAAAGTAGTAACTATTACCCAGCGACACATCGCATAAGCCTTGGTGGATAGCTTGAACTTGCCCGCGATCATTACCTTGAGGTTTTCTGGCTAAGTTAGCTTTTACCCCTTTCAACCACTCCAAAGTTTTAGCTTCGCCATGTTCTGCAATCATTGATGAAACTAGTGCAACATTGTATGGGTGCTTACCACTGCGAGTACAAATTTTTCCTTTGTATTTAACGTCAGCTAAATCTTCATAATTAATGTCGACATTACCTAATCTTTTAGCTGAATAGATATTACGTACACGAGTAGTTAATCCAAACCATGTGTTATCGTCAGCTTGAAATTGTGACGGAATTGCTTGCTCTAAAACTGCCGAATTTACCGGTTGTAATAAGCTTTTTTCCTGTAATTCAATTAGGCGGCTAATATCTGTCGTTAATAGTACGTCTGCTGGGCTATGCTCACCTTCACGTTCTAAACGTTCAGCCATACCCTTCTTAGCAAAGACAACGTTAACCTTAACACCCGTTTGTTTGGTAAATTCATTAAAAAGCGGCTCTACTAAGAACGCTTGACGGTAAGAATAAACATTCACTTCACTGGCAAATGTTGAAAAACTAGTGGCAATTAATGCCGAAATTCCAATAATTTTTTTAATCATACTAAGCCTTTATACTATTATTGTATTGACCTTAATTGTTATGTTGCGAAAGAGTAATTAACTGCCTAAATCATGTCAAGGTTTTTGAGAATAATTCTCATTTAAATTCCAACAATGCCTATCATTAGTAACCAAAAAGCAAAAAATAGTTTGAGTCGCCTTGCCGATAAGTAAGTCACTAAAGACTTAGCTAAAATCCCACCGAGTACGGCCCCAGGTCCTGCAAATATCACGACTTGCCAATACACCGAAAAACTTACGATTGTATGCTGTGCAATTGCAGACCAAACAGTAAAAGCCGATACCACCACTGCTGCTGCAACTGCCATAGTGACATCGAACCGCCTTAAGATCAGGTATATAGCCAAAATTTCACCAATACCAACAGATAACCACGCAGTGATTGCACCACCCAATAAACCAATCAAAATAAGCGCTAAATAATCAAACCAAGCAATTTGACTGGATTCTCGCTTAGGCTTAATAAAATAAACCGAACTAATAATAAAGGCACCAAGTATTAGCGAAAACCAACTAAAACTTTGATGTAAAGAGGCTGGAGATGAAATATTTCCACCATAGGTAAACCAAATACCGATAATTCCTGCACATGTAGTAACTGAAACAATTCGTTTAAAACCTTGCCACAGTCTTAACTCTCTTTTATCAACGTGGTAATGCTGCCACCAAGTGATAGCACCAGCTGTCATACCAAAACATTGAATACCAAAGCTGGTGGCAATAGCTTGTGCTTCAGTAAATTCCAGCTGATTAAACATAGGAATAAATATAACACCACCGCCAGCACCGGTAGAATTCGCGAATATCGCTCCCAGCACACCAAGTAATGAAAATATTAAGTAATCAAAAAGTTGCGCTACTGGTAGTGGCGACAAGAAGATAAGCAATAACCAACAAACAACAAAAGGCAGGTAAAATTTTGGCTTAGTGATGATTTGGGGCAGCTTTAGATTATGCGACACGTTAATACTGACTCAAAAAGGGTTTATACATTGGTAGTTAATCACTAGTCATTATTTATTATGGGATTTAATTATTAGTTTTAGTTATCAGTCTGGTGGCTTGTTTGAGCTAGCATAAATTGTTGCGCTTCGTCAGACAATACACTTGCCGACAGGTAATGTTTAATGCCTTTACTCATCAAAAGCAGCCCCTTTTTTGTCTCTATAATTTCATCTATATCTTGCCAAACAAACGATTGCGACACATAAGCAGAGTTAATATGTACACCGTTAATATCTACCCCCACAGTGACGTCACTATTGCCACTGCGCCCAAACAGCTGACGAGTCACCCACCAAGCTTGTTGATACTTTACGCTTAACGCTTCAACAACGCCTAAGCCAACAATAAAACTCGCTAAATACCCGTCAACCTCAGTAGCCATTAGTAACGCCATACCGATAAAAACAAATACTAAGGCTTTGCGGTAGTTAAACCAAGTAACCGGCTGGTCCATTGATTGTTCAAAGCATTCATTTAGCAATGCTCTATCTAACTTAAAAGTATGTGAATAATTAACAGGGCCAGACATAAAGGGAAAATCTCACTAATAAAACAGCCGATATTCTAGCTAAGTTTTGATTAACTGCCTATTCATTGCGTTTAAGTTTGACGAAAAAACTAACATGTCCCATATTAAAAGGAATAGGATTTAATCTTTTTGCTGGAAGTAGTCGTTATGCCGCAATCTCCTTCAGATTATGCACAACAAGCACAAGAGCTTTGTGTTTTGCCTGATATATACACCAAACTAACTGATATGTTAGCGCAAGATGAGTGCACCTTAGATGATTTAGCCGAAATCATTATTATGGAGCCTGCAATAGCTTCTAGCCTATTGAAAATAGCTAACAGCGCTATGTTTAACTTTCCTAAGCAAGTAGATAACATCCAAAAAGCACTCTTATTGCTTGGCCTCAAAGAAGTTCAAAAGTTAGTTAATGCCTATGGGGTTACTGCCGCTTTTTCTGGCCTAGATCCACAAATAGCTGATATGGATAAATTCTGGGAAATTAGCGTTGATTGCGCGTTAATTTGTCAATTTCTTGCGCGACGTAAAAAAATTGCTAATACCGACACCATATTTTTGTCTGGACTGTTTCATAACCTTGGCGCACTAGCACTAATTCATAATGCGCCCAAAGAAGTAAAATATTGTGAGCAATATGACTCCAAAGAAACACCATGGCAAAGGCAGCAAGATGTCTTTGGTTTTACCTTTGCCGATTGCAGTGCAGAATTACTTCAACTTTGGAACCTACCAGACAATATAGTTGAGCCCATTTCTAAATTTAATTTGGCCTTTCAAAAGGAGTTAGATGCTGCTAGCAATCTGCTTTATATTGGCTCACGACTTGCGGTCTATAATGCACACCCTGGCCTTTATTCCAAAAAGAACATCGTCGGACAACATTTATTAGAAGATTTAGGTTTATCCATGAAAGATGTAGACGACGCGCTTGATTACTGTAATGAAAAAGCAATGGAAATGTTGTCGGCATTCCCTATCTACTAATCAATTGAGAAACACTAAAGCGTTATAAAAACGCTTTGTCTTTTTTCATTGTCGCAATATCTTGTTCGCTAAAACCTATCTTAGCCAATACCTGTTCGGTATGCTGGCTAAATCTAGGCAATGAAAAATCAAGTTGTGCTGGTTCTTGAGCATATTTTATCGGTGCCCCTAAGTGATAATTGCCATCTTCATCTTTAATTATCATCTCACGCTCTTTTAAATGAGGCTCTCGAATTGCTTCATTTAACTCTCTAACAGGAGACCAACATACATCAACCTCTGCTAATAATGATGTCCAATACGCCAACGTTTTAGTTTTAAATGTCTCTTTAAAAAATAATTTTACTGGCTCTTGAGCCTCACCTGGCGGCTGTTTACATAACTCAATTAAGTCTTCACGACCAAGAGCTATTAACAGGTTTGCAGCAAACTTTAGTTCACTGCCACCAAGCGTTAAATATTTGTCATCAGACGTTTGATACACATTGTACATCGCTGTCCCACCCCAACTGCGTTCTTGTTTGGGCACTGGTGGTCTGTTTTCTGCAAATGGCGGCCCCATCACGTTAGCGTACCAAGCAATTAAGGAGTCTTGCATTGAAATATCTAAGTAATCCCCTCTGCCCGTCTCGTTACGGCGATAGAGCGCCATTAAAATACCCGAAAATGCCATTAAGCTTCCTGCCATATCAGCAACCGGCATTGCTGGTTGGGCTGGCTTTCCATCTAAACCTTCATTGATAAATACTGAGCCAGAGTCGGCTTGGATACTTAAATCATGTGCGGGATTTAAACGTTTTTCACCGGTTTGCCCATAAGCAGAAATTGAGCAATACACAATATGAGGATTAACGTCTGAAACTGCTTTGTAGTCAATTCCTAAACGTTCAACAACACCAGGACGAAATGCTTCAACGATGACATCAACCGTCTTAATCAGTTCAAAAAACGCCTTTTTCCCGGCCTCCGATTTAAGATTTAAATTAATACTTTTCTTACCTCTAAAAACGTTTCGAAACCAAACTGTATGCTCATCTTGCTTTAAGCCAACTTGACGCACTGGTTCACCGCCAGGAGGCTCAAGTGCAATGACTTCTGCACCATGATCAGCCATCATCATGGTAAAATGAGGACCAGGTAGAAACATTGACAAATCGAGTACTTTTAGTCCCTCAAGCTTCATTATTAACTCCTAGATAGCCTGACGCTGCTTTAAACCTGCAATAGCTTGCTCGTCATAGCCTAATTCTGACAGTAACTCCTGAGTATTTTCACCCATAGTAACCGACGCTTTACCAACCAATCGCTGACCGTTAACTTTGATTGGATTAGCTAATATTTCCATATCGGCATTGTGAGGGTGCGGTACTTTTTGCACCATCCCCGTATCGCGTATATAAGGATTGTTCATTGCCTGTGGTAAGTCGTAAACCGGTGCGCAAGGAATTTTCCCTTTGAGTACTTCAAGCCAATATGCTGTCGGATGCTTGCCAAGTACGCGATCAATTTCCTGCGTTAGCAAGTCTCTGTTTTCACGACGATCTGCCACTTTTGCAAACCGCTGCGCTTTTAACACTTCGTCATCAAGTATATCCATCAACACTTGCCAAAATTTATCAGTCATTGCCATTAAAAATACAAAGCTATCTTGTGTTTTATAAAGCTGACATGGCACAGTAGCCGGGTGTGCTGAACGAGCAACGCGTTCCACTACATGCCCTTGATTTAGATACCAAGTCGCAGGGTAAGATAGCTGATGCAGTGCAACATCAAATAGTGATACATCTACATCAGAGCCGACACCTGAGCGGTGCGCACCGAGCAAAGCGGCAGTTAAGCCAAGTGATGCGACTGCACCTGTCATAAAGTCGACCATAGACACCCCGAATCGAGCTGGCGCTTGACCCGGCTCACCCGTTAAGCTCATTAGTCCCGCTTCTGCTTGCATTAAATAATCATAGCCTGGCCATGACGCACGATCGTTATCTCGGCCATAGGCCGATAGGTGGCCACAGACAATTTTAGGGTTAATGTGCTTTAACGCCTCATAAGTAATGCCTAGTTTTTCAGGTTGATCACCACGTAAATTATTTGTTACCGCATCAGCCGTTTTAACTAGCTTTTCAAAAACCGCTCGTCCTTCTTCTGACTTCAAATTCAACGTGATACTTTTCTTATTTAAATTAAAGGTTTGGAAAAAGTAGCTATCGTTTTCTCCTAAGAAAAATGGCCCTGTTTGACGAGAGACATCGCCACCAATTTTTGGGTTTTCTATTTTGATTACTTCCGCGCCCATATCAGCTAGATACATAGAGCCATATGGACCAGCGCCATATTGTTCAACAGCAATAATTCGAATGCCTTTAAGTGGTAGTGAGTTTGTCATTTTACATCCAATAAATTTAGTTCTTTTAAGCCAAGTAATTAAAGAAGTACATTGCGCTAAATAGTTGCTGTTAGAGCAAGGCATTGTGCGGTTTCTGCTTTAGGTGGACACCGTCAGTGCATGACTAAAATGAAACAAACAATAACGCAGCTAAAACGTCAAATATGGCGCACAAATTTATACTTTGTTACGCTCAATTAACTGCTTAGCAATAATCATACGCTGGAATTCGTTCGTACCTTCACCAATACACATCAGCATGGCGTCACGGTAATAGCGTTCAATTTCGTATTCACAACTGTAGCTATACCCACCAAAAATTCGCATCGCCTCATTGGCACAGAAAACCCCTGTTTCAGATGAGAAATACTTCGCCATACCAGCTTCCATATCGCAGCGCTCTCCTGAATCATACTTAAGTGCAGCTTGCTCGATAAGTAAACGTGATGCTTCTACTTTAGAAGCCATTTCCCCTAACTTTAGCTGTATCGCTTGATGGTTACATATAGCTTTACCAAAGGTCTCTCGTTCTTGTGCATATCGCACCGCAAGTTCCATAGCACCTTGCGCGATACCAGCGCCTCGAGCAGCTACATTTATGCGACCTAGCTCTAAGCCTCCCACTGCTTGAATAAAGCCTTTACCTTCAACACCACCAATAAGATTCTCAGCAGGTACTCTAAAATCTGTAAATACCACCTCACAGGTATCTATCGCCTTATAGCCGAGCTTCTTCATTTTGATCACTTCAATACCTGGCAGGAATTCGCCATTTTCGTCTTTGGTTTCAACTAAAAACATAGAAGTACCTTTATGACGAGGCTCAATTTCTGTATCAGTTTTAACAAGGACTGCTAGTGAGTTACCATTTAATGAATTAGTTATCCAAGTTTTAGCGCCATTGATGATGTAATCGTCACCATCACGAATAGCAACCGTTTTAATGGCTTGCAAATCGCTACCAGCATTTGGCTCTGTAAGCGCAATGCCACCACGCAATTCACCTGTCACCATGCGTGGTAAAAATCGAGACTTTTGCTCTTCTGTTCCACAACGTTCAATAGCAGAAGCTTGTATTAAATGTGAATTAAATATGCCTCCTGGCGCCATCCAAGCGGAAGCAACTTTAATCACAATTTTTGCGTAAATAGACGCAGGTAGACCCATGCCGCCGTAGTCTTGGCTAATCGTTGCACCAAACAAACCCAACTCTTTCATTTGTTCGACTAGTTCAAATGGGTATTTATCTGCTTGATCGTACGTTTGGGCAATTGGACGTACTTCGTTATCAACCCATTTGTTGATCATATCTAAAATCGCGATCTCGTCTTCTTTTGAATAAGCTTCAGACATTAATAGCTCCGGTAATACTCAGTTATGAGTAGATAGTGGCTGAAATTGCAATTTTTGTGATTGATATTAAGCAAAAAGGGCTTGGCAACTAACGTTACCAAGCCCCTCAACAATTAAGAATTTCGTACAATTAGCTAATCAATTTTATCTTCTACTGCGTGACCCTCTTTCGCGATCAACATTTTTCGAATGAATTGGCAAACCTGCTCGCCATCTTGATTAAAGCCCTTAGTCTTAATAGTCACAATACCTTGAGTAGGACGAGATTTAGACTCACGTTTATCCAACACTTCTGATTCTGCATATAGAGTATCGCCAACAAACAAAGGTTTGGTCATACGGATATCATCCCATCCTAGGTTAGCAATTGCTTTTTGACTACAATCGGTCACGCTCATTCCTACCATTAACGCCACGGTTAGTGGTGAACAGACAATACATTTGCCAAATTCACTTTTCTTTGCGAACTCATCATCAAAATGCATTGGATGCGTATTCATGGTCATCAGTGTAAATAAGTGGTTGTCATACTCGGTAATGGTTTTACCTGGACGATGTTCGTAGATATCACCAACGTGAAATTGCTCGAAATAACGACCAAAAGTTTCTCTATAACGGTTTTCACCTACTTTTTTTGCACTTTGTACCATGTTTTTCTCTCTTAACTACAGTGTTGAGCAGCCTGAGCCAACGCTAATACGCGCTCAGACGCTAGAATAATTGGGCGGTCGACCATTCGGCCATTGACAACGACAACACCGGCATCAGGGCCATCAACTGCAGCCATAACAGACTCTGCATACGCTAATTGCTCATTGGTTGGCGTAAATCCATCATGAATCGCCTGCACCTGTATAGGATGGATGGCTGCCTTGCCTGTAAAGCCAAGCAGCCTAATTTGATTGGTCTCTTCGATTAACCCTGCTTCATTTTTAATATCAACAAAAGGTACGTCTAAAACATCTACGCCCGCTTTTGCAGCAGCCATGACTAGTTGACTACGAGCAAATAACAATGGTTGATAGCTAAAGTCGCAGCGCAGCTCCGCCGACATGTCAGCGCCGCCAAACATCAAAGCAGCGACTTTGTCTGAGCCGGTGGCAATTTGAAAAGCTTGTTCCAACCCTTCAATCGTTTCAATTAGGCCAATAAGTTTTGTTTTAGGGCTACACGCTTTAGCGGCCATACTAATTTGTTCAGCAGAGCCACATTTGGCCAACATTATGTAAGCTGGTTTTGCTTTGGCGATTGCCACTAAGTCTTGTTGACCCAACCAAGAATCAATCGGATTTATGCGCACGCATACCTCTCGATTGGTGTCATTGATATAGTTAACGACTGCTTGTCGAGCACAGTCTTTATCTTCTGGTAGCACAGCATCTTCTAAATCAATACAGATAAGATCAGCTCCTGCTGCATCTGCCTTAGCAAAGCGGTCAGGTTTTGAACCAGGCACAAAAAGAAGTGAACGAATTAACTTATTTGGGGATATAGACATTTAAATTCTCATTAGGTCGCAGAAACGTGTTCTTTAAAATGTAGTGCTATATCTTGCCTAGTTGCAAACCAAATATCGTCTTTCTTGCTGATATAATTAAAAAATTCTTCTAAAGCCCAGATTCGTCCAGGTCGACCAATAATGCGTAGATGTAACCCTACACTCATCATGCGAGGTTGCTCTGCACCTTCCTCATAAAGTACATCGAAGGTATCTTTGGCATATTTTAACCAAGCTTCTGGCGTGTAACTCGGTGCTACCCACATCTTCATATCATTGGAATCAAGAGCATACGGCACAATCACCATAGGTTCGTCACTACCATTAACTGAATCCCAAAATGGCGCATCAGCACTGTAATCATCCATGTGATATAGAAAACCTTCTTCCTGAAGCAATCGGCGCGTATGCTCGGTATGTAGGTAGCGAGATAACCAACCATATGGGCGAGTGCCAGTGGTTTTTTCAATGCTAGTAACTGCTTCACGGATAAATTGACGCTCTTGTGCTTCATCCATTCTAAATTGATGCACCCAACGATGACCATGAGAACAAGGTTCATCACCACGGCGACGAATGGCTTCAGCCAAATACGGCGCACGTTCTAAGGAAAGCGCTGCGGCAGTCCAAGTACAACGAATATCAAATTTATCTAATAACTTAATGATGCGCGGACCACCTTCGTTGATACCGTATTGATAATTCGATTCATTGCCGTAGTTACGCATCGGTTTTTTCAAATGCACATGCAGCTCGTCAACCGGCTCCATACCTTTGTCACCATCTTTAACCGTATACTCAGAGCCTTCTTCGACATTCACCACAACTGACATCGCAAGTCGCGCATTCTTTGGCCATTGATAATTTTTCGACATAATTTTTTCAACAAACTTATTTATTTTGAGAACTAAGTTGGGTTTATAAGATGGCTAATAGGTTTTATAGCGAGGAGATAAGCCGCAACATACAAATATATGTGAGCATTCTCGACAAAGCTAGAAAGCCTAATAGCCCATATAAATCAATTTAGTGATATTCTTCCCCACCAGAGACATTCATCGTTTCGCCTGTAATATAGGAAGCCTGATCCGAACATAGAAAGGCACATGCTTTAGCAATATCTTCCTGTAAACCAGGGCGCCCAAGTGGAATACGATTACGCATTTCTTCCATATATTTTTCGTGGCCTTTACCGGTCACATCAGAAAAGTGAGCATTTTGCCAAGCCCCTAAACCTGTCGTTACATGGTTAGGACAAATCTGGTTAACATTGATTTTTTCTGAGCCCAGCTCTAATGCAGCAGTGCGAGTTAAACCGTTCATGCCATGTTTTGAAGTAGTATAGGCCGAAGCATGAGCAAAAGCAGACTTGGACGCCTGAGAGCCAATATTGATAATTTTGCCACCATTACCAAGCTTAACCATTTGCTCGGCAGCAAACTTAATACCGTAGAATGTGCCCCGCAGGTTTACATTTAATACCGAGTCCCACTCTTCGACATCCATCTCTAGAATTGGCTTCATTAAATAACCAATTCCGGCATTATTCACCCAAATGTCTAAACTACCGTAGGTATCAACAGCAAACTGCGCAGCCGCTTTTACTTGCTCTGCATCTAACACATTGCAAACAAAACTAGCGGCTTCACCACCTGCCGCCTTAATTTCTGCAACAATTTGCTGCATCTCATCAGAGGTACCGATAGCGGATTTCGGCATGTGAGCGCCTTGTGCTTGGCCTATATCAGTAATTACCACTTTGCAGCCTTCACTTGCTAAGCGTTTAGCCATAGCTTCACCCAAACCTTCATGGCGACCAGCACCAGTAATAACCGCTACTTTGCCGTTTAGTTCAGGATATTGATTGTGAGTAGATTGAGACATAATCACCTCTATAACTTGGATGTCATAACAAATAGAGGGTTGTCAGCGAATGCTTGGAATTCACTGGCGACTTTTTGCATTATGTCGCTACTAACGTCTTTGCCAAACTGTTCCATATCGTTAATTTTTAATATTTCAATATACTGGTAAGGTGGTTTTTCTTCGGACATCAATAAGCCTTCTATTTTTAGCACTTCAAATACGTCAACTGAAGGCAAGCCCCCCGCGGTTGGTATATCCGTTTCTTTTGCCCAGTTTTGATAAGCAGCTTGGTCTGCGCCTGCTTTTAAATTAAATAGCACAACGACGGTGGTCATGGCTCACTCCTAAGTTGTCTTCAGCTTATTGTTATAAGCCTAAACCTTAACGATAAGCGCTCTGGATAGAATTGATAAATGGCAATAACTAAACTCAGCGCTTGACCTTGATTAAAGATTACTCTTAATATGAATTTGCAATCGAAAATAAATATAAAAATAAAAATCAGGAGGTTGCATGAGCATGACTAAGTTATGGTTAGCCATAATTGCAGTAATATTGTCTGTTGTTGCTTTTAGAGGTTACGCCACCTACCAAGCGTTTAATTACGCTAAATCTGAACTTGTCGAACGAGTTGATGTTGCTGCGGCATTAGGCAGCTATCAGATTGAATACGATTGGTTGCAAGGCGCTTATCAAATGATGTTTTTTAAACCGCATCATCATTTTCAATTTCACTTAACAGGCGAACAGTTAAATGCGGTTAGTGATATTGAAGTTAACAATAACAATGGTTTAAAAGTCGCTTGCATGCAGGTGAAAGGATTTAATCAAATGAATATTGTTGATGAATGTTCAAGTGAAGTGAAGCCCAATTAATATTCAACCACTCATCATGGATAAATGAATTTGCTACAAGGGATACATCATGTTGCGATAATTTGCAGCGACTATCAGTGTTCTAAAAACTTCTACCACAAAGTCTTAGGCTTGAAAGTTATTGCTGAAAATTACCGAGAAGAGCAAAACTCATACAAGCTAGATCTCGCGTTACCGTGCGGTGGTCAAATTGAACTGTTCTCATTCCCTAATCGGCCTGAAAGACCAAGTTATCCTGAAGCAAGAGGGTTAAGGCACCTTGCTTTTAAAGTAACTAATGTCGACGCTGCCGTTGAACACTTGGTTAGCCATGACATTGCTGTAGAGCCTATTCGCATTGATGAATTTACTCAAAAACGCTATACCTTCTTTGCAGATCCCGATAACTTACCACTAGAACTTTATGAGACATAGAGCTACATATGGCCAAAATAAACTATTTAGAACTTGCTGCTAGTAATTTACCTGCAGTGAAAAATTTTTATCAGACTGTTTTTAATTGGCAATTTACCGACTACGGCCCTGAATATACTGCATTTTCCGGCGATACTATCGACGGTGGCTTTTATCAAGCTGACGCCGCATCTAGTCAAGCAAAAGGTGGTGTACTAATAGTCTTTTACAGTGACAATCTAGCAACAACACAACACGCTATCGAAAGTGCTGGCGGTAATATTATCAAGCCAGTTTTTGAATTTCCTGGTGGTCGAAGATTTCACTTTACCGACCCTTGTAACAATGAACTAGCCGTTTGGTCAGATAAATAACGACGTTTAGACTAACCAACTCGTCATGAAAGCAACTTTTTAATAATCGTTAACCATTCTAATTTTGACAGCAATAAAGACAAACACTAGGCTTATTAAAAAGGACAAAATAGTGCGAGTAAATGCAAGGAACGTTAGCGAAAGTTATTTCTCTCACATTATTTAGTTGCTTATTGGTGTTGATGCCCGCCAAGTGCTTTGCTACGACCCAAGCAAGTATTCATATAAGCACCGTTAAACTTAACGGTGCCACTTTACTGCGATACCAACAAATTCTGCAAAATGCACTTGGCCAATCTGTAAACGTTGCTGAAGCGATCAATTTACTTAACGCCGACATACTTATTACCGATGCATTACAACAAAACAGCCAGTGGATTAAGTCTTATTATTTACTTGATACTATTCCAGCGTTTGACTTAATCACACTAAGTGTCGCACAAGTTAGCAACCCATTATATGGCGCCATTCGCCATGAATACCTGCTTAAAAGCCAACAAAATAGTTATATAGTGGACGATCGCGATAGTGCAGTTAAATTATTAGCAAAGAATAAAATTGATGGCATTATAGACTTCCGAGAAAACCAAGCGCGATATTATCGGGAATTACCTAATGTTGTTATTACCCCACTATCAGAAAAAAAAGCCGTTTATGTTTATTTTCGCGATGCGAATATGGCGGCAAACTATTCAAAATCGGCAATTTCTTTAAAACACACCCCCAAAAAAAACTCAAACAGACAATCAGATAGTGACGCACTTCAGTGGTATTTGATAGTCAAGAAATTCGACACTGAACTAGGCAAGCTAGTCCCCTACTCTGAAGACGAACAAGTACTTAAAATGTTGAATAGTGAATTTAACAGTAAACACATCGACTCTGGGAGTACGGCCATCGGTTTTCAACAGTTAAGTAATCAAAATAATCTCTGTATTTTAAATACCATCAAAAGTGAAGAAAGACTTGCAGTTGCCGATTACAGCAATGCTTCCGCTCTTTATTTTAATTACCGCTTATATACTTTGAGATATGAACCACCTGAGCAGCAACTGTTGCCACTACTCAATGACGAGAAGATAGATATTATAGAATTATTTCAAAAGCATACTGATGCTATTTTTGGCTACTATCGTTTTTCAGTTCAAAGTTTTGATCAACAACTAAGAGCGCTAATCGATGCGAACCCCGAACGATTTATAATTATTGATGAATCGAAACTAAGAGATAGTTACGAATATTTAAAACGTAAACGAATAGACTACTTAATAGGGTTGCCTAGATTATTAAAAGATTCTAAACCACACGATTCAATATCATTTAATTTCCAAAGCTACACCATGGTGGGTTACGAAGATTTATCACCGTCTTTCATCGCTTGTTCAAAGTCAGCATTATCTGACAAAGCGCTTGCTCAAATTAACAAACTACTAGCAAGTAATAAGTTTATTGAGCAATTAATTGCGATATATACCAAAGGTATGACAAGTAATACTCAGCAAATATTTGCTCAATCATTTAAAAAGCTTCACTCGTTGAAAAACTAGGTATTACCTTGCGTTAGCTTTTCCTGAACTTCTTCAACCGTTGGTTCATTTGACATAAGCTCTTCTTTATCTTGCTGAATAATACGTAAGATTCGCGCTAAGTACTCTTGTGTTTCTTGACTGCGCTTCGCGACTTCATCAGCATCCGGTTTAAACGCCGCCAATTCATCTCTGGTTAATACACCTTTTTGCTCAAGCACACACTCAAGCGTAGCAATACGTTCACGTGCAACCGATAGTTCCATAGCAAGCGCCATTGTAATCGACATCACTTGCTCAGTTTGTTTATCTGCTAAAAAATAAGGGCGTTGTCCTTTCGCCTTAGTACCCGCTAAATTTAATTTATCTATCTCTGCCATTTTATCTCTCCAGACTTTTTTAGCCTGCTCAAATTCTTCTCAAAAATTAATATTCGATTTTCTAGACACTAATAATCGGGATAATTGTGTTGGTATATGGCTTAAGTTCTAGGAGAAAACACACTACTTATGCTCATACGTGAGTATTTTCGACAACGAAATTAACTCAAAGACCAATACAAGAAACCTTTATTTCTTCCAGAGGCCGAACGCATTCCACACTGGCGCTCGCCCGTAATCTTCGCCAGCATCACCTTTTTCGCGTTTACCAAAAATTTTCTCGTCAACTAACGACACAACCCCGGTTTCAAACAAATCATCACTATTGAAGCCACACTTGCTAAGCATGTCCTTTAAATCTAAGTCATGCATCGGTCCCCAGTAAGGTTCATTGTTGTAATAGGTATCCCAGTCGCGAATAAATTGCTCATAAACCCCCATGCCCTGATATTGTGGCTGCTCAAGATGTAAAGTTAAGCCACCTGTTTTAAGTAAGCGGTTTATTTCTTTTAAGATGTTTGGCATTGCAGTGTCAGATGTTTCATGCCAAAACATGGCTGTAGTTATTAAATCAAATGATTCATCTTGATATTGGCTAAGATTTTCAGCATCTGCTTGTACAAAAGTGATGTTATTCACACCTAATGCTTTTGCGCGAGCATGAGCATATCGAAGACTTGGACGAGCTACATCAACGGCGATAACTTCAGCATTAGGGAACGCTTGCGCTAAGGGCACTGCATTATGGCCAATGGTACAGCCGATATCTAAAATACGTTTAGGTTGAAAGTCAGGGTGATTGTCTGCCAACCATTTACCTACCGCTTGACCACCGCCATCACTCAATGCTCCAAGTAAGCCTGCTGTAGTAACGAATAACCCTAAATCATAACTTGCCGCAACGGTGACATCATTTTCAAAATATTCGGTGTAATAACACCCTGGCTGACAATGAATATCTACCGAGCCAACGTTTTCTGGGATCGCAATTGATTCATCTAACTTCAAGGTATCAGCACCTTCATTGTAGT
This sequence comes from Thalassotalea algicola, assembly GCF_012932965.1. GTDB lineage: Bacteria > Pseudomonadota > Gammaproteobacteria > Enterobacterales > Alteromonadaceae > Thalassotalea_F > Thalassotalea_F algicola. The sequence goes on along the minus strand of NZ_JABBXH010000003.1, from coordinate 410,991 downwards.
GCTCTACTTTAGCGACTATGTCTTCAATTTGACGAAGCACTTGTGCCCGACCCGCTTGCTGGCGCATTTCCATGGTATTTCGACGCAGTGCGCTCCACATCTGAAACGTATGATTTTGAGTGATCGCCGCTCGCAATTGATGTCGATTTTCAGGTTCATGCCCTTGTGCTTTTATAAACTCTGGCTTTACTTGAGTTTCATAGGCATTTTTTACACCAGGCAACACGTTGGCACTTAAATGCACATTTAAATGTGTTAGGAAATTTAGCCTTGCTACTTCGTCATGATTTGCATCAGCAAACACATCATGTTTAGTGATCACGTCCCATGAAGGGAGTGTTTTAGTGGCCATTATAAGCCTCCTTCAATAATTGAATATTCAACCAATTCGTAGTGAGTCTGCATATAACCTTCGGCACCCGCTTTTAATAGCAAGTAGTCATCATCCGCTGTGCACCATAAATTGTACGGAGGGTGCTCTTCAGGTAAATTACCTGCCGTATCAACCACTTGAAAGTGTCTAGCGGTAAAACTTCCAGCTTTTACTGTGATCTTTTCTTCACCAACATAACGAATACCAAAACCTGTTTTAAACAATAATGGACCAGTCGCACCTCGGTGATCTGGCGAAGTTAGCATTAAATCTGGAAAAAACGTTTTACCCGGTCCTTGAGACAAATCATAGATGCGCATCAATAGCGCGTCACCAACAATAGGGTGAGCTTGTAACCACTTTACAGGCTCATCGATATCTATCTTTTGGGTAATTCGCCCATCGCGTTGATTATGGCTTTCACATTCAACATAGTGCTTAGCAAAGCGAAACCAGCCAGTGCCTTCGTATTTATCACCTACCGACAAACGAACAGAACAATCGATAGGACTCGCATCGGGATTCATTGCTACAACAACATCACGTACAACATTAGGTTCATCATCAATTTCACAGTGAGCTTGTAAAACTCGCACACCATCGTTTTGCTTAGTAATCGAGAAATATTCGCGACCACGTTCTTGATCCATTCGCTCAGGCTTTTTACTGGTGTACTGAACCGTACCTCTAATCGTTCTATGTTTCATAATTCACTGTTATTCGCCAAATAATGTCGGTTATCATTACTGTTTATCAGGTAAAGCGCGTTGACCTTTGTCAATTTCAAATACCCATATAGTTAACATGGAATTATTTGACAAACGATAAGGTATCTCTGCCAGCCGTAAAAAAGATAAACAAAGAGCTTCCCATGAACATAGAACATATTTGGCAAGAATATAAATATCAGCTAGAACGATTCTTACAACGTAAAGTAAGCAACCCTAGCGATGTTGAAGAGTTATTGCAGGAGATTTTACTTAAAACGCATCAACAGCTAGGCACAGTAAACCAAGCAAACAGTTTAAAGTCTTGGCTTTTTGCAATAGCCAACAACACCATTATTGACTTCTATCGTAAGCAAAAGCACCTTGAACCATTTGATGAAGAGATGACTGTATTTAATGAATCAGCCACTGATTTGAAAAAAGCTTTGGCGCCCTGTTTATCACCATTTATAAACGCACTTGACGAACAATCTAGTCAGCTACTTCGTGATATCGAACTTGGTGACAGCTCACAAAAAGACTATGCAGAAAATCACAATATTGCCTATTCAACCTTAAAATCTCGTCTGCAAAGAAGCCGCGGCGAGCTTAAAAAGTTATTTGAACAATGTTGTACCTTTGAATTAGACAAGCACGGCAACATTGTCGAATTCATCGAGAAATCAAACAACTGCAACAAATGTTAGCGCTTTAAAACAATAGCTATAAAAATAATTATCAATAATTTCGTCTTTTTCAAACCTGCTTCGTCTTATAAGGGAAATCAATGAAGTAAGGATTGAAAATGATCAAAGTTGTTAGTTTTACTATTTGCCCATTCGTGCAACGTATTACCGCGTTATTGGAAGCAAAAAACGTCCCATACCAAATCGAATTCATTAGTTTAAAAAACAAACCTCAGTGGTTTTTAGATATTTCACCTAATGGACAAGTTCCGGTACTTGTTACCGACAACAACACTGCACTATTTGAATCAGATGCAATTGCTGAGTATTTGGATGATGCGTACCCTGCGATCGAAAACGATGTATTAGCTGAACAAAAAGCACTAGATAGAGCATGGAGCTACCAAGCTGCAAAACATTATTTAGTGCAGTGTTCAACAATGCGCAGTACAGATGAAACCACGTTAAATGAGCGCGAAGCTAAATTGGCCAAAGCATTCATCAAAGCCGAAGCCAATGTCGTCCATCCTTTTTGGAAAGGCGAGCACCTAAGTAATGTCGATATGGCGTGGCTGCCGCTGTTACATCGCGCAGCAATAATTGAGCAGCACTCCGGCCATGACTTTTTAGCTAGCTTTCCAAAGGTCAAGGCGTGGCAACAAGCATTGGCAAAAACAGGGTTATTTGAGCAGAGTGTTACAACTGATTTTGAAGAAAAGTTTGTCAGCTTTTATTTATCCGAAGAGACTTATTTAGGCCGAGGATGCGACCCACTTCAACAGGGCTGTGCACCTAGTGATAGCTGCCAAACGGGTACCTGTTGTTAAGGCTAACGGTAGCAACCCCGTCGACTTGCTCAGGTTGAATCAGAGACACTAAAAGTGCTTTCTTCATACTGAGCCTGACGACGTATGAGCCTAACGCTCTGCGTTGAACTCAATGTAACCAAGAGCTTTTCATTTTCCGAAAAGCTCATACAAGCATCAATACCCCTTAGAAGAACGCCTGTAAGCCAGTTTGTGCACGGCCTAAAATTAAACCATGCACATCATAAGTACCTTCATAGGTATTTACTGTTTCTAGATTAATCATGTGACGAATCACATGGAACTCATCAGCAATGCCGTTACCGCCGTGCATGTCGCGAGCCATGCGTGCAATATCTAACGACTTGCCACAGTTATTGCGTTTTACAAGCGAGATCATTGTAGGATCCCAATCACCACTATCAATAATTTGACCCACGCGTAGCGAACCTTGTAAGCCTAAAGTAATCTCTGTTTGCATATTCGCTAACTTAGTTTGGAACAGTTGAGTTTGCGCAAGTGGTTTACCAAATTGCACACGGTCTAAACCGTACTGACGAGCAGCATGCCAACAATATTCAGCAGCCCCTAATGCGCCCCACGAAATGCCGTAGCGCGCCATATTTAAACAGCTAAATGGTCCTTTTAAGCCGCGAACTTCTGGGAACATATTCTCTTCTGGCACGAACACATTATCCATCACAATTTCACCGGTAATCGATGAACGAAGCGATAACTTACCTTCAATTTTTGGTGCCGTTAATCCGTCCATACCTTTTTCAAGCACGAAACCACAAATTGCATCACCTTCAGCTTCATTCTTCGCCCATACAACAAAAACATCAGCTATTGGCGAGTTAGTGATCCACATTTTTGAACCTGTTAAACGGTAGCCACCGTCTACTTTTTTCGCTCGAGTTACCATACTCGCAGGATCTGACCCCGAACCCGGTTCAGTTAAACCAAAACAGCCGATGTATTCACCGGTCGCGAGTTTTGGTAAGTACTTTTCTTTTTGAGCTTGAGAGCCAAAAGCATTAATTGGATGCATAACTAATGACGATTGCACACTCATTGCACTGCGATAGCCCGAATCAACACGTTCAACTTCACGAGCCACCAAGCCATAACTGACATAGTTCACACCTGAGCAGCCAAAGTCTTTAATCGTTGCGCCCAATAAACCAACTTCACCGAATTGGCGCATAATGTTAGGGTCGAATTCTTCGTTACGATTAGCCATCAAAATGCCAGGCATTAACTCTTCCTGACAGAAGTTATGTGCCATGTCGCGAATCATTCGCTCGTCTTCAGTTAGCTGATCGTTGAGTAAAAGGATGTCATCCCAGTTGCTTAACACTGCATTTGCCACGGTAGTTTCCTCGAATTTAGGCTGAGCTTAGCTAGCTCTATTGTGCATTAACAATAGTGCTTTACAAAGCAATTTGATTGGGTATATAAATACGCCGTTGCCACTTAAAAGTAATTAAAAGTTTCCACAGCCAAAACGTTTGCCGACGTTTTTGACTAAACTGTTAACGCATTATTTAGTGAACCTGCGTTAAAACCCTTGATAAAAATCAAAATTAAAGGTCAACCTATGGAAACTACCAACAAAACCGCCAAAGAAATCTATTTCGACGTTAAAAACAACCCTGCCCGTAAACGCTTTGGTTTTGGCAATAAAGCTGTGCTGGTGAATGTTGATCCACAAAAAGCCTATACCGCGACAGATGAATTCACTACCGCTTATGAAACCGACCCACGCCAAATGGAATACACCAACGAACTAGCAAAAAAGTTCCGTGCCCTTGGTTGGCCTGTGGTCTGGACACATGTCGCTTACATGGAGTCGGGTGAAGATGCCGGTGTTTGGGCTACGCGCACCAATACGCCAGATTCACTCCAAAACATTAAATTTGAATCACGCCGTAGCGAATTTGACGATCGCCTGGAAATAGATCGCATTAACGACGTTATTTACACCAAGAAAATGCCATCAGCATTCTTTGAAACACAATTACAATCGCTGCTGGTGTGGCACCAAGTTGATACCGTTATTGTTACCGGCGGTTCAACTTCAGGCTGTATTCGCGCCACAGCTGTAGATTCACTGTCACGCGGCTATCGCACAATTGTGCCTGAAGAGTGTGTCGCAGATAAACATGAAAGTTATCACTATGCGAACTTGACCGACTTATCGCTGAAATACGCAGATGTGCTAGACGTAGAAGAAGTATTTAATTGGCTAGATGCACAGACAAAGTAGTAAGCGAATTTGCGGCTTGATATTTGTCATGCCGCACATCGATATCCCACTTTATAGTGAGCATATTAACGTTAGTCTTCAAAGATAATAAAGAGTGTTGGCAATGAAATCAGATCCCGGATTTTACGACTATTGGCCGTACCATAATCGTCCAAAAATAAAATGGCCTAATGGTAAAAAGCTAGCGTTTTGGGTTGCCCCCAACATTGAATATTACGAACTTAACCCACCGAAAAACCCGAATCGCGCTGCTTGGCCTCAGGCAACCCCTGCTGTTGCTGGTTACAGTATTCGTGACTATGGAAATCGCGTTGGTCACGATAGACAAATGAAGCTGTTGGACAAATACGGTATTCGTGGCTCGATTTCACTGTCCACCGCACTTTGCGACCATCACCCTGAAATTATTTCCGCTTGCAAAGAGCGCAACTGGGAATTCTTTAGTCATGGTATTTACAACACGCGCTACACCTATGGCATGAGTGAAATGCAAGAACGAGACATGATCAAAGATGCCATGGAAACCATATACAAACATACCGGCCAAAAATGTGCCGGATACCTAGCACCAGCGCTATCACATTCAGAACTAACACTTGATTTATTTGCCGAAGTGGGCACCGAACTATTCGGTAACGATGGTGGTTTTTACACTTGCGATTTATTTCATGATGACCAACCGACGCCGATACACCTTAGAAGCGGTAAGCAGTTTGTTTCTATTCCCTACTCGTTAGAAATGAACGACACCATTGCCTTTGTGGTTAACAAAATGGAACCACGCCGCTATGGACAAATTCTTAAAGACAATTTTGACCGTCTTTATCAAGAAGGAGAGGCATCTGGCACCATCATGTGTATCCCAACCCACAACTATCAAGTGGCTTGCCCGCACAGAATGAAAGCTTACGAAGCCGCGCTTGATTACATTACCAGCCATGAGGATGTTTGGGTGACCACAGGCCGAGAAATCGCCGAGTATTTTCGTGAACATTACTACCAAGCTGCAATCAATGACATTGCAGAAAAACAAACTAGCATTCAAGGAGCGCAATAATGTCATTAGATAAAGCACATCTTGAATATCCACATCGTAGTTATGGCATGGATCACGACAGATATCGTTGGTCACAACTTAGTGAACGTAAATCTATTCAATGGCCGAACAACAATAAACTAGCACTGTGGGTAAATGTACCGTTACAGTTCTTCCCACTTGATCAAAAAGGCGTGCCATTTAAAGTGCCTGGTGGCATGACTATGCCTTATCCCGACTTACGTCATTTTACCCTACGAGATTACGGTAATCGTGTCGGTATTTACCGCTTGCTAAACGCCTTCGACAAATACCAAGTTACACCAACCTTTGCAATGAACTCCGCTTTAGCTAAACGTAACCCTTACCTGCTAAATGTGATTAAAGAACGTAGCAATGAAATACTTGGCCACGGTATACACATGGACGCCTTGCATTATGGCGGGCAAGACATCAGCCAAGAGCGTCAGCAAGTAAAAGAATCTCTCTCTACGTTACGAGAATTGAGCGGGCAAGCAATAACTGGCTGGCTAAGTCCAGTGCGTAGTGAAAGTGAAAACACGCCAGAATTACTGGCAGAAAATGGCATAGAATATTTTTGTGACTGGGTGAACGATGACATGCCCTATCAATTTCACACCCAGCAAGGCAACCTAACCGCCATGCCACTTTCAAATGAGCTAGACGACGCCTTCATACTTATGAACAATCAACATAGTGAACAAAGCTATGTAGAGCAATTATGTGATGCATGTGACTTCTTATTAAACGAGGCAGAGTCACAAGGCGGGCGAATACTGGCGCTCAATATTCACCCTTGGATGCTCGGCCAACCGCATCGTATCGCCAAGTTAGAGCAAGTGTTAGAGTACGTTACCAGTCAAGGGGTATGGTCGGCCTCTGCAAGCGATATACTATCGATTTATAAACAACAAAATAACATAACCAAATAACCTAAAAATAACTGCCCTCTTCACTGTTGTTAAATACAGCAACTCGTAATAAAGAGGAAAACCGCAGAAAGGAGGTATTATTCCCCCTTACCACTACGCTCAAATTTTTAGAAAGAAAAACGCTAGCATTTATAAAAACTTAACGCATAATAAAAAATAAATTTGTAGAAAAGAGGAAAAATCCCCTGTTTAAAAGAGGATTTTTTCCTCCTGTTAAGCTGTTAGATGTATATTTGAATTCTCGATATGGAGATCTTGGTTAAATATGAACACTACTGGTATTGCGGAACTATTAACATTAGTTCTTTTTATAATTACCTTAGCAATTGTTGTTAGAAGTAAAACAAGCAGTAATGATAAACTGATTTGGTTTATTCTTTCTTTTGCTTTTCCTTTTGTTGGTTTTGTCGTTTTTTATTTCTTTAGGGTCAAAAGCAAAGACTAGAAATATAAACCTATCTTGTGATGGGATAAATCCATCTAGCAAGGTACTCAAAAGGAAGCAAAACGCTTGGCTTGTGCTCCTTCGTCGCTAATTTTAGCCAAGCATTACCAGCCCCTTATTGGGGCGTTATGCAGAAAGCAAAATTTTGGTGATAATCATCCATTATGCAAAAGGAATTAATTATGCTCAAAGAAGTTCAAGGTAAGAATGTTGTAATCGCACTAGGTACTACCGACTTTAGCAATGTTGTTAAAGGAGAAGTTATAGATGTCTCAGATAATTGGCTAAAAATACAAACCAAGAAAACTATTGAGTTCATAAGGGTTGAAGCAATAATTAAAATATCAGTACCATAAAACCTACTAATAATAGCTTGTACATCAATTCTGCATACCAAGAATTTAAAGCAGGACTGTAGTCTTCTTCCGTTTTAGTAGACACCTCCTCATTACATTGAGGAGGCTAACATACCTAAATATACCCGCCCTAAAAAGACATGGTTTTATCCTGTCGATTTCGAAATTAAAACAATGAACTAAACTTGAAGGGCAATGTAGTTTATAAGAAGCTGCTGAAGCACTCAGTGAAAATAGTAAACAGTTTATTGCGATGAACACCATACTATTCATTTAGATAGATTCATTGCGCAAATGCATGGAATAAGTGGTAACGTTGTCCAACAAGGTAGTTAAAGAAGGCAACAAGCAGTAGTTTTTCGCGCTTTGCAATGTCTTCTGTGTACGTGTTCCATTATTAAAGCAAGGAATTAATATGTCTAAAAATTGGAAGTGCCCAAAATGCGATTGCAGAGAATATGATACAGACACCATTGCAACAACAGGCAGTGGTTGGTCAAAAATATTTGATATGCAAAACCGAAAGTTTACTGCGGTAATATGCACTAACTGCACATATACTGAATTTTATCGCGGAAAAACCAGTACCCTAGGCAACGTATTCGATTTATTTACGCATTAGAAAATATCCAGAGCAATTAGCTGAAGCGACATGTAGGCACTAACACATCTAATATTGGCTGACACTTATTGCCTTATATGACGCCAAATCACCAAATAAATTGAGAAAATAAAAACCGACGTTCATTACCGACAGGCAGAATGCTATTTACTAGTCCATGAGGATAAAAGCTTTGGTAAAGCAGCTGTTTCAAAATACCTCTGATTAACAAACTATTCAGGCAGGGCCATAGCGAACAATTTAGTTTTTGGATATATGGATATGATGATAAATGAACTTGATAATTCGAATGTAGACGTTGCCAATCAAATTTTCACAGTTTTTCAAAACTCTTACCAAATTGAAGCACAGCTTATTGGTGTTAGTGAGTTTCCACCGCTGTCGCGAACCCTCAATGAAATTATGAATTCAGCAACACGTTTTTATGGCTGTTATGAAAATAGTTGTCTCGCTGGCGTAATAGAGATCGCCATAAAAGACAAACGCCTTGAAATTGATAGTTTAACCGTAGACCCTAACTACTTTAAAAAAGGAATAGCGAGTCAATTGATAGGATATGCTTTCGATTTTTTTGACTTTACCGAAGCAATTGTAGAAACAGCAGTTGCTAATGAGCCAGCCATTAAATTATATAAGAAACATGGCTTTGTTGAGTTTAAGCGATGGACGCCAAGTCATGGCATACAAAAACTAGCACTGTCTATAAAAAATACGCTTTAGCACCGAAGTTCAGTATAAATTTAGGTTTTACATAAAAATGTTCTACCCACCATTTATAAATAATGGGAAACTAGATTCGCCTCCCCGAGAGCGTTTAGTTAAAAAATAGTTGGCGATTTTAACCTTGTATAAAACGCTAGCCAACTAAATAGCCTGCTAGGAATTGAGGCATTACATACATAATGGAGATAACTTGTGCCAAAAAAATTGTTAGTTACAAGCCTTTTTGCGCTATGCCTTTCGGGGTGTGCTGAACGAACTATCGATATTATTGATAGCAAAGGTAAAGTCGTTGGCGGTTGCATTGCGGGATATGATTGGCACTTATACGGCTTGCAAGACTCTATCGATTATATGTTATACGTTTGCGCTAAAGATTCTCTCGCTAAAGGTTACACTATATCTGACGAGCGATTACTCACTTTGGACTACACCCTTCCTAAACCTCCTAACAACGAACCTTGGAATAAGAAAGTCGCGATGTCTCAGTTTCACGCAGGAAAAATTACGGAAAAAAAGTTAGGCTATATTCTTGCGGCAATAGAGTATGAATATCAGAAAATTGTTTGGGCCGCAGAAGATGATTTGGCTAACGGGAAAATAACACAAGCTGATTTTAACACTTTAGAAAAGAGCGCTAGGCGACTATGGCAAGGTGAATAGCTTGTTGGACGGTTCGTACTCACGCAGCGAATAGTATCTCCCCCAGCCAGTTCACCTAATGACAATGAATTGAAATGTGAAGTCAGGTTAAAAAATTAGGGTTGAATATTCAATCGCTTAAAGCTCTAATTAAGTTTCTTTATTCAAATTAATAATATAGACAAATCAAGCGTACAAAAGGATTGTTCATGTATAAAAAGTTATTCGCCGTCATTTTTTTACTTTTACCTTTGTTCCCTGCTCAAGCTATTGAGTTTACCGAAGGAGACTACTACGTAGAAATTAAAGGTAACGTAACAGCGCAAAAAGAAATTACCGAGTTTTTTTCTTTCTACTGCCCTGCTTGTTTCAAACAAGAGCCCTTTATGAACCAGCTAAAAATAGCGCTCCCCGAAGGTGCAACATTTAAGAAGAATCATGTTGATGGCATGCCGGGTAGAAATCCCGAAATAGAAAACTTATTAACGAAAGCATTAATTGCCGCTAAGCATTTAAACGTTGAAGACAAAATTGTTCCCGCTATTTTTAATTACATCCACCTCAATAAAGCTAACTTTAGTAATGAAAAAGACATTAAAAATTTGTTTGTAATTAATGATGTTGATGGTGACAAGTTCGACAAAGTGTTTTCGAGTTTTTCAGTGAATATGGGTGCAAAAAAAATGCAAAAGAACACCGAAAACATTCGAAGTCAAGGGTTTACCAGCGTACCAACCCTTATTATCAACGGTAAATATAAGCCTGTAACTAACAAAATTAAAACTATGGACGAATATAAGAACTTAGTGCTTTTTCTGTTAAACAAAACGGCATAGCTGTACAGTCTTCACCTGTTAATACTAACCTTATGTGAAAGGATATAGATGAACGTTCACGGAGAACTAACATTTGAATGGCTTAATAATGTACTTTATGTTCGTACATTCGGCCCTTTCAATGAAGAAGGTATCGTAAAAGCAGCTAATGCGTATTCAAACTGCCTTTCACAGCACGCAAAAGCGCACTACGCCATTATCGAAATTTGGGATAATGACAGCCTTGGTTCACCAGAGGTGATGGCAATGGTTGCAGACTTTTGGACGAACCATTTACAGGATAATTGCACTGCTATCGCTATAGTTGTTTCTAACTCGTTACAACTTGCACTTTGTCAAAAGTTGCTGCCGCCCTCGGGGAGTTCTTTTGGAAATGTTGCAGACGCTGAACTATGGGTCAATCGCATGCTAATACCAAACAACAATAATGAGTAAGCGACGGTGAGGTGTATTAATGAATATTGAACAAGCACAAAAAGACATGAGCTATGCCTATTTCGGAGGTGCAACCGGTGTATTAGTGTCTGGCTTAGTGTGGTGTATTGCCGGAACAGTTGCACTAACAATGACTCACTTAGCCAGTATGTTTACCTTATTTATTGGTGGTATGTTTATTCACCCATTAGCAATGTTGCTTTCAAAATTACTTAACCGCCCCGGTAATCACGATGCTAGAAACCCTTTAGGAAAGCTGGCGTTAGAAAGTACCGTTATCTTATTTGTTGGCTTATTTATCGCATTCTTTGTCGCAAAGCATCAAATTGAATGGTTTTATCCAATCATGTTACTAAGTATTGGTGTTCGTTATTTAATCTTCAATACGCTTTATGGCGCTAAAGTTTACTGGCTACTGGGCGTAATACTTATGATATCCGGCGTGTTATGTATTTTACTAGACGCTAATTTCGCTGTCGGTGCCTTTATTGGTGGCATTACAGAAGTACTTGTTTCACTGATTATTTTTACTCAATCAAAAGAGTTAGCGTTAGAAACCACTTAGCCAATAACGTATACATAAAAGGATTTAAGAGATGTACAGCAGAATTAGGTCGAGTAGGTGTCCTCGTTGTTATTTGCAAATTAATGATAGAGAGCCTTTTTGCCCTCACTGCAAGAATTTAAGTGAGGCTGACGCCAAAAAACTTAAGCCTAGCTTTAAGAAAACCTCACTCAAACTCAATAATGAGTTAGGTAAATCATTTAGAACATTAAGTTTGGTAACAATTATCTTTTTAATTTTGTTGGCTTTCATTTGAACATTCGTAATAAGCTTAGCAATTGCTAACAAAGCACTAGAACTATCGTTGATGGAACCTTCTGAACTCGCTAAGAAATACGATAAAATTGCTGGATGGTGGCATCAGCGCCACCAACATTCAAACTATGGCGTAAAGCAGTTTGAGCACGCGCTGAGCTTTTCTTCCGCTTGCAAAAGCGCCCTTGACGTAGGTTGTGGCGCGGGCGGCCGTTTTATAAGAATTCTTGAGAAACAAGGTTGCCAAATAACTGGCGTAGATGCCTCTACAGAAATGATTACTTTAGCGAAAGCTAATCATCCTCATCAGCGCTTTGTAGTTCAAGATATTTGTACGTGGAACTCTACCGAAAAGTTTGACTTCATCTACGCTTGGGACAGCATGTTCCACTTACCTTTATCACAACAAAAATCGGTCATTACGAAGTTATGTGGCATGCTAACTTCTGGCGGTATATTAATGTATACCTTTGGCAATGACATTGGTGCGCACACTGATAATTGGTTAGGTGATATCTTTTATTACAGTTCAATTGGCATAAATGAAAATATAAATACGCTTATCACTAACGGCCTCACGCCACTACATTTAGCATTGGATCAATACCCAGAAAAGCATGTGTATGTAATCGCGAAGAAGCCTTAATCTGTCTAGTGAATAACAATATTTAACACGATTAACTAAGGAAAAATAATAAACAATGTACTCAGGCAAGTGTTTATGTGGGCAAGTTGAAATACAAATCCACGGTGGAATTAGCGACATCATTCATTGTCATTGTTCTTTATGTAGAAAAAACAGTGGTACGGCGTATGCTACAAATGGCTTTATTCAAGCCAAAGACTTTACAATAATTAAAGGTAAAGAAAGTTTAAGTAAGTTCTCTTTTAAACCGGGAAAAAATCGCCATTTTTGTTCGCATTGTGGTTCACCGGTGTATAGCTCGAATGAACAAGACCCAGAACGTTATAGATTAAGACTAGGCATTTTAGATACAGCTATTGTTGAAAAACCTATTTCTCATAATTTTGTTTCTTCAAAAGCAAATTGGGAAGATCTTGATGCTAAACTACCAAGATATGACGCTTTCGAACCTAACCGAAAATAACAATTCTATTGAATAACTTAGGACTTGATATGTTGATGCTAATAACGCTTGGGGCAATTTGGGCACTACTTATGTGTCGTTCTTGTATTGCAGAATACAACTATTATCAATCAGTAAAAACGCTAGAGCCAGATATTTGGCAGCAACTTGGTTCTCCTAAGTTCTTGAAAGTGCCAATGGTATTTGTATCACCTAAAGGTGCAAAACTGTTAAAAAATGCCTCCAACGAGCAGGTATTGAAACTTGCTGCCACGTATAGGCAAGCAGGACTACAGTTTTTATCCTTTGTGGTCTTAGCCTTAGTGGTAAGCATTATTTATTTTAAAATGGCTTAGTTATTTGCAAAGTAATTGCTTGATATATTTATTCGATGAAAGCAGTTACTTGAATTAGATAATCCAACCAATTACTAAAATTGCCACATTCGTTAATTTTTCAGCTCATATTAGGAAGAGCATCAATGATAAAAAAAATAGCAGTTCTTTTATTCATATTGTCAGCTAACGCATATGCTGAAAAACCAGTCATAAGTTATGATAAAACAATGACTGTCGACGGTTACGATTTAAGCTATACGTGTAGAGGTGATGGACACCCTATTACCATATTAGAGCCTCCTTCAGGAATTGCGTCTGAAGAGGCTTTAGACAATTCAATGATTTTCACTTTAAGTATATTAAAAACTTAATGCTCTTAACCAAAAACACTCATCACATGCTTGCCCCAAATAGCAGACACCTTATTCTGGATCACGAACCGGAAGTGGTGATTGACGCCTTTAATAAGCTCGAACAATTAATAAAAATTGGCGAATAAACGTTATTTATCTCTTATTAATAATTAGGAATATGAATGCCACACTTTGTAATGGACTGTTCCAATACCGTCCTTAATTCTTACGATGAAACTTACATTATCGAACAAATTTATCTGGTAGCTAACGAGTCTGGCCTATTTGCAGCCAACGACATTAAAGTCAGATTGAACCCTTTTACGACATATTCTGTCGGTAATAAAACTGAAGATTTCATTCATATCTTTGCTCACATAATGCAAGGGCGAACTACTGAGCAAAAGGCAAACTTGTCACAACAACTGGTTGCAAGGTTAGTTACTTTATTTCCTGACATTCCGAATATTGCAATGAATATTAGTGATTTCGAGAAAGCAACTTATTGCAATAGAAACATGTTATAACTCACCTAAACTCTGTCAATGTACAATTATGAATAAGCAATCAATTCCATTATTTGTTGGTGTTATCTCAAGTATTATCATTATTTTACTGATAAACGATTTTACGGTTGTTGATGACTGCCTTAACCATAGTGGCAGTTTTAACTACAAAACAGGCCAATGTGAGCTAGCTAATGGTGAAATACACAAAGCAAGCTTTACCAACTATTTAGTCGCAATGTACTTTGTAGTTGGCATTGCACTCGCATTTGTAATTTCAAAGATTGTTAGGAAATTATTTAAGTTAAATACTTAATCACAACCTTAACAAAGTCATACATATGACAATTGCCCAAATTGGCAACATAAAAGTAGAGAACACAGTATGAATAACGAAATTCTTACGTTTTGGTTTAATGAAATATCGCCACAACAATGGTGGCAAAAAGATGATGAATTTGATGCACTAATTAAGAAACGATTTGAATCTATTCATCATAAAGCTGTCAATGGAGAATTAAGTCACTGGCGTGAAAGCGCCTTAGGTAGCTTGGCAGAAGTGATTGTACTTGATCAATTTTCACGAAATATCTATCGCGATAAGCCACAATCATTTGCCTTTGATTCTCTTGCCCTCGCCCTTGCCCAGAATGCAATTGCCAAAGGCTTTAACGCTGAACTTGACGAAACAAAGCGTAGTTTTTTATACCTACCATTTATGCATAGTGAGTCTTTAGTGATTCATGAACAGGCGGTTCATTTATATAAAGCATTAGGCAACGCTGCCAATTTGGAGTTTGAACTAAAACACAAAGCCATCATCGAACAATTTGGCCGTTATCCACATAGAAATGAAATCCTAGGACGAAAATCCACCGAAGCAGAAATTGAATTTTTGAAGCAACCGAACTCTAGTTTCTAGCGAACTGACTAGCTAAAAAATTCATTCAGGTAAAAATTAAGTGAAAATAAAACTGAAACTTATTGCAAAAATACTCGTCTCATTACTAGTCATTGTAGTTGGCGGGTACTATTTAAGTTACTTTTTACTGCCTAGCATTACCGTGTTTAATCACACTAGCGAAAAAATTAAGCAATTTGAAATTACCTTGCCAAGTAGTCATTTAGATTTCGGGAGTATTGCCCCTGGTACACAAAACACGCTTCACTATACATTAGCTCAAAAAGATGGTGTTTATCGTTATAAAACCTTGTTTGCTAGCGGCACTGAAGTGTCAGGTGAGTGTGGCTATTTGACTCACAATGAATTACATAAACGAGTCATTGTCATTATTAACATTAACAAAGAAGTCTCATGTGAATGGCAATAAAAAATAAATTCATTCTGTTATTTTAAAAGGAATATTAATGCAAACTAAACTTAAAAAGTCGGTCGTAATTACCAGTTCAATCTTCTTTGTTTTGGCGTTAGCTTTTTACGCGTCAATGGAAGATTATCAAAAGGAACGAATGTCTAAACTTATCAGCAATTTAATTGCAGGAACGCAAGCGACTGAATAATCAGTCTCTTCAAATACCTACAAGGACGTTCAACATGAAAAAAATTGGCTTAATTGGTGGTATGAGCTGGGAGTCTACCGAGTTATATTACCGCAAAATAAATTGTGAAATTAAGAACTTACTTGGTGGTCATCACTCTGCCGTTATAGCGTTGGAAAGCGTCGACTTTCAAGTGATCAAAGATATGCAAGATAAAGGTGACTGGCAAGGTGCTGCCGAAATTTTGAGTCTTTGTGCAAAGCGCTTAGAACGGTCTGGTGCAGATTTCATTTTAATTTGCACGAATACGATGCACAAAGTAGCGCCTGCTATAGCATCAGCAGTCTCTATTCCCCTGATTCATTTAGCCGACGCTACTGCAGAAAAAATAAAAACGTCAGGCTATCGTAATGTCGGTTTTTTAGGTACCAAATTCTCTATGGAAGATAGCTTTTACACTGGACACCTTAAAGACAAGCATCAATTAGACATTCTTGTTCCCAACGAGCGAGATAGAGAAATAGTTCATGATGTAATCTACAACGAGTTATGTTTAGGTAAAGTTAGCGAGCAATCACGACTTGAGTTTTTACGAATAATTCAGTCGCTTTATGATGCCGGTGCTGAATGTATTATCGAAGGTTGTACCGAAATTGTTTTATTAGTGAATCAAAGCCATACCAATATACCTTTATTTGACACGACAACTATTCATGCACAAAAAGCGGCATTATTAGCGATACAATAAACAATATTTAATCGTGCTAACCGGAACATGTAATTATATGAAGAAAAGCGCAGTAAACTCAGCATTAAATCACACATTGATACGGGAACAGCACTCACCAAAGCACATACAAACTCCCCCTAGAAAGAAAATGTTTGGTGGGTCTAGCTTTTACGGATTTATTCTTGGCGTGGCGGTAACATTTGGTATTACGGTTATGCTGATGTCGATGCTCAGCAAAGACAAAACCGCCGAGCAGCCAACTTATAACCAATTACCAACACCTGTTGACCTGGTAACGCCGACTTATCGGAACCATGTTGTTCGAGCAAATTTTGCTAACGTGTTAGCCATGGTAACGCCAGTAAAAATGCAAATTGCCACACATTATCAAATGACCGGCGAGTTTCCTCGTGGCAGAAATGATGTTGATATTCGTATGTTTGACTTAAACGAACACGAGTTAATCACTTCTTCAGAGATCACAAATCAAGCCGCTATCAAGATCAGCTTGTCGAAAGATTTTGGTCAAAACAAGAAACTTGTATTGCAACCAAAAGCCTCTAAAAATGGAGCGTTTATCAAATGGAATTGCTTAACTAACATCGACAAAAAATACCTGAACAATACTCAAATGTGTAATCACCACAAAATTTTATAAATTTATTTAAGGAACAGTTTAAATGGAATTGAAAACAATTAGCGCCAAAACAATTAATGGCATTGTCGAACGAACTCATAATGCCTTGGAAATGAGTCCTAACGGTAAAATACCAGGGCTATGGCAAAAATTTGATGAGTTAGTGCCGGTAGATTACCAACATGGTGAGCGGGTCTATGGTGTTTATTATGACTATGAGTCTGATCATACAGGTGAATTTAATGTTTTAGCGGGCTTTGACGGTGCAAACTTACCAACGAATGTTTCACTCACCAAAATAGACATCCCTAGTGGAAAATACTTAGTATTTAGCCAACAAGGTGAAATGCCACAAATTGCCATTGATGCGTGGACTGAGGTTTGGCAGTACTTCACTACCGGCGAAGCAAAACATCAGAGGCTTCATACCATTGATTTTGAATATTATCCTAACGGTAATAGCATCGAAGTATATATTGCCGTGGAATAAACACTCATTTATTCATCACTTTCATCTGCACAACACTCATCTTGCAAGAAGCTAATTACCGATAATAGTGTGTCATATTCTGCCGTACAAAATAGCGTGCGGCTTTCCCGCCGCTGCGACATTAAACCTGCAGAAACTAAACTTGATATGTGATGAGAAAGTGTAGATCCCGGTATTGATAGTTTTTCTTGTAGCTGTCCAACCGACACACCTTGATGCCCTGCTCTAACGACACTTTTAAAAATAGTTAATCGTGTTGTGTGGCCTAATTCTTTAAAAGCTTTAGCAATTAATTCAATATCCATTCGTTATATTTTCACACATTTCAATTCTACATATTTCGATATTACTAGAAATAACTTGAATTATCCATCTACACCATTTATATTTCGAATATTCCGGAAATATGGATTTGTTTAAATATGTTTAGTTTCGATAAAAACTCACTATTAGATACCGTCAATATGTTTGCGTTCTTGACGATTGAATTAACGTTATTATTCCTACTCATAAGTTACTTAGTGGGGATATTACAAATGTACATACCACCTGAAAAAATTCGCCACATTTTAAGTAGCAAGAATGGCAAAGGTTATTTCATCGCGGCGTTGTTGGGAGCAATTACACCTTTCTGTTCTTGTTCTACCATCCCATTTTTAAAAGGGTTATTAAGAGCTCAAGCAGGTTTTGGCACTATGATGGTATTTTTATTTGCTAGCCCACTGTTAAACCCAGTAATCATAGGTTTGTTCGCGATAACGTTTGGGCTTAATGTCACTATTTTTTACTTTGCTGTCGCTATGGGCGTATCGATAATAGCCGGAGTAACTTTAGAAAAGCTGGGGTTTGAACGATACATTAAAGCGAGTGTCTACCAAGTACCACAAAAGAGCCAATGCGGGGCGAGTTGTTCAGGTCAACAAACTCAGGCGAGTAAATGGATCGAAATCTGGTTAGCAACATGGCAAGACTTTAAGAAAGTGTCACCATATTTACTCGGCGGCATTGCCATAGGCTCTGTTATTTACGGCTTCCTACCAACCGAATTTGTTTCATCAATGGCAAGCGACAGTAACCCGCTTGCGGTTCCAATAGCTGCAATAATCGGTATTCCACTCTACATTAGGGCAGAAGCAGTGATCCCGTTAAGCGCGGCATTAGCAGCGAAAGGTATGGGCTTAGGAGCAGTGATGGCGTTAATCATCGGTAGTGCTGGCGCCAGCCTAACTGAAGTTATTTTACTTAAATCCATCTTTCAAAACAAAATGATAGTTACTTTTCTGGTAGTCATCATTTCAATGGCGATTATCGCTGGCTACATGTATCCTTTGTTGTTCTAACTACAAAGGATACATAGCTGAGCTAAAGGCTCGAAGGTAGGCAGCAGACATGAATAGACGGGCATTTATCATTAGTGCAGTTGTAGGGACTGCCGCTATTAGCTCTACAGGACTTGCTTGGCAGCTCATCGAACCAAATAATGAGCCACTCACTATTGCTACCTCGTTGGATAAACTTGAGTTGCTTTTACAAAACGAAGTCACTACTACGGGGCAATGGAGTCTATACCAAATTCTTGTCCATTGTGCGCAAAGTGTTGAATATTCAATGATCGGTTATCCTGAACATAAGTCACCCGTATTTAAAAACACTGTAGGTAAATTCGCATTTTCCGCATTCAGTGCAAAAAGGAGAATGGCTCACGGATTGAACGAGGCAATACCTGGTGCCCCTGAAATTTCAGGAGCTGCTGATCTACCTAGTGCCTTCGAGCGTTTTAAGCAATCATTACTCACTTTCCAAAATTATAAAGGTAAGCTCGCGCCGCACTTTGCCTATGGCGAATTAACTAAGATGCAATATGAACAAGCCCATGTGATGCATTTTAATAATCACCTCAATGAAATAATAATCGCATAACTACTATATTGAGGTTACCGAATAACATGAAATACTTTGCTTATGGCTCAAACATGTCATTCAATCGATTAAGTCAACGCACGCCAAGTGTTAAACGATTAGGCCGATATGCCTTAACAGATCACTCGCTAAAATTTCATAAAGCTAGTCATGATGGTTCCGGTAAATGTGACGCACACTACACCCGGAAAAGCAGCGATGAAATTATTGGGGCCCTTTATGAAATTAACGCCGATGAAAAACCAATTTTAGACAAAATAGAAGGCTTAGGGCTTGGTTACGAGCTGAAATGGGTAAAGGTTACCAACGAAGAAAATGAAACGATTGACGCTTTTATTTACTATGCAACCGATATAAATCCTGAACTTAAACCCTATAGTTGGTATTTAAACCATGTAATTGTTGGCGCCAAGGAAATTGATGTACCAATAGATTACCTAAAAACTATTGAACAAACCCCATTTATCGAAGATAGTAATGCCTCACGTGCACAACAAGAGTTTGATGTACACCGTTAATGACGGCGATATTAAAGAGATAGGGATATTATATTGGCCATAAAAGAAACTATCGCGGCAATTGGCACAACCGAAAAAGTGACTGCTGCTTTGCTTAAATGGATAGCTGGCAATCGGGGCTTTAAAAACACCGTAACCGTTGAATTAAAAGAAAATATCGAACTTATTCGATTGTACATAGATACAGGTGCAAATCCTAAGCAATTAGCCTTAAACTTAAAAGAAGATGCTTATCGTCACGCTTTGGCGGAAGGGTTTAACTTTAATAGTTTAAACAGTAAAAAAATAACTATCGATAGAGCGATTATCTCGTCACAATTAAACCAATATCAAGGGTGGGAAACCCAACAGCTTTTCGAAAATATTTACTCAAAAGTAGCAATCGTTAAGCAAGCTGCCAACATTGAGAATGCAAAAAAACCAATTAGATTAGGCGTTCGTCTTACCAATATATTCAAGTTAATGGTGTTACTTGCCAGCCATATTGGCAAGTAACATAATATTTTTCGCTAGCTAACTGTAAAATCAAATAATACTTCTAATCGCCCCTGACTAGATTCATTTTTTGGATAACGCCATTGGCTGAGGGCTTTTTGAGCCGCCCTTCTCAGCAAACGTTCACCTTGTGCTTGCTCAACTTTAATATTGATTACTTCACCTTTAGCATTAACTTCATAGCTCAACCTAACTACACCACTGGCTTTCTTTCTTGCTACACTTTTAGGGTATTCAGGCAGCACTTTCAATAAAGGGATTAGCTGCTGTACATTTGGTTTAGCTACCTCAGGGATAACTAATGAATTAATGTCTTCATTTGCTTGTTGAAAATCTTTAGCTGCGTGAATTTTTTCAGTGCCATTTGGCATCGAACGAGTCTCTATCGGCCTTATAACAATTTTTGGAATAGGTGGTAGCGATGTCTTGATTGTTATGGGCTCATCCAAATCAGGTGAGGCAATTTCTACAGGCAAAAGTGTTGCCGTACCATCAATCACAGGTGGCTGGACCTTAGGCGCTGCGAAGTGAGTAATTAATGCAAGCACGCCAAATGAGGCAACACCGCCAAACAGACTTAAAACAGCAAACTTTAAGTACCTAGGTACATAAACGCCTTTACCTTCACTTTTAAGCACATCGATTGGTGGGGCTTTTACCAGTTCTTTTCGTTGGCGATAAAGCTCATTCAATTCTTGTTCAAATTCATTGTTTTTCATAAATTAACTCATTAGCCTTTTTAAATTGGCTTTGGCATAACGTATTCGACTTTTTATTGTCTCAAAGCTTTCGTCGGTGATTTCACATATTTCCATTAATGAAAACCCTTCCTGCTGAAAAATAAATGCTTCTTTTTGGGCAAATGAGAGCTTGCTTAGTGCCCAATTAAATTTGCCGAGCCTATCGTCAAATACTTTTATTTCTAGTGGCACTTCCAGTTCAATTGTATGTTCTTTTAATTCTTCGTAACGCCAACGGTTGAGCCTTCTCAGTTCATCGATGAGAGAATTTCGAGCCACTTTAAACAACCAAGATTTGACCACAATATCACTTGTTTGAGGGGTATCCATTTTAAGTACCTTCAACCAAACTGTTTGGATAACATCCTCAGCAGTGCTAGCGTCAGTTAACGTGAGTAGATAGTGAAACAATGGCTGATTAAATAGCTGAACAAGAGAAGCCAAATATTCTGGCTTCCTTGTTCGGTAAAACTTTCGCCAAAGATACTCTGGCGAAGTTCCTGTCGATAATAATCCTTTTATTTTTGAGGGTAACTTCAAAAACAACTCCTAACTGCTTTGTGACATATTAAACTCTAACAACACGGAAAGATTATGTTGAACTATTGGCTTACCATCAACGATTTTAGCGCGATATTTCCATCTTCTTAACGCCTGCGTTGCCGCCTTATTGAATATACGCTTAGGCTCGGCATCCGTAACTTTAACATTAACCACTTCTCCTATTTCATTAATGTCAAAACTCAAACTAACCCAACCTTCAATGCCATCGCGAGCTGCGGGTACTGGGTATTTAGGATTTACGCGAACTATTGGACGAGCAT
Organism: Thalassotalea algicola; assembly: GCF_012932965.1. Classification (GTDB taxonomy): domain Bacteria; phylum Pseudomonadota; class Gammaproteobacteria; order Enterobacterales; family Alteromonadaceae; genus Thalassotalea_F; species Thalassotalea_F algicola. The sequence continues at coordinate 389,146 of NZ_JABBXH010000003.1, read as the reverse complement.
CGCCATCTGGCGCAACGTTAAACTTATTACCAATGCCAATATCTGTTTTTATCTTCAACCCTGTAGGTTGGTATCCCGGCAATATAGCATCGCTAACCTCACTAACCATTTCGTTTTGTACTCGTGGGAGCTGTTGAGGTGGTGGCGGTGTTAGCTTTGGACGCTCTCTAGGTACCACTTTTGGCTCATCTGGTGTTTGAAGTACGGTAATAACCGGCGGCTTTTCCGTGTCTTGCCAATTTAAGTCATCACTGGAGATTAATTTTGCCATAAATACAAAAAGGGCAAATGTCGTGGCTACTCCTAACCCAATCGAACTGATTAATTTATTCATGTTAATTCCTACCATATTGATTTAGTTGCCGCCTGTGCACAGGACATAAAGTTACTAGCTAGGAAACATAACGCTTCAGTAATAAAACGAATGGTAGATAAAAATGGGGTTAAAAAATTTTAGCAAAAAAAATCCGAGTCTCAATTTGCAATGAGACTCGGATTATATTGAAATCAATGACCTATAATTTAAGGCATCATTTCTTCTTGGTCTGCACCTTCTTTTTCAATCACTTCTGGAATTAAGTCTTCTTTTGAAATACCAAATGCCAATGCAACAGAGCTTGCGATATAGATTGAAGAGTATGTACCAACAAATACACCAAATAGTAATGCTGTAGCAAAACCATGGATTAGCGCACCACCTTTAAAGAATAGTGCAGCTAATACTAATAGCGTTGTTATTGAAGTAATAAAAGTACGGCTTAACGTTTGCGTTAATGAGATATTAATTATCTCTTCAGGGCCGCCTTCACGTACTTTGCGGAAATTCTCACGAATACGGTCAGATACAACAATGGTATCGTTTAGTGAGTAACCTATAACCGCAAGTATCGCGGCAAGTACCGTTAAATCGAACTCTATTTGCAATACCGAGAATAAACCTAAGGTTAACAATACATCGTGAAATAATGCGAATACTGAACCAACAGCAAAGCGCCATTCAAAACGGAATGCAACATACACTAAGATACAAATTAATGCAGTTAGCATAGCAAGGCCACCTTGCTCGGTTAATTCGCCACCAACACTAGCACCAACAAATTCGATACGGCGCATTTCAACATTTACGCCCATACCTTCTTTTAAGATATCTAAGATCTCATTACCTAGCATTTCAGCTTTTACGTTAGGGCGTTCCCCCATACGGATAACAACATCACGACTAGTACCGAAAAGCTGCACTACAGCATCATCAAATCCGTTAGCATCTAGTACTTCACGCATTTTCTTTAAGTCGGCGGCTTGTTCAAAGCCTACTTCAACTTTCACACCACCAGTAAAATCTAAACCAAAGTTCAATTTGTTTGTTGCAAGCGAAGCTATCGCCGCCAACATTACAATAATACTTAGGATCATTGCCGGTTTGCGTATACGCATGAAGGCAACAGTTTCATTTAATTTTAAAATTTGCATTTCACTATCACCTAGATACTTAATTTATCAAGGCGTTTACCGCCCCAAACTGCGTTTACTACGGTACGTGTACCAACAATCGCTGTGAACATTGACGTAATAATACCGATTGAAAGTGTTACCGCGAACCCTTTGATCGGACCCGTGCCTACAGCAAATAGAATGAATGCAGCAATTAACGTCGTAATATTTGCATCTAAAATGGTTGAGAAAGCTGCGTCATAACCTTGATGAATTGATTGCTGCACTGATTTACCGCTGCGCAATTCTTCTCGGATACGTTCAAAGATTAGTACGTTTGCATCGACCGCCATACCAACGGTTAAAACGATACCCGCCATACCTGGTAGCGTTAATGTAGCGCCTGGGATCATCGACATTACACCAACAATCATAATTAAGTTAGCACCTAACGCTAAGTTAGCTACTACACCAAATGCCCGGTAGTAAATCATCATAAAGATAAATACTAATGCAAAACCACCAACAATTGCTTGGAAGCCTAACTTAATGTTTTCTGCACCTAATGAAGGACCAACAGTACGTTCTTCAACAATTTGGATAGGCGCGATTAACGCACCCGCGCGAAGTAGCAATGCTAAGTTATGCGCTTCTTGTTGAGAACCTGCACCAGTAATACGGAAGCTTTTACCTAAACGTGCTTGTATAGTCGCAACCGAGATTACCTCTTCCACTTTTTCAAAGATCATATTGCCTTCGGCGTCTTTTCTATCAGTACCTTTGTACTCGATAAATACCGTTGCCATAGGTTTGCCAATATTGTCTTTCGTCGCATTAGAGAACTTACTACCACCTGGCGAATCAAGGGTAATATTAACTTGTGGACGACTATATTCGTCAAAACCAGAGTTGGCATCAACAATATGATCACCAGTTAACATAATGCGCTTTTTCAATAGCACCGGCGTGCCGTTGCGCTCATAAAGTAATTGAGAGCTAGCAGGTACTCGGCCGTCTAACGCATTTGAAATATCGTTGTCTGAGTCAACCATTCTAAACTCGATCGTTGCCGTCGCATTTAAAATTTCTTTGGCTTTAGCTGTGTCTTGTACACCTGGTAACTCAATAACAATGTGTTTTTGACCCTGACGTTGTACTAATGGCTCAGCTACACCTAATTCGTTCACACGATTACGAATAATGGTAATATTTTGCTGAAGCGCATATTCACGAATTTCTTTTTGCTTTTGCTCAGTCATCGTTGCTTTAAGTGTCAATGCGTCTTCATCAATTGTGAATAACAAGTCGCGATTTTGCTTACTTAAAAAATCTTCTGCTTTTTCGATGTCTTCTACATTGCGGAATATAACTTTAACTGCATCACCATCAGCCTTTACGCTGCGGTAGCGAATTTTTTCGCCACGTAATTCACTGCGAAAATCACCTACTAAGCCAGTTTGTGCTTTGTTAACCGCTTCTTTCATGTTCACTTCCATTAAGAAGCTCACACCACCACTTAAGTCCAAACCTAACTTCATTGGCGTTCCACCAACGGCCGCTAACCAATCTGGAGTAGCGGGTGTTAAGTTAAGTGCAACAGAGTAGTCTCGACCGTAAGTGTCGTCTAATAAGTCACGGGCTTTAAGTTGATTCTCAGTGTCTTTAAAACGAGCTAACACTTGACCGTCTTCTAATGCGACGCTCATGGTTTCAATGTTATTTTCATCCAGCTGAGATTTAATTTGATCCAGTGTCGAAGCATCTACTTCAACACCTCTTAACCCAGAAACCTGAACTGCTGGGTCTTCACCATAAAGGTTTGGTGAAGCATACAAAGCACCAATAGTAATCACAAAGATTACTAGTAGTGTTTTCCATAAAGGCGTTTTATTTAACACAATGTTTCCTTAGTACGAAAAAAGCCTCGATTAGAGGCTTTTCATTGTTCCTTTTGGCAATACTGCACTGATAGAAGCTTTTTGAACCGTTACTTCAGTAGTCTCTGCTATTGAAATAACTACAAAGTCTTTTTCATCAGATACTTTAGTCACTTTACCAACTAGTCCGCCTTGCGTTAGCACTTCATCACCTTTTGATAATGCTGACATTAACGTCTTGTGCTCTTTTACACGCTTAGCTTGCGGACGGTAAATCATAAAGTAAAACACTAAACCAAATACCGCTAACATGATTAACATTTCCATGCCGCCACCTTGTGGTTGTGCTTGGGCAAATACTGTACCTAAAGTTAGACTCATAATTTCCTCTACTTCTAATCGTTATAAATTAAATTTTTTTCTATATGGGCAAACGCTTAAACTTGCTCACTACCTTCAGCTAATGGAGGGACCGGTAAACCACGTCGCGCATAAAAATCCGCTACAAAGTCGTCCAATGTACCTGCCTCAATAGCATCACGCAATCCTTTCATGACTCGTTGATAAAAACGTAAGTTATGAATAGTGTTTAACTGCGATCCTAAAATCTCATTACACTTATCTAAATGATGTAAATAAGCCTTCGAATAATTCTTACAGGTATAGCAATCGCACTCGGTATCTAGTGGCCCTGTATCCGTTTTATTTTTAGCGTTTCGGATTTTAACCACACCGTCTGATACAAATAAGTGACCATTTCGTGCATTACGCGTTGGCATAACACAATCAAACATATCAATACCACGACGCACACCTTCAACTAAGTCTTCAGGTTTGCCTACTCCCATCAGATATCGGGGCTTATTCTCAGGGATCAAGGGGGTGGTATGATCTAAAATTCGCACCATATCTTCTTTCGGCTCACCTACCGATAAACCACCGATAGCATAACCGTCAAAATCAATCGCTTTTAAGCCATCAATCGACACTTCTCGTAAGTCTTCATACATGCCACCTTGTACAATACCAAACAACGCGTTTGGGTTACCTTGGTGCGCATCTTTACTACGCTGTGCCCATCGTAGCGATAACTCCATAGAATCTTTCGCTTCTTTATGAGTCGCAGGGTAAGGAGTACATTCATCAAATATCATCACAATATCTGAACCTAGTGCTCGCTGAACTTCCATTGAACGCTCTGGCGTCAGCATGATTTTTTCACCATTTACTGGTGATGAAAACTTAACGCCTTCTTCAGTGATTTTTCGCATTTTGCCAAGACTAAATACTTGGAAACCACCTGAATCAGTTAGAATCGGTTTATCCCAGTTAATAAAGTCATGCAAGTCACCGTGCTGTTCAATAATGTCAGTACCTGGACGTAGCATTAAGTGAAAGGTATTACCTAAAATAATTTCGGCACCGATTTCTTCAACTTCATCAGTTTTCATACCTTTTACTGTGCCGTATGTTCCCACTGGCATAAAAGCAGGTGTTTCAACAGTGCCGCGTTCAAAGGTCAAACGACCACGACGAGCTTTACCGTCTTTCTTAATTAAATCGTATTTCATTTTATTCTCCGCCCACCGGTAAAACAGACCAGCGGCTTAAAGTTAATAATTGTTCACACGTTGACAAGCTCAGTGTGAACATACTTGTATATTGTTACTTAATATCTCAGTTTTTTATGCTGGGCTTCTCACAGTATTATGCGCCGCTCGATGCCTTAGTCAAAAACATCGCATCGCCATAAGAAAAGAAGCGATATTTTTCTTCAACCGCGTGCTGATAAGCATTCATCATATGCTCGTAGCCACTAAACGCACTTACCAGCATAAGTAATGTTGATTCAGACAAATGGAAGTTGGTAATCAAGCAATCAACCACTTTAAAGTTATAGCCTGGCGTAATAAAAATATCGGTATCTTGATAAAATGGAATGATGAGTTTGCCTTGTTCATCAGCCGCTTTGGCAGCACTTTCAAGACTGCGCATAGATGTTGTGCCTACCGCAACAACTCGACCACCATTGGCTTTAGTTTGTTCAATTTTGTCAACGACATCGCTTGGCACTTCAACATATTCAGCATGCATAACATGATCGGCGATTTCATCTACTTTAACTGGCTGAAAAGTACCAGCGCCAACATGCAATGTAACAAAGGCTAATTCAACACCTTTGGCTTTAATTTGTTCGAGCAATGCATCATCAAAATGCAAACCTGCTGTTGGTGCCGCTACCGCTCCTGGCTTTTCGTTATAAACGGTTTGGTAACGTTCTTTATCAGACTCTTCATCTGGTCGGTCAATATAGGGCGGTAAAGGCATATGGCCAATACGTTCTAAAATATCGAGTACATTTTCTTGAGACTCAAATTTAAGCTCAAATAATGCATCGTGACGGGCTACCATTGTTACGTGCACGCTGTCTTCTAATATAATCTCACTACCTGGCTTAGGTGACTTGCTACAACGAACATGTGCTAACACGCTATGTTCGTTCAGAATGCGCTCTACTAATACTTCGAGTTTGCCTCCGGATGCTTTTTTACCAAACATCCGAGCGGGAATAACGCGCGTATTGTTAAAAATCAGTAAATCGCCAGCGTTTAGTTTATCTAGCACGTGAGTAAAAGTACCATCTTCAATAGCACCTGAATCACCATCTACGGTCATTAAACGACTAGCAGTTCGGTCACTTTTTGGGTAGCGAGCGATTAACTCTTCCGGTAAATCAAAGGCAAAATCAGAAACGCGCATAGTAATATTATATTAACCAACAAAAAAACCGCGTAAGTCTAGTGCCGAGGCGGCGGAAATTCAAGCAATATTAACCTTGTTGATGATCAATATTTAGCAAAATAAACAGGACGATTTTATTATCTTGCGTTATGCTCAATGAATAGGCTTATCTGGTCTAACCAGAAAAACAAAAATTGGTTATAAAAATGAATAGTTTAGCGGTAGCAATTGCCAAAACCATTATCAACGGCTTCGAGCGACACCTTTACCTTTTTAACGAAATAACGCGCTCCGCCAAACAGCGATTTGAACAAGCTCAATGGCACGAAGTTCAAGAAGCATCAAAGCAACGCACCGATTTTTACGATCTTCGAATTAAAGAGACATTGATCACCATTGAAAAAGATTTCGCTATAACTGAACTAGACGAAACACTTTGGCAAGCTGTTAAAAAAGAATATATAGAGCAGCTGCTTTATCATAATAAATCTGATTTAGCCGAGAGCTTTTATAATTCGATATTCTGCCACCTATTTGAGCGCAAGTATTACCACAATGCCTTTATTTTTGTTGAATCTTCACAACAATGTTTAGAAAACTTAAAGAATAAAGTCATGTACACCCGATACGAGCCTGACGAGAAAGGCTTATATGACACTATTGCGACCATTTTAAACAAACCAGAATTTGAGCGCCCCTACCAAAACTTGAAACGCGATATTAATACTTTAATTGACCGCTTTTTAAGACAAGCGGACAAAACCCGCTACCCTGTGAGTCAAATGAAATTCGATATTTTAGATCCGGTATTTTATCGAAATAAAGGCGCCTATATAATTGGCCGTGTGGTTTCTCCTGGCGGTGAAACGCCATTTATTGTGGCACTACTAAACGATGAAGATGGCAATATTTATATTGATACCTTGTTAACAGACAAAGAACATATGGCGGTTGTCTTTGGTTTTGCTCGTGCTTACTTTTTTGTTGACTGTAAGTACTTACTACCACTAGTTAACTTCCTACAAGAGCTTATGCCTAGCAAAACCAAAGCAGAACTCTATGCCGCTGTTGGTTATCACAAGCAAGGCAAGACACAGTTTTATCGAGATTTCTTACATCACTTGGCTCAAAGTGACGATAAATTAGCATTGGCGCCAGGAATTAAAGGCATGGTGATGTCAGTATTTACCCTGCCCTCCTACCCTTATGTATTTAAAATAATTAAAGATAAATTTGCACCTAGCAAGAAAATGACTAAGCAAGATGTTAAAAGCAAGTATCGCTTAGTAAAACTGCATGACAGAGTTGGCCGAATGGCTGACACCATGGAATACTCAGAGGTAGCATTTCCAAAAGATCGTTTTTCAGACGAATTATTGGCTGAACTAGAACTAGTAGCCCCCTCACTAATTCGATACGAAGAGGATCTGGTTATCATTCAACACATGTATATTGAACGACGCATGACACCACTTAATTTGTATCTAGCAGATGCTAACGATGAAGAAATCAGTGATGCTTTGCTTGGCTACGGTACTGCGATAAAACAACTTATTGCCGCCGATATTTTCCCAGGCGATATGCTACTGAAAAATTTTGGTGTTACCCGCCATGGCCGAGTAATCTTTTACGATTATGATGAAATCACTTACATGGATGAGGTGAACTTTAGAGTTAAGCCTCAACCCAAAACCGAAGAACAAATTTATGCGGCAGAGCCTTGGTATACCGTTGAGCCAGGTGATATGTTTCCAGAAGAGCTCGCCACTTTTGCATTGGCTAACCCTAAGTATCGTAAAGCATTTTTAGTTCATCACCCCGAATTACTGGAAGCCAGTTATTGGCAACAAGCACAGCAAAATGTTGCCAACGGCATTGTAGAGGATGTTTTTCCCTATCCGGACGATATAAGGTTTTATCACACCAAACCTGCCACTAATCACAGTTAACTACACAAAATGTAGATTTAGACATACCTTGTTACATAGTGCCCGCGATTTGGTAATGAGGTATGAGAGCTGTAACCCCTATCTTACTATTGATGCTAGTGGTATTTGCTACTAGCACTCAAGCAAAAATGAAAGTTGAACCTTGTGAAACTGATCGATGCAAAGATTATTTCACCCACTTTAAAATGTCTGCCAAACGAGGGCATGCTGAATCTACTGCGACACTAGCAGAATTTTATTATCACGGATTTGGTATCACAAAGAACCTCAAGCTCGCGCACAAATACTATAAAAAAGCCGCTAAACTTGGCGTTGTTCGTTCGCAATATAAATTAGCATTGCTGTATTTAAACAACGATCATTTTGGCGATTTAGAGCAAGGGGTTAAATATTTAAAGCGTGCTGCTTATAACGACCACCCAAATGCGCCTTATTTACTTGGGGCGATATATTACAGTGATCGCTTTGGCGAGCATGACAAGCTTGAAGCTGACAAATGGCTGGCACAAGCATATCGTGGCGGGCATAAAGATATGCCTGCATTTATTGGTCATATTCTTAGTTTTGAAGAGTTATCCAAGAATCAATTTCCTCATCTTTATTCAGCTATCAAGAAAAAACCGCTTGTTACTACCGCCCAGAATACCTTAGCTTGGCCACCGGAAGATGGTACAGAAGTCATCACAGTGCGCTCTCCAAACATTGACACATTACTGCGTCAGCAAATGGCAGCCGCAAGAAAACAAACGAAACATCTAGGTAGCCGAATGCCTGGGGTAGATTGTCAAACAGCAGTCGCCTGTAAAGCGCTTACTCATCAGGAAATGGCTGATCGTATGGACATAGTCGCCGGTCCAATAGCTCATACCCAAGGAGTTAATAACTAGTTCCCTTAGTGTATCGGCGCTTTTTAATCCTTCCATCTTTAATAAAGAGCGCCGATTTTTTTACAAGTGCACAAGAAATAAGCTTTAATAGACATAACAACTAAAGGAAGTTTCAATGAAAATATTACTGGCGATGATAGCCATAGCCGCTTTAGTGATCAGTTTTTCAAGCACAGCCATTAAAATAGAGCCATGTGACACAGCTGAGTGTCGTGAATATTACAAACATTTCAAACTTAATGCCAAGCGCGGCCAAGCAGATGCTATAGCCACATTAGCGGAATTTTATTATCACGGTTATGGCACTCCAAAAAATATTGTTCGCGCAGTTAAGCATTATAAAAAAGCGGCACGATTAGGCGTTGTTAGAGCACAGTATAAAGCAGGGTTAATCCATCTAATTAATGAACGATTTCATGATTACGATAAAGGCATTAAATACCTAGAAAAAGCAGCATATAACCAACATATGAATGCCATGTATCTACTTGGTATTATTTATTACAGCGATCAGTTTGGCGAACACGATAAAGCAAAAGCTGACAAATGGCTTGCCCGTGCATTCCGTTATCGCCATAACGATATGCCAGAATTTGTCGACCATATGTATAGCTTTGAAGACATTACTCAAGAAAACTTTCCGATGCTTTATGCCGAGTTAGATGAAAAGCCATTGATCAAATCAAAAGACAACCAATTGATTTGGCCTGAAATGGACGGCACTGAAGTGATTACCGTTAGAGCCCCTGACATCAATGAAATTTTGAGTGACCAATTAAAGAGCTTCCGACGTAAAATTAGACGTACAGGCACTCGCATACCTGGCATTGATTGTAACGCCGCTGTCGCTTGTCGAAAACTAACAGTTGATGAAATGAAAGATAGTTACTGGATTGTCGCAGGTCCTGTACCAAACTCTAACTAATCATTTACCTCCCTTTTTCGCTGCTTTGCTGATTTATTAATCGAACAGACTACTTTTTTCAGCAAAGTGCTTTACCTTTAATGTTGCTTGGGTATAATTCACCACCTCAGCAGGGGTATAGTTCCAATTGGTAGAACAGCGGTCTCCAAAACCGACGGTTGGGAGTTCGAATCTCTCTACCCCTGCCATTTTCTTCTTTTTCGCACACTATCTTAATTTGTTATCTTTTGTCATTATATGAGCTCTTAACGTTCGATTCATTTGATCATGATTTCATCACAAGCATTTAGCAAATTAACAGCGATGGGCGTTCCTTTATATCAAGTAAAGGAAATAGCAGATACCACGGAGCAAGATAGTTGTTTCATTGCCATAGATAAAAACGCAATGGAAGATTCCACCTTGTTTCACGATCTACTCGCTACACTGAACTTAAATAGTGCTGAACTAAAATTCTCTGAAATTGCTATCGATTTAGGCCTATTTAATTGGCAGTTTAAGGAAGGTTCAGAGATTACATCTACTAAAACCTTATTAATAACGCCGCCCTTAAATGAACTAATATCGTCACCTGAGCTTAAACAGCAACTATGGCAACAAATCCTCACCCACATATAAAATGAACTCGCTTACTTATACAAAAATAACCGCTAATGACGTTGCTAAGCTTATGCCTATAGAACAAGCTTGCCATAGCCACCCTTGGTCAGAAAAAGTATTTCGCTCATGCATTGACGGACGTTATTTTGGTCAGTACGCCATGAAAGGCGACGAATTAATTGGTTTTTATATCGGCGAATATATTTTGGGCGAAGCAACGTTAATGGATATTTGTGTATCCCCTTCCCAACAAGGCAATGGTTTTGGCAATGCACTCACTAACCATTTTATCGATCAGGCTAAGTCTTTAGGTGCAGAAACTATTTGGCTAGAAGTAAGAGCAAGTAATATCTCTGCCATTATGCTCTACATTAACCATGGCTTTATAGAAACAGGTAGGCGCACCGGTTACTACCCTAAAGAAATAGGCTATGAAGATGCCATCGTTATGAAAAAGTATTGCTAACGCACAGCTTGATGGTTACCAGTTACAAATAACTACATTTCATTACGCTATCTAGCTAGTTACAAATAACGTGTACGACTATGATTTAAACATTCGTTAATTTAAGTAGAAATGCCATGTTTAAACGCCAACAGTTGCCAAGCGATAGCCAACTAAGTAACAACCAACTAGCAAATATATTAGTTGCTCAGGCTGTTGAACAGTTACAGCAAATAACTCAACTATCAGAAAATCAATGTCAACAACTTATTAAGCAGCAATTCACCGATAGTGCGTCTCAATTCAATATTATTTCGCATCAAGAAAGCGACTTTATTATCGGTTTATTTGCTTAATTCTTGAAATAAAAACGATACATTTGAGTAAGAAGGAGCATTGATTTAGCCCCTTCTTTAAATGAACCGTTAGTGGTTAACCACAGCAATTTGTTCCACTTGTTTAAACTTCCCTTTTGACTCAGGGCTAAGCAGAAAATCTAGTTGTACTAAATTATTTTTGCTACCAGCACTTGATGCATTGTATTTCCACTGTCGTAATGCAATTTTTGCACTTTTATCAAAAACCTTCTTTGGGGTAGCATTCACAACGGTTACATTAGTGACATCACCAGAAGGTTTGATATCAAACTTTAAGACGACACTACCTTCTAGGCTATCAGTAACCGCTTTTTCAGGATAAATTGGCTCAATGCGCGTTACTGGAACAATTGCAGTTGTTTTGTGTTTAGCACCATCGTCAGTATTACCAGCGTAGCTAATAGCCGACATTAAGGTGACAGCCCCAGCCAATAGCGCTGTAGTAATTAATTTTGAACCTGTTGGTTTATTCTTGATCAGATTGATTCGTTCAAACATCACGTGTTTATCTCCATATTCTTTAAAGGACAATTGGGCAAAACCTAGTGGTGGTGCAGTTTCAGCAGCCACCAAAAGGGCTTTACCGTAGTTGATCCTGCTTGTGGTGTGTTTGCGCGCCAACACAACTTGATCACAGGAAAGTTCTTGGTCACGGCGAAAGCGAGAAAACGCTAACCATGCCAAAGGGTGGAACCACATAATTGCTAAAACCATTAGCGCAAATGCATTCCATACCAAGTCACCACGGCGGTAGTGACAAAGTTCATGTTCAAGGATCAGCGCTTGCTGCTCCTTTGAAAATAATTCATCAAATTCACTCGGAATCACTAATTTAGGCTTAAAAACACCGACAAGCATTGGACTAAAAACTTGGTCGCTCTTTCTTACTTGCAGGTCACTATTTTGCAATTCATTGAGCTTACTTTTTTCTACTGTTTGCCAGTTTCGTTGCACTTTAATTAGCAAAAAGTGACGAACCAACCAATAGCCAATTAAGCTAAATGTCCCTACCGCCCATGCGTATTGCAAAATAGGCGCTAGCCAGCTTCCTATATTTTGATCCGTAGAAAACGTCAAATAACGCTGCATCGATTGACCGTCGTTGACCAAAGCAAACCAATTAGGCAGCTCGATTACAGGAACAATTAAACTAGCAGGTATTAGCAGCCAACTAATGTAACTAACCGAAGGCCCCAACTTGTTAACAACTAAGCTACGCATGGCTAACAGCAAACAGCAACAAAGAGTAAATGGTCCAATAATGTTAGATAGCCACTCAATCATTTTCTTGCTCCCACTCATCAATTAAAGCTTTAAGTGACTCTATGTCATCTTTTTGCAATTGATTGTTCTTAGCAAACCCTGCAACTAACGGAGAAACTTTACCACTAAAGAGTCGTTGAACTAGCGACTGACTTGCCTGTTGCTGATAATTTTCTTGGGCAATTAGCGGGTAATATTGATAGCGGCGTTGCTCTTTTTCAAAACCAATTGCTTCTTTCTTTACTAAGCGATTGAGCAATGTCTTGACGGTTTTTTCATGCCATTCACGTTGCTCATTTAGTCGCTCAATAATTTCATTCGCACTAAGTGGGCTTTGCTGCCAAAGCACGCCTAAAACTTCTAATTCCGCATTACTAATGTCTGCCATAATTTTTCCTGCTTTTGCCTAAACTTTTACCTTCGTTAGCGTAAATTACACTAGTTAAATTCGTTCACCAAAAATAAAGTCACAGCCACGTATTGCAGCATATTCTTCAACTGGCAACAGTCGATAAACTAGCGCACTACCAAGTCGATCATTGACCTTCTGTTTAGACACTTCAAAATACAACCAACGATCAGCATTCATTGGTTTCATTTCAATATAAGGGTATGAACGAATCCGCCAAAAACCATGAGTGCCATAACTGTAATTGTAACTTTTTACTTCTCTACTAAAGGTATAACTACCATCACGGTGAAGGCTTAAGTTTATATCGTTTGAGCAATTATCACTGTGATAGTTGTTTGCAATATCAACAATTGAAGTGCCTGCATGTGGATTTATACCTTCAGGTACAATAAATACACCAATTGAATTTTTCTGAAACCAATGATTATCTTCAACCAATGCAGAAACATTTGAAACGGGCCAATGCTGTGCCATCAAAATATCTTCGAGTTGATGAACAACTTCCGGCTTCGTGACAAATGGCGAATAAACAATTGCCGTGTTGTTAATCGTTTGAGGAAAGCTGTGGTGGTTAATTTCTACATCAATGGAGCGGCTTACTAACTGATTAACCAAGCTTTGAGTTTGCTCATTAGACATATAGCGCCCGTAGATATGCACAGTAGGCGAACTACAAGCTCCAACAAAGCAAATAACCGACAATGAACAAACAAGTCTTAATAAATTCATGATCAAACGATTACAACTGTAATTTACAGTTAAGATTACACATGTAATCAAATATCGCAAGTTTTATTTTTTGCTCGATAAAAGTTGATGGGAACACTATTCAGACTCTTAATGCTCCCCCTTATTTATTTGCAATTAGCCTTTAGCAAATAAAGCCTTTGACACGCCATGAAGTTTTAATTCTGGTTGCCTGTTGTTACAGCGACTTGTTTAGCAGGTTCTGATAAGTGTTTCTCTAAAAACGGCATAATATAGTCATAGAGCTGTTTAATCTCACCCGTTGTTTTGAAACTATGCCCCACATTATTCATTTTAAAAAAGTCTACTGGTATATCCGCTAATTCAAGCAAAGTCTTTAGGCGCCATGAGTGTTCAATATCTACACGCTCATCTGTTGAGCCATGGACAAGCATAAGTGGCTTAGTAATATTGTGATATTGATAGACGGGAGAATACTGCATAAGTAATTCAACATTTTTCGTTGGATCTCCGACAATTTCCTTTAAGGTTGTAGTCAACTCTAGATCATTCTTAACGGAACTTTTATTAAACAGTAATGGTAGGTCTGTTACTCCTGCAAACGATACTGCACACGAATATTGTTCAGGCGCTCTTATTATCCCCATAATTGCAGAGTAACCGCCATAGCTGCTACCAAATAGACATATTTTCTGTTCATTTATTTGAGGGTATTTTTTTAAGGCATTTGCTAGTGCCGCCTCTATATCATCTTCAATACTTCGTCCCCACTGTTGCATCCCTTTAAACTTAAACTGACGCCCAAACCCGGCCGAACCTCGATAATTAACTTGCAACACTGCATAGCCATTGTATGCTAACCACTGTGGATCACCTGAAAAATAAGAGCTATCTCTAACACCTATAGGGCCACCATGTGGCATTACAATTACAGGAATATTCTGTTCTTCTGAATTAGGTAAAGTGATATAAGACTCTATTTCCAAACCATCATCACTTAGTGTCTTAAAGCTTTGAGTTTTAGCCAATTTCACCGATTTAAGCCAAGGGAATAAGTCACCAACTTCTGAGCAATCTGTTGAATTTATTTCGCATAAAAGCAATTGACCTGGATTACTCTGACTTGTTGCCACCGTTAAAAGCTTATCAAATGACTCTGTGGCATCAATGATATGAAATACCTTGTCTTTGACTACAGACATAAATGAAGAAAATTTCTTTTTATCCGCTTCATCTAGAAACTGATAAGTAAGTAACCCATCCTCTAAGTAACTTACTGCAAAGGGTTTATCACTTTTATTATCAATTAAAATATCCGTAATATCTTTCCCGTCTATCTCAAAAAGCTTTTTTGTAATAGAGAATGATTCCAAATCAAACTGTACGGCGCTCTTTGTATCATTGACAGCATCAGTAATTAGCCAAAGCTTTTTCCCGTCTTTACTTATTTCAATGGGATACACCTCACTCTTGCGTTGAGCTGTCCATACCATTTTTAATCTTTTGGAGTTATTTTTTCTAGCCCAAATACTTGGAACTCCTTGACGGTAGCTAATACCTATTGCAAGTTTATGCGATGAATCTGTAAGCCAAGTTACGATATCTTCGCTATCTCTATTAATACGATGGCGCTTTTTAAAGGAATTTCGCTCGAAAAGATTTACATTAAACACATCAGTGTATAGGTTGGTATCGGTACGTTTATAACGAGCAAGAAAAATTCGGTCCTCGTTACCAAATAAAGGATCAACGACGTAGGCTTGTTCATCAATCACTTTATATTTTTCGAGCTCGACACCGTTTTCGTTTTGCTTGATCTTAAACGCATAAAAGCGATGCATTCCATCATTTCTTCTTACGGTTTTTGCGACAATGACATTTTCAGAAGACCAATAAAAGTTCGATATATAAAACTCCCTACTCACGTTAAATATACTGCTTGCTTTTTCATTTCCTCTGCTAAACATTACTTCATTAAACTTTTCATAAACCACACTATTTCCAGAAGGGCTCATTGAAGCATTGGAAATAACCGCTTTCCTAAAAAAATCTTCAACCGTAACTTGCGCCGACTCTTCTTGTTCAGAGGCTAAAGTAAATTGCGCCGAGACAAGAAACAAAAGGCAAAATAGATATACAAAATTATTATTCTTCATCAGAAACTTCCATGATCTGCTGTTTATAAAACCCTAAAAATGGGTCGTGCGGTACTAAAGCATTTGTCCAAGAAAAATTTTTTAAAAGTAATGGAAATTTAATTTCCATCATTTGGAGCATCATCGAGCTTCTATCACTTACATCGCCATAACCATTGCCATTAATAACATTAGACAGGAACTCACCGGCGAAATTTAATTTTCCTTTTTCAACCTGAAAACTGAGTTTTTCATTTTTAAAATTAAAATAACTGTAACCATAGTTATTTTTATTCCATTTAATTTTTTCCCAGTAATATTTCCCCTCAGGTAATTTTACAACTTCAAAATGATACGATGTTCCAATCGGTCCTATCGTAATGTTGTCACCAAACAACGATTCACTTTTTAATATGTATTCAGTTGCGATATTTCGATAGTTGGAACGAATTACAATAACAACCAAGCCTTCATTTTTGCTCAGTTCATCTAATTTCACTCGTTCAATAATTTTCTCTTCAATATTTTCTAATAAACCTCCAAATTGCTGCTCATGTTCTTCAAGCAAATCATCCAGTCTAGACAAATCCTCACAAAAGTGTTGCTGTTCACTCTTTTCAGCTATTTCGAGAATGGTTTTAGGGAACATTTCCGTGTATTCAGTAACGTAATAATCGAATTGACCTTTCTTTTCTAATCGTGATTGAAAATGATGAAAATCAGAGGCTTTTTGCTTCCCATGCTTTTTAATATATCGCTTTTCAATTTTTTTAATTACTGATTGATAATCTTCAACAATATTTGCCGCATCTTCTTGAAAGTTTGCAGATAATTTTTGGAGTTTTGATTTGCATGTATCTATATCTACCGCTGCCGAAATTTGGCTATATAGATTGAGGGTTAAAAAAAAGACTAACTTATTCAAAATAGCACTTCCATTGCACTGGTGAATACCTATAACGCTATAATAACGTATGACATTCATCCTTAAACATCTAATTTAATTGATTATTTATTAAAAACATCTGACTTTCAATTCCTAATAGCAAAAAAACAATAATTAACCACATTAAATCTCCTTAGAAATTTCTCTTAAGTAAGACTTTCAGATATAATATCGCGCTTTATTTTCCATCCATTTTTAAACCACAGGGTATTATATGTCTGTACAACAGCAGGAAGTGTCGAAACGACGTACGTTTGCGATAATTTCTCACCCAGATGCTGGTAAAACCACCATCACGGAGAAAGTGCTTTTATTCGGTCAAGCTTTACAAACAGCCGGTACGGTTAAAGGTAAAAAGTCGGGCCAGCACGCTAAATCAGACTGGATGGAAATGGAAAAAGATCGTGGTATTTCAATAACAACCTCGGTAATGCAATTTCCTTATGGCGACTGTTTAGTTAACTTACTCGACACGCCAGGTCACGAAGATTTCTCGGAAGATACTTACCGTACATTAACGGCAGTTGACTCCTGTTTAATGGTGATTGATACCGCGAAAGGTGTTGAGGATCGAACCATTAAGTTAATGGAAGTAACACGCCTACGTGATACGCCAATCATTACTTTTATGAACAAAATGGATCGCGATACTCGTGATCCTATGGAAGTAATGGATGAAGTCGAAGAAGTTCTTAAAATAAAATGTGCCCCTATTACTTGGCCGATTGGCATGGGTAAGGAATTTAAGGGTGTTTATAACATTTTAACCGACGAAACCATTTTGTACTCAACAGGTCAAGGCCACACCATTCAAGAAAAGCGTGTAATTAAGGGGCTCGATAACCCTGAGCTTGACGCGGAAGTAGGTGCATTTGCTGATGATTTACGTGAAGAGCTTGAACTAGTAGTTGGTGCTTCACATGAATTCAACTTAGACGAGTTTTTAAAAGGTGAATTAACACCTGTATTTTTCGGTACCGCATTGGGTAACTTTGGCGTTGACCATATGTTGGACGGTTTGACCGAGTGGGCACCGACACCACAACCACGTGCGACCAATGTCCGAGACGTTGAGGCAGGTGAAGAAAAGTTCTCTGGTTTCGTATTTAAAATTCAGGCAAATATGGACCCAAAACATCGTGACCGTATCGCCTTTATGAGAATCGTATCTGGTAAGTATGCTAAAGGTATGAAAATGCGCCAAGTACGTATAGGTAAAGATGTAAAAATTGCTGATGCTGTTACTTTTATGGCGGGCGACCGCTCTAACGTAGAGGAAGCATACGCAGGCGACATTATAGGTTTACATAACCACGGCAGTATTCAAATTGGTGATACTTTCACGCAAAATGAAGATATGAAGTTCAGCGGTATTCCTAACTTTGCACCAGAAATGTTCCGTCGTATTCGTCTTCGTGATCCGTTAAAAGCTAAGCAGCTGCAAAAAGGTCTTATCCAATTATCGGAAGAAGGTGCGGTACAGGTATTCCGTCCACTTGATAATAATGACATGATCGTAGGCGCCGTTGGTGTACTGCAGTTTGAAGTTGTTGTTCAACGTTTAAAAACTGAATATAACGTTGATGCGATATACGAACCAATTAGTGTGGCAACAGCACGTTGGTGTACTTGTGAAGACGAGCGCACGTTAGAACAATTTAGACGAAAAGCTTCTGATAACTTGGCACTAGATGGTGGTGATAACTTAACCTATATCGCACCAACAATGGTCAATTTAAGTTTGGCGCAAGAACGCCATCCGGACATAGTGTTCCATAAAACTCGAGAACACTAAAACGCCTTGGTAAAAGGCTATTTATACTTGAACGAAACACTCAATAAGTAGAGCAACCATAATGAAAAAATTAAGTATCGTATTTTCAACATTACTATTAATTACGGCATGTGCACCAGAAGTAGGTAGCGAAGCTTGGTGCGAAGCGATGAAAGAGAAGCCTAAAGGCGACTGGACAGCTACTGAAGCTAAAGACTTCACTAAGCACTGCATTTTCTAAAACCCTACCTAAGGTTATTTTAAAATTATTTTACTAACTGCATGTCGGTTAGGATTGCTTAAAGCAAAAAGAGATACATAAATGAATATTAAACAACTACTTTCAGACATCGTACAAAAAGCAATGGTAGCTGCAGGTTTACCCGAAGGTACTAACCCAGCAGTCAGTCAGTCAAGTAAACCACAATTTGGCGACTACCAAGCTAACGGTGTAATGGGCGCGGCAAAGAAATTAAAAACAAATCCGCGCGAGCTAGCAACAAAAGTAGTTGAAAGTCTAACACCAGCGTTAGTTAGCGCTGGTATTGCAGAAAAAATAGAGCTAGCAGGCCCTGGCTTTATTAATATTCATTTAGATAAAGCATGGTTAGCCAATCAATTGGCCGCTAGTGCTAAAGATAAACAGTTAGGTGTTACTCAACGTGAAGTGCCACAAACCGTTGTCGTTGATTATTCAGCTCCTAACCTTGCTAAAGAAATGCATGTAGGTCATTTACGTTCGACCATTATTGGCGATGCAGTAGTACGTGCATTAGAATTTCGTGGTGACAAAGTTATTCGCCAAAACCACATGGGTGACTGGGGCACGCAATTTGGTATGTTGTTGGCACACTTAAGTGACAAACTAGCAGCTAATGAAGTAGCAGAAACCGCATTAGCCGATTTAGAAAACTTCTATCGAGAAGCGAAAGTGCGCTTTGATGATGAAGAAGGGTTCGCTGATCGAGCTCGTGAGTACGTGGTAAAACTACAAAGTGGCGATGCCGAATGCGACAAGCTATGGCAGCAATTTATTGATATCTCAATTACCCACAGTGAAGAGATATACCACAAATTAAACGTGACACTTAAACGCAGCGATATTATGGGTGAAAGCGCCTACAATGCCGATTTACCAAAAGTAATTGATGAGCTAATGGCAAAGGAAATTGCCGTTGAAGATCAAGGCGCTAAAGTTGTTTTTATTGATGAAATGGCTAACAAAGACGGTGAACCATCGGTTTTTATCGTCCAAAAATCTGGTGGCGGCTACTTATATGCAACAACCGATTTATCGGCATGTCGTTATCGTAGCGGCGAACTAAACGCTGACCGTATTGTTATTTTCACTGATGCGCGTCAATCATTACACTTTAAACAAGTTGAAATTGTTGCTCGTAAAGCTGGTTTCTTGCCTGATAACGTTGCCTACGATCACTGCCCATTTGGCATGATGATGGGTGATGACGGAAAACCATTTAAAACCCGTACTGGTGGCACAATTAAGTTGGCAGAGCTGCTCGATGAAGCAGTTTCTCGTGCGACTGAACTAATTAAAGAAAAGAACCCAGAAATAGACAGCGAACTACTCTCCGAGATTTCACGTAAAGTTGGTATTGGCGCCGTTAAGTTTGCAGATTTATCAAAAAACCGCACCAGCGATTACATATTTAATTGGCAAACCATGCTGAGTTTTGAAGGCGCTACAGCACCATACTTACAATATGCTTTTTCTCGCATTCAAAGTATTTTCAGAAAAGCAGAGGTAAGTGCCAATAGTATTTCAACAAAGGCAACAATTACTGAACCTCAAGAAAAAGCGTTAGCGCTTAAACTATTACAGCTTGAGGAAGTATTAGATTCTGTAATTTCTGAATGTACACCAAATTTATTGTGTAATTATTTATACGAATTAGCTAGTCTATACATGAGTTTTTACGAAGCTTGTCCAATTTTAAAAGATGACATTAGTGATGAAGTAAAAACATCGAGATTAGCATTATGTGCTAATGTCGCTAACACCTTAAGCCAAGGTCTTGATATTCTTGGTATTGAAGTTATGGACAGAATGTAAGCTAGAGGTTTTATTTCAATGAAGTTATTACTTGTCGGTGCCAATAGTACCGATCAGGCTACACTCAAGAAAATATTTAGCCGTGGCAGTCATCAACTTAGTATGGTTGATACTGCCAGCTTAGCTGTAGAGCTTGTTGGCAATGAAAAATACGATGTTGTTGTTGTAAATTCACAGCTATCAGAGACTAGTATCTCAGCATTTCTAGAGGAAATAACAACGCTTATTCCACTAGCGATTAGAATTGTTGTTACTGACAATGGTGAAGAACAAGAAATTGATGGTGCTCATTCACAGCTTGTTAGTCCTATTCGCCCTGCCTGTCTTGTAGAGTTATTGGAATCAATTATTCCGAATAACCATGCCATTACTAAAAAAGTAATTGTCAAAGCGGTTAACGAAGTTAAAGCGTTACCTAGTCCACCTAAAGTTTACATGCAACTTAATGCGCTCTTAAAACAAGAATCAACAGACTCTGAGAAAATTGCGGAAATCATTAGTCGTGATCCGGCACTAGTCGCTAAAGTATTGCAATTTGTAAATAGCTCTGCCATGTCAAAAGGTAAAGCTTTAAGTAGCATTACTGACGCCATTACCAAAATGGGCGTAGACACCTTATGTTGTATTGTCATGACTGCGGAATTATTTGCTTACGAGCCTAATATTCCCGATTTTTCAATAGAAAAAGAACAAATGCACAGTCTAGGCACCGCAAGATTGGCAGCATCTATTGTGAAACCAGAACTTAAACAAAATGCACTACTAGCGGGCTTGTTACATGACATTGGAAAGCTCGTATTATTTGAAATTAATGCTGAGCAAACTAAAAAATTTATACAAAATCGCTTTAATAGCAGTGACAATATTTTGCTTGAGCAAAAAATATTTGCTACCGACCACGCGCATCTTGGTGGCTATTTATTGCATATGTGGGGGTTCCCTTACCCAATTATTGAAGCAGTTGTATTACATCACCAGCCGGAAAAGCTGATTAAAAAGCCTTTTGGTGTTGCACATGCCATATATATTGCCGACGCATTAATTAGAGAGCGAGATTTATCTCCCGCCTTTATTGATAAGTTTAAGCTAGAGTCAGTGTTAGAAAAACTGCAAGCTCGTGCAGATAAGTTAAGAATGTAGAGAAAAAGGTTAGCTTTAACAGGCATTAAGAAAGAAAAAAGCTCTTATCCTGCGTGTTCACATGTCCAAGATAAGAGCTTTTATAGCACAGATGTATATTTATCTATGCACCAGTTCTATTTAAGCTTTTTTGATTTCTATAAGCTAAACCAAATAAAGCGATTGAAAAAAGCGCAATAGTTGTTGGGGTTGGCACAGAGTTACTTGAAGTTGGATCTACCGAACCAAAAGTAACATCATCATAGATAATAAAATTTGCCGTTCCACCAAAGTCGATAGACTTCGCTGTACCTGAAAACGCTACTGAACCAATATCCCAATTACAATAATTCCCATTTGGATCGCCACTACAGTTACCAAGGTTATTACCAAAGTCAATAGAACCTAACAGCGTACCTGTAGCTCCTTCTTCACTCCAAACTGATACTGTCGCAGCTGAACTGTTACTTGAATAAAAGAAAGAAAAGCCGGTATCAAATCCCGACGACAAATTTAAAATAGCAGAATCATTATTGAGAAAAATCATCCCTGTTTCTGGACTAGGTTCATTAGCAGAATTACAGTTACCACCAGCGTCTGAATCTAAACATGCGATTGCATCTGCGAATGAGATACCATAATCAATACCTGAATTGCCTAACGAATCGGTGCCACCGTTGTAAAAGTCGTTTATGTCAGCGCCAATACCTATCCCTTCAAAATCCAAGGTAATAATAGTTGCCGACACTGAAGCAGCAAATACAATAGGAACAAAAGCTAGCAAGGTTTTTAATAATTTCATTATGTAATTCCTTTTTAATGGAGTTAATCACCAATAAAGCAATAATCACTCCAAAACCATAAACCCATATAAAACAAGCGATTATGCATTTATGGTCACTCTTTATAACTATTAATGTAAATAAGTTCGACAGGAGAGTTTTTAAATTATTAATTTGAAATAGATTGAGTTCAAAGCTGTTTGGTATATTTAGATACAATTTTTTTTAAAGCTTGTTTTAGAAAATATTTTTTAAGCAGCCCATAATAAGTCTACATTAGATGCCTTATCAATAATGTGTTTTTCGCTAAAATTGACGGCTTCACCACACTTTGAGTACACTGATTATGATTTTGCTTACATATTTAATATGCATACCTTCACAGATAGCCATTGCCATTTAGACTTTCAAGAACTTTCCAGTAACATTGACGTTGTACTCGCTGAATGCTTACGGAATAATATCAAACGAATTATAGTACCTAGCGTCGGGCCACAAAATTGGACTAAAGTGCTAGCGCTAACCTCTGTCAAAAGTGATATTTCAATTTATCCATGCTTAGGCATTCACCCTTGGTATTTAGATGATATCAGCATTGATTCAATCAATTTACTCGATGAACTGCTATCAACACACAAAAGCGAATTAATCGCACTCGGCGAAGCGGGTATTGACGGCACAATAGCCAAGGAAAAACAAAACTTAACAAAGCAAATCGAAATATTTGAACTTCAGCTAATGTTGGCAAATAAACACCAATTACCAGTTATTGTTCATCACCGGCGTTCGCATCCAGAAACGGTCAAATGTCTCAAAGAAGCGAAATTAAAAAGTGGAGGGATTATTCACGCGTTTTCAGGAAGTTACCAGCAAGCAAAACACTATTTAGATTTAGGGTTCAAACTTGGGATTGGCGGCACAATCACCTATCCTAGGGCAGAAAAAACAATTAAAACAGTCAAAAAACTACCAATCGACTGTCTCGTGCTAGAAACAGATGCGCCATCAATGCCGTTGGCAGGTTATCAAGGTCACCCCAATCACCCCAAGCGCATTATCAACGTCTTTGAACATTTATTAGCGATAAGAGAAGAATCTGCAGAGCAGCTAGCAATGCAAATGGAAGAAAATATCAATCAACTTTTTGAATTAACTCGGTAGCCTTGGCGACTAAAACGACTCAAACCACGAGTAAGTAAAAAACCAACGAGCCCAGCCATTAATAACATTAATCGAGTAAGTTCCTGGTTGTTTTCATTGGCTAATTTCAGATCTTCATGTCGTTGATTATTCATTAGCGTTAAGCGCAAATATCCGTATAACTTATCGGTTCTTAACTCGATAACAAACGGCTGTCTATTACCGCTTTTATCGGGTAAATGTTCACCGATACCGTAAATTTGATTAACCGACTGTTCGAGACCTGATTGCGCAATAGTTTGGCCGGTTTCATCATAAAGTATGGCTTGCTCAATAAATTCCGGGACAGCTAATTGTGTTATATGTTCTTTTAATAATGCTTTATTGCGTTTAGCTAATATAACTAAAGTCGAGCGAGCAGCCTGATTAATGTAATCATCCCCATAAACTTGCTGTTGACGCTCTATAAGTGAGGACTGACGGCTATAGCTATCAATAATTAAATTCAATAATACGATGATCAACACAATTGCTATAGCTAATTGCAGAATTTTATTATATATCGACGATATTTTAGGGTATAAAGGCAAATCTGTTTGCGACATAAGCAACACGTAACTGCTAAAAAACTTCCATCTACTATCACTATAGTGCTTTAGATGTGTTTTGAAAATCATTAACTAGACAATTACTGATAGGAAATTCTGTAACAATGAATAACAGCCCTCTTTCATTACCAACAAACACCAGCCAAACATGGGCCGAAGTTATTAAAGAATTCTCTCCTGAGTTACCTGCAACCTTATTACAAAATGCTCAAGCATGGATAATTTCTGCTGGCGATGAAGCCAATAACTCGCTAGAACTTATTATTTTCTCAGATACTTCTATAGCACAATTTACCGAGCTAACTACTCAATGTGGAATTACGCCAGTAACACTTTTAAAGCAAGTATCTCGAAACAACCAAGCCAGTATAAGGTTTTCAATAGCTTGCGAAGATATTGCTCAAGCCCGTGAAAAATTAGTGACTTTTACATTAGCGAATAATATAGAAGCTGCAATTGTCGAAAATGCGCCAACGCTTGCCAAGCCTGGGTTATTAGTTATGGATATGGACTCGACGACAATTGAAATAGAATGTATCGATGAAATTGCAAAATTAGCAGGTGTCGGCGAGCAAGTAGCAGAAGTGACCGAATTGGCTATGCAAGGCAAACTCGACTTTGCTCAAAGCTTGCATCAGCGCGTGGCTACATTAGAAGGTGCCTCTGAATCTATCTTAGCTGAAGTGGCTAATGACATACCATTAATGCCAGGTTTATTGCCATTAATCGACGTACTGAAACAGCATGGTTGGAAAGTTGCAATCGCGTCTGGGGGCTTTACCTATTTCGCCGATCACTTAAAAAATATATTAGGGCTAGATGCTGCCGTTGCAAATACTTTAGAAATCATTGATGGAAAGCTCACCGGTAAGGTACTAGGTGATGTTGTTGATGCTAATGTTAAAGCACAAACGCTAGGAAAACTCGCTAAGGAATACGACATTGAGGCTGGCCAAATGGTCGCAATGGGCGATGGAGCTAATGATTTAGTGATGATGTCAGCGTCAGATCTTGGCGTTGCTTATAAAGCTAAACCATTAGTTTTGGCGCAAGCAGATTCAAGTATTAGTCATTCGGGCTTAGATTGCATGTTGCATTGGCTAGCTTAACCAAATGAATCAGGTTTGCTAGCCAGTAATCGCCATCAATTTACGCTTATTGAAGCAGTAGTTGATGGCGTAGTATCACTTCTTGCGTAATATCAAAACACTGTATTACACCGGCGACACTCCATATTTCTTGTTCAATTTGTTTGCCTCGGTGAATCGCATAAGACCCGATGTAACTTAATTCTGGGTTTAAATGTTCCATGTCGGGTTCGTCTGTACGAGAAAGCTTCACTAGAATGCAATAAAAGCGTCCGTTGTTAAGTGCTTTATCAATAAACATCTTACGAAGTTTTGTGGTTTTTAATTCACTCGCCAACTTAGTTGTGACCGCACTATCGATAAGCTCCGATTCATGTTTAATCGATATATACAAAGTATCAGTAATAGGTGCATCACCTGATTGTAATTTCTTCAGCGTATTGCTCATCAAGCTAATCGCTTGTTGATTATTCAACAACGGATATAAGTTGTAATGATTGGGTCGATCACTTAAGGCTTTCATTTGATTTAGCAATGGCAGTTGATTACTGCTGCTACCTATCGACTCAATTTTATAACGGCTTCCACTGGTTTGAATAAACAAAGATGGAACATTCAATGTATGCGCATAAATAGAGCGCAACGCCTTAGACAAACCAGGATTCATATCCGCATATTCATCTTTTGTTAGCTTGTCTTTGTTCTTTTCAATGAGCACTTTAAAAAATGCCCTACCAATATGTTGATGCTTTTCAACATGCACCCGTAAATTAAGAATATTTTTTTTCTTATTAATACGCATGACTTCATATGGCAGCGACTTTAATTCAAAGCTTGAAGTTATTTTTTGCAGATTAGGGAAGCTGACATTAACAATTTCCCCTTTAGTTAGCACCGCTGACTTTTCTAAATGAACTTTTAATCCAGACACCGAAAAATCTTGCGACTTTCCTATCCAGTTCACGCCGTCTGCTTCAACTTCGACAGGCGTTTTATATACAAATCTTGGCTCAATTCGTTGATTACGGTAGTTAATGCCAAGCTCATCAACAACAGGAGGTGACGTGAGTCGTATATGTCCAAATGACTTTAATTTACTCGTTTGAATATCTTCAAAGCTCAGTTGAGCATATTCTTGTCGAATTTGCTCATCGGTAATATCAAGCGCGACAACAACATAAGGAGTGCGTGATAAACGTTGTTCAATATCTTCAGAGGGCGGTAAATTAAGATACTCATCTTTTTTCGGCAAAGTATTGGCCAACGTCAATGGCGAATAAGCCTTTGCCTTATCTAGTGACAAAATAGTTAATAGTGTTACAGCAAATGAAGGCTTCGATGCAGCAAAACCAATAAACTGATTCATAAAGCCTTTATCTTGGCTTAATTGTTTTTCATCAGCCGTATAAAAATACGACTTACCTTTACTTTGGTGAATGAAACTATAGACCGTTAACGAGCGACCGAGTTTTGCCGCCCTTAACAGCCGCTCAACACGACTGCTACTGACCAAGCAATGCAATGTATTGTGTTTAAGTTCGTCTTGCCAATATTGATACGTACTTTGATTATTATTCGAAGTAAGCGCATAGCGAGGTGCATATTCACCTGCACTTGCCTCCATAAAAATTGGCAATTCATTCGATTTAGGTAAGGTAAATTGCTCCAAACTACGTGCTTGAAGAGCAGCAATAGTATTGTCTAAATTAATCTTATATCGGCGCTTATTCCCCTGAATATAACCTGCAAGAAATTGCTTGAAGCCATCTTTAGGCTTATCTAAAAGGCGCTGAACACCAATAAATTGGATGTTGTCTTCATGCTCTAAGTTTTTAACCTGATATTCAAATATTGATTGCTGGCCAAACTGAAAATCTTGAGTCAATCCAGTAAATTCGATTTGTATAACATCATCAACGGCAATCTTTTGAGGCTCATTAAATTTAAAGCGGCAGCCGTGAACACTAATATCTGAGCTCGTTGCCTCGATAGTAATGTCATTGGTTAAGGTAATTAAAATAGGAATAGCGAAATTCATTCGCTCTTCTTTACGATCCGCGTAATTTCCAAACTGATAAAACTTAGCCGGATACTGTAATTTTTCAAAAACTTTGGGCTTGTTTTGTTTAGTTATTGCAGGTGCAAGATCACCTGACTTTTCTCGTTGGTAAATTACTCGAAAATTGTTTTCGGTATTATTTACCGCCTCATAAACTCCAAAGGTATAACTTCCATAAGCTGAAACATTGTCTTGATAAACTTTTATCGCAATATCATCTAAAAAGTGGGTACGTTTATCATGCTCATATGCTTTACACTCACCATCAACATGACCTCGCAAATCAATTAAACGCGTACACGGTTGCGCCAAACGTTTTATTTCCATTTTTAATAAGAAACGTTCAGTCTTTGCGATGCTTTTAGTTGCGTGCGTGAAGTTAGCTTCAAACTCGCTTTGATTCACCTGCCCTCTAAAGCGCTCAATGATGCTACTATATTGAGAAAAATCTTTGGTCATTTACGCTCATTTATCATTACAATGGCAATACAAAAATGGTTGTTTAATTAATGAAGTTTAATTCACTACAGAATAAATCAAACCAGTTTTCAATAAAATATATCTGGTGCCAATTTTTAAACACTATCAAAATAAAAGCAATATCTATGCCCTTAAAGGACAACTATGGCTAAGAACAAAACTTCTTATGTATGCACCGAGTGTGGAGCTGACTTTACACGTTGGTTAGGTCAGTGCACAGAATGCAAAGCTTGGAATACTATTTCTGAATTTCGCCAAGCCAAAGCAGCAGGTCGAGGCGGCAGCTTTTCAGGGTTTGCAGGTACCATTGATGCGCAAGTTCAAACGTTAGATAACATTGATTTAACCGAGCTACCACGCTTTTCTTCTGGATTTGTAGAATTTGATCGCGTATTGGGTGGCGGGATTGTACCTGGCAGCGCCATATTAATTGGTGGCGAACCTGGCGCCGGAAAAAGTACGCTACTGTTACAAACCATGTGTCATTTGGCTAGCCAAATGTCTACCTTGTATATCACGGGTGAAGAATCGCTGCAGCAAGTAGCAATGCGGGCAAAGCGATTAGGCTTAGCTACCGACAAACTTAAGCTGCTGTCGGAAACAAGCGTTGAAAATATTTGTCATATTGCTGAACGCGAACAACCAAAAATAATGGTCATCGACTCTATCCAAGTTATGCACATGGGCGATATTCAATCAGCCCCAGGCAGTGTATCTCAAGTAAGAGAAAGTGCCGCGTTTCTTACCCGATTTGCCAAACAACACCATGTCGCGATGATTCTTGTTGGCCATGTGACTAAAGACGGCAGTTTGGCAGGGCCTAAAGTCTTAGAACACTGTATTGATTGCTCAATTATGCTCGAAGGCTCTACCGATTCTAGATATCGCACCCTTCGAGGACACAAAAACCGTTTTGGTGCCGTTAATGAACTTGGGGTCTTTGGCATGACAGGTACAGGGCTAAAAGAAGTTAAAAACCCATCTGCTATATTTCTCAACAGAGGCGAAGAGCAAACGCCGGGTAGCGTGGTAATGGTACTTTGGGAAGGTACACGACCTTTGCTCGTGGAAATTCAAGCGCTAGTTGATCATTCTGCACTTGGCAACCCCAGACGTGTCGCCGTAGGAGCTGAGCAAAATCGTCTTTCCATGTTGCTGGCAATATTACATCGACATGGCGGCTTACAAATGAATGACCAAGATGTTTTTGTTAATGTCGTAGGCGGAGTGAAAGTGGCAGAAACCAGCGTCGATTTAGCACTGCTCCTGGCTTTAGTATCAAGCTTTCGAGATCGGGCATTACCTCAAGATTTAGTGGTATTTGGTGAAGTAGGCCTATCTGGTGAAATTCGTCCGGTACCAAGTGGACAAGAGCGCATAAACGAAGCAGCTAAACATGGTTTTAAGCGCGCGATAGTGCCTTTTAACAACGTCCCGAAAACGCCTATTGAAGGTATGGAAGTAATCGGCGTGAAAAAATTAAGTCAGGCACTAGAAGCAATTTAATACAAAATAGACATTAGGTTACGAATTAACACTAACCTTAGCACGCTATTTTTGCTACTATTTCGCCACTTTTATGCGGCATTACAATTAGCAGTAATGCCACTCCGAATTTAAACCCAGTTGTATACAGGTTTACTATGAAGTCGATATTAAAACACGCAGCATTTGTGATCAGCTGCTCGTTAATCACATTAAGTGCTAGCGCCGAACAATTAACTTTAGACCGTATCTATAGTTCGCCAGCATTAAGTGGCCAAACACCAAAATCATTAAAATTCTCTCCTGACGGTAAACGTGTGACATATTTGCAAGGAAAGCAAGAAAACTCATCTCGTTATGATCTATGGGAATACAACCTTGCAACTCAAGAAAATAGCCTGCTAGTAGATTCTAACGATATATTTTCTGGGCCTGAAAATTTATCTGATGAAGAAAAAGCTCGTCGTGAGCGTCAAAGAGTATACGGTTCAGGCATCATGGAGTATACGTTTTCAAGTGACGGTACCGCCTTACTTTTCCCATTAAATGGTGATGTTTACTACTACAACTTAACTGAGAAGTCAGCCAAACGTTTAACAGAAACCGAAGCATTTGAAACCGATGTTAAGTTTTCACCTAAAGGTAATTTTGTCTCGTTTATTCGCGAGCAAAACTTATTCGTCATTAATATTGAATCAGGTAAAGAGCGACAATTAACCAAGGACGGCGGCGGTTTAATCAAAAACGGCATGTCAGAATTTGTCGCGCAAGAAGAAATGGATCGCATGACCGGCTATTGGTGGTCACCAAACGAAAAGCAGTTAGCATTCTTGCGTGTTGATGAGTCTCCAGTACAAGTGGCTATTCGTAATGAAATCTATGCTGAAGATATAAAGCTCATCGAGCAACGCTACCCTGCCACAGGCACTAATAACGTTAAAATTCAATTAGCAACGGTAGATGTTAAAGGCAAAAAAATACGATTTATTGATACCGGTGATAACGAAGACATTTACATTCCACGCGTAAAATGGCTGCCTAATAGCAAGCACTTGAGCTATCAATGGCAAAGCCGCGATCAAAAAACGTTAGTACTCAAACGTTACAATACTGAGAAACGTCGTCAACACGTTTTACTTACAGAAACATCAGAACATTGGATTAATTTACATAAAGATCTGTCATTCTTAAGCGACGGTGGGTTTATTTGGGCATCAGAGCGCGATGGTTATAAACATTTATATCGCTATGACAAAAAAGGCCAGCTCGTTGCGCAACTAACCAAAGGCGAGTGGGTTGTTGATAGCCTTAAAAGTGTCGATGAAGAAAACGGTTGGGTTTACTTTACGGGCCGTGCCGACACGCCACTTGAGCGACATTTATACAAAGCGCCATTGTCAGGAAAGTCGCCGGAACACGTAGTGCGAGTCACCAAGCGTAATGGTTACCATAATGTGTTTATCTCTAGCGACAACCAAAGCTACATCGATGATTATTCAAGCATTGCACAACCTAAGCAAGTGAGCCTGCATAAAATTACTGGCGAACATGTTACTTGGTTGTCAGAAAATAAGCTTGATGAAAGCCATCCTATCACTCCCTATTTAACCAACTGGGTAACACCAGAATTCGGCTCTCTTAAAACAGAAGACGATGGCACAACGCTGTATTACAAATTATACAAACCGCAAAGCATGGAACCGGGTAAACAGTACCCTGTAATCGTGCGAGTTTACGGTGGTCCACATGCACAACGTGTCACTAATCAATGGGGCTCAAAAGAATATTTAACTCAATATCTAGTTCAACAAGGTTACGTAGTTTTTCAATTAGATAACCGAGGTTCGAACTACCGCGGTACAAGTTTTGAGTTTCCTATTTACGAAAAGCTAGGTGAAGTTGAAGTTGTAGACCAAATTACTGGCGTTAAATACCTTCATACACTGCCTTATGTCGATAAAGAGCGTATTGGCATCTATGGTCACTCTTACGGTGGCTATATGGCACTGATGACCATGTTTAAAGCAGGAGATTACTTTAAAGCTGGCGTATCAGGTGCACCTGTTACCGACTGGATGCTGTACGATACACATTACACAGAGCGCTATTTAAATCACCCTAATGCGAATGCAAATGGTTATGAAGCAAGCAGTGTCTTTCCATATATCGATGGCTTATCTGGTGAACTAATGGTTTATCACGGAATGGCAGATGACAACGTGTTGTTTACCAATACCACTAAATTGATAAAAGCCATGCAAGATAAGAACAAGCAATTTGAATTGATGACTTACCCTGGTAGTAAGCACAGTATGCGCGGTAAAAAAGTTAAAGTGCATTTGAACAACACTATTGTCAACTTTTTCAATCGTCATTTTAAATAAGCATTTCAATGCGAAACAAAAAGCAGGCTAAGGCCTGCTTTTTTTATTGTTAAGATAGCAATGTGTTAAACAGATTTTAATTGAATGATAAGTAAACGTTTTCCTGTTACTGCATATCCCGATAAACCATTTTCAGCTTGTAATAGATGCCCTTGTGGTAACACTACGTTGCTATTACCTTTGCGAAAAACAACGTCGTGTTCATGAGAATATACAAAACATAAATCTTCACTAGGCAATGGGTAGTGCTGAGCAGCAATTAGACTCGCGGTGCTCACTTGATATTTCCCTGTAGCAGTCATCAAATTTAAGTCTTTTATCGTACCTGCTTTAAGCTTACCTACGGTTGTTGAACCGCCATCGAATGTAGCCACAGATAACAATTCATCTAGCACATCAGTTTGTTCATTATCATGAGTCAAGCTGATACCCTTACCTTCAATTAAAAACAAGTCACGGCGCAAGCCTGAAAAGTTTGAAAACACACCATCTTCACTTACCGTTGCAATACTAATGCGCCATTGAAAATCAGTTAATGTACCTCCAGGGTTAATGGCAAGTTCTACGGTTTCTCCTTTACCATTCTTCCACGGGGTAACTTGATAGCTATCTGGCGATAATATTTTGTACATTTTCAAACCTTCTTTTAAATTTGCATGCGCACGCTAGCATAATGTCATTAAAATGTCATAGGTGAATAAAATTGACGTGACAAGGAATCATTATTTCGTCAAGATGTAGCTATCGTGCTGCCGAGTACAATACATAAAAAAATAGATTTACGGCGCAACGAGCCTTTCAAACTAATACAAATGGATTATCAATAGCTAATAGCTAACTATCATGGAGTGGATATTCGTGAAGGCGTTCTCGTTCTAAATTAATAAATAAAAGGTGAGATATGACCAATCGACCATCAGTGGTGCGTAAAGTACTATTATCGGTATCAAGTATCATTTCCGTTATTGCCATTATTGTTGCAATAACCGTGACCAGCGAACGCGCTGCCAATGTTGAATCGTCAGTGTTAAAAGACATTCGCATTTCAACTCAACAAGCATCTAATGGTATTCATGAATTCTTTAGAGAGCGCTCTCGTGTTGTCACCGCGCTACAAGGTAACACCTTCGTTAATGATTGGTTTGAAGGTTATACTGAACGAGGGAGTGAAATAGATTCAGATCCAGCATACCAGCAAATGGTTCAATTATTTAAAAATGAATCTAAACACGACCCACTTATAAAATCAGTTTTTTATGCACCAAAAGCCACGCATGAATATTTCGACATCAATGGCAGATACAATGATGAAAATTACTTTACCAGCAAGCGCCCTTGGTGGTTTGAAGCGCTAAAGCGTGACCGATTATTCATTACAAAACCTGAAATAGACGCCAATGACGGCTCGATTGTTACCTCGATAAAAACCACAGTTTATAACGAAAGTAAGCAATTACTAGGTGTCATGGGTATCGACATTTTGGCATCAGAAATTCGTAGTCGCTTAATTGATACCATGAAGTTCCAAGGTTTAGGGTATGGCTTTTTATTTACTTCTGACGGTCAAATAATTTCTTTCCCAGATAAACAAAACCGCATCGATATGAGCACACTACCGAAATTGAACGTGGTTGATAACGAAATTGCTGGCGCAGATGGTTTTAGTGAATTAATGAAGATAGCTGAAAACCAGAAAGAAACGCTTACCCATGTCACTTGGCAAGATGAAGACTACTTAGTATTTGTTACCAATATTGAGGATGATTCGATGGAACTAGACTGGCGTGTTGGTTTTATGGTCCCACAACATGTTATTGATGACCCTGTTAATAGCGCAATATGGGGCTCAGCGACTATTGTTATTTTAATCATTTTGATCACAGCTGGCGTAACGGTTTTTGCCATTCAAAAACTGTTAACTAATCCATTAAGCAAGATCGTTGTCGCTATGGATGATATTGCTACAGGTGATGGCGATTTAACGCAACGTATCCATATGGACCGAAATGACGAACTTGGTCAGTTAAGTGATTCGTTTAACCAGTTTGTTGAAAACATCCAAAGCATTATCAAACAAGCCAATACCACAACGGAAAAGGTCTTGTGTGAATCAAATGATGTAAGTGCCCTCGTTTCCGATTTTGCTAGCAATGTTACTGAGCAAAAAGGATATATTGAACAAATTGCTACGGCAGCTACAGAAATGACCCAAACTATTCATGGCATTTCAGATAACGCACAAACCGCACTAGAGTATGCAACTCAAGCAACCAATGAGTCTGCCGAAGGCCAGCAGTTAGCAGACAATGCAACGCGACTTATGTCTGACTTAACCAGTGACGTATCAACCGCTTCAGATGTCGTCGAAGAGCTACACAAAAACTCACAATCAATTACCTCAATGCTAGAGGTGATTAAAGGCATTGCAGAACAAACTAACTTGCTAGCGTTGAACGCTGCTATCGAAGCGGCCCGTGCTGGCGAGCAAGGTCGTGGCTTTGCAGTAGTAGCTGATGAAGTAAGAACACTGGCTAGCCGCACTCAAGATTCTACTGAAGAAATCGAAGACATTATTGCCAAGCTTCATACTTCCGCTTCAAAAGCAGTTGAGGCAATGAATGTCGGCCGTGATAGAACTCAGCAAGGCACCGATATCATCAATCGAGTGAACGAAAAGCTTACTCAAATTAACCAAGCTATTTCGTTAATTGAAGAGCAGTCAAACGAAACTGCCTCAACCACTCGTGAGCAAGCCTCTGCTTCTGATGAAATTACACGTCAAACTGTTGCGGTTAATGAACTGGCCGATACAACCGTTGCTCAAACGGGTGAAATGGCGGCGAAAAGTGATGAGCAGCGGACAATTACTGAAGACCTAAATAAAACTATTTCTCAGTTTAGCGTCTAACTAAATTATTATTTCCACCAATAAGGAGCCTTATGGCTCCTTTTTAATTTTTAGCTATAAATCAATTAGTTTGACTGCGTGAACGTCCCCTGTTTTACTATAGGCAGCTCAATTAAAAGGAATTTAAAATGACCCGCATATTTTGCATTCTATTGCTAATCGCTTCTCCTTCCCTTTACGCTGAAAACTTAATTCAAAACGCTAAATCCTGCTTTCGCGGAGCTTTCGAGAGCCATGAAAAATGGGCGAATTTTCTTGCTGAGAAAAAACCAAAATTTAATAAAGAAAAGTTTTCCACATTCACTCGCGAAAAATATAACAAATTTAAGCAAAAGCAAGAGTGTATTGATTTTACTTACCAAGTAGATGGATTAACCATATCGGGTTACTACATAAAACCAAAGCAAACTGCTGACGAAAAGCTACCGATTGTCATTTATAACCGAGGTGGTAATCCTAAACACCCCATGATATTTGGTAGCAAAATGCTAAAATTATCGCCTGTCGCCAGCAATAAATACATTGTGCTTGCCAGCCAATATCGTGGTGCTAGCCGTTGGCTAAAAAACAATGGCAAGGATGAATTTGGCGGTGCCGATATTAATGACGTAGTGAAATTAGTTGAGCTGGCTAAGGAAATACCTAATGCTGATACATCTCGTATTGCTTTGTTCGGCTGGAGCCGAGGTGTCATGCAATCTTATTTAGCAGCCAAACAGCTACCAGAAGTCAAAGCAATAATCGCTGGTGCGGGGAATTCGGATACCTCAAAAGCTTTAAAATGGCGACCAGAAATGGAAAAGATATACTCCTGGCTTGTCCCTAACTTTAAAGAAAATCGCGAAGAAGAATTGAGAAAACGTTCAGTAATTCGTTGGTTAGGCGACTTACCCAAAGCCCCTATTCTATTGCTTCATGGTGATAATGATAAGCGTGTAAATGTTGAACAATCTA
Organism: Thalassotalea algicola; assembly: GCF_012932965.1. Classification (GTDB taxonomy): domain Bacteria; phylum Pseudomonadota; class Gammaproteobacteria; order Enterobacterales; family Alteromonadaceae; genus Thalassotalea_F; species Thalassotalea_F algicola. Next base: position 353,594 of record NZ_JABBXH010000003.1, on the reverse strand, counting down.
AGCAGCTAGCTAAAAAATTGGAAGAAGCCAAACACCCTAATAAGTTAGTCATCTATAAAGGCGGCACACACAGTTTAAGAAAATTTCAAAATGAATATTTAACTGAAGTTCACCAGTGGCTTGAAAAATATTTATAATTACTTAAACCACACCTTGCCACCAATCATCTTAAAAGCAGGTGTACCACGCACTAAAGTGTCACGAGCAAATATTTGCTGACAGTTTGGGCACGTACAAAGTGCTTCTGTGAAGTCCTTTGTAATACGTTCTTTGAAGCACTTTACCAAAGCGCCCTTACCACCTTTTTTATATTGAAAAAGCTGGCTATTGCATTTGCTGCAATAAATATCAACCGACTTTTCAGGTAGCTTTTTACGTGGTTTTGCCATTATTTTAGTTAATCCTTTCGATATGCTCAGGGAGATAATACTCGAAAATAAAAAGGTGTGAGTACAAACATAGATTAGGCACGTCATTAACCAAAGTAATAAGGCTTATATACAAAAAAGCGCGCTATATGTAAGTATATGTGCGCACTTTCTACAAAGTAGATTTTATCTATAGCAAAGATAAGACGAGTTAAGAATTAGTCATCTAAATTTGGCGCCAACCATTTTTCCGCGGTATCTAAATCCCAGCCCTTTCTGTCAGCATAGTTTTGCACTTGATCGTGGTCAATCTTAGCGACGGCAAAGTATTTAGCGTCAGGGTGTGCAAAGTACCAGCCACTTACCGCGGCGCCAGGCCACATCGCGTAACTCGACGTTAGTTGCATATCAATGTTGTTCTCAACATCTAACAGCTGCCATAAACTGCCTTTTTCAGTGTGCTCAGGACAAGCAGGGTAACCAGGCGCAGGGCGAATACCTTGATAAGACTCTCTAATTAACGCTTCATTATCAAAGTTTTCATCTGATGCATAACCCCAGTATTCTTTACGGATCATTTCATGTAAATATTCTGCACTTGCTTCAGCGAGACGATCTGCCACTGCTTTCATTAAGATACTATTATAAGTGTCATGCTCAGCGTCAAATTTTGCTACCAACTCGTCGCAACCGAAACCGGCTGATACTGCAAATGCGCCCATATAATCGTCAACGCCATCTTGTTCGGTAGCGATATAATCCGCTAAGCAACGGTTGTATTGCGTTTTCCCTTGGTTAACCTGTGTCTTCTTACCTTGCTGTCGCAAATGATGGGTAGTCATTAACAATTGCGACTTAGCTTGGTCGGCATATAAATGCACATCATCACCGTCACGCAGCGCAGGGAATAAGCCCACTACCGCTTTGGCTTTAAGTTTTTGGTTGTTTATCACATCATCAAGCATGGCATTGGCATCGTTAAACAGCTTAGTTGCCTCTTCGCCAATCAGTTCATGTTGCAATATTTTCGGGTACTTACCCGATAGCTGCCAAGTCATGAAAAATGGGGTCCAATCGATATAGTTTCGCACCACGTTTAGATCAAGTTCATCAAGAACGGTTACCCCCAGCTTTTTAGGTTCAACCGGCGTGTAATTATCAAAATTAATTGGCGCTGCATTTGCTTGTGCTTCGGTTAGCGACACTAAGGTAGAACGAGGTCCTTTATTATTATGGCGATCACGCACTTTGACATATTCAGCTTTTTGCTTGGCAACGAAGTCAGGTCGCAGCTCATCCGAAAGTAATGCACTCACAACTGATACCGAACGTGAAGCGTTAGGTACATAAACTACAGGGTGCTCATATTGTGGCTCTATTTTGACCGCGGTATGGGCTTTTGATGTCGTTGCACCGCCAATAAGTAATGGCAATTCAAAACCTTGTCGCGTCATTTCTTTAGCCACATGTACCATTTCATCAAGTGACGGAGTGATTAGGCCTGACAAGCCAATCACATCAACATTCTCTTCTTTGGCGACACGTAAAATTTCTTCGCAAGAAACCATTACGCCTAAGTCGATAATTTCATAGTTATTACACTGTAAAACTACGCCTACAATGTTTTTACCGATATCGTGAACGTCACCTTTTACCGTAGCGAGCAATATCTTACCGTTTGATGTAGCTTCAGTTTTTTCTTCTTCAATATAGGGTTGCAAATGAGCTACTGCTTGCTTCATCACTCGCGCAGATTTAACCACTTGCGGCAGGAACATTTCACCAGCGCCAAATAAGTCGCCAACGACATTCATACCATCCATCAATGGTCCTTCAATCACATTCAAAGGACGTGATGCAGCAAGGCGAGCTTCTTCGGTATCTTCAACAATAAATTCATTAATACCTTTAACCAAAGCATGCTCTAATCGCTTATTTACCGGCAATTCTCGCCATGCCAAATCAGCTTTATTACCACTGCCACCGGCTTGTCCACGATATGCTTCAGCAATTTCCAATAAACGCTCTGTTGCACCTTCATCACTATTAAGTACTACGTCTTCTACGGCTTTTTTCAGCGTTTCAGGTAAATCCGAGTAAATAGCCAATTGCCCGGCATTAACAATCCCCATGTCCATGCCATTTTTAATCGCGTGATACAGGAATACTGCATGAATAGCTTCACGAACGGGATTGTTACCACGGAACGAGAAAGAGACATTCGACACACCGCCAGACACCATAGCGTAAGGCAGGTTCTCTTTAATATCTTTTACCGCTTCGATAAAGTCGACGCCGTAATTGTTGTGCTCATCAATACCCGTTGCAACGGCGAAAATATTTGGATCAAAAATTATGTCTTCAGGTGGGAACCCTATTTCATCGACCAGAATGTTGTATGCACGCTGACATATTTCGAACTTACGCTCTCGAGTATCTGCTTGACCAACTTCGTCAAAGGCCATCACTATAACCGCAGCGCCATAGCGTCTGATCAGTTCAGCTTGTTGACGAAATGATTCTTCGCCTTCTTTCATGCTAATTGAGTTAACTACCCCTTTACCCTGTATACATTTCAAGCCTGCTTCCAAAATATCCCATTTGGAAGAATCAAGCATGATGGGTACTTTGGCGATATCAGGTTCACCAGCGATAAGATTCAAAAAGCGCACCATGGCAGCTTTTGAGTCGAGCATACCTTCATCCATATTGATGTCGATAATTTGCGCGCCATTTTCAACTTGCTGTAAGGCAACGGCAATTGCTTGATCGTAGTTCTCTTCGGTAATTAAACGGCGGAATATTGCAGAGCCAGTGACATTGGTACGTTCACCGACGTTAACAAATAATGTTTCTTTATTAATAGTTAACGGTTCTAAGCCAGATAAACGACAAGCAATATCACGTGCTTTAACTTCACGCGGTGTAACGCTAGCCACAGTTTCTGCCATACCACGTATATGATCCGGCGTTGTACCACAACAACCACCAATAATGTTTAAAAACCCAGACTCGGCCCACTCTTTAACATGATCATTCATATCTTCAACAGTGAAATCATACTCACCAAAAGCATTTGGTAGACCCGCGTTTGGGTGTGCCGATACTGCTGCGTCTGAAATACGACTTAACTCTTCTACGTATTGGCGCAGCTCTACCGGACCTAACGCACAGTTCAGGCCAAATGAAATCGGCTTTGCATGACGCAATGAGTTGTAAAAAGCTTCTGTAGTTTGACCAGATAACGTTCGGCCAGAGGCATCAGTAATCGTCCCAGAAATCATCACTGGTAATTTTAATTTTCGCTCTGCGAACACGGTTTCCACCGCAAAAATTGCCGCTTTTGCATTTAACGTATCGAAAATGGTTTCAATTAATATAATATCTGAACCACCATCAATTAACGCTTGTGTTGACTCTTTATATGCCTCAACTAACTCATCAAATGTCACATTACGAAATGCTGGGTCATTGACATCTGGTGAAATTGAACATGTACGGTTTGTTGGCCCAAGTACACCTGCAACAAAACGCTGCTTGTCCGGGTTTTGCTGATTAAATTCATCCGCTACTTCACGTGCCAGCTGCGCTGCAACTAAATTAATTTCGGCGCTTAGGCTTTCCATATCATAGTCAGCCATCGCGATAGTTGTGGCGTTAAAAGTGTTGGTTTCAAGAATATCAGCGCCCGCCGCCAAATATTGGCGGTGAATATCTTTTATCACGTCAGGTTGAGTGAGTACGAGCAGGTCATTGTTACCTTTTACGTCACAATGCCAATCAGAGAAACGATCACCACGATAGTCTTGCTCTTCAAACTTATGCTGTTGGATCATAGTGCCCATCGCACCATCTAATATAAGAATGCGTTTTGATAAAGCTTGCTGTAATTGCTTGAACGATGCTGACTGCTGCACGTTACTCTCCTGTGATCGATGTCTGAATATGCTCAGCATCTAATTGATAAGGGGTGATTTGGTATACATAGTAGTTGATCCAATTATTAAACAACAAACTACCATGACTGCGCCATTTGCTCATTGGCGCGTTATTTGGATTATCTTCTCGGTAATAATTAACTGGGACAGCAGGCGAAATCTTGGCTGCAACATCGCGGCAATATTCTTCATCTAAAGTTGTTGGATCATATTCAGGATGCCCTGTAACAAACACTTGTCGTTTATCTTCACTAGCCACTAAATATACGCCCGCTTCAGGTGATTGTGCTAAAACGTTTAAGTCAGCGATTGACTGATAATCGTTTGCGGTAACTTCACCATAACGTGAATGCGGTACCCAAAATTCATCATCAAAACCACGTGTAAGTTTCTCGTGCGGCTCAACGACATCATGACGATAAACACCTGATAACTTACTGCTTCTAATTTGGCGATTTAATCCGTAATGATGGTATAAAGCCGCATGTGCAGCCCAACATAAAAACATAGTCGATACGACATTGCTCTGCGCCCACTCGAATACTTCTTGAATTTTGTTCCAGTAACTAACGTCTTCGTAATCCTTTAAACCAAGCGGTGCACCCGTAATAATCATACCGTCGTATTGCTTGTCTTTAATATCATCAAATAGCCGATAAAAAGCATCCAAATGTGACGTTGGAGTATTTTTTGAAGGATTGGCATGAATACGTACTAAATCAATATTAATCTGCAAAGGCGTATTCGATAACATGCGAAGAATTTGAACTTCTGTCTCTATCTTGTTTGGCATTAAATTCAAGATAGCCACTTCCATTGGACGAATATCCTGATTAGCTGCGCGATGTTCAGACATCACGAAGATATTTTCATTATCTAAAATCGATAAGGCAGGTAGCTGATCAGGTATTTTAATCGGCATAAAAAATCCAAGGGTAACAATAGCGAACATTCAATTCACTAAATGTGCCTTGGATTTCTAGATATGTCAACATCTAAACGTTTAGACGTCTAAAATAATTTACCGAAATATATAAAAACCTATTTCGGAATAGTATTTAGTTCCGCAATCACGACCGGTATAGTCAGCGCTTGATTTTTACGATACAAACCAATGTTAATTGTTGTTCCTGGTGGTGTTTCAGCAACGATATCTAATGCTTGAGGCACGTCGGTAATAGCAATATCATCAATTTGATATACTAAATCTCCTATTTTAAGGCCAGCTTTAAATGCCGGACTATTTGGCGTAACTGCGGTAATAATGAAACCCTTATTATTAGCGGGCAACTGCCTTGTATCCACACCTAACCAACCACGAATCACTCGACCTTGCTCAATAATTTTCTGCATAATTTTGTTGGCAAGTTTATAAGGCACAGCGAAGAAAATACCTTGCACATTGAGTTGAGGGTTACGTTGTGTAAATTTTCGCGAATTTATTCCTACCAACTCGCCATTTGTATTTACTAGAGCCCCCCCAGAATTACCTTCATTTATCGCAGCATCCATTTGTAAGAACTGCAGATAACTCGTACTACTTAAACCGTTCCGTCCTATTGCACTAATAATCCCCTGAGTAACTGTTTGACCTAAATTAAGCGGGTTACCAATGGCGAGTACAACGTCGCCAGAAAGCGAATCTAAATCTTCGCGTTGTGGAATAACAGGCAGATTAGTCGCCTCAACTTTAAGTACAGCTAAGTCAGTAAAAATATCAAAACCAATAAGTACTGCGTCATAACGCTGACCGTTTTGTAGCCAAACCGAGACTAGATCCGCATTTTGCACAACATGGTAATTTGTTAAGATATAACCATTGGCGTCCATAATTACGCCAGAGCCTAAGCGGGTATTATTTCTCGCAGTTCGAGCATAACTTCTTGAGTTATTAATATCGGTTGAATAGATATTAACGACCGCAGGACCTGCTCGGTTAACCGCTTTGGCATAAGATAATGGAGCTTCTTCTGTTGGTTCGCCTTGTACAAAGGTAGAGTTGGCTAACTGGGTGCGAAGCTCGGGAACCAATAAGATAAGAATGACAGCGGCAAGTACGCCGTAGCTTGCCGACTGAACTATATATTTAATAAAATCTAATAATTTCAAGATTAACAGCTAATTAGTTATTGTTATCCTTTAAATGTAACACAAATTGCCATTATTGTAGATTGCAAGTTAAGCCAAATTATTACCGAATTAGTTGATAACTACACTTTGACCGTCACGCAACCTTTCAGCACCTCGAATAGCGACTGTATCGCCATCACCTAATTCACCCACGATTGCTACACGATCGAAGCTTCCTTTTCCTACTGTAACTGGCAGTCTTTTTACAGTGTTATCGGCATTGACTTTAACCACATAAGTACCGTCTTTTCTTAAGATTAACGCGTCACGGTGAACGGTTAATGACGGGTCTGCTTTTTGGACCGGTACAGTAACTTTTACCAACTGGCCTGCTGCCCATTGGCTATTTGCATGATTTGGAATTTCCACTCTTACTTCAAACGTTTGTGAGCGAGGGTCAGCACTCGGGATCACAGCTGTAATCGGCGCGGTAATTTGTTGCTGCTCATTGCTTAAATTAATTTCATTGCCTCGGCGCAAAAATGCTAAGTATTTAATAGGAATATAGACTCTTGCTTCAAGGTGCTCTGTATCTAAAAACTTACTAATCACATCACTTCGGTTGACGTCAGTTCCAGCCAGAATAACCCGCTCTGTTACTACTCCGTCATAAGGCGCATTAACGGTTGCTCGAGCAATTTGATCGTCGATTTGTTTACGCTTTAATTCAGCAATTTCGTTGTCAGCTAATGCTAAATCATACTGAGATTTTGTTTGATCTAGCTGAAATTGCGAAGCCGCATTTGTTTTACGTAGTTTTTGTAAACGCTCAACTTCATTGAACAAATACTTAACATTGATTTGAGCCCGTTTCATTTGAGCAACTTGTTCCGCCTTTCTTAATTCCAGCGGTAACATATCCATTTTTACCAATGGTTCGCCAGCTTTAACAAAACTACCCGGCTCTGCAACCCACTCCACTCTACCACTAATACCAGCGGTCATTGGTACATGCATTTTACTATAAATAGTGCCCATCAAATTCGCCGTTGCCTCTAACGAAACGCTGGTGACTTTATCCACTTTAACTGGGCTAGGAGCGGGCGTATTAGCCAATGCTGCCGAGCTCAAACCCACTCCTAAAAAGAATAACGTTTGTTTTAATAATTTATTCATATCTAGCTCCTAGCTGTTGCTAATTTTAAGTTGTGGGGTTGGGTGTAAAGTTTCAACGTTGTCGCCATCACTGCTGTCTTGTGTGGCTTTAGGTTCACCTAAACGCAGTAGCGCAGGAAAAAGTATTAGCGTGAATATTGCACTTACTGCCATGCCGCCAACAATAACGGTCGCTAAACCGCGGTAAATTTCACTACCAACTCCGGGCATAACCATCAATGGCAACATACCAAATAAGCTGGTAAGGGTACTCATATACACTGGACGAGCTCTCACTCGAACGGCTTGCGCAACAGCACGACGTGTCGATAAACCTTCTTTTTGTGCTTGGCGTGTTTGATCAACAAGCAAAATCGCATTATTCACTACTAGGCCAAGCAAAATGATGAAGCCAATCATTGTTAATAAATCCAATGACTGGAAACTAAACATATTCAATACATTAAGTGCTAATACCCCACCGGCAACAGCAAGCGGCATTACCATTAGGACTAATAAGCTATCCCTGGCTGATTTAAACAATGCAGTCATTAGTAAAAACAGAATAATTAATGCCAATACGAAATTCTGCACCATATCACTAATAGCTGCGGCCATTTTATTCGCATTTCCACTAAGTAAAATTGATGAGTCAGCAGGTAATTCTGCTTTCATTTTTGGCACAACTTTGTCATTTAAAATTATAAGTGCTTCTTCTAATGACATATCTGCAGGCGGCGATATTTGAATACTTATCGTTCGTTTACCATCTACACGACGTAACTGAGTTGGGCCCGCTGTACGAGTAATTGAAGCAAGTTCGCCTATGGTTTGAATACCGGCAAATGGCGAATGAATTGGCAAGGCTGCTAACTCATCTGGCGTATTCCACTGATCACCACGTAAAATCACGTTAACCCTGTCGTTACCATCAAAATATTCATTGATAAATAAGCCACTGGTAAATGCACGAATCGCATTAGCTACATCATGACGAGTTAACCCTGCTTGAGTGATACGCTGATCATCTGGCACTAACTTTAATTCAGGCTCAGATAAGCTTAGTCCTGGAATTGGAAACGCGGTGGTGTTGGCCATTTCTTGATTAATTGCCCCTATCCCTACTTGCGCGACTTTCATCAGGGTTTCTATATCAGGGCCGTTAATATCAATATCGACGGTTCGGCCATTGCCACCACCTGATACATTGATCATAGAACCGCGAAACAAAAATGCTTGTGTATCAGGTAATCCCTTGAAAATTTCAGTGCGAACGATATTCATCAGCTCATCGACACGTGTTGGGTCATCAGCATAAATGAAACCACCGGTATTGGCTGAGCCGTTAGAGTAAAAGTTATAGCTCTTTATTTTAGGCTGTTTTTCGCCCGATAAATAAGGCGCTAACCTCGACTTCACTAAGTCCGCCATTTCATTTTCAACAAAATCTACATTGCCACCTGGTGGCATATTTAAGCTATAGAAAAATCCATCGATTGGTGCACGTGGCATAAAATCAGTTTTAGGTAGTAATAACACAGTAACTAATAATGAACCGCCAATAAGAACGCCAATCCAACTAAAGCGCTTTATCGGACTGTTGGTTAGGCGCATCACTAAATTTGTCAGCTTTTGCCAATAATGATCAAAAGGGTCTATCTCTTTGGCGTTCTTGAGCCAATATTTACTGGCTATTGGTAGTACAGTTATCGCAGACACTAAAGAAGCAATAACCGCTATAGAAAGTGTTAAAGCAAGGTCAGAAAACAACTGACCTTCAATCCCTTTCATAAATAAAATAGGTAAAAATATCGCGACGCTTGTTGCTGTAGAAGCAAATAACGCTCCGGTAACTTGCATAGCGCCACGCATGACCGCCTTATCATCACTATTGCCCTTGCCACCTTTCATACTGCGCATACGGACAATATTTTCCTGCACTATAATTGCAGCATCGAGTACTAAACCTACAGAAAAGGCCAAACCTGCTAGAGATATTACATTGAGACTACGCTCAAATAAGCTTAAAGCAACGAATGACACCATAAGTGAAATTGGAATAGTGGTCGCTATGATAAGCGTATTTTTCAGTCCTCGCAGAAAAAGCCATAAAATGATTAGTGCAAGCAATACTCCTAAGCCTAAGTTGCTCTTCACTAATTTAAGAGCATTTCGAATATGTACTGAAGAATCAAAACTTAAATCAATCGTTAAGCCGGCATCTTTCATTGGGCCAGCATTGAGCTCTTTTATCGCGATGTTAATTTCATCAAGCAATGCGACGGTATTAGCGTCATTTTGACGTGTTAACGTAAAGTAATAGGCAGGTTGACCACTTCGCCAGCTAAAGCCAAATCGATCAACAAGCGTATTTTCAACCGTCGCGACTTCTTTCAAATAGATAGGTCGATTACCACTATAACCTACAATCATTTCCGTTAAGTTTTCAACGCTATATTTACCGGCAAAGCGCACCGTATACTGACGGCGACCAACATCTGCAGTGCCACCAGAGACGTCATTGGCTCGAGCAATCGTTGAGCTAATATCACCAATAGTTAATCCTAGTGAAGCAGCTCTTAACGGATCAAAGGTAATGCGTAATTCTCGCGGACGATGGCTTGCTAAATTAACCTGTGCCAAGCCTGGGATACGAGCGAAACGAGGACGAACAACGTCTTCAATTAATTTTTGATATTTACCTAAATCTTTATTGGGGTTATCAGGCAATGTTTTGATCATTAATGACGCAGTTTGAGGGCCACCTTGACCGCCACCTGCAGATACAACTGGTTCGATAGCATCCAATGGTAAGGGAGGTGCTTGATTCAAATTATTAATAACATCCAACATGGCTTTTTGCATGTCGGCACCAACATCAAACGTCAGCGTGATATTGCCGAAACCGCGCTGAATATTAGTCGTAACTTTAGTCACCCCTTGAGTATTTTTCACCGCATTTTCTAATGGCTCAATAATCACTGACTCCATTTCTTCTGGAGCGGCACTGCGCCAACCAGTAAATATTGAAATTTGAGGCTGCTCAATATCTGGGGTTAACTGAATCGGCAGTTTAAAAACGCTCAACAAACCAAACACCATCACCAAGGCCACGATGACAATTATCGCGGCGGGGTTTTTTAATGCGGTACGGGTTAAATTCATGTTCAGACTCAGGTCATCCTAACTTGGCGGCAAGAGTAGCGGATAGGCATGCAAAAAAGGAGCGAGATCAGATTAACGACCATAAAAATGCGTTAAAACTGAAAATATTTACAACTCGTTACAAAGGTTAACAATTAGAAAATATTAATGGAATTAGCGTTGAGAAACTCGTTAAATATGAGTGACTTTTCTTCAGCAAACCCAACATATTTCATGCTGAGTTTGCCAAGGTAGCTGAGCTTGTTGAAGCTAAGGAGGAACTACTGAGTACCACCAATAGTCATTTCATCTACTTTTAATGTTGGCTGACCAACACCAACTGGCACACTTTGACCATCTTTACCACAGACTCCTACACCGGCATCTAGTGCTAAATCATTACCTACCATCGAGACGTTTTTCATTGATTCAGGACCACTGCCAATTAACGTCGCTCCTTTAACCGGTGAAGTAATTTTTCCATCTTCGATTAAATAAGCTTCGGCACTGGTAAAAACGAACTTTCCAGACGTAATATCTACCTGGCCACCAGCAAAGTTAGGCGCATAGATACCTTTTTTCACTGATTTAATAATATCTTCCGGCGTACTTTCACCAGCAAGCATATAGGTATTAGTCATGCGTGGCATTGGCAGGTGCGCATATGATTCACGGCGACCATTACCGGTTGGTGCAACCCCCATAAGTCCAGCGTTGTGCTTATCTTGCATATACCCTTTAAGCACACCCTTTTCGATTAAAACGTTGTATGCACCAGGCGTACCTTCATCATCAATATTCACCGAACCGCGACGATTAGCTAACGTGCCATCATCAACTATGGTACAAAGCTCCGAAGCGACTTGTTCACCAACTTTGCCAGAAAATGCTGACGAGCCTTTGCGATTAAAATCACCTTCTAAGCCATGTCCAACCGCTTCATGTAATAACACACCTGGCCAACCTGCGCCTAATACTACTGGCAAAGTTCCGGCTGGAGCTTCAATCGCATCTAAATTAACAACCGCTTGTCGCACCGCTTCTTCAGCGTAAAATTTGTAGCGCGGTTTATCGCCTTGAACTTCAAAAAAGTAACTGTAATCAGTTCGAGCCCCACCGCCTGAACTTCCGCGCTCGCGTTTGCCATTTGCTTCAATTAAAACGGAACAATTAAGGCGAACTAATGGGCGTATATCCGTTGCAAAGGTGCCGTCTGTAGCGGCTACCAACACTTTTTCATAAACACCAGAAAGGCTAACAATTACTTGTGATACACGACTGTCTACGCCTCGAGCATGTGCTTCAACTTCATGTAGCAGACTAATTTTCTTTTCTTGACTTAAACTCGCTAGCGGATCAATTGAATGATAAATGGCTTCTGCACTTACATCAGTAAATACTTGTACAGAGCCCTGTTCGCCTTTATTAGCAATGCCTCGTGCAGCACTAGCCGCTTTTTCAATCGCTTGAGCTGATATTTCGTCAGAATAAGCAAAGCCCGTTTTTTCACCGGAAATAGCACGTATACCAACACCGCGTTCAATATTGTACGAACCTTCTTTAACAATACCGTCTTCTAACATCCATGACTCATGGCGAGAAGATTGAAAATACAAATCAGCAAAATCAACATTATGTTGGTGAATGTGATTTAAGGTGTCTGTCAACGCGCTTCTATCGAGCTGACTATCTGCAAGCAACACTTGCTCAACATTATTCATCATGAATTAACTCTGTTTTAAATCGGTTATGTTTAGCAACCGGAATATTATTTCTAACTTGTTTAATTAGTTCAGCATCATAATCGGCACTAATACATCCAATACCGGATGGTAATTGCGCCAATATTTCACCCCAAGGACTAATAATCATACTATGTCCCCACGTTTCTCTGCCGTTTTCATGCCTGCCTTCTTGTCCAGCAGCCACAATATATACTTGATTTTCGATTGCTCTAGCTTGTAAAAGCGCTTGCCAATGGGCCTTACCTGTAACTCGCGTAAACGCCGCGGGAACAGTGATAATGTCCGCCCCGCATACTGTTAAACTGCGATAAAGCTCTGGAAACCTCAGGTCGTAACAAATAGACAAACCCAATTTAGCAAAAGGGAGGTCAGCAACAGCTAAGTCCTTACCTGGGCTAGTATAGCGAGATTCCAAATAGTTTTTTTCACTATCTTCAACCTCTACATCAAATAAATGAATTTTTTGATAATGAAGTAATAGTTCGCCATTAGGTGCAAACATTAAACAGGTATTAGCAAATTTATCAGTGTCAACAGAATTGGCGACAGGAATACTGCCAGCAACTAGATATAGGCTAAAGCGCTTAGCTAAAGATGATAGGCCCTCTTGCATTTGGCTAATAGACTTTTCTTGGCTCGCTATTGTTAATTGCTGCCTATCCTTCCCACCAAAAAACAGACAACATTCAGGCAAGACAACGATATGTTCATCGGCTTGAGGTAGTTGAGCAAGTTGCTGTTCAATCTTGGCTAAATTAGCTTTTATATCTGGTACAGAACATAACTGAATAGCAGAGAGCTTAACCGTCATCTTTTTCACTTAATTCTAACGGCAATGGAGGCGTTAAGTTTTTCCCTTTTGGCGTATCACTTGTTTGTTCAGTTTTATTCTCAACAAATTGCGGAGGCGTTGAACGACCAACGCTAACATTTCTACTTTTGCGATTAACTTCTTTTAGTTGCGGATCGAGTACGTTGCCAGTCAATTCAAAATTGAATTCAGAAACTACTTGCGAAGTAAACACCTGATCAATCGCAACACCTGCTAAAAACGTAACTGGGTTAAGCGTTGCAATCCACGCTAAAACGGGCAAGCTTGCTGTCAAATTGGGCTTATAGCTCATTCGATAATCTAACATGCCATCTGCCAGTGCTGTATTACCTTTAATGATTAGATCACCAGCGGCACCTTTCATACGAGTATTGTCTGTATATAACACACCGTCTTTAACTTGAGCGGTAGCACGAATATAGTCGTAAAACATACCGTCAGAGAAAATATCACGAAAATCTAGCGTTAGCTTGCGAACTAACGACTGTAGGCTTAATACCGAAAATATACGTGCCCCTTTATCGCTGACATCAGCTAGATAACCATCATCAATATCTAACTTTATTTCGCCATTGACGTTGGCCAATGAAAACTGCTGTGGACCACCTTGCCAATTCAAATCATAGTCAGCCTTCATACCGCTATCTTTGATTATTGATGCAAAACCCAAACTTTCAAATTCATGCTCTAGGTCTTTAACATTAATTTTGCCGACAACTTGAGTCACCGAGTTTTCTGGAGTTAATTGCCAACTTGCATCAAAGTTTGCACTACCTTTTTTCCGTTTAGCTTTAAAGTTCTGCAATAAAATCGCATCATCTTTCCGCTTAAGTGAAAAGCTTAACTGACCTAAATCGAGTTGATTAACTTTACAACTATCACAAACCAACTCTATTTTTGGAATACTATTGAATATGGCTAAGCTTTCTTCATAGCTTAACTCGGGCACTGGCTCAGGTTCAGTCTCTGTCTCAGCCAATAACTCTTGGTCATTGTCTTGCGGTTTTGTTGTCACAAGATGAATAAAATCAGCATCTACTTCAATGCCTTGTTCTAACCAATTTGGGAAAAACTTAATTTCACTACGTGCTTCTTTGGCATTAAACCGTAGCAGCCACCATTGTTTTTTATCTAACAGGTTAAACGAAACATTATTAAGCTGTTGTCCTAATACGTCGACACTATCAATATTCCCTCGAATACGCTCGGGTGCAGGAAACAATCCAACGCTTGCTGTTTGCTGCTCTTCACTAGGTAAACTATCTAAAATATCTTGAATTAACGGTTCCCACGCTAATACATCTGCGTGCGACAGTTTCGTGGTGATATGAAACCCATCCATAGGTAATAACATAGTATCGTTACCCAATACTAAGTGAGCCCTTTTAAACTGAGTATCTTTATGGTCTAGCACGCCATAAAAGCTCAGTTCATCACCGGCATTAATCGTGACGGTAGATTTGTCTAATTGGCCTTCAACTATTGCCGTTACAGGTAATGTTTGCGCCGCAGTTTTAGCATAAGGTTCAGGTAACTGCAAAACAGTATTTAGTAGCTCACTACTGACGTTTGCTTGGTAGCTAAAACCCCCATTATGATGAGCATTCAGTGCAATATTCCCTTGCCAATTTAGCTCTCCTTCACCATATGATTTCAACCTTTCTGGCAGTTGCGTTAACCACTGCTCACTCTGCCACTGTCCTTCGACATCAAGCAGTATCTCATAATAGTCTTGTCTATCTTGGGCATTCACATCTACCGTAATTGGCATGCCCCGCCAAATAGCAGTGATACCATCAGCAACAATGACATCATTGCGATAACTTAATCGTCCATGAATCTCGCTAAATTGCATTTCTGGTGTGTCTAATACTAAAGAGTTTTCAGTAAAATCTATATGGCCAGACGCCACGACACTATCGACATCATTTAATGGTAAATCAAGCTGAAACTTGCCTGACACTTGCTGCCCAACAGTAAGCGAAGTTAACGTTTTACCAACGGAATCAGCTAAAGGGCTTTGCTGCATCAATTGCGTAACTTGTTCAGGGGCTTGCTGGTGAATATTAGCTTTTACCACCAACAACTGCTCATCCGTTAAGTCATCTATAGCTGCAGTTACGCCAGTAACATTTAAGCCAACTAAATCACCAGAATTTGCCGTTATTAACATGCTGTTATTAGTGAAATTTAAATTAGCCGCCATTTGATTGATCACAGGCCATGCTGAATCAAACTGAAATTTTGCGTTTTCTAACTCTGCATCAACAACGAAAATGCCTTCGTTATTGTGAAAAGGAAAATCAGCGAAAGCACCATTAAACAGTACCTGCCCACTGGCCATTTTTCCTTCAATAATACTGTCATTTAAATAGCCAACTAAGTCTTCGCCCATTAGCAGGTGCGGGTAATAATAATTTGCTGATTGAGTATCGCCACGTTCAATATTAGCCAGCAGAGCCATACTTGCCTTGCCTTCGGTAGGCACAGAAACATTTACTTGAGCATTTAATGCTAACGATGGTGCATCAAACTGCACATTATCGACCGTAACATCAATGCCATTCTCTCCCCACCCTAACTGCAATTGAGCAACAATTTCATCGTAAGGGATGGGTTGTTGAAAGTGCTTATCAAAATCTAATGCTGAGTTGTTTGTAGAGATATCTGCAATTAACTTTTCGCCTTGCATCACAACATTTGCGGTTAAATTATTTAACCCTGGAATGCCGCCACTAAACGACTGCTGATAATTTTCAAGATTGGCTGTCGCTGCCGTTATGCCAGCAACACTTTGGAAATGGATATCAGTCAGTTGCCCTTGTGGCATCAAATTTGTAAGTATTGTTGCTAAAGACTCTGATTCAACAACAAGCGGAGCTAGTTCACTTACTCCAGCAATATCAACAGAAGAGACATAAAGATCGTAGACATTATCGGCAACATCCATATTAAAATATAACGGCTGCCAAGGCTGCTGATTTACCGACACATCAAATGCGGAAGAACGAACACGTATACCTTGAGGTAGAATGTCGGCACTAACTGCACCGCTTGTGACTAAAAGCTCATGCTCTTGTTCATCAAGAATCCAACGCATTTTGGTATCTTCAACTGCTAATTGAAAATGCGTTGCAAACCCTTTTTCAATAGTTAACCAAGATTCCAGGTTTACTTCTGAATACGTCTTCTCATCTTCCAAGGCCAGTAATTTATCTAACCAAGGAGTGACATTAACTTTTTGTGCTTGGAGGTAGAGTTGACCATTCATATTGTCAAACTCAGTCCCTTTCATCTCGACTAATAGCTTTGCGCTATTGGTTGAAAGGCCACGAGCAATGATATTGCCACTTGCTCTATGATGATCCCCATTGTTAAGCCAGTTTAAGTGCTCAATCGATATTTTTCTATCGCCATTATCTGTTCGGACAATAACTTGGCTATTTGTCAGGGAGAACTTATTAACATGCAACAAAAAGATATCTGACAATCGCTCGTATAAATCAGTGTCCTGGCTACTACTCGCATTTTGGGTTAACGCTTCCCTATCAATAAAAACCTTTGCACCATCGAGCGTAAAACCTCTAGTTACAATGGTTTGATGTTGAAGGCTACGCCAAAAATTAACCTTAATATCTAGGTTTTGAATAAAAGCTGCCACCGAACCGGTATCAATCAAGCTAACATTATTGGCTACTAACACCGGTCCAAGCTTTTGCCACTCCATTGACAAAGAGCCAATTTCAATATTGGTATTGTAGGTATTATTTACGTAGTTCTGGAGATCTACACGATAGTGTTGGGCATAAGGCAAAAACAATCGTAAGGCGCTAATCAACACGGCAAACAGCACCAAAAGTATTGCAATACTTTTGTATAGTTTATTTAACCACTTATTTGATAGTGCTGTAATACCCAAATTCTTACCTAAAACCTTTCAATTAACCTGCTGACTACATCATAACGACGTCAAACTGCTCCTGATTATACATAGGTTCAGTTTGTACTTTAATTAATTTACCAATGAAGACCTCTAATTCTGCCAAATTATGATACTCATCATTAAGTAAAGACTCACTTACTGCAGTAGAAGCATAAACAATAAACTGATCCGCATCATATGCTCTGTTTACACGAACTATTTCACGTAATATTTCAAAACAAACGGTTTCAACCGTTTTGAGTTTTCCTTTGCCCTGACACGACGGGCATTCGCCACACAATATGTGTTCTAAACTCTCGCGAGTACGCTTACGGGTCATCTCTACTAAGCCCAACGCCGAGAAACCATGAATACTAAACTTCACTTTATCTTTTGCCATTGCCATTTCAAGGCTATGTAGCACGCGCCGTTGATGATCTTCACTTTCCATATCAATGAAATCAATGATGATTATACCACCTAGGTTCCTTAACCTAAGCTGACGGGCTATTGCTTGTGTTGCTTCAACATTAGTACTAAATATAGTTTCTTCTAAATTTCTGTGCCCGACAAATGCCCCGGTATTAATATCAATTGTAGTCATCGCTTCAGTTTGGTCGATGATTAAATAGCCGCCAGATTTAAGCATAATTTTTCGATCTAATGCCCGTTGAATCTCAGCTTCAACGTCAAACAAATCAAAAATAGGTCGCTCGCCAGGATAATATTCCAACACAGAGGAAAGGTTTGGCACAAACTCTTGGGTAAATTCTACTAATTGATCAAATGTTAATTTTGAATCAATACGTATACGCTCTAACTCTGTGCCAAAGAAATCACGCAATACACGAAATGCCAACGAAATATCTTGATAAATAGGCGCTTTAATTTGCTTACGCTGCTTCCGCTCTAAGACCTTGGTCCATACACGGCGTAAAAATTCAGCATCATGTTTTAATTCAAGTTCACCAGCACCTTCGGCCGCGGTACGCACAATAAAGCCATGCTTGTCATCGCAATATGGCACGACAATATCCTTTAAACGAGTACGCTCACTAACATCTTCTATACGCTGTGAAATACCTGCATGACTCGCATTAGGCATCAGAACTAAATATCGTGAAGCAATCGTAATGTCTGTCGTTAAACGTGCGCCTTTTGTGCCAAGCGGGTCTTTAACCACTTGCACCATCAAATATTGGCCTTCATGCACCAATGTTCGAATATCAGGAACTTGCTCAACCTCGCTACCGTCTTCATTTATCATTAACTTTGAATGAATATCTGATGCATGAAGAAATGCCGCTTTATCAAGGTTAATATCGACAAAGGCTGCTTGCATACCTGGTAATACACGAATGATTTTGCCTAAGTAAATGTTGCCAACTAAACCTCGTTTAGCCTCTCGTTCAACATGCAACTCTTGTAAAACACCGTTTTCTATCAGGGCTACGCGAGTTTCACTGGGGGTAACGTTTACTAATAACTCTCCACTCATATTCTGCTCCTGAACTTCCTTACAACTTAACCATTAATCGCATTTACGACACCAAAATGTGCGAGTAATGCCACCGTTTCGTACATTGGCAAACCGACTACGGCTGAATAACTACCTTGAATTTCAATAACAAATTGACCGCCGATACCTTGTATGCCATAACCACCCGCTTTATCTTGGGGTTCACCCGACTGCCAATAATGCTCAATCTCATTAGACGATAATTGCTTAAAAAACACATTAGTCTGTATAACTGAAGATAGCACTTTATTGCGGGAGACAGCGGCAATACCAGTAAGCACCTGATGACTGGTACCTGATATCGAAGCCATCATTCGAGAAAAATCATCAAAATCGGCAGGTTTACCTAAAATTTCGCCATTAACAACTACGGTCGTATCGCTTCCCAACACGACAGATTCTTCACCGGCGCAACTAGCCACACACTGTGCTTTTTCTTTAGCCAAACGCTCTACATAATCATGAGGCGATTCATTAGCGAGAACACATTCATCGATATTAGCTGGCTGACAACTAAACTGGTAGCCAAGTTGTGTAAGTAAAGATTTTCGTCTAGGCGATTGAGAAGCTAGAATTAAATTCATATGATTCATGCCCTTATTTACGGCTATGAAATTTTAAAATGTCTACGTACTTTTCTTAGTAACAAGAAAACCCACGGCCATAACACAATACTCGTTAACACTGGATACAAATAGCTTGGTAAGAAAACAACATCCGTAAGTAAACGTTGCATCCAAAAAACCAATAAATGATAAAGCGCTGCCAACACGCCAACAATTAGCGCTTGCTGCCATAATGAAAAGTTACGAATTTTCTGAAAATTCACCGCAGCGATATATACGGATAACGCCATTGCCGCAGCATGCACGCCTAAAGTAGAACCGAGCAAAACATCGAGAATAAAACCAGTTACCCAAGCGGTAACGACATTTACACGACTTGGCAGTGCAAGGCTCCAATATATTAGGACGATTAACACCCAATCAGGTCTAAATGCATCAACATCAAGTGGCATTGGCATTATGCTGGCAATCACGGCAAGCAATAAGCTTAAAACGATAATAATGCCGTTATTCGCTAGCATTAGTCGCCCCCTTCACTTGGTTTTCCACTTTATCGTTTTGATTAGTGCTTTTCTCGCTTGGTTTTGGCGCAAAAATACTGGTCGGCTTATTCGGCCATAACAATAGCAAATATCGTAGCTTATCAATTTGTGCGACTGGTTTGCTAAGTACTTGAGCGAAAGGTCGAGATTCATCTTTACGTACTAAGATAACTTGAGAGACGGGATATCCTTCTGGATACTTACCGCCAAGACCAGAAGTCACTAATAAATCACCCGATTGAACGTCGGCACTATGCGGAACATGAGCATGAGATAAACGTTCAATTCTCCCTGCGCCATTAGCCACCAAACGCGTGCCATTTCGACTCACTCTAACCGGAACGGCGTGGGTAACATCCGTAATTAATATTACGCGACTACTTGTTGTACCTACATGCAAAATTTGACCAACAATACCTTGTTCATCAATAACGGCTTGGCCTTCATATACACCATCATTTGCGCCACGGTTGATCACTAATTGATGCGTGTATGGGTCACTATCAACAGAGAGGATTTCCGCCACCATTTTCTTGGTATCAGAACGTAAAGGAGAGGCGAGCAATGAACGTAGTCGCTCATTTTCTTTTTTGACTATTTCAAGCTCCATCATCTGTTGCTGATAATTTAGCTCATTAATTTTTAACGCCTGATTCTCTTCTATCAACTGTTTACGTGTTATTAAGTTTTCCGCCGCCCAAGTCATTAACTGTTTAGGCGTATTCGCCATGTATTGCAATGGACTCACGAGTGACTGCAAATAACCGCGTACACCTTCAAAGCTCCCCATTCTATGATCAAAGAACACTAACGCCGCCGACAACATTAATACAAATGCTAAGCGATGCTGAGGAGAAGGGCCGTGTTTAAATATTGGGTTCATAGAAGTGAAAGAGCGCTAGTTAAACTAGCGCTCTTTTTGATTATTCGTAAGAGAATAAATCGCCGCCGTGCATGTCAATCATTTCGATTGCTTTACCACCGCCGCGAGCAACACAAGTTAATGGATCTTCAGCAACAACAACAGGAATACCAGTTTCTTCCATTAATAAACGATCTAAGTCTTTTAATAATGCGCCACCACCTGTTAATACCATACCGCGCTCAGATATATCTGACGCTAGCTCTGGTGGAGATTGCTCAAGTGCCACCATAATCGCACTAACAATACCCGTTAATGGCTCTTGCAATGCTTCTAAGATTTCGTTGCTGTTTAGTGTAAAGCTACGAGGGACACCTTCAGCAAGGTTACGACCACGTACTTCAATTTCTACTAACTCTTCACCTGGGTAAGCCGAGCCAATTTCATGTTTAATACGCTCAGCTGTCGCTTCACCAATTAAGCTACCGAAATTACGACGAACGTAGTTGATGATTGCTTCATCAAACTTGTCACCACCGATACGCACTGACGATGAATAAACAACGCCATTTAGTGAAATAATACCAACTTCAGTTGTACCACCACCGATATCAACAACCATAGAGCCAGTTGCTTCAGAAACCGGTAAGCCAGCGCCAATTGCAGCCGCCATTGGTTCATCAATTAAGTACACTTCACGAGCACCAGCACCTAGAGCAGATTCACGAATCGCACGACGTTCAACTTGAGTAGAACCACAAGGAACACAGATAAGTACGCGAGGGCTTGGACGTAGGAAGTTATTACTATGCACTTGTTTAATAAAGTGCTGAAGCATTTTTTCCGTAACAAAGAAGTTTGCAATTACCCCATCTTTCATTGGGCGAATCGCTTCAATATTGCCAGGCGTTCTACCTAACATTTGTTTAGCCGCCAAACCTACCGCAGCAACACTTTTCGAGCCGCCTGCACGATCTTGTCTAATAGCAACTACAGAGGGTTCGTTTAGAACAATCCCTTGATCTTTTACATAAATTAATGTGTTTGCTGTTCCTAAATCGATTGATAAATCGTTAGAAAACATTCCGCGCAATTTCTTAAACATATTAACGAAATACCCTATAACTGTTGCAGGTTCGCGTGAGGAACTTGGTTATTGTTATCTTTTAAAAGCTTTGATCGAAGTATCATACCCCAGTATTTAATGGATGTGTGTACTATTTACCAAAAAAATTCATCAAATTCGCAGTTTTTTCAACAAACTTGTCAAATCGATGAATTTTCAGGCAACTTGTCACTAAAGAGTATTGCGCATTCGCTCGTAGTTAAAGCGAAATATTGATACGTCCTAATTGTTCACTTCTTTCCAGTAAATAATACGGTCATTGCCACGGAAGCGACCAAAGGTAGCAATGGCG
The DNA here is from genome assembly GCF_012932965.1 of Thalassotalea algicola. GTDB lineage: Bacteria > Pseudomonadota > Gammaproteobacteria > Enterobacterales > Alteromonadaceae > Thalassotalea_F > Thalassotalea_F algicola. The sequence goes on along the minus strand of NZ_JABBXH010000003.1, from coordinate 331,513 downwards.
CTAGCATTATCGTCATATACGCCATCGTTATTCCAGTCATATTGCAGCCATGGTGGGGTAGTGTATTCAACGCCTACACTTCCTTGTTCACTATCGTCACTGCGCAATTCCACACCATTGAATTCGCCGCTTGTCATGACACCAGCGCCACCTTGCAAGCTAATGTCACTGGCAAATAATCCATTGCTTGTATCACCGTTGGTGATATCCCAATCCCCAGCATCATCACTTATAGCAGTGCAACTATCATCAACATTCGCAATAAAAGTTTTTGAAACAGCATTAGTTAAATATTCAGTAGTAAATGGCTGTGGTAAATCTGAGGTTTCAGGGCCATAAGAATTAGCAAGCACCAAACGGCCAAAACGAATTTCGACATTACTTCTTATATTAACGTCTTCCAGCGTAGTCGCTACCACGCCATCACTATCTGTAATGCTCGTGACTTCAATATCAAATTCAGCATTAAAAGGGGTAAATACGGCATTTAAATCACGTGTATAAACAAAATGATCTGTAGAGTTAAATGAGTAAATAAACTCACCACCCACGTCATTTCCACCAATTTGCTTTGGTTCGAGAGCATCTACTGCATGAGATATATCGCTAGTTAACAACATTTTAGTGCCTAACGCACCATCTTGATTCAAATCTTCAGTGGGAGGCGTTATAACAATATCTCCTTGAACAAGAGGAGCAAAGTTATCCCCTACGCCAAAATCTCGATAGTTTCTGGTAATTGCATTGTGAGCATTTCTAGCTATTATCGACAATCGAGGCTCTGTACCATAACTTATTGCTCCATTACCACCTACGTCCATTAACTGACCGCTATATGCCCACGGCCCACAAGTGCCGCTAATATTGCCGTCTTCGGGCACCGATTGTTCAAAATATTTAGGTATAAAACGTCCTAAATTAACAGCAGTAGCTTCAACCAATAAACCTGCCAAACCATAATTATTATCTTGTACATCTAAGGAAATAACGCCAACCTCAGAATATTCAGCAGTAGTTATTTCAGCAACGCCATTACTGCCAAAATCAAATCCTCTATCAATAAAGGTCTCTGATGCATCAACAACTCGAATCCCCAAGCTATCAGCAAAAGTGAATGTGCCATTAGTGGCATCACTAGAAGTTGGCGCTACTCGTACTATTGATGCTTGGACATTACCATGGGTATCACGATAGTTGGTTGTTGTTGCACCTTGTTCATTAACCGCTGTTATTTGGTAACTAAAATCCTCTCCAGCAGGATATGTTCCTAACGCCCCAGCTAAAGTACTAGTGATTTCAAATCTATCGGGTTGCACCCAAAAATTATTAGAATTACCAGTTAGTGTAACCGCGTCTAGATCTGGAGTGGCAGGTATAACCTTATAAGCGTGTAAGGTAATTTGGCCTGCATCATAGTAGATATTGGTTGGTAGTGTGCCAATTCCAGAAGCGTTAAACGGCACATCAATATCGACAAAGTCTCCTGCTGCTGGCTGGCCAACGACTTTACTAATGCTCGTGCCGCCAATGGTGTACTCGTTTACCGTTGCAGTAGTTGGTGCCTGATATTGCATGGCAAAACCTACAGTGGTTGTATTATTAAACAGTGCGCTACAGGCACCATTTTCATCAGCTTGCACCGCTTGAACAGTCACCGCTTGATTAAAATCTTCACCCGCCACTTGATTATTTATCGTGTTAAATACAAAACCTGCATTCGCAAAGTTTACGCCACAGTCAGCATCCGTTTGCCCTAAGCTACCAATAATACTGGTATTACGGCAGACAAAATCAGCACCTGAAGATAAAATCGCGTTGTTAACAGTATCGGTATAATTAACACTAGGGATAGGATTAGCAATGCCATTAACGATATCGACCGTTTGAGATGCTCCGCCGTTAACTAATAAACTTATTTGAGTATTTATCGAGGTATCTACCGTGGTACAACTTGCATCCAAACAGGCTCGAATGGTTACTGGCTCTGGCAAACAAGTAATGCCATTCCCATCATGTTCAATGACGTAAGTTGGGTCCGTAGCACAGCTCACACCATCCATATCAGCGGTAATTTCTGCTTGGCTTAGTACTTTATTGTATACTTTTACATTATCAAACTTACCGTTAGCCGAGTTCGCCGATGGGTAATTACCAGAGCCGACATTGGCACTTGAGTTGTCACCGATAACAACTTTACCCAATCCACTTGGGAAGATTAAACCTGCACCAAAATTATTAGATGCAACCAAATTACCATCAACAAATAGTTGTAAGTCGCCACTGTCATAGTCCCACGTACTTGTCACATAATACCAAGTGTCAGCTACTCTGCCGGCAGCAGGCGTTTCCGTGATGACATAATCATTATCAAATATAAAGAAGAATCCATTATCCTCGACACTAAAAACCAGCTGCCCTGAACTGTTAATTTTTAAGACAAAGTGTTTATTGACGGAATCAAATATCCATAAGTAGTTTGATGCATCCCACAACGTCCGCTCAGCACCTGTATTCCATGCAGTGTTACTGTTATACCAAAAGCTCACCGTCCCTTTAGTAAAGCCATTAGTTAACGTAACGCCGGTCTCAAATGCATTGCTCGTAGCAGAGCTGCTATTGGCATCGCTGACAAATGCTCGACAATACTTGCCATCAGCTGTTGAGCTACCGCCAAAATTAATACCGTCTAAAATACCATTGGAATCTTCCACGCCGTCGCTAAAATCTTGATCAGCATCTTCAAATTCATAAAAAGCTGCAGATACTTCAGCTTCACAATCATCACAGCGCACTTCGAAGTCATCAATTTCAAGACCGATATCATTGTCGTAACTATAAAAACCGGTACGATTTAATTCTGGTGATTCAGTCGAAAATAACTGTAATGTCATAGCGCTGCGGTCAGCTTTGCCAACACAAACTCCTGTACCTTCATCAGTAACAACAACTTTCATCGAAATGTTGCCATCGTTACTACTGCCAGTACCATCATCTGCAGCATGACTTTCAACTATCGAATCCGCACGCGTTAACGTATCTAACGTTGTCGCAACACCACCAGCAACTTTAATTAGGTCAAGTTGTCGATATGTCCCGGGGAAATTACTGTCATTACTGTAAATCGCACCGAACTTAGTCCAGCGCGCTAAATAATAATTTTCATCGTCGACGTAACCGAAAACAATACCGACATCATTATTGGTATCATTGCCATAATTCGTGGTTATTTTTCCAATAATAGAGTACTGATTAGGCTCAGTTGTAATGTAATCAGAACCGAAGTCATAAACCACAGCGCCGTATTCATTGTCTCCACCACTTGTCACGCCACCATTGATTTCCATTTGACCACCAGTGATGTCAAAGTCAACTACCTGAGTTTCTGATGGCGAATTATAGATTGATTGCCCAGGCCAATTAAGCACGTTTCTGTCAAAGTTTTCGACTGACCAACGACCTGAGTTTGTGCCAAAATCATCTTGGGCAATGACATCAAAGCTATCTGCGGCATCACATGAAAACCCAACCGGCGGCGCTGGTGTAGGATTAACATTGTCATCCCCTTGCGTAACCTCATCTTGGGATTGGCCATTATTATGTACGTCAAATGAACCAGTACCATCCGGTTCACGTTTGATAAGTCTAGTGCTAGCGCCGGTATTGACTTCTTCATCATAGGCAGAGCATGACCCTGGATCTTGGTCGTCAAAACCTTCTACAGATATGTAATTGATGGTGTCACCACTACCATCGGTGAGATGAACATCGAAGCCGTCTTTGAAATCGACACGTGATGAATTGAAATCGGCGGTTTCTAAATAAAGCCAAGGGTAATAATTTGTAAAATCGTCTATATCGTAATTGTCACAACCACTGTCAGAACAAAGTCTTAAATTCCAGCTATCGTAATCGCTGTCATCAATGGTGTTATCAAGCACTTTAAGCTCGATAAAGTGACTCTCAAATGTACCAGTGTACACTTCATTAATTACTGCTCTGCCAGCAAAAGCGGAGCAAGCGGCGTATATCCACGGCGAAAAGCTGGTAAAAATAAGTAAGCATAATACTTGAATCATTCTCATAAACTGCGTGCCTCAACTTCTACTGTTCGCGAGGTTTGCGTGCCATCGATATCACATTCACCTGTCGATCTAATTCGATAATACACAACATCATTTACTTTAAAGTCAACGCACGAGACTTGTGTTACACGGCAATTACGTAAACCATCAACACCTTCAATACTGGTTAAATAATTAGGGTCGTTAAGCACGTCACCAGGATCAGCACCGGTTATATCGCCACCAGCACAATATTGAGAGGCACTATCAAGCGGAAAGATAGTAGCAAGCCTATGTTGTACGCCAATATTCGCAGCTTGATAAGCTCTAGTGCCTAGCACTTCATAGGCAATCGAATCGGCACTTTTATTAAGAGTACGAGTTAATGCAGTACCAAGCAGTAACATAACAACGAGAATAAAGATCCCAATAACCAAGGCGCTACCACTTTGTGTCTGATATTTAGCAGTCAATGACTGTGATTGCTTATGGCACATTTATCACCTGCACTTCATTATTAAATGTTACCCGTTCATTATTACGTTCAAAGATCAGTAACGTGGTAACAATAGAATTTCGCTGATGCGTCGCATCGTCTAAAGTAAAAGCAGATCCTGCCGCCAAATTTTCTGCCATCAATACAGTATTGCGTGTTAATTCAGTTCCTGTTATGCAATATTTAACAGAATTTCTTTCGATAAAGTAAAGACGCTGAGTTGGTGAGTCTTCAGCAAATGTAGTATTCGCGGTTAGTTCAATTTGCCATTCGGTTGCTGTTGGCTCTGTGATGGTTTGAACACTCGCGATTCGGTCACTTCCGGCATATAAATCAACATCATCTATCGGGTATATCGCCACGTCATACGCTGCTGGATTAACCTTCGCGTCGGACGCTGAGTCAAAAGCGATGATATCGATAGTATTTCTAACGGTTTCTGGGGGAACAGGCGCATCGGTATAGACAGTACTTGCTACTGACGGAATTAACTCGATGCAAGTATTTGCATCCGTTAAGCGTACAGAATTTGGTAATGCGGCACGTAACTCACGGTTTAAACGTTCAACAGAAAACCTTGCGCTAGAGATAAGTTCATCTCGATTAGACACATCAACAAACGCTTGTGAGCCCATACGAATCATACTACCAACCGTTACTGAAACAATTCCCAATAAGATGATAACCATCACCATTTCGATTAGCGTAAAACCCTTAGCACGCATACTCATTAGAAATTCACCTTATAAGTCGCAAATTTAACCTGCTCATCACTTGGCGTAGTTACTGTAATAGATACTAGTTTGGCTAAGCCAACGGCACCATCGTTTACACCGTCGTAGTTGCTATCATAGAACACACTTATCGACACGTTATAGCCGCTGTATAAACTCCCCATTGGATCGCCTAAGGCATTTTCGATATTTACACCAGATTCATTTAAACCATGGTAATCATCTACATCATTAAAGTCTTCACGATTACCTCCCTCCTCATTATCTAATAACCCGGGGGCTGTACATGCTGGAGCTGCTGGTATTACAACTGGCACCGTTTGCCCGCATCGAACAATGCCCCCTACATGATCAGAGTTTTGGTCAAACGCTTTGCTGAGAATTTCATTCATCAGTGATTGCCCAAGTTCAGCAGCCCTTATTTGATGTATTTGGCTAGCACTTTGCACCGACGCTGGCATGACTAAACGAGTAATCACGGTAAATGAAATTGCCAATACGATAATACCAACGATGAGTTCTATTAACGTAAAGCCAGTTGAGCGATTAATCTGAAGCATAAATATATCCTTCAGATTCAATACGAATGGTTATTGTTTCAAGGCCGCTAATTTCAATGTTACAGCCGCCATTGCAACTGCCAAGTGGCCGGCCTAATCGATCAAAACTCATGACAAAATTACCGCCAACATTTGAAAAGGTCACATCGTGTCCACTTTCTATGCGCATTTGGGTTGCAATGGAAAAATTAACATTATCGTCGCCAAAACCACCTGAAAACCCACGGCTTGCACTACAAGGATTTTGATCTGGAATACCTAAGCGTGTGGCATCAATCGCAACTTCATAACAGTCACCAATACGTTGCTGCATTGTACGCAATTGAATATTGCGAAGTGTCGCTATAGCTTGCGCACGATAGGCATATTCTTCATAGCCTTCAGAGCCAGAAAAGCGCGGTAAGATAGTGGCAGATAGCACGCCGATAATAATAATGGTGACAATAAGCTCTAGTAGCGTTAAACCACTTTGCTTTTTTAGCCGAGCTTGTTTAGGAAAAACCATAGGCACTGCAACAACCATTACTACTGCTTTATTAAGTACTTAACTTAGTATACGTGAACTTACTTAGTTTCCAAAATTCTAAGAACTACATAAATTTAGGACATAAAAAAAGAGAGCCTTAGCTCTCTTTTTTTAAAACTTTATTTTCTATCAATTAACAATCGGTAACTGATACTGAAGGAGGAGTAATAACTTGCGGAGGACCTGCAACAGAAGTTGCTTGGGCAAAGCTAGCAAAACACTCTGTTGGTGCAACAGTCAATACTGTGCCATCCGTATATGGAGTTACATAAACAACATTGGCAACAACACTGATAGTAAACTCACTCGTTGTATCGACATCTAATAAATTAGCCCATGTGTTCGCACCGTCGCTATCAGCTGACGCAGAAGACGGATAACCATAAACGGTAAACACGTTTCCTACATTAATCGCTAAAGTAACGTCAGCGTCTTTATCCGTACCGTCAATTAATGACTTACTGTGTACTAACGTTGAAGCACTTTGCATAGACGCTTTTATAGCATCTAATGTTGCTGTTTTTGCATCGTCTTGTAAGTCGATAAATTTAGGTGCAGCAGTAGCCGCCAAAATACCCAAAATTACAATTACTACTACTAATTCAATTAAGGTAAAACCTTTTTGATTGTTAATTTTTTTCATATTAAATCTCTACTAATATTTATCGATTAATTATTTACGTATACAACAACAGAGCTGTTTGAAGGCTGATAAGTAAAGCTATTACCTACCGCTGTTGCGCTTACATCAAAACCTGGATTCGTATATGAACCACCTGTTTGCGGTAATGTTTCTTTTAAATAATACTGACATACTGCCCCGTCATCAGTACCACCACTAAATGCTGCTAAATAATTAAACTGTCCGCCACTGGCGCCATTTAAATCTGCAACATTAGACGAGATGCCTGGAGGTTGTTGTAAAATGTTTTGCCAAATTTCAATACAGTTAGCTACAGTAAAGCCACCGCCCAATCCAGCACCTGCGTTTACACCACCGGTTGTTGCAACCACGTAACCCGGGCGCACATTGTTGGCATCATCTTCTGTCGTCAATAACACTTCAGTGCCGTCATATTCAACAATATTACGACTTGTTCCATCAACAGGTCGACCTTCAGCTTCCCACTGCGCTCGAACTAACGATACCGCAGTAGCAAAGCCACCAGCCATACCTTCAATGTTAGCTTCTTTCGCCTGATCAGTAAGATCTAAAAACTTTGGTATTGCCGTTACGGCTAAAAAGCCAAGAATAACTACAACAATAACGAGCTCGATTAACGTAAAGCCTGTTTGTTTTTTCATGTGCACACCTGTTTTAACACTATTAATATAATTCTAGCAGTGATTTACGACATAAGTCACTGACTTTTCGGTCAAGATTACACTTGATCACAGTAAAACTTTACCTGATCTTAGTGAATATTCAAAAAATGTCGAACTACCTATTGCGTATCGACAACGTTTTGTAACTGTTTGCTCACTTTTCGCTAGTTCAACCGCGCCAATAGGTTGTTTTAAAAATTCTAAGGGCGTCCCCATAACTTGCTGCCATACTTGGTGGCAATTAGGGCCATCTACCCAACCAAATTCATTGACCTCAAACTCTTCAACTTGGCCAGTTTGATCCTTAACAGTTACAACGTCTGGTTTATTATCCATCAACCATTTCGCATGAACTGTTTGTACTCTCGTCGCAAAATTATTTGCCAATGCAGCAAAGCCAGCATCAGTAATATTATTCTCTTGTTTAAAGAAATAATGAATAAAGCTCGCCATTAATACCGCTATTATCACAACGATAATCACAAGCTCTGCTAATGAGCGTTCTTTTTTTTCAGCATCACTTTGCAGAGTCATTATTTACCTTGGAAAGCAGAAGCCATATCCCACATTGGAGTGAATATACCTAACGCTAAGACCAGCACCATGCCAGCGACAATCACGAGTAATATTGGCTCTATACGCGCTGTTAGTGTACTTAAGTCGTAATCAACTTCTCGTTCGTAATAGTCCCCAACTTCCTCTAACAGTTCATCGACTCGGCCGGTTTCTTCACCTACAGCAACCATCTGTAATACTAACGGAGTAAACAAATTACTCGTCATCGCGGTACGCAATAAGCTATCGCCACTTTCAATACCTTGTCGCATATTCAGTATTTTGTCACGAACAAAGTCATTATCTACCGCATCGGCCACTAAGGATAACCCTGATGTCATTGGCACCCCAGCTTTAAGTACAATCGCAAAACTATGAGTAAACCGCGACAACAATGAACGTTCTATAATGCTACCGACCACAGGTATTTTCAGTTTTCGCTTATCCCACTCATATTTCCCTTTAGGAGTTCTGACATAGTACCGAAGGCCAAATATTAAGCCGATGGTAGCGACCAACATGTGAGGCCAATATGCTAGAAAAAACTCTGAACTGTTAATTAGAATACGAGTAGCTAACGGCAAGTCTGCTCCCAATTTTGAAAACATATTGGCAAAAGTCGGGACAACAAAAATATTTAAGATGACTATAGCTACTACTATCGCCGTAATAACAAAGCTTGGATAACGTAATGCAGATTTTATACGCTTACGAGTTTCTTGTTCACGCTCGAAATAAGTAGCTAATTTTAGAAACGAACCATCGAGTTGACCGGTATTTTCACCCACATGAACAATTGAAACAAACAAGGAAGAAAACACTTTAGGATGTTGATTAAGTGCCGACGACAATGCATACCCCCCCTCAAGTTGGGTAGCGACGTCAGATAAAACACCTTTAAGTTTTGAGGAGGTCGTTGATTCAGCCAAGCCATGTATTGCACGTAATATCGGAACACCAGAACGCATTAACGCGTACATTTGGCGACACAACACAATTAAATCATCTAAGGCGACATTGTTAAAACCAAGCAGTTCACCAATATCTACATTGGCGCTCGTCGCAGTTTCAGCTTTCTCTTTGCCTAGTTCGATACTAATTGGAATAATGTTTTGACGTGTCAATTGCTCTGCAACCGCAGTAGAACTCGCGGCCTCAAGAGCGCCTTTAACTTGGCTTCCTTGTGCGTTTCTTCCAATGTAATTAAATACCGCCATCTCGAAATAATTACCCTGCTACGTCAACCGTTTCAACCAACTTTAGCACTTCTTCAACGGATGTAATACCCGTTTGCGCATAATCAAATGCGGCATTAGCTAAAGGTTTAAATGTCGGATTAGCCTTTGATAGCTCAGTAAATGCTTCAGTATCTTCTCTTTTTAGCGCGCCCATCATGGCTTCATTCATTTCTAATAATTCAAAGACACCAATACGGCCACGATAGCCCGTATACTGGCAAGACTGACAGCCTTTACCTTGCTTAAACTGCATCGTTGAAGTATCTAAGCCAGTAAGGTTATTTAACCAGTTGATTTCTTGTACGTCAGGCTGATGATCAATACCACAGTTGTCACAAATTCGACGAACGAGACGTTGAGCGATTACCGCTCTAAGAGAACTTCCAACTAAAAAGCCAGCTGCGCCCATATCAATTAAGCGCAATGCACTGGTAATAGCATCATTAGTATGGAGCGTTGATAAGACTAAATGACCTGTTAATGCGCCTCGTAAACCGATTTCAACCGTTTCATGATCGCGCATCTCACCCACCATGATAATATCGGGATCTTGTCGTAGGGCGGTTCGTAAAACACTCGAAAAGGTTAGCTCAATTTTACTGTTAACCTGTACCTGATTAATTCGAGGTAGACGATACTCTACGGGATCTTCAGCAGTAATAATTTTCTTTGAAGATTGATTCAACTCACTTAAGGCAGCATAAAGTGTTGTTGTTTTACCACTACCTGTAGGACCAGTAACTAATACCATGCCATGGGGACGGGTAATTTGATGGCGCAGTCTTGTCACTAACTCTGGTGGCATACCCGTTTCATCTAGTGAAAGAAGACCCGCAGATTGATCAAGTAAACGCATTACCACTGACTCACCGTATTGCACCGGCATAGTAGACATACGAACGTCGACGCTGTGGCCTTTAATCTGCAAGTTAAACCGACCATCTTGCGGCAAACGCTTTTCTGAAATATCGAGACCCGCCATTAACTTCAATCGTAAAACTAGTGCCGACGCAATTTTATTCTCGTTGAGAATATTCTCTTGAAGCACTCCATCAATTCGTTGACGGATTCGTAATTGTTTTTCATCTGGCTCAATATGAATATCCGATGCACGCATTTGCACGGCATCTTCAAATACAGATTGCAGTAACTTACCTACAGTTGCATCGCCACCATCATCGAAAGTAGCTGAGATATCAAAATCAGATGTTTGTTCGTATTCTTGCTCTAGTTGACTCGCGAAAGATTCTATTTCTGCAGTACGTCGATATAAGCTATCAAATGCTTCAAAAAGCTGAGATTCCATAACAACAGCTAATTGAATGCGTTTAGGCGCAAGCATTTGCTCTAGCTGATCAAGACCACTTAGATCGGCTGGGTCACTCATGCCAATTAGGACGCTATCACCACGATCCTCAATCACTAATGCTCTTAAACGGCGTGCATGCACTTCAGATAACAAGCTAGCAACTTCTGTTGCCACACGTAACTGACTGATATCCATAAATGGAACATCTAGTTGCTGCGCTAAGAATTCAAGTAGTTGACGCTCACTGATATAACCCAGTTCAATTAATACGTCACCTAATTTACGACCTGAAGTTTTCTGGCTACTTAACGCCTGCATTAGTTGTTCTTCGGTAATAATGCTTTCATGTACCAGCAAATCACCAAGGCGCATTTTTAATTTAGGGGCGGCCATAAATTTAGTCTCCTAATGCTAAAATTCGTTGTTCGGCGAATTGCTGGCTTTGCGCGGACAAATCACCAACATTTAGGGCATTTTGATAAGCTGATACTGCCTCGCTAAACTGACTGTTTCTGTCATATGCAACGGCAAGGCCTAAGTGCCACTTTCCTTTATTTGGTTGTAATAGCACCAATTGCTGATAGGCACCAATCACTATAAGGTGTTTATTTGCTGCTTGCCCCGCAGTTGCCAAAAGCGCTTGATAGTCAACACTCTGGATATGAGCGAGTGGCTCTAGTGAAGACAACGCTTGTTCCGGAAAATTTTGCTGCAATAAAATTTTAGCTTTCATCAGCCTAAAATCTGGCTCTTGCGGTAGCTGGTCTATACCCTGGTTTAATAAATTAATCGTTGGGTTATAGGATTTTTGCGCATACCAAATAGCCGCCAACTTCTTTCTCGCTTCAATATGATCCGGTTTAAGCAACAATACATCTTGCAATAACTGTTCTGCTTTTTCGCCTTCTTTATCCATTAAGGCTTTTTCAGCGTTTGCTAGCTTTTGCTCCGCTAACTCTGAGGGTGATAGCTGCTTACGAGCGATTGAAAGAGATGACAAACTTTTTAATTGTGGCTTTTCATTTGTGCTTTGACTAACAGTGTTACTTTCAATGGCTGGATTATTTTCACGAACAACCTTTTTTGAAGATGCCACATCGGTATTGCCCTGCGCTTCTTCAGTTACTAGGTCAGTTTTTTGTTGATTGGCTAAAGCGTTTGGCGTTAATTTTTCACCATTTGACTCTTTTTCTTGCATTGCAACTTGCACTTGAGTTGTTTCAGCAGGCTTAGCAGAAAAGTGTTGCTCTTCAGTAGCGGCTTCTTTTATAGCTTTTGATTGCTGAGCGATTTTTTCAAAGGCATTAACCAATTGTTGTGCTTGTTGGTTTTGCTGATGAACGTCATTAGCAGTTGCTGGTTGCTGTTGCTTTAATAATTTGTTTTCTTGATAAAACCACACCGCCGAAACTAATGCCAAGGTTACGAGCACCGAAACTAAGATAGTGACAAGCATCATTGAAGATTTGTCATTCGATTGAGCAATAACCACAGGTCCCGTCGAAGACTCCCCTGCATCGGTATTTCGTTTTTCTAAATCTTTGAGCATTTGATTAATGACGCTCACAAACTTCCCCTTACGGTATATAAAGATAAACCCACTAAAACGCTAATCAGCGTTAAACTAGTTAACCACAATGCTTTTTTAGAAAAGTTAAGCCCTAATGGCTGCGTATCTTCCGTATCTTTCGCTGCTAAAGCCAAATGTTTAGCGGTAATTAAATATTGACCTTCACCATAACCTAACATCAACATTTTATGACAAAGCACATTAACTAAACGCGGAATACCTTTGCTAACCTTAGTGAGCTTTTTGCACAATATGCTTGGAAATAACGCGGCACCTTTATAGCCCGCAACCGTTAATCGATGCTGAATGTATTGTTCAACTTCTACAGCACTCATTGGTCTTAATTCGTAAGAAAACGTAATACGTTGTCTAAGCTGTCGAAAATGCTCTTGTGCTAATCGTTGGTTTAATTCAGGCTGGGCGAACATAACCACCTGCAGCAGTTTACGGCTTTCTGTCTCCAAATTAGTGAACAGTCGTAATGCCTCAAGGCTTTCTTCTGGAAGCGCCTGTGCTTCATCAACGATAAGTACGACTGAGTGACCTTTGCTATGCAATTCCAACAACCGCGTTTGTATACGTTGCGTTAATAGCTGCACCGACATACGCTGTGCCTGTTTCACGCCCAGCTCAACTGCAACCGCTCTTCTTAACTCATCAGGAGTTAAATAAGGGTTGGGAATATAAGCCGTTACGAAATGCTCAGGAATTTCATTGAGTAATTTACGACACAATAACGTTTTACCTGTACCTACTTCGCCAATAACTTTTAAAAAGCCTTCGCCAGTTTTTAACGCAGTCATTAATACTGCCAACGCCTCATTATGAGGCGCTAATCCTAAATAAAAACTCGTATTTGGCGTTAAAGTAAACGGTAACTCCTTTAAGCCAAAATGGTACAGGTACATGGTTTATTTGCTTTCAGGGAACCATTGTTTCAATAACGCTCGCGCCTCTTGTAATTGGTCATTCCAAGTATCATGACCGATTACTACTGGTTTAAGCATAATGACTAATTCTTTTTTCTGTGTCGTCTGTGATTTGCTCTTGAACAACTCACCCATAATTGGAATATCGCCTAGCAGTGGTGTTTTAGATTCCAAGTCAACTTTACGTGTTTCAATTAAACCACCAATGACAACAATTTCACCAGATTTAGCGCGAATAATGGTATCAGATTCACGGACGCTACTTTGCGCAAGTGGAAGCACAACATCTTCAGAATTTAGCGATACCGTTTTAAGCTGCTCTTCGGTTACGGTTACAGAAGGATGTACATGTAAAATCACTTCACCATTTTCATCAATCTGTGGCGTAACATCTAACGCAATACCAGAAAAGAACGGCGTTAAATCAATTTCTGGAGTTACTGTCGTCGACGTACCCGTTGTTGTAGTGCTAGAAATATCTGTTACGAAGTACTCATCTTCACCAACTTTAATCACTGCTTTTTGGTTATTAGTTGCCGTGATACGAGGGCTAGATAACACTTGCACATTGCCTTGTGTTTGCAACAACTCAATGACACCGGAGAAATCAGCATTATTAAAGCCGACCGATGTTGTGCCACCAACCGCAGAAGAAATAGTATTGCCTAGGATATTGCCTGCAGTTGAGAAAGTTATATCAGTACTACCAATATGACCGAGTACTTTGTCCCACTTAACCCCTTGTTGATAATCATCATTTAACGTTACTTCCATAATCTTCGCTTCGATGATTACTTGGCGACGCAAGTGGCTTTGTGTATCACTAATAAACTTTTTCACTGACTTTATTTCATTCGGGAATGCTTTAACCGTAACTAAGCCTGCTTGAGGAGAGACAATAACCGAACGGCCATCCTCATTACCAATAAGTGATTCCAAAGTATCTTTTAGTTCTTGCCAGAAGTCTGACTCATTTTCAGTGTATAAGTTTATGCCACTGGATGAATTCTGATTGTTTTGATTACCTGAGCCATTACCACTGTTATTAGACGAGTTATTATTGTTATTGCGCGAGCTATTGTTGCTGCTATTACCGCTGTTTGGATCGTTTTCAGAGACCCCGCCAGAATTGATACTTGTACTTGAAGCACCATATCTTTTTACAAACAAATAATTCAGCGGAATAGTTTCAGTGCGCATGCCAGCAGGATAAACCTGAATTACTTTTCCACTGTGTTTAATATCAAAACCATAGAGGTCAGCTAATACATCTAATGCTTCATCAATTGTGACGTCTTTCAAGTTCAAGGTGACTTTGCCAGCAACGTCTGGATGAACGGCAGCACTATATTGAGAGTCTTCAACAATGGCGGCGAAGAACTCTTTAGCATCAACTTCAACAGCGGCAATATCCAACCGTTTTTCCGCTAATAAAGACTGTTTTGCAGTTGCCATGGTTTGCTGCATTAATTCTTGTTCAACAGCACTTGGCAGTTCAGTTAGTGGCTTTTTTTGCTTTTGAGGCGACGTGGCATCGATAGCATTATCTAACTCTTTGTTAATAAATGTTGGCTCACTAGGTACAGATGTACACCCAGATAACACCACGAAAACACTAGCAATAAAGAGACTTATTTGAGACTTTTTCATATCGATTTCTTTTATTTATATTTCACGACAGATTGGGTAAATAAGGTTAACTTCCTTGCCCGATCTTCTGACTGCAACGTAACACTTCGTCCATCAATTTTTACGATTGTATAGCCAAACAACTTCTGTCCCTGTTCAACTAACTTGCCACTAATAATGGCTTTTAGATTTGTAGATGTCGTCGACTTAATTATCGACTGCAACACAATATCAGAATTTTTTTGACGCTCACTACCTTCTGTAGACGCAAGCCCTGCTCTTAGTGGCATTGTTGGGTCACTTTTAGCTAGCACATTCAAGGCAACTAGCGAAAAAACTATTCCTATAATAAGTTTATACACCGATAAAATCTCGCTTTGTACTTAAGCTATATAAAGTAACCGATAATTCGTTGGTTGGATATTTAGTCACTTTCAATTCAAAATCTTGCCAGAAAAATTTCCATTTTAACCGCTCTAATCGCACCAAATAGTCTTGTAAAGACGCATACCGGCCTTTCAATTTTAGTTGTATTCCATGTCGATACAGCCCGACAGGTTGCGCTTTACTATTTACTGTTTTAGCTGAGTTTGACGCTTTGTTATCGTCTTTGTCTTGTTCCTCAGCAGCTATCTGCTTGTTGTCGGTTAGCAGTGCTTTAGGAGCTAACACTTCAAATGACACTAAAGAAACATTTGGCTCAAGCGCTAATAATTCAACAAGGGCTTTGCGCATTTGTATCGGGTTAATTAATTCTGAGGTAAGCGTCAATAATTGAGCATCAATTTTTTCAAGCTTCTCTTTCTGTTGAGCAATCTGTTTTTCAATAGGCGCATTAGGGTTTTCGTTTAATGCCTGTTCAAACAGTTCAATGGATTGCTTCTCCGTTTTTACAGAGTTTTTAAGCGTAACGATCTTGGTAGAGTGCTGGTCGATTTGTGCAAAATTAGTCTCAATAATCAATATATAAGGCACATATAAAAACAAGAACAAACCGGCGAAGAAAACAATATATTGTTCTCGTTTAGTGAGTTGCAAAAACTTTTCAGCGTAACTATTCCACTGCTGCATGACTACCTCCAGATAAATCAGCATTAGTTGAACTTACAGTAAAAGTTACTAAGTTATCTTTTTCTCGTTCACTCATTTTAAATTGCTGGAATAACTTTCCTGACAACACTTTAGAGTGCTCAAACTTCTCTAACCACTCAGGTACAGCATTAGGATTTCGAGCAATTCCGGAAAATAATAACTCATTTTGCTTAATAACAATGTGCTCTAAACTAATATCTTTACTGTGCAAATCTGAAAATTCTGTCATCGCTGCTGCAAAGCCACCGATATAGCTATAGTCAGTATTAGTCAGGTGGCTATATAAAAATCGTTTGTTATGAGCAAGTGATTTCAACGTAGCCAGTTCTGCCAATAACCCACTATCAGCCTTATGATTAGCCAATTGAGTTTGTAATGCCTGTGATTGCTTTTTATATTGGCTATTCTCGCGGTCTAATTGAGCTACTTGGTTTGCCAAATCTGCTGCTTTCCATTGGCTATAGCCACTAAGTGAAATCATTAATAACAATGAGACACACCAGATAATCACGACATTTTTTAAGGTAAAAAACGTTTTTTCAGGTAACAACTCTGCTTGTAATAAATTGATCGACGGCTTAAGCATTAGCTTTTACCTCCAATTGATTTAGCATCGTGGCACCGATAGCAGCGGCATACATGGTTTTATCTAGATGAGCTTGGTCAAATTCAAATGCCTTTACGGGTGTATTGGTATTTTCAGCCAACTTTGTCGCAATAAAGTCCTGCGTTTTCACTGGCAAGATTAATTGAATTTCTTTGATAGGCGCTTGCTTTAATTGGCGTTCAAAATAATCTGAAGAACGTTGAATTTCTAAACTTAATGAATCGATTGCGCCAAATGATAGCTCTTCGATTGATTTTGCACTTAACTGTGCATAACCACGTAATCGGCGATGAAAATAAATACAGCCATGTTTAACGATCAGAATCACTATTTCTTCATTCGGTTGCTGACAAAGTAGCATTACCGCTTGTTCTTGAAAAGGCACTAAGCTGGCAAAAGCAAACTCTTCTGTTGCGATTGTTTTTAGATAAACCGCACTATTTTCAAATTCTTCAACAACGGATTTTAAAAACGACTTTTGTGCACAAACAACATTAATTTTTTCTGCACCACCAGCTAACGTTGGTCCAGAGAAATAATCTAGGATCATATCTTCCGGAGCAATGGTCACCAATTCTTTCACCTGCCACTTTAAAGCACTGATAATTTCATTTTCTGGCACATCTGGCTTATCTATCGCTACGATTTGATATTGGCTAGGCGCAAGAATCACATGTCCTTGGGAAGATAAATTATCCACTGACAATACCTGTGCCAATGCGGCAATTTGCTCGCCATTGGTTATAGGTGTTTGTTGATATTGGAACTGCCCCTGCTCAGAAGCAAAACAAAACGCCAAGGCATCTTGACGAAAAGCAATACCGAGTTGGTGACGTGGTTCAGTCTTGGCAAACAGCTTTGATATTTTTGTTATAAACGACATTCAACGATTCTTATTGTTCAAATCAGCTGCACATAACCGTGCAACTTCATTATCCCCGATTCGCTTATTCACGCAAGTGTTTTAGCAAGAAAAACAAGCTATAAGCGCAAATTTGATTAAAGTGTACGGTGAATTTTGCTTGAAGTGAGTAATTCAACAACAGCCCTCGCCTTGTCTTCAGCGCCATAGGCTATTAGAAATTCTTTTCAGTTACATACGCATAGACAGAACATTCTGCCCTAAAACTAAGCGAATCCCCACGCCAAAACCTACTTAAATTCATAAGAGTTTTCTTGCTATATTGAGAAAAAAAAGTATTCTGATTACCTTACCCCACAGAGCTTGTTTAGCAACTTACTAATACTGTCATCTGTGTTTGCGGTAAACATGAATAGGGAAATAATTGTGAAAAGCGGTAGTGATATTCGTATTTTAATTGTCGATGATGTGTCTGAAAATATTCAAGTGGCGATGAATATTTTAAAGGAAGATAGTTATACATTTTCTTTTGCGACTGATGGGCAAGAAGCGTTAAATTTAATTGTATCGGGTGGATTTGACTTAATTTTACTCGACATAATGATGCCAAAATTAAATGGTTTCGATGTTTGCCGTCGACTCAAAAAAATAGAGCACGCCAAACACACTCCTGTTATATTTTTGACCGCAAAGGCTGATGCCGATTCAATTGCCGAAGGCTTTGAGGCTGGCGGAGTTGATTATATTACCAAACCTTTTCACGCCAACGAATTATTGTCGCGTGTAAAAACACACATAGAACTATCACAATCTCGTACATTCCTCCAAAAATACGCTGATGAAGTCGAAACCAAAGCAAAACTTCAAGCACAGCGTTTAGCAGATGAAATTGAAAAAAATCAATGTGAAATGATTTACATATTGATGGAAGTAATGGAGTCGACATCTGACGAAACAGGACAGCACATAAAACGAGTTGCTGAAATGAGTAGACTGCTCGCCAGCTATGTCCCTTCGCTAAGCGAAAGTGATATCAATAGTGTCTTTTTAGCCTCTCCGATGCACGATATAGGTAAAATTGCCATTCCTAAAGAAATTCTTCACAAGCCTGGCAAACTGACAGAAGAAGAAATGACTGTCATGAAAACCCACGCTGAAAAAGGGTACGAATTACTTAAAAATTCTAAAAGACGTCTTTCAACAGCGGCTTCAATAATTGCGAAAGAGCACCATGAAAAATGGGATGGTACAGGCTACCCTCTCGGTTTGAAAGGCGAAGAAATTCATATATATGGCAGAATAGTCGCATTGGCAGACGTATTTGATGCTTTGACCCATAAACGTCAGTATAAAAACGCATGGACAATTGATGATGCTATAACGTACATAAAAGACAATAGTGGTAAGCACTTTGATCCAGCACTAGTCGATATACTAATTGATCATCTGCCTGAGTTTTTGGACATAATGAAACAATAAAATGTCCTTTCGTTCAATTTTACTTGCCACCTGCCTGTGCTTAGCACTTTTTCCGGCGCTAAGTGCGCAAGTTAACTTATCAGACAAAGAGAAAGCTTGGTTAGCAAATAATGAAAAAGTCCTTGTAGGTGGTAGTCTAGATTGGACACCATTTAATTTCGTCAACAGCCAAGGACAATATCAGGGAATCGCAAATGATTACCTTGAATTAATATCAAAAAATACCGACCTAAAGTTTGAACTGGTAATCGATACTTGGCAGGCCAATCTACAACGTATTAGGCGAAATGAGATTCACATCTTACCTGCGGTTTATAAAACACCAGCACGAGAAACCTTTCTCAATTTTTCTACTCCTTATTTCGAAGCACTAGACTATTTTTTTGTTCATCAAGACATCAATGTTGAAACATTTGCAGATTTAGACGGTAAACGTTTAGCCATCCCAAAAGACTATGCTCATAGAGAAATCATAAAAGAGCACTTTCCTAAAATAATTATGGTCGATGCTCAGACGTTTGGCGGTGCAATTGACTTGGTATTACAGCGAGAAGCTGACATTTTATTTGATACATATGGTGCGCTAATTTATACGCTAGAAGAAGAAGGTATAAATACAATAAAGCCATTCAAGTCCACACGGCATTTAGGCAAGAATCCCATTCATATTGTATCAAGTAAGCAGCACCCTGAACTCGCTAGTATAATTCAAAAAGGGCTTGATGCCATCAGCCCACTTGAACACAGAAATATTCATAACAAATGGTTCAAAACAAAAACAATCGAAGACCTTGCCTCAGAACGTGACGGTTTGTATATCGACAGCTTGCAACAAGGCGAACAATTCCTCAACAACCCACTCCAATTAACAGAAGAAGAAAAGATTTGGATTAAGCATCACCCGGTGATCAATGTTGCTGGTGATTATGCATGGGCGCCATTTGAATTTAGCAATGAGCAAGGATTGCATGATGGCTTAGGACATGATCTTTTGTTAGCCATAGCAAAATTAACTGGGCTTCAATTTCATTTCTCTACCAACGTATGGGAAACCTCACTTGCAGAAGTTGAAAATAAAGAAAAAGATCTTCTGGTTGCGACATTTAAAACAAAAGAGCGAGAACAAAATTTACTATTTTCAAATGCCTATATTAGTTTGCTTAATTACTTCTTTATTCGAACAGATTCACGGGTAAATACCATTGATGACTTATCAGGAAAACGCATAGCAATTATTAGAGATAGCGCTAAAGAAGATGAAATCAAGCGGTTATTGCCTAACATTACAATGGTATATGTTGAATCACCAGAGGAAGCGATAACAACGTTACTGGAGAATGATGCAGATATACTTTATGACTCACATGCCGTTATAAATTATATTCTAAATGCCAAAAATATAACTTCTATAAAAGCATTTAAAACATTACCCAACTCGCCAATAAATTCATTGCACATTGCTGTAAGAAACGACTATAGCCAACTCATCAGTATTTTAAACAAGGCACTATTATCACTTGAAACAAATGGTCTTCAGCCAATATTAGACAAATGGCTCGTTGATTACTCATTGGAAAGAGTTAAACGAGTTGTACCACTCACCCCCGGTGAGAAAGCTTGGTTGAACCAAAACAACAAATTTACTATTGTCGGCGATCCAAACTGGATGCCGTTTGAAGCATTAGATGCCGATGCACAATATGTAGGCATCATACATGATTACTTAGCAATCGTAGCCGACACTCTAAATATTACTTTTGAACCCATTCAGACCGAAAATTGGCAACAAAGTAAAGAAAAGGTATTTAGCCAAAAAGCCGATATTGTTTCCGCATTTCCCAATTACAAAAACTTTGATTCAATGTCTTTTTCAAATAGTTATATCAATACTCCCATCGTATTTGTTATGCAAAACGAAAATAAATACATTAATAGTATTGAGCAAATAATCAATAAACGTATCTCCTTATTAAAAGACTACCCTAGCACCAAGGACATCATTCGTCGGTTTCCTAATAAAGAATTTACGTTTGTCGATACGCCAGCTAAAGGATTAGAAGAGCTATCCTCAGGTAAAACAGATGTATTTATTAGCTCATTAGCACAAGCCAACTACTATATTGCAGAACAAGGTTATAGCGGCCTTCGTATTGTTGGTAAAACTGATTACACACTTGAAGTAAGTTTTGCCGTACAACCACAGCACGCGCCGCTGGTGCCACTTTTAAACAAAGTACTAAACAGTATTAGTACTGCCGAAAAGCAGCAAGTATTAGATCGTTGGGGTAGTAAAGATCTTATTATAAAGACCGACTATAAATTGGTTGGCATCGTGGTACTAATCGCCGCCTTAATTATCATTGTTATCTTTATATGGAACAAACAATTACAAAAACAAATAGAGTTGCGGACAAAAACCGAGCTTTCTCTAAAGCAAAGTGAAAGAAATCTTTCTGTTGTAATAAACAACATTCCTGTCATCGTTTATGTGGTAGATATAAACTCGAACAGATTACTGATGGCTAATTCGAACGCTATTGATGAGCTGGAATTAGACGAAAGCAATATAAATCAAATATCCGCATCTCAATTCTATAATGGAAACATAGAAGACATTTATGAACAACAGGTCCAAATTACAACAACTGAAAAACGCATTATAGATGGCCTGCTTTCTGTAATACCAATCCGGTATCAAGGAAAAACAGCGTTACTTCACATTGTGGTTAACCTTAACGACCGAATAGTGATGGAACGTGCGCTGGAACAAGAGAAAGATAAAGCTGAAAGTGCCAATAAAGCAAAATCCGAATTTTTAGCGAATATGAGCCATGAAATCAGAACGCCGATGAACGCGATTATCGGCTTCACCGAACTTTTGCACGAGCAAATACAAGACAATAAGCTAAAGTCATTTGTGCAAACAATTAAGTCTGCTGGCAACTCCTTATTACTGCTTATTAACGACATTTTGGACCTTTCCAAAATAGAAGCCGGTAAATTGACCATTTCGAAAGAGGTCCATAACCCGCACGACATCTTTGACGATATCAGCAAAATATTTACAATGAACGTTCGAAGCAAACAATTAGATTTCATGCTCGAAATAGATGAACGTATCCCTAGCGCTTTGCTATTAGATTCCACTCGAATTCGTCAAATTTTATTCAACTTAGTAGGTAATGCCGTTAAGTTTACAGACAAAGGTGTTATTACATTAACAGCAACTGCGCTTAATGAAGATAAGATTCATAGTAAAGTAGATTTAAGAATTGACGTTCAAGATACAGGCATTGGTATCTCTGAAGATAAGCTATCTCATATATTCGAAAGCTTTCAGCAACAAGAAGGACAGAGCGTTCGAAAGTATGGTGGCACAGGTTTAGGTCTAACAATTAGCCGACGACTGACCGAGCTAATGGATGGTGAATTATCTGTTACGAGCAAGCTAGGGGTCGGATCTTGCTTCTCAGTTTATCTTCGAAGTATCGATGTCGCTGCGATTAAAGATGTAAAAAGCACCTCTAAAGACACCGAAGAAGTTAGCAATGTAAAATTCAAGAATACTCGGGTATTGATTGTTGACGACATCTTAGACAACCGAAAACTACTAATTGAAATCTTTCGTACGCTTAGCATAGAGTTTATGGAAGCGTCGAATGGTTTAGAAGCTGTAAAATTAGCCGAATCTAGCGACTTTGATCTGATCATTATGGACATTCGAATGCCTGAAATGGATGGCTATCAAGCGGCAAACATTATAAAAAAATCCAAACCAACATTGCCAATTATTGCCCTTACCGCATCCGTAATGCGAGATGATTATGAATTAATGCGAAGAGAAAACTTTGCTGGGTATTTAAGAAAACCCGTATTAAAACAAGAGTTGATATCTGAATTAAAAAATCACTTACCTTACGAAAAAGAAAGTCTTCAGCAAGAAGAGAAAGCTGTTGTTCAACAAATTAGCGACTCATTAAGAATATTACTAGCCGATCACTATATGTCTCAATGTGAACAACTCAAGCTCAATAATAATCTGAGTGATATCGCTAATTTCGCCCAAAATCTTAGTCAATTAGCGCAAGAACATAACTCTGAACAGCTTCATGACTATTCGACAAGACTAATAGAAGCCACTGATATTTTTGATATTGTTGCGATAAAAGCATTACTAAACGAATTCTCTAACTTAAGCGATAGATAATGCTGAGCGTAATTAATTGTAATTTTTACAATTTAAAGTCAAAATTCACACACCATTTCAGAATTAAATTTCGCCTTGCTACCATCTCCATTACAACCAATAAAACTTTCAATATTTCAACGCTATGGTGTAGAAGTATTCATTAAACGCGATGACTTAATTCACCCGATCATTTCAGGCAATAAGTGGCGAAAATTAAAAGGCAATATTGCAGCTGCTCAAAAGCTTGATAAACAGGGAATATTGAGTTTTGGTGGTGCTTATTCTAATCATATTCATGCACTCGCATATGCTTGCAAACAAAATAACATGAAATCTATTGGTATTGTCCGTGGCGAAGCTCAGTATCAAAATAATTATACTTTAACATGGGCACGACATTGGGGTATGCAGGTAGAGTTTGTTGATAGAAAAACCTACAAATGCCGCCACAATGAAGAGTACCTTTATCAGCTGCAACAACAATATCCTGAATATTATATTGTCCCTGAAGGTGGTACCAATCACACAGCGCTATCTGGTGTTGGTGAAGTAATAACCGAACTCAACCAACAAATTGATTTCGATACAGTAATACTACCTGTTGGTAGCGCTGGTACTATTTCAGGTTTGATCAAAGCAGACAATGCTCAGCACCATATTTTAGGCGTGGCGGTGCTAAAGCAAGCAGAGTATTTAAACAGTGTAATAGAAGAGTTAGCTCATGTTAGTCAGGATGGTAGCTGGACATTATTAACGGACTATCATCGTGGTGGTTACGCAAAGTTTTCTGAGCACGATTGCGCTAAGCTTGCTCAATTTTCCACACAAACTGGCATACCAGTTGAGCCTGTCTATTCTGGGAAAATGGTATTAGCACTACTGGAACTACTAGAACAAGGTTACTTTCCTAGCGGCCATCGTATTGTGCTCATCCATACGGGTGGCTTACAAGGTTTAGGTGGCCAAATAGAACGAAAATTACTACCTGAAGAGTTTATTAGGGTAATACAATCGCATCTGCCATCTGCGCCACAGGCTCTGTAAAGAAATGCCCTTGACCACCAGTTACTCCTAAATGAACTAGAGTCCGCCACTCGTCTTTACTTTCAACACCTAACGCATAAATCTTCACATTATGTTGAATACAACGCGCTTTTAAACTTTGGATAAATACTTGGTTTTCTATCTTTTCATGTATTTGATAAACGATACTGCGATGTAGTTTAATAAAACTTATTGGGCAATCATTTAAATAATCTGTACTAACGACATATTGTCCTACCTTATCAGCAAGTATTTTTACGCCAAGTTCATGCAGCAAACTTAATACTGCGATTAGTTTGCTATGCTTTTTAACCAAGTGATATTCACTAACCTCTATTATCAGACGCTTAGCTATATCCGGTGTATGAGCGAGCCTAGTGAACATCACTTCAATAAACTTCTCATCTAAGAGTGCATCAATCGAGACATTAAGACTGCAAGCTTCTTGTTGTTTTTTTTCGTACTGCAAAAGCCGACAAACTTGTTCAAAAACTAACAAATCTACCCGTGCATTTAAACCACACTTTTGTGCCATAGGCAGAAATACTCGTGCACTAATGAGCTTTCCTTGGTTGTCACGGACTTTTGATAACACTTCATGATGTAAGATTTGATCACTTTGGCTGGCAATCACAGGTTGAAAGAAAATCACAAAAGCATTTTTTTCAA
Organism: Thalassotalea algicola; assembly: GCF_012932965.1. Lineage (GTDB taxonomy): Bacteria > Pseudomonadota > Gammaproteobacteria > Enterobacterales > Alteromonadaceae > Thalassotalea_F > Thalassotalea_F algicola. The sequence continues at coordinate 306,638 of NZ_JABBXH010000003.1, read as the reverse complement.
TCGCATTAGTTAAGAATGTTCGCCACTTTAGCGAGCCTTTAGCACTTTCGCTAGCAACCTCGCCACTGTCGTACATAAACCATTGAGAAGGCCCTTGTAGTTGCGCATTTCGCAACGCCATATCCGCTTCAGCCATCACTTTATATGCTTGATTTTGTCCGGCAAAGCATGCAATGCCTGCATGAATAAATTCATCTTTGGTTATACCAACAGGTAATGGGATTTGCTTAAAACTGGCCATTAGCTTATCAGCAAGTTTAGCCGTTTCATCAGCGTAAAGGCCAGGTAATAGTAAAGCAAGTTCAGCTTCATTCGGGCGCGCGATAAAATAGTTGCTATAGTTGACCAACCTTTTCTTTATTAACGCAATACATTGCTCAACTGATTCTAATGCTTGATGTGCCCCATAGGCGGTTTGAACTGTATCGTAATCTTTTAGGCAAATAATCAACACAGCACCTCGAGAATCTTCTTCTTTTAATAACGCTTCCAAACGATTATTAAAATACTCGCGATTACCTACCCCCGTTTCAGGGTCTAATAATAAACGCTCCCTAATTTGTAGCTCATTTTCGCCTTGCTTATTTTTTGCTTCTTGCAAGTTTTTGATAATTTCAGCAATTGATTCACTAATAGGATCTTTACCTGTAATCGGCTGTACTTTGCCATGAATACGGGTAAGTGATGCCCAATTTTCTAAAGCTCGTATCGGGCTAAAAGTTGATTGAAGCGCTTTGAGTAAACTTAGTCTAATAACCAATACACAAAGGGCAAAAATAAAGTTAAAGGCAAGAAAAAGCCAAGAAGTTATAAGAAGGCTTATCGGGTGTATAAAAACAAATTGGAGTGAGTCACGATTAACCGTTCTCAATAGGTTAAAACGATTACTTCGCTCTTGATAAATAATTTGTTGGCTGGTGAGTTCCTTTACTTCAACTAACGCGCTTGGATACCATTGACTAGGTATTTGATTGATAAGAGCAGCTTGTTGGTTTTGCTCATACCATAATGAAGTCAATATGAAGCCAACACACGCCAAATAAAGTATTAGTGCGCCAATATCAAATCGCTTAATAACTGCCGTTAGTGTGTGCTTAAAAATCTGTGGCACTCATGTCACCTGTCAAAAATCCATCTCTTTAATAGTTATAGACTTGATACAAGTTTAATACCACCTATTCACCATTAATAGATTGTATTACAGGCATAAAAAAACACCATGACCTAAGTCCATGGTGTTTTTTAATTAAAATTGTTAATTAAGCTTCAGCGATAACAACAACTTTAACGTGTACGTCTACATCTGTGTGTAAGTGAATTACGATATCGTATTCACCAACTTCACGGATTGTACCTAAAGGCATACGTACTTGAGCTTTCGTTACTTCAACGCCAGCTGCAGTGATTGCATCAGCAATGTCTTTAGTACCGATAGAACCGAAAAGCTTACCTTCATCACCAGCAGTTGAAGCAATAGTTACTTCAGCCATTTCAGTGATTTTAGCAGCTTTTGCTTCAGCAGCAGTTAGCGCTTCAGCTAATTGCTTTTCTAAGTCTGCACGACGAGCTTCAAAGTGCTCAACGTTAGCTTTAGATGCGAATACAGCTTTACCTTGTGGTAATAAGTAGTTACGAGCGTAACCAGACTTAACCGTTACCTTGTCACCAAGGCCGCCTAACTTGGCGATTTTATCTAGAAGGATAACTTCCATCTTAATGCCCCTTTAGGTTACTTGTGTAAATCAGTATATGGTAATAATGCTAAGTAACGAGCACGCTTGATCGCACGACCAAGTTGACGTTGATATTTAGCGCTTGTACCAGTGATACGGCTAGGAACGATTTTACCACTTTCAGTGATATAGTTTTTAAGTGTTGCGATATCTTTATAATCGATTTCGCTAGCACCTTCCGCTGAGAAGCGGCAGAACTTACGACGTCTAAAAAAACGTGACATGGGATTTCTCCTAATTAATCATTTCAATCTGCTGAGCATGCAATGCAAGAATTGGATTTCCGCTTCTTGATTCGTGACGGTTAATAAAACCTGACACTTGAACTTGCATACCCTCAGTTAATTCACATGCTAATCTTTGTGACCAATCGCCTGTTGCCACCACCTGCATTCTTACAAATGCTTGACGATTCATTCCATCTTCAACTTGTATCGAGCGGTGCTCAATCGAAAACTGACAATGGTGAACCCCGGCAGGGCTGGTTGATAATTGAGGTGGTTTAACCACATTACCAACTAAAACAAGACAATTATTTGTCACGGATTACTAATTATTCAGCAGCAGCTTCTTCTGTAGCTGGAGCAGCTGGCTTTTCAGTAACCTCTTTCTTAGCTTCGCGGCGATCTTCGCGACGGTCATCTTTAGCATTTGCCATTGGCGATGCTTCAGTTACCGCTGCTTTAGTACGCATGATCATGTTACGTAGAACAACATCGTTATAACGGAAAGAAGTTTCTAATTCATCAATAACAGACTGTGGCGCTTCAACGTTTAATAAAACGTAGTGTGCTTTGTGTAGTTTATTGATTGGGTAAGCTAGTTGACGGCGACCCCAGTCTTCAAGACGAGTGATTGTGCCTTCAGCAGCTGTGATCATGTCTGAGTAACGCTGGATCATGCCAGGTACTTGTTCACTCTGATCAGGGTGAACCATAAATACGATTTCGTAATGACGCATTACGAGCTCCTTACGGTTGTAGCCTCGTATCTGGCTCAGCCAACACCAGTGTTGAGGCAAGGAACAAAACTTGCGGCTGATTTAAGGTCGCGTATTGTAGGGAAATTAAGCAATAAAGGCAAGCTTTTACTTAGAGCAAAGGAAGTTTATCGATAAGAGAGTTGTCTTAATATAAAAATTGTTGCAATTCGGCTAATAGTTTCTTTGCCATTCTCAACAAAGGTTAAGTACACTAGCGTGCTAAAAATGATAATAAACGACAATAATCACTCAATGCGTTACTACTTTGAACAGTTTGAATTTGATGCCAACAGCTTAACTCTTAAGCACAATCAACAAACAATTGCGATTCGACATAATGAAGCTCTTTTGCTAAAGCTCTTATTGGAAAATAACCAATCGGTCGTTAGTAAAGACACAATATTATCTGAAGTATGGCAAGGCAAAGTAGTTTCTGAGCAAGCAGTTTTCCAGAACATCAGCCATTTGCGTAGCTTATTTGGTGGTAACGCTATTAAAACCTTTGCCAAGCGTGGCTATCAATGGCAACTGACATTTCAATGCCAAAATGCTGAATCCCCTATTCAGCCAGTAAATGTGCCCTCCACAGCACAACAAACTCGTGCACAAAATAAAACACATTGGAGATTAATAGCATTTATCGCGGTATTGTTGATTGGTTTTGTTAGCTATTTTTCTAGCGTTTTCTCAGTGAATAAGGAGAGTAAACCACAAGTTGCGATTGTCCCGTTTACTTTCACCAATATGGCTGAACAAGAAGTACCCATTCACCAATTAACCTTCAAAGTGAATGAACTCAAAAACATCTCTGCACAGCAGTATGAAGCAACACAAATACTGAGTTACCAATCACTTAAACAATCACACCCGCTCATTTTATCAGGCTCATTTTGGCGTTCTGAAAAGCAGGTTCACCTAGATTTTTTGCTAAAAGGCTTAAGCGGCGACTGGCAAGGGCAAATGTCTGGCACCACCATTGAACAATTGACAAAAAATCTCGCGGCTCACTTACAGCAACCATTTATTTTAGAAATGGTTACTAAACCATTGTCACCAGAGGTAAAGCAAGCGAGGCTATCTATCGCACATCAAGAATCACCAAAAGATTTGTTGGTTCTAAACCGTCTGGTTGACACTTACATTACGATGGAGCAATACGATACGGCGATGACGCTAGCGGACAAACTAGAACAGCTAGCCATAGAAGAAAACAACCCACAACAGCTGGGTAATGCGTTACTTTTTCAAAGCAGCATTCTAACCAACAAAGAAATATTCGAGTTAAGTAATCACAAACTTATGAATGCGCAAAAAGCATTTGAAGCTATCAAAGATGATAGGCGACTGGCTGATACATACAATGCCCGTTCTTGGTTAGATCACCAAAATAGCGATTATAACGCTATCAAAAAACATCTTTTACTCTCAGCTAAACACGCGTTAGCGGTAAATGACATAGAACGTGAATTGCATGCATTAACCTACCTTTCTGTACTCGCACATAAACACAAGCGTCATGACGACAAGTACTTATATTTGCAACAAGCTGAAAGTAAAATGGATGGCTACAAGCTGCCGCAGTATCACTACGCCAAAATTCCCTTTCACCATGCAATATACAGCAATAGTCCAGCTCAAAGAGAACCTCACTTAAAGCAAGTGCTCACTTACACCGAACACACACCCAACCATTGGGTGGCGCAATCTAGTCGTCGACAATTACTCGATTATTACATTTCCTCTGGGCGACTTAATTTGGCGAGTGAACTAGTTAACCCGCTCGATACAACAACGCCTGAAAACACCCTATTAAAAGCCCGGTTAGCTAAAGAATTGAAACAGCAGGAACAATATCAAACTTATGGAAAACAAGCTTTTGAACAAGCACAACTTGCAGGAAAAAGATCATTATCGCTCGATATTGCTTTACTGATGTGCGATGAGCCGGACAAGCAAATTAATTACGACTTCTATTTCCGCTACATTGAAGAACACGCAACCGAGTATTGGTCACGCCGCAATCAACAAAAGCTTCATGCCATCAACATACAATAGTTTGTCCATTGACAACATGAAGCTAAAAAAGTAGTAATCAGTGCTTGCTAGTTGAGTGCAATCCAGTTGAGTTTCCAGAAGCTGTCTAACGACTTTAATTTAAGTATGTGCTTACCTTTAGGTAAGTATACTTTTGATGCTGTTTGGGTTTGCCAGTCATGGTAGCCACCCGTCACGTCAATTGCAGCTGTAGCTAATTTCTTATCATTTAATAACACATCAAACCCATTAACCTCATTTGGTGTTGCTACACGATAACTCAACTCATAATGGCCCGCTTTCGGTACATTAATTTGATAAGTCATTTCCGCATCCTTAGCAATTCCATCACGCCCCGTTAAATTGAAATCGCCTTCACCATCTGAGCTCATAGTAATCGCGGCACCGGTGATGGTTTCCCCCCACTCAGCTTCCACTTGCCCAGGAATGCTTGTCCAGCCAACTGGCGTTTTAACCTGTTCACTGTACTCCCCTTGCATATGGTTTTTAACAGCAACTACAACGTATTCGTAAGAGTTATCTACAAGAGGCTCTACAAATTCACTTCCTTTAATATTCATACCTCTTAGTTTGAACATGGTTCCCGCGATTTGATTACGATACACACGATACCCTGTCACTTCTTCATCGCTGCTTTTATCCCAAGTCAGCTTCACTAAACCATCTTCTACGTTAAGAACTAGGTTTTCGACTTTTGCCGGCAATTCAGCTACTAAGTCACGTCGTTTTTGTTCAAGGTTTTGTGCATGTAGCAATGCATTCTTAAATACCTTAGTTTTCTTACTTAAACTAGGCGCTTTACCATCGAGCGCAATACGAAAGCCATCAACACCACCAGCAAAATCGACAGGAATTCGACCACGATTAGTTAACGGCCAGTGGTTCCAGTGCCAACTTCCTCCCCTTGTCGCTCGACGTTCACAATTTTCACTCTCGCGTGCCGAACCATCAACCGGTGCTCCTTGATAATTATCTACATAACAGTCTTGCAAGAACTCTAAAACGTTACTCAACATGTCATGCAATCCGAATGGGTTAGGTTTATACATACCAACGATGCTTGCGTACGCAGAGCCGTCAGAACAGTTATTAATTCCTGTGCTCCAGTTTACGTAGCTGGTATTTCGATCACGCTGTAATATACTTTCACCGTACAAATCTGCAGTATTGGCATATTCACAGACATTCACTTTCGACTCATCACCAAATGAATATGTAGTTTTGGTGCCTGCACGAGCAGCGTATTCCCACTCGGCTTCTGTAGGCAAACGGTATGGTCTACCGGTTTCTTTTGCCAGCCAATCGACATAAGCTTTAGCTGCTTGCCAATTAATACAAACGACAGGCTGAAACTCGCTAGTATTCAGCGCATTGGTTTGCCAGTTACCTTTGCTTGATGGCCTAAACCAACCATCCAATTCGTGTCTACACTCTGTTGGAGCCTGATAATTTGTTGCATGAATAAATTGACCAAACTCCTTCACAGTAACTTCGTATTTACCTAGACTAAATTCCGGTAACGATACAGTGTGAATCGGTTGAGTACTTTCACTTTCCGTTGAGCCCATGTCGAAACTACCAGCTGGAATCGTCACCATGATCGGTTCAATAGGCTTAATTTGTTGACCAGCATGTGCTCCGAAGCATGCCGAAGTAAGAAATAAAGAGATGAATAACTTGTTAGGTTTCATTATTAACTTCCTGAGTTTATGTTGTTTTAAATACTCAGATAGTTTTTCAAGTTGGCTTAATTAAAGTCCTAAAAAACTTATATTTAATACCAAAAATAGAAAAATTATAGATTTTTTGAAACAAAAAATACGAAAATAAACGAACTAAGTAATTGCTTTTATTGAACTTAACGATGTTGACACATAGGCAATATGTATAACCAGCAACACTTTCCTTTAGTTAGCCACTTATTACCTTCTACTGATGAGTAGAGCAACGAGAAGTTATGTTAGAACTCTATAAATATGTAGTTACTTTAACAGTGAATCTTTTCTTAACTTCGACTATGTTCATAAGAGACTGTAAAGATATTCGGCGGGTTAAAATTCTAATTTGATGGTATTTAATAAATATATCACAACACTTTTATTTGTATTTTCTCACTCTTTAAGTGTATGTGCAGAAGAGTCACTGAGCATAAAAGTGATGGGAGCACAATCCATTGAAGATGCCAGCTATGAATATTTTCGAGATTTATTAACACTCGCGTTAGATAAAAGCAAAGCCTTATATCCATATAAAGCTATTGAAATTATTGATGCCCAGAACACTACTCAAGGTCGCTCTATTAAACTGCTTACCAACAATTTAGTGAATATTCATTGGGCTGGCACCAATAATGAACGCGAACAGGAACTTATTCCTATCAAAATTCCATTATTTAAAGGCTTATTAGGTTATCGAGTCTCAATAGTTCATCGAGATAACCTAAACGATTTTAGCAATATCACTGAAGTAGAATTAAAGCAAAAACTCGCCTGCCAAGGCGAACATTGGCCAGATTCCGATATTTTAGAGGATAACGGTTATCAGGTTATTCGCGTATCTCGTTTTGATCTTATGTTTAAAATGCTTGCCCAGAAGCGTTGTGACTATTTCCCAAGAGCAATATTTGAAGGTTATGCTGAATTAAAAGCAGCTAAAGAGCGTTACCCTGAACTAGTAATGTATGACGAGCTGGTTCTACATTACCCTTTCCCTATTTATTTTTTCACAAACACGCAAAACAAAATACTGGCAGAACAAATTGAATATGGGTTAATACAAGCTTTAGAAGATGGCAGCATAACAATGCTAAGAAAAAGTCACGCTGCAACATTAAACCTCTTTCCACTTGCTCAATGGCGCAATAAACGTTATTTCCATCTAACTAATCGCACATTGCCAGCGTCCACTGACACGAATAATGAGCAGCTATGGTTAAAACTCTACCCTTAAAACTATTGTTTAAGTCTTTGTCTGACAATTTCAAATAAACAAATGCCTGTAGCTACTGACACATTTAAACTGGAAACACTGCCAGCCATAGGTAATTTAACTAATTGGTCACAATGCTCTCTAGTTAAACGTCGCATGCCTTTACCTTCTGCCCCCATAACTAATGCCATCGGCCCGTCAAGCTTAACGTCATAAAGACAAGAATCGGTTTCTCCAGCCGTACCAATTATCCAAACACCCATTTGCTGAAGCTGTTTCATGGTACGTGCAAGATTAGTAACCTGCACTAAAGGTACTGTTTCAGCAGCACCTACCGCGACCTTCCTTACAGTTGCCGTTATGCGAGCTGCTTTATCTTTAGGAACTATAATTGCTTGTACACCAGCTGCATCAGCATTTCGTAAACATGCGCCAAGATTATGCGGGTCAGTAACACCATCAAGGATCAACAAAAAAGGCAACTCATCACGGCTATCGGCTTGTGACAAAATGTCTTCAATATCATTTTCTGTATAAGTTTTACCTGGCGTTACTCGAGCAATAACGCCTTGGTGTTGTTCGCCATCGGCCTTATCGTCGAGCACTTTACGGTGAACAAACTGCACTGGGATTTTGTATTTTCTTGCTAGATTGATAATGGGTAATAAACGCTCATCATCACGACCTTTTAGTAGCCACATCTCAATAAAACGCTCTGGCGAACGTTTTATTAATGCGTTTATTGCGTGAATACCTAAAACAATTTCATCTTTTGCCATAGTGCTCTTTTATACCTTTGACCTTATTTAACTTTTTTCTGCTTTCGAGCATTTTTGCCCGGCCTCGATTTGCGGGCTTTACGTTTAGTAACTTTAGCTTTTTCGTGTTTTGTCTTTTTACCCGATGATTTTTTATCCGTCGATTTATCTGGTGTATAACTTACACCACCGCGTTTTCCACTTTTGGCTTTAGCTTTGGATTTGTCTCGCATCGGAGGTTTGGCATTTTTGTCCTTTCCTCGAAGCGGCTTTGCTCGTTTTAAGACTGCATCTTCGCCAGCCAGCACTAAATCTATTTTCTTTTCATCTAGGTTTACCGATGCAACTTGTACTTTTAGTACATCACCTACATGGTATTTCGCACCTGTTTTTTCTCCAGTTAAGCACATGCGAACATCATCAAAATGATAATAATCTCGGCCAAGCGAAGTAATATGAATGAGACCTTCAATATGCAAATCAGATAAGCGCACAAACATACCAAAATTGGTAACCGTAGAAATTACTCCTGTAAATTCATCGCCAACGTGATCCTGCATGTATTCGCATTTTAGCCAATCTGACACATCACGGGTGGCATCATCTGCTCGACGCTCTGTCATCGAGCAATGCTCACCCAAAGCAACCACTTGCTCTTCAGAATAACTAAAGCACCCAATATTCACTGGGTTATTTTCTTGCGCTTCTAGAATCGCTTTAATCACTCGATGAATAACTAAATCCGGATAGCGCCTAATCGGTGAAGTGAAATGACTATAGGATTCCAAGGCTAAACCAAAGTGACCAATATTATCGCTTTGATATACCGCTTGTCTCATCGAACGCAGCAGCATGGTTTGAATAAGCTCTTGATCGGGTCTATCTGCTACTTTTGCTAAAATATCACAATAATCTTGTGGCTCAGGCTGTTCAGTAAAGGGCATCGACAGACCAAGTTCAGCTAAGTAGCTGACAAAGTTTTTATACTTTTCTTCGCTCGGTTTGTCATGAACTCGAAAGAGCCCTGGCATACTGTGCTTTTCTACAAATTTGGCCGTGGCAACATTTGCTAGGATCATGCACTCTTCGATCATTTTATGCGCGTCGTTTCGTACAAGTGGCAAAATTGCCTCTATTTTTTTGTCTTCATTGAAGATAAAACGAGATTCTTCAGTTTCAAATGCAATCGCACCACGTTTTAATCTAGCGTCGTTTAATGTCGTATACAGCGCGTGTAACTCTTCCAGCTCTGAAACCCTATCAGAGTATTGCTCTCGAAGCTTTTTATCACCATCTAAAATGGCAGCAACTTTTGTATAAGTAAACCGAGCATGGGAGCGCATTACTGCAGGGTAAAACTTACTACCTGACAGTTTTCCGCGATCGCTAATGGTCATTTCACAAACCATACATAAACGATCAACATCTGGATTTAACGAACACAAGCCATTAGAAAGCTTTTCCGGCAGCATAGGAATTACTTGGCTTGGGAAATAAACAGAATTACCTCGAGTGAACGCTTCGTCGTCTAATGCATAACCTGGCTGCACATAATAACTTACATCAGCAATAGCGACCCAAAGTCGCCAGCCGCCAGATTTCTTGCGTTCGCAATAAACAGCATCATCAAAGTCTCGAGCATCTTCGCCATCAATAGTAACTAAAGGTAGATCTCGTAAATCTTTACGACCAAGCTTGGCACTTTCTTCAACTTCTTCCGAAAGCTTTTCAATTTCTCTATCTACTTTTTCAGGCCATGTGTGCGGCAAATCATGCTCTCTTAAAGCAATATCTATTTCCATGCCTGGCGCCATATGATCGCCTAACACTTCAGTAACTTTACCGACAGCGTTTGAGCGTTTACTAGGACGCTGAATTACTTCCACCACAACAACCTGTCCGTGACGAGCGCCTAACTTACCATCAGGCACAATGATAATATCTTGATTAATCCGAGCATCGTCTGGTACGACAAAAGCTAAATGATTTTCAACAAAGAAACGGCCAACTATGCCACTCTTACGAGGTTCGATGACATCGAGTATTTTAATTTCTTTACGGCCTTGACGATCGGTACGGTCTAACAATATTGCTTCGACTATATCGCCATGTATTGCCCTTTGCATTTCATGAGAAGAAATAAAAAAGTCTTTGCCACCGCCATCTGGCGCAAAAAAACCATAGCCGTCTCGGTGACCAATAACCCGACCGGTAAGCTTGTTAGTTTGGTCTGCAATCACGTACTGTTTGAATTTATTGAAGGTTAGCTGTCCTGCATTTTCCATCGCTCTTAGGCGTCTTTTAACACCAACTTTGCGTTCTTCATCCTTGTTATAGCCAAGTTTTTTAATTATCGCGCTAAAAGTAAGTGGGACAGGTGATAACTTGATAAGCTCAAGCAGGTGCTCACGGCTAGCAACTGGCTTTTCGTATTTTTGTGCTTCACGCTGTTGGAAAGGGTCTTTAGGGCTCACATGATTTGCTCTAGATTTTTTTTGTATTATAAACCTAAATACTTAATCTAGTGAGCAAATTAGCAAGAAATTTAGTATTTCACTCGTTTAGCCTTTGCAACGATATGTTCCGGCATTTTTTCTGCTAGTTCTGAAAGAGACGTACTGATTCGTTTATGAATTTTCTTATCATCGGTTACAGCATGATGCAGCTGCGAATATAAAGCAGGGAAATCAAGTGGACTACCGTGCCCTCGATTATAGATGTCTGCTAATCTCAATTGTGCATTTAAGTTATTAGAACTCGCGGCCGCTTTTAAAAACACTATCGCTTTTTCTAGATCAGGCTGCATAAACTTGCCAATATGATAATAACGGCCCATTTGCTCTAATGCTTCTGGTAATCCTTGATCAGCGGCACTTTGCATGTAATACAACCCCAGTTCAACGTTCTTTTTTATACACACTCCATAAGCCAACATATCGCCCCATAAAAATTGATATGAAGGCATTTGCGCTCTAATAGCTCGAGCTTCTATGTCTTGAACTAGCTGACATTCATCTAAAACTACTTGGCTTAAATGCTTATTTTCTTTTATTAAGTCTAACAATTGATTGTCAGTATAAATTTGCACCGCCTGCAAGTTTTGACCATTAGCAGGCAAACTCATGATGCTGAATAGAATAATAGAAAATAAAAATCGCATTTCTTTAACCACTTAAATTGAGTAATCTCTTTATCGGCAAATCAAGCAAAACATTTATTGAATAAGCCATTAATTCGTAAAATTGTCGAATTGTTGACGACAAGCTATTAAATTTTTACAGCAATTTCAGTACCAAGATAGCAGTTAATTAAGTGCAATTTTTTACTTGCCACGAAGCCAATAATTCTTAACAATGAAATTATCGCTAGTTTAATTGAGTAGGGTTAGATGTCGCAATTAGAACAGTTAATTGAGAATTCTAGAGTCAATGAAGCTATAGCTCAAAAGCTGTTTGAGATTGAAACGGAAATTCTAAGTAGCAAGTCCAGTAAAGAGTTGCTGCAAACTTTGCTCACCTTAATTAAAGATAAATTCAATTTACACAGCATTCACTTACTGCTCGTCGAACCGACACCCATAAGCTATATATTAAGTAATGTAGCTCAAACCGACTGGCATAAAGCTAATACCCGTCAAATTAGTGAGCAACGCCTCAACCTATTTCACCCTGACGGTAAACCACTACTAACGAATGATTTAAGCCAGTTTGACTGCATATTACCAACTAATATATTTGCAGGGGCAAAATCTGCCGCATTTATTCCAGTGAAGCTTGAAGGAAAATTGTTTGGTAGCTTGTTACTTATCGATGAATCACTTGACCGCTTTTCACCAGAACTTGGCACTTTTCACTTAGAGCAACTCGCAATTAAGGTAAGCTTGTGTTTATCGAATGTGTTAGTGCGAGAGCAACTCGAATACATGGCAAATTATGATCGCCTAACGGGCGTTGCCAATCGACGACTAATGGAAGTTAGTATTACGGAAGAGCTTAGCCGCCAGAAACGCTATGACGTTCCCTTCTCTTTGTTATTCATTGATTGCAACAAATTCAAGCAAATCAATGACACCTATGGTCATGATTGTGGTGACAAAGTACTTGCTTATGTTGCCAACCAATTAAAAGAGCTAATTCGTGAAACAGATCGTTGTTTCCGCTACGCAGGCGATGAATTTGTCGTCACCCTTGCCAGCCAGTCATATGCTGACGCATTAAGAGCAGCTAAACGCTTAACTGAATTTTTTGATAATAATCCAATGCCATATCAAAACATGTTACTACCAATAACCATTAGTTGTGGTGCGGCCCAAAGCGATGGTTTGCAATCAATGGATGAGCTCATTAAAAGAGCTGACGAGCAACTTTACTTGCATAAGAATAAGAAACTGAGCTACGACACAATTTAAGCTCTGTGTAAGATTGCAAACTCTGGTCACAGCGCTATTATTAATACTAAGCCTAAGGATGATAAGCTAATTTGAGCTTTCTGGCTGAATTGAAATAGGAATTTAGAAGTAGTTATGATTGTTGAAATAGCAGTAAACGAGATTGAACTTGGTCATTACGTTGTTGATATTGTTGAACAAGACGGTACCTACCAACTTCGAAAGCCAGGTCACGTAAAAAGCGAGAAATCAATAAGTAACCTTGCGTCTCGTGGCGTTAAAACCCTACTAATTGATACCAGTAAAACGTTAACTGTTACTCAGTCAGAAGACGATGAAAAGCCTTCCTTTTCACAGGCCCCTAGCGATAAGAAACCACAAGAGCCGCTAGCGTTCGAGCTATCCCAAGCTAAAGCGATATTTTCCCATTCAAAAAAAGTTCAACACCAGGTATTGCAAGACATAGTTGCAGATAAAGAGATTGATTTAGGCCCAATAAAAGATATTACCGATGAGACAGTAGAAACGGTATTTAAAAACCCAGACGCCTTAGCTTGTATACTTAACATTCGAATGAAAGACGAATATCTACTTGAGCATTCAGTATCAGTTTCAGTGCTAGTCGCCATATTTTCCCGCCATTTAAACTTAGACAAAAGGCTTGCAAAAGAAATCAGTGTTGGCGCTTTTTTACATGATGTCGGGAAAATTAAGATTCCAGATAACATACTTAATAAACCTTCAAGGCTTACCGATGATGAGTTTGAAATAATGAAAACTCATGTTAATCACTCCATTGATATTATTAATCAAACGCCTGGTTTGTCTGATGTCAGTTTAGAAGTTGCCGCACTGCACCATGAAAAGCTTAACGGCTCTGGATACCCTTACCAGTTGGCCGCAGATGATATATCTCTCTACGGGCGTATGATCACTATTTGCGATATATTCGACGCCCTAACCGCAGATCGTGTATATAAAAAAGGGTACTGCCACGTCAAAGCATTTAATATTTTAAGAAAATTAGCTTCGACTAACGAACTAGATGCTGAATTAGTAGATAAATTCATTCAATGTATGGGGGTCTACCCTATTGGTTCTCTGGTTGAACTTAATACCAATAAACTAGCAATTGTCGAAGCTCGTACTGACGATCCGATAAGGCCCAAAGTGCGCTCATTCTATAATACTGACTTTAGACGTTATACTATGACACAAGATATCGACTTATCTAAAGCCGATGACTTTATTGTTAAAAGTGTAAGAGCTGATGAGTTTAATTTGGAAATGAATAAGATTGTGGAATTCTTAATGTTACAAGGTTAAGAACCAAATTATACACTTTTAAAATGCCCATTTAAATTTAGCACTCCTATAAAAATATATATAATTTTCAGCTTGTTAAAAACCAATCGTAATTCGACTTATATTGCCCAAATTATAACCTATACTTAGTCTTTCTATTGCTCGTTTTTCTTTAATTAAACGCTGATTTTTTCAGGAACGAAAGTCATGAAACATTTAAAGGCGATTTTTGTAGTCATTATAATTGTTCTAACAACTTCAAGTAATGCTGGGGTGATATTTGGCACCGATGGAAACCTCGGTGGTGGCTCTAGGTGGAATGCCGACCATTATATCCACAATGGTCTAGAACGTTCGCTTGACGGTGGCTTAAGATATTCAATGCAAGGCGGCTCATTTGAAGCTTATCGCGATGCCTTTGTTTGGGACACTATACCTTCTATCAGTGACTTTACTACGGCGATAAAACAATCGTTTAATGCCTGGACAGTTCCCGACCCATTCACAGGGTTAACTACTTCTCTAAGTTTCATTAATGACTCTGACAATACCACTGCCGTTGGGAATGGTTTTGCTACCGTAAATGTTTTAGGGGCTGAGATTGACCTGCTAGCATCTAATGCTGGTGGCTCAGGGATGAGAGGAACTGCATATTTTAACGCAAGTTCAAATAATGTCACTTTGACGTCGGGTACGACCAACTATGCTAATAGCTACTCTATTATAGGTGCAGATATCAATATGAATAATAATGTTGGTACAGTCTGGAGCCTAGATTGGTTTACCCGAATTTTAACGCACGAAATTGGTCATGCTATTGGCATGGGCGATCTGGAAGATGCTCAAACCTTTGGGTTTATCGACGATAACTTCGATCCAAATGATCCTGTTGGCACACTAAACAACTCATGGGCGCTGCAGATCAACCCCCTTAACCCGGCTGACTCAATAGGTTTAAGTCAATATTTTAATTTGACTCCAAACCATTTAACTAATGCAGGAGTTGATCTATTAATGGAGTCTCGAGGCGTAGGCGTTGGGCCAAACAATCCGCTAGAAAACCTAATGCCATTGACCAATGATGAATATGCAACCAGACAGTTTTTGTACCCGACGTTTCTAGAAGTAGACATTCCTGAACCTTCGACACTGATAATATTTGGTTTAGGTATTTTGGCATTAAGGCTAAATAGAAAGTCTACTTAATTTGGAGAATACTTA
The DNA here is from genome assembly GCF_012932965.1 of Thalassotalea algicola. GTDB lineage: Bacteria > Pseudomonadota > Gammaproteobacteria > Enterobacterales > Alteromonadaceae > Thalassotalea_F > Thalassotalea_F algicola. The sequence goes on along the minus strand of NZ_JABBXH010000003.1, from coordinate 291,269 downwards.
TTTTTGAACAACAGCTTAGCTAGCAATTAAAAGTAGCTAAGCTGCGAGTCTATTGTTGATTGGTTTACTGCCTAAAGTCCACATCTGCCATTGCCGCAAAATATGCAAACATAGTATACACCGCAGTATTTTGCTTGAGATCGTCTGGATTTACCTTATCTAATGTGTCATTTTCCGTATGGTGGTAGTCGAAGTACTGTGTTCCATCAGGAGAGAAACTTACACTTGGCATGCCTTTATCTGATAATGCGCCCATGTCAGACTGCGCTCTGGCATTATTTTCTGGAGCAAGTGCCACACCTAAAGGAGCAATATATTGTGCAAATTCTCTCATCGCGTTTAGAGATTGCGCTCCCACACCTGACTTCATTTTGTAGATACGACCTAAGCCAAAATCCCACTCAGCTCCAATCACATGATTACTCATGTTTTTATCATGCACTTTTACGTATTCTTTGGCACCTAATAAACCAACTTCCTCAGCTGCAAATAAAATTACTCGAATCGTACGTTTCGGCGCAGTTGGCAATTGGCCAATATGATGTGCTGCCGCCATAACCATTCCAATACCAAGGCCGTCGTCAAGTGCACCAGTACCAACATCCCAACTATCTAAGTGAGCACCAATTGCAACAATTTCCTCAGGCTTTTCACTCCCTGTGATTTCGCCAATTACGTTAGCGGACTTAATCACAACATCTTCTCTAATTTCAGATGTTAACTTTAAAAATACACTCACTGGCTTGCCACGCTTTAAGACATTAACCAATAAATCAGCATCTGGATTTGATAGCGCTGCTGCAGGGATTTTATTTATTCCTTCACTGTAGCGCATTACACCAGTATGTGCGGTGCGATTATCATCAGTTCCAACTGAGCGCATAATTAATGCAATAGCGCCTTTTTCTGCGGCAATCGAAGCGCCTTGTACTCGAGTTCCCACTGCTTTGCCATAACCATGACCATCAATATGTCGTTCCATACGATACGAAACAAAGGCAATTTTTCCCGTAATTGAGCCTGGTTTAGCGGCTTTTAAATCGGCTAGTGTATTAAAATGAGCAACATCTGCTTGAATGCCTTGTTCACCTGTACCTACACTCCCTCCTAAAGCAATTGCCACCATATCATGTGGATATGGTGCAATAATTTGTGCTTTGGCTTCGCCGCGTAGCCATTGTGTAGAGGTAACTTCTTCTGTCCACACTTTATCAAAGCCTAGCGCTTTCATTTTATCGACAGCCCATATAATTGACTTCTCATCGCCTGCAGTTCCCATCAAACGGTTACCCACTTCTGTCGTTAACGACTCAATAATTTGATAAGACAAGTCTGACTGCATACTTTGCTGCTTTAACTGCATTAGTACTTTCTGCTCGTCTTTAGTAAGCTCTTTTGCCACCACTATTGATGTTGCCAGTGACAAGCAAGCTAAAATACATGCGATAATTTTATTTTTCATTCAACCTCCCAAACAACAAACGGCTAAATTCTAAGAATTTAGCCGTTTGATTAATATTAAATTTAACCTAGCTCGAATTACATTTACTTGCAATCGCAATTAGGCAGCGTCACCAATTTTTTCGACGGAATGCTGTTGTATTCGTTTTAACTTACCTTGTTTTTTTTCTTTCCGACGATCACGTAGCGCTAACAATGTAGGTGTTAATACTAACGTTAAAACGGTTGCGAACGCTAAGCCACCGGCAATAGCCGTTGCCAGTTGTGCCCACCATTGTGTAGAAGGTGCACCAAATACAGCTGTACGATTGAAGAAATCTAAATTAACTTGAAGTACCATCGGCATTAGACCAAGAATCGTGGTGATGGTAGTTAGCATTACCGGCCGCAAACGTTGTGCTCCTGTACGCAATATTGCATCGGTTATCGGGAAGCCTTCTTTTCGTAACACATTATAGGTATCTATTAATACTATGTTGTTATTTACCACAATGCCAGCCAATGAAATGACACCAATTCCCCCCATCACAATCCCAAATGGTTTTTGGACAATGAGCAGTGCTAAGAATACACCTACGGTTGAAAAAACCACCGCGCTTAAAATTAAAAACGCTTGATAAAAACTATTAAATTGAGTGACCAAAATAATAGCCATAACAAATAGAGCAACACCAAAAGCATTCACAAGGAAGTCTTGTGATTCTTGCTGGTCTTCATTTTGACCTTTTATGGTGATATCAACTAATGGATCCAAACCTAGGGTTGGTAGCTGTTCTTTTAATTTTGGCAATTCCTGAATAAGTTGAGCGCCTGGTATTAGGTTCGCTTTAACAGTTACCACGCGCTTACCATCAACTCGACGTATAGTATCAACTTTAGGTGAAGCCTTACGCTCTACAAAGCTGCCCACTGGAACTAGCCCTTCAGCAGTCTTTACACGAATAGTATCTAAACGACCAATATTACGTTTTTCTTCAGGAAAGCGAACGCGAATATCAAGTTCGTCATCGACATCATCTGGACGATATTCACCTAATTTAAGGCCATTGGTTACCATCTGAACCGTAGAGCCTAAAAGTGCTGCATCGGCACCATAAGTTGCAGCTAACGATCGATCGATTTTAAGCTGCCATTCAATACCAGGTTTCGAACCTGTATCTTCAATATTGGTAAACTGGCCATTAGCCACTAACGCATTACGAATAATTTTGACATTTTCATCCAGCTTAGCGGGAAAACGAGAACTTAACTCTATAACCAAATCTTTGCCACTTTGCGGACCTGGGCTATTTTTTCGAGCTTCAATTTCAACACCTGCCAAGTCTGCAGTACGTTGTTCAATATCAGCAACAACGTCATCTGCTGGTCTGCGAAATTGCCAATTTTTAAAATTGACGCGGAAAGTTCCAACTAAATCACTGCCACCGGTGCGCGTGTATAAAGTTTCAATATCGTCGATATCTAAAATACGGTTTTCAATATCGCGCATAATGGTGTCTTTTTCATGAATCGATAAATCGCCATGAGAACGCACCATCATCGTTGCACTTGTTGGCTCTACATCAGGGAAGAATATGGCGCCTAGTCCCGATTTTCCATACGACCACATCACCAATATTGCTACAGCTATTGTGAACGCCAATACTTTCTTAGGATGACGAATCGCTTTCGACAAAACCGAGACATACTTACCAGTAAAGCCGTGTAGTTTAGTTAAATCACCATCTTCAGCTTCAATCATCTGTGCTTTTTCATCAGCACTAATTGTACGAGACTTACCAAATACAGCGCCTAAAGTTGGTACGAAAATTAATGCCATGGCCAAAGAGGCCGTTAGTACAGCAATTAAAGTGAATGGCAAGTACTTCATAAACTCACCCATCATACCCGGCCAGAACATTAGTGGTGCGAAAGCAGCCAAGGTTGTCGCTGTAGAAGCAATAATTGGCCATGCCATACGACGCGCAGCCATGCCATATGCTTTAACTCGTTCTACACCTTCACTCATCTGGCGGTCGGCGAATTCAGTGACCACAATGGCGCCGTCTACCAGCATACCTACGGCCATAATTAAACCAAATAACACCACAATATTGACGGTAAGGCCTGCGATGGCGATCACCAAGATACCGGTTAAAAATGCCCCAGGTATCGCAAAACCGACTAGCATTGCACTACGAGTACCTAGTGCAGCGATCACCACAATGACAACTAACAGTACTGCTGAAAAGACATTATTCTGTAAATCGTTTAAGGTATCTTTTACTTCAAGTGATTGATCACCTACGTAATTCACTAGTACCTGATTCGGCCACTTTTCTTTGGCCTCAGCCACTAAACCTTTAACCTTGTTTACGGTCTCAATTATGTTTTCACCAGAGCGTTTTTTTACTTCTAATGAAATTGAACGATCACCGTCAAGGCGAGCAAATGAATTAGGATCTTTGTACGAACGTCTTACCGTTGAAACATCTTGGAAAGTAATAACCCGATCGCCATTCACCTTGATAGGTAGCTCTAGCAAATCTTGAATTGTCTCGAAAACAGAGGGCACCTTAACCGCGAAGCGACCTTTACCAGTATCCATTGTTCCCGCTGGAACTAATCGGTTGTTACGCTCTACTAGATTATAAATGTCATTTTGATCTAAACCGTAACTTTCCATTAATAGTGGATCGACGATGATTTCCACCATATCTTCGCGATCACCGCCAATTTCTACTTCCAAGACTTCTTGCAAGCCTTCAATTTTGTCACGTAAGTCACGAGCAATAGTTACTAATCCTCGCTCAGTTACAGGGCCTGACAAAATAACCGTAACCGCTGGCTCTTGGTTAGCCATAGTCACTTCATGTACTTCCGGTTCTTCAGTTTCTGAAGGTAGCTTAGCTTTAGCTAGGGTTACTTTATCGCGCACATCGGCTAGCGCTTCTTTAGGATCTTGACCGGCTATAAACTCCAAAGTAATAGAGGCATGACCTTCACTAGCGTTTGCGCTCATCTCCTTTACGCCAGCAATAGACTTCAATTCTTTTTCCATCGGACGTACAAGCATTCGCTCAGCATCCTCCGGTGAAATTCCATCATGTACCATCGATACATATATAAACGGAATGGTTACGTCAGGATTTGACTCTTTGGCAATATTCGCATAGGTAATTGCCCCTGATATAAGCAAAAGAATAAATATCATGAGCACTGAGCGAGTGCGGGTTAATGCAGCATCAATCATAGATAACATGTGCTACTTACCTTATTTACTTTCTAGGTCAGGAAAAACAGCTTGCACGGTATCGCCATCACGAACGAAGCCCTGCCCTAAAGTAATAATATCAGCCTGTTGCCCTAAGCCTGTTAACCAAATACCATCACTTTCTGTTTTAACAATATCGATACCAGTAAAAACAACGGTGTTTTCATTAACCGTCTTCACACCAACGTTACCTACCTCATCTAATGCTAGTAATGCTGGCGATATTTTAATCGCATCTACTTGTGTCAAAGGAATATTAACTTCACCACTTAATCCTGCGAGCAATTGGAAGTCACTGTTGTCGATAGCGACTTCTATTTTAAAAGTATTCGTTGCATCATCTGCTACGCTAGCAATATAACGAATTTCACCTTGTGCCTGTTGGCTGTTTAATAGCTTGATATCAGCTTTTTGACCACGTTGAAGTTGATTAATTTGATTTTCAGTGACATGAGCACGCACGATTAAGGGGTTTAAATCAGCGATCATCGCCACTTTGTCACCGTTTTTAACGTAATCCCCTACTTCGATATATCGTGTATTCATTACACCATTAAATGGTGCTCGAATCACTGTATTAGCAATGTCGATTTCTAGGCGACTTATTTCTGCTTTTACCGACTCTAGATCAGCTTCGGCACGAGATAATTGAACCTTACCTTGATAACCATCTTGATTTAATTTTAGCGTGCCTTGATATTCCATTTCACGTTGAACTAACAACGCTTTGCTCTTTGCCAATTGCGCATTTAAATCATTTATTGCTATACGCGCAATCACATCACCTTTTTTAACTCGGGCACCACGCCTTGCAAGTACTTCAACTACTCTGCCAGGGATCTCAGCTTTAAGTGTTGTCGTTCTATCTGGTTCAGTTCGGCCATATAGCTCAACGCTATCAAAGACAGGCTGTGCATAAAGCGTTTCTACTTTTACTTTTGGCACTGGTACTTCATGGTGCTTTGATTCTGTTTCGGACGTTACTTCTTCTGCCTGCATCATGCCAGACATCATCCACAACACAAGTACACTAGCAATTACAGCTGCCAAAACATATGGACGTTCAGCTAACCATCGTCGGTTCAACATGTTTTATCTCTATGGTATAAAAAATCAAAAAGTATACTGAGTAGTTTACCTGACTCGATAGTCAGGATCAAAAATCAGGATGCTACAAAATGTTAATAACTAGCTAATAGCCTGTTATGTTAACGGTTTTTGAATCTAATTAGATCAAATAACTTGTTTAATTATGTAATCAAAAAAGCCTGCTTATTTCACAATAAGCAGGCTTTATATAGTCATTAATGTATTAGCTTACATTGAGAAAGAAGAACCACAGCCGCATGTTGTAGTCGCATTCGGGTTAGTCACTACAAAGCGACTACCTTCCAAGCCTTCAATATAGTCAACTTCACCGTCAACAAGATATTGCAAACTCATAGGGTCAACCACCATGGTAACGCCCTGTTTTTCAATTGTCATATCACCTTCATTGACTTTTTCATCAAAGGTAAAGCCATATTGAAATCCTGAACACCCACCGCCAGTGACATATACACGCAATTTTAATGCAGGATTCTCTTCTTCCGTTACTAACGCAAGCACTTTCGTCGCTGCCGCATCGGTGAATTGGATCGGTAAATCTGGGTTTGACATTATCAGTACATCTCAAGGCTAAATTTCTGGGTACGAATTATCTTAAACCTGACTGATTTAATCAAGTATTTGTCAGTAATTCTATCGACTTTATCTTTACTATTAAGGGCTAGTTAGTACCTTGTTCCATGCAAAGCTTTGATTTAATTCGTTGAATTTTTGCCACCTGCTCTTTGGCAATACCGCTTTTATTTCAAGTGACTCAGGCACAAAACCTTCAGGCAAGGTGAAATCACCGTCTATACGTTGAAAATATTTCAAACTAAAAGACAATTGTTCTTTAGTAAGCTGGCTGATTTTTGATAATTTTAATTTTTTAGGTTTATTATTTTGACTGCCAAGCACGGTTAAGTCGATATTACCTTTGGCAAAACGCTTCTTAAGCGTTTGCTGTACTAGCGTAACGCTAAAGCGATAATGATTTGGGCTTTCTGTTGCTTGTACATCCACAATATCAATTGTTAGGCCATCAGCTTGTTTTTCCGGTGCCATAATTTTTTGATAAAAGGCTAGCTCCTTTTTAACGTCAAAATGCACAGTCTCCATTTCTTTAATGGCATTACGAGCACGTTGATTTGCTAGCTTTTCAACTTCCAACTCGACTTCAAGTGTATGAACACGTTTTAAGCTATCATTTTGTAATTGATACAACTCGTCTAAGCGTTGCTTTTGTTGCGCTATTGTCTGGTTTTGATAGCCATGGAAATAATTTCCTATGCGATAACCAACAAACAGGCAAAGGGCCACTGTCGAAAATAGCAGTAATGCGGATTTAAACGCCCCAAGGCGTCTAACGACAACCGGCAGATTTATTTTTGCTAACCAATTCATTTATAAAGTATTATTAAAAGTAATTATTACAACTAAAAAACTACATCATTGATAAATAAAACGTTTATAAAAGACACTATTGCCAACATTGATATAGCAATACGCATTCGACTCGCCATGCCTCGCACTTCATGGCAACTATGCTTATTGGCAATTATTGGTGGTTTAATTTCTGCGTTTTTAATTGTTTTATTTATCGGTGCGATTAACACCATTCAGCGTCTACTACTTGTAGATCTCGACCACTATACCAGCTTAAGTGAATTAAGTCGTTTTCTATTACCCATTTTTGGCGCAATGATGTTACTAGTTATTGCATGGATCACCGGTTATAAATATGTGCGTACCGGGATTCCATTTGTGTTACATCGATTGAAAGTAGCGTATGGCGTTATTCCATTGCGTAATACTATTAATCAATTCTTTGGCGGTATCGTCGCATTAGCTAGTGGCTTCTCGGTTGGTAAAGAAGGACCAGCAGTACATTTAGGTGCAGCATGCAGTGGTTACTTAGGCAGTAAGCTAAATTTACCTTCAAATGCGACCAGAACACTATCGGCTTGCGGCGTAGCAGCAGGTATCGCTGCCTGTTTTAATACTCCTATTGCCGCAGTAATCTTTGTGATGGAAGTAATATTGCGCGAATATAAAGTTCATATGTTTATCCCTATCATGCTGGCAGCAATCGTTGGTTCAATGGTTACTAGCACTGTATTTGGTCCAGCACATGAATTTGAATTTTTCAGTAACATTGCCTTAGATTACGAACACTACCCTTGGGTAGTTGTACTCGGCGCTACTTTAGGAGCTCTTGCCTCTATCTTTAATCGTTACTTGGTCGAGTTACTTAGAAAAGTCCAACACATTCATATAGTAAAGCGATTCCTAATCGCAGGTTTAATTACAGGTATTATTGGCTTTGCTATACCTCATGCTATGGGCACAGATCTGAGCGCTATTAATTATATTATGGGCAACGACTCACATGTGCTTATGCTTGTTGCGTTATTAATTGCCAAATGTGCATTAACCATAACGGCTATCGGGTTGGGTATCCCTGGCGGTATTATTGGCCCTATTTTGGGTATTGGCGCAGTTGCAGGAGCAGTTACCGCAGGCGTGATGGGAGTTGATGGTTTAAACAATCAAATGACCAGTGACTTTGCGTTAATGGGGATGGCCGGTTTTATGGCAGCGACTCTTAATGCACCACTTGCCGCACTACTTGCAGTCGTTGAGCTATCCAATCAACTAGACATTATTGTACCTGCGATGCTAGTAATTTCGGCCTCTTGCTTATGCTCAGGTCAATTTTTTAGAAATCGCTCTATCTTTATTATGCAATTAAATATGCAAAAGCTTGCCTATCGGAAACCGCCATTGGAAGACTCGCTTCACCGTATTGGTGTACTCGGTGCGATGAAAACAAATATTAGCGTTTTTGACGCCCAGCTCGCCGATAAAGCAATCGAAACTATGATAGAGCAAGATGACTTTCTTATTATGTATAAAGACGGTGAATATTATTGGAATGAAATAACAGGTAATCAGCATCAAACTAAGCGCTTTAGGCAGCACAAGTTAACCGCAATCTCCAGTAAAGATACCTTGGCAGAAGCATATTGGGCAGTAAATGAGCAACGATGCGGTGCAGTCTATATTTACGACAAATTGCCTGATAATATCGTCGGCATAATCACCTTTGAACAAATTCGCAGTTACTTGCTGGAAGGAAAAATTAGTTAATGATGACAATATTATGGCTTAAAGCATTTCACGTCATATTTATGGTAGCTTGGTTTGCTGGCATATTTTATTTACCTAGACTTTTTGTCAATCACGCCGAAACCGATAGCCCTGAAGTTATTGAGCGATTGAAAGGTATGGAAAGACGCTTACTTTATTTTGTCACACCGTTTGCTTTTCTAACGCTTGGTTTTGGTATCGCTATTATTATGAATTACGGTAGTGAATGGTTTGCTGCCGCAAAGTGGCTTCATTACAAATTAGTGTTAGTAATTATCTTATTTGCTTACCACATATATTGCTTCAAATTACTTAAAATATTTAAGCAAGATCGTAATACCCGCTCAACGAAATTTTATCGAATTTTTAATGAAATCCCAGTTCTCATTTTATTTGCTGTTGTGATTCTAGCGTACATTAAACCAATGTAAGTGTTTTAGTGAGTTATATAAGGTTGAATTTTTTCTATTGATGCTAATGCTCGCTCACTAAGTAACGGGTTAGTTAATTCAAACACTATGCGTTCATCAATTTTTGCCCGTTCAAGGACGTTTTTGGTGATCGGATGGTGTTGAAAAAGCTTTTCAAAGTCACCCTGCTCAAACGCTCGTTGAAGCCCTAACGATAACCTATCTCTTAATAGATGATTTTCTTTATTCACAAAAAAGAACATTGGCGCTGGATAACGTAGCATTATGTGTTTCTCTACAGAAAATTGATCACGCTCCGCTATTTCTACCCAAGGTTCATGAAGTGCTCGTGGAAAATAATCTAATCGCCCTTTTTCCAACATATTTAATAAACCCGAAGCAGGACTTCTCATTAGATTGTAGCCATTTGCTTGAAGTATGTCGGCATCCGGCCAATCACTCCCTTGTCCGGCAATTAATATTTTTAGCTGCTCTTCCACTGAAATTTGACTAAACTGTTCCTGCTTATCTTTGCCAATAATAAATACCCGATACCCCATCAACCCTTTCAGCAATGGCCAATAAATAGCAGACAAACTTTGCTCTAGCTCTTGAGATGTCATTCGCCAGGTCACATCAATTAAATCACTTTTCTCTACCATAATAGCTGTACGACCTTGCGGCATTTCTATAACAACAGGTTCAAGCTTATATGCACCAAACTCCTCAACCGTATTTTTTAAGGCAAGTTCAAGTAAATCAATATAGTACGACTGCTTACTGTCAGTAAACTTCAAGGAGATATTATACCGCACCACTTGCTGGCCTAGCGCCAACTGGCAGAAGCAACCAAATACTAAGAGCAAAATAAGCTTACGTATAATCAGCATTTTGCAACCAAAAATGAAAACCTTGATCTCAGTATAGCTAATGGATGAAACACATTCATTTGTTTAGGCAAATATGCTATATTCGCGCGATTATTTTCAAGGTAAACACGCCTTATATCGCTAGGTATGTAATATGATGAAATTCCAAGGTAGTCACATCCTTTCTGTTTCGCAATTTGATCGCGATGCTATAGCAAGAATTCTTGACGTTTCGGCGCAAATGGCTCCTTACGCTTCTCGACTAAAAAGATGTCATGTCTTAGACGGAGCGATTCTTAATAACCTATTTTTCGAACCTAGTACTCGCACTCGAGTAAGCTTCGGCACCGCATTTAACTTGCTTGGTGGTTTTGTAAGAGAAACCGTTGGAGAAGAAAATTCTTCATTAAGTAAAGGCGAGTCATTATACGATACCGCTCAAGTTATTAGCGGTTATTCTGATGTTATTGCAATGCGCCACCCTAAAATGCATTCAGTTTCAGAATTTGCAGAAGGTTCTAGCGTACCAGTAATAAATGGCGGCGATGGTGCAAATGAACATCCAACGCAAGCGTTACTGGATTTATTTACCATACAATCTGAAATGCTTCGTTTTGGTAAAAGCCTCGATAAGCTAAATATTGTGTTAATGGGCGATTTAAAGCATGGCCGTACTGTGCATTCACTATCTAAATTGTTAAGCCTTTATAACAATATTAAAGTCACCATGGTTTCACCAAAGGCGTTGCAAATGCCAGACGGTGTAATATCGACGTTAGTTGACGCTGGTCATGAGGTAGTAGTTACTGATCAGATTGCCGGCAACCTTGCTTGTGATGTGATTTATCAAACTCGTATTCAGCAAGAACGGTTCGCGAGTAAAGACGAAGCAGATTTATATCGCGGTCACTTTAGTTTAAACAAACAGATTTACCAGCAATACTGTAAAGATCACACTGTGATAATGCATCCATTGCCACGAGATTCTCGCCCTGAAGCAAATGAGCTAGATACTGACCTCAATGAGTTAGCTAATTTAGCGATTTTCCGCCAAGCACAAAATGGCGTGCTAGTGCGCATGGCATTATTTGCTTTAACGCTGGGTGTAGATAATAAATTAACCGATTATGAGAAGCCAGTGACCTGGTTTACTAATAAAAATTAAATAGGAAAATATATGCAAAAGTCTGAGCAACTATTTGAACAAGCAAAAACCATTATACCAGGCGGTGTAAATTCTCCAGTTAGAGCATTTAACGGTGTTGGTGGCACACCATGCTTTATCGAAAAAGCAGATGGCGCCTATATTTTTGATGCTGACAACAAACAATACATTGATTATGTTGGTTCTTGGGGCCCTATGATTTTAGGTCACAATCACCCTGTAATTCGCAACGCTGTACTTAAAGCGGTTGAGAATGGTTTAAGCTTTGGTGCGCCAACTGCCCTTGAAATAGAAATGGCGGAAAAGGTACGTGAAGTCGTGCCTTCTATGGAAAGCCTACGTATGGTGAGCTCTGGTACTGAAGCTACGATGAGTGCGATTCGTCTAGCCCGAGGTTATACCGGTCGAGATAAAATATTAAAATTTGAAGGCTGTTACCATGGCCATGCTGACTCATTATTAGTTAAAGCAGGGTCTGGCGCATTAACAATGGGCGTACCAAATTCGCCTGGTATCCCAGAAGACTTCGCTAAGCACACACTAACGTTAAGCTTCAACAATATTGACGAAGTGAAACAAGTATTTGCAGATATTGGTGACCAAATCGCCTGTATTATTGTTGAGCCTGTAGCCGGTAACATGAATTGCATTCCTCCGGTTGAAGGCTTTTTAGAAGGACTTCGCGAAGTATGTGACGAACATGGCAGTGTACTAATTTTCGATGAAGTTATGACTGGTTTTCGTGTGGCACTAGGTGGTGCCCAAGCTCACTACGGTATTACACCTGATTTAACTACATTAGGAAAAGTCATTGGCGGCGGTATGCCTGTAGGCGCTTTCGGGGGTAAAAAAGCGATTATGGACTACATCGCACCAGTAGGCCCTGTTTATCAAGCAGGTACATTATCTGGTAACCCTATTGCCATGGCGGCAGGTTTAGCGTCACTCAATGAGCTATGCCAAGGCGAAAAGCATCAACAATTAGCTGCTAACACTGAAAAAGTAGCAAAGGGCTTTAAAGCGGCAGCTGATAAGCACGGCGTAGATTTATCCATTAATTATGTTGGTGCAATGTTTGGCTTTTTCTTCACTAAAGAAGAAAAGATCACCAGTTATGCGCAAGCTACTGCATGTGACGGTGAAAAGTTTAAGAAATTCTTCCACTTGATGTTAGATGAAGGTGTTTACTTAGCACCATCTGCATTTGAAGCAAGTTTTCTCTCAACAGCACATGCTGATGAAGACATTGAAAAAACATTAGCAGCAGCAGAGCGCAGTTTTGCCAAGCTATAAACGCTAATCCTTGAATTAGAAAAGCAAAATATATAAAAGCGGTTAATGAAAGTTAGCCGCTTTTTATTTTCCTATTTATTGATGTTCCATTGCTTTCTTCACCCGTTCATGGATTTGAGGGTGGGTACTAAAGTATTTTTCCAATTTAGAAAATTCACCATGGTCTTGGCTCAACGCCGATAAAGCATCTCCTAGCGCCTTAGGCGAAATACCTAATCGTTTTAAGTGGGCGATGGCAAAATCGTCAGCTTCTCTTTCTAAGTCTTGTGAAAATTGATTTTGAATAACGGTTAACGCAGTACCAGAAAAAACTTCAGCTACTCCTTCTAAATCACCGAAAAAGTATGTCATTAGTAAAGCAGTACCCGCTGATTCTGCCACCATTTGCATACCATGGCGATGAACTACATGACCAATTTCATGAAGTAAAACAGCCGTTAACGCATCAGGTTGCTCACCTAGTAATGCGATTAAGTCATCCGTCGCAACTATATTTCCGCCTGGTAGAGCAAAAGCATTGGCACCATAAAGCTCGCTCGCGCGAAAATTTAATGTCATATCTGATAACTGAAGATCAAGCTGTTCAATTACCTGTTGCCATTGCTTATCTATCGCTTCTTGTTGCTCTTCACTTAACTTAGAAGTATCTAAGGACGTTTTATCTAAAATGGTCAGAACTTGTTTATCTACCTGCATAAGTGCAGTATTTGGCACTAGAGGTGTTACCAGCTTGGCTGAACCGGGAATTACCACTTGTATTAAAAAGTACATTAATAAAGGAACAAGAAGAGTGGCTAAAAGCCACATGCCCTTATGTTGTTCAATGACAGAAATGGTACTTTGGTAACCTGAGTGGTTAAGATCTGAAGCTATAGGGTACTCCGCACTAACTACCAACTTCTCGCCGCTAGAAAATTGTATTTCGTATGGTAACTTCCCAAGTGGTGGCGTTACTTTGATTTCTCCAATTTTGGCGCTCAATAACGCTTGGTTAGACTCATCAAGCACAGTAACATCGCGCTCAGAAATCAATAGATTTACAGTGCTAGCTTGACTAGAGCCAGCACCGTATAATGTTGCAGGGTAAATATTTTGCATTTAAGGCCTTAGGCTTAAGTTAATGCGATATCAACATCAAAAGCATTAGCAACTTCATCACCAATTGCTGATTCGCCTTCACCAATATTATCTATTACTTGCTCTTTGTCAGGTGATGCAAACACTTGAGTATTATTTACCACATACCTAGCTTTTCGAATTCTGGTCCATGGATATGCTAAACCAAAAGTACAGATTAATGCAGCTAAGTTCGTCACATTAAGTATTGCAAGGCTTGTAAATTCAAAACTAGAACCAAATTTAGCAACTTTAGTTAACTCTGTGTTTTCAAAGATGTGGTTACGAATCATTGATTGGTAGAGCGCGCCAACAAAAGAGAAAGCAACCAAATATACCGCCATAATCCCTAACATTGAAAAGGTAAACTCTGGCGCTACATTAGCCTCTTCACCGGTAGCCAGAAGGTTTACACCTAACATGCCTGTAACTAATGCTACAAGTACTAACGCGATAATGCCAAGCAGTACAGTAGCAATAGCTGCGCCGTAATATTTGCCAGTAGATAATGAAGGTTCGAACGTTTTATTGCCGTATTGCGTATTAGAAACTAAGAAATTATCGATACGTTTCAGCGTCCATGGCATTAGTAAGTAAAGTGTAAAAACACTAACTATTGGTAAAATAAATAGGTTAAGCAGTGCCTGACCATATCGACCAGTAAAGTTAAAGCGCACATTGCGATAACTGCTCATACGCAAATTAAAGCGCAAGCTCGAACAAATCAAGAATGGGAATAGAAATATCATCGCTATCGAAAGTATCACACCAGCTACTGGGAACATGCTAGTAACAAGATAATAGGCGCCAAACAGCACTACTGCGATAATTCGACCTTTAAGTATTTGTAATGGTGTTGCCAAATAACTAAAACGATGGCCATCTAGTTCAGTATTTCCATAGAAATATCGATTAGTTCTTACTTTTGCCCAAGCAGAATATATACCTAGAGTTAGAATACTAAGTAATACGTTAACAATCCAAATGCCGAAAAACTCTCCTGTTCGGCCATGAAACTTAAAGCCGACTTGTTGAGGCGCCACTTGAGTAGCTGAGTTTTGATTGGATAATGGTTCCATATAAAGTTCCTTTTTTATTACTACATCATTAGCACAAAAGCCTATCAAGTTATGATATATTGGCGCTCCATGCCTTTGTTTCAATTAGATTATTTATTTCAACCTAGGTTTTAGGTTAACTAAGTAGCCACTAAATAACAACTTAATCTCCACCAAAGAGTTTTTCTAGCCACGAACGCTCCTCTTTAACGGCCGCCATACAATTTGAATATAAAAGCTCTGTCGTTATCGCGGGGTATTTATCTATCTGCTGGCACTTTTCTTTGACTGCATTGCCAGTTGACCGTTCAAAATCAGTCATTGCAATATAATCAGGCGCTTGCCAATTAAGATTCTTAGTACCAGCTAACTTCATATAGTCGGCAAACAGCACTAATGCACCGCTACTGCCAGTTAACTTAGTCGGCTTATTATCATCATGACCAATCCATGTTGTCATAAGATGTTGCTGATCATAACCAATAAACCAACTGTCTCGTTGATCGTTAGTAGTGCCTGTTTTACCTGCTACTTGCTTGCCTTTCAGTCGCCAAGAAAGCGACTTTGCCGTGCCGCTTTTTGTAACACCTTGCAAAGCATAATTAAGTAAATAGGCGCCCTGTGCCGAGATTCGTTGCTCAATTCTCGGCTGATATTGCCATAAGGTTTCTTCTAAATGAGAAACAATATGGGTAATTGCATGCACCTGTTCATAATACCCCTGGTTAGCAATAGGTATGTACATTTGAGTGACGTCAAATGGCGACATATTAACGGCACCGAGTAGCATTGAAGGCCTAAGCGTTATAGATTCCTGATAACCGAGCATTTCTATTGATTGACCAATAGTATCCAACCCTAACATCATGCCTAAGTTAATCGTTGGTATATTAAGTGATTGAGTTAAACCATCGATTAGGGGTACTTGACCTCGAAACTTACCATCATAATTTTTAGGCTGCCATTGTTTCCCTTGATCAGAGCCCATGGTGATCGGCTTGTCTTCAATTAGCGTTGCGAAACTAAACTGTTGATATTGTTCTAAAGCAGGGAGATAAATTGCTGGTTTAATTAATGACCCGATTGGCCTTTTAGCATCTAATGCGCGATTAAAACCATTATTTGTCGGATTTCTATCACCAATAATTGCCCTTATTTCACCTGTTGCTTTATCTGTGACTATAGCCGCAGCTTGCAAACCCTGCTGTTGATATTTGCTCTCAAGGCTGGTCAACGTTTTCGCAGTAACCTGTTCAAGCATCAATTGGGCCTTCATCGAGAAGCCAGTAAAAACCTTGATACCTGCACTTTGTTCATAGCCAGACAACAATGCAGGTAGTTCACGTTTTACCTGCTGCATATAGTTGTAAAAATGTTGTTTTTTAAGACGGCGGGAATCTCGAATTGCTAAATCAGACTCAACGGAAGATTCAAAGGTGCCAACATCAATTAGATGATGTTCAAACATTAATCTTAGCACTAAGTCTCTTCGTTTTTTTGCTCGCTCAGGTTTTCGCCACGGATCGTAGTAACTAGGTCCTTTAATAACACCGATTAACAATGCCATTTGAGCCGCTGACAGTTGATTAATATCACGGCCAAAATAAAACTCTGACGCCAAACCCATGCCATATATACCATTCGCGTAATGCTGTCCTAAATAGACTTCATTAATATAAGCTTCCAAAAGCTGATCTTTGCTGTATCGATACTCCAATAGCAGCGCCATTATAGCTTCATTAACTTTGCGAATAAGGGTCTTTTCTCTGGTTAAATACATATTTTTAACCAGTTGTTGAGTCAACGTACTACCACCTTGTACCGTGCGGCCAGCGACAAGGTTTTGATATAGCGCTCTTAAAATGCCAAGTGGTGAAACACCTTTATGGAAGTAAAAGTCTCTATCTTCCACTAGTAATAAGGTATCCAATAAAGATTCAGGTACTGACTCCAAGCCAACCAACACACGGTCTTCTTTGCTTTCAGGTACAATTCTGGCTATCAATTGTGGTTCAATGAGTACATGCTTGACCGGTCGATTATCTTGATGAAGTTTGGAGACAATAGCATTTGAAACATCTATGGTTAATTTTGCTCGTTCAAACTCTTGGTCTGTACTGTCAAATGCAGCTCGAAAAATAATGAGCCGTGTTGACGATAAAGCAAACTGGTTTGATCGCCACACTTTCGTCACTTTTTGATAGCCTGAACGCTCTAACATTTGCGCAAGTATAGGTAATGATAAAGCGTCGCCGATGGAGATACGCTCCACTTTACTAAATACTTGAACAGGTATTTGCCAACGCTCACCTTCAAACTTATCTCGAACTTTTGCGTCTAAATAAATGACATAAATCACTAAAAAGCAAAGTGTTAGCAATACCAATTTTAACGAAGTAATGAATAACCAGCGTAAGAAAGGCGGCTTAACTTTTTTTGCTGAATTAGGTGATTGTTGTAGCTTCTGTCGTGTCATTATTTGCTATGACTTAGGTTCACTATTTGAAAATTTTTCTTTTAATCGCTGACGATAGTTAGCTTTAGCTAGTTTCTGCATATCTTCAACTTGATCGCTTTCATCAACAATTTCCCTCCCTAGCAAAGTCTCTACGCAATCTTCCAACGTAACAATGCCGGCCGTTTGTCCAAAGTGATCTTCTACTAAAAAAATATGCTCATGGCGTTTAATAAATACATCCAATAAATTGAGTACGGGGAAACTTTCTGAAATTCGATAAAGAGGCATAGCGACTTCGCTTATGGCAACATCACCTTTGCCTTGGCGTTCACTCTCATATAAATGTGCTTTTAGTACAACACCTGTAATATTGTCGATTGATTCATTATATACTGGCATACGCGTAAATGTTGTCGTTTGCTCAGCGCTCAATGCTTCACTTACCGTCATCTCCTCAGAAAGCGCGTGAACAACACTTCGCGGTGTAAGAATATCTTCTGTTTTCGCCTCTCTCAGCTGCAAAATATTTTCCACCAACTGATTTTCTTGCCCAACAATAGCACCGTCTTTATGGCTCAATGCCGCCAAAGCTAGTACTTCCTCTCGGCTAATAACTTCGTTCTTTCCTTGGCTAAATAATCGAGTGAGTTGTGATGACAACCAAACTAACGGATACACTAATTTAACTAAGAAGTTAATAATGTATGCCGATGGAATAGCAAAGGTACGCCAGAAAGTGGCACCTAGTGTTTTAGGAATTATTTCAGAAAAATATAAAATCGCTAATGTAAGCAAGAAAGCAATTAAGGTTTCTTTTTGTTCACCAAATACTCTTATAGCTTGAGCACCAACACCTGCAGCCCCCATTGTATGCGCAAAAGTATTGAGAATGAGTATGCTCGAGATAGACTGATCTAAATTGTCTTTCACTTTCGCTAAGACCTTGCCGCCTATAGGTTTATCTTTTTGGGCTTGTACTACAAAACTTGGCGTCACAGATAAAAGAACAGCCTCTAAAATAGAACAAAGAAATGAAACGCCTATTGCTATGGCTAAGTAGATTAAAAGTAAAGTCATTAATCCAATAAATAAGTTAACTAGTTAGTATTACAATATACCTAATTCAATACGTTTTTAATAGCGTTTGCTGCTCTGCTAACTAATTGGATTTTTTAATAGTTCTGCTAATGCATCACTCGGCATTGGCTTAGCGAAATAATATCCTTGTCCGAACATACATCCCATACTATTAAGTAATTGGGCTTCTTCTATACACTCAATGCCTTCACTCACTGTCGCCATTTGCAGATTAGTCGCCAAATCTACAATGGTTTTGATAATCGCGCGGTTACTTGATCTTTTATGCGCATCGGTAATAAAGGAACGATCAATTTTAACCACATCTAAAGGTAAGCGATGTAAATAACTTAAACTCGAATAGCCAGTGCCAAAGTCATCAAGTAGCAGCTTTATGCCAAGCTGCTTTAATGCTTTCATATTGGCCAATACCAAATCGTTTTCTTCTAATAGAATACGCTCAGTTAGCTCAATTCGTAGATGATGAGGTTCAAGCCCCTCTTCGGCAAGAATCGTTGAAATTTCATCAGGTAATGTTGGGCTATAAAAGTGATTACCAAAAAGGTTACAGCTGACGTAGTGTTTATGACAAAGACCGCTTTTTTGCCACGCTTTTAGTTGACGACAGGACTTCCTTAAAATTTGAAGGTCAATATCAACCACAAGTCCTGTTTCTTCTGCTAAGGGGATAAAATCATTCGGCATAACTAAGCCACGTTTGTCGTTATGCCAACGAGCCAGAGCTTCAAAGCCAATAATACTTTTATCTCTTAGCTTTACTATCGGTTGAAAATAAGGAGTAAACTCACTTTCCTCAATCGCTTTTCGAATATCAGTTTCTAGCGCCAATTCCTCTTCAATTTTTTGATGCATACTAGCATCAAATTCTTCATAGCGCCCTTTACCGCCATCCTTTGCATGGTACATTGCGGTATCGGCATCTCGTAGCATTGTCTCCGCCGAATCATAGCGTCTATCACTAAACAATAGACCAACACTGGTGCCGATAAATACAGACTGCCCCTCTATGGTGAAAGGTTGCGCTAATGCAGATGTAATTCGCTGTGCAATCTCATAAACTTCTTTTTTATTATCAATATCTTCAATAAGAATTACGAATTCATCGCCACCGATACGAGCGACAGTATCGCTCGCCCTAACAATAACCTTAAGTTCTTTCGCTACTGTTTTAAGCAAAATATCGCCAGCATAATGTCCAAGGCTGTCATTAACCATTTTGAAGCGATCTAAGTCTAAAAACAGCACGGCAAATTCTTTTTCAGGCCTACGCTTTAGGGCAGCAATTGCACGATTAAGTAAATCAAGAAATACCGTTCGATTGGGTAAGCTCGTTAAAGCGTCATGAGATGCACTATGCTTTAACATTTTTTCGACTTGCTTACGTTGGCGAATTTCTTCTTCTAGCGCGACTGTGCGTAATTTCACCTGTCTCTCTAACATTTCATGAGATCGGCGCTCGTATTCGGCATTTTCACGACGCTTTAGCGCTGTAGTAACATGATGAGAAACGAAATTAAGTAATTCAGCGTCTTGCTGTTGGAAAACAATACCGTCTTGATAGCTTTGAACCACCAACACACCAATAACTTCATCATCAGCAATAAGCGGAACACCTAGCCAAGAATTGGTTTCTTTCTGAGGTTTTTTGGTCTCACCTTGCCGATACAGCTCATACATATCATCATACGATAAAAGACAAGTTTCCTTGCGCCGTACAACAAGCGCAGTAAACAAGTCAGAAGATTTTTGTGGCAAGAAGTCTTCTGCAGTATTACGAGAGTTTTGGTCGACATAATAAGCAAAATCTATGGTGTCACTTTCGCTTTCGTACTTAGCTATGAAGAAGTTTTCGGCGTTAATCAGCTGACCAATAATATTGTGCACTTGCGCATAAAAGTCGTCTATCTCTACGCCAACACGGTTTGTTAATTCAGAAATCCGATATAAAGATTCTTGTAATAATTCCGCTTTTTCACGCTCCCGTATTTGCTCCATTAATTCGGTGGTTCTAGAGGTAACTGCTCTTTGTAATTGCTCAGTATCTTGCAAACGCAATAGCGCAGAGACTACATGCTGGGCGGTATATATTAGTAGTTCTTTGTCTTGTTCACTATAGCGTGTGTGCTCGTTATAACTTTGAACCACCATTACACCAATTACAAAGCCATCATGAATTAATGGAACCCCTAACCAATCCATACCTGCGGCGCCAATATTATTCAGCACCCCATCAGCAACCATTTCGTTTATCATAGTTGGCGTCGCAAGCAATGCATTGCGACTTTCAATGACATAACTGGTCATTGAACCGCGAAAGCTTGTAAAAGGAATTAATCCTTGTGGGGCATCGTCTTCTTCATCTTGGTGGTATACAAATTCTAAAGTCTGCAATGTTTGGTCATACATCACGATATAGAAATTTTCCGCGATCATGATCGATTTAATCACTTGATGAACTTGCGCATAGAATGAGCTCAGTTCAGCACATTCTTGGGAGAGTTGGTTTAGCTTGAATAGGGCTGTGTGTCGTTGTTGTAATTTAAGGTAAGCGTCACGCAGCAAACTAACGTCGTCGGCTTGTTGCAGCTCGTTAGTTTGATCATTATCAGCGCCATTGCTACGTGACTTCGTCATACTTTCATTACATCTTCATGTTTATACATACAATAAGTATATGTGATAAGCCTGATGTTTACTGATTATCCTTTTTAAATGATTCTACGGCTTCTTTCTTTCTATCTTCACTACCACAGATAGCTTCTTGCTTATCATCTCGGTAATAACGAACCTCAATACAGTCCTGCTCATAACGACGCTCTAATTCAGTTCGAATTATTGGTCTGTCTTTCGCTTGAGCAATTTGACGCTGTAAAGACTGGCATTGCTGAACTTGTTCGGAGGCGAGTGTTACATCTTTACAAGCGTTATCACTTGTTGCACAACCTGCCATTGAGAGTACTGCCAGACAATTTAACGTCAAGATAGATTTTATAGTCATATTGTTAATAATCATTCTAAATATTATTTAAAAACATTATAACTAGCTAATTTGATCTCGCATAGATAAATAAAAACTGACCATTTGGTTAGGTTATGCTATTATTGATTTACTATTATAGTTAATCAAAATAATGCCTAGTAGGAGAGAGTCATGCAAGTTCAAGTCGTTGATTATCAATCACCTAACGCACCTGAGCAATTTGTTAAAAGCTTGCGAGAAACAGGCTTTGGTGTCCTCACCAACCACCCGATCAAGCAAGAAATTGTCGAGTCAATTTATACAAATTGGTATAACTTTTTTATGAGCGATGAAAAAGAATCTTTCGCTTATGATCCTAAAACGCAGGATGGCTATTTTGCTCCAGAGATTTCTGAAACCGCTAAAGGTCATACCAAAAAAGACATTAAAGAGTACTATCACGTATATCCATGGGGAAGAATTCCACAGTCTTTGAAAGATGAAATCATGGCGTATTATCAGCTAGCGTCTGATTTAGCAGCCGAATTGCTGGATTGGGTTGAAAAATATAGCCCAACCGATGTTGCTGCTAAATATTCAGAGGCGCTATCCAATATGATTAAGGACACGCCAAATACATTACTTCGTGTTTTACATTACCCACCTCTAAACGGTGACGAAGAACCCGGTGCAATTCGAGCAGCAGCGCATGAAGATATTAATTTACTAACTATTTTGCCTGCTGCTAATGAACCTGGCTTACAAGTGAAATTAAAAGACGGCACATGGTCTGATGTACCTTGTGATTTTGGCAACCTGATCATTAATATTGGTGACATGTTACAAGAAGCAAGCAGCGGATATTTTCCATCAACCAGTCACAGGGTAATTAACCCTACCGGAAAAGCATCAAGCAAGTCGCGAATTTCTTTGCCTCTGTTTTTACACCCTAGAGACGAAGTTATTCTGTCTGAGAGACATACGCAACGCAGCTACCTTGATGAAAGATTAAAAGAACTTGGGGTTATGTAGAAAACACCTAGCCGTTAATAAAAAAGCCAGAGTTGTTAAGCTCTGGCTTTTTTGTAGATAAAGCGTTGAGTTGTCGCTACAGTTTAGTTACTTCTGACATGCTTGCTCTGCCGTTTTCCAAATAACAGGGCCAGTGTACTTGCCTAAGCTTAACTCGTTACCTTTATCGTCAAACCACTGCTTGTTTCTCACATATGCAACATAATAATTAGTGTTAGGTAACACGTTAATAGTGAAATCTCGAAACTCTTTTGGCAGATCATACTTATTGCCAATGCGAAGCTGATGCGCACCAACACTAACCCTGACACGAGACTTATCTTGCAGCCAAGGCATACCGTCTATTTCTTTAATTACCGTCGTTGTCTTCAATCCACTATATTTAGGTGGAGAAATCGATAAACTATTAACTAGAATCACTCGTCCGCAAGCTTTCGTGCCAACAACTTCAGCTACTCTTTGCTCGAGGGCACTTGAAAATATAGGTGCATTAGTATCGTCATGCCAATAAGGGACATGGCTTGCATTTAGGCCTGTGTCATTGCCTAACCATTCCGCACTATCTAATTGCCATTGAGGAATATATTTAGCTTTTAATAGTGCTGACAAGGTTAACTCTTTACCTAGCCTTTCAACGATAACGGAAACCTTTGAATCATTAGGTAAATATTGCAAGTTTCTAAAAGCGGATTGCGCGCTTTCAACAAAACTTGTGCCGTTAATTGTCTTAATAATATCACCGCTTTGAATACCAAGTTCACTCGCCTGACTCCGCGGGGTTACTGAAACTATAAGACCTGGTTGGTTAGCATCAAGTACTGCTCCAAATCGACCTGTATCAAAACGTTTATGCTGGCTCAAATTAATTGAAATATCTTTGATAGGCACTCCCGCAGCCAACTCTAAAGCCGTTATCTCAGCAACTTTCTGGTTGATAGTCCTAATGAGCTGTTCTGCTATCTGTTTAGATTGCTCTGACTTCAATTCATTGGCATAAACGCTGAGACTTGCAAGCCATAAAACGACAAACAAATACTTCATTATGAATCCTCAAATTTCATATAAATCAATTGGTTTAGTATAAAAATCAACCATCATTTTTAATAGATTAGTACGACGCTGCCAAAGTTCAACATTATACAAATTCCCTTTACCTCGCTCTAACGTCTGATCAATTACTGACAGTTCATGATGCCAATTAGCAATAATGGCGCTATGAGTATCAGAAAGTTGCACTTGTGCGTAATTAGCAAGTTGTTGCTCGTATTGATGACTTTGAACGATATATGCTGGCATAGCGACAGGTGATTGGCTCATATTGTACATCCAGCCGCTTATTGCAATAAGCGCACTACATACCGTTACGGATACAACCTTAGTTAACTGCTTAACTTGATGCCTTCGCCAGATATCATTGGCGAAATCGGGCGCTTCCGACAGCACCATTGCAGAATCAGCTGTCTCTATTCGCCATTTTAACTGCTCGTCAAATGTACTCATATTAGTTCGCCTTCGTCAGCCATGACTTAAGTTTTTGAATTGCTCGACGGTATGACTGCCGACTTGCATCTTCATTAACATTTAAACTTTTCGCAATTTCCCTGTGCTTCATATTTTGCACCGCATGCAAATACACGATTGAGCGTTGCGCCTCAGGTAACTGGTTAATTAATTGTGCAACTTCACTTTCTTGATAAGTTGAATTATTAGCTATCTCGTCAGCGACATTTACAGCTTCCCCTTCCAAACTGCGAAAAGAATGTTCACGCTTAACTCGCCTAAAATATTCCATACACGCATTAATGGTGCAACGCTTTAACCAAGCACCTAAGCTATCTGCGCCTTTAAGCTGCTTCTTTTTCTGTATTAAATTTTCAAAAATAGTTTGCAAAATATCAGCAGCAATTTCTTCATCACACACTAAGTGTAAACTCAGCGAATAAACATGATCGGCATACATTTTATAAGCGGCAACAAACCCATTTTGCTTCCCTTTTTGAAGCAAAATAAAATCTTGTTCACTCAATTGTTGGCCAAATCCCTGTTTACTCATAAATTCCTGTTTTTCCTTTAAGATGCATGAGTGGGGTAATTTGTGACAAATTTTTTATCACTAATGATATCTTTTGATCTTTTTACACTAAACGATAAAAAAGGGGAATAATTATATTCCCCTTCCTTTTCTTCTTTTACTATAGAAGTGATTGATTTATTTAATTTACTTCAAGCGGTTTTGCCTGTGTTAAATCCTGATCATCTTTCATTTTCTTCTTACGCTTGAATAAGCCACGAATATCTTCCATTACTAAATATAATGATGGGATCATCACCAATGTAACTATAGTGGCAAATAACACGCCAAACGCTAGAGATACAGCCATTGGAATAACCATTTTCGCCTGCATACTCGTTTCCATCAAGATTGGCACTAAGCCAATAAACGTCGTAATAGAGGTCAGCATAATTGCCCTAAAGCGGCGACAACCTGAATAAATCACAGCATCTTTTAACGCCATGCCTTCTTTTCGTGAGTTATTGACATAATCGACCATCACTAAGGAATCATTTATCACCACACCTGCGGCAGCAATAATACCAAACATCGAAAGCGCATTAAGATCCATACCTAGAATCATGTGGCCAATCATGGCTCCAACAATACCAAAAGGGATTACAGACATGATCATTAGCGGTTGTGAATATGATTTCAACGGCACGGCTAGCAATGTATAAATTACCATTAACGATAAAACAAAGTCTCTTAACTGTTTAGCTTGACCTTCCATTTCTTCTTGAATACGGCCTGAAACTTCACTTTTCACTTGTGGATACTTACGCAGTAACTCAGGAACAAAGTTATCACGAACTTCCTTGGTTACTTCATAAGGTTCTATTTGTGCAGCATCAATACTCGCCCAAACATTAATTGTGCGATTACCATTTTCACGTCGAATGCTAGTAACTCCGTCAACTAAGCTAATTTCAGCAAGTTCAGATAGCGGTAGTTCTGCTCCATTAGGCGCTTGGATCATAACATCTTCTACATGGCCGACGGCACTGCGCTGCTCAAGCGGGTAACGAACCATTACTTTAACTTCTTCACTATCACGTAAGATTCGCTGTGCTTCTAGGCCATAAAAACTAAAGCCAACTTGTGAAGCGATATCCGACAATGTTAACTCCAAACTGTACGCTAGCGGCTTAAGGGTAAATTGCACCTCTTTTGCACTCGTTTGACGACTATCATTAACATCACCAACACCTTTCAAGCTATTAAGTTTAGCCTTTAACTCTTTGGCTGCTGCTAATAACTGCTCGTCATTTTGGCTTTCTAATCTAAAGCTTATATCGCCATCTTCTCGTCCACCACCAAATAAGTTGTCATCAATTGAGAACTGTTTAACACCTGGCAAACTAGGAATAGCTTCACGCCACCTGTCTGACAATTCAAAGGTATTCATTGGGCGAAACTCTGGTTCAACCAATTTAACCATGATACGAGCACTGATACGGCTGCGTAAATCTACTTGCATATCAGCAATCATTGGTTGACCAAATTCTTGCTCAATGTCTTTATCTACTTGTTTTATAATGCGCTCTACCTTTAACACTGTATTTAATGTTGCACTTTCAGCAGTGTCGGTATTCATTTCAATCGATATACGAGGAAAGTCATGAGGTACTTTAGGTTGGCCAATAAAGCGTACTAGCCCACCAGCATATAACCCTGCACTAACTAATAAGATACTGACAAAAAACATCATTACGCCATAGCGGTAATTTAAGAGGGTTGTCAGCGTTGGACGGTAGTAGTTTTCAATAGTGTATTTCATACCACTGTCTATCGCGCTACGAATACGGTGCATAGGGTTTTTAGGGTTATCCGGTTTAATCTTCATGCTGATTAAATGCGCGGGTAAAATTAACTTAGATTCCACCAATGAGAATAATAAACAAAAGATAACAACGAAACCGATGGATTGACCAAATGCTGATTCAGGGCCATCACCTAATACTAATGGAACAAACGCTGCAATGGTGGTTAAAACACCAAATGTAGCAGGCATAGCAACACGTTTCACACCACGAATAACGCTTTCTGCTGAATGTCCTTTATCTTCAATTTCAGCATGAGCACTTTCTCCCATCACGATTGCATCATCAACGACGATACCTAAGACTAAGATGAAGGCAAACAAGCTCATGATATTAATGGTGACATTCACAAACTCCATCGGCATAACTAAAAGCGTACCTAAGAAACAAACTGGTAAGCCCATCATTACCCAAAACGCTAAACGAATACGTAAAAACAGCGCTAACATTAAGAATACAAGGACAGCACCGCTTTTCATGTTGTCTAACATCATGTCTAGACGACCTTCAAGGTAGTAAGTTAAATCTACCCATGTTTCCAATTTAACACTGGCTGGTAATTCTTTTTGTTTACGCTCAACAAATTCGTTCATTACTCTGGCAACGCTAGTAATGCTTTGTTCACCTGCCGCGCCAACGAAAAAGGTTACAGAATTTTTCCCGTTAAATTTTGAATATTGCATGCCTTCTTCAAAGCCATCATCTATTGTCGCAATATCACTTAAGAAAATTTTAGTACCATCAGCCAAGGTAACCACTGGGATTTGCTCGAACTCATGGCCACGATACGCTTGGTTTTCAACACGCAAATTAATATAGCCATTTTCAGCACGAATTTGACCAGCAGACATATTACGAGAATAGCTGCGAATTGCCCGCGCAACATCATTAAAACTTAAACCGTATTCACGCAGTTTGTCTTTACTGACTTCAACTGAAATTTCGTAATCTAAGCCACCAAAAAATTCTGAAATATTAATCAATGGTAATTGCTGAATTTCATCATGAATTTTCTTACCTAGAGCTTTTAATTCTTTAAACGTAAGGTCACCATACAAGCTAATGTACATGACTTCTTGACGGTATTGCTCTCGCTCAACTTTTATACGTTCCATACCATCAGGAAAGCTTGGTATCGAGTCAATTTGTGATTTCACTTCGTCAAGAACGACTAGTGGATCATAAGTTTCATCGACTCTAAACCAGCCATGCGCACGGTTACGATTTGAATAGGTAATAACGCGATCTAAGCCTTGAACAGACTCTAACGCTTCTTCTACCTTGATTGTAATTCCTTCTTCGACTTCTTGCGGTGCAGCACCAGGGTAGACAGCCCCAAATGAAATCCAGTTACTTTTAATTTGTGGGAACATTTGTTTACTAATGGTGCCAGCTGTTAACAAACCACCAATTAAAATGAACACCATCAACAAGTTTGCTGCAACAGAGTTGCGAGCAAACCAGGCAATAATGCCTTTATGCGTATCTGCGATTTGTTCTTCAGTATACTGTGACATGATACTACTCCCCTACACTCGCAACTTGCGTCTCAGCTTTTGTTGCTTCTGGGTCTGTATCTTCTTGTGATTTAGCGCCTTCCAAAGCCAAGCTCATACCATCAACAGGATAATCCAATGCTGATACGATGATGCGGTCACCTTCATGCAAACCGCCAGAAACAATAACGTTTGCACCATCTTGACGAGCAACATCAACGGCTACATAACGTAATTTCGAATCATTATCTAATACCGCAATACGGCCATTTTCTATTAAGTAGCGAGCTACTGAAGTAGCTTGTGTTAAAGTGATGCCGTAAATTTCTGCATTTACGTACGAACCGAAACGTAACGGTTGCTTGTCACTATTGTTAAGGTTGTATGGGTCATTAATTTGAGCAACTAAGTAGCTCATACGACTTTTGTTATCAACTACACCCTCACTGCGAGCAACCGTTGCATTCCAATTAATCTCATTGCCAGCAAATACACCTTTAAGTGAAACCGAGGCATTTTCACCGTGCTGCTCTAGGAACTTCAATTGGTTATCCGCAACAGGCAAACGAACTTCGGCGATATCTGTACCCAATAACTTACCTATTTGACTACCAGTGCCAACGTAAGAACCTAAACCAATTGTGCGCGATTCAATCATTGAATCATAAGGCGCCCTGATTTCAGTACGCTCCAAATTACGTTTAGCTCTTAAAACTGTCGCTTCAGCCGCCTTTACACGAGCTAACTCTTGAGCTAGCTGAGGTTTACGTAAGCTAAGTTCAGTCGGAGAGGCATCAGTGATACGCTTCCACTCGCGTTCAGCCACTTTACCTTGCGCTCGTTCAGTTTCTAACGAAGCAATAGCAGAAGCCAAACTTGCTTCGGCATCGATAAGCGCCGCCTCATAATCATTCGGATCGATTCTCGCTAACAATTGCCCTTTAGAAACGAAACCGCCTCGAACAAATGTTTCCGAAAGCTCAACTATTTGACCATTAACTTGTGCTACAAGTTCGGTTTCATATTTAGGTTTAACTACACCGTAAGAACCTACGGTTAAGTGCATAGTACCAACTGAAACTGGTTCTACTGCAACAATAGGTGTGTTATCTACTTTAGGTTTTTCTGCAGGTGGTTTTTTCATACTCGATAGAGCAACAAAAACTAAAATACCGGTAAGCAGAACGATAATAGGTACAATTATTTGTTTTTTCCTTGTCACTGCGCTGTCCTCAATTGTGTAAAACACGTAACACTTATTAATATTTGTAAATGTTAACGAATTATTAGCAATAAAAATGGTGAAAGATGTAAACGGTTATTACAAAATACGCGCCGACTATGCACAAAAGCACAAAAAAAATAAGAAAACATTATTTTTTCTTTAATAACAAAGGATTAAAAAACAAAAAAGCTGCACACAGGCAGCTTTATTTTAAGCACAAATTTTATTATCAAGA
Organism: Thalassotalea algicola; assembly: GCF_012932965.1. Classification (GTDB taxonomy): domain Bacteria; phylum Pseudomonadota; class Gammaproteobacteria; order Enterobacterales; family Alteromonadaceae; genus Thalassotalea_F; species Thalassotalea_F algicola. Next base: position 262,029 of record NZ_JABBXH010000003.1, on the reverse strand, counting down.
TTCTTCTTGGTGAAATTTACCAACTATTAAACTTTTATAAAAATATTTCGTTTATATAACCAATTCAAGAACAACCACTGTAACAATAGTGTTGCAGCAATTAATAACAAACTACTCCACCCTTCTGGTACTGAACTTACCAGCCCTCCAAAGATGCTGTTAGCCAAATATTGCCAATTAAAAATGCTGGTACTTAAATATATAACAATTGAATTCATACCAATTACAGCAAAAATTTTGGCCCAAGTTTGGATTCGCCATACATCAATGACTAAATAAAACAAAGCAAGTAACAACGTACTATAGCCAATAGTTATTAAAGTAAAACTGCTGGTCCATAAGCTTTTATTTATTGGCATGATTCTGCCCCATAAATAACCAACTACCAAAATTAAGATACCTGCAGCAAATAGATGAACAAAAAGTCGTTGTGCTTGATGCTGTGTAGCTTTGATATAGCGACCGACAAATACGCCAGCCATAGCATTAACAATAGACGGAAGATTTGAAAGAATGCCTTCGGGATCCATTGGTGCATTGCGGTAAGTGATGCCAGGCAACATATGCTGATCAAACCATACATTTAGCGCTAAGTCAGGGCTATAATTCCCACCGCCAAACTGGCCTAAGGTGACACATTCAAGTAATAGCCAATAACCCAATAAAATTGATATTGAAATTAGCCATTGGTTTTTTATCGACAAATGCCAAACCAACATAATCGCAACAAACCAGGCAATGCCAATCCTCCCTAAAACACTAACATAGCGAATTTGGTCAATATCGGCAGGAATTCCAACTCCCCAACCATGGTTGTATACAATACCCAGTAATATCAATAACGATAACCGCGTAAAAGCATGTCGATATAAACCAGCTCGCTTATCGGCGCTATAGTGCTTAATAGGCTTAGCTGCCAATCCTATACTTACGCCTGAAAGAAATATAAACAGCGGGAAAATTAAATCATAGGCCGTAAATCCATGCCAAACAGCATGCTTCATTTGATGATCAAAAATCTCGAATACTGACCACCCTGTAATAATGAACAAAGCTGCAAAAAAGCCTTCCGCCCCCATAATCCAAAACATATCGAAACCACGTAAGGCATCTACTGATAATAACCGCTTTTTCTCTGGTGCTGATGTAACCATAGGAACACTTATTAAACCTTCAATTGACAGCGTTGTCATATGATAATCAGCTAGCGGTTAAATAGCAATTATCAATGCTGATGAAAAACGTCGACACATTAAATGACATTAATTTACTTGCCATCATCAGCTAAGCGATTACTATCATCATTAATCACTCTGTAATACCTGAAGTTATGCCAAATACGCTATGCTGAATAAAATACAACGATTTTTTGATGATATCTTAGCCAATGAACAAGTAAGTTCTGATGAATTAAGCTTGGATATTGCCTGTGCGGTTTTACTTGTCGAGGTAATGAAAGCAGACGGTTTAATTACCAATGAAGAGCAACAACATGTAGCAACCGTGCTGACAAAACACTTTCCTTTAACACCTATTGAAGTAGATGATTTAATCAATGCTGCCATCGAATTAAGTGAAAACGCCAATGATTTTTACCGTTTTACCTCAACGATAAATAAGCAATACAGTCCTGAGCAAAAAGTTCATATGGTTGAGATTCTCTGGCAACTGGCTTTAGCAGATGGTGAACTTGCTGCCGTTGAACAACATATTATTCGTAAAATAGCTGATTTGCTCCACCTTCGTCACAATGAGTACATGCAAGCGAAAACTAATGCACTCAACGCTCAAGATCAGTCGTCGTAATCATCACTCAAGTCAGTTAAAATAGCGGCAAATTTCAAACAAACAGATTATTATGGCCGATATAGGTAAATTTAACGAACTTCCAGTCATAGCGCACACGGCTAATGGCGCTTATTTAGATGGCGGTGAACTTGGCGAAATCTTATTACCTAATCGCTATGTACCTGAAAACTGCGAACTAGATGATCTTGTAGACGTTTTTCTTTATACCGATTCTTTAGACCGTTTAGTTGCTACAACCGACAAACCTTATGTTGAAGTAGGTGGTTTTGCTTCGCTTAATGTTAAACAAGTGAATAAACTTGGCGCATTTTTAGATTGGGGCTTACCCAAAGATTTACTCGTTCCACATAATCTTCAGCATAGTAAGATGGAAGTAGGTAAACGCTACTTAGTGCATGTCTTTCTCGATCAGCGTACAGAACGCTTAGTTGCTTCAAGCAAATTAGACAAATATCTTGATATTTGGCCAGCGGAATATGAGGCGGGTCAAGCGGTAAACCTAACCATTGGCGGTAAAACAGATCTAGGCTTTAAAGCCATTATTAATAACCAACACTGGGGATTAATTTTCTTCAGCGAAGTTCACCAGAAAATTTTTACTGGCCAGCAAATAACTGGCTATATAAAGAATGTTCGAGAGGATGGCCGAATTGACTTATCCCTTTCTCGTGCCGGCAAGGGTAAGGTGATTGATTTCACTGATAAATTATTGGCGTATTTAAAAGACAATGAAGGTTTTTGTCCTTTACATGACAAGTCTTCACCTCAAGAAATCAGCAAAACTTTTGGCGTAAGTAAAAAAGCGTTTAAGGCCACAGTAGGTCACTTACTTAAACAAAAGAAAATATCTATCGAACCTAATGGCATCAAATTAAAATAAAGCGATTTGAGTTGTATATGACAGAATGAAAAAGGCTGCAATTGCAGCCCTTTTTTATTCATTGAAATAGTTAATCAGCTAAAGATGCTAAGAAATTTAAACTTGGAGCAAAGAACGCGACACCTGTTTGAGCCTCAGTGTATTTAAGCATATGGTCGAAGTGCCCCTCACTATCACCTTGAATCATGCTTTTAAGCATAATCGTAAACGGCTCTGGTGATCGCCCATATGACACAAAAAATAGCCCCTGCATTTTCATGTCGCCATATGGCATACTCTGCCTTAAAATTTCGATGCTATTTCCATCGTCATCTTTCAGCGCCGTACGTTTAGTATGTGCTGTCAATGGCTTGTCCTGCGAAGCATATTCAACATTTTCTAACTTTGTTCGACCAAAAATATCTTCCTGAGCTTTTTCTTTCAACATACTCCATAGCTTCAAATTGTGACGATAACGCTGGATGTGTAAATAGCTACCACCAGAGAAATCAGCATCATCAGCTTCTTTTACTAGCGCTACTTCTCGGCGATGACGACCTTGTGGATTTTCAGTACCATCAACAAAGCCTGTTAAGTCACGACCATCTAAGTAGCGAAATGCCCGAGTTTGCTCGATAAGCTCAACGCTATCGCCTAACAGCTCTACGACTTTGGAGCTCACAATATGATTGACATCAGCACGATCACTGCGTACTTCGATATACAAGTCACCACTCGTGGCAGGAGCAATTCGGTCATCACTTTGCATCATAGGAAATGGCGCAAGTAACTTGGGGCGTCCATCAGGACAAAACTCATCCCAAAAATTAGCACCTATTGCGACTACACCATTTAAATTAGCTTCTGAAAATTGATCAGCATAATGTTCAAACATCGTGGGAATGCGGGATAAAGCCTGCCTAATAAAGGCATTTTTATCATCCATCGCATTAAATATTAAATATGTCCCATGTAAATTAGGCTCTGCGCAAATACCAAATTGTTCTCTTGCCATAGTCTTTACTAACCAATTAACTGTTTTTACCAATTGTACACAAAAAAATATTGATTGAATGCTTTATAGATCAATATTTTGCATGTCTAAATATTAACACAAAAAAAGCAGCCCGAAGGCTGCTTAAATAAGTTGAGCTTTTATACTTGTTATTAGAAAATATTAGCCGCGAGTAAACTCTGGGTATGCTTCCAAGCCACAGTCTGACTTATCCACGCCTTCGTACTCTTCTTCTTCACTAACACGAATTCCCATAGTTGCTTTTAGTGCAAACCATACGATAAAGCTAGTGACGAATACCCAACCAAAAATAGTTGCCGCTCCAATTAGCTGTCCTGAGAAGCTTGCGCCAGTGTTAGTTACCGGTACTAATAATAAACCGAATAAACCAACCACACCGTGCACAGAGATAGCGCCTACTGGGTCATCAATACGTAGCTTATCTAAGCCAATAATTGAGAATACGACGATAACACCACCTAACGCACCGAAGATAGTAGCTTGCAATGCTGTTGGTGTTGAAGGTTCTGCCGTAATAGCAACTAAGCCAGCTAACGCACCGTTCAATGCCATAGTAAGGTCAGCTTTCTTGAATAAGATTTTCGCAAGCACTAGTGCTGCAACTGCACCACCTGCTGCTGCTGCGTTAGTATTTAAAAATACCATTGCTACTGAATGAGAGTTACCGATGTCGCCAAGTTTCAATACAGAACCGCCGTTGAAGCCGAACCACCCCATCCATAAAATAAATGTACCTAAAGTAGCTAATGGTAAGTTTGCACCTGGGATAGCATTTACACGGCCATCAGCAGTATATTTGCCTTTACGAGCACCTAGTAATAACACACCAGCTAATGCTGCAGCAGCACCTGCCATATGTACAATACCAGAACCTGCAAAGTCAGAAAAACCAAGGTCGCCTAACGTGTATAAACCAAATACAGCGTTACCACCCCAAGTCCAGCCACCTTCCATTGGGTAGATGAAACCAGTTAATACCACTGTAAATGCCAAGAATGCCCAAAGCTTCATTCGCTCTGCTACTGCACCCGACACAATAGACATTGCTGTTGCTACAAATACTACTTGGAAGAAGAAGTCAGAAGCTGAAGAGTAAATTGCACCACCAGTAAAGCCATCTTCACGAGCAGCAAAGTCTTTAAGTACAGCGTCTGCATCGACAGTTTCGATACCTGAAAGTAAAACGCCACCACCGTACATGATGTCGTAACCAACAACTAAGTACATGATGCACGAAATGGAATATAACGCGATATTCTTAGTTAAAATTTCTGTTGTGTTTTTTGAACGAACAAGGCCTGCTTCCAACATTGAGAAGCCTGCTGCCATCCACATAACCAATGCACCACATACTAAGAAGTAGAATGTGTCCATTGCATATTGAAGGTGAAAAATATTTTGTTCCATGATTATCCCCTACAGCGCCGCTACGTCATTTTCGCCGGTACGGATACGCACAGCTTGTTCTAAGTTGTATACGAAGATTTTACCGTCACCAATTTTGCCCGTATAAGCAGCTTTAGTGATCGCTTCAACCAAACGCTCTACTACATCATCATTAACAGCAATCTCCAGTTTTACTTTTGGTAAGAAATCTACCTGGTATTCTGCGCCGCGATATAGTTCTGTATGCCCTTTTTGACGACCGAAACCTTTTACTTCACTTACCGTTAAACCTTCTACGCCAATTTCCGAGATAGCTTCTCGTACATCATCGAGCTTAAACGGCTTAATGATTGCGTTTACTAACTTCATGTTTATTCCCCTATCGTTATTTGATTAAAAGTAAAACAAGCCTTGTGCCAAAAAAGCTTAACCATTAAATATCAGTAACTTAACAAGAAACAGGTAGAGTAGATGTAACGCAGCGCACCAAGTTGGTGCGCATTTATTTTTTGTTCGCATCGAAACAGTGCGCCAATCTAGAGCAGCACAATATTGGCACAATAATAGTTTTGTTTTTATCAGTAATATTCGTTAAATTGTTGTCAACAATAATGAGAAAGCGGTAAAGGCTAAGGCTTACAATGCGCGCCCATTTAAAAAGAATTAGTCATCACGACAATTTTATCTATCTAACATTTGCGCTAGTTTTATTACTATTAAGTACAGCAATTGCTCAGCAATTTTTTGAACCTTCGGCACAACGCTTTGTTCAATCTACAACTGTAATCACCTTACTTGTAGCTGTTTGGGGGATAAAAAAAGATGAGTTTTTATTAGCTAAGGCCTTTATATTTCCAGTAGCTATTATATTAACTTCTTTTGCAGGGTTTTATCTTGACGAGTTCGGGTTAGAATTTACACACCTAATTTTAATGCTTATATTTTTTGTTAGTACCGCCTACCAAACAGCCCGACAAGTTATTTTTTCTGGAGAGATCAATGGCAACAAAATACTAGGTGCTATTTGTCTCTATATGCTACTTGGATTGATTTGGGCATTACTTTATACCTTATCTCAACTATATTTCGGCCAAGCATTTAATGGAATGCCTGAAGCCACCCAATGGTATATAGCATTTCCTGATTTTGTTTATTTTTCCTTTGTTACATTAACAACGTTAGGGTTTGGGGATATATCACCAAACCTACCAATTACACGCTTCTTAGTTTATTTCCAAGCAGTTTTCGGACAATTTTATTTAGCTGTATTGGTTGCCAGTCTAGTTAGTTCAAGAAAGAGCCCTCACCAAAATGGCAATAATTCAACGTCCTAATTTCTTGTTAACTTTTGCAGTTACGAAATCTATCTTATAAAAAGCAATAAAAAAGCCAGCTATTGCTGACTTTTTTATAATTATTTTAATTTTAATAAATCATTAATGAACTGGGCTTTAACACTGATAACACACTTAAACGTTCCATATTACAGTAGTTAACTGCAGAATTAATCATATGATGGGTAGCACCTAACTCTTCCAATTCTTCATCAGAAATCAATTTAGCTAAAGGCTCTCTTGGAAATTTACCGTTGTGCCACATTACACGTTTAGCCAGATATAACATTCGAGTTTCAGGTGGTAATTCAGGAAGATTATCGTCATCTTGGTATCGAATTGGCTCTATTAAAGAAAATGGTAATTGCCAAATTTTTAGCAGTTCCGCTGTACATTCACCATAGGTAAAGCCGATCTTTTCCTTCTGAACTTCCCAAGGTAATTGATTTAAATTACTCACTTGGCAAACGTCAATAGCTTCAGGTAAAAACTGTTTTACAACTAATTCACCTAAGTTATGAAGCAACCCTAAAATAAACAAACGTTCGGCATTGGGTACATCAAGTAATTCGCCCAGCGCTTTAATTAGCAACGCCGCATCAACGCTAGACTCCCAATAGTCTTCCAAAAAGGCACTATCTGCATCTAACGACTTAAATGCTTCACCAGTAAAGTAAGCAATTACCAAGTTATAAACTTCAGTGATCCCTAAAACCAATACGGCTTTAGAAACAGTATCTATTTTTCCTGGGTAATTGAAAAAAGAGCTATTAGCTAGTTTGAGCACTGTCGCCGCTAACGCAGGATCAATAAGAATGACCTCAGCAATATCATCTATTGTTGAAGTTTCATCGTCTATCAATTCTTTAATACGTAAAAACGAATCTGATAAAACAAAAATCTCATTCGCTTTTTCGGCGTATTCCACAGCTTTCATACAATGCGATCCTAATCTAACTCAATAATGCTGGTGTTTCGTTTAGAAAAATAAAAACTAGTTTTTTATCAACCAACTACATTGCAAAAAAAGCGACTGGTTGAACAGCAAGGTCCATTACAGCAATTATAGTAGCAATCAATAAAAAACAAGAATTTTTAATTAAAATCTGCACTTATATGATATGAGGTAAATTTTCTCATATTAATCACACCCGTATTAAAAATTAAATACTGCCCTTTAATACCAAGCAAGGTACCCGAGATGATCGGCTGCTTATCAAAATTAAAGGAGCTTATTTTATCTAAATACTGCATAACAGGGTAATGCAAATCTACCACAGGCTCATCTAGAAGCTCAACCGATTCTTCACCATACTTCAAGCGAATATCGGCTAATGCTGCATCTATTTCAGGTACCAACTCATTAGCTTTTTGCTTGAGATCAATTGCATTAGCACTACCTTTTAACATTGCTCGCCAATTAGTCTTATCTGCGATAAATTTTGCTAATGCAATTTCCACTAAGCCTGACTGCAATCGAGTGCTTACTTTAAAAATAGGCAAGGCCTGAGTTGCCCCTTGATCAATCCATCGAGTAGGTAATTGTGTATGACGAGTAATTCCAACTTTTAAGCCTGATGTATTAGCAAGATAAACGTAGTGAGGGATCATACAATTGCTTTCCCCCCAGCTAGGCTCTCGACATGTACCTTGCTCAAAATGGCATGTTTCGGGTTTCATAATGCACATGTCACATTGCGCTAGTTTTTGCATGCATGGATAGCAATAACCTTGAGAGTAACTCTTTTTAGTTTTTCTATTGCAATGACAACAGCGTATCTCATTGTGATAAATCAGCGTCAATTCCTTGCCAATTAACGGGTTCAGTTCAATACGTTGATCACCAATAGGTAGTTGATATTGAATCTCTCCATTGTCTAAACGTTGCGCCTTCATTTTGCTTAATGCGCCAATTTCTGTACTCATGTGCCCTCTATATCACGACTCTTTTTCGTTGTTGTTTTAACTGCTTACGATTACTTTTGCTTTCCAAGCGTTTCTTTATAGAAGATTTTGTCGGCTTAGTCGCCCTTCTAACTTTCTGAACCTTATTTGCACTTTGAATTAACTTCACTAGCTTTTGGATAGCGTCAAGCTTGTTTTGTTCCTGACTTCTACTATCTTGTGACTTAATGATAATAACACCGTCTTTTGACAATCGTTGGTCCTTTATCTCGAATAACCTTTGTTTGGTCTTATCCGGTAGTTGAGACGCTTGAATATTAAATCTAAGATGTATCGCAGTTGAAGTTTTATTTACGTGTTGACCACCTGCACCCTGTGCTCGGATCGCAGAAAACTCTATATCACTGATTCGCAGGTGACAATAGCGATCAACTTCAATAATATCTTCCACAATTAACTCCAATATAATGATAAAAATGTCACAACAGTGGTACGTATACTTATTACGATGTATAGACAATAGCCTTTATTGTGGTGTGACAATAGATGTAAGTCGACGAGTAGACGAACATAATCAATCAAATACCCTTGCCGCTAAGTATACACGCGTAAGGCGTCCGGTAACACTCGCATATCAAGAGGTTTGCGACAATAAAAAGCTTGCTTATCAACGAGAATACGCCATTAAAAAACTTTCAAAACTACAAAAAGAAAAATTAGTCGCCAACTATAATGATTCGAAAGAGAGTTAGCACTACACCTGTACGCTCAAGCCTTATTTTTACTGGTCTGCTTTGTCATTCTGCTTTAGATTTATACAACAACACCTGATAGAATGCGCGCCGATTTAAGATCTAAGTGGTTAATTTATGTTCGTAGAAAAGTTTTTCAATCAAATTGATAATAAAGTGGAGTTTACACGCAAACAAGCAAGTGATTTCGCTAAACAAATTGCTGATGACTTCAATCCATTACATAACGTAGATGCTAAGCGTTTCTGTGTTCCTGGCGACTTATTATTTGCTGTAATCTTAAATAAAGCCGGCTTATGTGAAAAAATGGCATTTAAATTTTCGGGTATGGTTACCGATGGCATCGCCCTAAATTTTCCCGAGCAACTTACCAACGAAGATGTCATTACCGATGCTAATGAAAAACAATACCTAACAATTAACTCTCAAGGCACGTGCACCAAAAACACGACACTAATAGAGTCTCTTATTAAAGCTTACGTTGGATTTTCTGGGCATACATTCCCACATATTTTATGTGACCTAATGGCAAAAAATGATGTCATGATTAACCCAGCGAGACCAATGGTAATGTATGAAAGCATGAGTATTGAAATGTTTGATATTAGTGCCGAAGATGTTTCGCTTGAACTATCTGAATCAACACTCACTATTGACGGTAAGCGCGGCAATGCATGTTTAGCCTTCAACCTATTCAGTGATGGTAAACAGATTGGCCGTGGTGAAAAACATATGGTACTGAGCGGACTCCGCCCATATTGCAGCGACACGATCAGTAAAATTAGTGAAGAATACATGGCCTCAAAAGCCAGTTATCACCACGCTGCTTAGCTTGCGTATATAACTAGCAATCAAATTCTCCTAAGGTCGGTAGTTCTCCTAGTGATTATCGACCTTATTTTTTACGCCTTCTTAAACGACTTACCCAAGCGTCCATTTTCACCGCACCTGTTCTCATCCAACGCTGACTCTTTCTTAGCCAGTCTTTGGCCAAAGGATATTCTAAACTAAGCACTGCTAAACCAATTGGCAAAAATAAGAATGCGGGTCCTGGCACGAGTATAAATACCACACCAATAAACGCTAAGAATCCACCAACAATCGTGATCATGAGCTTTCTAATTTGCGACGACATACACTTCCCTCTTGTTAAAACAAAAGGAATAAAGCAAAGACAACGCCAATATATTTAGTTTATATTTTTCAATGCATTACAAATTACCTTTGATTTATTTTGGTTAAAAAACATAACATTTGGTTACTTTTTTAATTTTCCTTGTTGGCATTTACGCCACTTTTTGAACGCTTTAAGTTCACGTTCTTTAAGCTTGTTACTCTTTTTAACACTATTTGCGAGGCGCTGTTGGCTCTGAATTTTCTCTAGCTTGGTTTTGTACTTGTCACATTTTGCTGCATTAGCCATAGCGCTAACGCAATAGAAAACAATAAAGATGAGCGTATACGTTTTTAAATACATTTGACTGTCCTTAGCCTTTTGGTTGGTTCCAGATAATACCGCCTAAAGTATAGTACAGCCTTGAAATATCGCACTTTTCTTCTAACCTATAGCTAGTGATAAGGATATCATCAAGCTAATGAGGAACAATCAATGCACATATTTTGGTTATTAATATTGGCCTTTACCATAGCCTCGCCTATAACAACTGCCGCAGAAAATAATCCTTTAAATATTCAATTGGCAACGACTTACCAACAAGAAGCTGACTTTAACCAATACTGGGTTAGTGAAAAACTCGATGGCGTTAGAGGCTATTGGGATGGCAGCCAAATGTATACCCGTAGAGGCCATCGTATAAACCTACCTACTTTCTTTACTAAGAACTGGCCAAATAAAGCATTAGAAGGTGAACTTTGGATAAATCGAGGCCAGTTTGAACAAATAGCAGCAATCGCCAATAAAATGCAGGCTAAAGATTACGAATGGCAGAAAGTGAAGTTTATGTTATTTGACATACCCACCCACAAAGGTAACTTCTCAGAACGAATAACAAGTATGAGAAATATTGTATTAAACGCTAATAATCGTCACCTTCAGATGATTGAACAATATCGAGTTACTGATAATGCACAGTTAGGTAAATGGCTAGAAATAACAACTAGCGCTGGAGGTGAAGGGCTTATGCTGCATAAAGCACAGGCTTATTATAAACAAGGAAGAAGTCGCAATGTTATGAAGCTTAAGCCGTTTTATGATGCTGAAGCATTGGTGATTGCTCATCTACCAGGTAAAGGAAAATACTTAAACAAGCTAGGTGCACTTAGAGTTAAAACAAATGATGGATTGATATTTAAAGTTGGTTCCGGTTTTAGCGATGTAGAAAGGGAAAATCCACCACCTATAGGCAGTATAATCACCTACAAATACAGTGGCAAAACAAGTAAAGGTGTGCCAAGATTCGCAAGCTTTCTTCGAATTAGACAACTCGCAAAGGTAGATTAATGGAATTACATTTATGGCTGTCGCTAGTAGCGATCTGTATTATGGGTGCACTTTCTCCAGGCCCAAGCCTAGCCCTAGTCGTTAAAAATACATTAACTGGTGGAGCTAAAGCCGGTTATGCCAGCTCAATAAGTCACGGTCTGGGTGTAGCTTTATATGCTGGTATCACAACAACAGGTATTGGCATCATTCTTGTACAATCGCCTATTCTGTTTTCATTTATCCAATACGCTGGTGCCGCTTTTTTACTTTATCTTGGCGTTACTGCGTTAATGAGTAAAAAACAACAACTTGATCTAGCTGATAACGAGCAAGAAGCGACAAATTCAGAAACTGTCAATGGGTGGCGCAATGGCTTTCTTATTGCGTTTTTAAACCCTAAATTAGCCATATTCTTTTTAGCCTTATTCAGCCAATTTGTTGATGCTAATGCGAGTAACGCTCAAAAAGTGATTATGACAGCTACGGTTGGCATTATCGATGCACTTTGGTACTGCTTAGTAACCTTTATGCTGACACGAGGTCCTATCCTAAACAAGCTAAAATCAAACAGCCACATTATCGATAAAGTCACCGGTGGCTTCTTAGTGCTGCTTGCTGCCCGTGTGGTATTAAATTAGCCTTTCTTCAATTATTGATAAGAAAAAACAAGTACTTTCAGGCCTCTGCCTGATTGTGCTTCTTGATATACCTTAGGCGTTCCTATGCGCTCAACAAATTCAAGCTGTGGACAATACTCTGCCACTTTGTCGAAAAGAAACTGCTCGGTTAAGTCAGGGTTATTTAAACACAGCATCACTTTAGCATTATCACTTACCATTTCAGGTAGTCGGCGGAGAATTTTTCCATAGTCTTTTTCTATATTTACGCTGCCTTTTTGAAATGATGGAGGATCAACAATAACCATTTGATAAGGACCAAATTTTTTTAATCGACCAAACGACTTAAAAATATCAACACCTTGAAAGATAACCTTGTCGGTAGCTTGCTGATTTAGCCGATGATTTTCTCTCCCTTTTGCAAGTGAAGCCTTACTTAAATCAATATTCACCACTTGCTGAGCACCGCCAGCTATTGCAGCAACAGAAAAAGCACAAGTATAAGAAAACAAGTTCAGCACATTGCATTGCTTAGCATTTTCTCGCACCCAATCTCGGCCATTTTTCATATCAAGAAACAGCCCAGTATTTTGCGCATTTCCTAATTCAATATGATATTTCAACTCAGATTCTAACGCGTGTGTTTGACGTACGTCTTCACCTAATAGTAGTTCAAATGGTGCTCTAGGCTGCCAACGGTGTTGTACCTGCACACTAGTCGATTGGGGGATATTATCATTCAGTAGCGACGCTAGTTGCGCCAAGTGTTCAGATGATTCCTCTTTGTACAACGTAATTAATACAACAGGTGACAACCAATCAACACAGATTTGTTCATAGCCTGGGTAGGCATGACCACGACCATGAAATAACCGCTGAGCTTCTTGTAAGTTATTAAAGTTAATGTGCTGAATGAGTTCTTTCATATTTATTACAGACAATAAAAAAGGCGCATCATACACTCGATGCGCCTTTTTCTCTAGCTCAGTCTATTTAGCCAAAAACATTAATACCAAAGAATTTCACCGCAACGGTATTTAAGAAAATGCCCAGTAAAATAACTGGAATAAATGTACTTAGTGAAAAGTTAATATACTTCTCAGACAACGAACCTTTATAGCCGTCATTACCTGTTGCTAACTCTTCAGAAAGGTTATGCTTCTTCCAGCGGTAGCTAACAAATAAACAAAGTAACAAACCATTCAACGGTAAGATAGTGTCATAGAACACATCATAAACCACATCAAAGAACGAACGCGTTCCACCTGCGTAACTAGTAAATTCTGTAAAAAAGCTCACCATTCCAAACGACACAGAAGCAAATAAAGTTAATACACCAGCAGTCATCATTAAAATACGCAGTGCTTTTTTACGAGAATGACATTTTTCAGTCACTAAATAAGAAACCGGTACTTCAATAATTGATACAAGCGAAGTAATTGCTGCGAAGAATACTAAGATAAAGAAAAATGCGGCAATACCACTTGCGGCTACATAACCAAGTGAGGTTTGTAGTGCCAAGAATATTTTAGGTAAAAAAGTGAAAATCAAACTGACAGAACTATCGCTTAACTCTTGAGGATTAACATCTGGGTTAAATGAAAATACTGCTGGTAAAATCATTAAACCAGCCGTAAACGCAACTGCAGTATCAGTGATTGCTACTAATTTTGCGGAGCCTACGATATCAGTTTTATTGCTGATATATGAACCGTACGTAATTAATATCCCCATACCTAATGATAGTGAGAAAAAGGCTTGAGATAGAGCACCATTAATGACTGAAGGGGTTATTTTGTCAAAGTCAGGGATAATGAAGAACCTTAAACCAGCCATCGCATTTTCGCGGGTTAGCACGAAAATAACCATTAGCACTAGCATAACAAACAATGTTGGCATTAATGTTTTCGCGGCTTTTTCTATACCTTCCTTAACACCAGCAACTAAAATAAAGTACACGATTGCCGCAACAATAATCATTGCGGCAAAGATCCATGGGCTATTGATAAATTCACCAAATGCTACAGGACCTGCCAGATAATCTAAGCCACCACCTAAAGTAATCACTATATAACCGAATATCCAAACGGTTAATACCATGTAAAACACGGCGATCATAAACGGCGTTAACACACCTAGAAGGCCGGCAATATTCCAACCGTTACCACCATTATTTAATGCTTTATAAGCACCAACCGGTTCTTTCTGTGTTTTGCGACCAATCGCCATTTCCGCCATCATCACAGGCAAGCAAATTAAAAAAACAAAAATTGCATAAACGAGTAAAAAAGCACCACCACCATTTTTGGCGGCGTTTACGGGGAAGCCCACTAAATTACCAATACCGACAGCAGAGCCTGCAGCTGCTAATATAAACCCTAAACGGGAGCTAAAATGTTCTCTAGGCGCAGTCATAAGTTTCCTTGATTATAGTTATAGTTATCTAAGCAATGAGTTATGTGATTTTTTTATTTGAGTCTTAGATAAGGCGCATGTTGTAATTTTTAACCCGCCAGATGCTAGCAAGGTTTTTTGTTCTTGTCTTCCCTTAGCATGTCTGGTTTTTAAGCAAACTGTATACATATTTGGGCAGCTTGATATACAAATATCAAAAAGCCCTTAGGAAACAACAAACTAAGATTTTCGTAGATTCATCAAAACGTCATTTATTAATTTTATCATTCCGGTTTTTGATAAAATTTTGCCCCCATAATTTTCATTATATTGTCGACTTCATCGTAAGCAAATTCTGCCGCTGCCGCTAACTCATCAATGCTAATATTTAACGTACTACACATTGTTTCATCGACAATATCTTCATAGCTATAAAGCTCAGGGTGACTATCAACCAACGCCAACCGGGAGGCGAGATAGAGCACTTTAACGTCTTTATTAATTTGAATATCACGTGCTTGATTAAAATGTTTTATCGGTAGAATGATTTTTTCTGGTATCTGCCAAATTTTAAGTAATTCGGCAGAGACATCTGTGTAAGTAAACCCTAATGTCTTTTCCTGTAACTGCCAAGGCAAAGAACTAACGTCATATTGCTCACATTGCTTAGCTGTCTCAGGTGAAACTTTTGCGACAATAAGCTCACCAAAATTTTGTAAAAGCCCTGCAACAAATAATCGCTCGATATCACGAATATTAGCGGTAATTGCTAAGTTCTTAGACGCTAAACCGCAATAGATACTCATCCGCCAGAAGCGTCTTAAGTCAATTGATTCATTAGAGAAACGTTTAAAAGCTGATGCCGCTACATCAACTAACATCATATTGTAGATAGATTGAGTACCTATAATAGTAATCGCACGCGAAATGGTACTAATTTCACCTTGAAAACTATAAATTGCACTATTGGCAATCTGTAATAATCGTGAAGTCATAGAAGGGTCAATACTGATGACATTGGCAAAATCTTCAACTGTAGAAGATTCATCTTCCATTAACGCTTTCACTTTAAAACAGGCATCAGGTAACGCAAAAGAGCCATTTGCCTGTATCGCATAATCGTGAGCTTGCATATCACTAACATCCTTTAGGTGCTTATTACTAATTAGCAGATAAACTTTATTCTAAGCTTAAGATATTCACTTTACACTGGAAAAGAAAAAAGCGCACGGAATCAATCACGTGCGCCTTAATCATTCAATAATAATTAGGCGCTATTGAGCGAATGTTTTGCCAAAGAAATCACCGTCATTCCATATAGGACGCTCTGCCTGATTAGCAATCTCTAGCCCAATCATCATGTTAACCTCAGCGAATGATGCTGCGGCGTCATAACGAATAGGTAAGTCAATTTCATCACTATGGTTATGGTAATGTGTTGATAAAAACTCCATGAACATTTTACCGCCATCAATTTCAGGGTCTTTTGACTGAAAACCAGTCATTAAAAACACCGAAGGCACACCCGCTTTTACGAAACTATAATGATCTGAACGCGTAAATAGTGCTTGCTCAGGCATAGGATCTTCACTAAGCGAAATATCAATTTTCTTCGCCGCAGTTTCAACAATAGGACCTAATGTTGAATGCGTTGAACCAAAAGCAATAACATCGGCAAACGGATATAAAATAAGTGGCATATCTAAGTTTACGTTTGCCACGAGTTTTGTTGCAGGAACCGTTGGGTTATTTGCAAAATAACTAGAACCTAACAACCCTTTTTCTTCAGCGGTTACTACAACAAATAAAATAGAGCGTTTGGGCTTATTTTCCATGCTTGATAACATTCGAGCGGTTTCTAATAAAATAGAAACACCTGAGGCATTATCCAAGGCACCGTTATTAATTTTGTCATCGTGATCTGAATGTTCACGTACACCTATGTGATCAAGGTGGGCGCTAAATACGACGTACTCATCTTTAAGTACAGGATCACTCCCTTCAATTGCTGCAACAATATTTGGACTAGTAACTTCTTCATGTCTACTTTTGTTCGACAAGCTTACTTTTGCCGCTAAAGGGAAACCTTTAATTGCTTTGTTCTCCGTATCTAACGTAAACACTTCCTCTAAAGAAAGAGCGGCATTTTCAAATAAAGGCGCTGCGGCTTCATGACTTACATAAGCACCACCTTTAATTTCAGCATATGCTCCAAATGGCGAACCATCTTTTTTCAACCAACTGTAACGAGGGCCATCAGCATACTTTGCAGACACTGTAAACTTGCGTACTTTTTCACGTTTTGGTGTATGAACGCTGATAATACCCACTGCACCTTGCTCTGCAGCATGACGGGCCTTTTCACGTGATGAACCAATATGCGCGCCTTCTTCTGAAGGTAATTCATCAGGACGGCCAGTTAGCATTACAACTACTTTGCCCTTAACATCTAGCCCTTCATAATCATTTAATCCAAACTCTTTGTTCACTACGCCGTAGCCAACAAACACAGTTTCAGCATCAACTGAAGATTCCGTAGAAAGTGCAGAGCCACCTGCTATAAACTGCTCAGGAAACGTTAATGAATGCTCACCACTTGCTGTGCTTATTGTTAACCCTGCGCCATTTTCTTCCAAGAATGCTTTTCTAAACGTTACGTCTTGTTCAAAAGTGTCATGTTCACCCATTGGCGTTAAGCCATATTGTTTAAAATAAGATTTAACGTAGTTTGCTGCTACTTGGTAGCCTTCACTCCCAGTATCGCGCCCTTTTAGCGTATCATCTGCTAAAAAAGTTACATGGGCTTTAATATTGTTTTCGTTAACTTGAGGATAAGTTGGTGTAGAGACTTGCTCTGCTGGCTGGTTACATGCAACTAAACCAGCGGCTAAAATTAAGGCTACAGGAGCCTTAAGCATAAAATTTTTCATAGTAATTATTGATGATTATGAGACGACTGGAGCACTATATATTGCCCCATAAGAAAACGCTATATTTGATAAGATAAGTCGCTAGATTTAACCGATAAAGCGACGTAAATGGCTCAACTACATAAGCTTGTGCCGCACATTCCAAATAAATATTGCACCTCCCTGATGTGGTATCTCTATAACAACGGTCGAGGTCCATTGCATTACCGCCAACAGACAATACAGTTTGTTTTAACCCTTGATTTACTGACTGAGCACTTGGTTCGTAATTCCAAGGACACTCTTGGTAATAATTACTCTCTACTACACCGAGTGGCTGATGCGCTAACTGCCATTTTTCATTCACTATTCCATTGGCTTCGTTAACATTGGCTTACTGCTTTAATCTATCGGCACGCCTGAATCCCGTTTAACATGCTCCATGACAACATAGGTATGGGTTTGCGCAACAGCAGGCAGCTCAACAATAATCCCTAAAACTTGGCGATAAGCATCCATATTTTCAAAGCGAAGCTTAAGTAAATAATCAAAACCACCAGCAATCATATGACATTCAGCCACTTCTTTGATTTTTACGACTTCATCGCGAAAGTTGTTGAATACATCAGCGGTAGTGCGGTCAAGCGTGACCTGAATAAAGGCAGACATTCCATATCTAAGCTTAGCGGCATTTAATGTAGCGCCATAACTTTCAATGAAACCTTCACTTTCTAAACGCTTCACTCTATCCAAGCACGGACTAGCACTTAAATTAACTCTCTTAGCTAATTCTACGTTAGAAATTCGTCCTTCTTTTTGAAGAGTGTCTAAAATAGTTAAATCGATACGATCTAAGGTGCGTGACTTACCCTGACTCATAAACAGTACCTTTTATGGTTTTATTGTATTTAAACGGTAGATTATTCTGCATTTTAACAAATAAAGCCAAATAATACTGCTATGTTTTACGTAAAATATCGTGCTAACTAACTATATAACTTTGATTATTACACAGGTGACGATATGCTATTTACTGGCTCACTAACAGCTGAAAGTACCATTCGCCAAACCATTCGCGATCACTATCGTGCAGATGAAAATGAAGTATTGGCAAACCTTTTACCGATTGCAGAAATAAGCGTTGATGCTAAATCACGTGCTTGGGATTATGCCCGTCAATTAGTGGTAAATATTCGTAAAGACCAAATTGGTAAAGGCGGTGTAGATGCACTGTTAAACGAATTTTCGCTTTCCACAGAAGAAGGGGTTGTTTTAATGTGTTTGGCCGAAGCATTACTTCGAGTTCCAGATAAAGCAACTGCTGATAGTCTAATCCGCGATAAATTAGCTGAAGGCGATTGGTCATCACATATTGGTAATAGCGATTCATTATTTGTGAATGCCTCATCATGGGGTTTACTACTTACCGGTAAGTTGGTGAACTATTCTGATCAAAAGAAAACTCAGCAATTTGGTTTATTGAAAAAAACGGTTGGCCGTTTAGGCGAACCTGTTATTCGCAAAGCTGTTCGCTACGCGATGAAAATTATGGGTACTCAATTTGTGATGGGCCACACAATTGGTGGTGCAATTGAGCGCGCAAAAGAAACAGAAGCAAAAGGCTATACGTACTCTTACGATATGCTCGGGGAAGGCGCTCGCACGATGGCCGACGCTGATCGTTATTTCGATGCCTACATGACAGCTATCGATGCAATTGGCAGTGCTGCAAATAATAAAGGACCACAACGTAGTCCTGGCATTTCAATTAAGCTCTCAGCAATTCACCCTCGCTATGAATTCTCACACCGTGATCGCGTGATTGATGAGTTAATTCCACGTCTTAAAAAATTAGCGTTGGCAGCCAAAGCGTATGATATTGGTTTTACTGTCGACGCCGAAGAAGCAGATCGCTTAGATATTTCATTAGATATTATCGAAGCCGTTTTTGCTGATAAAGATCTTGATGGTTGGAACGGTTTTGGTATTGCCGTTCAAGCATACCAGAAACGTGGACTTTTCGTGGTTGAGTGGGTACGTGAATTAACGCAAAAAGTTGGCCGTCAAATGATGGTTCGCCTAGTCAAAGGCGCCTACTGGGACAGTGAAATTAAATTGTCTCAAGAAGAAGGCTTTGAAGACTTCCCGGTGTTTTCTCGTAAACCATCAACCGATGTTTCTTATCAAGCATGTGCGAAAAAGTTACTTGAATATCGTGATACGATTTACCCGCAATTTGCTACACATAACGCCTATACAGTGGCCACGATATTAGAAATGGCTGACAACTTACAAGGTTTTGAATTCCAGCGATTACACGGGATGGGCGAATCATTATTCGACCAAGTAGTTAATGGCAAAAAAGTACCTTGTCGTGTATATGCGCCAGTGGGAGAACATTCAGATTTATTGGCTTACCTAGTGCGCCGTCTACTTGAAAACGGGGCAAACAGCTCTTTTGTTAACAATATCGTTGATGACAACATTCCTGTTGAAAGTTTGCTTACTGACCCAGTTGAAGTCGTGCAAGGTTGGCAGAATAAGTACAATCCGCAAATCCCTCAATCTATTGAGTTATACGGCGAAGAACGCCTTAATTCTAAAGGTATCGATTTAACCGATATCGACCAAGTTACCGTGATGCGTGACAACATGGACAAGTGGTTTGAAACTACTCAAGCAATAGCAGCAGTTGATGGTGCAGAACCGGTAACGAATCCAGCTAACCACAATGAAGTACTTGGATATATTGAGCATGCCAACGAACAACAAATGACAGATATTGTTGAGCGCGCTCATAACGCATTTGCAAGCTGGTCAACTACCAGTGTTGAAAGACGCAGTGAAGTACTACTTAAAACTGCCGATTTATTAGAACAACACCGTGATGAATTAATAGCAATGTGTACAAAAGAAGCAGGTAAAACAGCTCCTGACGGTGTTGCTGAAGTAAGGGAAGCGGTTGATTTTTGTCGCTACTACGCGGCACGCGCTAAAACTTTACTTGCTGATGGCACATTAGAATCTCGTGGCGTAGTCCTATGTATCAGCCCTTGGAACTTCCCACTAGCAATATTCTTAGGTCAAGTATCAGCAGCTATTGTTGCCGGTAACACAGTAGTGGCAAAACCTGCCGAACAAACGAGTTTAGTTGCGCTGCGTACTATTGAGTTAATGCAACAAGCAGGACTACCGGCGTCTGTTGTCGAGCCTGTTATTGCTCGTGGTAGCAAAGTAGGCGCAACGATAGTTCCAGACGAGAGAGTTCAGGCCATCATGTTTACTGGCTCAACTGAAACAGGTACTTGGATCTCTCAAAAACTAGCAGAGCGCTCAGGTGATCCAGTACCGCTAATTGCTGAAACAGGCGGCCAAAACTGTATGGTCGTTGACTCCACAGCCCTTCCAGAGCAAGTGGTGGATGATGTTGTTGCATCAGGTTTCCAAAGCGCTGGTCAACGCTGCTCAGCATTGCGTGTGTTATTCTTGCAAGAAGATGTTGCCGATAAAGTCATCACTATGATCAAAGGTGCTATGCAGGAGCTACATGTCGGAGACCCTGCATTACTGACGACAGATGTAGGCCCAGTTATCGACAAGCGTGCATTAAACGCCTTGAATGAACATGTCGATTACTTAAATTCTCGTGGCACGTTGCATTATGCATGTAAAGCTCCAGAATTAGCTGCCAACATCAAAGAAGACGATCATAACTTCTTCGTACCACGTTTATATGAAATCAGCGATTTATCGGTATTGAAAAAAGAAGTATTTGGCCCAGTTGTGCACGTTATTCGCTACAAAGCGTCCGAGCTTGAAAATGTTATCGACCAAATCAATGGTACAGGTTTTGGCTTAACTATGGGCATTCATACGCGTATCGAAGATAAAGCTAAATACTTAGCAGCGCGCTCAAGAGCCGGTAACGTTTACGTAAATCGTAACATGATTGGCGCGGTTGTCGGTGTCCAGCCATTTGGCGGTCGTGGATTATCAGGTACTGGCCCTAAAGCAGGTGGCCCAATGTACTTAACACGATTAGTAAAAGAAAAAGCAGCTACCGTTGATGTGGCAATGACAGCTGAACAATCGACTGCCCTAAACAATACTTTTGAACAAGGTAAGTCAACAGTATCAGAAGTGGCAAGTGCCTTAGCTAACGTTAAGCGAAAAGAGCTTGAGTGGAGCTTTACGTCACTCAATGATCGCGTGTCTTATTTGCGTCAGTTACTTGCTCAATTAGCATCAAATAAAGTGGCATTAAAACAAGAAGTGAGCCTTGCGCAAACCTTAACAGATGCTAGAGCACAATTAATTTTTGCAGAAAAAACATTAGCAAAACCAACCGAATTACCGGGTCCAACAGGGGAGTCTAACATTCTTTACTTGGAATCTCGTGGTACGGTTGCGACATTGCGTTGTACTGACACAAGCTTTAACTTCTGGTTGATTTCGACAATATCAGCACTTGCCGCAGGTAACTGTGTAGTCGCGGTCGTTGATGAGCAATACTTATCGGAAACACAAAGCATTGCCGCACTTCTTGAATATATTGGTTTACCACAAGGTGTGTTTACAGTAGCAAAACTTGGCCATCTGCCTGCGGTACTTAACCACACTTTCTTAGCAGGAGCTGTGGTTGACAACCAAAGCCCACTTAAGAAATTTGTTGGAGAAACTATTGCCGCGCGCTCAGGGGCAATTTTGCCACTCATTACCGCTTATACTAACAAAAGTTTATTCCATCGCATGGTGACAGAGAAAACAATCACCATCGACACTACCGCTGCTGGTGGTAATGCGTCATTAATGACCATGGAATCTAACGTAGGTTAAAATATAATTGATAAGAGTAAAAGCCAGCTATATAGCTGGCTTTTTTGTTTGTATTAGCCACAAAACCCTAAACTTTTGTTAATAAGCAGTGAAAGTTATGTTAACAAACGAACTCATTTATGCTGTTATATCCACTGGAATATATCATTAAAATAATAACAAGGAACCAGCATGCAACAACCTGTACGATTTCAGCGCATACTGAACAAAATAGAGATATGGGGAAACAAACTTCCCGATCCTGCGGCATTATTTATTTTACTGCTTGGGATAGTTATGGTGTTGTCTTGGGCACTATCAGGCATTGATTTTAATTTAACTGATCCTCGTAGTGGGCAGGCATTACAAATCAACAACCAACTGTCTGGCGTTGCAATTACTCAGTTACTTTCTTCAATGGTAACTAATTTTGCCCACTTTCATCCGGTTGGCGTAGTGCTAGTCGCTATGCTTGGCATTGGGATAGCGGAATACTCAGGGTTTATCAATACCGGCTTACGCGCGCTATTATCTGTCACTGCGAAATGGTTGCTCACACCAATGATAGTGTTGGTCGGCATTGTAAGTCATACCGCGGTAGATGCAGGTTACGTTTTAGTAATACCACTCGGTGGCGTAATATTTTATGCTGCTGGTAGACACCCGCTTGCTGGTATTGCAGCTGCTTTTGCTGGGGTTTCAGGTGGTTTTTCTGCCAATTTCGTTCCATCTGCTTTAGATCCGATGTTGCAAGGTATTTCACAAGCTGGCGCACAATTATTAGATCCATCAGTAACACTTAACCCGTTAAACAATTACTACTTTACTGCGATTTCATCGATACTCATTATCAGTTTGGCTTGGTTCATTACCGACAAAATTGTTGAGCCAAAGCTTCAAGAAAACAAACTAGATGGCGATTTATCAGACTTACCAACAATGGAGCCGCTTAAACCTGAGGAAAAAATAGCTCTACGCTGGTCACTTGTTTCTATCCTAGTAAGTCTAGGATTATTATATGTCACCGCAATTGTAGAAGGCTCTCCTTGGCGAGCAAGTGACGGTAGTCTTACGGCATTTACTGCACCACTGATGCAATCAATAGTATCGCTTATTTTTTTACTGTTTCTTATACCTGGACTAGTATACGGCTTAATTGTGGGCTCTATTCGTAGCTCGAAACAATTTGTCGAAGGAATGAGTAAAGCGATGTCTGGCATGGGCTATTATTTAGTTATCATGTTTTTTATCGCACAGTTTATCTATGCCTTTGGTCAATCGAACTTAGGGGTACTGCTGGCTTTAAAAGGCGCTGAATTTTTAAAATCAATGGCGCTGCCTGGTGGCGTTACCATTGCTGGCATTATTGTTCTTACCGGATTAATTAATTTATTTGTCGGCTCCGCATCCGCTAAATGGGCGCTACTTGCACCAATTTTCATTCCAATGCTGATGACCCTAGGGTTTTCGCCTGATTTGGCACAAGCCGCTTATAGAATAGGTGATTCAAGTACGAATATTATCACTCCATTAATGCCATATTTTCCACTTGTAGTCGTATTCTGCCAACGTTATGTAACTTCTGCTGGAATTGGCACTCTTACCGCAATGATGGTGCCATATTCGTTAATATTTATGATAGCCTGGACGCTATTTTTATTGGTGTATTGGTGGTTGGGTATTCCATTGGGCATACAAGCAAGTTACCAATATTTGCCTAGTTAGTTAAATTGTTTAATAGTGATTAATTCTGCATCATTGAGGTGAGTTTAGGTACTCTAGACTCACCTTTTTCAACGCTTCAACACTCTCAGCATGATGGCGCTTTTCTTCTGTTTCTACTCTGTTTGCTTCAAATGAATATATTCATGATCTGACACTCTGTAATGCCCTGCCTGCCACTTTTCATCCAGCACTTATCAAAAAGTAGAAACTCAAACACTCCCTCAATAACAAATTCTTCGAGCAAAATGAACTTTACACGCTTATTAACCTACTGTATTTAGCAGGTATTCTAAAAGGAGCTATTATGAAAATATCAACCATCTTTCAATTTATTATCCTTGCGCTAATCATTATTTCACTCGCATTTTTAATAAATTCAAATCAGCAATTACAACGACACAATGATGAACTATCAAAAGAGTTATCAAAGCTGAGCAATCAGTTAATACAAGTAAATCTCTCTACAAAAAACATTGAGGATAGAGTGTCTAAAATAGAGACCGACTTATCGCTAAAGGTTAGGGAACTAGTAGTCGCTAATTAACGCATTATTAGAGCCAGTGTTTATCAATAACGCTTTCTTGTTTATAGGGACCTATATAGAAAGTAGCCAAATATAAAAAGGCGCCAATTGGCGCCTTTTTTCATTCTCTTAAATAGAATTATAATCTAGCTGCCAACTCTGCACCTTGGCGAATAGCACGTTTTGCGTCTAACTCAGCTGCTACATCTGCACCACCAATAAGGTGTACTGATTGACCCAAATTAATTAACGCTTGTTGTAAGTCACGATTTGGCTCTTGACCAGCACAAATAATCACATTATCTACTTCAATTAGCTGCTCTTTGCCATTAGTTTCAATGACGATGCCTTCATCATTGATTGCTTTGTAGCTACATCCAGGAATCATATTGACGCCCTTTTTCTGTAAAGACGCCCTGTGGATCCAGCCGGTAGTTTTACCTAATCCTTTACCCACTTTAGTGGTTTTACGTTGCATTAAGTAGACTTCGCGCTCAGCTTTATGCGCTTCCATTGGTGCTAACGCTCCGCCATCTTTATAATCGCGATCTACGCCCCACTCTTTTAACCACTCATCTACGTTTTCAACTAGACCCGCCTTCTCAGTTAGGTACATAGAAACATCAAAACCAATACCACCAGCACCAATTACTGCAACTTTCTGACCTACCGGCTTCTTATCTCGTAGAACATCTAAATAGCTCATTACTTTATCGCTATCAATGCCTGGAATATCTAATTTACGCGGTTTAATACCTGTCGCTAATACCACTTCATCGAAACCTGCTTCAGCAAGACTTTCAGCTGTTTGCCAACTACCTAAATGCACAGGAATATTTAGTTTTTCCAATTGAACTTTAAAGTAACGTAACGTCTCAAAAAATTCCTCTTTACCCGGTACTTGTTTTGCAACGTTAAATTGACCACCAATCTCGTTCGATGCATCAAAAATTTCAACTAAATGCCCACGTTCTGATGCATAAACGCTAAACGCCAAACCAGCTGGGCCAGCACCAACAACAGCAATTTTCTTTTGGTTTTTGGTATTACTGAAAGTTAACTCTGTCTCATAACAAGCTAGTGGGTTAACGAGACATGACGCACGCTTTTGCATAAATACATGATCTAAACACGCTTGGTTACAACCAATACATGTATTAATTTCATCCGCTTTATTTTCCGCTGCTTTATTCACAAAATGAGCATCGGCTAGGAAAGGACGTGCCATAGACACCATGTCTGCATGACCATTGGCTAGCACTTCTTCGGCAACTTCAGGGGTGTTAATGCGATTAGTGGTCACTAAAGGAATATTGACTTCCTTCTTCATACGCTCAGTGATCCAAGTAAAGGCCGCTCGAGGTACTGAAGTTGCAATAGTCGGTACTCTCGCTTCGTGCCAACCTATACCGGTGTTAATAATGGTCGCGCCCGCCGCTTCAATGGCTTTAGCCATTTCTACGACTTCATGCCATTCGTTGCCACCTTCAACCAAATCAAGCATTGATAGGCGGAAAATAATAATAAAGTTAGGTCCAACCTTTTCACGCGTTGCACGCACAGTTTCAACACCTAAACGCATACGGTTTTCTAACGAACCACCCCACTCATCTGTACGATGGTTGGTGCGCTTACAGCTAAATTGATTAATTAAGTAACCTTCAGAGCCCATAATCTCGACGCCGTCATAGCCAGCTTTTTGCGCTAAACGCGACGCTTTTGCATAATCTTTTATGGTGCCTAAAATTTGCCTAGTCGACATTTCTTTCGGTTTAAAAGGGTTAATTGGTGCCTTAATTGAACTTGGTGCAACACTAAATGGATGATAAGCATACCGACCTGTATGCAACAATTGCAGACAAATCTTACTACCGTGCTTATGTACAGCATCCGTAACCTCGCGATGTTTATTTACATGCCAGAATCGACTCATTTCACTACCGAAAGGCGCGACACGACCACGAGTATTTGGACTTACACCACCAGTAACAATTAAGCCACAACCGCCTTTGGCTCGCTCTTCGTAAAAAGCAGCTAACTTTTTAAAGCCGCCTTTTTCTTCTTCTAAACCAGTATGCATTGAACCCATTAAGGTTCTGTTCTTTAGCGTAGTAAAGCCCAAATCTAGCGGCTCTAAAAGGTGCGGATATGGATTTGCTGTCGTCATAATTGTGTGCCCTATTTACTTAACCAAATGCTATTGGTCAAACCAGTATTACTATATAAAATACGTGGTGATCTAACAAAACTCAAGTTAATTTTGACACCTGTCAGATTGTTTTTTGGTTTAACGATAATTAATTATAATTTAAGTTATACTAACTTGATGAATAAGAAAGATTTATTACCACTTGTTATAAGCGAGTTAGAAAACCAATTGTCTCAAGCAATTACGGCGGCAACTAACGCACACAACGCTGCTATTGACGATCAATCTAAAGCTGAAACTCAATACGATACGCTAGCAATTGAAGCCGCTTACTTAGCAGAAGGTCAAAGCAGGCGTATAGAAACGCTTAAATCGCAAATCACACTATTATCACAACTCACCCTTCATCCATCAGATAATATTGAGTTAGGTGCATTAGTTTCCGTTGAATATGACGATGGTGAAATTAAGCATTTTCTTATTTTACCTAGCGGAGCAGGAATACAAGTTTTCTCTAAAAATAAAACAATTTATGTCATCACACCTAGCGCCCCGATATGCCAAGCACTATTAGGAAAATCGATCGACGATGACTTTTTGTTAACAAATACAGGCACTAATCAATCCGGTTATGTAACCGCTATCATTTAAAGATAAGCAAATATCAGGCACGCTATTTTTACTGACATAACTTGTAATAATTTTCTCTTTGTTAAACCAGCAAACTTTGCATTATTAACTATACTTAGCGCTATTGCTTAATAAAATGGATTAAGCAATTTAAGGTTATGTATGGATAGAAAAGTACTACACCAAACGAACAAAACGGACAACCTTAAGTCGGCTATCTACGACCTTGGTGATATCGTTTTCTACGCCGAAATCGGCGAGCTTCATCTAAAGTCATCTGGCGAACAAATTCATATTGAAAGAAAAGTCAGTCAAGTCCTACAATGCCTAGCAATCTCTCCTAATCAGGTGGTTACTCGACAAACCATTTTCGACACAGTCTGGCCAAACATGACAGTATCTGACGACAGTTTAAATCGCTGTATCGCCATGCTAAGAAAGATATTCAGGCAACACGACCTTAATGTGGTAATCAAAACGCATCCTAAAGTAGGCTTTCATTTAACTATTGATGAAATAGATGCACCCGAGAAAAATATAAGAAGTAATGGACTAGGCAATCAAATTCAAACAGAACCCTCAATCGATGGGCAAGAATGCATGAATAGGCCACATGCCCCCTCTGCAACTAAAAGAGTTAAAGTATGGCCATCAAAGTTGGCGACCATAAGTTTTGCCGTTGTTTTCTGCTTAATTACGATACTCAGCTTTTGGTTAACTCAACCATTACAAGTTTCATCATCACTAACTGCACAGCGAATTATTATTTTACCTTTCGCAACAAAAAATGAAGGGCTTTCAAATTACCAACCTTTGGCTAATGCAATACGAAGAAAGGTTGCTAATCACCCTTATCATACGACCGTGGCCGAAAGTGAATTAGATAACACTATACACCTATCAAACAGGGAAATAGGTGCCAGATATTCGGCTAAATTTATTGTTTCTGGAGAGATAAAGCATTCGCAAACGCGTGACATTTTGCAGTGGCAACTTGTCGATGCTCAAACTGGCGATATTCTATTAAGTAAGCAATTGAATCTAAAACTACAATCATTGATGACTAGCAGTCAAATAGTCATGACCGACATTATTGCGACGTTGGGCAACACTTTGTATGCCAATAACACCGAAGAACACGTGAATTATATTGTTGAATCAGCATCTGCTTTATTTAACCCAGCAGAAAGCTGGCAGCAACATCGACCAATTATTACTTTGGTTGCCAAGGCTGTTGTCGACATAGACTCGGAATCGGTTGTTGCACTTAAAGCACTTGCACGCTTTTTAACTCAAACTATGTGGCCTTTAGGTTATCAAAACTTACCATATAGTAATTTAGCAATTCGGGTTTTAGAAAAAGCTGCTGTTATATCTCCAACCGACATTGAGCTGTATCAACTGTTAATGAGAATTCACGCTTTGCAGTATAACTGGAGCGCGGCAAGTGAAACCGTCGCCTTAGCACAATCAAGCATTGCAAACCTTGATCATAGATTTGACGATATGCAAGCCGAAATGAAAATGATCTCAGGTCAGGCTAGTCCATCGTTAATTACATATTTTCAGCATGCACATCAAAATGAGCCATTAGATCGCTATTACTTATTATCTCTGACCCAACTTTATCTATTGTCAGGTCAACACAAAGCAGCTTACTTAGCACAAACTAATATAATTCAAGCGACATACAACTGGCAATTTCACGGTATTGCTTTAGGACAGCTATGCATTGAATTCGGCGACTTAAATGGCGGAAAACAACTGGTTTGGTCGGGTTATGAATATTTAGGGGTTCCAATACAATATCAATCAGATATAGAAAAACTCTATCAACAAAAAACACCCGACTACTTGGCGTTAAGCCGACTTGAAAAAGCCACAGAAAACGGTGAAATTTTAGCAAGCACATTGCTCTTTATGTATGGTTCGCTTGGTTTAGTTGACAAATACTATGATGTAGCCCTTTCTTTAATCGACAATTATCAATTTAACTTTCTTTCTTTGATTAATTTGCATAGCGAAAAGCTAATACAACACCCTCGTTTTCCTGCACTTGTTAAAAAATTAGGCTTATTAGAGTTTTGGCAAGCCACAGCGTTTCCAAGTTATTGCCAAAACAATGGTAAAAATATCTGTCTAACCCCTACATAAAGCATTGTTAATATTAGTTTTAAAATTCCATTAGATTTTCATCAGCTTTTCATATCGCTTCAATTCGCTTTTCATCAAGTATTAAAGTCACTATCGATTAAAGTTACTCATGTCGAAGAGCAAGTAGTACGGATGCACGACAATGTACCAACCCCTTAGTCAGGCAATTGACAGTTTGTACACCGCTTGACAATTCCTACTAAGGCCTGTTGGTGTAATTAGGAAGAAAAGGAGAGAAACATGAATAAATTCACTAGGTGTCTATTACCTATTGCAGCAATCTCATTAAGTGGCCAAGTGATGGCTGAAGGAAGTTACCTTACACCTACCGTTGAAAAAGGATTGGTAAAAGTATGTAAAACTGCAGCTAAAGACCAACTACACCAAATGCACTCAACCATGAAAAAACATGATTGGAGCTACCGACTAATGTCGCTGAATGTGATGTGTAATGGTCAAGACTTAATTAGCTTTGCTGAGCAATATGGTGCTAAGAAAACAACCGCAAAATTGATTAAAAGCATAGGGTCAATTAGCGTGACAGATTTAGCATCAACACGCCAATACAACTACGATGTGACACTAAAAATTGATTAGATAACAGTTTTGATATTTCACGTTAAGCTAGCGCATAAAAAAACCACCTGATTTATCGGTGGTTTTTTCGATACTCTGCACTATTTCTTAGTAGTTAGGGCTGAAGCAACGATTTAATTTCATTAATGTCAGCAACCTTATCATCAAGTTTTAAGTAAGCAACCGCTTCGGAATAAACTAGTGTAGCTTCAACAACACCGGGCATATTGATTAACTTTTCCGCGGCAACATCCGCATCTTGCTCAGACTCAAATGCCGTTTTAAAACTAAAACTTTTTGATTTAGCATGGCGTTTCATGCCTTTTGCTAGCATCAACCAAATAACTACAGCGCCAGCCATCACCATAAATACCATATTTTGATCAAAATCGTTTGCTAACCAACCACCGATGGCGCCACCAAAAAATGCTCCCATAAACTGGCTGCTAGAGAAAATACCCATAGCACTACCTTTTACACCCGCGGGTGCAATACGCGATAAAATAGAAGGCATAGTTGCTTCTAAATAATTAAACGCCACAAAGAACATCATCACGAGCGCAACTAAAGTTGATAAGTCATTCGGTAAGGTAGCAAACATAATCAAAGCTATAGCTAGCAAGGTAATTGCCGCCATAAACATCTCTTTTTCTTTTTGTTTTTTTATGGCGAAAATCATAAATGGCACCATAAAGAAAAATGAACAAAGTAAGGTCGGCAAATAAAGTTGCCAATGTTGTTCTAGCACTAAACCACTCGCGAGTAGGCGCGTCGGTAAAAAGATAAAACACGCCGTTAGTGCCATATGAAGGATAAATACGCCCATGTTTAAACGAAATAACTGCGGGTGTTTAATTAAACTGGTTAGTTGGGTGACAACCGCGACATTATCACCTTTGGGTGCTTTATGGACCGAGTTAGGTACCATAAATTGAATCATAAACATTGCCATGATCGTTAAAATACAAGTAAACCAAAAAAGTCCACTTAACCCGTAACTCTCACCAACAATAGGCCCTACCACTAACGCAACAGTAAAAGACAAACCGATAAACATGCCAATGGTTGCCATAACTTTAGGGCGTTGCTCTTCACGGGTAAGATCTGCGGCTAAGGCTAAAACGGCACTCGCTATTGCTCCCATCCCCTGTAAAGCTCGACCTAACACTACACCATAAACTGATTCAGACATCGCCGCGACAACACTACCAATAGCGAACACAACCAAACCAATTAAAATAATTGGCTTACGGCCAAATTTATCTGACAGAATTCCCATGGGAATCTGCAAAAGCGCCTGAGTTAAGCCATATGCACCAATCGCCAGTCCTAGCCATATTGGTGAGAACCCCGCCAACTCTGGTCCATAAATGGCAAAAACAGGCAAGATCATAAACAAGCCAAGCATGCGCAAGCCAAATACTGTCGCTAAAGAAAACGCAGCTTTCTTTTCTAATGAATTTAGTCCGGGAGCACTCATAGATAGATAAAACGAAAATAGACATATAGTTAGTGTTATAAGCCACCAATTCTAACACGCTATTTAAAACAACAAAAACACAAGTTGCTTGATGAAAATGATATAGAACAACTTTCGCTTCAACAGCATTAACTTTGGAGAATAATTTGTCAGATATGCAAGACGACAATTGACGGCTTATTTCGAAAAATCCATTAACTTAACCATACCTGTATATTTTTCGAACACTCTGCTGTAAAAAGCATCCTTAAAGGTCAACACACATTAAATTCTATGTAATAATATGCGATTACATTTTTGATGCGGATTGGTTATGCAAAACATCGAGGTCAGAGGCGCGCGAACACACAATTTAAAGAATATAAGTCTTGAAATTCCTCGCGACAAACTGATAGTAATTACAGGTTTATCTGGCTCTGGTAAGTCTTCTCTTGCTTTTGATACGTTATATGCTGAAGGCCAACGACGTTATGTTGAGTCACTGTCGGCTTATGCTCGCCAATTTTTATCGTTGATGGAAAAGCCAGACGTTGATCATATAGAAGGCTTATCGCCAGCAATCTCAATAGAGCAAAAGTCTACGTCGCATAATCCCCGTTCAACAGTTGGTACCATTACTGAAATATACGATTATTTACGCTTACTCTATGCCCGTGTTGGTGAGCCTCGTTGTCCAACACACAAAGCACCACTAGCGGCGCAAACTGTTTCGCAAATGGTGGATAAAGTATTGTCACTTGAAGAAGGCACAAAAGTGATGATCCTTGCGCCAGTATTACAAAATCGTAAAGGTGAGCACGTTAAGTTGTTAGATAACTTAGCGGCACAAGGCTACATTCGGGCGCGTATTGATGGCGAAGTTTGTGACTTATCCGATCCTCCCACATTAGAACTTCACAAGAAGCATACGATAGAAGTTGTTGTTGACCGTTTAAAGGTACGAGACGATATCCAGTTACGCCTATCTGAATCTTTCGAAACCGCTTTAGGCCTTACCGCAGGTACTGCCAAAGTAGCGTTTATGGACGAACCTGAGCGCGAAGAATTGTTGTTTTCGGCAAATTTTGCCTGTCCGCATTGCGGCTATAGCATGCAAGAATTAGAGCCTCGTTTATTTTCATTTAACAACCCAGCTGGCGCTTGCCAAACTTGTGATGGTTTAGGCATACAGCAATTCTTTGATCAAAACCGCGTAATATCTAACCCTGAGCTAAGCCTTTCTGGTGGCGCTATTCGTGGTTGGGACAAACGTAACTTCTACTATTTTCAAATGTTGCAGGCTTTGGCTGATCACTACGAATTCACTGTTGATACGCCATATGAAGAGCTGCCAGAAAAAGTTCAGCAACTTGTACTTTATGGTAGTGGGAAAGAAAGTATTGAATTTAAGTACATGAATGATCGTGGTGACATTGTCGTACGAAATCATCCATTTGAAGGCATACTGAACAATATGCAGCGCCGTTATAAAGAAACGGAATCAAATGCTGTACGTGAAGAGCTCGCGAAGTATTTAAATAATCAACATTGTACCGATTGTGGTGGCTCAAGACTTCGTTTAGAAGCGCGTAATGTATTTATTAGCGAAAAACCACTACAACATATTGCGGAACTTTCGACTGCAGATGCATTGAGCTTTTTCCAAAATTTAAATCTCACAGGCCAAAAAGGTCAGATTGCGGAAAAGATATTAAAAGAAATTAATGACCGATTAGGCTTTTTAGTTAACGTAGGCCTAAATTACTTAAACTTGTCGCGAAGCGCAGATACCTTATCAGGTGGTGAAGCACAGCGCATTCGTTTAGCGAGCCAAATTGGCGCAGGCCTCGTAGGTGTAATGTATGTGCTAGATGAACCATCAATTGGTTTGCATCAACGAGATAACGAACGCCTTTTAAGCACCCTGACTCATTTACGAGACTTAGGAAATACCGTAATAGTGGTAGAGCACGATGAAGATGCAATTCGTGAAGCAGATCATGTGATTGATATTGGTCCAGGCGCCGGTGTTCATGGTGGTGAGATCATAGCCTCTGGTACGGTAGACGATATAACCGGCAGTGAAGACTCACTTACCGGTAAGTACTTAAGCGGAAAAGAATGTATTGAAGTGCCTAGTACTCGTGTACCTTACA
Organism: Thalassotalea algicola; assembly: GCF_012932965.1. GTDB lineage: Bacteria > Pseudomonadota > Gammaproteobacteria > Enterobacterales > Alteromonadaceae > Thalassotalea_F > Thalassotalea_F algicola. Next base: position 228,398 of record NZ_JABBXH010000003.1, on the reverse strand, counting down.
ACAAAGACAGTGTAATTGAATTAAAAGGTGCCAGCGGGAATAACTTAAAAAATGTTAATTTAACTATTCCAAATGGTTTAATGACGTGTATCACTGGTGTATCTGGATCAGGTAAATCAACTTTAATTAACAATACACTATACCCACTTGCACAAACCGAGTTAAATGGCGCAACAACAAACGACCCTGCTCCTTATAAAGAAATCACAGGTCTTGAACATTTAGACAAAGTAATTGATATCGACCAGAGCCCAATTGGCCGTACGCCACGTTCAAATCCTGCAACTTATACCGGGATCTTTACTGCTGTTAGGGATATCTTTGCCGGAACGCAAGAATCTCGTTCTCGCGGTTATAAACCAGGACGCTTTAGTTTCAACGTAAAAGGTGGCCGCTGTGAAGCTTGTCAGGGTGATGGTGTTATTAAAGTGGAAATGCATTTCTTGCCTGATGTTTATGTACCTTGTGATGAATGTAAAGGTAAGCGCTATAACCGTGAAACGTTAGAAGTAAAATATAAAGGCAAAAACATTAACGAAGTGCTGAATATGACGATTGAAGATGCACTTGAATTCTTCAACGCTATTCCTGCAGTTAAGCGCAAGCTACAAACCTTAATGGATGTCGGTTTAAGCTATATCACTTTAGGGCAATCAGCAACAACGCTATCAGGTGGCGAAGCGCAACGTGTTAAATTAGCCAAAGAGCTGTCGAAACGAGATACCGGTCAAACACTTTACATTTTAGATGAACCAACAACAGGTCTTCATTTCCACGACATTAAGCAATTACTGCAAGTTATTCATCGCCTGCGCGATCATGGCAATACTATTGTAGTGATTGAGCACAATTTGGACGTGGTAAAAACCGCCGATTGGATTGTCGATTTAGGACCTGAAGGCGGTTCTGGTGGTGGTGAAATTTTGGTAACAGGTACACCAGAACAGGTGGCTGAGCATAAGGGTTCTCATACCGCGAGATTCCTTAAACCATTACTTAGCTAATACCAAATAAACAAACTTACAAAAAATATCATCTTAGGCTAGCGAATCACGCTAGCCTAATCCTTAGCAATCCAGTAGGATATTTCTCGATGTATTACAAAGAGATATATAAATGGATTCTCGTTGGCAAAACCGTTTAATTTACCTACTAGCATTTAGTAGTGGCTTTTCAATTATGGGCGTTGAGTTATTGGGCGGTAGAATATTAGCGCCTTATTTCGGCAGCAGTGTGCATATATGGGGCAGTATTATTACCGTATTTATGCTCAGCCTATCTATTGGTTATTTATATGGTGGCAAGCTTTCAACAAAAAATGCCAACCTATCCCGCTATGGCTTAATTTTTATTGTAGCTGGCATATTGGTGCTACCTATTGCGTTATGGGCAAATCCAATTATGGAAAGCATTTTTATGGCGGTAGAAGACTCTCGCTATGGTTCGTTACTCGCCGCTAGCGCATTATTTTTATTGCCAACCATTGTCTTAGGTATGATTTCCCCTTATTCAGTACGTTTATTAGTTACCCATAAAGAAGAAAGTGGCCAAGTTGCTGGTGTTTTGTATTTTGTTAGCACCTTAGGTTCCGCGCTCGGCACAATAATCACTTCTTTCTACTTTGTGCTCTACTTTGAAGTAAACGCTATTATCATTAGCTTTAGCCTTTTATTAATGGCACTTGGTGCAATTGCTTTGCTATTTGCCAAAGCAAAGTCAAACCAAGTATTAGCGTCCGATAAGGAGCTAATCAGTGAGAATTAATCATCTATTGGGGTTGTTACTGCTTGTAGTTAGTAATTTTGCTTTGGGCAAAGTTATCCACCAAGAGCGTTCGATGTACCGCAATATTATTGTTGAAGACTCCGGCAACCTACGCTGCCTAAAATTTAACGTAAAAAGCAACAAAACTAATCAAAGTTGTTTCTTAAAGTCTGAGCCTAACCGGTTGGTCTTTAATTACACTAAGCTCTTGTTCTCTGGCATGATTGTAAACCCTAACCCAAAACGTATTTTGATTATTGGTTTGGGTGGCGGCACCATGTCGAATACCTTACACCAATTATTACCAGATGCAGAAATTGAAAATATCGAAATTGACCCTGCGGTTATAAAAGTTGCTCGTCAATATTTTAGTTTTTTTGAGAACGATCATGTCACTAGTGTAGTGAAAGATGGTCGTATCTATATGAAACGAGCGTTGATCAAAAAGCAAAAATACGATTGGATTATTCTCGATGCATTTAATGGTGATTATATCCCTGAACATTTAATGACCAAAGAATTTCTAGAAGAAACCAAGGCGTTATTGTCTGAAAGTGGGGTAGTAACCGCCAATACTTTTTCTGTTAGTGAATTATATAATTATGAATCCGCTACTTATCAATCTGTTTTTGGTGAGTTTTTCCAAGTTAAAAATCGCAAAAACGAAAATAGAATAATATTAGCGACTAAAGGCCAACTGCCAAATCAAGAGCATTTGAAAGGTGACTTGGCTACATTACACGATAGATTACGCCCTTTTGGCGTAAATATATTAGATGTATTCAAAAGTTTTACCAAAGAGCAGGACTGGCCTGAAAATACCCCAGTACTGACCGATCAATTTTCACCAGCAAATCTACTTAATCAGTAAAACTAGCATTAAACATCATTAACGCTAGCGAGAAACTGCTGCTCCGCCGCTTGGTCTTCAAATGATAAATAATCAAGCGGCAAGCAATAACTGTCATTATCGCTGCAGGAAATAAGCAAAGACTGATGGGTAAGTGCCAACCAACTTTTTGAACGCTTTATTCTCGCTTCTGTAATCGTTCTGCTCGCTTTTCGCCAAAGCACGGCATCACCTTTTCGAATGACCAAGTTATCATCAAGTTCTATCGACAATGCCCCTTTATTCGCAAATTTAGGCGCAAAGATTTGCGCTAAAATGATAATCCCAGCAATAATTAAAAAGGACATCCAGCTAAACTCTTTGCCTTGCCAACTGTCCATCATCAAATTAATTACCCAAATAAAGGTAATAGATATCACTGGTAACCGCCAAGTAGCTGGCTCTCGCTTATATTTTGGGGTCAAATTAAAGTGCTTCACCCTTTATTTGCTCACTTCTTGAGTATGTACAGAGCTAAATTCGACATCAAACCCTTTCGCTATTTGCTGCAAACTCATCATAAAGCTCAACATCAGTAACAGATCGTCAATTAACCAATAGGTTGCAGCACCTGTCATAATGACAACAAGCATTAAGCTAAGCGCAGGAAAAAACGAGGCTAAAAATGGTGATTTGATTAAGTGTTTATGTAAGATATTTTTCACACTTAGATAAAAAAGAAAACTTAAACCGGCGCCCAGTATTGCTGAAAACAGCAAAGGAATAAGATTAACAACAGCAAGTCTGGTTTCGTCGTTAAACGCCCTAAGAGCAAATAATGTCGCAGCCATAGAGACATTTAAGGTGATCAGCGTCGCGACCAATTTCTGTTTATTTTCCATTATTTCTCCTTCCCTAATCCTAATTGCAGTAAGTCCATCACAGCGAGTAACTGCGCAGCTTCTGCATTCTTTTCTTGTATTAAACCTTTAACCACGCCTGCTTGATCTTCACTTTTACGATGCTGTCCAAGCTTAGCTTTAGCTTCAATTCGCTCAATGTGTACTCGAAAGCCAACGATACCTTTAGCTAGTTTTTGTTGAAACTCGATAGGCATTATTGCTTGGTTATCAAGCAAGGCAGGTTGGTATTTCGCCACCAACTTTTCTACTGCTGATAAGGTGTTGCTATCGTCTAACCACTCAATAGTGCCATGCATATGCACAGCAACATAATTCCAGGTTGGAACCGCTGGCGAATTGGCATACCAATTTGGTGCAATGTAATAATGAGGACCACTAAATACTGCCACTACTTTGCTACCAGATGCTTCCTTAGCATGCTGGTTATTACGAGCAAGGTGGCCAAATAAAAACTGATTTTCAGCTTGATAAATAAGCGGCACATGACTGGCTTCAAGTGAAGGCGATATTAATGTAGCAAAACCGAACTTATCGACAATATCGGCAATTTGTTTAGGGTCAGTAATTTTCCATTTATCTGGTACGTGCATCCTTGCTCCTTTCGCTTATTTTTTCCGTTTTAATGACAGTTTATTGCCTGAAGACTTAGCTTTAGCTGGTTTATTATCTATTCGGTATTTACCGCTACTTTTTGGGTTGGGTGAGTCAGCTTGATTGACGATATCAGCATAAGGGCGTTTTGAAATATGTGATTGAGCTTGTGTATCCGCTTTTGCAGACGTTTTACGCGAGCCTTTTACCGCCTCATTAATTTCGCTCAGCTCTGCTTCACTCAAATCTCGCCATTGACCGGGTTTTAATCCCTTTAAATCAACATTCATAATGCGAGTTCGTTTAAGCTTAGTTACTTCATAACCTAAGTATTCACACATTCGGCGAATTTGGCGGTTCAAGCCTTGGGTGAGAATGATCTTAAACACAAAACGACTGACCACTTCTACGCGACATGGATTAGTAATAGTCCCAAGTATTGGGACACCACGAGACATTCTTTCGATAAAACGCTCGCTAACTGGCTTATCAACAGTCACAACATATTCTTTATCATGCGCATTTTCGGCGCGAAGAATTTTATTTACGATATCGCCATCACTGGTTAAAAAAATAAGTCCTTCTGATGGTTTATCTAAACGGCCTATTGGAAAAATACGTTGCTTATGTTTAATCGCATCAATGATATTACCCTTGACGTGACGCTCGGTAGTGCAAGTGATGCCAATGGGCTTGTGGTATGCAATGTAAATACGATCAGACTTATTGTCAGCGCTAGCGCCAATGGTTTTACCATCAACCGCAACAACATCACCCGGTAAGACTTTAGTACCCAACTCGGGTGTTTTACCATTAATTGTTACGCGCTTTTTCTCAATTAACTTATCAGCTTCTCGGCGCGAACAATGGCCAGATTCACTGATAAATTTATTTAATCGCTTACCGTTTTCAGTCACTTTTTAACTCAGAAAAATAATTTTCGCCACTATACCCTAATTTCATCTTTTACGCTTTTTTAGCCATATAATTTGTTACAAATTTAGACATTTATTTCAAAAAAAGGTATTTTTACCACAATATCTAACACAGGAAATATCAATCAATAATGTCAGGATATAGTCGTATCTCTTGGCTGTTACTTGCAGCACTGCTAAGTTTTAGCACCATTTCAATCGCTTCTGAAGATCGCGTTTATCGTTATCACTCAAAAAACGGTACGTTATCGTTTTCAGATATTGAGCCTATCGATACTTATTATGAAGAGGTTAATTTCGGTTGTTATGCCTGTGGTGTTTATTCCGAAATTGATTGGCTAGAGACCAAGCTATACCCCAATGCCTTTGCCGATGAAATTGAAGAGGCCGCTCGATATTATCGAGTAGATGCAAATTTAGTTAGAGCGATTATTCATGCCGAATCGCATTTTCGTGTTAATGCTATTTCTAAGCAGGGTGCACAAGGCTTAATGCAGCTAATGCCAGCGACAGCGCGAGAACTTGGTGTTAGAGATCCGTTTACCGCAAAACAAAACATTCAAGGTGGCGTCAAACATCTCGCTAAGCTAATGAAAAAATACTATGGCAATATTCGCATGGTATCAGCTGCGTACAATGCCGGTGAAGGCAATGTAAAAAAATACAACGGCATTCCACCTTTTGAAGAAACTAAAGTCTATATTGAACGCGTAGAAATTCTCCATAAGCGCTACGGAAAACTTATCCGCACTTAATCAAGTATTTGTCACCAAAAACAGTTAAATGAAATGAAAGCCGCTTATAGCGGCTTTTCTTATTCAATGCAGATCTTTTAGGTAGGCAAACGATTTAAACAGTGTTAATTTCGCTTTCTAAACTTTTTTATTTGCGCTGCGCCAACTAGCTCACTCTAGCGACAAGGCTTCGAACTCCTCAAGCCTGGAATTTTTTTGATGAATGACTTACTTAAGCAAATACATGAAGAAGCTTCTGTTTTTCTAGGCAAAGGACAAGTTGCTCAATACATTCCCGCACTTGCCACGGTTGATCCTATGCAGTTTGGCATAGCAATTTGTGACGCAAATGGGAAAACCTATTCGTATGGCGATGCAGAAACGCCTTTTTCTATTCAAAGTATTTCTAAGGTATTTAGCTTAACACTTGCTATGCATATGCACGGTGATGAGATTTGGCACAGAGTTGGCCGAGAGCCATCAGGATTACCATTTAACTCACTTGTACAATTAGAGCATGAACAAGGTATTCCGAGAAATCCGTTTATTAATGCTGGTGCATTAGTGATTTCAGATATGGTTGAATCAAGTTTTGCTTCCCCAGAGCTCGCAGTTCGAGACTTTGTCCGAACGCTATCAGGCAATAGTGAGATCAGAATTGATAGAAAAATTGCGGAGTCTGAATACGCTCACAGAGCACGAAATGCTGCCATGGCTTATTTAATGCAATCGTTTGAGAACTTCAATAATGACGTTGAAAAAGTGCTAATGAATTACTTTTCTACTTGTGCACTAAAAATGACCTGTGTTGAGCTAGCTAAATCGTTTAGCTACTTAGCTAATAAAGGCGTAAACATAACCAATCAGCAACGTATACTAACAGAGCGTCAGACAAAACAAGTCAATGCACTCATGGCAACTAGCGGACTTTACGACGAAGCCGGCCGGTTTGCTTTTGAAGTGGGTTTACCTGGAAAAAGCGGCGTTGGTGGTGGAATAGTTGCCATTGTCCCTGGCGTATTATCGGTATGTGTATGGTCACCTGCGCTTAATGCAACCGGTAATTCATTAGTGGGTGTTGAAGCAATGAAAATACTCACAAACCATATAGATTGGTCTGTTTATTAAGTTTGTCATGCTAATCAGCCCGCTTACATATACTTTTTAGTTTTTCTGGTTGCTTGTGCATTCGCCGGATCGTCAGGCCAAAAATGTTTCGGGTATCGGCCCTTCATTTCTTTTTGTACCGCGTTATAACTGCCCTGCCAGAATCCAGCCAAATCCTGAGTCACTTGAATAGGCCTACCTGCTGGCGACAATAACTCAAGCGTCAAATTTACCCCGTTGCCACGTTCCTTGTCCCCCACTTGTGGAGTATTGGCCTCCCCATAAACTTCTTGCATAGGTAAAGAGACAATCGGTGAGTGTTCATTAGTATACCTGATTGGACATTTTCTCCCCGTTGGCCCAGAAAAATATAGCGGCGCACAACGAGCCAATTGTTGCTGCTGATTGAAATCTAACATCGATTTAAACATCATCTCGAATTCTAAACTTATCAACTTAGACTTCTTCCTAATATCACCAACGTAAGGGCTAAACCAACGTTCAAGATTGGCCAATAACCAAGGTTCATCGGCTTGATTAAACCCTAATTCAGGTTGATGAAGTGCCAACCAATTAATCCGCGCCAATAGCTGAGATTGGCTATCAGAAAGTGATAACCACGATATTCCTTTACGTGTTATCTGTTCACACCACATCGTGGCAATTTGTTGCTCATCTAACGTTTGCGTGGTCGGCTTTTCACTTAATACGATTGCCCCTAATTTACGCTGCTCACTGGCATTAATTTTATCCCGCTGTTCATCGTAATTTAGCTGCTCACATACTGTTGTCGAGACAATATCCCAGGCTTCCAACTCCGCTAATGTGACAGGTGCTGCCAATGAAATAAGCTGCTTATCTTTTAATTTAATGGTGCTCGCTGCCACCAAGAGTTCAGCATCATTAAGCGTATCTTCACTGGCTAAATTTAATCCTTTTCCGTTAAAAGCAATAAAAGCGCCTTGTTGATGCCTATTTGCAGCAATGCGTTCAGGAAACGCTAGGGCAAGTAATACCCCGCAATGACTATAAGAAAAGCTACTTTGCCAAGATACGGCCAGTTGTTGTGCCAAATTTTTTGCTTGTTTTATGATGCGGCCAAGCTTTCCTGATAAGTTAGCTTTAGAGTGGAGTTGATTTTCTATAAATGAAATACGAGTAGTTATATCTGCATTATTCTTAGCCACCGACGGAGAAAACACATCCCTTTCCTCCAGTAGTGCCGCCAATAAACAAGCTAAATTCACAAGATTAGGATCTTCAAACTGTTGACCAATTCGTTGCGCAGACACCAACATATTGCCGTATCGAGGATGACAGGAAAGTTGTGCTACTGTTTGACCATGTGCCGTTAATTTATTGTCAGTATTAACAATACGTAACTGCTGCAACTCCTGCCATGCAAGTTGCTCTTTCACTGCGTTTGGCAGTTCCAAAAATGGTAAATCCGACAGTTTGGTAACACCCCAACGTGCGGCTTCAATTAATACCGGTAATAAATCAGTTTGCAAAATGTCACTTATTGCTTGCTCTGGTCGACGTTGAAAGTCTTCTTCAGAATAAAGCCTAATACACTGACCTGCGCTTAAACGCCCTGCTCTACCTGCTCGCTGGATCGCTGACGCCTTACTAATTGGCTTTTGAATAAGCTGGTTGGTTAAGGTTTGGCTATCGTAAATGGCTGCCTTTTCAAAACCTGCATCAATTACCAGTGTAATACCTTCAATGGTTAAACTTGTTTCTGCAATGTTAGTGGCAAGCACCAGTTTACGTGCGCCATTAATTGGTTTCATGGCTTTTTGCTGCTCACTTATCGGCAACTCTCCATACAAAGGAGCTAGCAATAAATCGTCTGGCAAAAAGCACTCAAGCCGCTCAATTAAAAACTTAATATCTGCAACACCAGGCAAAAAAACTAAACACGAGCCGGAGTGAATAAACGCGTCTTTTTTGATTACACTCAGTGCATGTTCGCGCCAAAATTTATTGGTTGGTACCGATTGATAATGACATTCAACAGGAAAGCTGCGACCTTCACTTACGATAAACTCTGCTTCAGGAAATTTCGTCGATAGCTCTTCATTCGATAATGTCGCCGACATCAACACAAGTCTCAGATCTTCACGCAGTCCAAGTTGACAATCCCTAGCCAAAGCAAAAGCTAGATCTGCCTGCACAGAGCGTTCATGAAACTCATCAAACAAAATCAAGTTAGCATCGGCCAACTCTGGATCATTTTGAATCAGCTGGGTTAATATCCCTTCGGTAATTACCTCAATGATAGTGTTAGCAGATACCCGACTATCATTTCTCAGGCGATAGCCAATCGTTTGCCCTACTTCTTCACCTAGCTGCTGTGCGAGGTAACAGGCAATATTTTTTGCGGCGACTCGCCTAGGCTGTAGTAAATAAATTTTTTGATTGGCAAATTCAGTATCTAATAACCACAAGGGCAATACTGTCGACTTACCTGCCCCAGGTGGCGCCGTCAGTATCACTAAATTGCTTTGTTCAATAGCAGTCAAAAATGATGTTTTTATTTGATTTATAGGCAACAAAGCAATTTCTCTAATTCTTTCACTAGCGCGATTTTACCTGTTGTTCCTGCAGCTTTAAAGCTGATGACTCCTCTCTTTTAACAAAGCTTCATCTCAATGTAACTTTTCTGTCACGAGTTCGTCGTCTTAGCGCTCTAGCGTATGCCCGTTTAATAAAAAATGAATAAAATAAAGTGAGAATAAAATGACAAACAACTTTTTTAAAGCTGGCCTACTTTCCAGTGCAATGTTATTAGGTTTAACCGCCTGTGATGGCGATGATGGTGCAACAGGAGCTGCTGGGCCACAAGGACAACAAGGGCCAACTGGCGCCGACGGCCAAGACGGCAAAGATGCTACCTCCTCATTTACCGCTACGTTAATTGCCCGTGCAGTATTAAATGCCCAGTCACCTGAAGGTGCTGCTGAAATTGTTCAATACCACAAAGCAAGCGGCATGATATACGCAATTAACAGCTCTGGAGATACAGCAACTGTCGAATTATTGCCACTTGCAGATGCTGAACCATCTGCGCTTACAGCTGATAGCGAAGGCGTTATTAGCAATACCAATTTAACAATAGCCGTTACGCTAGACCTCTCAGAAAATACGCCAGGTGATGCAAACAGTATTAGTATTTCTGATGATCTAAATATGCTGGCTGTCGCTATGGCTGCCGATGCTATAGATGAAAATGGTCATATCGCTTTTTACGATATTAGTGGTGCAACACCGACTTTCGTAAAAAATGTCGAAGTAGGCGTATTGCCTGATATGGTAACTTTCACGCCAGATAGCAGCAAAGTCGTCGTTGCCAATGAAGGCGAGCCAAGTGGTGACTACACTGTTGATCCAGAAGGGACTATTTCAATTATCAGTATCGCAGACGGCGAGGTAAGTAATACTGCGGTGTCACTTGGTTTTACTAACTACAACGACAAAAAAGCTGAATTAGCGGCACAAGGTATGATGTTCCCTAACCCAAGCGGGCGAGTCATTAATGGCCAAACAATTGATACCACCGTAGCAATGGACTTAGAGCCTGAATATGTGGCTATAAGTGCAGACTCAAAAACAGCTTTTGTCAGCTTACAAGAAAACAACGGATTAGTATTGGTAGATCTAGACGCAATGTCGATAACCGACATTAAAGGCTTAGGGTTTAAAGATTGGGGCAACTATTCCTTAGATGCTTCCGATAAAGACAGTGGTCTAAACTTGCGTCAGTATAAGAATTTATTTGGTATGTACCAGCCAGATACCATTGCGACATTCAGCTGGAAAGATGCAACCTTTGTCGTGACAGCGAATGAAGGCGATGGCCGCGAATATTTCTTTGATGTCGCGGATGAAGCTGCCTGTACTGCCGCTGGTGGTCTCGATTATGACGAAGACGATGGCTGTTTATCTTATACCGATGAAAGTCGCGCGGAAGATTTAAATTTAGACCCAGCTGCATTTGCTCATGTAAACAATGACGATGATGACTTAGGTCGCCTAAAAGTATCAATCGAGCGCGGTGATATCGACAGTGATGGCGATTACGACCAACTTTATACTTATGGTGCTCGTTCGTTCTCTATTTGGGATGCTTCAGGTAATTTAGTGTTTGATTCAGGAGACGAAATTGAACGTATTACTGCTGCTATCTATGGCGAAGCATTTAATAATGATGAAGACGAGAATGAAGGTGATACACGTTCAGATGCAAAAGGACCAGAGCCGGAAGCATTAGCCATTGGTGTTGTAGGTGAGCGTACTTTAGCATTTGTCGGTTTAGAGCGTATGGGCGGCATCATGATTTATGACATATCCAACCCATTCAATGTCAGCTTTGTCGACTATTTCAATAACCGTGGTGTTATTGAAGGTGCTGATATTACCGGAGACTTAGCACCTGAAGGCATGAAGTTTATCCCTGCGACAGACACGGAAAAAGCTATGTTAGTCGTCGGTAACGAAATTTCAGGCTCAGTGAGTGTCTGGGAAATTAGTGAAGAATAATTAGTTCGCTATATAATCGAGTCATGGTCGATAGGTGTTTATGATTATGGCTCGATACTTTTTTGCGTTAGACATTGCAGAATCTGATAAAAAGCGCATTGCGGTATTGCAACAAAATATCAAACCACCACTTCCTAAACCAACCGTCGCTAGCAATCTTCACCTTACGTTAGTATTTCTTGGCCAACTTAGCCCTGAGCAATTAACGCCACTGTTAATAAAGGCGGAGGCTCTTAGTAAAAATTACCTACAATCTTCAGAATATCAGCTTCATATTGATCACTATGATATGTTTGACCAAGCAAAGGTATTATTTTTAGGAATGGCTAATACACCAAGTTGGCTTGCTAAGTTAGTGACGGAACTTGAACTAGCCGCAGATAAAAACGATATCGATATTATCAAACGACCTTATCAACCTCATATCACCATTAGTCGAAAAGTGCGCGAGTTACCTGAACATTTCAGCGCAAATTTATATCTAAATATTAAAAGCTTTAGCCTGTACATTTCTGAATCTAGTGAGCAAGGCGTTATCTATACTCCCTTAAAAAAGTTCAAGTTAGCTCATTAACTTTAAACCATCACTTTTATCATATAAATATATAAGCAACTGTAATTTATGGTAATTAAAAATTTGCAACTTGCTAAAAATCTGCTTACTTGTTAAACGTTTTATAGCCTGTTATTTCTATATGCCCTTTGGAAAATGGAAGAGCAGCATGGAAAATTTACAACAATCAGACTATGACATTGTAAAAAAAGACAATATTTTATTTGTCGATGTTCAAAACATTTTCGATGCTGAAGCCTTCGCGCAATATCATTTAGACATGATTGAGCTTACTCAACAAATGAAGCACCAGCCATGGGCGTCTTTAATTATTTATCATGGTAGCGGCGTATTTACGCCTGAAGTTGAAGATAACATTGCTGATGTAACCAAGTACCGAGTGCAGCACAATATGATTGCTAATGCGACGGTATTTTTAGATAGTACGCATGCCGACATCCAACAAATGCAATTACGCCGCATTTATAACGGGTGTCACTTACCATTTTATGTATTTAGCGATGTAAAAAGCGCGGAAAATTGGCTGCAAGACTTTCTAGGTCAGCAGCCACAAGCAATGTAATTGTTAGCTATTCCATTATTCAGCTAAAATAAGTTGTGCGATGGTATCTATAGATAAACCTGTCGCACCAGCAGCCCATAGTTCATTAGCCTTACCGTTGTAAGCAGCCGCGATATCAAAATGCAACCAACCTTTTCCTTCATTAGGGACAAAACGACTTAAAAAGCCTGCAGCATTGCTTGCACCACCTGGACCGCCACCAGGAATTGGACGGCTATTAGCGGTATCAGCAAACGACGATGGACATTTACTTTGATGCCAGGTCTCTAAAGGCAATTGCCAAATCGGCTCATTAACTTGTTTTGCCGTTTTAATAGCAATATCGGCAACGTCTTGGTCTAATGCAAACAACGCGGTGTAGTCTCCACCAGTAGCACCAACTGCAGCACCGGTTAAAGTAGCAGCATCAATAATGAGTGGAGCACCAGTTTCACCAGCAGCTAAAAGACCATCAGCCAGGACAATTCGCCCTTCTGCATCCGTATTTGCTACTTCCATTGTGACACCGTTTTTGTAGGTAATAACGTCACCGAGTTTATAAGCAAAACTACTGACCATATTTTCCGCACAACATAAAAACAATTTTACTCGTTTAGTTAAGCCGCTTTCGATAGCCAAGGCCAGTGCACCTGCAACGACTGCGGCACCGCCCATATCGCATTTCATATCAAACATGCCAACGCTTGATTTCATCGAATAACCACCACTATCAAAGGTGATACCTTTACCGACTAAGCAGGCAGAAATAGCAGCATCAGCATCGCCTGTCGGGTTGTAGTCAACTTCCAACAAACACGGAGGATTAGTACTACCTTTACCCACATTGTATGTACCCATCCAACCTTGTTCAGCTAGTGCTTCACCATTTATTACCGTAGTGGTGACATGTTCTGGCGATAGTGACGACAAATAATCGATTGTTTGCTCAGCAAGCGATGCTGGGAATAGCTGCGCTGGTGTTTGGTTAGTTAAATCTCGACTCCAAGCATACACCGCTAATTTTTTTGTCAGCTCTTCTTTTCGCTCACCAACAAATTCAACATTCGTTAGTTTACCAACACTAGTAAAACCAAGTGCTAGCGCCCACTGACGATTTGAACCCCAGTTTTCGCCAACAAAGGTTACTTGCTTAACGCCCATACCATCAATTTTTCGGCCTGCCTTTTGAATATCGCGCAATGGATGCAAACTGTCAGGCTTAATAAAAACATAGATTTGGTCATTAACTACTTGAACTAAATTATTCGCCTGCCAGCTTTCAGAAACTGGTGAAAATGTAAGGTTAATGGCTGTGGTTGTTGTCATGAGGTTGCCTTGTTGTATTCATTATTGTTGGTTATTTTGCGTTGAGAAAAGCGAAACTCGCTTAACTTTTGTCGCTTAGAATTACTTTATTGCAGGTGTTTTTTTAAGGGCTGCTTTGGCATCTGCTATACCTTTTTTAGCAAAGCTAGCCATTTCTTCAGCGGTATGTTTAGGAATTGCCTTCGACGCATCAAACCACACGTGTTCAGGGGGCTTAACCTGCTCTTCATGTTCACCTAAAACCGCTTGAATAAACTCAGGAACGCTAGGTGGAAACTTACCACCTTTTGTACGAAACAAATCTAACGCATCCTTGATATTTTGTTCGCTAATTTTATCGCGAATTTTATATAAGCCTTTGGTAAGTTCAGTTTTATAGTGAGTGACTTTAGTCGCATCTTTGAAACCTGAAAATTGATACATACCATCAATAGAAGTCACTATTTTATTGATAATATTTTTTAGTTCGTCAGGAATTTGTGTGGCAGGTTTAGTGCCTTGTTGCTGCATGGCACCAGAAGACGGGTTATAGCGATTAACCAAATTACTCATATCTTGTGGTCGTAAATTACTCATTATAATCCCTCTAAATCGATGTCATCTGCCCAAGACTTATCTTCAAAGTTTACAGGCTCAAATCGTTTCGCGCTATACGATTGATTAGTTTGAGCTTTTTGTTCATTGCCAACCCAAGCTCTAACATAATTGGTAAAGCCGTTTTCAATTTGATAATCATTCTTAAGTGGAATTTGCTTTTCATAAGACTTATTAATAAAGCTATTCCACACTTCTACGATACTGGTTTGTAATTTACTAGTATCGATTTTACAAAGAATATCTTCGCGCGGATGATTAATATATTGCAACCAGTTCTCTACCGCTTGTTCTTTCACTTGTTGATTTTGGCTAACGGTATTTTGGTAACGCAAATTGGCATGGCTCATATTCAATTGCACTTTGTTGGCATAGGCGACAAAACGTTTTTGAATTAAATCCATACGCGCAGGAGGTTGTTCGCCATTAGCATCCATACTTGAAACAAAGGTATGCCAAATATCTAAGAAGTGCTGTTGGTTATAACCATGTTTAACAACCAACTTTGCGACCGACTCCATAATAAATTGATCATCAACATCAGACCATAAACGCTTAACTTGAGAATTAACAGTGTCGCCACTAGCAAACACCTGTGGTTGGTGATTTTGTGTGGAGGCCGGCTCTGTAATGTTTGTCGAGGCTAGTGTTATTTCGTTGAGAGTAAACCAAAATGTATTGCTTTGATCTTGCTTTTGAAGAATCAACCCTAACTCTTTCATGCGGTATAATGTGCGCATTAATTTACCTTTTTCAATAAAAGGAAACTGGCTGAGTAAGGCAGGTTCAGGAAGCTTTATCCAATAGCTATTATTGATAAAGTGTTGATCGAGTGTTTTATTGTAATGCAGCAGCTCTCTGAATTTTTGTAAAATCACCGCGATTTCCATACTGTTGTATCGAACCGCTTCATCACTATAGAAATGCTGTAACATTAATATTCCCCAATTAAAGACCAAATCATTATATCGCAATTTTTTAACAGATGCCCTTAGCAGTTCCATCGTTAACAAAATTGTTCACATCATTTGAGAAAACTGCTTTTATTGCATAGGCTTATGATTACTACTCAATTAATTAAGTGAAACAGTGCCTTGCAAATGAAGTACCTGCTAGGGGTTTTATTATTGCTGTGTACGCTCCCTTGCATCGCACAGCAAAAAATTGTCCTGCAATTAAAGTGGATGCATCAATTTCAGTTTGCAGGCTACTACGCGGCAAAAGCGCAAGGTTACTACCAAGAGGTAGGTATTGAACTGGAAATACGCGAGCGAGACATTAACACGTCGCCAGCAGAAGATGTATTGTCAGGTTACGCACATTTCGGTATAGCTGACTCAAGCATCGTGCTCAGGCACCTAAAAGGCGACGCCGTAACAATTACCAGTACTATATTTCAATCCAGCCCGCTTGTTTTAATGAGTTTGGCGAGTTCGAACATACAAACACCCGATGACTTTCGCGGCAAAAAAATCATGTATCAAAGAGGTGTTGATGGTGCTTCACTTGAAGCCATGATGTTGTTTTTTAATATTAAAAACGAAGAATACCAATTTATATCGCATAACTTTGACGATATGTCACTCGCCAAAGGGGACGTTGATTTAATGTCAGCCTACCTTTCTGACCAACCTTTTTTGTATGAAGCGCAGCAGGAAAAAACAACCATTTTTGACCCTAGTAGCTACGGCATCGATTTTTATGGCGACTTAATTTTCACTACTACAGATTTTGCTAAAGAAAACCTCGCCTTAATCGAGCAATTTAATCAAGCCACCTATAAAGGTTGGCAATATGCCTTTGAACACCCAGACCAAATAGCCCAGTTGATACGAGACAAATATCAGTCAAAGAAAAGCCTTGCAGCATTGCGTTATGAAGCTGCAGCAACACGCCGATTAGTCAAATATGGCATTGTCCCAATGGGCACAGTATTTCCAGAACGGTTCATTCGCATAGCCAATACCTACAAAGAATTAGGACTAGTACCTGAGCACGCCCAACTAAAAGAGCTACTCATTGCTGATTTGCAAGATAAGAAAATGCAATTGACTAATACCGAAATTTATTTTCTGGTCGGTATTATTGCATTAGTTGTTTTAATCGCTATCTCATCAATGCTGTTTAACTATAAGCTCAAATCGCAAGTAAAAAAACAAACTTGGGCAATTATCGAAACTAACGAACAACTCGCCAAAAGCGTCGCCATGCTCGAAGATAAAAATGTTCAGCTCAGCTCTGCAAAGCAGCTGGCCGAACAGGCAAATGTCGCGAAATCTTCATTCCTTGCCAACATGAGCCACGAAGTGCGCACCCCGATGAATGGTATTATGGGGGCTTTGCAAATACTGAATCGCCAAGACATTTCAAAAGACGCCAATGAACTAGTCGATATGGCAATGCTATCGTCAAAATCGTTGTTGACCATTATTAATGACATACTCGATTTATCAAAAATAGAAGCTGGCAAAATGACCTTAGAAGCGATTCCGTTTGCGCTTAAGCCAATCATTGAAAATACCGTAAATGAACTATCATCATTAATTGAAGAGAAAAAAATATCGGTAAATTTAACCTGTTCATCACAATTTACTGACGGCTTTATTGGCGATCCAGTCAGGATTAAACAAATTATCCTTAACCTTTTATCTAACGCTATTAAATTCACCGAAGCTGGTAGCGTTAATATAAAAGTCGCCCAAGTTTCCTATGGTGTTGAAATTAACGTAACAGATACCGGTATTGGCATGAGCGAAACTCAAGTTGCTAAGTTATTTAGTCGATTTGAGCAAGCGGATAGTTCAACCACAAGAAAGTTTGGCGGCACTGGTCTTGGACTGGCAATTACTAAGCGGTTAATCGAACTAATGCAAAGCGACATCCTTGTTGAAAGTGAGTTAAACAGAGGCACAACATTTACTGTACAACTACATTTAGCGACGACTGACATCTCAAGAATCCCCACAGATACACATGAAGTTAGTGCGCCTAATGCCAATGGTTACAACATTCTGCTTGCAGAAGATAATCGTATTAATCAAAAAATATTTTTATCTATTACCTCGCCAACGAAGGCAAATGTTGTGGTTGCCCATGACGGAGAACAAGCAATAGAACAATTTAAGACACAACACTTTGACTTGGTTTTTATGGATATTCAAATGCCCAACGTTGATGGCATACAGGCATGTAAAGCCATTAAACACATCAACCCAAATACGCCAATTGTTGCACTAACCGCCAATGTGATGGCTAACGATGTAAAGAAATACATGAATGAAGGCTTCAATAGTTATATAGCAAAACCCGTTGATGTAGAAGAGCTGTACCGTACAATCAATACCTACCTGAATTAATACAAATTCCACTCACTGATAGCCCACACCCGATACAAAGTGATACAAACTGAGAATCCTTGATACGTCTTTATTAATGGATATTCATTAGAGTTTTCATGCTGATAATTTTATTAAAGGATTAACAACATGACACTAACTTTACCCATTAAATCACTACTCATTGCATCAACAGTTTCACTGTTCATTACCGCTTGTGGAGGTTCATCAAATAGCTCAAAAAGCCCAAACCAAAGTACAAGCCAAAATACGAACCAAGACAATTCACAAACCACTACAGTGTTCGATTATCAAGCCTTAATCGACGGCGTAGTTGATCACAATGTGCCCGGCGTTATATTGCGCGTTGATACTGGGCAAACTCAGTTTGTAGGCAGTGCAGGTGTCACCGACACCGATACCCTAGAGCCAATGCAAAACTACCATCAGCAACCGACCGCTAGCGCTGGTAAACCCATGATTAGCTTATTAGTGGCTATGCTGGCAGAAGAAGGGTTACTTAATATTGATGACACACTAGATACTTGGCTTGACGAAGAGATACTCGAACGCATTGAAAATAGCCGTCAAATGACCCTAAGACAATTGCTCAATCATAGCGCAGGTGTCTTTAACTTTGTCGACGATGAAGCTTACATCACCATGTTACTCGAAGAACCAGAACGCTATAAATCAACCCTGGATTTTCTCCCCATTGCCTACGATAAACCGGCACAATTTTCACCTGGCGCCGATTACAGCTACTCCAATACAGGTTATTTATTAGCAAGTTTAGTTGTCGATAAACTATTTGATGAACACCATTCTGTAGCGTTAAGAGAGCGTATTCTCAATCCGTTAGCTTTGAACTCTACTTATTACCGAGGTATAGAGAAGTCATTGGGCGACTTTATCCAAGGCTACCATGTTGATGATGGCGAGCGATACCTCACCAAAGCACACCATGAAAACATTGCAACCGCTAACGACCCAGTAGTTTCAAGCGTTGAAGATATGGGACGTTTTCTCAAAGCGTTAGTTACTGATACTAGCTTTATAAGTGATGAAGTACGCGAACTCATGTGGGGAGAGCAAAGCCTAATGCACGTAGATGACCAAGTGTATTATGGTTTAGGTATATCACTTGAAACATTCCAAGATACTACAGCCTATGCACATGCAGGGCTAAACTATGGTTATCGCACGGTAAATATTTACGTTAAGGAAAAAGATCTAACAATTACCGCATTTATTAACTGTTCTACCGAGCCATACTGCACTGATGCTATGGACATTGTGGTAAATAACGTAATACGTGAGCACTTTTAATGAAAAATTGCAGCAAAGTGTTCAATACACTCTGCTGCATTTTTCCCCTACCAGTCGTGGAGAGAAGCTTATCTATCTTCGAGACTGTGGCTTAACAACCATTCATAAATATTGGTGTCGTAGGCGTCATATCGCGGATCGTATTCTACATTTAACTCGCTACCTTCTAGTGCCGATAAATCTAATACCGCGTGGTGAATATGATGCCTTGCATCTTTTAACAACGATAATTTAGGTAGCACTCTTGGCTGACACTGATCGACTATTGCGTTGTAAGCACGAATTGAACGTACAAATGGAGTGACCTGATCGCCAGTGCCGTGAAATAACCAAACTGGTACTTGTTCTATATTACAAAAATGCTCTGGAAGGTCTTCAATTTCAATGGAAAGCCCTGAAGCAATAGGTGCAATCGCCGCTATTTTGTCTGGGAATTCGACAGCATGTGCCGAGCTTATATAACCACCGCTGCTCCAACCGGTTAAATATACTCGGTTAATATCAATGTCGTATGTATGAATGGCATATTCTAAGAAGGCGTCAACTCTGTCTTTTAAACTAGGGCTTTGCAAACTGCCAATATGCGGCGCTAAAACGACGAACGGTAAATTATTATCCCATTGACCATCTTCAATTAACTTCGGAATACCATAGTTTTCTATGATCGCGTCCATCGAGATCAACGGGTCAGTACTTTCAGTAAACTCTAAATTAGCCCCAGAACCGTGAAAGTAAATTAGCAGAGGCGGTTTCTCGCCAGTTTCTTCGCCATAATCGAGTGGTAAATGTTCAAAGTATGCGAAGTTTGCGTAACTAGTCCCTAAAGGCCGCCGAGTTAAGTCTTGTTTATTAGCACCGACAACACGAACTACTCTAGCCTGCTCCGCAGCCATATTTCCATCGCTGTCAGTGACAGCATATCGTACAAGGTAATCGCCTATTATATCGGTATTCACTTCGCCCTGAATCACAATATCAGCAGTGATATTGCCGTCTTGATCGTCCGCTGCCAATGCACCGTCTTCTACATACAAGTCACCCACTTCAAGAATTAGCGTGCGTTCACCTAGTAACGAAATAACGGGGCGTTCTGTGCTATCTGAAAAGTCTGGTAAAGAAGCTTGCCACCATGCTTCAGTAGTTTCAGGAAATGGCACTAAACATTTTTCTATATCACGCTCGCACGGTCGCTTTTCTGAACCACCGCCACAGCTCACAACGAACATCACAGTAAAAAGGACAAGTAAAATATTTAACGTCCAAACAATTGTCGAACGACGCCTAGAGCGATTCACTGAACCATTTGACCGATTAGTACAGCCACCCTTCTGTCTTTCTTCGTAATACATTTTTACCTTCATTATATCTTTCATCTTACCCATTAAAGCTAGCAGCAATCATGTTCAAATGGGCACAAATAAGTGTCGAATGGCAGAAATAGTGTGATTAAAGGTTTTTAAAAATACTATTCGCATAAAACCCCGAGCTAAATTACAACGAATTCCGCTACCAAATAAATGCAATAGAGTTACGCATTAGTCACGTAGAAAACCATGCAAGCTTAAATACAATATGTGTTTCCTTGTCGATGTAGTGTAGGAAGATGGAATAGCAATAACTAGTAGTCTTGTATGTAATTACTGCATAAAAAAACATGAAACTTATCGAAACTTATTTCCTTACTTAATTTAAGTACCCAAAAAACTAGTAACAAATTGAATTATTTAATATTTCTGTTAGTTTAAAGAATAGTCTATAGGCGGATATAAATCAGATGCCTACATATTATATGTGTTATAAAAATCAAGGAACGTTATGAAAATATTTATAGTTATATTACTTTGCCTTTTTTCACTAAATGCTTTTGCTAGCCAAAAAGCGGTAACTGAAAATGGAGATGTCGTTATACTTAAGGAAGATGGCACATGGAGCTACGAAGAAGGAAAGGCCTCTGCTGAAATTGAGATTCCTGTTAACACAACTGCATTTAAAAAGGACAAGAAATCTAACTTTGCTTTGAAGAGCAGTAAAACCAATTCATCATTTTCAATAAACCCCAAAAAATGGAAATTCAAAAAAAATGAAAATGGTCATGAATCCGCAGAGTACACATTCCAATTAAAGAATGGTGATTTATATGGAATGGCTATTTCTGAACAAGTAGAAATTGATGTTGAAGAGCTAGCGAAAATAGCCTTTGACAACGCAAGAGACGCTGCTCCGGATACAAAAATAGTAAAAAAAGAATATAGAACAGTAAATGGTCATAAAGTTATCTATATGGAAATGGTTGGTAGCATCCAGAGCATAAAGTTTAAATATCTCGGCTATTATTACTCAAACTCTTCAGGCTCTACTCAATATTTAACATACACAAGTACAAACCTAGTCGAAAAATACAAAACAGAAATCGATAGGTTTTTGAATGGTTTCTCTATAATTTAAAGGTTTGACTAATAAGTAAGATAGACAGTTAACTTTCGCTTCGTTTAAGTTTAGCCAGTAGAAAAGCTATAGAGTTAAAAGCGAGCAACTATTTAAAAACAAAATATGCAATGCTAGTCGAAGCGTGGTTGATAAGTTAGCAGCGAATACCTTTGTGCACCGATAATCATTATAGCGCCTGATATTTATAGCGTATCAGGCGCAATACAACACTATTCAGGTTTTTTAAACACAAAGAAGAACCTATCCGTATTACCTGCTACCGTTTTGCGGCCTACTTCATATTGCAGGGAGTCATCTAGTCGATAAAACATATCCGAATGCTTTACCAATTCAAAGCCAGCCTGTTGAATTTCTACAAGTACCGTTACCGGATCTTCACGTCGCCAGTTTTCTGGGCTGTCTGATTGCATATGCCTGCGTGTATGATCGATAACAACATATGTGCCGCCGGGTTTTAATGCTTTGAAAACGGCTTGGTTAAATTCGGCACGCTCTTCTCCATGTAAATTGTGATACTCCCTGATATTTAAGAACATGTCTAAATCTTCGGATTGAAAATTGATTCCATTAAAGTCGAATGCACGGGTTTCTCTGTCCCATTTCATATCCAAATTAACCCGTCGTACTTGCTCCATCTGAGGGGTCTTCATCAACTCATCCAACCCTGCCATCCAAGTTTTAGGATAGCCAATAGTTAAATGGCCTTTATCTTTAAGTACAGGAGCCAAAATCTTTGTATACCAGCCGTTACCCGGACCAAATTCAAAGACTTTCATATCATCCTTTAGCCCCATAAATTTAAGTGCACCAGATGCCCACCGGTTGTTGTCGCGTTCGCGATCTGCGTCTGTTCGATAGTCCAGCTTCATCGCCTGTTCTATCTTGATTTCAGTCGCACTTTTTTCTTTTGCACTAACATTTAAGCTAAAAGCCATTACAGCACTTATTGCTGTTATTTGTAGGGCTTTCTTCATTATTCAATCCTTAATTTAAGTTGCTCGTTTTAGTAACACGCCTTTAGATATACTGCTTGGTTTACTGTGACACGAAAAACAAGGCAAAGTAAAACCGTATAGCCCCATGAATAATGTAAGACTTTGTAAATATTAGTCGGTGGTTGCATGAAATGAATCTATGCATAAACTTCGAGAGCTTGGATTGCTTACCATTTTGCGAGTAGTTACCTAAGAGCGATGAACGGAAGTTCAGGTTTTGCCTAATAATGATAAAATAATGCTAGCTGTTTAAGAGGATCTACTTATGAAAACCATTGGAAAGCTGGCTAAAGAACTGAACATTAACGTAGAAACAGTCCGATTCTATGAGCGTAAAGGACTTATCGTACAGCCACTAAAGCCTGATAGTGGTTATCGCATGTATGACAACACCTATGCCAATCAACTTAAATTCATATTAAAGGCTAAAGCTTTGGGCTTTACACTTGATGAAGTAGCTTCACTAATGTCAATGAGTGGAAACTGCGCTGATGTCGAATCAATGGGATTACAAAAACTCATGTTAATTCGAGAGAAAATTGCTGATTTACAGCGGCTAGAACAGGTGATTCAAGATATGACAAATTCTTGCAAAGCTAATCAAGACCCCAACTCATGCCCAATTATAAATTCACTTAGCTAACCATTGACTCCGTACCTATATACGGAGTTTAAACTACCTCAAAATTAGAGGTAATTATGATTAATAAAATTCTTGATAAAGTAGGCTCTGGTGGCGTTTGGCTAGCCGCACTTAGTTGCACAACATGTTTTCCAGCACTCGGTTCACTAGCATCAGCTCTAGGGCTTGGTTTCTTGTCTCATTTTGAAGGAATAGCGGTTAATACGTTATTGCCGCTGTTTGCAGCACTCGCCTTATTGGTAAATCTCTATAACTGGTATCAACATAAGCATTTGGTAAGAGGAATATTAAGTGTACTTGGCCCAGTTGCAATATTGTTGACACTTTATCCTTTGTGGCAATACGACTGGAGCACTTACTTATTTTACTTTGGGATCACATGGATGGTATTTATGTCAGTTTTGGATATCGTTAAGCCAGTTAAGGAGCCTGTATGCATGGCGTAGAATTAGAATCAAAGATTGCTTGTCCTGAATGTGGATATAGTAAGATCGAGACCATGCCAACAAACGCTTGCCAGTGGTATTACGAATGTGAGGGATGCAAAACACTACTTAAGCCGTTAAAAGGTGATTGTTGCGTTTATTGCTCTTACGGGACAGTTAAATGCCCACCTATTCAAGAAGGAAGCGGTTGTTGCAATAAATCTTAAGGTCTGTTTTTGGCACATTACAAACCTTACAAAACCATTAAGTATCACGTATATTTCTTTTTCATTTATTCATATGCACAGGCCAATTCAAATAAATGCCAATGATTTCAGTACACAAAGCCACCCTCATCAAACGCTATAAACGCTTCCTTGCCGATGTTGTATTGGAAGATGGAACAGAAACGACCATTCACGTAGCAAATACAGGCGCTATGACGGGTTGCGCAGAACCGGGTGACATTGTTTGGTATAGCACGTCTAATAACCCTAAGCGTAAGTACCCATTTAGCTGGGAATTAACGCAAACTAAACAAGGTAATCACTTTATTTGCGTGAATACTGCACAAGCAAATAACTTGGTTGAACAAGCAATTATTGACGGCACTATTACGCAGCTACAAGGGTATAAAAGCTTAAAGCGCGAAGTAAAATACGGTGAAGAAAACAGCAAAATCGATATTTTTCTATCAGACGGTGAGCAAGAAAATGCTTATGTTGAAGTAAAAAGTGTCACGTTACTGCAAAATGGTAATGGTTATTTTCCTGATGCGGTAACCACTCGAGGGCAAAAGCATTTAAGAGAGTTAATGACCATTGCGCAATCAGGGGAGCGCGCCGTACTGGTATTTGCCGTGTTACACACGGGTATTGATAACTTTTCTGCTGCAAAACATATCGATGCAAAATATGCTGAACTGTTAGAACAAGCCATAGCTCAAGGTGTTGAAGTGTTAGTTTATAAAGCGAAAATTTCAGCTAACGCCATAGTAATAAACCAACAACTTATCTTTTAAGGTTATGCGATTTGGCGACCTTGTTCGTCAACATGTAAAGCATACCAATCTAATGCCGAGTTAATAGCCGGCGAGTAGGCTTGCAGTACTTGCTTATCCACTTCTTGCTGACTCTCATAGGTATAGCGTTGCTTATCTTGTTTCGCATGTTGACCAAATAATTCACTGATAGCGCTAAGCAACTCTTTGTCGGTGAGTGGTAAAGACAGCGTATCGCCCGCTTGCTTTAACGTATCAAAAGGCTGTTCAATTAGTTGTTGATAATAAATTTCTGTCCACTGACATGACGGTAAACTCGCTTGCGCACGACTAAATTGACTATGCTGCATCATATACACAACAGCAGCAGATTTAGCGACCTTAATATAAATATCCTCGCCACTGTTATCTATTTGATTAATGAGTGTTTTATATTCCGGCATCACTGCTAATAAATGCTCACGTAAGTGATAAATAAAGTTTATTCGCGCTTTGCCGCCTCGAAATATAGCCAGTAAATATTGCGCTAAATCGATGGTCAGAAAAACAGCTTTTTGCTCAGGTACTTGTGTAACCAAATCAGGCAGTAATGAATTAACCCAATTAGAAGGCTTTATCATTGCGTGCTGATCCTTAGTAAACGTTTTTCCTAATTGGTTAATAACAACATTAAGGCCTTGTTGCCACTTGCTCCGATCTCGATAGTGCAAATGATTTTGCGCCTTTAAATTTGCCAAATCAATTAAGACTTGTGGCTCTTTTAAACACTGCACTTTAGATAAAATATGGCCCAGCGTTTTTGCCAATAAGGTAGAGCCGCAAAAACCAACATGGTAAATATAGCGTGTTACCGGAGTCTTTACTGTTAGTGATTCATTGGCTAGTAATTGAGAAGCTTGGTGAACATAATGAGTATTATCGACAGAGAAATTATCTCGTCCGTCTAAAAACGAGATGTGATTCAGTTTTTCTTGTGTTGAGTTAATAAACGTCACGCGATCATTTACCGCATCAAATTGATGAAGAAAGAAGTTTGCTTGTGTTAATAGCGTGTGCTCTGTAACGCTTGTTCCTTGATTTATATTCATTTTCCATAATAGTTGCATAAAAATTTGCGGGCTATTACAAACAAAATTTCACACACAAGTCATGACAGAATGTAAGCACTTATTGCAATTACCGATACTTGAAACGACTATTTACAGAAGCTAAGAATTTTGACATTGATTGAAAAATTTACTCTCATTTCATTACAAAATTCGCTCTCTTTCACAAATTTAAAAATTATTTATTCAATAAAGATTGACTAACCCTAGTGAATCTTGCTAAAAATTCTTGCTTGCCGAGAAATGGTGCAAGTTCAAGGTATTTATTTTTAAAGCTAACCGATTGAATTTGTTGCATTACCTTATTTTTTCGACACTTTTACTTGAAAATCATTTCCAGCGACGCAATATAGCCTTCTTAGTAAACGGTTATGACAAGGCCAAAGGGCCTAAAATTGGCAATTGAAACCAGGTGGTCAAAGAAGTGAGCCAAGGCTCCCCATACTGGACTAGTAGCATTAGGAGATTCAGCATGCCAGACAAACAAAAAGCATTAGGTATTTTAGCTTTAGCGGGTGTAGCACCTTACCAAGAAAAGCCTGGTGAAGAATACATGAACGCTGAGCAGCTTGAGCATTTTAAAAAAATATTAGAAGCTTGGCGTAATCAACTTCGTGAAGAAGTAGACCGTACCGTAACGCATATGCAAGACGAAGCAGCTAACTTCCCTGACCCAGTGGATAGAGCAGCACAAGAAGAAGAATTCAGCTTAGAATTACGTACACGAGATCGTGAGCGTAAGCTAATCAAGAAAATTGAAAAAACACTTCAATTGATTGAAGAAGATGATTTCGGTTTCTGTAACGCATGTGGCATCGAAATTGGCATTCGCCGTTTAGAAGCACGTCCAACAGCTGATTTATGTATTGAATGTAAAACACTTGCAGAAATCAAAGAACGTCAAATGGCAGGCTAATCTAGCCTACTCATTCAATGGCGTTTCCGCTTAAAGAGCGGCCCAATTCTCAATATCGTGGCCGCTTTGCTCCCTCTCCTTCTGGTTTATTACATTTCGGCTCATTAGTCGCCGCGCTCGCTAGCTTTTTAGATGCCAAGGCCAATAACGGTTATTGGTTAGTCCGTATTGAAGATATCGATCCACCTCGCGAACAAATAGGCGCTGCAAGTGAAATACTACACACACTAGAAGCCTATGGGCTGTATTGGGACGAGCAAGTTTTATATCAAAGCCAGCAAAGCGAATTATATGAGCAAGTACTCGCTTACCTTGAATCAAATAAATTAACTTACTTCTGCCAATGTACCCGTGCAACGATCAAAGCCAGTGGCGGAATTTACAATCGCCATTGTCAGCATTTGAATTTGCCCTCTACTAATGCAGGAACACGGCTCATCAATCAATTCCCTGTCGCCAATTATCGTGATGCGATTCAAGGAATAGTCACTTGCGATGAAAAATTAGCGGGTGAAGACTTTATTATTAAGCGCAAAGACGGTTTATATGCATATCAATTAGCGGTTGTGGTAGACGATATCGTACAAGGCATTACGCATATTGTACGTGGTTGCGATTTGTTAGAGCCAACAGCAAGACAACTTACGCTTTACCAAACTTTTAATATAACGCCGCCTCAATATGCTCATGTCCCGTTAGTAGTAACCCATGACGGATACAAGCTAAGCAAACAAAACAAGGCGCCAGCAATAGACAAAAAAGCACCACAAGCTAGCCTAATCGCGGCCTTGACTTTCTTAGGCCAAAACCCGCCTGCTGCATTAGCAAATGAACCTACTGAGCAAGTAATTCAATGGGCGGTTAAACACTGGCAGCTAAATAATGTCCCTAGAGTCGCGCAAATTCCGCTGACAATTGGCTAATATTAGAATTTTTATTCTAAATAACCATGGTTTTTCATTCTCTTTTAGCAAGCTCTAGGTTAAAATTGCGCCGTTTATACGCGCTCACCATATGCCGAGGTTTTTAATTATCAAACGCGTGATTAATTTGTGTAAAAAGTTGCTAAATAAAGACACTGAACAATCAGTAGACTTTCCTATCGTTATCTCACGTGACCAACACAGTGTGTCGCGTAAATACATTAGTGACAATGCACTTAAAGTACTCTACCGATTACAAAAATCAGGATATGACGCCTACCTTGTTGGTGGCGGTGTTAGAGACATGTTGTTAGGTATAGAACCTAAAGATTTTGATATCGCAACCAATGCAACACCTGAGCAAATTAAAAAGTTATTCAGAAATTGTCGCCTTATTGGCCGACGCTTTCGCTTGGCACATATTGTCTTTGGTCGCGATATTATAGAGGTTGCAACCTTCAGAGGCCATCACGACAGCGCCTCTAAGCAAGATAAAAACTGCACTAAAACATCCAAACAGAGCGATCACGGCATGCTGCTTCGTGACAATATATATGGCTCTATTGACGAAGATGCAGAACGTCGAGACTTTACCATTAATGCGCTTTACTACAATGTCGGCGATTTTAAAATCTACGACTTTGCCAATGGCGTTGAAGATATCAAACAACGTAAAATTCGATTAATTGGCGATCCTGAAACTCGCTATCGAGAAGACCCGGTTCGTATGCTGCGAGCGGTGAGATTTGCAACTAAATTAGACATGCAAATAAGCGCAGAAACTGAAAAGCCAATTAAGCAACTGGCATCATTATTGGACCATATCCCTGCTGCTCGCATGTTTGAAGAGTTCTTAAAGCTTTTCATTTCTGGTAAAGCGCAAGCCAACTTTGAAATGCTTAGAGAATATGGTTTATTCAAGTATTTATTCCCAATAGTTGATCAGGCATTATCTGAAGAAGATAACGAAACGCTGAAATCGTTTATCCATCTAGCATTAAGTAATACCGATGCGCGTATTAACAACGATCAGCGTGTTACTCCTGCATTTTTACTAGCCGCGTTATTATGGTACCCGTTATCGCGCCAAGTGAGCCAATTAAAGCAAACAACACAGCTAACGCCACAAGATGCTTTTTTCTCTGCGTTACATGAAGTTATGTCTGAACAACAGCGTAGTATCGCTATACCTAAACGCTTTCAATCACCAATGAAAGATATATGGATTCTACAAGACAAGCTATCCAAAAGAGAAGGTAAGCGCGCTTATAAAACACTTGAGCACCCCAAGTTTAGAGCGGGTTACGATTTCTTATTAATTCGTGGTGAAATCGAAGGCGGGGACATTGCACTGTTGGCTAAATGGTGGACCGATTTTCAATCAGCTACTCCTGACGTTCAACAGATGATGATTAAATCATTGCCAGTCGGCAGAAATTCACGTCGAACAATTAGGAAGCGTCGAAAGCCACGTACTAAAGCGGCTAAAACTGACTAGTATGAACACCGTATATATTGGTCTGGGTAGTAACTTATCTGATCCGGCAAAACAAATTCAATTAGCGGTAGACGCGATTGGCCAGATTAAGTGTTCAACCATTACCGCGCTTTCTTCATTATATTTTAGCCGACCGATGGGACCTGCTGATCAGCCAGATTACATGAATGCCGTGCTTGAGCTATCGACGGAATTGGCACCATTGGCTTTGCTAGACGAACTTCAACACATTGAAAATAACGCCGGTCGCATTCGAAAAGATAATCGCTGGGGTCCACGCATTCTCGATTTAGACATTATCCTATTTGGCAATCAAGAAATTAACTGTGATCGGCTGACAGTGCCTCATTACGGCATGAGAGAACGTGAGTTTGTCATACTGCCGCTTCTTGAAATTGCCCAAGAGCTTACACTGCCTGATGGCACAAAAATAACAACATTAAGCCAGCAAATTGACGACAACGGTTTAAAAATTTATGGTAACTTGCACTACGCATTACGCAACAGTTGTAAGTAATTATCCAATTTGGAATCTACTATGGCAAAAATAACCACATCAAAACTATTAAAAATGAAACAGAATGGTGAAAAAATTTCGACCATTACTGCCTACGATGCAAGTTTTGCAAAATTATTCGACCAAGCAGGTATTCACGCTATTTTAATCGGTGATTCACTGGGTATGGTACTGCAAGGGCAAGACGATACCTTGCCAGTTTCAATAGATGATATGGCCTACCATACACGCTGTGTTAAGGCCGGTGTAGAAAATACACTAATTATTAGTGACATGTCATTTATGACCTATGCAACGAAAGAACAAACGTACGAAAATGCTGCTAAATTAATGCAAGCGGGTGCTTCTATTGTCAAAATGGAAGGTGGAAGCTGGTTAGTCGATACCATTAAAGGTCTAGTGGAACGTGGCATTCCGGTTTGTGGTCATTTAGGTTTAACGCCACAATCGGTTAATGTCTTTGGCGGTTTTAAAGTACAAGGACGCGAGCAATCACAAGCTGATGCCATGGTTGAAGAAGCCAAGGCACTAGAAGCTGCAGGCATTCAGTTATTAGTGCTTGAATGCATTCCTGAAGGGCTAGGTAAAGCAATATCTGAAGCGGTTAGCATTCCAACTATCGGTATTGGCGCAGGTCGTGAAACTGATGGCCAAATCTTAGTGATGCACGACGCCCTTGGCATTTCTTGTAGTTATATGCCTAAGTTCTCTCGTAACTTCTTAAAAGATACGGGTGATATTAAAAAGGCCATAGAGCTATATATAGAAGAAGTATCCAATGGTAACTTCCCTGGTGAAGACCACATTTTTAGCTAAGCAAACCGACAAGATAGAATTATGCAAATTGTAAGTGATATTCATACGCTACGTGCGCAAATAAAAGTATGGCATCAACAAGGCCTTACTATTGGGTTTGTTCCTACTATGGGTAACTTGCACCAAGGTCACCTTTCGTTAGTTAAAGAAGCCAAGCAACGAGCTGATAAAGTTGTCGCCAGTATTTTTGTAAACCCTATGCAATTTGGTGCCGGTGAAGATTTAGATAATTACCCGCGCACTATGGAAGCGGATCAGCATAAGTTATCAACCGAGGGCTGCGATTTATTATTTACGCCTACCCCTGAAATTGTTTACCCAAAGGGCTTAGACAAGCAAAGCGTTGTCGATGTACCACAAGTATCAGAAGGATACTGTGGTGAAAGCAGACCCGGACATTTTCGTGGTGTCGCGACGGTAGTTTGTAAACTGTTCAATATTGTTCAACCGGATATCGCCTGTTTTGGATTGAAAGATTATCAACAAGTTCAAGTTATTCAGACGATGGTTGAAGACTTAAATATGCCGATAGATATTGTACCTGTAGCGACGGCTCGTGAGCCTTCAGGACTTGCAATGAGTTCTCGAAATGGCTATTTAAGCGATGAAGAAAAAGCGATTGCACCAGCGCTTTATCAAAACATGCAGTGGTTGGCAGGACAAATACAAGATGACGATGATTTTATTGGCTTAACAAAACAAGCGATTAACAAAATCAATGAAACAGGTATGAAAGTTGATTACCTTCATGTAGTGCACGCCCGTACCTTACAACCTGCTAGTGAAGACGATAAAGAATTGGTCATTCTTGCTGCCGCACATTGCGGGAAAGCGCGACTGATAGACAATTTACAAGTATCACTAGCTTAGTGAAACTCTTCGTTTAACAACGTGCTCACAGACACAAAAAAGCCGCTTATTTGAATGCGGCTTTTTCATTTAATAATCTACGCAAGTCTGATTACTCTTTGGTATAAACGACGTTCTCGTCCCAGTAATCATCGTCATCATCGTCCCAGTCGTCATCATCGTCTTCGTCATGTTCAGACATGGCGTCTTGATGATAAGTATCCCATTTGAACTCAACAGCCTTCTCTTCGACTGACTCTTCTTCTTCAGCAGGTAATGCTTCAATAAAGTCCATTAGCTGAGCACATAGTTCTTCCGTGCCCATTTTATTGAAAGCAGAAATTGAGAATACTTCACCTTGCCAATCAAGTGCTTCAATAATCTCTTGCTTAACTTCTTCTGCTTCTTCTTCTAACAACAAATCCAGTTTGTTCAATACTAACCAACGTGGTTTGTCTGCTAGCTTTTCAGAATGTCTTTCTAACTCTGAAATAATGGTTTTAGCATTTTCAATTGGATCTGATTCATCGACAGGCATAACATCAACAACATGCAATAGCACGCGACAACGTTCTAAATGCTTCAAGAACGTGGTACCAAGTCCAGCGCCTTCTGCGGCACCTTCAATAAGACCCGGAATATCTGCAATAACAAAACTGCGCTGCGCATTTAATCGAACCACACCTAAATTAGGCACGAGTGTCGTAAATGGGTAATCAGCCACTTTAGGTTTTGCCGCCGATACACTTCGAATTAACGTAGACTTACCAGCATTTGGTAAGCCCAGTAAACCAACATCAGCGAGCAATAGTAACTCTAAATTTAAGTTACGAATTTCGCCTGGTGTGCCATCAGTTTTTTGGCGTGGTGCTCGGTTAGTACTACTTTTGAAACGGTTATTACCTAAACCGTGCCAGCCACCTTTAGCAACCATTAATTTTTGCTCGTGAGTGGTTAAGTCACCCACTTGCTCGCCAGTATCTACATCAACTGCTCTTGTACCTACAGGCACTTTAAGAAATAAATCTTTACCGCCTTTACCAGTACAGTTACGCGACATACCATTTTGGCCACGCTCTGCACGGTGAAAACGTTCAAAGCGATAATCAATAAGTGTATTTAAGTTTTCATCGGCAACTAAATAAACGTCACCGCCATCGCCGCCGTCGCCACCATCTGGGCCACCAAACTCGACATATTTTTCTCGACGAAAACTAACACAACCATTACCGCCATCACCCGCTTCAGCGCGAATCTCGACTTCATCAACGAACTTCATAAGATTTTCGTATTCTCCGAAATAGAATTATTTCTTAACTTGCTGCTATTAAGGTTTAATTATAAGCGATCTTACTCACTTACCCAATTTTACTTTAGTTGCAGGCCTTCATTACTAGGCAAAAAAAAACCCCGCTACCATGTAGCAGGGCTTTTCGATAGGTTAACGCGTAAATTATTCAGCTACGATGCTTACGAACTTACGGTTTTTAGGACCTTTAACTTCAAACTGAACTTTGCCGTCAGATAAAGCGAATAAAGTATGGTCTTTACCGATACCCATGTTGTTACCAGCGTGGAATTTAGTACCACGTTGACGAACGATAATGTTACCAGCTAAAACTGATTCGCCACCGAAACGTTTAACACCTAGGCGTTTACTTTCTGAATCGCGACCGTTTTTGGTACTACCTGCTGCCTTCTTATGTGCCATTTTAAAATGCTCCTAAAATTAGCCGTTAATACCAGTAATTTTCACTTCAGTGTACCATTGGCGATGGCCCATCTGCTTGCGTGAATGCTTACGACGTTTGAACTTAACGATTTTAACTTTATCGCCACGACCTTGAGAAACAACTTCAGCTGTAACCTTGCCACCTTCAACTAAAGGCGCGCCTACTTTGATGTCGTCGCCGTTAGCGATCATTAAAACGTTGTCGAATTCAACTGAAGCGCCAACTTCTAGCTCAAGCTTTTCTAAGCGAACTGTCTGACCTTCAGTTACACGGTGCTGTTTACCACCGCTTTGGAATACCGCGTACATAGCTACTCCGTACTGCACCTGCTTGTTTAAAGCATCTTTTGGTGCTTAAATTTAAAAATATAGGGCGCGAATTCTACGCGAACAAAATAAGGATCGCAAGCCATAATTTGCTTTTATTACATAAATATTTTGAACGCTTCAATCTATCTAGATTTCGTGTACACTTGTGCGCATTAAACACCTGTAAAACACTATTCTCCACGCTATGAACTTAACTGAAATTCAGTCGCTTGCTAGCCAAGATATGACCGAAGTTAATGATCTAATCTACGGCCAATTAACCTCTGACGTCGCCCTTATTAATCAACTCGGTATTTACATTGTAAATGCCGGCGGCAAAAGAATGCGCCCTTTGCTTAGCGTATTAGCTGCACGAGCGATAGGTTACGAAGGTAAGGATCATCTTTCGATCGCTGCGATCGTCGAGTTCATTCATACCGCTACATTATTACATGACGACGTAGTCGACGAATCAAATATGCGTCGCGGACGAGAAACAGCCAATGCCTTATTTGGTAATTCGGCCAGTGTCTTAGTTGGTGACTTCCTTTATACCCGTTCTTTTCAAATGATGGTAAAAATCAAAAAGATGCGTGTGATGGAGATTTTATCTGATACGACAAATGTTGTAGCAGAAGGTGAAGTATTACAGTTGATGAACTGTAATGACCCCGATACTACTGAAGAAAGTTATCTGCAGGTAATCTATTGTAAAACTGCGAGGTTGTTTGAAGCAGCGACACAGCTAGCCGCGGTGATCTCGGGATCTGATCCTAAGATCGAACAGGCACTCGCCGATTATGGTAAGCACTTGGGCACAGCATTCCAGTTAGTAGATGACATCATGGACTATACGGCGGATGCCAAAGAAATGGGCAAAAATGTTGGTGATGACTTATCAGAAGGAAAGCCAACATTGCCACTATTATATGCAATGGCCAATGGCAACGATGAGCAGCGTCAATTAATTAGAAATGCTATCGAGCATTGTAATGGCATGGAGCACTTAGATGAAATTCTAGCCGCCATGAAAGCAACGGGCTCTTTGGAGTACACGCAACGAAAAGCAGAACAAGAAGCCGATATAGCAATTAATGCGCTGAGTGAGATTCCAGAAAGTGAATATAAGCAAGCATTGATCGCCCTAGCGCATATTGCAGCAAACCGCACTTCATAAACAGCATTTTCATTTACTTAAATCTCGATTACAATGGGCCACGATATTTCGTGGCCCATTTTTTATGACTTCTTCAAACCTTAAACACTTACTGGCTGATTCAGAACTTTTACTTAATGCTGTTGGCGAAGGAATTTACGGCTTTGATACGCAAGGTCACGCGGTATTTATTAATGCAGCAGCCGAGCGAATGACGGGCTGGACCGCAGAAGAATTACTTGGTAAAAGTATTCACCAATATCATCATCATACCCATGCTGACGGAACCCCCTACCCCGCTGAAGAATGTCAAATCTATGCGACAGCTCAAGATGGTAAAAGTCGCCAAGTAACTAATGAAGTATTTTGGCGCAAAGATGGCAGTGCTTTTCCGGTCGAATACACTTCAACTCCAGTATTCCATCAAAATAAAGTCATAGGTGCCGTTACGGTATTTCGAGATGTCACCGAGCAGAAAAATAATGAACAAGCATTAAGTCTAGCACTAGATAAAGTAAAATCGCTTTCCAATCAGTTGCAGGCAGAAAATCACTACCTACAAAATGAACTTAAGCAACAGTGGTCGCAATCTTCGCTTACTGGCTCTAGCTTAATCATGGAAAAGCTAAAATCGCAGATTCAACTAGTGGCGAATACCAATACTACCGTATTGATTCTCGGCGAAAATGGAACTGGTAAAGAACTCGCCGCACGTGAACTACACCAGCGAAGTGATCGAAAAAAGAAAGCGATGATAAAAGTGAACTGTGCAGCCTTTACCCCTAGCTTATTAGAATCTGAGTTATTTGGCCACGAGAAGGGAGCCTTTACCGGTGCAAATGAAAGCCGCAAAGGAAAATTCGAATTAGCAGACAAAGGTACACTATTTTTGGATGAAATTGGTGAGCTTTCTTTAGAAGCGCAAAGCAAATTACTAAGAGTTATTCAAGAACAGGAATTTGAGCGGGTTGGTGGCAATAAAACTATCAAGGTTGATATCCGATTAATCGCAGCAACAAACAAAGATTTAAAAGCCATGGTTGAACAGGGCGATTTTCGAATGGACTTATATTATCGCTTAAACGTTTTTCCTATCGAAATGCCACCACTTCGAGCACGTAAAGATGATATTGCTACGCTTACTACCCAGCTGATCGAGCAACTGAATAAGAAACTTAATAAACAGGTTCATTCAATTAGCTCGAGCAGTTTACGATCTCTAAGACATTATCATTGGCCAGGTAACGTAAGAGAGCTACAAAATACCCTTGAGCGTGCCATGATTTTATCGCAATCGCCTGTGTTAGAGGTTACGGTTGGTGAACCTATAACACAGACAAATCATGTTAAGGGTAAATCACTAGCACAGATAGAGGCTCAATATATTTTAGATGTACTTAACGACTGTCACTGGAAAATTGGTGGCGAACAAGGCGCTGCAAAGATATTAGGTTTACCAGACAGCACGCTGCGTTCAAAAATGCAAAAGCTCAACATCAAACGTCCATAGCCCCCAAAAAAGCACGATATGCCACGCCAGAAACCACGATATATCGTGCAATCAATTTAATAAGCAGACCACCAATAAAAATATTAACCATATTTATCAACAGGTTAACTCAAAATCTCATGTTGGCAATCTAATTGCAATATCTCTTATAACAGAGTTATGAGAGTAAACAATGAATTTCGATTTTAAAGAAGAAGAATTGATTATTAAGCCGTATAAAAATGACGAAAGCATCTACGTTCGTCTGCAGCGTGGCTTATTTTATAATATTCGTAAATACAGCGGCGCATTTATGATGTTGCTTTTCGTGTTAATTCCTTGGATACCTTATAAAGGTGAACAAGCTATCCTGCTAGATGTCGCTAATCAGCAATTTAGAATTTTTGCCATTACTTTCTTCCCGCAAGACTTAACAGTGCTCGCGGCCCTATTTATGGTGGGGGCGTTCGCACTGTTCTTTTTTACCACATGGCTTGGCAGGGTATGGTGTGGCTTTATGTGCCCACAGACTATTTGGATGTTTCTCTATATCTGGGTAGAAGAGAAAATTGAAGGTAATCGAAATCAACGGATCAGAGGTGACAAGCAAGAATTAGATAGCGCTAAATTCCGTAAAAAAACGCTTAAGCACGCTGCCTGGCTACTTATTTCGTTTTTAACAGCAACGACTTTTATGTCGTACTTCATCCCTGTTAAAACCTTGTATTTAGAGCTGTTTACCTTGGAATGGTCAGCACTTGTCTATTTCTGGGTTGGCTTCTTTACGCTATGTACATACGGTAATGCAGGCTGGTTACGCGAAAAAATGTGTATTTACATGTGTCCGTATTCACGTTTTCAATCAGCAATGTTTGATAAAAACACTCTACTTGTTGCCTATGATAAAGCACG
This sequence comes from Thalassotalea algicola, assembly GCF_012932965.1. Taxonomy (GTDB): domain Bacteria; phylum Pseudomonadota; class Gammaproteobacteria; order Enterobacterales; family Alteromonadaceae; genus Thalassotalea_F; species Thalassotalea_F algicola. The sequence continues at coordinate 191,540 of NZ_JABBXH010000003.1, read as the reverse complement.
CGGAGAAAACCGCGGCATGCGCAAACGTAAAGACGACCATAAAGCAAAAGGACTCGGAGATTGCGTAGATTGTAATCTGTGTGTTGAAGTTTGTCCTGTCGGCATAGACATCCGAAATGGCCTTCAATATGAATGTATTAGCTGTGCAGCTTGCATAGATGCATGTGACCAAACAATGGAGCGCTTTAATTATCCCAAAGGATTAATTAGCTTTACGAGTGAAAATGCTTTGATAGGTAAAAAAGCATCTATTTTTAGGCCTAAAATTGCGGCATACGCAATGCTTACGCTAACCATGTTTGTATTAATGGGCTTTTTCATTGCCACACGCACACCGATTGAAGCTTCAATATTACGAGACCGAAATGTGCTATATCGCACAACGTTTGATGGCAGTATAGAAAACAGTTATCAATTAAAGCTCACTAACAAGTTACAGCAAACCGAGCGATTTTTACTCATTATCGATGGTGAAGAACCAATCACCATGAGCTTGACCAAACCTGTAACTGCAGAAGCTTTAGAAATGGTTGTAGTGCCTTTTACACTTACCGCTCCGCCAGAATTGTTACCTGAAGGGGTGTCGTCACTCAATATAACAATTACGTCACTTGATAGTGACCAAGTTAATATAACTAAAGAAGTGAAATTTTATGCAGGATAGCTTTAGTTCGCTCTAAGTGCTTTAGCTAAAAGAGCCGCTTTTATTTTGTTATCAGGGTGATAACCAATATATTGCGGCTCTTTGTGTAAGGTATAATCTAACGTAGTTGCATTAATGTTGTATTTGGCAATGACCAAATCTGCCCATTTCTTATCAATTAAAATTGCATCCACCCTACCTGACGTTAAGATGCTAAACAGTCGCTTGATGCTTTCTGGTTTTTCTGAATTAAAAGAGGCTGTACTAACTTCAAATTGCTCACTATTAATTATTTCGGCCACTTTTTCAGGATACTCATAGCCCCTTGCTGTTAACAATTTTATTTTATTACTCGAATGGTCTGCTTTCATTGCGATTGGGCTATTGGGTACTACAGCCAAGGTGAGCTCCCAATCAGCAATAGGATGTTCGATTAAAGCTACTCCATCAGCTTTATCGACGTGCAACACAAAGTCAAATTCTTTATTTTTAACTAATTCTACACATCTAGCATGAGGCAGTTGTTTATAAGAAATAAAGTAATTAAAATCTTTAACTTTTCTTTGTAAGAACTCAATTGAACTCCCTGTCGCCTCTCCGTTCTTCCCTACAAAAGCATAGGGGCTCCACTCTTCGAAGCATGCACTTATCTTCTTTTCTTCTTTTGCAAAAATAGAAAAGTGACAAAAAGTAATAAGTAGAAAAAATAGTCGTATCAACAAGTTAAAACCTGTTCCATTCAAAGTTAAGGATAAATACAAATAAATCTCAACACCTTATTAATATAGTACAAATCTGCGATTCTTATAGTCAACGCGAAAACAGCACGGCACTAAAGTACCATTGTCGAATTTTTACTTGTAAGCCAATATGCATTAAGTGCTAATAAAAGGATGAATATCAGGTTGTGTATGTTAGATAAATTTAAAGGCTTAGCCCTATCATTAGCTTTATGTTTACCACTTGCGACAAACGCGTCATTTTATCAGTTAGATTCTTTTGGCGATAACCCCGGAGAGCTAACTGCTAGCTACTTTAAACCCGAACAGAGCAAACCATCATTATTAGTAATGCTCCACGGCTGTGGTCAAAACGGTAAAACATTGGCAACCGATACCGGGCTCATAGGCTTATCAACACAGTACAATTTCACCGTACTTATTCCACAACAAAGCAAATCAAACAACATAACGGCTTGCTTCAATTGGTTTTCTGAAAAAGACAACGCTATGGGTGTTGGTGAAACCTTATCATTAAAAAACATGATCAATGCGTTAATCAAACAGCATGGATTTAAAGACATATATATTGCAGGTTTATCTGCTGGTGGCGCTATGACCAGCTCTATGCTGCTCAATTATCCTGAATTATTCGAAGCAGGAGCAGTCATTGCAGGTGTGCCTTACCCATGTGCAAATGGACTAATAAAAGCGATATCTTGCATGAAAAATGGACCATCTTCTCAAACAGATTTAATCCAAGGCGCGAATGCAGTTATTAATCAAAAGACTAAACTACCTCGACTTACAATTTGGACTGGCGCTAACGACAATATCGTTAACCCAAAAAATTCCAGTGCACTTGCTAAACAGTGGCAACATTTAACCCAGATAACTGCTCAACCAGAGGTGACCGCAAAAAATGGCGTCACAAAACAACAATGGTTTGGCAAAGATAAACAACGCGCACTTGAGTTAGTAACAATTGCTAACGTTGGACACGGCATCATGGTCAACCCTGACATTAACCATGGTGGCGTCGAGGGTGACTATTTACTTAAGTCGCCTATTGCCACTATGCCAGAAATCATTCAGTTTTTCGGACTAAAAACAAAAATAACCAAATAAATACAACAAGTTAACATGTACTACTATGGTGCTAATTATTTTTTTAAATTATTGGTATAGAGTAAAAATCAACCATCAGTGTTAACAAAAAATAATATTATAAGAAGCTAAGGGGAATTTCATGAAGCAGCAAAAAAACAAGCATAGCTGTATAGCATTAGCAGTCGCTGCCGCACTCAGTAGTAATTTTGCAATAGCGCAAGAAGATACAAGTTCAGAAGACAAAGTCGCTGGTTTAGAAGTCATCGAAGTCACGGCGCGAAAAACAACCGAGAGCTTACAATCAGTTCCAGTTGCGGTTACCTCTATCGGCGCTGCGCAACTCAGTGAAAACGGTATAGCTGTGATGACAGAGATACAACGCTTTTCTCCAAATACCACGCTACAAACAAGCCGTGGTACAAACTCAACGTTAACGGCTTTTATCCGAGGTGTTGGTCAACAAGATCCATTGTGGGGTTATGAGCCTGGTGTCGGCATTTACATTGATGATGTGTACATGGCTCGCCCACAAGGTGCAGTTATTGATCTGCTGGATGTTGAACGCATCGAAGTATTACGTGGTCCTCAAGGTACACTTTATGGCAAAAACACCATAGGTGGCGCGGTGAAATACGTCACCAAACCTATGTCTGGTGATATGGAGTTTAACATTGAAGGGACTGTCGGCTCATACAGCCAACAAGACCTAAAAATTACGGGTCAAGTGCCACTTATCGAAGACAAACTTTATTTAGGTTTTGGTCATGCAGAGTTGAGTCGCGATGGTTTTGGTGAATTTTTAATTTCAGCACTCGACGGTCAAGACAAAGAAAACTATAACAAAGATTTATCAGCTTCACGTTTAACGCTTGAGTTTCGTCCGACTGACGACTTATTTATGCGATTAGCTTGGGATAAAACAGATGACGACTCTAACGCCAAAGGCGGTTATCGCTTATTGCCAAGCTTGCTAACTGATGCGCCAGTGCCTAATAGTGTTTTCGACTCATACACTAGCATGCCTACTAAAAACACTGTTGAACTTGAAGGAATTAGCTTAGTTGTTGATTGGCAAGCGACTGATGATTTATCGCTTAAATACGTTACGTCATCGCGTGAAAGTGATTCGGATACCAATATCGATTTTGACAATACGCCGCTAGATATTTTCGATGTACCGGCTATTTACGATGATGAAAATACCAGTCACGAACTTCAAGCAAATTATACTGGCGAGAACTTTAATATTGTCGGTGGTGTTTACTTCTACGACGGTGAATCATGTGGTCATTTCGATGCCATATTAGGTTTTCTTGGCCGAGCAGCATTTGGTGTACCAGGCTTAACACGCGAAGTAACAGGCTGTAATAATAGTGAAAGTAAAGCAGCTTACGTGCAAAGTAGTATTGATATTACCGAACAGCTCTCAATGACCTTAGGTGCTCGCTACACAGATGAAGAAAAAGATGCTTATGTAAACAATGGGTTAGCATTTGAAAATGTATATCCTGAAGATGGTTGGATTCCTGGCTATGAACGTGGTGGCGTAAGCTTCCCGCAAGTACTAGGGTCAGATTCTGACGGTGATGGCGTTTTAGATGCACCTAAATCAGAAGACTGGTCTCGTTTTACTCCTCGCATAGGTATTGAGTATCAGTATGACGATAACACTATGTTTTTTGCCAGCTACTCTCAAGGCTTTAAATCAGGTACGTTTAACCCACGCGCTACCGTAAATGAGGACGCAGCAGATCCGGAAATTGTCGACTCGTTTGAAATCGGTATGAAGAAAGATTGGAATGAAACATTGCGTACCAATATTACTGTGTTCTCGTTAGATCATGAAGATCGCCAATACATAACGGTAACGCCAGATCCTGACGACTTCACGGTACTTAACCAAAACCTTGGTAATATTAAGGGCTCAACCGTTGACGGTATAGAAGCAGAGGTCACTTGGGTTGCGACCGAAGAGCTTACTTTAGACTTTGCTTTAGGGTATCTCGATGGCGAAATAGAAGACGATCCGTCTATTGCGACACCATTAGTAGGTTTATCTAACACACCTGAATACACCTTATCCATTGCAGCTAACTACACATTAGATACTTCAATTGGCTACTTTGTTTTCAACGGGGGTTACTACTACCGTGACGATTACTTATTATTTGAAGACAGTGACGCTTTAAAACAAGATGGCTATGGCACGCTAAATGCCAGCATCAATTGGGAAAGCATTGAAGGTAATTGGTATGCAGGCTTACATGCTAAAAACCTGACTGATGAAGAATATATGGTCGGCGGCTATAACTTTGTGGGTATGGATGATGATGGTAACTACACGCCAGGCTTAGGTGGCGATACAACGTTAATCGCCTATTACGGCGACCCGCGTACCGTACACTTTACCCTTGGGTACCGTTTCTAACCGACTAATTATTAAGTTAATTAATCTCCCTTGGTTAAAAGAGCTGGTACCTGCCAGCTCTTTTTTTCATAATGAGATAAGTAGTTTTAAGGAGAGATAATGATGAGTGATGCACAAGTAATCATTGCTGACGACCACCCACTATTTCGTACAGCTTTGAAACAAGCGGTATATGAATGCATACCTGATGCAGCGATCATTGAAGCTGAAAGCTTTAATGAATTACTTGCTAATATCGAAACTCAACCGTCGCTTGAAATAGTATTTCTTGATCTTCATATGCCAGGCAATGATGGCTTTACCGGCCTCACGCAACTAAGAAATAATCATCCAGATTTAACCGTAATCATGGTCTCTTCAGATGAACGTACTGACGTTATGCGCAAAGCGATAAATTTTGGTGCTGCCGCCTTTATTCCTAAGTCAGTGAACTTAGCAACAATTGCTAGCGCTGTGGATAGTGTCCTAAATGGAGAAACCTGGCTACCAGATGATATTGAAAAACTCCCTGATGATGAGCAAGCACAGAAAAACAAGCAATTGGCGAAACAACTCGCGCACCTGACTCCTCAACAATATAACGTATTATCATTAATTGCCGATGGCCAATTAAACAAGCAAATCGCCGGTATTTTGAATATTAAAGAGAACACAGTAAAGAAACATGTATCAGCAATATTGCTTCAACTTGGGGTGAATAACCGCACGCTTGCCGGCATTGCTTACCAGCAGCTTACGCTCAATCCGCCGCAACATGATGTACTTTAATTCATCGCATAGCTTATTCTGCGGTTAATAATTGCTTTATTGTTCGTTTCAAAGCTAACGACTTAATTGGTTTTCGCATAAAGCTAAACTTAGCATCACTAGTGCGTTGCCTAATATGCTCTGAAGGATCTGCTGAACAGATGATACATGGCACATCCCATTGATATTGCTGCTCCAATAATTGCACGACATCGACTCCATTCTCACCATCGTCTAAATGATAATCTGCGATAATCAATTGCGGAATAAAGCTGTCTTGTAAGAGTTGAGTTTGCACCCCCTCTAAATCTGTTGCAGAAAGCACCAGACATTGCCAATCCGCCAATTGCGAGGATAAGGCCTTTAATAACAATTCATCATTATCAATCAATAATACCGGCAACAATGGGAAGTCATTTGTCATTTTATCAAGCGCTTTATCAGAAACTTTGGTAACGCTTTGCATGGAAGTAGCTCGAGGAATATCGACCGAGAAAACGGATCCTCTGTCAAGAGTAGATCTTACCGACAACTTCAAGTTAAGTAGTTTGGCAATTCGGTCTGAAATGGCTAACCCAAGTCCTAACCCGGGTTTATCTTCGGTAGACTTTAACCGTTCAAATTCTTTAAATATGACGTCTTGTTTGTCTGTCGGAATACCAACCCCACTATCCCAGACTTCAATGCGAATAACATCCTTCTGTCGTCTCGCACCTAATAACACTTTGCCATGCGGTGCGTAGCGAAATGCATTAGACAAAAAGTTTTGTATGATACGGCGCACCATGCGCTTATCGGTTTCAACAAAACAACTAGAGGCTTGGTAATGAAAATCTATGTCATCACCGTCGGCAAGCACACTAAACTCATTATTAAGCGGCGCTAATAAATCTGCGACCGCAAATGTCGAGCATTCGACTTTTTGTGCGCTAGAATCAAGCTTGGAAATTTCCACTAAATCAGATAACAAACCTTCAACAGCGGTCAGCGAGTGCTGAATATTACCTGCTAATTCAGTTAACTCTTCTGTGTTCACACGCTTTTGCAGCATGGTAGTAAATAGCGTTAATGCATTGAACGGTTGCATTAAATCGTGACTGGCTGCAGCTAGAAATCGTGTTTTACTTCGGTTCGCCGCTTCTGCTTCTGCTTTTGCTTCAACTAATTCCACGGTACGCTCTTCAACACGCTTTTCTAACCCTTCATTGGCTTGTTGTAATGCGCGCTCTGCTTCAACATGCGCAGTAATGTCTGAGAAAGTACTAACAAACCCGCCTCCTGGCATTGCTTGCCCACGAATTTCTAACACAACGCCATTTGGCATTATCCGTTGAAAATGATGGTTAGTACCTTTTCTCATATGGTCGATACGTTTTGCAATTAGGGCATGTTTATCTTCGCCTTGGATGACACCTCTATCTGCATTAAACCTCAAGACATCTTCGATTGGCTTGCCTGCGGTTAAAAATCCTTCCGGGTAACCTAGCAACTCTATGTAGCGCTGATTCCATGCAACAATTCGCATATCAGCATCAACTACGCTAATACCTTGCTCAATATTTTCCACGCCTGCTTGCAGCAATTCACGATTAAATTGAAATATCTTGCTCGCTTCATCAACAATATGAACAACATCCTCAAGTGGCATTTCCTTTTCTGTTGCCGCATTCATCACCATTCGTGTCGACGCTGAGCCTAATACGCCAGCTAACTGCAATCGCGTATGCTCAACTAATTTTGCTGAAGCCTGTGCCCTAGATTTGCTATTACTTGGCAACAAATTCATTAATTCTTCGGCAGCTTGAGAGGAAACAAAGCGTTGTAACAAATGATAGAGATCGTTATTCGACAACTTGTTGCCATCAACACGCTCTGGTTTATGAATAAATATTTCAGCCTGCAGCTGTTCACCAACACTGCGCTGACTAAACAGAGAAACACCGACAAAGCAGCTAACATTGGCAAGTAAGCTTGCCAGCAGACCAACACTAATATTATCAAGCCCCGTCCATTCAACTATCGCGCTCGAGTATAGCCAAGCAGCATCAGGGATTAAGCTCGGCAACAACAATAGATAGCACCAGACGGCACTACCAACAACTAACCCGATCAATGCACCTTTTGTTGTCGCTTTTCGCCAATACAGCGCGCCCCAAATAAGCGGTGCTAACTGCGCAAGCAATACAAATGACAATAAACCGATAGTGGCAAGGTGATTTTGCTGACTAACGACCCTTTCAAAACCAAGTGCAAGTATTAGCAATAAAGCGATGGTAATGCGCCGTAAATTTAGAATTAACCCAGAGACTTGTGGCTTATCTTTCAATAACCTACTTTTTCCTTTGAGCAATAAAGGGTTAATGATTTCTGTAGTTAACATGGTACTCAATACTATTGTGGCAATGATGACCATACTAGTAGCCGCAGCTAAACCGCCGATATAAACCAAAAGCACTAACCAAGATTGTTGGAAAAATAACGGCAAGGTAATTACAAATGTATCGGCATCAACACTACCGCCTGGAAAGGTCGCTAAACCTGCAATAGCGATAGGTAAGACAAACAAGTTGATAAGAACAAGATATAGAGGATAAAGCCAACGAGCAGTTTTCAATTCTTGTTCATGATGATTTTCAATCATGGCCATATGAAACTGCTGTGGCAACACCACTATCGTTATCATGCCTAGAATAGCTTGTGAAATAGCAAAATATATTGACGCATTTAAGTCAGAGTCACTCTCAAAGCTGATGGTTTCCGAGCGCAGCAACAGGTCGTTAAAGCCATCAAAAATGAAGAAAGTTGCAAAGATACCTATCGCGGTTAACGCGAATAGTTTGACAATGGAACTAAAAGCAATGGCTAATACTAGTCCCCTATTTTGTCTACTTGCAGCAACCTGGCGGGTACCAAATAAAATGCTAAACGCGATCAATACAATAGTGACTAGTACTGTCGTATTAATTCCCGATTGATAAGTCCCCGTAAGCAAATCAAAACTAGTACTTACCGCTCGCAACTGAAGCGCGATATAAGGAATAGTGCCAATTAATGCGACTAATGTAACAAGACCCGCTATTTGTGGTGAGCGATCGTATCGGCAGGCAATAAAGTCAGCAATCGATGTTATATTTTGCTGCTTACTTATTCTCAGCATTCGCAATAACATCGGCCAAGCAAATACAAAGCACAAAATAGTGCCAATATAAATTGGTGCTAGCCAACTGCCGGTTGCCGCCGCTTGACCTACAGTGCCGTAAAACGCCCAAGAGGTGCAACTAACGCCTAATGAAAGACCATATATCCAAGGGCGGTTGTGCCATTTATCTTGAGACTGTTTTTGCCCAAAATACGCAACAGCGAATAGCACAAGAAAATAGGCAATTGAAATTAAACTAATTAACCAAGAATCAAACGACTGCCAAATTAACAAAAACCTGCCTCGCCTTAGATGAAGTTATTATTTTTATCTGCCCAGCATACCACGTGAGAATTTCGAAGGCAGTACACGAAGGTAGTACTTATTTTTGCTTGTTGATGCGGTAGTCTTAAAAACATTACGAAAATAACAAAGAATAATGATGAAAATAAGTAATAAGTATATCGTTGAAGCGATTGTTTTTATTAGCTATGTATTATTTGCGATGGCTTGGGTTGGCGGTACAGCCAGCATGAGCCAAATAATGGAGTCAATGAATGTTGATAGCTTAGCTTCCGCGAGTTTTATTAGTGGCTCAGTAACGCTTGCTAAAATTGTCGGGACATTTGGTGCCGCCTGGCTGGCAATAAAGTTTGGCATAAAGTATGCCTTTTTCATCGCCGCATTACTTATTGCCATTGGCGTATTTACTCCCTACTCACCTAATTATGAAATTTTGCTAGTCAGTCGTTTTCTGATGGGCTTAGGTGGGGCTTTTATGATTGTTTATTTCAACCCAATAGTTATGCATTGGTTTGATGTAGACGAAAGGCCTGTGATTAACGGCCTTAATGCCGTCGCATTTAATGTCGGTACCGCTATTATTTTGTGGTTTATGGCTGATTTCAATTCAATTACTGGCGATTGGAAAGTTAGCCTATTAGCATTTTCTGTTGCCAGTTTCCTATTCGCCGTAGCTTGGCTGTTAGTAAGATTTGACTCAAACGAACAAGACGCTACAAACCAAGCAAATGCTGAAAGTAATTATCATTATATCGACGGTTTAAAAGATAAGTTCAATTGGGTTTACGCACTGACTTATTCTGGTCTACTCGCTTTTTATATTTGCCTTTTCACCTTTTATCCAAAGGCGGGAATTAGCCAAAGTAAATGGGTGATTGGCTTTGGTATTGTTGGCACATTAGCCGGTATTATCTACAGCAAAAAGAACCCAAAAAGAGTACCTGTTATTAAATGGTCTGGTCTTGCAATGATCCTTACCATCATAGGATTATCTTTTAGCACCAGCCCAATTATTCAAACAGCTTCAGCTATTTTGCTAGGCTTTTTCATTTTCTTTCCAATTACTGCTCTGGTATCTATTCCACACGAGTTACCGAACATGAGCGGCCAACGAATTACGATAATTTTTAGCTTGTTTTATTCAATAAGTTACTTGTTATCAACGGGGGTTCTTTGGTTGTTCGGTAAACTTGTAGATATTAACCAAGGGGATTTCACATATTCGTTAATCCTTATTACGGTGTTGAGCAGTACTTTTTTTATTGGCAGCTTTTTCTTACCTGAAACAGCTAAATCAAAGGAGTGAATATAATGCGAGGCACGCTTTCACCTAAACTTACAGAGTTTCTAACGCAAGTTAACGCAGCGGCTGCAGAAGCAAAGGCGCAGGGTGTCACTTACACACCTGAAATAGTTAGAGGTAATCTTGATAAACTGGCGGCTTTTATTCCTAACGGGCCAGATATTACCTTTGTTCAAGACAGGTCTTTAACGCTTAATGGAAGAGTAATTAATACCCGCGTTTACAGCCCTGACCCAGCCGCCGCACTACCAGTATTAATTCATTACCATGGCGGCGGGCACATGTGTGGCAGCATCGATTTATACGATAGTGCGAGCCGAATGATGGCTAAAATGGCAAACTGTGTTGTTATTTGTCCTGACTATCGATTAGCACCGGAGCACCCTTATCCAGCAGGGATTGACGATTGTGAAGCAGTTCTCTTAAATCATCGTAAACTGCTCGATGGCGTTAATCATAATTATCAGCTAAATATTATGGGCGATAGCGCAGGCGGTGCAATTTGTACGACTTTAAGTAAGCGCTTTACACAAAACTCTGATATTGAAATCAATAAACAGTTACTCATATACCCAAGCGTTGATTACACCATGCAATCTGCTTCCATAGAAGAAAATGGTCAAGGCTTCTTGCTAGAACAAGCTAGGGTCAAATGGTACTTCGAACAATATTTTCAAGAAAAATACAGTGATGGGCATACATTAAGCGAAGCTTCACCTTTATTGGGGTCGTTTGACCGTAGCATGCCAGAAACAATCGTATTTACCGCAGGTTGCGACCCGTTGCGAGATGAAGGCAATGCTTACGTTGAAAAACTTAACGCTGCTGGAGTAAATGTTGAGCATCACCAGTTCGATGGGATGATCCATGCTTATATGTTATTGCATGACCTAGTCAAAGAAGAGTGTATGGAAACATATCAACGATTAGCGGCATTTCTAAACAAGTAAAATTCATACTGAGTTTACCGAAGTGCGACAAGCTCACACTTCGATTCATACCCGGAAGTTATCAAAGGGCAATAAGAGAATTATTGAGCCGTCCAACCACCATCGATAGTCAATGACGCTCCGGTAATCGTGCGTGCAGTATCAGAGCATAAAAATAAGGCATACTCGCCTATCTGACGAGGATCCATCATATCTGGCAATGACTGTTTCTGAATGACAATTTGACGCTTTGCTTGCTCAAAACTGATGCCGTCTCGATCAGCCATTTGTTGAATTTGCTCGGTAATAAGTGGCGTATCGACAAACCCTGGACAAATCGAATTAGCAGTAATGCCAAGCTCCGCATTTTCCATAGCTACTACTTTGGTAAAGCCAATAATTCCATGTTTTGCAGCGCAATAAGCTGACTTGTTAAGAGACGCAACTAAACCGTGGACCGAAGCAATGTTTATAATTCGCCCCCAACCTTTTGCTTTCATGCTAGGTAATGCTTTTTGAGTAGTATGAAAAGCTGCGGTTAAGTTAATCGCAATAATGGCATCCCATTTGGGTTGAGGAAAGGTGTCTACCCGCTCAGTGTGCTGAATTCCAGCGTTATTAACCAGAATGTCAACGCCACTCATTTCAACGCTAGCTCTTTCCATTAGGGTAGAAATCGCTTTGGCATCCATCAAGTTAGCACCGTCAAAAATGGCTTTTACTTGATATTTATCGACAAATTCTTGAGCCAATGTCTCACCTTCTTGGTCTGACATTAAGCCATGTAGAACGATATTTGCGCCATTTTCAGCAAGCACCTTTGCCGTTGCTAAGCCGATACCACTTGATGAACCCGTGATGAGTGCGGTTTTGCCAGCTAACATGTTTATTCTCTTGTCTGTTATTCAGTAATCAACAAGATTAACTGAAATAACTAGCTAAATAATTAGCACCTTAGTGCCAAGCGACTTTAGAGCATATAAATTTAAATTAAATTTCATTGTCATATAGACTGCACATATTTTGCGTTATAGTTACTTGTAGTTAACTACCTAAACTTTTTTATGACAAAAATTTTCGGCATCATAGTATTATTATTAGCCTCTTCAGTATTTGCTGAAGATAAGCCTGTCATTTCGGTCTACAGCTATCACCTTAAACCACCGCTTATTGTCAATTCCGCGATAAACTCAGGCCTTTACTTCGATTTTGTTGACTATCTCAACAGACATAGTAACCAATACCAATTTCAATTAATTCATGTGCCAAGAAAGCGCCTTGAACGTATGTTAGAAGAAAATATTCTTGACGGAATATTACTCGGCGTAAACCCAGTGTGGTTCAAAGATAAAAAAGAAACTAAGTATTACTGGACGTCTAGGGTATTTACCGATCGAGATGAAGTAATCTCGCTAAACACCAAACCGCTTGAGTATAACGACTCACAATCATTAACAAATAAAGTGTTTGGCGGAGTGCGCGGCTTTTATTACTTTGGCATTAACGAGCTGATTCAAGAGAAAAAAGCCTTGCGGGTCGATACCGTTAACGAAGTCGATTTGTTTTCCATGCTGTTAGCTGAGCGTATTGATGCTGCGGTAGTCAGTCGTTCCACAATTGACTACATGATTAAAGTCAATCATTGGCAAGGAAAGTTTCATCTTTCAAGAAAGCCTCATGATATATACGACCGCCGTATTCTTATTCCCAAATCACAACGAACCATTTATCAGTACTTAACGCCAATCATTGACCAACTACAATTTGATCCCGATTGGCAAGCAACACTTGAACAATATAGATAGCCGAAGTATTTAATAGTGAATTCATTAAAAAAGCCGCCAATTATAGCGGCTTTTTAATACTCAACTGACCGCCTTAAACGACAAAGCTGCCTGATAAGTTTTTCAAGTCTTGGGCCATTTCAGACTGACTAACACTTGTCGCGGCAATATCTTCTGCCGCATTGGCTGTACCATCAGCGGCGCCACTAATCTTGTTAATGTTTTCACTAATATCGTTGGCCACGACAACTTGTTCCTCTACTGCACTCGCTATTTGCGTCGACATATCGTTTATCACTGTGATGGCACTAGTTATATCGCCGATGGATTGAGTAATTTCGCCTGTTTGCTCAACGGTTTCTTTTGCGCGCTCTTGGCATGAACCTATTATGTTAAAAGCTTCACTTGTCGCTTTGGCAAATTCATTAATAATATTTTCAATTTGAAGCGTCGATTCCTGTGTACGTTGCGCAAGCGTTCTTACTTCATCAGCAACAACAGCAAAGCCACGCCCTTGCTCTCCAGCACGTGCGGCTTCTATTGCTGCATTTAGTGCTAGTAAGTTTGTTTGCTCGGCTACCGCTTTAATCACATCGACAACATTCGTAATTTCCGCGCTACTACTATTGAGCTTAGCCACCACATTATGCACTTCACTAACATCATGCGAAACTTGCTCTATTTGCTTAACTGACTTCGCCACTACGACGGCACTGTCATTGGCAATTGTCTCCGCATTTTTGGCAGCATCTGCAGTTTGATTGGTATTGTTAGACACTTCATGAATGGTATGTGTCATTTCTTCCATGGCGGTTGCTACTAGATAGGTTTGCTCTTTTTGTTCATAGAGCGCTTTGCTAGTTTGTTCTACGGTTACAGAGTTTTGTTCTGACGACGTCGCTAATAACTCGCTATTTGAGGTGATCTGACTAATTGCACTGCGGAAAGTCTCAAACACATCATTTAATGCATTGGAGATGACACTAAATTCATCATGACCGTTAACAACAAGCTTTCGATCTAATGCATTATTCGTCGAACAGTAATCTAAGGTATCGACTAAGGCACCTACCTGACGAGTAAGTCCTTTAACTATAACAATACCGGCTAATACACATACACCTAGAACAATTACCGTAATCAATATATACAACCAGTTGGTCCACTGAGCGCTAGATAATTGTTGATTCGCTTGCTGTTCAATATTGCTAGCTATGTAATCTTCAATACTCTTGAGGATATTAATTCGCTTAGTTGCAGCATCAAACCACTGAGTAGCCGAAACACCAAAATTACCATTTAAATTCTGCTGTTCAGCTATACGTCTAAATTCTATTACCGCATTAGTTTCGGGACCTTTTATTTTCGATTGGTAAAAAGCCAAGACATCAGGACTTGCGATATTTTCAAATTCTTTTGCATAAGTATCTTGAAGTAAAACTAACTCTTTAAATTTTACATAAGCTGCTAATGAAGCGCTATTTTTAGCAAACGTATTACTTAGCACAGCCCTTTCAATACCCGCCCTTTCCTTAGATTGGACAAAATTATAATACGCCAAGCCTTGTTGCTTTATTTCAGGTGAGTCCGATATTTCAGCAATAGTTGAAACAACGTTTAACAAGGCACCGTTAGTTTTTGTGTAATACCCGATGGCTTCGCCGGCGCTAATACTTAATGCATCAGTTTGTTGTCGAATTTTCGCTAACTGGTTTAATGCCTGCGTATTTTCTCTGCGCATGCCAGTAAGATCTAACTTAGCAATTACATCACTAAGACCTTCGGTAACACTGTGCTTAGTAGCCAACTTGTTATCTGTGAGTTGACGTTGGCTCGCTAGTTTTCGACGAAATTGGTCACTGCCATTTGAACCAAAATAACCAGCAGTTAAGCCCCTCTCCTTTTGCAGTTCATGTACAAGTTGTGAGTTGGCAATAGCTAGCTCTAATAAGTGAGTAGTTTGTTCTGCGTTATTTGCCGCTTTATTAGCATTAACAATTTGAATACCAGAATAAACAATGACAGCTATCAAAGGGATTGCCATTAGCAATAGCAATTTTTTCTTCATGGTAAGTGAAGTAAGCATCGAGCATCCTTTTCCGAGGAGATAAATTTCAATTATCGAGTATATGCACTAGGAATGATTATGCAAGAAAGTGAAATAGTTATATCGCTTTTCTTTGATCTAACCCACTTATTTTACTTATTTAGAATAGACAAACCTTAATAGGAATAATAAAAAAGCCACGTATAAACGTGGCTTTTTTAAATCTTTAACGATAATGAATATTAGCCGTTAATGAAGTCGATACCTTCTTGGATATCGTTATTTAATGTCGCAAGCATGTCTTCTTTTGCTTGTTGTTCAAAAGCACTTAATTCACCGTAAGATAAGATTTCTTCAACACCATTCTTACCTAAACGAACAGGGTGAGCGAAGTAAGCCGCATCGCCATTTTCAACCGCTACATATGCGTAATCAACAACGTCTTCACCTTGCAAGCCTTTAATCAGAGACATACAAAAACGCGCTGCTGCAGCACCCATTGATAATGTAGCTGAACCACCACCTGCTTTAGCGTTTACAACTTCAGTACCAGCGTTTTGAATGCGTGGTGTTAAAGAAGCTACTTCTTCATCAGTAAACGTCACACCTTCAACTTGTGAAAGAAGTGGAAGAATAGTAGTGCCTGAGTGACCACCAATTACTGGTACTTTCACAGAAGAAACATCAACGCCTTTTAATTCAGCGATAAATGCTTCAGAACGGATAACATCAAGAGTAGTTACACCGAATACACGGTTAGCATCGTATGTACCTGCTTTTTTGAATACTTCAGCAACAATTGGCACAGTACCGTTTACTGGGTTAGTAATTACACCAACTAACGCTTTAGGGCAGTTAGCAACAATACCTTCTGCTAACGTTTTGATAATACCCGCATTAACGTTGAATAAATCAGCACGGTCCATACCTGGCTTACGCGGCATGCCTGCTGGAATAATTACAATGTCTGCTCCATCTAACGCTGGCGCTAAGTCGTCAGCACCAAAGCCTTTAACATTAACTGCTGTTGGGATGTGACTTAAGTCTACAGCAACACCAGGTACTACCGGTGCAACATCGTATAATGCTAAGTCAGAGCCTGCTGGCAATTGAGTTTTTAATAGTAAAGATAACGCTTGGCCGATACCGCCAGCTGCGCCTAAAACAGCAACTTTCATTGGAATTCTCCAGATTTGAGTATTTACGTAAATTTTTGTCGCCCAAAAGATATAGTATTAGTGCACAAAAAACAAATGATTAATCGTGGTTAACGTTTAATAAAACCACTAAATAAGCAACTTTCCTTTACACATTTTTCATGTGAATTTTTACTATTTCCTTAGTGTTAGAAAGTTAATTAGCCAAGTGGGTAATTTTATCAGCATTTAAATTCAGCATAATTACCCATATCTTGGTATAGTAGAGGATAGACTAAAAAAATTTATATGGTATCCGACTTAGGTATTACCTTTTCCAATATTAATTATTACAGCAAAGCAATATGACCGCACAACAAAAACAAGAAGCACTCGTTCAAGCATTTAAAGATTTATTAAAACAAGAACAATTCGGCTCGCAAGGCGAAATTGTTGATGCCCTAAAAGCACAGGGCTTTGATAATATTAGCCAATCAAAAGTATCACGTATGTTGAGTAAATTTGGTGCCGTTCGCACGCGCAATGCTCGCCAAGAAATGGTCTATTGTCTGCCAGCTGAACTTGGCGTGCCAACTGCAAAAAGTCCGCTTAAGCAACTAGTTTTAGATATAGAGCATAACGAAGTAATGATCATTATCCACACCAGTCCAGGTGCAGCACAACTCATTGCTCGTTTACTCGACAGCGTTAGTAAAAGTGACGGCGTGTTAGGCACTATCGCTGGCGATGATACTATTTTCATTGCACCAACTAACGTGAATCAAATAGACGAAACAATTACAAAGTTAGAAGACCTATTTCAAAAGAATTTGGGCTAAATACAGCACTATAATTTTTTAACAATCAGAAAAATATAGCCACCTGTATTGCAAATGAATTTAACAAGGCTCCCTAAAAGGGAGCTTTTTTATTACTAATATTCACTATTAATTAGATTAATTGTCACTTTTCATCTCCTTGTTTTATCGTAGTATTGAGCTTCCACACCTTGAGAAGGTTTATGATGAACAACTGCTACGACTTACTTCCAGACTTATGCGACGAATACCCAAATGAGGTTTGTGTATTTGAGGCTCAATTCCAACACTATGGCAAACACCAAGTCTTTTTCGGGCAAGCAGTTACCGTAAAGTGTTTTGAAGATAATTCCGTAGTAAAAGCGCTAGTTAACACACCCGGCAATGGAAGAGTCATAGTTGTAGACGGCGGAGGCTCTATGCGCCGTGCCTTATTAGGCGATATGCTTGCCGAAGCTGCTGTAGCAAACGGTTGGGCAGGCCTAGTAATTAACGGCTGCATACGCGACGTTACCACCATCAACACACTAAATATTGGGGTTAAAGCGTTAGGTACTACTCCAATAAAAACTGAAAAGCGCAATATCGGTGATCAAGATATCTGCATCCGATTTTCTGGCGTGAACATCAAACCCAACGACTGGATCTATGCTGACCAGAACGGGGTACTGGTCAGCGAAAAGCAATTATCTATTACGAGTTAATGTCAGTCCGAGCTAGCCACGAACGCGCCGCTTGTTCGCTTGAAAAGAATTCATATTCAACTGCAGAATTGGACACCATTAAACGATAACCGATTAGTGCTTTGTGCAAGCTAGAGTCTAACTCGCACACCACTGCAACCTTTGCTCGCACCGGTATTTGTTCTTTGTCAGAGATAGAATCTGCTAAACGAACAAACTCATTCGGGCTGCCGGTAATCATTTCTATGCCGCTAAAGTCATAAAGACCATTCATACCGGGGAGAAATTTTGGGTCTTTTAACAGCTCTTCCGTGTGCTGGTTAAGATCGTTAACGCTCAATGACGAAATTGCTCGACCTATTACTAACTCTTCCAAGTCTGATATCGAATAATCGATCATTTGGCCCTTTCCTATTTAAAATAAGTTATCAGCACTAACGCCTATGATAAACACAAAAGTCGAGGGCATAAGCATTCTTTTCATCTGCCTCTCGTTTTTCGCTTGCCACCTTTTGCCAGTCTTTATCAACATCATAACTAGGGAAGCAGGTATCGCCTGCTATTTCCGCATCAATATGAGTAACATATAGTTTGTCTGCCGCCGGCATACAATGTTGATAAATAGCACCACCACCAATCACCATAATCTCTTCGGCATCTGCAGCTTTGGCTAATGCTTCATCGACTGACGCGACAACATCGACTCCTTCAACTCGATAATCAGGGTTTCTGGTAATAACTATGTTCTGCCTACCAGGTAACGGGCGTCCTATCGATTCATAAGTCTTTCGACCCATAACAACAGGCTTCCCTAACGTTGTTTTCTTAAAGTAAGCTAAGTCGGCTGGTAAATGCCAAGGCATATCATTGTCTTTACCAATAACACGGTTATCAGCATGGGCAACAATCATTGAAAGCGTCGTCATATAAAATCTAATAAAGGAAAAACTATATGACTATTTTAAGTGATGCGTAACGTTAAAAGCAAAGCTTTGATTTATCCAAACAAACAATAATTAAATTAATAAAAATAATTCATATTCGCTAACACAACTCGTATAACTCAACTAAAACATTTAACGTGCTTATATATGTGAAACATTTTCTCTTTGCTAACCTACCTCTTGTAGACACTTATCCATCTTCTCTTCAAGTAACCCATTATTTAACTGGTAAACAACATCCGCTTCTTCAATTGTTTCTTGTCGATGAGCAATCATAATTATCGTCATGGGTAGTTGTTGAATTTGTTCACTGATTTTAGATTCATTCTCTTTATCTAAATGACTTGTGGCTTCATCTAAAAAAAGAATACATGGTTGCTGATATAATGCACGGGCAAGAAAAATCCTTTGAATTTGACCGCCCGATAGACTTGTACCCATATCACCAACTAAAGTGGCATATCCCATTGTCATATGGGCTATATCTTCATGGATTGATGCAAAGCGAGCGCATTCTTCAATTCTCTCAATATCAGGTTTAGGATCAAAGAAGCTAATATTGTCTGCAATTGAACCAGTTAACAAAGTATCATTTTGCATAACTGCTGCAACCTTTTTACGGTAATTTGCTAAACCACTCTGGACTATATCTTTTCCATCAAGCAATATCCGCCCGCTAGTTGGCTTTAAAAGCCCCAACATTATCTTCATTAATGTAGTTTTACCGACACCGGAAGCTCCCGTAATAGCTACTGACTTTCCTGGTTCTAGCGTTAAATTGACGTTTTTTAAAACTGATTGTGATTCATTGCCGTAGTTAAAAAAAATGTTTTCTAGGGTAAGCTGCCCCTTAGGCTGGCAATACTCATTCAGCAAAACAATCGGCTCATCATTTATTTGTGACTCTTGTTTGGACAAAGCGATATCTGCAATGCGCTCTAAATGTAGACGCATCATTTTAAACTGTATGATTTGTTCTATTAAATTTGTGACTCTAGAAATTAGTTGGCTTTTATAAGCTATAAAAGCCAACACCATCCCTATGGTCATAGTATTCGCCATCACCATAATTGCAGCCAAATATATAACTAATATGTTTTCTAATCCAAATAGCAGTTTGTTAAATGAATCAAAACTAATATTCAATCGACCTATCCGTATCTCACTATTAATGACCTCAGCATAGCGGTTCTGCCACAAGTTTTGCCTTTGTGACTCATTGCAAAACAGCTTAATTGTCTGAATTCCTCGAACACTTTCTAAGAAATTTGACTGTTCTTTAGCAGAGTTTTGGATTAATTCTTCTGTAGCGAGGTGTAAAGGACGATATAATACAAAGCGAACCATAAGGTAAAGTGTTATCACACCTAAAACTATCAAAGTTAGTTTTATGGAATAAAGCATCATCATTGCAAAAAGTGCTATAGCCATAAAACCATCGACAAGTGTTTCAACAAACCCTGTTGTTATGCGCTCCCTAACTTCCGAGAGTGAACCAAACCTTGAGACAATATCTCCAACATGTCGAGATTCAAAGTAATTCATTGGTAACCGCAATAAATGTCTAAGCAAATTAATACCCATTTGCATATTCAAAAGACTTGAAATCCTTAAAACCAGCCAACTTCGGACGGCTGCAGTAACTACAGAAACAATTGCAATTAATGCAAAACCTATAGCCAAAATTTTTAAAAGTGATTCATCAAAACTTATAAGGACCTCATCAACAACCCATTGCATATAATAAGGAGCTAAAAGCGCCAAAAACTGTAATATTAGGGATAAAGAAATGAGCTTAAATAATCCTTCTTTTAGACCATAAATTGAACTCCATAGTTGTGAAAATTTCATCTCACTACGCTCTTGTTTGCGCTCAAACTTATTTGTAGGGCTAAGCTCCAAGCAAATACCTGTATAGTGTTTACTAAACTCTTCGATTTTTAGCACTCGCTTGCCTAGCGCGGGATCGTTAATTTCAAACCTATGTGCAGAGCTACTAGTTTTTAATTTAGTTAGAACAACAAAGTGATTCATGTCCCAATGGAGAATACAAGGAAGTTGCAACTTATCAATTTCTTGTAGAGGACATTGTAATGCTCTACTAGCTAAGCCCAAACTGTCTCCTAATTCTATTAATTGTTTTAAATTCAAGCCTTGCAACTTGGCATTATGTCTTTTGCGAATTGATTGCATATCCAAGTGATGCCCAAAGTAACCTGCAATCATAGCTATTGAAGCAAGTCCGCATTCAGCAATTTCAGATTGGAGGATTAACGGTGTGCGTTTACTATTATTGAACTTTAATAGTCCATCATTAAAACTTAACTTTGGTTTGTTCATTCTTTACACCTAAGTTCTTTCTATATTACCTTTCCTAATCTTTAATACACTCGTGCAAATACTTTGGTGTAATTACCAAAAAGATTATAGAGGTAAGGCAATAGACTTTGTGAGCATCCATACATTGAGACAATAAACTGAATTTAAAGTAGTCCTGTTTCATAAGTATAAATCTTCATTTTCAGCACATTCCAAAGGAAAATAGATGCCAATAAATCGCAAATAAATTAATGAAAATAGAATTGCAAAAGACACTACAATCAAAAGCCCTGTCATTAACGAAACATTAAATAAATCTTTGCCGATGATTCCTGCTATTCCACTAAATATAGCCACAGTCAAAATAATACTTTTTTGATTTATACGAATAGGTTTCGCACAAAAAGGACAGTAGATTGCTCTATTGTTTTGCAAATTTCTTAAAGATTTGTTTGGTATCTTCTTTTCACAATGCGGGCAAATTCCTGCTTTCATGATTACTCCTCAAATACTTTGAGGCTATTTTCCAATAGCCTCAACCTCCTATGCGCACTGTGTACCAGTTACTTCGTTTGGTTTACACGGCTCTTTTTTGGGCTCTTCTCTTGTAAGTCTTCCATAGATATAACCACCGACAAACGAACCTACTACAATGCCTACTGTGACAGCTATACCACCATTGACTTTATTAATTTCATTTTCATTTAAACTACGCATTAGCCGTTCCCCAATTCATAACCAACCGACCCTGCGATATATGATGCCGCCGCCGTTGCAGCAGCCTTGACGACTGGTGCTAACTTTTGAGCGACTTTGACAGCTACTATTACTACAGCAGGGTTTATTCCACCGCTAACTTCTTTAATTTCATTTACGCTTAATTCACGCATAATGTTATACTCCATTTATCCGACGTTAATGTCGGGTAGTGATTTGTTAAAACTATTAAATGTTTTAACGATTATTAGGCTGGCTTTAGTTGTCCATTCAAAGTTAACCAAAGTCAGCCACTCTTACTTTCCAATAAAACAAATTGTTTAATTTTGCTTAATTAGAAGAATTCAGGTACGAATTTTAATAATATCTATTAACTTACTCGCCCTTTTAAGCTGTATATAGGTTCTAATAACCATTCAATAAGTGTACGTTTTTCCAACATAATATCGGCCTCAAATAACATCCCACTTTTAAGCTCAAATTTTTGCCCATAAGCTAACATCTCTTGTTGCCTTAACGTCGCTCTTAGTCGATAAACGGGCTCTTTCAATACAATAGGGAGTGAGGTCTCACTTGGTGCAATGATTGCCCTATCTACTCGAGTAATGACACTTTCGATGAAACCAAATCGTTGATAAGGAAATGCATCAAACCTCAAGCGAGAAACATGACCATTTTCAATAAAACCAGAAGATCGTGTAGGTACAAGAATTTCTGCTACTAATACAGACTCTACGGGCAATATATGAAGTAATGGTATTGATTGCCCTTTAGAAGAAGGTAAAGTTTCTCCTTCTACGATCTGGATACCTGTTATAGTGCCAGCATTGCTTGCCGTTACTGTGTAACGATAATTATTTCTCACTTGATCAAGTTGATTTTGAATTTCAGCTTTCTTCCGCATTAAATTGCTAATTAGCAATGCATATTTACGAGGTAAGTTTTCTCTATCAAAAATCGCTTGATTTAATTGACTTTTTTGTTGAAGCAACAAGCGTAAGATATTTTGTTTTTCTTGTTTAGCTTGCAGCAATTCCTGTATTAGGGCCTCTTTCTCAACTCTTGAAACGAAACCATTATTATTTAGTCGTTCAATATAAGCCTGTTGAGCCAGCAAAAGCTCAAGCTTTTCATCTGCAAAGTTAAATTGACTCTCCAACGCTAGCTTCTCTTGCTGCAACGAAATTTCCTTATTCTCAAGATTATTACGCTCTTGAATACGAATTATTTCATGTTGGCTAATCTCATCATCGAGTAAAGCTAATTGTGATTTCAATTGTTTCTGCAGTTTACTGCTAAGGCTCACACCATCAGCACTGTTTTGCTTCAAAACTAAATTAACTAATGGATCACCTTTGTTAACTCGATCACCTTCTTGTACCCATAGCTTTTCGATTGTGCCTCCTTGGCTAGCAAAGCTCTTAATTACCCCCTTATTAGGAATTAGAAAACCACGGACAGTTTCTTTACGTGAGTACTCAGCATTAAATATAAAGGTGACAATCGCAAAAATCACAGACATCAAGATAAAGACTGTAAGTTTGATAGATAATGGTTGAGCTAAGGATACAGCGCCTGTTAAGCGCACACTTTGATGAGTTACGGCTTCCTGCCTAAATAACGACATTTCAATTCCTTTGAATATTTCGTTACAAAAAAAATAAGACTTATATGAAAATAAGTCAAGTTTCTGTACAAAAAAACAACAAGGTTAAAATGTTTAGCTACTTAATAGGAGTCGAAGACTTTCCTAAAAGCTAGTATTTTCAATAAGTTCAGGTAAATACTGAATACTCTTTTGCGCTAGTTCTACCTGCTCTTCTAGAATATCTTCTAATATTTCATTGGTAGTTAATGGGTTAGCTAGCACCACTCTAAAGACTAGTACTTTTACGCCGCCATACTTTTGAACTTCGATACGGGTACGTGAAACGAAAGATTTACCCGCTTCGCGTTGGCTTTTCTGAATAAACTTTGTGAGCTTATCAATCAAGCGATTAATATGTTGATTAGTGTCAACGTCAGCTGTTGCCATAAATGCCTGTACTTGTGAAGGTACATAGCGATAAGTGAGTAAACACAATTCTGGTTGCGTGACCAATTCAAACTCTGAATGCTGATCAATAAGGCTTGCAAAATACTTCGCTTTATCAATACCTTGGTTAATCAGTAATTCATAACCTGGACGGCTAATAATATGCAAACTTGCATACACTAGCATCGCCATACCAGGGCGTGAACCTTCTAGGGTGTGGCTACCTAAATCTTTAGAGCCTTTGCGCAGTATGTATTCTGCATGGTGCTCAATGGCAGCTACTGACGATGGGTTTTTAAATACCACTAATCCAGCGCCCATTGGTACATACATTTGCTTGTGCGCGTCGATAGTAACAGAGTCTGCACGCTCTATCCCATCAAGTAGTGAACGATATTTATTGGATAATAAGGTCGCACCGCCCCACGCTGCATCAACATGGAAATGACATTGGTATTTTTCAGCGATGTCCGCCATATCGCTAAGCGGATCAATATTACCGGTCTCTGTTGTACCGGCAACACCAACAATACTAAGTACTTTAATATTGTCTTTAGCTAATGCTTGGCATTTTTCTTCAAGCTTCTGGCAATCAATACGGTTGCGGTCATCGGTTGGTATTGCAATAACACTTTCCTGACCTAAACCTAAAACATCAGCGGATTTTTTAAGTGAATAATGCCCACGCTCAGACACTAAAATAGCCATACCTTCATAGCCATAGTGTTTTAATGCCTTAAATAAACCTTCTCTGGCTACGCCTTTAAAGTCACCGTCAGCTTTAAGCATATTGTTGCGAGCAACCCAAAGCGCGGTTAAATTGGCGACCGTGCCACCTGAACAAAAAGCACCTAACGAGTGATTGGCACTATGCATCCAGTTTTGGTAAAAATCTTCATGTTCGCTATAAACAAGGCGATGCATCATGCCAAGTACTTGGCGCTCTAACGGCGTAAATGCTTTGGAAGTTTCAATTTTTACAAGGTTTTGATTAAGCCCTACCATTAGCTTTGACAGTGGCAATATAAAATAAGGTAAGGCTGAGGTCATATGCCCAATAAAGCTCGGGCTTGAGGTATGAACAGAGCGCGACACCAACTTATCAAGTAGGTGATGCATATGATCAGATACAAATGCCGGCTGTTCAGGTATAACTGCGCCTGCAAAATCCTTTTCTATATCTGTAAGTGCCTGTTCCGTAGCAACAATATGATTTCCAAGAAAGCCCGCCAAGTTTTCAGAGATTTCTTTCTCTATACGACCTAAGGTCGAGTCTGGAGCTTCAGGAATTGTAAAAATACGGTGAAGCGTTTCTAATGAAGCTTCCGCCGCGCGTTTACCTGCCGTCATAGGTTACCGTTGTTAAAATATTACTAGTGAGCTATCAAAACGAATGCGGCAGTTTAATCAAATTTTAATAAAAAGTCTCGTTTCTTTGAACGAAGGCTAATTTCAACAGCAAAAGTTACATGCCAATATAGATAATAGAGGCTTGCGCGACCATGATGGTTGAAATCGCCAC
The DNA here is from genome assembly GCF_012932965.1 of Thalassotalea algicola. Lineage (GTDB taxonomy): Bacteria > Pseudomonadota > Gammaproteobacteria > Enterobacterales > Alteromonadaceae > Thalassotalea_F > Thalassotalea_F algicola. Next base: position 166,214 of record NZ_JABBXH010000003.1, on the reverse strand, counting down.
AGTTAATACATTTCTTTTGATATTGTTAGTCATAATTATTCTCCTTAATACAATTATGATGTAACAAAGATCAGGCCAAATATCTTAGCTATTGATTTTATTAGACATTTACAGAAAGGTGAGCAATATGACGAATGTTTAGTTCGTCATATTCACTAATAAGTGCTGAAATTAATCAACCGTTAGTTGCCAACATTGTTGACCACTAGCAATAAATTTGGCTTCAAAAGGGGTGAGAGCTATTTGCCCAGACAGTAGTGTAACTTCGTTAATATTCCCATTACGTCCTGCAATTTTTGCCGCAACAGAAAACTCTTCCAAATAAAGCAACCAATTACTACGTAAGATAATTTGCTGGCCAATTTTGATAATACTAGGAAAAACAGCCGCGCCATGCCATCGACGCTGTAAGTGCTTAGACTTGGGCCACGGATTTGGGTATAGAATGTAATGCTTACTGATCGGCCATTTTGCTTGTTCAACTAAGCGATAAAAGTCATTCAAATTTGCTCGGACAATAATATAGTTATCAACGCCGCTAATATCGACAGGGAAATGCTCTTCAACATTTCTATTCGTGCGATTTGCTGATTTATCGACACCAATAACTAGTGCTTGCGGGTTTTCTTTTGCTAATAAACGCGTGCTTTGGCCTACACCGCAACACGCATCTAATATAACTTCACCTTGCCAAGCTTTTACTTTTTCATCAAGTTGCTTAAACGCCTCCAGCGTATGCTGCTGGTAAGGTTTTTCAAATTGATGTGACAAATGTTTTTCTACAACTTGGGTTAAGTTCTCATGAATACCGTCTTGGTTAGTTACTATTGCTTTAGAATCACCCGTTATTAATTGATTTTCAGACATAGTGTTTGACCTAGCTTCTTAAGCCAATACCCTTTTTAATTAAATACATTGCCGTTGCCCAAAGACCGATGATGAAAATCCCTAATACCGTAAAAGCAGTCGATAACTCAACATCAGAAATACCTAAAAAGCCATAGCGGAACGCATTAACCATATACACAATTGGGTTAATTTGTGAAACACCCTGCCAAAAAGGCGGCAATAAACTGATTGAATAAAACACGCCACCTAAATAGGTAAGTGGTGTTAGAACAAATGTAGGGATAATTGAAATATCGTCAAAACTACCAGCAAATACCGCGTTAATAAGACCACCCAATGCGAAAACAGCTGATGTTAAGCTCACCGTTAGTAAAATTACCCAAATATTGTGAATTTGAATATCAGTAAAAAATAACGCGATGAGGGTAACAATACAGCCAACTAATATGCCGCGCGACATGCCACCACCAACGTAACCGGCAACAATTACCCAATTAGGCACAGGGGCCACCAGCATTTCTTCAACATTACGTTGCCATTTGGCGCTAAAAAAAGACGACGCGACATTAGAATAGGAGTTAGTAATAACGCTCATCATGATCAAACCAGGGACAATAAACGACATATAATCAAAGCCGCCCATTTGGCCAATTCGACTACCGATAAGTGAGCCAAAAATCACAAAATATAAACTGATTGTTATCGCTGGCGGCACTAGGGTTTGCACCCAAATACGCATAAAGCGATGAACTTCCTTGTGAAGAATACTTTTCAATGCAATAAAGTTGGTACTAGACATCATATTAATCCTCTACGCCGCTGGCTCTTTATTGGCGACCAGACGAACAAATAGCTCTTCCAGACGATTTGATTTATTACGCATACTTAATACTTGTACACCTTGTTCTGATAACTGAGCAAATACGCTATTGAGGCCTTGTGTCTTTTTCACATCAACTTCTAGGGTGTGATCATCAATTTGGCGATAACTAAAATCATTCAATGTTGCTTGAATACTATTGGCGGGCAAATCCAAAATAAACGTTTCGATATCTAAGGTTGCCAACAATTGCTTCATACTGGTGTTTTCAACAATTTGCCCATTGTCGATAATAGCGATATTACGACACAGCATTTCTGCTTCTTCAAGGTAATGAGTCGTTAGAATAATCGTTATACCTTCTGCGTTAAGTTCACGTAGAAACTCCCACATAGAGCGACGAAGTTCGATATCTACACCCGCTGTTGGTTCATCTAATATAAGTACCTTAGGTTCATGCATTAACGCTCTGGCGATCATTAATCGTCGTTTCATACCACCAGATAGCATACGGGCGGGAGTATCACGCTTTTCCCAAAGGTCGAGCTGCTTTAAATATTTCTCAGCACGTTTGTGAGCAATATTACGCTCTACACCATAATAGCCTGCTTGATTAACCAATATTCTAGTAAGCGATTCAAACTGGTTAAAATTAAATTCTTGTGGCACTAAGCCTATAAAGCTTTTCGCAGTTTCTAGCGCTTTATCAATATCATGACCAAAGACTTTTACCGTACCAGATGTCTTATTAACCAAAGAAGTAATGACACCAATTGTCGTTGATTTTCCCGCGCCATTTGGCCCCAATAATGCAAAAAAATCACCTTGTTCAACTGACAAGCTAATACCTTTTAAGGCGTGAAAATCGCCTTTATAAATCTTTTGTAGATCTTTGATTTCTAATGCAGGGGTCATTGAGTTAAACCTTTACTTTACCGAGTTAGTTAGTATGTGGGCTAACGCTATAATTTCAATAGCTTGGCTGCGATTAATTTACAGTCAGTAGCAATTAAAGTTTACAAATAGAATTTCATCAAAGCGTGAAATTTTTTGTCTAGATTTATTGTCATTACTAAGCTGAACAAACTTACAATAACAATAAGGATGCCCTATGGCACATTTAGAACCACTATCACCTGATACCACACCAGAGCTAGCCGACGACTTTGCGATATTCGAGAGAATCCTTGGCTTCGTACCTAACAGCTTACTAACGATGCAACGCAAACCTGCGATTGTGAAAGGCTTTGGCGAATTAACAAAAGCTGTAATGTCACAAGATAGTGAAGTAGATTTAGGGTTCAAACGCCTTATTGCCCATTTTTGTAGTCGTGCAGCGGGTTGCCAATATTGTGAAGCCCATTCATTAATTGCAGCGGAAATTCATGGCGTTAGTCACGAAAAAGTTCAAGCGATTTGGGACTACAAAACGAGTGACCTATATACACCTGCAGAACGTGTTGCATTAGATTACGCCCTAGCGGCTGGCTCTGTACCCAATGCAGTTGATGAAGCTTTAATGGTTGAGATGAAGCAGCATTGGAGTGAAAACCAAATTGTCGAAATTCTTGGTGCTGTATGCCTTTACGGATTTTTAAATCGCTGGAATGATTCCATGGCTACCGATTTAGAAGAAAGCCCTAAAGCACTTGGCAATGAGGTACTTAGCCAAGGCGGTTGGACAGGTGGTAAACACGTTTAACAAAAAAGCTCGCCTAAGCGAGCTTTTTATTATTCAAACGTAATTAGCGTTACTACTTGCCTGCGCGAGAAACGTATTCTCCACTGCGCGTATCAACCTTAACTACTTCGCCGATTTGAACGAATAATGGTACGCGAATTACCGCACCGGTCGCTAATGTTGCTGGCTTGCCGCCAGTTCCGGCTGTATCACCTTTAAGGCCCGGATCAGTTTCTGTAATTTCTAGTTCAACAAAGTTAGGTGGAGCTACAGAAATTGGGTTACCATTCCAGAACGTAATCGTACAAACATCGCCTTCAACTAACCATTTTGCAGTATCGCCAATTGCTTTTTCATCGGCTGCAACTTGCTCAAAGGTGTCATTATTCATAAAATGCCAGAATTCACCGTCGGCATATAAGTAGCCTAGCTCTGAATCCATTACATCAGCGCCTTCTACTGACTCACCCGATTTGAACGTTTTCTCTAAAACTTTACCTGAGATTAGTTTACGGATTTTTACGCGGTTGAATGCTTGACCTTTACCTGGTTTAACGATTTCGTTTTCAAGGATGTTACAAGGTTCGCCGTCGATCATTAATTTAAGACCGGCTTTAAATTGGTTGGTACTAAAAGAAGCCATAGTTACTCGCTTTACTTTCGAGAGATTGAAATAACAAATGCCGCAGATAATAACTCAAATCGAATCACATTTGCACACTTCTTGGCAAAAAGAGTTGGCCAACGTTGTTACCGATCCTCAACAGCTGTTGCAAATGTTATCAATTGACCCTCAGCACTATCAAAAACACTTTGCTGCACGAAAACTATTTCCAGTGAGAGTACCTAAGCCATATATAAGTAGAATAAAGTCTGGCGATATTAACGATCCGTTATTAAAGCAAGTAATGCCTTTTGCTGAAGAGTTCCACCAAATGGAAGGCTTTGTCACCGATCCGCTTGAAGAACACGATACTGTTGCCGAAGGTTTACTACATAAATACAAACACCGCGTTTTGATGATAGTAAAAGCAGGTTGTGCCATTAACTGTCGTTATTGCTTTCGTCGCCATTTTCCATACCAAGATAACAGTCCAAATAAAGTGCGTTGGCAAGAAGCACTTAACTATATTCGTCAGCATGGTGAAATCAATGAAGTGATTTTTAGCGGTGGTGACCCGCTAATGGCTAATGATCAGCACCTAACTTGGCTAGTTAATGAAATAGAAGCAATAGAGCACGTAAAGCGACTACGAATTCATACTCGCCTGCCTATTGTTATTCCAAGTCGAATTACCAATCAATTTGTTGAGCTTCTAGCAAACTCTCGACTTAAATGTGCGATTGTTTTCCACATAAATCACTCACAAGAAATAGATGGGCATGTTAGTCAAGCTATTGAAAAACTAGCGAATAAGCGTATAGCAATGTTTAACCAAAGCGTTTTGTTAAAAGGCGTAAATGATAATGCAGAAACACTCGCTAGCCTTTGTGAAAACATATTTGATATTGGCATTCAGCCCTACTATTTGCACTTGCTAGACAAAGTACAAGGTGCAGCCCATTTTGAAGTAGATGAACAACAAGCAGTTTCACTCGTTAATGAATTAATGACCATTTTACCCGGCTTTTTAATGCCAAAATTAGTTCGAGAAATAGCTGGCCAACCCAATAAAACACCGATAAATCTCGAATAATTCGTACAAAAAAACATCGTTTTTTGATCAAGAACAGCATATTTACGTTTTTTAGTGATTCCGTTTCAAATTGTGATCTTGCGCAAAACTTTCACTCAAACATTGCTGTTACATTAGTGCCAGATTTGTTCATTAGGACAATGAAAGCGCATGACAATGAAACATATTACATTTGCGGGGCTAGTTGCCCTGCTGCTTAACAGTGCCACTTTTTCGGCAGATGCTAAGCAAACAGAAAACCTAACAAAAGCACGACAAGCTCAGCTAATGCACTTGCTCAAGCAAGACTGTGGTTCCTGCCATGGTATGACATTAAAAGGGGGGCTTGGGCCTGCACTGCTGCCTGAAAACCTAGAAGGCAAACCTGCTTTATTCCTTACCAATACCATTATGTATGGCCGTCCCGGTACTGCTATGCCTCCATGGAAAGAAATATTAACTGAACAAGAAGCTAAATGGATCACCAAACAGCTCGTCAAAGGAGTTAAATAATGTCAAATTTTATGGCGAAATTAGTAAAAAGTACGTTGTCAGTTGCAGCGTTGTCATTATTAACTGCTTGTTCAATGACACATCAGCTAGCCAGTAAAGTAGAACTTCGACCTACTGGTGATTTAGGTGTTGTAATTGAACGAGCGACTGGCCAAGTACAAATCGTTAATCACACGTCAAAAACGTCCTTGGCACAAATTGATGGTTTGGGTGATTTGTCACACGCCTCTATTGTGTACTCTAGAGATCAACGCTTTGCTTATGTTTTTGGTCGCGACGGAGGCTTAACTAAGGTTGACTTATTAACCGACAGCATCGCTGGTAGAGTTATACAGTCGGGCAACAGTATTGGTGGCGCGATTAGCCAAGATGGAAAGTTAGTAGCCGTATCAAACTACACACCAGGTGGCGTAAAAGTTTTTAATGCTGAAACTCTTGAACTCGTTGCCGATATTCCGGCAACAGAGCTTAGTACTAAACCTCGTAATAAAGATGGTTCAATGCAACGGTCTAAAACAGTTGGCCTCGTTGACGCACCCGGAAACAAGTTTGTTGTAAGTTTATTTGATAGCCATGAAATTTGGGTACTAGACTTCTCGAAACCTGATTATCAAGTCAGCAAATTCAAAGACATTGGCCTTTTTCCTTATGATGCATTAATGAGCCCTGACGGCCGTTACTATATCGCCGGATTATTTGGTGAAGATGGCATGGCGCTTCTAGACTTATGGCACATGGAAAAAGGTGTACAACGCATTTTGCCTAACTATGGCAAAGGCGATAAGAAGTTACCTGTATATAAAATGCCTCACCTTGAAGGTTGGGCAATTGCAGGTGACAACGCATTTGTACCTGCCGTAGGTCAACACAAAGTACTTGTGGTAAACACTAAAACGTGGAAACAAGTAACAGAGATTCCTGTACATGGCCAACCAGTATTTGTTATGGCTCAGCCAGATAATCGTCAAGTTTGGGTAAACTTTGCATTCCCTCGCAACGATACTATTCAAGTAATTGATACCGATTCCATTTCACTGACTGACACATTAAAACCAGGCCCAGGTGTATTACATATGGAATTTACGCCACGCGGTGAGCAAGTGTGGATGTCAGTGCGAGATAAAAATGAAATCCATATCTACGATACCTTATCCAAGAAGCTAGTTAAGCTGTTAGAGGCTGAAAGCCCCAGCGGTATATTTTTCACTAATCGTGCACATCAAATAGGACTTTAATCATGACTATTCATTTGCCTGAATTAGCGAAAAAGCTAATCAACCAATATCAAAAACAATTTCCATTAACTAGCCAACCTTATTTGGCGATGGCTGAACAATTTGATTGCTCAGAACAAGAAGTAATGGACTGCTTAGCCTTACTTTCCGAGCAAGATGTAATTTCACGAATTGGTCCTGTATTTGACCATAAAAAAGCTGGAGCAAGTACCTTAGCTGCACTAGCTGTTCCAGAAGATAAAATTGACGAGATCGCTGAAATCGTCAACCAATTTGAGCAAGTTAACCATAACTATGCACGTGAACATAGTTACAATTTATGGTTTGTCGTAACGGCGGCAAATCAACCACTACTCGATCAAGCTATCAGCGCGATTGAAGACGCATCAGGTTACCCAGTTTTAGTGTTACCAATGGAAGCGGCATATCACATCGATTTATCGTTTGATATTAACTTTGAGCAACCACGAAAGGCATTGAACTAATGACTGCATTAGCACAAAGAACAGTGCCTGACACGCAAACCATAGCTGATAAAGAACACAGTTATCAACAACTATTGGCGCTAATTGAAACGGGTATTCCACTATCAAGTAAACCTTTTCAGCAACTTGCTGACTTGGTTAATTTAACTGAGCAAGAAGTTATAGATGCCGTTAATAGCTGGCAAGAACAAGGGTTAATTAAGCGTTTCGGTTTAGTTGTAAAGCATAGAAAACTCGGCTTTATTGCAAACGCTATGGTGGTTTGGAATATTCCAGACGAGTTAGTTGAAGATGTGGCAGCAAAACTTGCTAAACAGTCTTGCGTAACACTTTGCTACCGCCGACCAAGAGTGTTACCTGGCTGGCCTTACAACTTATTTTGCATGATTCACGGCCAATGCCGAGAAAAGGTATTGGCAAGCCTTGAAGCAATTTGCCAAGAGTTATCACTTACTCATATTGAAAAGGATGTGCTCTTTAGTACCAAAGCCTACAAACAAAATGGCGCTCGCTATGCGAAACGCACTTTAAAGGAGGCGAAATGAGCGAATTACCCTTTGATCAGCTTGATCGTCAATTGATGAACAGCTTACAAAAATCACTACCTCTGTGTGAGCGCCCATTCCTGGCGTTGGCAGAGCAATTTGGCTCAACAGAAGAAGAAGTGCTAAATCGTATTCAAACCATGAAAGAAACCGGTTATTTAACCCGGTTCGGGCCAATGTTTGATGCCGCATGTTTAGGCGGTGCGTTTACTCTAGCTGCAATCGAGGTACCCGAATCAAGGTTTGATGAAGTTACTGAAATTGTTAACAGCTTCGAGCAAGTCGCTCATAACTACAAACGCGAACATCTTCTTAACATGTGGTTTGTTATTGGGACAGAAACCCCTGAAGAAATCCATGAAGTTATCGCAAACATTGAAAAGCAATCAGGCTTAAAAGTGCATAACATGCCAAAACAGGAGGAGTTTTATGTCGGTCTCTACCTGCCAGTCTGAGCAAACTTCAACACAAGAAAGCCAGACAATTACCACGCTTGAACGCCAGTACATCTTGCTCACGCAAAAAGGGCTGCCTTTAGTGGCATCACCTTATAAAGCGGTGGCAGAAGAGCTTGGCATTAGTGAATCAGATACTATTGCAATGACTGAAAGTTTATTAGCCCGAGGCATCATCCGCCGCGTTGCTGCAGTACCGCAACATTACAAACTAGGTTACACATTTAATGGTATGACGGTTTGGGATGTCGCTGACGAAGTTGCCAGTGAAATGGGGAAAAAAATTGGTAACTTGCCTTTTGTCAGCCATTGCTACTTACGACCAAGACACCTACCTGACTGGAATTACAATTTATTTGCCATGGTACACGGAAAAAGTGCCGAAGAAATTGAACAATTTCGAAGTCAGATCAAACAAATTTTGCAGCCAGTGTTGCAAACTCATAACAACAAATCTGACGACATGCTGACAAGCAGCAAAATACTAAAGAAGACGGGATTACGTTTAGGTAAATCTCGCAAGTCAGAAGCTTAGTGAGGGAAACGAAATGTTTAGAATTTCACAGTTACTCAAAACAATGCAGCACGATACTCCACCAGGCAAGAGCAGGAAAATGCCAGGTCCAGTAGTGATTTGGAATTTAATTCGTCGCTGCAATTTAGCCTGTCGTCACTGCTATTCAACGTCGTTGGATATTGACTTTGACAATGAATTATCAACCGAACAAATCAAAGCAACCATTGATGATTTGAAAGTAGCTCAAGTTCCAGTACTTATTTTATCGGGTGGCGAGCCTCTATTGCGCCCAGATATCTATGAAATAACCGCCTATGCAAAAGCAAAAGGTTTCTATGTGGCCTTGTCGACTAATGGCACATTAATCAACGAAGAAAATATCGAGAAAATTAAAGCTGCTGACTACCAATACGTTGGTATCAGTATCGATGGTTTGGAAGAGTTTCACGATAAATTCAGACGTGTAGAAGGTAGTTTTAAGCAATCAATGCACGCCATTAAGCTTTGTAAAGACGCGGGTATTAAGGTTGGTATGCGACTTTGTTTAACCCAAGATAATTTCCAAGACTTACCAGCGATGTTAGACCTAATGGATGAATATAATGTCGATAAGTTCTATTTATCACATCTAAATTATTCAGGTCGTGGCAAACGAAATGCTGAACGCGATGCTATGTTTAATATGACCAAACAAGCCATGGAATTATTATTTGAACGAGCTTGGCAACATATTTGTGATGGTCGTGAATCTGATTTTGTAACCGGTAATAACGACGCCGACGGCCCGTTTATGCTGCAATGGGCAGCAAAACGTTTTGGTGACAAGCACCCTATTCGCGTTAAAAATCTCGAACAACATTTAGTCAATTGGGGCGGCAATGCCTCCGGTGTAAACGTCGCAAACATCGACAATACCGGTACCATTCATCCAGATACTTATTGGTGGAATCACAGCTTAGGTAATGTAAAAACCGAAAAATTTTCTGAAATTTGGCGAGACTCTGCAGATCCATTAATGCAAGGATTCCGCCAGACACCTCGTCCAGTCAAAGGTCGCTGCAAATCGTGTAAGCATTTAGCCATTTGTGGCGGTAATACTCGAACGCGTGCATTTGCGCAAACTGGTGATGCATGGGCAGAGGATCCAGGCTGTTACCTTAACGATGACGAAATTGGATTAGCAACAGAACAAATAAAAACAGAGGACATTCCGGTTGTTCAGCTGTAGCTGCAATTTAAAGGGCACAAAATTATGAAAGTTTTTAACAATAATGAAATACAAAGTCGTAGCCAATTGCAGCCGGGAGAGGTGGCACTGGTAGGTTCAGGTCCTGGTGATCCAGAATTATTAACACTAAAAGCATTCCGTTTTATTCAGCAAGCAGAAGTCGTTATTTATGACCGCCTAGTCAGTGATGAAATTATGGCGATGTTACCAGAAAAATGTGAAAAATATTACGTAGGTAAAGAGCAAGCGAAACATTGCGTTCCGCAAGATGGTATTAATCAAATGCTGGTCGACCAAGCCAAGTTAGGCAAACGAGTGCTTCGTTTAAAAGGTGGTGACCCATTCGTATTTGGCCGTGGCGGTGAAGAAGTAGAGGTACTTCTAGCAGCTGGTGTTAGCTGCCATGTAGCTCCAGGCATAACGTCTGCTTCTGGTTGCACAACTTACGCAGGTATCCCGTTAACGCACCGAGGTATTGCTCAAGGTTGTACCTTCATCACCGGTCATTTGCAAAATGACGGCCAACTGAACTTACCTTGGCAGAGTTTAGTCGCACAAACGCAAACCTTGGTATTTTATATGGGTATTAATACGTTGCCTGTTATTACTGAAGAACTCATAAAGCATGGCCGTGATGCCAATACTCCAGCAGCATTAATTCGCAAAGGTACCCGACCTGATCAGGAAGTTTATCGCGGCACCTTGGCGACGTTACCTGAAATGGTAGAGAAGTATAAAATTACTCCGCCAACACTTATTGTTATTGGTCATGTTGTTGATATTTTTGATGAAAAAAATGTGGCTACTAATGGGTATCTAGTCGCAGATAACTCGGAAAGCGAATCAAAAGAATCAAGTGGTGTGGCGTAATGAATAACAACGTACCGCGTGAACGTTTAAATAAAAATTTTCGCGCTTTAACTTGTAGTAAGTTTAGTAAATTTTGTATCAGTATTTTCGCTAGCTTGTCATTTTATGGCGCAGCGCAAGCTGCAGAAGATACAACTCCAACGGCACAAAAACTCTATGACCAGCACTGTCAGTCTTGTCATGGAATTAACCGTCTCGGAGGCATGGGCCCAGCTTTGTTCCCAGAAAACCTGTCTCGATTGAAAAAACGTCGTGCGCTGACTGTTATCAGACAGGGAAGACCGGCAACTCAGATGCCAGCCTTTGCCTCCACCCTTTCCGACAATGAAATCAATACACTTGCTGATTTCATTTATACGCCAGCCAAAATCAAACCACAGTGGGATTTAGCTGACGTAAAAGGTAGTCATATCGTTAATCACTTGCCAGGCTCGTTAGGTGATAAGCCGGTATTTGATGCTGATCTAATGAATTTATTTATTGTTGTCGAGTTAGCAGATCATTCTGCAACTTTACTAAACGGAGATACCTTCGAACCAATTACTCGATTTAAAACTCGCTTTGCACTGCACGGCGGCCCAAAGTATTCGCCTGATGGCCGCTACGTTTACTTTGCATCACGTGATGGCTGGGTAACCAAATACGATATTTATAACCTTAAAGTAATTGCAGAAGTTCGTGCAGGTATCAATACCCGTAATTTAGCAATTTCTTCAGATGGTAAATATGCGATTGTGGGTAACTACCTGCCACATAACATTGTCATTCTTGATACTGAAACTTTAGAGCCAATCAAAATGGTTGATGCGATAGACAAAAATGGCGTTAGCTCTCGTGTAAGTGCTGTTTATAACGCTCCACCTAGGCATAGCTTTATCGTTGCCTTAAAAGACGTTAAAGAAGTTTGGGAAATACCATATAGCGATAAAGGTGGTGTTGAGGTACTTAAGGGCTGGGCGCATGATCACCGTAAAGATGTAGGTGAAGGTGCAGTTGAAAATTGGAAAGCAGCAGACGCTTTCCCAATTAGGCGCATTACTACAGAAGACTACTTAGACGACTTCTTCTTCGATCCAGATTACATCAATTTAATTGGTGCCTCTCGTGACAGCCAAAATGGTCAGGTGATTAATTTGGATGCCCGCAAAAAAGTTGCGACCATCGATATGGAAGGCATGCCACACTTAGGTTCAGGTATTACGTGGGATTACAAGGGTCGTCAAGTATTGGCCTCGCCAAATATCAAAGATGGTTTAGTTTCGGTTATTGATATGGAGTCTTGGGAAGTTATTAAAGAAATCAAAACCGAAGGTCCTGGTTTCTTTATGCGCAGCCATAGCAAGTCACCGTATGCGTGGGTGGATGTGTTCTTTGGCCCAAACAAAGAAAAGGTTCACATCATTGATAAGTCGACCTTAGAGATAGTTAAGACGCTCGCACCTGCAAAGGGGAAAACAGCAGCTCACGTTGAATTTACTAAAGACGGTAAATATGTATTGCTAAGTATCTGGGACGAAGATGGTGCGGTAATCGTTTATGACGCAAATACCTTTGAAGAAATCAAACGACTGCCAATGAAAAAACCATCTGGTAAGTATAACGTTTATAACAAGATCAACTACGAACGTGGTACTAGTCACTAGCTTTTAACGAGTTCACACCGTCAATAGGCTGGGTAAAACTTACTCAGCCTAAGCTGCTTTGCTATTAAACACTAACCTCACTAACCATGCCTAAATTTATACTGGCTAAACCGGCAAGTAATTTGCGATAATAGGTCTGTTTTAAACCTTATCTAGCAAAACATCATGTCTGACTCTGTAAATCAACAACTTATCGATAACATTTCTATTATCTTGAAAAAATCTTTATCTGCGGACGCGACCTTAGCGGCGCTTCGAGAAGAGAAAAAAGCAGGTTTTGCGGCAATATTCAAAAATGATGCGGGCTTTAACTGCAGTGCGAATACATTTCAACCCTATGTAGAAGAAGTTGCCGACGACTTGCTTAAATGGCAGCAATCTCAGAGCCAAAAACTCCTTGTAGAGTTAGTCAAAAAAATAGAACAGTTATTTACTGTACTTAGTAACTTTGAAAAAAGTTACGTTGAGTAACCTGCATTTAATCAATAAAAAAGGCAGCTAAGCTGCCTTTTTTATTTCACGACTTGTCTTTTTTGCTACTTTTCTTTTACTAGATGTTCTTTCATCGTTTGATTAAACCACTTCTCTAACATCACCTTTTCATACCCTAAGCTTTCGGTACTCGTGCGTGTTCTAATGTTATTTAAAAAATTCATATCTTTTAACTCAACATTTTCTGCCATAAGCACTTGGTTATTCGCATCAAGTAATTGATAGTCAAAGTCCATTCTAGGGAAGAACAGTTGACGAACAATGCGTATCGGCTGCGTACGACCAAATTCAACATTACCGGCTAAATCAACGTCCGTTACATTTAACTTTAGTTGATAGCCTTCTGGCAACTTACCTGCAAGCTCAGTAAAAAACTCTTCGAATTCCTCAAATGTTTTTTCATGAAAGCGCTTTTTGGATTGGTTCGCTGGACGGATATCACGATAATCATCAGGGTTGGTCCAATTAACCTCTGCATTACCTGCATATGCAGCAGTAGCGAACACTAACGACAATGATGTGAATAATTTTAATAGCTTATTTAATTTCATAATATGCACTCCTGTTAGCTATTTCTTTTCAATAACTTGAGTAAACTCTTTTTTAAACCACTCTGTTAGCATTTTCTTTTCATGAGGAAATGCTTCATTTCTCATTCTGCTATTAGAATTTAGTAAAAAATTAGTACCTTTTACCTGAACGTCTTCACTCGCTACAAGTTGTCCACTTTTATCAAGCAATTTATATTTAAATGCCATGTTTGGATAGTACATGTCTTTTACTACTCGAATTTGCTGACCTTTAACAAGTTGAATTCGACCAGCTAAGTCTACATTGGTCACATCAATCGACATTTTATAGTCGTGTGGTAAGCTTTGACTTAATTCATTCAAGTGTTTACTGATCTCTTTATAAAATCGCTGCTGAAAAGAAGCTCGAGTCTCTGTTACAGAGCGTAGATCTCGATACTTATCTGCATCAGACCAACTAATATCAACAGGCATAGCATTAACTTGGCCTAGCGCAAGAAACGATAGCAAGACTGCTGCAATTGAGGTATGTGTTTTCATCGCCTTCTCTCCTATTTAATTTCAAACCCTTCCAGTTTCGACCAATAAAAAAGCCGCTAGTTCAGCGGCTTTTATTTTTCTACTCTTCTTGCTCTCTTGGCGCAAAGGTAAAGGCAAACCACTCATCTATCATCTGTTTTTCATAGCCAAAAACGGTATCTTTGTAGCTGTCTTTTGCCGTTTGAATAAAGTCAGGTTTTTTCAAGTTTACACCACCTGCTTTTATTACACTTCCTGCGGCATCAAACAACTTATAAGTAAACTTTATTCTCGGAAAATATTTAGCCGAGATAAAACGCTTACGGCGCGTTTTACTTTCAGTATTTACATAACCAGCTAAATCTATATCTCTAACGACAATTTTCATAACCTGGTCGTTTGGCAACTCTGTCACCAAATCATTAAACGTTTGTTCTAATTCTGCAAAAACGTTTTCTCGAAATTTTTCTCGTGCATTTCCACCTGGGTGTAGGTCACGATAACTGTCTGGCTCTAGCCACTCAATTTCCACTGTTGCTGCTTGTGCTAAACTTCCGTAATTAACAAAAGTAGTAAATAGCAACGCTGTAAAAATATTTCTAATTAATTTCATCATATTTATAAATAAAAAACTGATCTAAAATGTTAACCAGCGTTAAAAAATTGTGAAACGATCGCGTTCACAATATGACTAGTTCGTTGCTCGCGCTTTTCTGCGGTAAGTTCATCATGCACAAAGCCTTGAACCGCACCACGCCATACTCTTTGCTTTGTAGCAGTATCTTCAATATAGATAAGAAAACTACCTTTTTCCATGTTTTCAGTTACATGCAACCCTGGTGAGATACCAAACTTTTCGCTAAGAAGCTGATCGCTTACGTCTTTCTCTAGCGCAATTGCAAACCCTACTTCGAAATCGCCTTTGCCAGAGTCTGCAATTTGGTAACCTGCATCGATTAGTTGCTGTTTAATGTTTTGTTCGTATAACGAGTATATTCCTTGCACTTGTGAATTAGAGAAAGTTGAGCTTTCAATAAACTTGGGCAAGATTGTGAACGTACTTCCCTTACTATAGCTGGTAGGCTTATCGCGAACACTCGATATCGATAACTGAGACTCTCGATTAGCCTCTGTAACTGGCATTTGTACACAGCCAGCCAATATCATAATCAATAGTGTCGAAACTGCTAACTTTAACTTCTTCATCCTATCTTCCTGATAACGTAATCGTTACAACTGAATAAGTAAGTCAATTGTACTAATAACTATTGGATAATACACATAATTTTTGCAACATTATGTACAGAATTCAGGAAAAACAGATTCACGATAAATAATGTGTAGAAGGTAAGGTGATTTTTTGAATAATCTATTTATTTTCAGATTCCATTAAATAAAAAAGCCAGCAAATGCTGGCTTTTCTTAACTTAGATATATGCAAATATTACACTGAGAAAGTAATTTAATTCGAAGCGTTTTAAGGCTATAACGAAGTAAATCACTTAATCAAACAATACTACATCATACCAGGCATGCCACCCATACCACCCATGCCGCCCATATCAGGCATTGCAGGTGCAGCAGATGCGTCTGCTGGCTTGTCTGTGATCATCGCTTCTGTAGTAAGCATTAAGCCTGCCACTGACGCTGCAAATTGTAACGCGCTACGAGTCACTTTAGTTGGGTCAAGAATACCCATTTCAAGCATGTCACCGTACGTGCTGTTACCAGCATTGTAACCGTAGTTAGCTTCACCGTTACGTACTTCGTTAAGTACTACTGACGCTTCATCACCTGAGTTAGTCGCGATTTGACGTAAAGGTGCTTCCATTGCACGAATCGCAACATTAATACCGTGAGTTTGGTCTTCGTTAACACCTTCAAGGCTCTTAATCGCGGCAGCCGCGCGAACTAATGCTACACCACCACCGGCAACAACACCTTCTTCAACCGCTGCGCGAGTTGCATGTAATGCATCTTCTACACGGTCTTTTTTCTCTTTCATTTCAACTTCTGTTGCGGCGCCAATTTTGATTACTGCAACACCGCCAGCTAATTTAGCTAAACGTTCTTGAAGTTTTTCTTTATCGTAGTCTGAAGATGTTTCTTCAATTTGACCACGAATTTGCGAAACACGTGCTTGAATGTCAGCTTCTTCACCGATACCGTCGATAATAGTTGTATTGTCTTTAGAGATAACAACACGTTTCGCTTGACCTAAATCTTCTAAAGTCGCTTTCTCTAATTCCATACCGATTTCTTCAGAAATCACAGTACCAGCAGTTAGGGTAGCGATATCTTGTAACATTGCTTTGCGACGGTCACCGAAACCAGGTGCTTTTACAGCAGCAACTTTCACGATACCACGCATGTTGTTAACTACTAATGTTGCAAGTGCTTCACCTTCAACATCTTCAGCAATGATAAGTAATGGCTTACCTGCTTTAGCTACACCTTCTAAAGTTGTTAGAAGTTCACGGATGTTCGATACTTTCTTGTCTACAAGCAAAATGAATGGATTTTCTAATTCAACCGTACCGTTTTCTTGATTAGTCATGAAGTATGGTGATAAGTAACCACGGTCAAACTGCATACCTTCAACTACGTCTAATTCGTCTGTTAACGCTTGGCCTTCTTCAACAGTAATAACACCTTCAGTACCAACACGCTCCATTGCTGTTGCGATGATTTGACCTACAGTTTCGTCAGAGTTAGCCGAGATAGTACCAACTTGCTCAATTGCTTTTGTATCTGAACATTCTTGTGATAAACCCTTAAGCTCTTCAACAGCAGCAACTACTGCTTTGTCGATACCACGCTTAAGATCCATTGGGTTCATGCCCGCGGCAATTGATTTTAAACCTTCATTTACGATAGCTTGTGCTAAAACTGTTGCAGTAGTTGTACCGTCACCTGCTTCGTCATTGGCTTTAGAAGCAACTTCTTTGACCATTTGTGCGCCCATGTTTTCAAACTTGTCTTCAAGTTCGATTTCTTTCGCTACTGAAACACCATCTTTAGTGATAGCTGGGCCACCGAATGATTTATCTAACACTACGTTACGACCTTTAGGGCCTAATGTTACTTTTACTGCGTCAGCTAAAATGTTCACACCTTGAAGCATTTTTACGCGAGCATCATTTCCGAATAAAACGTCTTTTGCCATTGTTCTAAATTCCTATATTCTTTACATAGCACCGCTAAAAAGCCATGCGATTAAATTGATTTAAATACTAATTATTCAACGATTGCTAAAATGTCAGCTTCCGAAAGGATCAGTACTTCTTCACCGTCGATTTTTTCAGTTTTAACGCCGTAACCTTCGTTAAAGATAACTTGGTCACCAACTTTCACGTCTAATGCGCGAACTTCACCGTTTTCTAAAATACGGCCGTTACCTACTGCGACAACTTCACCACGAGTTGATTTCTCAGCAGCGCTACCCGTTAAAACGATACCGCCAGCAGATTTCGACTCTACTTCTTTACGCTTGATGATTACGCGATCGTGTAATGGACGAATGCTCATTGATTTCTCTCCTGAGAATATTGTTTAGTTAAAAATAGTTTGAAGATTAGATAAGGTCGTAATTTTTGTTTACAACCCTACTAATAAAAAAATTTTAGTCTTTACGCTCAAATTCGCCATCAATAGTTTTTCCTTGATGAACGTGGTGCTTAGCTTCTTCATAGCTATCAACGTGCTCTTCTTGGCTAAATGACTGAGCACTATAACTGAACCCCGATGCTCCAACGGTTTGAACAGACAAATGCTGTTGCACGCTTTTTACCAACGCCAAACGAACTTGCGGCACTAATAACGACAAGCCAAATGCATCAGTTACAAAACCGGGCGTTACGAGTAACACACCTGCAACTAATAACAGTAAACCAGCAACTATCTCTTCTGAAGGCGCTTCACCTTGGGCCATTTTGGTTTGTAGGTTCTGTACTGTCGCGATGCCTTGCGCTTTTACATTTTTTGCGCCTAGCCAAGCTGTTATCACAACAATAGCAACTGTTGGCCAAGCGCCAATTAACGAACCTACCTGCATTAAAACAGCGATTTCAATAATAGGAATAACAACAAACAGCAAAAATAAAATGCGAAACATAACTTAACTCTTCAAAATTTATTGAAACTAATATGGGGGTTGTCGGGTCATTTTCAACCACAAGACAATTGCCAGTGCATTCTGGCCAGCAAAATGTTAAAAGTAGCCCATTATTGTACAAACTGCTGAAGAACTATGTTTCAAGTTGTATTGTGTACTTGCCCTAATAAAATATTGGCAGAAGAAATTGCAAAGGTGTTAGTAAGCGAGCAGTTAGCCGCTTGCGTAAATATAATGCCAGGCGTAACGTCTATCTACCAATGGCAAGGAAAGATTGAACAAGATGAAGAAGTAATGTTGCTGATCAAAACGTCAGCCAATTTGTTTGGTAAACTTTCAAACAAAATTAAGCAACTTCATTCTTATGATGTGCCGGAAATTGTCGCTTTGGATATCCAGCAAGGTGATGAAGGTTATTTAGACTGGATTACAGGTTCGTTGAAGTAATTTATGAAACAGTTTTCTTTACTATTGGTCGCTTGGTTAGCAATCACATTATTTACCCCGTTGACACTGGCTCAAAATAGTCTTTTTGATACATCGTCGTCCAGCTTATTCAGTAATGACGATGAATTTCTAAAGGTTGATGAAGCATTTGTTTTTGATTTTCACCAAAACAATGACAAGTTGCAGGTAAGCTTTAATGTCAAAGATGGCTACTACTTATATCGTCACCAATTCAAAATAACCGCAGAAAACGCAACCATCGATGAAGTTGTTCTACCCCAGGGAATTGAACATGAAGATGAATTTTTTGGTGTACAGCAAATATTCGACGAAGATGTTGAATTTACCATTCCAATTATAAGTACCAATGAGGGTGCAATTGTTAGTGTTCGTTATCAAGGCTGTGCTAAGAAAGGCTTATGTTATCCACCAACAACTAAAACAATTGAATTATTACCTGTTACCGCAAGAGATAATGCTAATGTATTAGCGGCATTAGAGGTTAGTGATACTGCACCTGAAGAAGCAACAGTTAGCAACGGAAGTGAACAATTTGAATTATTATCACTACTACAAAATGAAAGCTTACTTGTTACGTTAATCGCCTTCTTCACGGGTGGACTATTGTTATCGTTCACTCCCTGTGTATTTCCAATGTACCCCATTTTAACAGGTATAATCGTTGGACAAGGTGACAATCTATCGACTAAACGTGCATTTAGTTTGTCATTTTTCTATGTTCAAGGCATGGCGATTACTTATACTATTCTAGGGGTTGTCGTTGCATTAGCTGGCGCACAATTTCAAGCTATGTTTCAACACCCAGCCGTACTTATCGTATTGAGTGTTCTATTTATTTTCCTAGCACTTTCAATGTTTGGCATGTTTAACCTAGCATTACCTGCTAGTTGGCAAAGCAAGCTCAATGAAATGAGTAATAAGCAAGAAGGCGGTTCTTATACTGGCGTGCTATCTATGGGCGCAATTTCAGGATTAGTTGCATCACCATGTACTACGGCGCCATTAACTGGTGCGCTCATTTATATCTCTCAAACTGGTGATATTGTTTTAGGTGCAGCTGCACTTTATGCTTTAAGTATTGGTATGGGTTTGCCGTTATTAGTTTTGGGAAGCTCAGGCGGGAAACTGCTGCCGAAAGCTGGTAATTGGATGAACATTATCAAGAATGTTTTTGGCCTATTGCTACTCGCTGTACCAATTTTCTTGTTAGAACGCTTCTTGCCTACTGACATATCAAGTGTTTTATGGGCAATATTACTTCTCGGTAGTGCGACTTATTTCTATGTCGCTAACCAGTCTAGTAGCAAAAATTTCTGGTACGGTTTTAGATCACTAATTATCTTCTTAATGCTGTTTTATGGTGCTAACAAGCTTTACCAACTAACATTTCCAACACAAGTGGCAGTTCAACATGGCGCTGCCACTAGTAACCAAAAACACTTCACGAGAGTTGAGAGCTTAGCCGAATTGCAACAAACAATAGCGCAAGCTAATAAACAAGGTGAAACTGTGATGTTGGATCTATATGCTGACTGGTGCGTTGCTTGTAAAGAATTCGAAGAGTACACCTTTCCTACAGAACAGGTGCAGAAATCATTAGCTAACACTATGCTTGTGCAAATTGATTTAACTGACACAGGATCAGACAATTCCATTGAATTAATGGAACACTTTGATGTATTCGGCCTGCCTTCTATTCTGTTTTTCGATAAAAACGGGTTAGAAGTAAGCAATAAACGAGTGACCGGATTCATGGGCGCCGACGAGTTTGCGGCACACGTTACCAGCACATTCAAATAGTAACTTGCCTTTGTTTGTTACTTACAAGCAAAGGCATTGTTTTAAACGCAACAAACCTTAATTATCTCATTCGATAGGATTAATAGAATAAATATTATATATTGGCACTGATGAAGTATTTGAAGCAGTTATTGCTTGCTTATTTCAGAGCAGGCTTAGACGACAATAACCCAGACGAAACGTATCGCCGAAAGTACGTTGTAAACCTGTTTTCGTTTGTCGGTATGTCAATTACTTTTCTAATGGCTACAAATGCGGCTTTTATTGGAAACTGGCTGCTCTCATCAATATTGTATATCGCTAGTGCTGTATATTTGATTGGTTTTTACATGCAAAAAAAAACCAGCAATGTCGATTTATCATCAAATATCATACTCTATTCTCTAACAGCACTGATGATTTACCTTATTTATTCAGGTGGAACCAATAATACCGGTCCACTATGGATATTTATGGTCGCTCCTGTAGCGTTATTCCTTCACGGATTAAAGCGTGGCCTTGTCGATTTAAGCATATTCCTTATCATAATTTGTACGTTGCTATTTTTTCCTGACGGTCAGTTGCTCGCCACAAGTTACGACCCAGACTTTAAAACTCGACTAATTTATTCCTTTCTAACCGTTACTTTCTTATCTTCCTTTTATGAATATTCTCGAGAAAAATCACATAAAAGCACGTTAGAAATAAGTAAGGAATTTGAGCGCTTAGCAAATTATGATCCCCTGACTAAGTTATCGAATCGCCGTGATGCGTTATCAAAACTAGATTATGAATATCACCGCATGCTACGAACAAATCAGCCGCTAACTGTACTTTTATGTGATATCGACCATTTTAAAGCGATTAATGATACACACGGGCACGATGCGGGCGATCAGGTATTGATAAAACTTGCAGAACTGTTTAAGACACAAATTCGTGCACAAGATACCGTTGCCCGATGGGGAGGAGAAGAGTTTCTCTTTATTTTGCCACAAACGGATATTGCTCATGCTGATACATTTTCAGAAAAAATTCATGCTGCTATAAGAAAGTGTGAAGTGCCGTATCAGAATCAATCAATTTCCTGCACCACAAGTATTGGCATGTGCCAAATAGAAGAGAATACGTCAATTAATCAAGCATTGCATAGAGCGGACGAAGCGCTTTATGAAGCCAAAGCACAAGGAAGAAATCAGACAGCCCCAAAGGTTGCTTAACGAGTTACACCTGCCAATTGATCGGAGTTTTGCCTTGCTCTTCCAGCAACTGATTAGCTTTTGAAAAGTGACGACAACCTAAAAAGCCGCGATGCGCCGATAAAGGCGAAGGATGAGGTGCTTTTAAAACGATATGCTTGTTGGTATCAATAGACTTTCCTTTCTTTTGAGCGTGTGTTCCCCAAAGCATAAATACAATACCTTGACCGTGTTCACTAAGCATTTTAATTACATTATCGGTAAATGTTTCCCACCCTAAATGTTTATGAGAGTGCGCTTGCCCTTCTTCCACCGTTAATACAGTATTAAGTAAAAATACTCCTTGTTCTGCCCAAGAATGCAAGTAACCATGATTAGGTATTTTAAAGTCTTTAATATCATTGGCTAACTCTTTGTATATGTTAGCCAATGATGGTGGCGTTTTAACTTCGGGCTTCACTGAGAAGCATAAACCATGAGCTTGGTTAGCACCGTGATAAGGGTCCTGCCCTAGAATCACGACTTTAATTCGTTCAAATTCAGGCTCGTTAAAAGCACTAAAAACCTCTTCCTTGGGTGGATAAACGGTCACGCCTTCTGATCGTCTTGCGTCAACGTAATGGAGTGTTTCTTTAAGGTAATCTTGTTGCTTTTCTTCGGCGAGTAAATCTGACCAAGTTATCATAATTGACTATTAACCTATGTGGCGTCTTTTTTAACCTGTGTCTTCCAATAACCATCAAGAATCTTTTCGCTTATAAATTCATTGAGCTCTTTCTCAGGAACAGGCTTCGAGAAGTAATAACCTTGGATAATATCACAATCATTCATGGTCAAGCTTCGAAGTTGAGCACCACTCTCAACTCCCTCTGCAACCACAATCAGTCCTAAATTTTTCACCATAGCAATAGTCGACATAATAATTTGATAATCAGAATGATTTTCCAACATACCGAAAACAAAACTCTTATCTATTTTAATTACATCAACCGGCATTTTCTTTAAGTAAGCTAGTGAAGAATACCCTGTGCCAAAGTCATCAATAGCAAAGCTAAAGCCAATATTTTTCAGGCTATACATTACATTGATTGCCTTATCTATATCTGACACTAAGGTTTGCTCTGTAAGCTCTAGTTCGAAGTGCTTAGCAGGAATATTAAATCGACGCATAAGTTGGCGTAAATAATCGCTCAGGTGAGGATCTAGAAACTGCATCGCGGACAAATTTATCGCCACTCTAACATCCACCAAACCTTGTTCAATAAATTCAGCAGTTAATTCAAAGCACCTTCGCATTACCCAGTAGCCAAGTTCTATCATGTATTCTGAGTTTTCTAAAATAGGAATAAACTCATCTGGTGGTATCATCCCTCTATCAGGGTGCTCCCAGCGCAGTAAAGCTTCAAAACCTATTAATTTTTTATCTTTTGCAGCCAACTGAGGTTGCATTGCAATGCTAAATTGCTTCTTAAGAAGAGCTTGTCGTACTTCACCTTCTAGCTCAACTCGTTTCGCAACTCGCTTAAACATATCAGGGTGATAAACATGGTACTGAGATCCACCATTATTCTTTGCTTCATACATAGCAATATCAGCAAAACTAACCAAGTCATCGGCACGATGCGTTTCATCATCACTAAACACAACCCCAATACTTGTTGAAACATAAAAAATGCTTGAACCTATTTTTATGGGCGCTTTAAAGCGATTTAAAATATCTTCCGCAACAACTAACGCATCACCCACCGAGTGAATTTGATTCAGCACGACAACAAATTCATCACCACCAAATCGACAAGCAAGATCACTCTTTTTAATACTTGTTCTTACACGGTTGGCTGCTTCTTCAAGTAAACGATCTCCTTCACCGTGTCCATGGCTATCATTTACCTTCTTAAAATCATCTAAATCTAGAAATAGTACGCCGATACCACCAGACATTCTGTGTAAATTGGCGACTAACTTTTGTAATTGGTGATTAAGCATGTTGCGATTAGGTAGACCTGTTAATAAGTCATACATCGCAATGTTTTCTAGCTCTTTTGTTTTTTGTTCTACTTCAATATTGAGTTGCTCTAGCTCAAAGCTAAGTTCTTGTGCTGAATTAGCTAAAATATCGAGCTCATCAACAAAGAAGCTTCGCCTTGTCAGCGGCACCTTACGAAACTCAACAAACTCTTTTTGTGCCAGCAAAGGAAGTGCATTTGCTAAGTTTATGAGTCGGCGAGTAAACGGGCTAGTAATGAAAAAGACCAATAGCGCCAGTGCTACGAAAATCAGCAACTCAGTAATTAGAAAATATCGACGGTAGCTTTCGTTTTTCTCTTTAAATTCACTAACATTGTCGATCAACACTAAGAAGTAATTGCGTTTATCCGTAGTAGCCAGTGGTACCAAGTTCATCAAAAAATAATCTTGCTCATTGGTCAGTTCCATCCCCTCTAACAATACTTCCTGTAATTCAACTTCGGGGTAGGATTGATTGAATAATGTGCTAGTGAGATCTTGGTCTGACATAGAGATAAATGATGCCTTATCCAAGTGCAGTTTATCTGCCACTGGCAAGCTGACTACAGCAACCTCACTTTCTAAGCTTTTATTTAATAAAAAGATTACGTCGATCAGTGATGCTGACATGGTAATAACCGCTATATTTCCATCACCGTTTATTACTGGAACACTCGTGTATAACTGGCAATCACTTTCACAATGAATAGCACTAAACGGCTCCTGAATTTTTAATACTTCACTGGCATGCTCTCGCACTAATCTTGGCGTAAAATCAGGAGAAAGCCATAAAGTTTGCAAGTTTTCGTCTACTAGCCAGAGTTTTTCAACATTTAAATGCAGTTGCAACGCATAAAACTGTTCCGCGATAGCATTGGTTAGTTTAGAAAAGTCTTGTTGTTCAGCAACTCCTACAATATCAGAAAAGGATTCAACCCAAATTCTTAACTGATTATCTAAGCTGTCTTTTTCTACGCCGAACTGATTGCTCCCCATGACTAATTTATCATGTTGAAATTGCTGAAATTCGGCTTGAAGTCGCCAAAGTGAAAGTGTCGAAAACCCTGCACTCATTAGTAAGAGCGTACCTAATATTAGGCTTAGCAGTTTTAAGGGAACGCTAACAAAGGTTTTCTTCATATTAGAACCAGTACATCAACTGTGCCGCCCACATTTGCCAGTGCTCTTCGTCGTTTATTGCCGCATTAGGCAAAACAACGGGCGTTAACCTAGCTGTACCTTCAACCCAGTGATGTTCTAGCTGTAAACGTAAGTTAGATGTAAAGTCTATTGAAACACCAAGCACAGCATCATGTTGATAACCAAAATAACTAGGAATAGTCCCAAAACTTGACTCTTCCAGTCCGCTACCATTTTTATCATCTTTATTTGCGAAAAACTTTTCATATCTCGCTAAGACTCTTATTTTCTCTTTCCATTGGTAGCGAGACTGAACAAAGAAACCTTGCCCCAAGTTATCTTGCTTAAAGTAAGGAGAATAAAAGCCAGTAAAAACAAATCGCTCTTGGAATGCTTCCCCACTAAACTCCCAATTCTCACCTTCATACAACGCATTTAAGATAAATCGTTGCAATGTTATATCGGCATCCAAAAAGCTATCATTTTTACCCATATCATAAGTAAAGTCTGAATCAAGACCGGCCCAGCCAAAGCGCCACTGACTGTCTTGAGGCTGCCAATAAATGCTAGCCTGATAATCAAGATCATGCTCCATATCACCCGTGGAGAGCTTACTTAAGATTATTTTCCGTTGTTTATCGGAAATAATTGAGGTGCCATAGCTTAGATTAAAATCAAAATCACCCCAGCCTTCTTTATTGTGTTTGAACGACAATGCAATGCCATCACCACCAACAGCAATATCTCTAAAACCATCAAAATATATCGACTGCGGCAATACAATACTTGGTCTAGCAAAAGGTACATCTCGCGTAGTTGAATAAAGCCAATGGTAATTCTTATACCGACCTATATAAATATTAAGTTGGCTTGATAGTGACTGATACGCAGACCAATCAATTAAGGCGTAATCAACACGAGCACCTTCCGCGTACCGATTACCGCCATTAAGATAAACCGCTTGGCCAGCAAGCCTTAAATTATCACTAATTTGATAAGATGAATTAATACCAACTTCTGTTAGCTCAAATGACAAGTCTTGATCATCATTAACGAAATCACTTCCACTTGCATCAATAATTCCCTGTGCAATGAAACCATGTATCTGCAGCTTACGGTCTTCTTCTACAGCAATGGCGACATTAGTAATTGCAAATCCGAACAATAAAGTAATGCTATAGACAGCACTGAAGAAAAAACTATTCCTTAATTTGAATGACATGCAAACCTCCTTCTTGCGTAATGCCTTCACCATAACCTATTGCTCCTGGCGTACTTTTTACTTCACTGATTAATGTTTCGTAATCAGGTACCACTATTGGTGCAGTGCCGACGCCAGAATAGGTCATTTTATTCCAAATGCGATCTAACTGATAAGGGAATATTTTGAGAACTTCTTTGCTAAACCTTTGATGCAGAGGATGTTTGCTTTTTAATACAAATACGACAATAGGTTGACCGTTAGGCCACTTGGTGACACGTTTGGAAAAAATTCTTCGAAGTTCAAGTTTAGACAGGCTTAACTGCTCAACCGAAGTATGAGTGACCGCTTGCACTTCTGCCGCATTTGTAGCGGAGGAATACAACAATAGGAACACGGCAAGGATAATAAATTTATTAATAACAACGTCCTTGTACACATCTATTTTGAGAGCAACAGGGGTCACGCTCAAAATATTGTTAAGCTTTTGTAATATTAACCATTTGTTTATCAAATAATTAATCTAGACCAACCACTCTAATTGTAGCCAAAGTTAGTGCAATGGCAAACTATTTTTATCCCCCCTAAGACATTAGACCAGTATTTTGCTGCTAAATTCGTCGATATGGCTATAATATGCAGCAAATTAAGATTAATTGTAGTTTTTTGTTACCCTGCGTTTGTTTTTTGACCTTAATATGTCAATATTAACGTATACAACAATTTTAACGACAAGATTAGAGATTATGACTGCAAAGTTTAACGTATTGGTTCTAAATGGCCCTAATTTAAATATGCTAGGTAAACGTGAACCTGAAATTTATGGTTCACAAACACTAGATAATTTACACACCGAATTGGTCAGCTTCGCTGCAACCAAGCAGGTCGCGTTAACTTGCTTTCAGTCAAATAGTGAATCTGTACTTATCGATCACATACATAATGCGTTCGAAAAGATTGACTTCATTATTATTAACCCAGCAGCGTTCACTCATACAAGTATCGCGCTACGTGATGCATTGTTAGCGGTAAACATACCATTTATTGAAGTGCACTTATCTAATGTGCATGCCCGTGAGCAATTCAGACATCATTCTTATTTGTCAGATAAGGCACAAGGTGTGATATGTGGTTTAGGAACGCAAGGCTATTTTTTCGCTCTTGATGCTGCCGTTACAGCATTAAGTTCATTTACCGAATAATCAACGACACAAAGGTGTTTACATGGATATTAGAAAAATCAAAAAACTGATCGAACTAGTAGAAGAATCAGGTATCAATGAAATTGAAATTTCAGAAGGCGAAGAATCAATTCGCATCAATAAAGGCACTGTAGTTGCAAGCGCTCCTATGATGCATGCTGCACCTATGGCTGCTGCACCAGCGCCAGTTGCAGCACCTGCAGCAGCGGCACTAGTAGCAGATACTGCTGCAGCTCCAGCACTTTCAGGTCACGTTGTACGCTCACCAATGGTAGGCACATTCTATTCAGCAGGTTCACCTGAAGCGCCGGCATTTGTTGAAGTAGGTCAACATGTAAATGCAGGTGATACATTATGTATTGTTGAAGCAATGAAAATGATGAACCAAATAGAAGCTGATAAGTCTGGTGTTATTAAAGAGATCTTAGCGCAAAACGAAGATGCTATCGAATTCGACCAACCGCTATTCATCATTGAATAAGCCCCAACATTAAGGGTAATTCCATGTTAGAAAAAGTAGTTATTGCTAACCGAGGAGAAATTGCACTACGTATCTTACGTGCGTGTAAAGAACTTGGTATCAAAACTGTTGCTGTGCACTCTACAGCCGACAGAAATTTAAAACACGTATTATTAGCTGATGAAACTATCTGTATAGGTAAACCACCTGCGACAGAAAGTTATTTAGATATTCCGCGCATTATTACTGCAGCAGAAGTAACAAATGCAACAGCCATTCACCCTGGTTACGGATTCTTAGCTGAAAATGCAGACTTTGCAGAACAAGTTGAGCAATCTGGCTTTACATTTATTGGCCCAAAAGCGGATAGCATTCGCATAATGGGTGATAAAGTTGAAGCAATCAAAGCCATGAAAGCTGCAGGCGTTCCTTGTGTTCCTGGCTCTGACGGTCCTTTAACAGAAGACGAAGATGCAAATTTAGCTCACGGACGTCGTATTGGCTACCCAGTGATCATTAAAGCTGCCGGTGGCGGTGGTGGTCGTGGTATGCGCGTAGTTCGTGACGAATCTGAGTTAATTGAATCAATTCAGTTAACTAAGACCGAAGCGCGTCAAGCATTTAACAATGACATGGTCTACATGGAAAAATTCCTAGAAAACCCACGTCATGTTGAGATTCAAGTAATTGCCGACGGCCAAGGTGGCGCAATTCATTTAGGTGAACGTGACTGTTCAATGCAGCGACGTCATCAAAAAGTGGTTGAAGAAGCACCTGCTCCAGGTATAACACCTGAAATGCGCGCTAAAATTGGCGAGCGTTGCTGTAATGCATGTCTAGAAATTAACTACCGCGGTGCAGGGACGTTTGAATTCTTATATGAAAATGGTGAATTCTATTTTATTGAAATGAATACCCGTATTCAGGTTGAACACCCAGTAACGGAAATGATCACTGGTGTTGATTTAATCAAAGAACAACTGCGTGTTGCAGCAGGTCAGCCTTTATCTTATACACAAGAAGATATTAAAATTAACGGCCATGCAATTGAATGTCGTATCAATGCCGAAGATCCACGTACATTTATACCTTCACCGGGTAAAATAACGCGTTTCCACCCCGCTGGTGGTATGGGGATTCGCTGGGATTCTCATATATATGCTGACTATTCGGTTCCGCCACATTACGATTCTATGGTAGGTAAATTGATTACTTACGGTGACAATCGTGACGTTGCTATTGCTCGTATGCGCAATGCGTTGAGTGAATTAGTAGTAGACGGTATAAAAACGAATATCGCATTACATCAAGATATTTTGAATGACCAAGGTTTTGTAAATGGTGGAGCAAACATTCACTATTTAGAGAAAAAGCTTGCCGAGCAAGAGTAGTTCACATTCAAACTTTAATAAAAACGCTAACCTCGGTTAGCGTTTTTTTATCTTTTAAGATTATCGTATAATAACTACGTTACAAGTTGTAGAGAACCTTTGATGACTGAACCATTAATCGAAAAACCCACCCCTCCCGCAGATGGAGAGTGTTGTGATAGTGCGTGCAATCCTTGTGTATGGGATAACTATTATTCAGAAATGCAAAAGTGGCGCCTCCAACAAGTCGCGCTAAAAACACAACAAGAATTGAAGTCAGAGAGCTAATTACTTTGCCATAAAGGTCAGTTTAGGCTGCGCCTCTTCTGATTTATCTATGCGTGTATCGCAATGAATAATTCGTTCATTCTCGATTGCAAACTTCTCAATCAAATGTTCCGTGAACTTTTCAAGTCGTTGTTGTCCTAATAATTTCAGTTTATGTTCAGCTTTTTTGTTTTCAGTACCCTCTGATACTTGAATTCCCTTAAGCTCCTCTGCTGTTGTAATTGGGCAGATGACTAATTGCGCATTCTCGCGCTCTTTAAGCACTGCGGCTAATTGTGTCGCATAGTCGAGCTGAGCACTTTCTAGTTCAATTTGTGCAGATAAATAATGTAAGTCTTCAATGGTCACTTCAAATAACGTATCACTTGCGAGCATGGCGACACTAATAATATTGGCATAAGGTAAAAACGTTTGAATAACATAGTTTTTAGCAGCTTCTTTAAGTGCTTTAGTGGTTATTATTGAAATCAAACCGCTAATACCTAAACTAGGTTGCTCAATATTTCCACTCAACGGGAAAGTAAGTTCAATATTTCCTTGCTTGTCAGTTAGTTGATTAATAGCCACGTTCAATGGTATTACTGAACTTCCTTTTTCTTTATCGCTGGCGTCAACACTTTCTTCTTCAGCAAGTTTCATCGCTTTTATTTCAGTGGTCACTTGACCTTTAATCTCTTGTGCAATCAAAGAAAAATCAAAATCTGCAGATAAAACACCTTGTGTAATTCGGTGATTAATAGCATCTACAACATATGGCGAATAAGGCGCAATATTTATTGACGATAGTTGCCCTTCTATAGCTAAGTCTTTATAAGGAGTAAAAGGATAAACGTCACCATGAATGGCTAAATTAGATCTTTTGTTCAACTGACCAGAAAATGAGAATGGGCTAGCCTGCTCGGGCCTAGACGAGTCCAGGTTGCTCATACTAAATTTAGTTAGCTTAACTCGCTGAGTCACTGGTGTACTCGGTGTGTGATCAAACAAAACTATATCAGGGTTACCTGTAACACTTATCTCATTAACGATAAAGTCGAACGACTGCGACTCTCCTTTTTCAACTTTGATCTCGGTTTCACTTAAAGGCTCTTCTTGTTCTAATTCTTCATCAAGCTTGGTTAGCACTAAATTTTCAGCAGCAACTTGACTACTTTTATAAATTGCGGCTTGTTTTAGGTTGAACAATACACTTTCCAGTGTAAGTACCTCGTTAGAGAACAGGAGATTGTCTACATTGATATCATTAAAAGCCAATAAAGGTGCTGGAGCTTCATCTTCAAGCACTAGTGTGACTAACCTTTCCCGCTGTGAAAGCACCCCGTCCTGTAAATTAATTCGAGATATGCTTGCTTCAATATCTGGCTGCCATGACAGAATGCCATTTTCTACCGAAGCTTTAGCCAGCTCTACTAATACATCGCCACTTTCAGGCTCTTGCCATTTGACAAGTTCTGTAACAAATCGCCAATTTATTTGCCCAGTTAATCTATTTGATGACTGCTCATAACTGAACGCCTTTGAATCAGCTTCTATTGATGCTGAATTAACAGAAAAATTACTAATTGATTGATGAATCGGAATAGCAGCTGTAAGCATCTGTGTGTTTATTGACACCTCAATACCTTCCGCCTGCCAAATTGACTGACGAGCATTGATTTTGCCTTTAAAGTTTACACTTGCACTACCACCTAACGAAAGCTCATCAGGAATCCATTGAGCGTAATCTGAAAATGTTAGTGTTGTGTGAAAGCTGTCTACATTGACAAAGAATTCGCTGCCTTTCTTAGACAATGATAGTTCTATATTCAGAGGTTGCGTGTTTAATAAACTGACTACCGAGAGCTTTGCTTGTGCTGCGTTATCAGTTAATAATACATCAGAAAGCGTTAAGCGTTTTAACTGCCAAATATGTTGTTTATCAGCTTGGAAAGTTAACTGTATATCTTCAACGTTTAACAGATTGGCGTTAAACTCTAGTGTGTTTTTTTCATTTGAAACAGTAATTTCATCATTATTGTTGGCGTTTGCAGAATCTATAGGCGACCAACCTGCAAACGACAGTGTTTCATCCAGCCATTCACTATCTATGCTCAATCCATGAATGTTGAAATCTTCAACTTGAACTTGCTCTGTAATCAAGTGCCAAAAGCTGATATCAATATTGAACTGATCAAGCGTTAAAAATGGTTTTCCGAGGTGCAACACTTGCAAATGTTCAAGACGTGTCGAAAAATAGAATGGGTTGATATAGATGTTTTCTATCTCAACGGCAAGCTGTTGTTTAACCAGTTGCTTATTAACAAAATACTTAACCGCTGGAGCACTAAAGAACATAATCCACAATAGTAACAATGTGATAAATGTGCTGCCGTAAACCCACTTTTTTTTCAATACCATCAATTTATACTCGCAAGAGGACTCAAAGACAATTCAACAAGTTCTAAGTTACTTACAACTACCTAAGCAAGTTCTATGACTTTCTTAACTAATTTACTAATGCCTTGTGCTGCTTGTGATATGTTTCCAGCAAGCATGTATGCAGGTGTACTGACCACTTTTCTCTGTTCATCAAAAACAAATTCCGATACAGGACAGTCAACATGCTCACCACCTAACGCATTAACACCTGCAGCTGTATCAACATCAGTACCTATTGTTGCTTTGGCACCTTGTCCATAAACCATCGGGATCATCGCTGGAGAAATACAAATATAACCCGCTGGTTTTCCTGCGTTTGCAAAAGCCTTACACGCATTTAAGACATCACTATTCATTGATGCATCAGCCCCTTTTACCGCAAAGTCACATAAATTCTTCGCAGCACCAAAACCACCGGGTAAAAGAAGTGCATCAAAATCATCAACATTAAGTTCAGTTACCGCTTTAATCTCACCACGAGCAATTCGCGCTGATTCCACTAGCACATTACGAGACTCCCCTTCTGAAACTTCACCAGTTAAATGATTAACAACGTGAAGTTGCGCTACATCGGGAGCAAAACATTGATAACTTGCTTGATTCTGCTCTACCGACAACATAGTGATTACCGCTTCATGTATTTCACTGCCATCAAAAACACCTGAACCAGAAAGAATAATTGCTACTTTTTTCATGAAATATCCTTAGTTTTCTTATCATTAAGCATACGCGGCAATTGCGCTAACAGAACAACCAATATAGAGAGCCACATTAGCATACTAAAAGGCTGTGCCGTTCCATTATAAAAATACGCGAGTATAGGACCAGCAAGCCCTCCAATACCAAAGCGCAATACTCCGATAACCGCTGTTGCAGTACCAGTTTGATGACTAAAATTTTGTAAAATTAGCGCATCAGCATTAACCGCAATCATAGAAATACTGCCCATTAATGGCAATATAGTTAATACGATATAAGTTAAAGGTAACTCTAGTGATGTCACGACCACCAGTAAGCTAGAGGTGATTACAGCGACAATAAGCCCGTATTTCAACATGCGCTTTGAGCCTTTGCGCACAACTAATTTTGAATTAATTAAATGAGCTGTCATCAGGGCAAAAACTGTTGCAGCAAACAGCAAACTAAATACAAACTCACTGACCCCAAACACCGTTAAATAGACAAATGGTACAGCAGTAATATAGGCAAAGAACGCCAATGACACCATCATAGAGGCGATTAAATCAAAGCGAGCACTTTTATTTGCAAAAACAGTTTTATAGCGTCCAAAGAAGCTGACGTGCTGAGTCGCTTTTAATTCGCCAGAATTTGGCAATAGTTTAGCCGTAAAAGTTAATACAGCAATCACATAGATAGTTAACACGACAAAGATAGCCTGCCAGCTATGTATCAGCAAAATAGCACTACCAATTGCTGGTGCAATCATAGGTGCTAGCATCATAATCATGCTGACATATGATAGCCCTTTGGCGGTATCTTTTTTATATAACTCTCGAATGGTCCCCGGCACAACAACCGTAGCAGCACTACTAATAAATGCTTGAAATAACCGAAGACCTGTAAAAGTTTCAATGTCACGTGCAAACAGCAAAGCAATAGTAGCCAAAATAAATCCACTTAGACCTATTATCACCAAATTCCGTCTAGGGTATTTGTCTGCAAGCGGCCCAAAAAATAACAGACCTAAGGCATAGCCAATTAAATATATACTTAAGGTATTCTGTACCGCAGGCATATTGGTCGATAAGTCGTCCGCTATCTGTGGCATCGCTGGTAAATACAGATCAATCGCTAGCGGTGATACCGCCATAATCGATGCGAGCAAAGGTAATAATATTTTTTTCGAGATTGTGTTTTGTATCACTTCGTTCTCAATTGTGTTGCTTTTCTTGTTGAATTTTGACCAACTCACCTAAGGCTTTAACTGCCTGAACAATTTGATCGTTCCACTTCACGCCAAAACTGATACGCATATAGTTCCGATATTTCCCCGAAGGTGAAAATATGCCGCCAGGAGCGAAGCTTACACCACGTGCAATTGCGTCTTGGAAAAAGTCGCTAGTATTTACCGAGGAGCGACATCTTACCCATAAAACACTGCCACCTTGCGGTTTTGAAATACAAGTTTCTTCTGGGAAATGTTCGGCGATTAGTGCCCGCATACGTTCACAGTTGTAAATTAGCTTTTTCCTGAGTACCGCGACATGCCGATCATACTCTCCCGACAATAGATATTCGGTAAGTGTCCATTGTTGCAACATAGGTGTTGAACAAGACTGTGCTCGCTTAATACGCTTGGCTTGTTCTTCATATTTCCCAGGAATTAGCCATCCCACACGGTAACCGGGGGCAGCCGTTTTTGAAAAAGATGAACAGGTCAGTACTAAGCCTTTTTCAGAGTATAGTTGAGCAGGTTTTGGCCGCGTACCATCAAAATACAAGTCACCATATGCATCGTCTTCAATCAATGGAATATCGTGTGACTCCAAAAGCGCTACCAACTGCTGGCGCTGGTGATTCGTCATCAGCGAACCTAGCGGATTGTTAATCGCAGTAGAGAATAAACATGCTTTAACAGGGTGTTTTGTTAGTGTTTTTTCAAGTTCCTGAAGGCAGACACCATCTTCTGTACAAGTATAAACTTCAATGGCTTTCATACCGAGACTTTCAATGAGCTCAATAAGCCCGAAAAAGCATGGTGACTCAATCGCGATTACATCACCTTTTTCTGCTACACATTGCAAAGCAATCGAAAGTGCTTCTTGGGCACCATTGGTAATAACCATATCTTGATAGTTAACTACGGTACCTTGCTCTTGATAGCGATAAGCAAGCTGCATTCTTAATTTTGCATCGCCATTAACAGGGCCATAGCTTACCGCTTTTTCAGCATATTTGCTTATGACTGACCGCATCAATCTTGCCAATGCCTTATCAGGTGGATGCGCATGTACGGGGTTAGAAATCCCTAAGGCTACAGAGTTGGGTAAGTGAACTGCATCATGCACTTGTTCGATTAGGCTTCGACATTTTACCTCTGTTGGCTTACTGCCTGCCCACTTGCTAGGTCTAGGCTGTAACGTTCTCACTTGCTGAGCTTGCAAATAATACCCAGATTGAGGGCGGGCGGAGACTCGACCCTGGCGCTCTAACTCGATATAGGCTTGTTTGACCGTAGGCACACTAATTTCTAACTGTTTACTTAACTTTCTTAGGCTCGGTAATTTATCGCCGGGGCGCAATAGCCCCTGTGATTGTTGACCATCGATAAATTCAATTATTTGTTGGTAAAGAAAGTCCGAAGAGTCTCTATTAAGCAATTTCATAGCAAAACTGTATAGGTTTCATTTTTCATTTTCTGTATATGTTATTAAAACAAATTAACGCTACACTTTCTATCATTCAATGAATTTAATGAGTATTTCATAAACTAAAGTCACATTTTAAAAGGAGCACAACATGATAGTATTACCTGTTATTCACCGTTTCGTATCTTTTTGGATAAAAGCGATGTCAACTCAATCTACTGCCTATAATTTAGTGAAGCAGGAAAATCAATTTGTGCGTCTTTCAACGAGTACAACACAGGCAAATGAATCTAAAGATATTCACTGCTGTGGAGATAAGTAAATGAATAACTCTGTGTTATATCTATTAACCGTATTGATATGGGGTAGCACCTGGATCGCTATCAATTATCAACTCGGAGATGTTGCCCATGAAGCATCAATAGCTTATCGCTTTGGACTTGCTGCAGCTGTTTTATTTATTTATTGCTGGCTTAAAAAATTGCCGCTAACGATGAATAAGCAACAACATTTATCGCTAATACTTTTCGGCATGGCATTGTTTGGTTTTAATTATTTTTTACTTTACCAAGCCCAAGAAAACATTAATTCAGCACTGGCCTGCATCGGTTTTTCGACCTTATTGCTGTTTAACATAATTAATGCGCGTATTTGGTACAAAACACCTATCACTAGCCAAGTTGTCTTAGGCGGTAGCTTAGGGTTGATAGGCATCGTTATTCTATTTTGGCCAGAAGTGAAAAGCTTAAGCCTTACAGATGCAACCTTATATGGCTTAATACTTTGTTTGATCGGAACGTTATCAGCTTCTATGGGGAATATGATTTCGATTCGGAACCAAAAAGCTAAGATGCCGGTCGTTCAATCAAATGCCTGGGGAATGCTTTACGGCACTATTTTCATGATATTTATGGTTATTGTACAAGGGAAAACTTTCACCTTTGAGTGGACAACGCCTTATATAAGTTCATTGTTGTTCTTATCTATTTTTGGCTCAGTTATCGCTTTTGGTTGCTACCTATCATTAATGACTAAAATAGGCCCACATAAAACATCATATGCCAATATTTTATTCCCCGCGGTAGCAGTAGCTATCTCTACCGTTGTTGAAGGTTTCGCGTGGAATAATTATACAATATTTGGCTTTTTAGCCATTATGGTTGGTAATTTTGTCGTACTCGCGAAACCTCGAGCCGCTAAAAAAGCTATTGAGCAAGAAAATAGTCTAGCGAAAAGTAAACTTACAAATGAAAAAGTAATCGCTAGCTAAAACCACTTTTGGCGACACTTAACGACTAAGTCAGTTGCCTTAGGCATGGCACTCCTTCCCGCCATGCCTTTTTTATTAGCCAATAACCCTATTTGTTAATGATGATATTTTGCACATTAAAAATTCCCATGCTATAAAACTACGAACGAAATCGTACAAATTGTACAAAATAAAAACAATAAGGATATTCGATGAAATATATAAAGTTAGTGCTCGCCGCTTTTTTGGTTATCAGCCAAGGTGCCAAGGCAACTGATGTCAACTCATTGAACCCTATCAAGGTTATTGAAATTGAATCAGCACTTACTAGCGACACCGTAAAATTTAATGCTACGTTGCCAGCAGGTTATAGCGAAAAAACTGATAAGCGCTACGTGTTACTTTTTGATATTCATCCTCGAAGCCAGCCAATGCACGCAGGCATGCACGATTGGATGAGTCACAATGGTGCTTGGCCTTGGGTTGAAACAATCATAGTCACTCCACATAGCTATGATTCTTCATTTCGAACGTTATACGTCGACTATGTTGAAGGAAAAAATAAAAACTTAATAGAGTATTTCGCAAAAAGCTTACTGCCAACATTAAATGAAAACTTACGGCTAAATGGTTTCAATATTTATAGCGGCTTTACAGGTAATGCGGCGGCAGGTTTAGCACTATTACTCGATGAGCCAACGTTATTTAATGCGTATATTTTAGCAAGCCCAACCTTCAAAGATCACCCGTTAAACTTTATCGAAAAAATTAAAAAACAATTGCCTAAACATAAAGGGAAACCCCGTTATGTGATGTTATCCACCAGTGACAGTGGCTACGAACAAGCTCAGCTCAACTCGTTTAGTGAAATTTCACAGTTAGTTAGCTCGTTAGCACCCCAAAATATACAAGTTAGTGTTAAGCGTTTTGATGGTACTTATTACATGACTCAGCCTGTCCTAGCAACCAGTCACGCGATAGAAGAAATTTTTGATGATGTCCACCAAAGATTAGCGCCAGATTCAGCCATTTCAAAACAAGGCCCAGAGGCTATCATTGAATATTTCGCTTATTTATCTAATGAAAAATATGGCTTTGAGGTATCCGCCCAACCGTCACTAAAAGCGCTTGGCGATTCATTGTTAAACACACAGCCTAAGCAAGCGGTAGCTGTTTTTGAAAGAGCTGTGAAGCAATATCCAGAATCCGCCTTTGCTTATGATGCGTTAGCAGCAGCATACTTTCACACAGCACAAAAGAAAAAAGCGGTATCAACTCAGGAAATAGCAGTAGAGCATTCTAAAAAACTAGTCGGTTATTGGCAAAATAAACATCAAGAAAAACTAGCAAAATACAGAAAGGCATTAGCGCTAAGTCACTAATATTGTTTTAGTAATAATTACTAAAACAAAAAAGCGTAGCTACTCGCTACGCTTTTTCTTTATTTAAACGTTCAATCACTTAACAATCGAACTTAATTGAGCATTTATATTGCCAATAGTCTCAATGCGCTCTTCTATAAGATTTACATCTTCATCAACAAGGTCACTGCTTTTTCCATTGACTGAGTAGCGTGAGCTGATTAAATTTGCAATGTACTTGCTATTATTTTTCCCGCTAACTCTTTGGTTAGTTTAGCCGCTAGCTGAGCAGTCATCCCATCAATGTCTTTGTCAGGATTAAATTCAACAATGTCTGCACCTACGACTGGCGCATTGATATCTTGTATCAGTTTGATGACTTCTCGTGTTGATAAGCCACCAGGTTCGCGATGTGAAACGCCTGGAGCGAATGCGGGGTCGATACCATCGATATCTAGCGAGACATATACAGGCCCTTCGAAGACTAACTCATCTTTGAGAGGCCATTGACGCATTTCATTTATTTCTACGTCAAACTTTTCGGCTTGTGCGAGCTGATGTTCATTTAGTGTACGAATACCAACTTGAACTAAGCGTTGGCACAATTCATCTTCCATCACCCTAGCAAATGGGCACGCATTAGAAAATCGATTGCCTTTATAGCTGTCATATAAATCAGAATGAGCATCTATGTGTAAAATGGTTAATTGCGGAAAGTGTTTAGCGTAAGCTTTTAAAATAGGGTATGAAACGCTATGGTCTCCGCCAAGTGACAACACCAGCTGCTTTGATGATAAATATTGGCTAACCGCTTGCTCTATGGTGTCATTGAAATGCTGCTCTTCATTAAAAACAACGTTCTCAGCAATTTGCCAGTAATTTTCATCCGTCAGGTTAACACCTAACTCTGTACCTTTATTGAGCGAACCATGCGCTAAAACATGCTTAACAACATCAGGTGCTTTAGCAGGTCCTTTCTCATAAGAAGAGTTCTCGTCGAAAGGAATACCTAACAAGGCCAGTTGTAAAAACTGACCTTGTTGAACATATTGATCGTTCACTAAAAATGGCCTTTATGAGTGCCACTGCCGATTGGTGAGCCGGGTGGTAATTTGATTTTAGACGCCGGCGTCACTAACTTACCTTGTTCCAAACTGAAAGCGATTTGCTCAGCTAATAGCGTAAACTGTGCCTTCATCCCTTGATGCTTGCGAGATTTACGGTTGTCTTCTAACCAATCTTTTAAATCGGTTAATGCAACATAAAGCTCGGCGCGAATTTCTGTCACTAATTTGTCGCTATGCCATAAACCCAAAAGCTGCTCAACTACTTGCTGATTAACTCGCTGTTGAACTAACAACGACAATCCTTTTGCACTTTTTTGTTTGAGAGTTTTGTCCATCACCTTATCCAGTAAGTTTTCAACAGATGGGATATCTTTCCCCATAAGTGATTGTTGCTGTAATCGGGCCAAACGTTCTGCATTTAACATCAGCGAAACCGTATGTTTAGCAGCGGCTTCGGCAGCACTTACCGGATCAAATGTTAAACCCGTATTACTTTTAAAACTTTCGCGGTTTCGGTTGTAGCCATAAGCCTTTGGTGGAATAAGTGAAATAAGCTCTTCACTTATTGTAAGCGTATCTGGACTAAGTGTTGAAAGAAGCACCTCAATTGCTTGATATTGCATATCACCAGTAACTGCAGATACCCCACTAACTTCCCCTTCCCCTTTAACTTCGTAACTATAATTAACACCAGCGATTAATTTCGCCGCACCTTCAACTTGATAACGATGAAAGTTATAGATGGGTACTAAAACCTGCTCAATTTCAGATAATGGCGTGCCATTAGCGATTGAGTGGATACCAAAGTCAGTTAGCGCTTTTTCACGAACTTTAAGCACGCGCGCTAATTCTTGCGCTGCATTTTTACCGTTATCCCATAAATGACCCGTTGCATGACCACCAGATTTTGGACGAGCATCTGGATCAGACATGTATTGCAAGCCTTTAGCTTGGGCTTGACTGATTAAGCCAGCTAACGCCTGCGCTTCAAGTTCTTCAGCCAAATCGCTATATCCATATGCAACAACATATTTGTCCCACTCTCCGATATCAGTGTCATAAGCGTTGCTTAGATCGATTTCACCATTTTTTAAAGTGATATAAGGATGTGGATAATCCATAACTGAAGCGCGATTATTAACACTAGCAGAAAAATTGTGCGCTATTCCCAACGTATGACCTACTTCATGCGCAGATAATTGACGAATACGCGCCAAAGCCATTTCCTGCTGAGCACTTGTATCTACATTTTCGCCGGTAAATGGTGAGGTTAAGCCCAAGGCAATTAAGTAATCCTGACGAACTCGTAATGAACCTAAAGTTACGTGGCCCTTAATAATCTCGCCCGTGCGAGGGTCAATTACCGATGCGCCATACGACCAACCACGAGTTGCACGATGTACCCACTGAATCACGTTATAACGAACGTCCATTGGATCAGCATCAGCAGGTAGCATTTTCACTTGAAATGCATCTTTATAACCTATCGCTTCAAATGCTTGATTCCACCAGCGAGCGCCATCTAACAAAGCGCCTTTTACAGGCTCCGGTACTCCGGCATCTAAATAATAAACAATAGGTTCCACCGCTTCAGACATTATTGCATCTGGATCTTTTTTAGCTAAGCGATGACGTGGAATTACTCGTTGAATTAAGGATTCATCTATTTTCGTTGCATAATCTGCATGGCTAATTGCCCAGTAACCACTGTAAGGGTGGAATGCTCGAGATTGATAGTTATTATCAGGTAGTTCAATTAACGAATGATGAAAATTCACTGTAACTGCTGAATTATCTGGCGTTACTGACTTTAAATAATTGCCAGCACTGCTACCTTTAAAAGTTATGGTTGCTTCAAATTCAGTGTTCTTAGGAAAGGCTTTAGTGCGTTTAGCGTACAGACCGCTGCGTGAAGCATCGACTTTAAAGTTACCTTGCTTACTTTTCTTTAAACGCTCACCTACACCATGAATATCTGATAATAAGAATGGCGTGTAATCGACAACAACTTTACCTTCATTTGCTTCACTCACCTTAAAGCCCCAAATAATTGAGCTCGCAAAAGCTTCATCTATTGCTTGGCGTTCTAGATTATTGTCACTATTAGCTCGGTAATAAGTATTTAACTGCCTTAAGAAAACTTTATCGCCTACCCGCTCAAATTGCACTAATCGAGTATCACCTAATTGTCCGCGATCTAAACCAATATCGTTCGATCCGATACCGTGAGGCATACTGCTTTGAAATAAAAACGGCTGTTCAAACTGTTCAATCTCTAAGTAAACCTTGCCGGTTTTACTGTCTTGATAGAAAGAAAAATAACCTTCTTGGTAACTTTTACCTTCAACAAATTTGGCAAAATCTGCCCAACTTAAAGGTACAGCGGCAACAGACAATATCAAAACTGCCCATAGACGAATAAATTTCATCCTAATTCCTTATTATTTTTACTAAAAACAGTCACAATTTTACGTTATAATCGCTGTTAAATTTTTTTTGAAAACTTTCATCAAAAACGATCAAAACTTTGTTGGTTGCAACCCTATTTCAATCACAAGGTATAAAATATACATTTGCTGACTATGAATCAATGAAATGATTCACTAGCCATTAACTATAATTGCCAACTGGTAAAGAGCAACTAGGTAGAAAAATGCAACGATTAGCCCCTGCGTTACGTGACGACGATGTACCATTAGACTTAATTTCACTGATCAAAACCATATTAGCGGCGACAAAAGAAATTTCTTTCCGCGTTAGCCAAGCACAGCTTGGTGGCTTAATGGGTTCTACACTTGATGAAAACATTCAAGGTGAAATACAGAAAAAACTCGATGTTGTCGCAAACGAGTTATTTAAAGACATCGTTTTAGAGTCAGGTTTTGTAAAAGCAATTTCTTCGGAAGAAGAAGATACTTCTGTTGCTGGTGATGAAAACGGTAAATTCTTAGTATCATTTGACCCATTGGATGGAAGCTCGAATATCGATATTAACTCACTAATCGGCACTATTTTCTCTATTCACGAAGCTATTCCAGAAATGGCAGCTGATAGTCCAGATCAATTCAAGCAAGCTGGTCACAAGCAAGTATGCGCAGGTTATGTACTTTACGGGCCATCAACGATGTTAGTGATGACGACAGGTAAGGGTACACATTTCTATGTATTAGACAGAACGCATGGCGGCTATTTATTAGTAGAGCGCAATGTCCAAGTACCAAAAGATACTCGTGAATTTGCCATTAACATGTCGAACCAACGTTTTTGGGAAGCACCAATGCAGAACTATATTGCTGATTTAGTCGCAGGTGATGCAGGCCCTCGTGGCGAATACTTTAATATGCGCTGGATAGCAGCCATGGTTGGGGATATTCATCGCGTACTGTCTCGTGGCGGTATTTTTACATACCCTGCCGACAATAAAAATCCAGATAAGCCATATAAATTGCGCCTGATGTATGAAGCCAATCCAATGAGTTTCTTAATTGAGCAAGCCGGTGGTTTAGCAATGACCAGTAAAGGTCGCATCATGGATATTGCCCCTACCGATATTCACCAACGTGTCGAAGTTATCATGGGCTCTGCTAACGAAGTGGAAAAATGCTTAAGTTACTATAAGTAGTTTGATTCATCGTCAATAAAAAAGCCCAGCAAAAGCTGGGCTTTTTATTTTCAGCAAACATTAGCTTTTCCTAAAATTTAAACGTTAAATTTAAGCAAACCAGTGCCGGGTTTTATTAACAAACCAAACTAACGACAACATCACTGGCACCTCGACTAAAACACCAACCACGGTTGCCAATGCGGCGCCTGAATGTAAGCCAAATAGTGAAATTGCTACAGCCACAGCAAGCTCAAAGAAGTTTGATGTGCCTATCATGCATGCTGGCCCTGCAACATTATGCGGCAGCTTAATATATTTTGCTGCGAAATAAGCAATAAAGAATATGCCGTAAGTTTGAATAAGCAATGGCGTTGCAATAAGTAAAATAGCTTCTGGTTTAGACAAGATAACATCCGCTTGAAAGCCAAAGAGCAAGACCACAGTAGTTAACAAGCCAATAATTGACCATGGTTTCATTATGCTAAGGAATCTATCTAACTTACTATGATCACTTGCTTTATCGAGCTTCTTCCTCGTAATTGCGCCAGCAATAAGCGGCACAACAACATATAGCACCACCGATAGTAAAAGCGTATCCCAAGGTACAGTAACGTCTGAAATCCCTAGTAAGAATCCAGCAATTGGTGCAAAGGCAAAGATCATAATGATGTCGTTAATTGACACCTGCACTAAGGTATAATTTGCGTCGCCTTTTGTCAGTTGGCTCCAAACAAAAACCATGGCGGTACAAGGCGCAACACCTAATAAAATCATGCCTGCGATATATTCAGTTGCCGTTTGCGGATCCACCCAGTCAGCAAATATACCTTTAAAAAATAACCAACCAAGTAAGGCCATAGAAAAGGGTTTGATTAACCAATTAATCACAAGGGTAAGAACGAGTCCCTGCGGTTTTTTACCAACATCCTTTATTGATGAGAAATCGATTTGTACCATCATTGGATAAATCATTAACCAAATCAGCACGGCTATCACTAAATTTACATGCGCATATTCAAAGCTTGCAACTAAAGTAAAAACATTGGGAATCATATGCCCTGCTATAACGCCTATAGCAATCGCAAGCCCAACCCATACAGTTAAATACCGCTCAAATAAACCCATTGTCTACTCCACACCAAAGCACTCAAACCTATTCACATATGAATTTTCGTATATATATCCTTGAGTGTCGAGTAAAATCTGATTCTGAATCACATTTTCAAACAGCAAACTATGTATTGGCCTCACGGTGTCGCATAAAAACGATTCATACTAAAAATCATAAAAAGGCAGCTTTGGTTACTATGCGAACAGCACTGCTTTTTGCTAGAATACGCGCCAACTCATACGTAACGTATACCGATTTATTATTTTATTTGCTTGGAGAAAACTCGATGCCAGCTTACGCGGTAGGACATAAGGTTCCAGATTCAGATTCAATTTGCTCTGCAATTGCGCTTTCTTACTTAAAATCACAAATTGG
This sequence comes from Thalassotalea algicola, assembly GCF_012932965.1. Lineage (GTDB taxonomy): Bacteria > Pseudomonadota > Gammaproteobacteria > Enterobacterales > Alteromonadaceae > Thalassotalea_F > Thalassotalea_F algicola. The sequence continues at coordinate 122,414 of NZ_JABBXH010000003.1, read as the reverse complement.
TGAAGATGTTAAGCCTGCCCGTTTAGGCGAACTTTCACCAGAAACACTTTTTATTCTTGATAAGTTTGGTTTTGAACAACCTGAATTAAAAATGACCTTTGCTGACACTGACGGCATCTATGTTGTAGATCACTCAGACCGTATCCAAGGCCCTGACGACATCGACGACACAACAGTTTTAGGTATCATTGATCACCACAAACTAGGTGACATTACCACCTCAACACCGCTTGAGTGTTGGATCCGTCCAGTCGGTTGTACTAATACCATCATCAAAATGATGTACGATTTTCACAGCGTTGAGATCCCAAAGAACATCGCAGGTGCCATGATGTGTGCAATTTTATCTGACACAGTTATCTTCAAATCACCAACTTGTACTACGGCTGATATTAAATGTGTTGAAGCATTGGCTGAAATTGCAGGTATTGAAGATTACAAAGCACTTGGTATGGAAATGTTTGAAGTGAAATCAGCTGTTGCAGGCACGCCTATCCGTGATTTAGTAATGCGTGACTTTAAAGACTTCAATATGCATGACAACAAAGTAGGTATTGGTCAGTTAGAGCTCATCGACTTAGCGTTAGTTGATGATCTGAAAGCAGACTTACAAGCTGATATCGCAGCACTAAAAACCGAAGGTGACTACCACAGCGTGTTACTAGTATTGACAGATATTATGAAAGAAGGCTCAGAAGTTCTCGTTGTAAGTAACAATGATGACTTAACTGAAAAAGCGTATGGCGCAGCTACAGTTGACGGCAAAGTGTGGATTGATGGCATTATGAGTCGCAAAAAACAAGTAGTACCACCACTACAAGACTCGCTAGCGTAACACCTTAAAATTAGCTAATTAAAATATGCGTATTTGAAAGCCCATCATTTTGATGGGCTTTTTTCTTTCACAACTGAAATTTTAATTATTAGGTAATAAATTAAAGACGTGTTAAAAGTACCCATTGAATCATCTATTATGCTTTAATCCAGCTAATAAATTATGATGAAAATTTTTTCCAAACTCCATTACATCATAAGCACGATTGTCGTCGTAATGTTATTGCTAACCTTATATACATGGTGGCAACCAAAAGAGTTATCGTCACAAATATCACAAACGCCGCCATTAGGCAGTCAGCATATAAAACATACGAATTATGGGGTACTGACACTAACTGAATACGGCAAATATACAATGGTTAAAGGGGACTTTTCCGCAATAGAGCGCGGAGCTAGGGTAACTAAACAAACATTGTGTTCACAAATATCGTCATTCTGTATTGACGACGAACGTATCCAAGTTTCAGAATCCCCCGGCAAAATAATCACTGCATATACACAAACCAATAAGAAGCATTATTTGTTTAATCGCGTATCAGGTTCCTTAGTAAGTTGCCTCAACTGTCAGTCTGAAAGCGATTTTCACCAAGTTCTTAATGCTCAATTTCACTGGTCAACTGATGGAAATCAAGCCATCGTTGTCAATTCAAGTCACTGGATTAACAAGCAATTTGGACAATTACACCCAGTTCCAGGCGCAGATAAACACTATAATGAGAAGCCATACAATATTTGGCAGCTTGACTTCTTGCCTAGCGGGGTAAATGTTTTTGAAATACCGCCAACAAAAACTAACTATGAATCTGGCGAGCCACTTAATTTAACCTACTCACCAGATAATAAGTTTATAGCATGGCATTTATGCAATCCTGACTGCAAACTATGGCGTTATAACATCACCCATAAAACATATTCTAGCGTGGCTTACCCATGTAGCTCTAAGCAATATAATAATCTGTGGCAAATAACATGGAAAGATAATACTCCTAGTACTGAATATAATTGGACTATACAAGAAAAAGGAAAATGCTTTAAAGCTGACGGCACGCCTGCCTTTCCAACTCAAAAAACGCCATAGAAAGCGAATACAAACATAAAGGTTACTTTGTTAATACATTGAAAAGCCCGCTTATCGGGGGCTTTTTTAATTAAAAGATACTAACCTGACTTTCTAACAGCTATTCACTCGCTATAGAAACAATTGCGCGGTCGACTAACTCCAATGCTGTTGTTAAGTTATCAATATCACCATAGATTTTACCATCGCGACCTGAATGATGCCCTCGACCAATCAGTTCCATCTTTAGTAATTGCTCAGGCTGATCAAAGTCGATTACTGCCTGGTAAACAACTGATGGCTGAGCACTAAAGCCATCACCAGAATAAACTTCGTCATCAGGAAAGCGATCTGATGAATAATAATCATTAAAGTCGAATGAATTATTGAGTTCTAAACGCACGCGATATTCACCTGACAGCTTACTCGGTAATTGTGCATGATAAATAAAGTTGTCTGTCATCGTGGCACCACTATAGCCATCAACGGTCAATGAATCACCTGTTGGTACAAAGTAGCCATTAGCAGCCTTCATACCCAGCTGATGCAGGAACACAGGCAGGGACTCTGGACGCATTCTGCTATCTTTACTCTCTGGATCTTCCCCACCAGTAAGTGCTTCACCAGGGTTAGCATCTGGGCCAACCATTAAATGTGATGTGAATACTTGTGAAGGGTCTTTTTTCGAAACCTTATTAACAAAGTTATTGGTACCAATAGCACTAGTCACATATAGCGGTTGAACAAATTCTCCATCTAACGTTTCAAGCCAAATTGCATATTGAGGCCATAAGAAGTAAGCACCTTTTTTCAGTTCAACGGTTATCGTTTGCCCTGTTGCATTGTCAGGTTTAAGAGCTCTTTCAATAAAAGTATGCTCTTCATCGTCAGTACCTTTATCTGCAGCTTTTAACGATTGACCTAAGCGGTACACTTCCATCGCCGGCGATAGTCTTAAAAAAGGTGATGCAACAAAGTAAATAATCAGGATTAGCGCCAATGGCAAGGTAATGGTGAATTTGCCGCCCTGTTTTTTAAATGGATTTAAATATTGTCCTAGTGAGCGACTATTTTTAAACAAATGCCAAATAACAGTTAGCACCATCACTAAACCGATTAAGGTATGGATAAGCGCAATTAAGTTGCTGTGTTGCTTACTAAATAGAAGAACTGAGGTTACCAACATGACCAAGAAGGCGATAAACAACGTGGCACCAATAAATGCTCGAGCGGTAAAACGTGAGCTAAAAAATAACATAAAACACTCCTTGAAATAATTTACGTTTTTGTACGCCAATTAGTTATTTCAAGTCGAATAAAGCTTTCTGAAATTTTCTGAAACGCTTGTTATTTAAGACTATTTTTTATAATTTCAATTTCACTTAATTTATTGGTCAGGTTACGCTGAATAGCAATATCAAAGGCATTATCTAGCGCTATAATTTGTTTTTCAGGTTCTTCTTGTAATGCAGCTAGCTCACTAAGAAATATCCAAGACTGTGTTTCCCCCAACGGGCATTTGAGTATTTGATGATAGCCACGAGCTTCATGAAATAGTTTTTCTGCTAACGCTAGCTTTTCTGTTCTCATAGCAAATGTTGCTTTTAATTCAGTAAGGTGCGCTTGAAATAGCCAATCATTATTTGCTCTTGCAATAGCTAGACCTTCTTCTACTGATTGATTGGCTAGCAAATACTGACCAGTTATAAACAGGTAGATTCCATTAAAGTATTTAAGTCTAATAAGCTCATTGTCATTATCGAGCTCATTGGCTATTGGCATTGCTTGAAGTAAATGCTCTTTCGCTTTCTCTGTATTATTAATTGCTAAATAAGTTTCAATAAGCAAACGCTGGGCGGTTAAGTTATTCGGATTGCTTTCAACAATTGATGTAAGAAGCGGCGTAGCTTGTTCAAATTTCCCTTCTAACCTCAAATCAATAGCAACACCTAACATTTCATCAGTAAAATCTGATTGATATTGAATTGCTGTAAGTGGTAAACGATTACCCAATTGCACTGCCAGCATACTAGCTAGCTCGTCAATTAGCGCCTGACTATCTTTGTTAAACAACACACCTTTTTGCTGTGATTTGCGTCTATATAACGTGTAACTAAGCTGGTAATCAAAAGGTGAGCCAGATAATTTAGTTGCCACGATTAAATCTGCGCCAGATACATTAAATATACTTGGTATGTGACTAGCATCCAATTGACTAAATGGCGCTCCGGCTCGCTCAAGCACTTGTAGTACATAGTCTGTTCGTAATACCCCTGCTTGCTCGGTACTCGGTAAACGCTGAATCAACTGATCCATCATACCTAGTCTTACCCAGCTATGATCATTGCCAATTATATGGTTTTCAGTTGGCAGCACGATTACCGACCCTTTCACCGGTATAGCATCCTCAGTTTGAGGAATATGCGTGTTATCACTCAATATAAATCCCAGACTCGTGACCACAACAACAATCAATAAAAGAAGAATCGGAAATGGCTTAAAAGTCACTCGCCTGACAGAACTACTTTGTGGCTTTGAGCTTTCATGCATTACAACATCTGGTAGCCAAATATAACCTTGCTTAGGCAAAGTCTTTATCGCTTCAATACCACTAAAAATTTTACGAAGCTCTTTTATCGACTGAAAAATAACTTGCTCATCAACTACAGTGTCATTCCATACTTTTTCTAGTAGCTCACCTTTACTTACTACGCTTCCTTGCTTTTCAAGTAACACGATTAGCAGTTGACAAGTTTTTGGACGAATATTGAGCGAATCACCACTAATCGAAGTTATTGTAAGCGCTTTAGTATCTATCGTGTAATCAAGGGTTTTATATTGCGGCAACGGTGGTCATACTGTTTGTTGAAAATACTCTGCTACATAAACTAAAGGATTACGAGATTTAGTCAACGTACAGAGCAGTTTTATTAAGAATACAACCTTCTTCAAAGCCTTACAGAAACTAAGTTCGTGTTGGCAAAGGAATAAAAACAATGAAATGCACATACTCCTTCTTAACGGTATTGTTAACAGTAATTTTTACCTTAGTTACGTCTCAGGTATCTGCGCAGCAACCCATTGTCTCTGGGTATATCGAGAGCCATCAATCAACAATATTGAGTCAGGAGCGCCGATTTATGATCGACGTACCTGAAAACTATTATGATAATAACCAAAACTACCCCACGCTTTACGTGATTGATAGCGACTTTCAATTTCAACACATCTCGGCAATCGCTAAAAATTTAGCACGAATGGGCAAGGTGCCACCGATGATAGTGATTGGTATCGCCAATCAAGGCAATGCTGACTATGTTTACCAAACCACATGGCAAGTCGAAGGAGAGGAAAGTTTTGGAGGTGCAGCTAACTTTTATCAATACATAGCAAATGAGCTTGTGCCACTTATAGATAACCAGTATAGAACCAATGATAATCGAATATTGGCAGGTTATTCACTCGGTGGACTATTCAGCACATTTGCCATGATCCAACCAAACACTCCATTTAACGCTTTTTTTGCCATGAGCCCTAGTTATTGGGTAGATAATTACTCTGCTGGAGAAGTAATTAACCAATTTATAACGAGACAAATTACAGCAAATAAAATACCGGCCCCACTGTTTTTGTCTGTAGCAAATGAGCAAGGCATGGGTGTAAATATCGTTGCTGAAAAGCTAGCTAAGCACACGCATAAAAGTTGGCAATTTGCTTTTAAACAATACCCAGAAGAAAACCATTTTAGTACTGCGCTTCCAGCCTTTGTTGACGCACTTAGCTTTCTATTTAACGATTTTTATATCGATGGCTATGCATTAGCCAAGCATAAAGATGTATTCGATGTACTCGAAACATTTAAACAAAAAAAGCTTGGCTACAATGGCTTTCGCATTGAGTGGTTACAAGCCTATAAATTTTCAAAGTATGTCTTTGGTTCAAAACAACTTGATACCGTCGATGCGGTGCTTGCGCGCATAACGAATGAATTCCCTGAATCACTGTTGATGGTAACCAATTATCTTGCAAAAGGCTTTACCACAACCAAACGCTTTGAGAAAGCTAAAAGCATACTGGAAAAAGTAGCCACTCATGGGGAAAAAAGTGCGCTTTGGCACCATCAATACAGCTTAACAATGGCGGGGTTAAACAAAGTGACGCTTGCTGAAAAGCATCAATCAAAGGCAATGGCGTTGGCCAAACAGCAACAGCTGCCTATGTGGCAGATTTGGGAAATGAAATAGTCGCCCTAACGTATATAAATCAAAAAACTTAGGATTATTAGGAAGGCTATCTCATAGGCCTTCCTTCTTATTGATTGAAATATGACCCCAGTGTTATTAATTACTAGCTATTTTTAAATCAACGATTAATTGGTCTCTTTCACCACCCGTTAATAAAATCAACGACAACCTCATAACGTCCCTTTATAACCATTTGATAAATAGCCGCTTTTTAATTGGAATAAATGTTGCTCATTTAACTCAATTAAATAAAAAGATGATGGTAAGCGTTACCACATAATAAGGGTTGATATGAGTGAAAAATATTTTAATAGAATTAGTGTCTATTTAGTTGTAGCAGTATTATGTTTTGAATTAGGTCATTTAGCATGGGAATATTTCAATGGTGGAGTAGTCACTCACCATATTATGATGCGTGCAGACCTACCTGGCATTTCCAATTGGTGGGGGCTTGTTATTCTTCCGCTGTTAACTTGGTTATCTACAAGATTAGTAAAGAAAAGAATCACTTTTCAATCGAATGAAACATCTAGTGATGCAAAAATCCCCCCTGCTATTATTGCCGCTTTCTTAGGAATGTTAGCAGTAAGCGCGGTACAGTCACTGGCCTTCATTATGGGCTATGGCATAATAACCAAGTATTTAGCTTTATCCGTCTTAATTGTCGGGCTGTTTTTACCTATTTATCGCCCTGAATACATCCTTGGACACGTGCTAGGCTCAGCATTTACTTTTGGACCTCTTATTCCATTTATTGGCGTAGCAATCTTTAGCACTGTATCAGTACTAGCTAACTTAGTTATAAAACCAATCGTATTACGTATTATCGAGCGAAAAGCGGTTTCTGCATAAAGCATTCGAAACAGAACAGTAGTCAAAAAAGCCCTTGTACCAGGGCTTTTTCACTATCAAAGCCTTCTTGCCTAGAATAAGCCGAATGCTTTTAAATCATATTCCCTTAATAAATTCCACTGACTCAAATAAACGCTTTACTTACTAATACACTAAAGATCAGCTACGAATATGACGCCCGCCATCTAACTGTAAATTTCTTCCAGTCATATAGTTACTTTTCAAAATCAAATGAATTGCATCAATAACTTCTTCAAAGCCAGCCTCTATCGGAAGCAAGGCTTTAGCGAGTGCTTTTTTCTTGTATGCTTCATCATCCCATTCATTAAATTTAAGTAACGCCGGTGAAAGGGAATTTACCTTCACTTTCGGTGCCAATAATGACGCAAAAGACAAAGTTAAATTATTCATTGCTGATTTACTCGCCGCGTACGCAATATGCTTCTTACTACCTTTTTCGGCAACATAGTCGCTAATGTGGACAATATCAGCAGGCCCAGGTTCACAATGCTCTAGTTGCTGTTGAAATGCTAAATTCAATTGATAAGGAATCGCTACATGAATATTCATCATTTTGTGCATTATTTCTGCATGACTATGTTCTTTGTTATCGCCCTTGGATGCATCAGGCAGCCAATCTGAAGCATTATGAATAATCGCTCTTAAACTTGGGTATGCTAGTGTAATTTGACTAATAAACTGGTTTACATTTTCTTGTTGGTAAAAATCAACGTGATATAAGTCAGCACCTCGATCACGCAATTTATCCAACGCAGGATAAACAGAACGATACGTCCCTATTACTCCAAAGCCCTTGTTAAGCAGATCACATGCAAGCGCGTATCCCAAGCGCTTTCCTATACCTGTGATTAATACAACTTCTTTCACTGTAAAAACTCGGCTCTTGTTTGCGGATTCGTTTTAAAGATACCGCCTAATGCGGTGGTTGAGGTTTGCGAATTTACATCCATCACACCTCGAGACTTAACACAGTAATGCGTCGCGTTTATCGATACTGCAACGTTGTCTGTTTCTGTTAAAGTTTGGATTGCCACTAATATTTGTTGCGTTAAACGTTCTTGCACTTGAGGCCTTTGTGCAAAAAAGCGGACGATACGATTAATTTTTGATAAACCTAGAATTTTTGAATCAGGAATATAAGCAACCTGAGCCAGCCCATCAATGGTCACAAAGTGATGCTCACAAGTAGATGTGAGGTTAATGTTAGACACCTTCACCATCTCATCAACCGCCATTTTATTTTCAATAACGCTAACGCTAGGAAAATTCTGATAATCCAAACCTGCGAAAATCTCGTGAACGTACATTTTTGCTATTCGGTGCGGTGTTTCCGCTAAACTGTCATCATTTAAATCTAGACCTAATGTTCCAACAACTTCCGTCATCAACGCTTTTATACGATCATACTTTTGTTCAGCCGACATATCATTGGGAATGAGAGGGGTTTCAAGCCCTTTCTCAATCAATATATCCCGAACACGTTGAGCATCTTTATCTATCATTGGTTCGCTCCGTCATCCGCCTTATAACTCAAGGTTAGTGAAACTGAATCTGCAAAACGTAAGGCGTGAGGTTTATCGATTTTTACTTGCGCAAAACAAACCATAGGGTGATCTGCACATATGCCAAGTACATCGCTGGTTAATTTTTCTAAAAGAAGAAATCTGCCATTTTCAACATGATTGATAATGCTCTTACAAATATCTTTATAATTGACTGCGCTGTCTACATTGTCAGCTAAACATAAGTTATTAGCCGGATAGTGAATTTCAGCATTAATGATAATGTCTTGTTGCTTGCACTTTTCTTCTTCATTAAACCCGATGTAAGTTCTCAATCTAAGGTTGGTGATGGAAATAATAGCATTACTGCTCATAATCTTACCTTACTCAATTTCTTTCATTTAAATACGTTTTGTATTTCAATTTAGTTCATTTAATCCAAAGTGCTTTAACCACTTATTGCCTGACTTAGCCACAAAAACCAGCTTGATTTTGACACTATCGTTGAAAATCAATCACCGCTAACTTCTGACTCTTGTGATCAAAACTATCCCACAACTGCTTATAAGTCTTTAAGTGCTGCGGGTGAACTTTTTCACTTGCAATATCAACCAATGGTAAAAGCACAAAAGCATTTTGGGTAATCTCTCCTCTAGGCAAACTAACCCCATCAAACTCACCAACTAAATCATCATAAAGAAGGATATCAATATCTAACGTGCGAGAACTAAATTTTGGTCCAGTACGAACACGGCCGCATTGTGTTTCGATGCGACGCAGCACTTGCGATAACTCTGCTACCGTATGCTCACACTTAAAGCTTACGACAAGATTTAAAAAGTTGTCACCTTCAAAGCCAATTGGTACACAGTCATATACTTTTGATAAGACTATTTCGTTAAATTCTCGTTCAATCGCGTCAAGTGCTACTCTGGTATTTTGATAGCGATCTATATTACTACCAATACTGACATAAACTTGATGCACGAAAACTCCTCGTTCTAAATTGAATACTTGTGAAAATCACGCGTAACTTACTTATTCAGTGGCTTACAGAGTAGCATAAATTGAACATTTAAGTTTGACACAAAAAAGCCCACTAAAGTGGGCTTCTTCAGTCTTGCAAGTTTAACTACATCGCGTAGTTAATTCCTAAATAACCGGCTCTTTCTTGCGTATTATATCCTAGCGCTGTTTGATACTCTTCATCAAAAGCATTAGTCAGGCGTGCTTCAACCGTCAAATTTGCCGTTAACGGATAACTGGCAGACAAATTAACTAACTGATAACTATCTAATTCAATATCACCAGTTGCAAAGCTCGTATCATCTCGCTTTCCTTTATATTGATATTCAACATATAAAGACAATTCACCTACTTTTGTATCAAACTGATAACTAAATTGTTCTTTTGCACGGCGAATAAGCTGCTTACCTGTTGTTTTATCTTCAGCGTCGACATAGCTAGCATTTAGCTGGTGGCCACCGCCAAAACCTTGATAGCTAGCGATGAATTCGACACCTGATATTTCAACATCATTGATGTTTTCTGGCTTGTAGAAAAAGTTTTCATCTGCCTGCCAAGCAATTAGGTTTTCAATATCCGATTGATAAACATTAAACGCTAACTCAACATTTGCGAGCTTTGTTTCTAGCACCAACTCAATATTTTCAGAGTTCTCTGAGACTAAATCTTCATTACCTGCAGAATATGGGCTAGCTGGGTAGTATAAATCATTAAATGTAGGGGCTTTAAAACCGGTACCTGCATTTAACGCAATTCGCGTATCACTACCTAGTTGGTAACCAAGACCTACGTTGTAGCTAGTTTCCGAATCAATATGCTCGACATCGTCATAACGCACAGCAGCTTCAAAAGTAAGCTTGTTTTTATTGTATAACGTATGTGCAAAAATACCGGTAACATCACGCTCGTCAGTGTCGTAAGTCGTAGTACCGTTTAATTTTTCCTGATAAAAATCAGCCCCTAAATTGAATTGCAAAAATGGAAAAACTTGACTGTGATTAAGCAATGATAATTGATTACGCTTAGTCTCAAATTCTGTTTCAGTATTGTCGGCTAAATGCTTGCCATAGTTTCTTGCAAAATCACGATTTTGACCCACCGAGAACGTTGTACTGTTTTGCACATGACCGATGATAGCATTATAAGTGCCGCGCACTAACCACGCATGGTTGCGAGTTTCGGCTTCATTGTTGCCACCCCAGGCATTGTCATACTCATTTTCACCTTGATCAGCTCTTGCCAACCAATCAAGCGTAAAGTTAGCACTTACTTGCTGCTGACCCTTTACTGCTATAGAGTCGAACTCGTAGCCGTCATTATCTTCTTCAGCCGCTTCCAGTACATCAAAGCCATCGCTTTCTTCACGGTTAACGCTAATACTTGTATGACCGTCGCCATGAGAAAAGCCAGCGCCGGCTTTCAATTGTTGGTAATTATCGCTACCAAATGTGGCACCCGCAAAATATTCATTACTTTGTAGTTTGCGAGTAAAAATTTGAATTACACCACCAATAGCATCAGATCCCCAAATCGCAGCACGTGGACCTTTTAGCACTTCAATACGCTCGATAAGTTCAGGAGCAATAATTTGGGTGTTAGTAGAACCAAGGCTTGCTGAACTTACTCGAATGCCGTCAACGAGCACTAAGGTATGATTTGAATTCGCACCGCGCATAAATAACGATGAGTTCTGGCCTCTTCCGCCTTGACTGGTAATATCAATCCCTGCGACTGTCGCTAAGATATCGTTTAAGGATTTTGGTTGAATACGCGCAATATCTGCCTGAGTAATCACAACAACTGACGCAAGCGCTGTATCTATATTTACAGGTGTACGACTAGCCGTTACGGTAATGACCTCTTCTTCACTTAAATTATTAGCAAATGTCATTGGGCTAGTTGCGAGCGACGCACCAATTGCTATTGCGATAATGGAATGTTGAGATACTTTTTTATTATTAAAGAGAGAGTTACTTAGTTTATGTTTCATATTTCCTCTGCTTTTGATGCCCGCCGCATCAAGTACAAATGTTGTTTATAAGCAGCTTAGGTAGTCGGACTTATGAACAAGACTCAAAGTGAACTGTTCAATCACCGTTGCGGGGGCAGTGCTAAGTTTTCATCAGCTTCCCCTAAGCTACTCGCTTAGATCTTATTAGATCGCTAGTGGTTAGTTACGCTAACCAATCGATATTGATAACAGCGAGCCGTTACCGAAACTTATCAATTTGACGACACATATCAGCAAGCCCGCTAAGCATTTTGGGACTAAAGCGGTGCATATTATCACCGTTAACTCGGATTATTCGCTGACGTTTAACAGCAGTAACTTGCTGCCACTTTTCCCAACCAACTTTCGGCTGAGGCGACGTTGAATGTGCATCTGGTATAACAATTACATCAGGGTTAGCAACAATGACATTTTCGATACTTACTTGTGGCGTTTTCGTTGGGCTTTGTGAAAATACATTTGTCGCATTACAACTAGTGATCAACTGATTTATCCAGCTGTCTTCATTGACGGTCATTAATGGCGTTGACCACAATTGATAAAAAACACTATATTGCTGCTTGTTTTGGTATAACTGTCGAATACTCTGTAGCTTGTTAGTAAATTGATTGGCAACCTTAAGCGCTTGTAATTGATGGCCAGTCAGTTCACCCAACATCTTAAGTTCTTTAGCAACATCTTCTAACGCTTTTGGCTGGCTTAACTTCACATTTAGACCAAGCTGTCGCATTTTTTCTAAGTCTTGTGCTTTATTACCGCCTTGCCAAAACAGCACTAAGTCAGGCTTTAAGGCGACTAGGCGTTCAATACTAATACCGTGGTGGCCGCCAATTCTAGGTATCGCTTTGGCCGCTTCAGGGTGGTTCGCATATTCAACAGTGGCAACAATGTTATCGCCAGCGCCAATGTCATACAGCATTTCAACTATATGTGGTGCTAGTGCGACAATTCTAAGCGGCGCTTGGCTATTCTCTTCAACATTAGCGTAGGCTGCTGACAAACTAATGGTTAAAGACAGTGCTAACCCGGTTATTAACTTAATCATCAATAATCAAACCCTTGTTGTGCTTTAATACCGGCATCAAAGGCATGCTTAATATTTTTCACTTCACTGACGGTATCTGCCAATTCGGTCAGTTTACGATGGGCAGCACGACCGGTAACCACTACAAATTGATGTTTGGGTCGATTGGCAATGCAATTAATCACGTCATCAACATTTAAATAATCATAACTCAGCATATAAGTCAGCTCATCCAGTAAGACGATATCGACCTTCGGATCGGACAAAAATGCTTTGGCGCCTTGCCATGCTTGTTCAGCTGCTTTTATGTCCTCCGCCCGGTTTTGTGTTTCCCACGTAAAACCTGTAGCCATTACCACAAAAGGCACATCGAACTTTTCAAGTAAGTTGCGTTCACCGCAATCCCAACCTCCTTTTATAAATTGCACTACCGCAGCACTTTTTCCATGCCCTACAGCACGCATGACTGTGCCGAATCCAGCTGTTGTTTTGCCTTTTCCATTGCCAGTAATTACTTGCACAATCCCACGTTCTTCGGTCGCAGCAGCAATGCGTTCGTCCACTTTTTCTTTTAAACGTTGCTGACGCTTCTGATGATTTTGGCTTTTATCAATCGCCACGGGCGAACTCCTGCGTAATATTAATGATGTTATCGATAGCCAAATGTTGCTCACATACTTTAGCTAGTCGCTCCAATTGCTGTTCACGATGTTCATTTAAGTCCAGTGCTTTGATGGTGAGCTCAGGCTTCACCCAACTCAGTATTGCCTGGGTGGGTTCCGGTTTATCAAACAAACCATGTAAGTAAGTACCTACCACCAAGCCATCTTCAGAAATAAAGCCGTCACTGACTAAGGTGCCATTTGAATTATTAAACTCTGCAAACGGTGTAGCAAATGCACTGCCATCACTTTGTCCGCAATGAATTTCATAGCCTTCAAGCTTCACGTTATCAGCTGCAAGCATCTGCTGGGCAACAATAGTTGCACTTACTTGGTTTAACGCTTTTTTCTCAGTTAGCACAGTGTCAAAGTCTGCTATGCCTAATCCATTAATATCATTGATGTTTGATTCAATATGTAGAGGATCAAATATCGACTTACCTAACATTTGCAAACCACCACAAATACCTAGCAGTTTGCCGCCATAGCGCAGGTGTTGTTTGATTTGTTCGCCCCATTGTTGGGCAATTAAAAACTCAAGGTCACTAATAACATTTTTTGAACCTGGAATAATAATTAAATCTACAGCTGGAATAGCCTGTCCTACTTTGACATAGTTCAAATTTACTGCGGGGTTTAACCGCAGGCTATCAAAGTCGGTATGATTGGAAATATGTGGCAGTAAAAGTACGCAAATATTAATAGCACTTTGTGCAACTACATTGGTTGTTGATAGCGCATCTTCGGCATCGAGGGCTAAATCATGTAAGTAAGGTAAAACGCCTAATACCGGCTTACCTGTTTTTTGTTCAAGCCAGTCCAATCCAGATTGCAAAAGCGTAATGTCCCCTCGAAACCTGTTGATAACAAAGCCTTTAACTCGTGCTTGTTCATTATCAGAAAGTAAAGCCAGCGTACCAACGAGATGTGCAAAAACTCCGCCTTTATCAATATCTGCGATAATAATTACCGGACAGTCTACTGCTTCTGCATAACCCATATTGGCAATGTCGTTTTCACGCAAGTTTATCTCTGCAGGGCTTCCCGCTCCTTCGACCATCAGGTAGTCAAATTGCTCGGTTAATCGCTGGTGAGAATCAAGTACCGCCTGCATCGCCACTTTTTTATAGTCGTGATAACTATCAGCTTCCATATTGGAAAGCGCCTTTCCATGAACGATTACTTGTGCACCGGTATCTGAGTTGGGCTTTAAAAGAATAGGATTAAAATCAACTTGTGCTGGTACTTTAGCAGCAACAGCTTGCAATGCCTGAGCCCGACCTATTTCACCGCCATCTTCTGTTACCGCACTATTTAGCGCCATATTTTGCGGTTTAAAAGGTGCTATTTTTAGTCCTCGATTAGCCAATACTCGGCATAATCCTGTAACGAGTGTACTTTTGCCAGCATCAGAGGTGGTGCCTTGGATCATCAATGTGTTCATTATTCAACCTTACTCTTGATAACGATGCTGACGCATATACATTAAACCGAGAAAAAACAGGCTACCAAAAAGGCCGGTAATTATACCCACGGGCAATTCTTGATTAGCAAGTAATAGCCGTGAAAGCACATCAACCCATACCATAAACAATCCACCTAACAAGCAGACTAACACTGGCGTTAATGGTTGAGCTTGTGAAATAAAAAATCTAACGACATGAGGAATCATTAAGCCGACAAAACCAATCCCTCCGCACACCGAAACTAAACTTGCCGTCAGCAATGAACTAAGTAATAACATTAACAAACGAAATCGACGTACATTCACGCCAAGCGTTATCGCGCTTTCATCGCCAAGTAATAACGCAGTAAATTGTCGTCTTAAGCATAAAATACTCAACAATACTGTCACCAACAAAATGCCGGGTAGCACTAAGTGCGGCCATTGGGCTCGAGAAAAACTGCCCATAGTCCAAAATAATACGGCGCTGATGGCTTGGGGGTCGCTCCAATATAGAGTAACGCTCGTTATCGCACTAAATAGAAAGGATAGGGCTACACCGGCCAGCAGCATTGACTCTACTTGCTTAGCAACGGCGGTACCTGATACTGCTAAAAGCAATGCCATTGCTACTAGGCTACCAATGAATGCCGCCACAGATAACGATAACTGAGCGACATGAAAAATACCGGCACCAGAGAAAGCAACAAACAACACCACACCTACCGCAGCGCCAGAAGAAATACCAAACAAATAAGGATCCGCCAAAGGGTTTCGTGTCACGGTTTGTAACATCAATCCTGCGACAGCTAAGCCGCCACCAGCAATAAAGGCCAATAAGGTTCGAGGCATTCTGAGCTGCCAAATAATTTGCTCAACAAATGGCTCACTACCTGACAAGCGAAGTGCACCAAGCGTTTGTAATAAATTGATATCCGCAGCGCCAAACGCTAAGGCAGATAGAATCGATAGACCGCTCAATAGTATTAAGGACACTAGTGCGATAACAGGAGAAAGTTTATTCATCACCTTGCTCCTTTTCGCTATAGAAATAAGTTATATGAGGTGCCTTATTTTGCGGGTGCGGTTTGATATCACTGTTTACACCAAAAACTTCATGAAGCAATGCGCAATCAATCACATCATTGGGGGTTCCATTTGCCACTAAACGGCCTTGATTAAGCACGAGTAATCGATCACAAAACACGCTAGCTAAATTCAAATCATGAAATGAAGCGAGCACTGTTATGCCTAAAGATTTTGCCAATTCAATAATTTGAATTTGATACTTTATGTCCAAATGGCTTGTTGGCTCATCCATAATCAATAATTGCGGCTGTTGCACTATGGCGCGAGCAATTAGTACCCGTTGCTTTTCACCTCCTGACAGCTGCTCAAATGCTTGACATTTTTTCTCAGACATAGAGACTTTTTCTATGGCTTGCTCAACAAGGTACTTTTCTTTTTCGCTGGTTCGGTGCCAAATAGACGTGTTGGGTAGTAAACCTAAACTGACTACGTCACTTACCGACAAATTAAAGTGACTAGGTGTTTCTTGCAATACAACCGCTAGCTGCTTTGCATATTCCTGCTGACTTATCTGCCAAATGCTTTTACCAGAGTATTCTATTTGCCCTTTTGACGGTTCAATATAACGGTAAATACACCTTAACAAACTCGATTTACCCGCACCATTAGGTCCGAGTAAACCAACAAATTCACCGGGTTCAATTGAAAAAGAGATGTTCTCAAGAATATTTTGTCGATTCGCCAACCACCACAAATTCGTTACCGACAATTGCGGCAAACTAACCGTTTCATTGGTGCTGTTATATATACTTTTTTGACTGGCCAATGCTACTACCATTGCTCTACAGTGAAGCTAAAGCATCACAGAAAGGCGGAAAAACGCATAGCAAAGCTCGACTAATTTAATAATCGATAAGACAATGCTCGAGTATTCCCGCTCGACTTGTTAAAACTGGTAATTAACCTTTGGTATCCTGACTTACAGCATCTCGACGTATTCCTTCCCAGCCTTTTAAAAGCCAGTGGACTTCCTTACGAAAATACGTTGCTCTGTTTACAGTTGCGGGTACAGTTGAGGATTCTCACCTCATTCCCAAGCGTTAATCGTGTAGAGCAATTATCAAGGTTGGCAAAAAAAAAGCAAGCACAACAAGGTAATAAGTTATGCCTGCTTTTATCACTTATTTTAGTGCGTGTATTATTTACGCTTTATCAAACCTACAGCCAGCAGACCTAATAACCAAAATAAACTACCGCCACCAGAGGAGCCTCCACCATTTTCTGTAGGCGGCTCTGGTTCAGGTGCCGGACCCGGATCGATTGGCGCATACAATTGACGACCGTCATCAATTAAGCGCATTGACTGGTCGACACCTCCTAAATCACTTGTCGACTCACCAGCGGTATCTTCTAAATTTATCCAGTGACCATTTTGCCAATCAACAACCGTTGCGGGGTTGGTATCTAATTGTTGCCCTACCATATCGACAACGTTAACTTTTAGGCTTAGCAACTGACTTGTAGACCAATCAAAGTCACTTGGCATAGTAATAGTTACCTGATATGTATCAGTTTTATAATGATTAAAGCCTGACGTTAACCACTGGCCTTCACTAGTATCAATCGCAATATCACTTTCACCACTTCCTGTATCTAACAGCCAAGCCAACCCCATTCCATTGGCTTGAGATGAACTATTGAAATCAACTGTGTTATCGCCTTCAATTGCCCGCATCGGTTTATTAAAAACCAGAGACAACTGATAAGCTGAGCCAGCTTGCAATTCGCCACTAGTAATGACTTCTAACGTTCGAGTACCATCGCCATTTAGCTGCCAGCCTTGTTCAATAACAGTACCACTATCATCACTAAGCTTTATCGTTTGTAAAAATGGCTGAGCACTGATCATATAAAGGCCAGCGACAGCAGCTGCGGCCGTTTCTTTACGCATCCTATCAACTTCAGCATTTGGCAAAATAAAGCCATCATGAGAAACACCAAAACCACCATATTCAACAGTTGAATCTGCGGGTTCAATTTCTAACGTATAAGAAGGTATTTGATAGGTATTGGCGAAATACTCATCCGTGGCGCCTATACCTCCGCCTGCAGAAGACGGGCTATAGCGGTATTTATGACCATTGACCGCTCGCATCGTATTCGCTACCCGACCTGTAATTGTATTCCGGCGATCATTAGTGGTAGATGGCGCAAAATAAACTTGGGTAAATGAATGTGTATCAGTATAAAAACGTAACCTATCTTCACCTGCAAAAACAGCAGCCTGTTGTAACGCTTGGGTTTCTGGTTCTGATGCTGGACCCGAACCATGATGAACGATCGAATTAACATCATCAGAACTTCTATCAGGGTTTGTTGCCCAATATGGAGCGTTGTTGCGGTTTAAATCTATACCACCTAAATTGTCACCCGTGGTCGATAGAGATTCATCAACATTACGCATATTTTTGCGACGCATTCGGCCATCACGTGGCTGAGCTTCTGATTGCGTAACCGTTTCAGGAAAACGTTGAGTCTGTATAAAACCGTCAATATTGAGCACGGGAATTACGACTAGATTCAAGTTTTCCAAAAGGTATTGGTTGATATGTTGATCGTCTTGCCCAGCAAACAACGTTTCCATATAGCCGGTTACAGCTTCAGGTGTTTGCCATTCTCGCGCATGAATACCGCCATTAATTAATGCGCTTCCTTCTGGTTCACCATTATGAGTAGTATCATTTTGATCTGACAACTGATAAGCCATAATTGCACGGTTGTTAAACGTTTCACCGATTTGCTGCCCTAATATATAGGGCGACTCTGCCGCTAGTTGTTGATGACGTAAATTTAGGCTGTTAAAAGTTCTAAAACCATCAACAGGAGTGAGTGACTCCATTGGCAACGGTACAGGAAAACCAAGCGCAATATTATTGCCAGAGTTGTCATTTTCTGTGTAAGTAAATTCAACCGCCTGTATAGTGAAACTAGTCACCAATAAAGCTAGGCCTAGCTTAAACGTTTTCATAGCTCTGCCTCCTGCAACTGTTGATAAGCAAAAGCTGCTGCTTTGTTTTCTGACTTCTCATTCAATTGCCTAACTAATCGTTTAAGTTCGATATTATTACTTTGGCTAATTGCGCTGGCTGCTAGCCATGCAGATTCTTTATTTTTAAGATAAGTAAGTAATACCGAGCGCGCTTTTTCTTCACTGGCATATGTGCGACTTAACCTCATCAATGACATCGACAACAATTTTTCATTGGTGCTGGCTAATGTTAGTAATTCCACCGCCTGCTCTGACGCATAGAGATCCTGAACCTGCCCTAGTTGCTGATAACTAAACTCATCTGTCTTATTACCGAATAACTGCTTAGACATTTGCAGGCTTGGCTTAGCTAAAATCAAGCCAGCTAGGGTACGGTTTGTTAGCTGTGACAGAAACTGTTGATTGAATACGGATTGCTGTAACTGCTCTATACCACTTTCTGAAAGCTGGCTTAATGTATAACTGAATGCTTGTTGCGCTAGTTTATTGTGTTGTTCGAAGTCTTGCCACTGCCATTGATTCGCTAATATTTTAGTAATCTGTAGACTCGAATGTTGTCGAATTTGCCATTGAAAACGCGTTGCTTTAGCTAAACTTGCGATATTAACTAGCGTCATTACCTGCTCTGGGTGGTCAGGGTTTGTACCAGTTAATACCAACTTAGAATTTAATTGTTGTTCTACCCAAACCTGTTGTTGTTTAGTTGGCGTTTTGTTCGCCAGCAACTTAAGCGCTTTAGCCCGAATCATAACTTGTTGCTGTTGCGGTAATAGCTTTATTTGATGGTCAAGCTGAACAGGGTCGTTGATGAGTAAAGGAAGCCGTTCGATTAACTGCTGCTCTATGGCACCAGAATAACCACCAAATGGCGTAGCATGTATGTTTGAGCTTACCAATGCCACTACAAACACACTGATAATGTTAATTCGTTTTACTAATGTAAATTGCATTAAAAATCCTATTTTTTAACAGGCTTATTTAACTTTACATCAATAAACCTTAACCTTTGTCGTTTGCAAAGTTTTGTTACACTCTATTGGCTATCCGTTTTATCTAAAGCATCGGCTATGTTTTGCGGGTTAGCTACATTGAGCCAAACTTTGTCAACAGGTTCGTTAAGCGACCCCATCATAGCCACATAGATTTGAGGTTGAGTAAAAACAAGCTCTATATTGGCTTTATCCCCTTTCCCCATCATCAACTGCTCTTTATTATCTTTTTTATTGAATTGGCCAATATTAACCGCTGCAATATCTGATGTATTTACACTTAAAAAGTTCAAAAATGCACCATTAATCATCAACTTTTCTTCATTTTGATAAATAGAATAATGCTTAGACACACGATGGTTAGCGGTAATTAGTATGATGGAATAGAAAAATAGACTGGCAACAATAACTGCAGCAATTTCACTCCATCCGACTAAAGCTTGATAACTAATAACACCGGCAATAAAAAATACGGCAATCATACTGAGCCAGTGCCAGCGATTAGAAGACATGAGTTTTAATGCAGTTAATGCTTCAGGGTGATTACGACTAAATCGTGGGAAAGTGTAATACCAGCTGGCAGGCTCCCAAGAAAGAGGCAATGCTGCGGTCAGCTTTTTATCATCATTTTTATATTTATCAAAGGTATGTACTCTAGGATCACCCGATAGACTGCGCGCTTGCCAAAGCCCTTTGATAATTGTCACCATCAGATACAACTCAACAATCAACAATATGGCAATTATTGGGTAACGAACATAAGTAATGAATTCAAAATACTCAGCGATATTACTTGGAAAGCTATAGCGCGCACACAAGCACGCCAAGGAAAATACAATTAATATTTTCCACGGCTTTTGCTTCCCCGATTTAATAACCCATAACCAATACAAAACAGGCAATAAAACAAAATAACCACCAACGGCTAATGCTAACGGCCAAGTTGCAATTAAGCCTTCATTAAGTGGTAATGATTCAGGCAATAACTGGAAACCAAGAGTAAAAACTACAATGGCAATTATAAAAAAGTGGAGTCGTTTTTTAGCTGAAGTACGCATTGGCTCTTCCATGAAATGGTTTGATAGCCTTATAGTCAAACAATGCGCCAATTTATTACAAAATTTTTTGAATTATTTCGACATATCCACACCACTATTTAAATAAAGTAGCAGCGCAGTCTGGATTGTAAAAAATACCAATCGGAAATTCATGAATCGCCGTTTGTGCAAACTGCAGTTTATCACGAATAGTTTCCTCTACAATTAAACTATCGAGCACAAATTCAGCTGCTGCCCAATAATCTACACGCTTATATAAAAGCATATTCAAGCCTTGTGAAATGCTTTCAACTGGCACAAGCTTCATACCGGCTTCAAGATATTTTTTCGCCACTCTACCATGTTGATTAGATCGTAAAATTGCAACTTTCTTTCCTTTGAGCTCTTCTAGTGAATTCCATCTAAACTCTGTAGGCTCTCTAAGCCTATATAAACTCAGTTTAACTTTTTGTTCTGAAAGCGGAATAAAGAATCGTTTTTCAATATCTACTGGCGGATAAAACGACAAACACCATTTACCTGATTGAATCACCATCTGCGCCCTTGCAGGAGGGAGAAATAGTGGTTTCACTTCTTGAATAAAATGCTTTTGCGCATAATCTGACAATAACTGAAAAGTAAATCCATAGTTATCTTGCGCGCTTGTCACAAATGGCGGGTACTCAATAGCAATAACATCGATATGCTGCCCTTTCGCATAAGCAACGGAATAACTAGAAAGCGATAAGTAACCAAAGAGCAATATTAGCCGAATAAAATGAAACACCTACAATCCCTTGCCTATCTGTACGCTCAAACATCATAGCGATGTTTTCCCTAATTAGACAAGCTATTAACTGCCCTAACAGGTACTGGATATTTAAACAGTATCGCTATACACTGTCATTACCAGCACAAATTTAAATGAAAAGAATGAAACTGTATATCGCCGAAAAGCCCAGTTTAGCCAGAGCCATTGTTGACGCACTTCCAAAACCGCACAAGAAGCAGCAAGGTTACATAGAGGTAGGTAATGGTGATATCGTGACTTGGTGCATTGGCCATATTTTGGAGCAAGCAGAGCCAGAAGCTTACGGTGAACAATACAAAAAATGGCAACTAGAAACTCTACCTATTATTCCTGACCGCTGGCACCTAAAACCTAAATATAAAACCAAAAACCAACTTGCCGTTATTCGAAGAATGGTTAAACAAGCCGATGAAATTATTCATGCCGGCGATCCTGATCGCGAAGGACAATTGCTGGTCGATGAAGTGATCGATTATTTAAATATTAGCGACAGTAAGCGCAAATGCATAAAGCGATTACTGATCAGCGATTTAAACTTAACTGCTGTCAAAAAGGCACTAAGCCAGCTAAAAGACAACCAAACTTTTATGCCACTGTCTATTTCTGCATTAGCTCGAAGCAGGGCCGACTGGCTATACGGCATCAATTTAACCCGTGCTTATACCATTCAGGGTAGCAAAGTGGGCTATCAAGGTGTGTTATCTGTCGGTCGTGTACAAACCCCAATATTAGGTTTGGTGGTTAACCGTAACCGAGAAATAGAGCACTTTATTGCCAAACCTTATTTTGAAGTTGATGCTGAAGTTCAAACCAGCGACCAGCAAACTTTTATCGCCAAGTGGCAACCAAGTAAAGCATGTGAGCCATACATGGATGAAGAAGGTAGAATTATAGTTAAATCGTTAGCAGAAAATGTTGTTAGTAGAATTTCGCAGCAAACGGCAAAAGTCACGCAAGTAAATAAAGAGCAAAAATCACAAAATTCACCACTGCCCTACAACTTATCAGCTCTGCAAATTGATGCTGCCAAGCAATATGCAATGAATGCAAAACTCGTGTTAGATGTCTGTCAGGCGCTGTATGAAAAACACAAGCTGATCACCTACCCTCGCTCCGACTGTCGGTATTTACCTAAAGAACATTGGTCGCAAGCCAATACGATAATCAGCCATATCGCAGCCGGTAATTCGCCCATAGCAAAAGCAGCAAAGGATGCAGATATTTCGATAAAAAGCAAAGCTTGGAATGACAAAAAAATCTCAGCACATCACGCAATAGTGCCAACGGAAAAACCGGCGAACAATATCTCCTTGAACAACTTTGAAAAGAACATTTATCAACTTATTTGCAGGCAATATATCGCACAGTTTTATCCTGCATATCGTTATGAACACACTAAAATTTTATTAAACATTGCCGGTGGGTTATTTACTGCAAGTGCTAACGTTCCTAGCCAAATAGGGTGGAAAGTGCTGTTTCAACGAACTGGAGATGAAGAGCGAGAAAACAAAAGCTTACCCAAGGTTGATCAAGGTGAACAACTGCACTGCTTACATGGTCACTTGCTCGAAAAAGAAACGCAACCACCTAAATACTTTACCGACGCAACATTATTGGCAGCAATGACAGGTATTGCTCGATTTGTTCATGACAAACAATTAAAAGCCGTACTTAAAGAAACTGACGGATTAGGCACAGAAGCGACACGAGCAGGCATTATTGATTTGTTATTCAAACGCGGCTTTTTAGTTAGACAAGGTAAACAAATACACGCTACTGATATCGGTAAAGGGTTGATTGATGCACTGCCTGTGCAATGTTCACTACCAGATATGACTGCACACTGGGAGCTAACATTAAATAATATTGCCGAACAAAAAGCCAATTACCAAAGCTTTATGCAACCACTCAATCAAACTTTGCACGAATTAATCCTGCAAGCGGGTGCAACATTGCCAGAATCAATTCGCGGCTTAAAATCCATGAAGAAACCCAGTTTCAAAAAACGAAAACGTCGAACAAAAAAAGCAGCCTAGTCTAATAAAAAATAAGTTAAGCTAATTGCATCTATTTATGAATTAACCACATTTAACTATGGTAGCGCCGCTAAACAAAATAAAAACAAAAATAGCGACAACATTTGCGCTTCTACTGGTAATCGTTTTTTGTTTTATTGGCTTTAGAGTATATAAACTTTACCACAACAAAATCACCTCTATTGCTCCAGAAGTTAATGAAATATCAGGTGCTGAATTTGATAAACATGGCAATTTTTGGGCAATTAATGATGGTGGTGATGGACCATTGCTTTACCATCTAAACAGACAAGGCGAAATTGTACGAACCATAGAAATAACCAATGCCCTAAATAAAGACTGGGAAGATATGACGCAAAATAGCTTCGGTCACTTTTTCATAGGTGACTTTGGCAATAACAGTCGCCAAAGAACTTGGCTTACCGTTTACAAAATTGAAAACCCTATCGATATAAAAACAGCGACAACAACCGCAGAAATAATCAAATTTAAATACCCAATTTTACCTGACGCCATTCATCCAGAGTCAAATGGTAACCATGATGTAGAAGCCTTTGTTTATTACCAAAACTCACTATATTTATTCACCAAAAATAGAACTAAGCCATTTGATGGCAAAACACATCTCTTTAGAATAGGCGATCATGCCGATAATTATGAAGCCAAGTATATTAGCTCTTTCGTTACATGCACTTATATTAAAGAACTTTGCTGGATTACCTCAGCTGCTTTAAGCCCTGATCGTAAAAAACTGGCTTTATTGGATCATCGAACTATATGGCTATTTGAACAATGGCAAGGAAATGACTTTTTCTCCGGAAAAGTCAGAAAAATAGATTTAGGCGTTATTACCCAAAAAGAATCTCTGACTTTTGTCGACAACAATACCTTAGTCTTTACCGATGAAGCATTTAAAGGTATCGGCGGTAATGCTTACCTAATTTCTTTAGATGAACAATCAGCCACCGATAAGATTGACGCTGTTAAGCAAGACTAAGCATTAACATCTACCACAATTCGGCCAGTAACCTCTCCGTTCAGCAATGGTTCGGCGATGTCTAAACACTCTTTTAAGCCAATTTTTGTAGATATTTGCTCGATCATTGATGGCGCTATTAAGTCAGAAAGGCGCTGCCACGCCTCTTCTCGGTCTGCAATTGGTCGCATCACACTATCGATACCAGCCAAAGTAATGCCACGTAAAATAAATGGTGCAACCGTAGCAGGAAAATCCATTCCTTGCGCTAAACCACACGCTGCAACAGTACCACCGTATTTTGTGCTAGCACAGACATTTGCCAAGGTGTGGCTACCCACTGAATCTATTGCGCCGGCCCAACGTTCTTTCATTAGCGGTTTTCCGGGCTCAGACAGCTCGCTTCGGGCAATAATTTCACTCGCACCTAACGAGGTTAAATACGCAAATTGAGCCTCGTCACCTGTACTGGCTACTACTCGGTATCCAAGTTTATTTAACAGCCCTATCGCGAAACTTCCTACGCCACCAGTAGCACCAGTGACTAAAACATCTCCATTTTGTGGTGAAACCCCATTTTGCTCTAGTGCTAAAACACAAAGCATTGCCGTATATCCTGCTGTACCAATAGCCATTGCCGTGTATGGAGATATATTGTTTGGTAGCTTAATCAGCCATTCCCCTTTTAACCGCGCTTTTTGCGCTAGTCCTCCCATATGACTTTCACCAACGCCAAAACCGTTTAAAAGTACCAAGTCCCCGGCCTTGAAATTACCATTGCTACTTTGTTCAACTTTACCTACTAAATCGATGCCCGGTATCATAGGGAATTGTCTAACAACTGGTGCTTGACCAGTTATAGCTAGGGCATCTTTATAGTTAATCGTACTGTATTCAACATTTACCAGCACATCGCCTTCAGGTAAGTCGATGACGTCCAATTCAGATAATATTGAATGATACTGCTCGGACTCTTTGTTAATAACAATTGCGTTAAACATAGCTTGGCCTTATTGAGAAATAAGTCATCACCCTAACAACTTCGCTACAACCTGCCTATTCGACCAAAGTAAAACAAAAGCAAATTCATGAGTTCGATCAATAAACTAACGTAAATCCATATTGCTTTAACTAACGCAATAAATCATAGTTTAACTATCGCCTTTTAAACTAATCCAATAATGAGAAAGCAATTAATTTCACTTTTCTGTTTCCTGCTTTCAATAAGTAGCTACGCGAATACGGTTTCCATTCGCGCGGATTATTGGTACCCAATGAACGGCAAGCCTGGGAGTGAAAATCCGGGCTACATGATTGAGTTTGCTCGTTTAATATTTGGCCGTCATGGATATGACATTGACTATCAACTTATGCCTTGGCAACGAGCCGTGACAGAAACAGAAGCCGGTAAGTTTGACTGTGTCGTTGGTGCCTACCATGACGATGCACCTAGCTTTGTGTTTCCTAAAGAGAGCTGGGGCCGAGTAACTACTGCCATATATGTGCGTGACGAAGACGAGTTTATTTATACAGATATCGATTCTTTAACAAATCGAACCATTGGCATAATTGAAGGGTATGCTTACAGTGCCGAAGATATCAATAAAGCAATTGAATTAAATGAATATAAATTTTCAGCTGTAACGGGCGCAGAGCCGCTGTCTGCAAACATTCAAAAGTTACTGCATGGCCGTATTGATACCATTATTGAAAACCCAGCCGTAATGTCGGTGACCATGCATGAACTGAACCTTAGCGGAAAAATAAAGCTCGCAGGCTATGTAGGCCAGCCTTCCAATATGTATATTGCATGCTCACCAGCAAATAAAAAGTCACTTAATCTGATTAAAATTGTCGACGAAGGCACTAAAACGTTAAGACGTTCTGGCGAACTACAGCAAATACTGCAAAATTACGGACTTAATGATTGGCAAAAGAACTAGTCATGCTTAATTAACAGGTAATTCCGTGGTGTATTTAATTTGCTCCATCGCAAAATTGGTGGTGACGTTAGCAATATCTACATTTGACACCAACTTTTTATAAAACAAATCATAAGCCTTCATATCTTTAACTAACACTTTAAGCATATAGTCGTATTCACCGCTCATACGATAAAATTCAGTTACCTCGTCAAGTGAACTCGCATGCTCTGCAAAAGCATTTAACCAATTTGATTCATGGCTTGTCGTCTTCACCAAGACAAAGGCAGTCATATGCAATCCTAAAGACTCGGCATCAGCTAAGGCAACTCGTTTAATGATCACCCCTTGTTGCTCAAGCCGTTGAATTCTTTTCCAACAAGGTGTCGTACTTAAGCCTATGCGTTCCGCAATTTCAGAAACTGACAGTGTCGCATCCTGCTGAAGCAGTCTTACAATCTCTTTATCAAGCCTATCCAAAATTAAATTCCTACCAATCACCTATTTTATAGAAATATATTCTCACTCAGTATCATTTTAAAGCATTATTTGAAAATTATTTTCCTCAAAGTTCGGTGATAATGTTTTCAGACTAATTAGGAGATGCCGAATGAACGCTGCCGTATCAAACACCCTGCTTAATAGCGAGCATGAGTACTTTCAACAAAATAAAATTTATGACGATATTACCCAAACCATTGGTAATACACCGATTATCCGCCTAAGTCGATTACAAAAAGCTTTTAACGTACAAGCAGACATCTTGGCCAAAGTTGAATACTTTAATCCTGCTGGCTCAATTAAAGATCGTCCAGCAAAAGCTATGATTGATGCGCTTATGCGTTCAGAGCAGTTTACAGAAAGTACAGAAATTATAGAGGCGACATCAGGGAATAATGGCGTAGCCTGTGCATGGATTTGTGCCATACGTGGCATTCCATTAACCATAGTGATCCCTGAACATATGTCGATAGAGCGCCGCCGTCTAATTAAACATTATGGTGCTACAGTAGTTACAACGCCAAAAGAATTAGGAACGAAAGGAGCGATTGATAAAGCAAAAGCTATGATTGCCGAGCGACCAAATGCTGTAATGCTGGATCAATTTGGCAATGAAGCAAACCCTATCATGCACTTTAATAGCACTGCACAAGAAATTTGGCGAGACACCAACGGTGATGTTGATATTGTTGTCGCTGGCATAGGCACTGGCGGCACTATCACAGGTATTGCCCAAGCATTAAAAGCAAAGAATCCAGATATTCAAATTATTGCTGTTGAGCCAGCTTCTTGCCCCGTACTTACAGAAGGTCGTAGCGGTGTTCATAAGATACAAGGGTTGAGCTCTGGTCACATTCCTGATGTATTAGACACTGACATTTTAGATGAAGTCATCGCGATAACTGATGAAGACGCGATTAACTATGCGCGAGAATTAGCAATTAAAGAAGCATTGCCTGTTGGTATTTCGTCAGGTGCAGCTGCTTGCGCGTCAATACAGGTTGGCCAACGCCCCGAAAATTCAGGTAAGAAAATTGTCACCATATTGGCTGACACTGCCGAACGTTATTTTAGTACAGAATTATTTGAAGCGTAACGAATGGCGTAATGTCAACGCAATAAAATTGAATAAGGTGCCGACGTTCCAATTACCTTTATCGGCACCATGTTCAAATTCACTTTAGTGAAATAATCCCCTAATATAACCAATATCAAATAACCATCAACCACCGACCTATTAAAGCTACCCTCACATATAACTGACTTTAATAACTTCAGGTATAAATAGTGTCTATACTGATTCATTCTAGGCACATCAATTACCTATAATTTTTGAAATACCAATACCTACCATCCCAGTTTAACTAATACTTCTGTCGTGTTTGGTCTTTGCAATGTTCTGTCAAAAATTATTATTGATAACGCTTGGTTGGTGAACTATTCAGGAAATAATGTACTATCGATCACAGCTAACTAAATAAGAAATAAAATGATTAAAAATTTTCTAGGTTGTTTAATAGTATTTTTATTAACTGGGTGCGTAACTACGGATGTGGATAAAAGCTCGGTCATTAGATTCAACCCCTTTAAAAACAAAGAGGAAGTTATTTTTTATCATCAGGATTTTACTCATCAACATAAAACCAATCATATGGCAGAGGCAATTGGTCACCATGGAGCGACGGCATCTAGCACGACGGCTGGCAACGTCTATCAAAATAAAGTTTCATTAACCTCAGGAAAGGCGACTAAAAAGCGGATACCCCCTAACGCATTTTTTGTATCAAAGATGCTTTCTAATGACAAACTCCAAAATTGCTCTACGCGATATGAGAATCAGAATTTTATTGCGCAAATTTGTTTTGATAATAGTGAACGTTATTACGTAGTCATTGATAAAAGTTCGCAATCTATTTCCTGTAAAATGACATTAGATGCAAAAGCTATTTTCGGGAAAGAAAATAAGCTATTTGAAAACTCTTCATTAAATTCAAATATATCAGAAGATGGAAAATCAATTTACCTGTATTCCTTTGTAAGAGCTTTTGGCCGTTCAAATGGGAGTGTTCATTACCCTGGCTATATCGTTTCTAAAAATTGCGATACGTTCCAACACGTTATTTTAGAGGGATTTCCGAATCATGAGGTAGTTAGAGTTAGGGAACAGGAAGATGGTTTAGTCTTTTTAAAATCATACGGCATGTATGTTCGATATAACAACGATGACAAAAGTATTAATAAATTCAAGCCAGTACTACGCTCCTCTCATATTTATATTGACGATAAGCATTACATCGCAGTCAATCACGGAGATAACACCTTGAATTTAGAAATCATAAACCACGACTCGGGAGAGGGCAGAATAATAGAGATAAATCCCTAAATAAAATCTATAAGCTTTGGAAGCAGCAAGCAATTGATAAGAAACGCCCTTCTTTCGACGTCTGTAGTTCGTTCCCTATCGAACTTCGCATATGTGCCAATAGCGGACGATTGTAACGCCCGCATAACGGGCAAATGCTGGTTGGCTATAATCCGAAGCGCAGCGTAGGAGCCAACCAGTATTTGTCCATTTGATGCACTTGTTTTGGTTTTTCTTTATCTCCAATAGCTCCATCCAATTGAATAAGGTCCTAATTCATATTTCCCTCATTAACGCTAGCTAGCACAAATAACTAGAGAGTTGCCTGTTATACTCAGTTTAAGTTTTCAACAAGACTTGGATTGCAAAGTACATCTAAGTACAGTGCATATCGATTGCCTCTTAACTTCTTATTGTCAAAGTTATAGTGGCGAGCAAAGTCAGAGGAATATACGTTAACTAAATTTTCTTTTATAGCGAAATGATGTGACTCGTGAACGCTATCATCGAGACCGCGATCCATATAACCATTTAGCATTATATCTTCGTCATTGTAGATTGTTACCGCGCTCCAGCGAACGGGCCGCGTATACGTAGAGTGCTCTGTTACCTCTATATACTCTGACGACTCTTTACCACGATATTGAACCATGATTGGATAAGACAGTTCTTTCACAACGCGGCTATTTATGTCTGGGGTTGCATACAGATTAAAAAGCGTGCCTGTATTGCCATCAGTGTCGCCTGCTATCCAAACACAGCGATCACCTCTGTAAAAATGGGTGAAGTTACTAAGGTACTGGCGAAATCCAAAGTCCTTAATTACTTGGGTATTAAGGAGGTTACTCACAAAAAAATAAATAAAGGCACAAAGCACGATCAATAGGATTGATATCCCAGTACCTGTTCTGCGTTGAAGCCACTCTTTTTCGCTATAAACGGTAAAGGTACCATCGTTGTTGTCTTTCACTATTTTTGGCATTTGTACGTATATATCCTTTACTGGAACAGCGATAAGATTTCGACTAACGGCAGCGTAATACCGTCCGGAAGGTCAAAGTCAAAAATACAGGCCACTCTCTATCAGTAACCATAACGCCCTGTTAAGGGGCTGATTAATGTTTGGCTAAAATGTGTAGCGAAGCGAAACTGAGCCAAACGTTAGCAGTCCCGCACTTAAACAGCTTGTTATACGTGATTAGCTCCCAAGCATCTTAATCTTGGTTTCTGTAATTAGCTGCGCAACTCTTAAATCATGATTTGGGTTAGAAGACAATCCCATATTTTGGATAATCGCAGTTGATAAATGTTTAGCTATTTTAGATGCGTCTGCATTATCTAAAGCAAGCTTAAACGTGTGTGGCACATAACTATCATATTCGTCATTCCACTGATTATCTCCGTCGTTTACACCAATAGGATCCCATTCTTCCCATAGTATTCTGGCAATTTCTTTATAAAAGCTTTTTTGTTTGGTGCTTAACTGATTCATAGATTACGTATAACGCACCAATATGGGGAAATTTATTGTTGGCTAAAATTGTTGAACGCAGTGAAAACAGCCAACTGTAAATTTTCCTGCTTTATTGCCTTGTTAGGTACACTTATGCACCATAGATTTGCTTAACTTTGTAAGCCACTCATTAATAGTTAAATTATCAGAGCTTGGAAGGTAATCACAGTACAAAGAACCAAGTGACTCAGCAAGTTCAGATTCACTTAGCTCTAAAGCTAGAAATGAGTCCAACTCTTTATGAGTGTGCTTAATTAAATCCTTACTTGAGTTTGAAAGAAATGCATTGAACGCATTTTCAGGAGAACCGAATTCTTCCATAAAATCTTGATGAAAGTAACCACCAAAGAACTGAGATAAGTTACCAAATTTTGAAATATCATCCATGACTATGTCTGTGTACCTAACGCCCGCATAAGGGGCTAAATAATAGTTGGTTAAAATGTGCAGCGAAGCGGAACCCAACCAACTGTTATGTGTCCCGTTGCTTAATGCGCTTGTTAAGTTGCTATACCTAACGATACTTAATCAACTACAGCCATTCCAGGTGGGTAATATGTTATTTCAAAACGAATACCATCTGGATCTTTCATGAACAAAGCAACTCCTCCATCTCTATGCTGGGTTTCTGGAACCAAAAAACCAGCTTCTTTCATTTGCTTTTGTACATCAGTGACAAATTCAGGTGTAGGAGCGCAAAAGCCGATATGGTTCATTCCTGCTCCATAACGTTCGTACTCACTAGTGCCATCTTTAGCTTGATTAAATTGTATGAAAAAACCATCTTCGTCTGTCCATACATAATCCCGTATTTTTTTGAACCCAATTAAATTCAATAGTTTGTCGTAATACGGCATACTTTTTACTAAAGATGAAACCAACAAAGTCATGTGATCAACCTTAAGTGGCATACTAACTCCATTGCAACTTAACGCCCGCATAAGGGGCTAATAATGCTTGGCTATACTTGTGCAGCGAAGCGGAACCGAGCCAAGCGTTAGCAGTCCCTTCACTTAATGCGCTTGTTAGGCGCTACTTTGTAAACTCACCTTTTAATAACTTACCATCAGTTAGACTAATAGTGCATGTAAAGCCTGCAAAATTATGAACAACAACCTGATTAAGTTTTAAATCGAGGCTAGAGAAATTAGTAAAAGCATCTGTACTATTAGTTGTAGGGTTTTCTGCAACCCATAAAGCAGAACCGTCTTGATTTATACAATGAAAATTGCGAGCTACAGAGTTTTGGTTGAACTCTATGTAGTCAAAAATAACTAAAATGTTCTGCCCGAATTCCTTAGCTTCCAAAATTGAGTATGGCAACTCAACAGTGTTTCCATTTATCTCGATTCTATTTTTATTGAACTGAACCATCGAGTACGCCTAACGCCCCATTCAGGGGCTTTTAATAGTTGGTTAAAATAACGAACGCAGTGAGGAAAGCCAACTGTTAAAAGTCCTGCACTGCAATGGCTTGTTAGGTTTATCCTCCTTGACTTGATAAACCACTATAAATTGTCACAAAACACAATATAACTTGCATTAAAAAAGTAAGTACTCCAGCTTTATTTAACTCCCTTGAATATCCCCAAAATGCAAATGAGAATATCGAAAACATACTAACAGCAACGTGTTTTATATGATTACGAAAAAATGACAACTCACCAATCATTTGCTGATTATTTCTAAAAGTGCTTCGAAGCTTTAATTCGTAATTTCCTAGAACAACAAAATATGAAGCTAGAGCAAAGTACATAAGTGTCGTCATGTAGAAACCTAACAATTTAATAGTGCGCAAATAGCGCATATTTCTGATTTGCAATCGCGCACTTTTCTGATTACTACATTATTAACAAACTTACTAAGCTTTTGCTAGATAAGAAAATACTTCAAGACTAATACTGTGGTCTAAGGACTAAAATGCGCAAATGGGTCATTTTCTTGAATATGGGGGAAAGTTGTAAATTCTGGATATAAAAACAGTATCAAATAAAAGTATTTCAATGTCTGCTTGTCGCTCACAACAGAGATTTAGGTTCAGCCAAATTCAAGCCAATAATTGACAACACCATTTGCTGGTCGTACCAGATTAGTTTATAAATAGTTAAACTCAATCAATAAACTGAACAATACAGTGAACGACCTTAACTTAGCAGACAACCTTGCAAAGTGCATTGAAACATCGCTTAAAGAGGGTGTATTAACCATTACCATGAACCAGCCAAATAAACTCAATGGCTGGACAATACCGATGATGGAAGCATTCAAAACAGCACTCGATTTGGCTAATAAAAGTGACAACGTTAAAGCGATAGTTTTTACTGGAACCGGACGTTATTATTCAGCCGGTGTTAACTTAAGCTCTGCCGTTCAACTAATGCATCCAAAAAAACTTCAAGCTGCTATTTTTGAACATAACCTGAATTTGTTTGATACTTTTATTAATGTGGAAAAACCTATTTTAGTAGCTGTTAACGGCCCTGCTATTGGAGCAAGCGTTACTACTGCCACGTTATGTAACTACATTATCGCTGCAGAAGAAGCGACTTTTTCGACACCATTTGCTGCTTTAGGCGTTCCACCAGAAGGTTGTTCAAGTGTGCATTTTCCAAGGTTAATGGGGAGTAAAAACGCTCAGCTAATGCTAGGAGATGTTGGCTGGCGACCAACTGCACAGCAAGGACTATCTATTGGTTTAGTACAAAAAGTTGTCCCCCAGACTGAACTTCAATCAGCAGCATTCAATATCGCAAAAAGCTGGGTTGAAACAGGACAGCAAAGAGCATTCTTAGCAGGTTCAAATAAAGACGAATTAAAACGTACTAATTACATCGAATCTAAAGCATTAGCGAACGCTTTTTTAAGCCGTAAATTTTTACTGAATCAAGCTAAGTTTTTATGGAGTAAGAAGAAATATGGCCTAGCAGCGGCATTCTTTATTGTGACGGGATTACGTCCACTATGGGCAAGACTGCTGTAATCGACAGTAGTTGCATTAGCCAACTTAAAAGCTAATACTCCTATCGAGTATTTCAATTTCAAGACATTAATGAATATTAAAGCGCTATTTCCGGGTACCAGTATTGCAGCAATCACAGGGATGGCTGCACTATTTCTTTCTTCACACTATGCCGCGCCAGCCATGCTGTTTGCGCTATTGCTCGGTATCGCTTTGTCATTTTTACACCAAGAAGGTGCATTTCAAGCGGGTATCGAGTTTACCGCCTCCACCGTATTACGTGTTGGCGTAGCACTACTTGGTTTTAGAATTGCATTTGACGACTTAGTCTCACTTGGCTGGTCAACCGCGTTACTGCTGTTAATGGCGATACTCACCACTATCGCCTTTGGTCTTGTATTAAGCCGTACCATGGGCCTAACTAAAACCTTTGGTGCATTAACTGGTGGCTCTGTCGCGATATGCGGCGCATCAGCAGCAATGGCCATTTCCGCAGTGCTACCTAATAGCGAGCACAAAGAAAGGGATACATTATTAACGATTATTGGGGTGACATCGTTATCAACTGTGGCCATGGTGGCTTACCCAATCATTGCTAATTATTTGGGGCTTAGCGAGTACCATACCAGCATTTTTCTTGGTGGCACCATTCATGATGTTGCACAAGTGGTTGGTGCTGGTTACTCGGTGTCAGAGCAAACAGGTGACTTATCAACCCTAGTTAAATTAGTACGCGTAAGCTTTTTAATGCCTGTGGTACTCATGATGTTATTGGCGATCAACGCTCAATATAAATCAAGCAAGTCTGAAGGAGGCTCTACTAGCTTTCCGCCCTTCTTAATAGCTTTTGTTGTTCTAATGTCACTTAACTCTTTTGTTGAGTTGCCAGAATTAATTACCACTACAGCAACGGAAGTCAGTCGCTTTGCACTTGTTATTTCGATTGCAGCCATAGGGATGAAATCAAACTTGAATAAATTGGCTTGTGTTGGCATCAAACCGATACTTTTAATGATTGCGGAAACAGTGTGGATTGCAGGCTTTATCTTAGTTGCATTAATGTATTTATAAAAAAAGGACTACAAATGTAGTCCTTTCAGATTATTAAACGCGTGTAGAGATTAAAAAGTCGATAGATAAAAAGCGCTTGCTTGAAGAGGAAGCACACAATGTGTAACTACACATGAGTACTTCCGATAAAGAAGAAGCGCTTTTTAGCCGAGAGTTATACTCTTTCGATTACGGTAGCAATACCTTGGCCTAAACCAATACACATAGTCGCTAAACCAATAGAAACGTCTTTGTTTTCCATTACGTTTAATAGCGTACCTGTAATACGGGTACCTGAACAACCTAGTGGATGGCCTAAAGCAATAGCACCACCGTTAAGGTTAATCATATCATCCATTTTGTCTTCGATGCCTAATGCACGTACACAAGAAAGTGCTTGCGCGGCAAAAGCTTCGTTAAACTCTGCCATTTCGATATCGTCTAATGTAAGACCAGCACGCTTAAGTGCTTTCTTCGTTGCTGGAACAGGTCCGTAACCCATAGTTGATGGATCACAACCTGCAACGCCAATACCACGGATTTTTGCACGAGGAGTTAAGCCGAGCTCTTTTGCTTTGTCAGCAGACATCACTAGCATTGCTGAAGCGCCGTCAGAAAGTGCTGATGAAGTACCAGCAGTTACTGTACCATTTACTGGGTCAAATACTGGGCGTAGGCCAGATAGTGATTCAACCGTAGTTTCTGGACGGATTACTTCATCGTGCTCAATCATGGTTAATACGCCATTTGCGTCATGACCTGCTGTTGCTACGATCTCATTTGACCAACGACCTTCAACAGTTGCTTGATGTGCACGTTGGTGAGAACGAGCGCCAAATGCGTCTTGCTGCTCACGAGTAACACCGTGTTGCATACCTAAAAGCTCAGCAGTTAAGCCCATGTTACCTGCAGCGCGTGAGATATATTTGCTTAGTGCTGGGTCAAAATCTACATCATACATCATAGGTACATGGCCCATGTGCTCTACACCACCCACCATAAACACGTCACCTTGACCGGCCATAATGTTTGTTGTGGCATCATGTAGCGCTTGCATTGAAGAGCCACATAAACGGTTAACCGTTACAGCAGCTGTAGACTTTGGAATGTCTGTTAATAACTGTGCATTACGAGCAATGTTAAAACCTTGCTCTTTAGTTTGCTTTACGTTACCCCAGATAATGTCTTCAATTAGTGCAGGGTCTAAGTTCGGGTTACGTACTAATAGTTGCTGCATTAAATGTGCTGATAAGGCTTCGGCACGTACGTTACGGAAAACACCAGCCTTAGAGCGTCCCATCGGGGTACGAATAGTATCGACAATTACGACTTCTTTCATTTTTCTTTCCTCGGCTTAAGCTGTTTTCACGTCAGTTGTGTAATATGACTTGCCTGATGCAGCCATTTCACGCATACCGTCTGTAACTTGGTAAATTTCACCTAAATGCGCAAACTTGTCGGCCATTTCAATGAAGTTTGCGATACCTACTGTTTCTAAGTAGCGAATTGGACCACCACGGAACGGAGGGAAACCTAAGCCATAAATTAAGCCCATATCGGCTTCAGATGCTGTATCAACAATGCCTTCTTCTAAACAGCGAACCACTTCGTTCACCATTGGGATCATTAGGCGAGCAATAATTTCATCTTTATCAAAGTCTTTGCTTTGTGCATTACCAATTAATTGATATGCAGTCTCGCTTGCTACTTTAGTTGGACGACCACGCTTGTCTTTGCCGTAGTCGTAGAAACCTTTGCCGTTCTTCTGACCGTAACGTTCATCAGCATATAGCTTGCTTACTGGGTCGTTATCAATCTTAGTCATGCGAGTTGGGAAGCCAGCCGACATCACACCTGTACAGTGATCAGCGGTATCGATACCAACTACGTCTAGTAAGTATGCAGGACCCATCGGCCAGCCAAAGACTTTTTCCATCACTTTATCTACGGCCGTAAAGTCAGCACCTTCTTTAACTAGGTGGCTAAAGCCAGCAAAGTAAGGGAATAAAACACGGTTTACATAGAAACCAGGGCAGTCATTCACAACAATAGGTGATTTACCCATTTTCGCAGCGTATGCAACTACAGCTGCTACGGTTTCATCTGAGGTTTCTTTACCACGAATAACTTCAACTAGTGGCATTTTATGCACAGGATTAAAGAAATGCATGCCACAGAATTTATCTTTTCGTTTAACGCTTTCGGCAAGTAAATCGATAGAAATAGTTGAAGTATTTGAAGTAATAATGGCATTTTCGCCGGCAATTTCTTCAACTTCAGCTAACACCATGCCTTTAACTTTTGGGTTTTCAACAACCGCTTCAACAACTACATCAACACCTTTTACGTTGTCGTAACTAAGTGTTGGGGTGATGTTGTTTAGCACGCCAGCCATTTTCTTGGCGTTCATACGGCCGCGCTCAACTTGCTTAGTTAAAATACCAGCAGCTGTTGTCAAACCTAGATCAAGCGCTTCATCAGCGATGTCTTTCATGACAATTGGCGTACCTTTATAAGCTGACTGATATGCAATACCGCCACCCATAATACCCGCACCTAATACGGCTGCTTTTTCTACCGGTTTAGCAACTGCTTTCGCCGCTTTCTTCGCTTTACCTTTGATCACTTGGTCAGACATAAAGATGCCAATTTGGGCAATCGCAGCATCTGTTTTAGCAAGCTTAGCAAATCCAACATTCTCTAGGTGCATCGCCCCTGCTCTGTCTAAACCAGCAGCAGCTTCAATAGTATTTACCGTCACCATTG
Organism: Thalassotalea algicola; assembly: GCF_012932965.1. Taxonomy (GTDB): domain Bacteria; phylum Pseudomonadota; class Gammaproteobacteria; order Enterobacterales; family Alteromonadaceae; genus Thalassotalea_F; species Thalassotalea_F algicola. The sequence continues at coordinate 84,734 of NZ_JABBXH010000003.1, read as the reverse complement.
GTGCAGGGTAGTGCTTACCAGCTTTCGCCGCAATCATGCCTTTACACGTATTAAAGGTCATTACTGTTTCTGTTGGGCTAAGTTTCAATGCTTCTAATTTAGGTTGACGCTTTGCTTTCCAATCTAACTTACCTTCAATAGCTTGTTTTACCATTGAAATAGCTGCTTCACGTAAATGCTCAGGTGCAACAACTGCATCTACTGCACCAACAGCCATTGCAGCTGCCGCTTTATGCGCTTTACCAGTGGACATCCACTCAATAGCGTTATCTGCGCCAATAATACGAGGTAGACGAACTGTGCCACCAAAACCAGGCATTAAGCCTAACTTTACTTCTGGAAGACCAATAGAAGCAGTTGTATCTGCAACACGGTAGTCACAAGCTAAAGTCATTTCACAACCGCCACCTAATGCAAAACCATTAACGGCAGCAACTGTTGGAATTTGTAAATCTTCAAAAGAATCGAATACATCTGACGCCGCTTTTACCCAAGGCACTAGCGCTTCTTCTGGTTGTTTGAATGTTTCTAGGAACTCTGTAATGTCTGCACCAACGATAAATGCTGACTTACCAGATGTAACGATGACACCTTTTGCTTCGCCACAGCTGTTGATAGCTGCAACAGCTGCACGATATTCTTCAAATGTTGCCTGATCGAACTTGTTTACTGAGCCTTGTGCATCGAATTTAAATTCGACAATACCATCGGCGAGTAACTCGGCAGAAAGGCTGTTGCCTTGAAATAACATGCCTGATCTCCTCCACCCGAACGGGTGCTTGTTGTAGTTTAATTATTAATAATAGCTGACTGAGTTTGCCTTGAAAAAAAATTAAAAGCAAATATTTTAAACAGGCGTTTAAATTGAGTGTTTACTTGTACGCTGAAATTAAAAATAACGTTAATTTAGCGGATAGCCTTGTCAAATTGCGCAATAACCAATTGGTGTTTGTCTTCGATTAGCAGATCATAAATAACAAACGGATTCTTCTGACCACCAAGCTGAGTAATATAAGCATTTCGAGGCAATTTCATTACAGAATGTTCTTTATGTTGTTCATCAATTAACGAGACAACTTTCACTTCTAATCTATTATTAAATCGCTCTACGAAATATAATTCTTGGTCAACAATGGCGGTTTGGTGGGGCGTTAATAACATGCTTTCAGGCAGCTGAAACAATGCGCTTACTTCACCATTGGGTTGTTGCTGCATTAAGAAATTTCTCGCCATGTTTACAAAGTAATGATTTCCTTGTTTATCTTCATGAAACATTACGCCAGCATTCACCATAACAGGCTTTGTCGCTTTATCTAACAATGAGAAGTTGTAGATAGCATAATTTTCGCGAGTGCCGGTACTAAAATAGAGCCCTGTTTCATCATTTGCCCAACCAAGAAGAAATACTTTTTTATCAAATTGATGTGTAAAGGTTATTTGTTGAGTATCTAAATTAATCACGCTCAGTTTACTGATATTTTGCTTAGTTGAAACAAATGCCAATTGATTTTGTTGAATGTTAACGATAGGTCTATCAATAACGTTTAGCTTAAGGTTAGTTAGTCTCTTTAGTTCTTCTTGTTGTGCACTCCATAGCTCATATGCACCGGAACGATTAGACACAAATAACAGCTGTTCTCGTTTAGTTAAATACACCGCATTTAAATCAATAAGTTCGCTATTAACATTCGGTAAGTGAACATCCAAACCCTCAATATTTATATCTATATTGCGTTTTACATTTTTAAATATTAGTCGCTGACTTTCGTTATGAAAGGCTAAATCGCTAATGACCTCTCCTGGCGTGGCATCAATAAGTTTGGCAAATTGCGCTGAATTGGTCGCGTAAGTCCAAACCCCTGTTAGTCCATCTTTTCTTGCTGATATTAAGATTTTGTCGTTATTCATTGTGGCAAGTGTAAATATTTGATCAACCGCCAGTTCTATCTCAGTTTGTTTAAAAGAAGTTACGTCAAATGAATTAAACGTTTGATTGCCGTTTGGAGTGTTCGCTAAAAAAAACACCTGCCGATCGTTATTTCCCCATACAGGCCTCCTAGCGTTAATCGCTTCAGGCAGTTCCAATAGCCGGTGATTGGCTAAGTCGACTATATCAAAGGAACGAAAACCACCTTGTAAATTGGCGATTAACACTTGCTGATTCTTAGGTGCAACTTCTATGCTAAAAATTTCTCGCGTCTGATAGGGCAAATGGGAATTTGCGCGCTCTGCAATATTAAATTGATGTAAACCGCATTTACCATCTTCGCACTTACCATAAATAATCTCATTATTGTTCAACCATTTGGGTGCAACGATTCTTTCTGCCGTTCGTATCAACACAGTTTGTTTTTCAGAGCCGATATCCGTTTTAACAACAAAATATTCGTCATTTTGTTCGGCTACATACAGTAAATTTACGCCATTGGGTGAAATATTTGGATTATTCGCTTTATCAAATTGATGACTAACTAACGATAGTTGAGGTTTACTGATTTTTGGTTCGCTAACGCCTAGCCATAACCAATAAGCAATTAGCAAGGCAATTACCACAAATAAGGAAACAATATATTGAGTTTTAGTTGACACGACATTTGAATTGACTCGAATAGGTATGGGATCATCGCTAGTAACGTCATGGATAAAACAGTAGCCTTTTCGAGGAATCGTGCTAATGAAAATCGGCTGCTTTGCATCGTCACCGAACGTTTTTCTTAATTCAAAAATGGCCCGAGTGATTACATCTTGCCCTAACATTTGTCCCGGCCAAAGAGCATCTAACAATGTTTGCTTGCTAATTACCTGGTTTTTATGGGTAATCAGATAACAAAGAACATCCATTATCTTAGGTTCAAGTTGGAAACTTTGTTCGCCATGCACAATTTTGTTGTGTGCGGGCAACACAATAAAGTCACCAACAAAAAATTTTTCTTCCTTTACCACTTAAAAATAAACCCTTGATAATTAAGTAAAAATAAATCCATCAGCATTCCATTATCAACACATCATTGAAGCTTTGTGCCAATAAACCTAAATACAAGCTTCTCATTGAAAAACAACAAGTACAAAAACTATGAAAAAACTAACATCTATTTTCCTATCGCTGCCATTGCTGATAAGTACATTGTCAAATGCCGCTGAAATAGAAATTAGCTTTAATGGCTCTGGTACCGTCAAAGCAATTGAAGCTAATACAGAATGTAATGAAAATTGTACCATTATTAACGATTTGGCAACCAATACTTTGCAAGCAGTTGCAACAAGCGGTCAATTTTCCGGTTGGAGCGGCCAGCAATGTGACGCAGGAAGCGGTGTAATGCTGGACACTGCAATAGAAACGCTTGGCTTTATCCCAAGTGGCGCTAAAACACTCGTCTCGGCAGATATTAACCAAGATAACTCTGAAGACCTAGCTTACATTAGCCTTTTTGATGGGCAAGTCGGTTTTTTTGTTAATGAAGGAAATGGTAATTTTGATAGACGAACATTGGCGGTAAACCTGAACTACCCTGCAGCATTAGCTTTCTACGACTGGGATAACGACAATGATGCGGATTTGCTGGTTACAGAGTATGGCGCGAATAACATTAAGCTATATAGTAATAATGGCCAGGGAGACTTTACTTTTACCAAGGACATGCGAGTTAGTGGTTATAGGCCATATGCCATTAGCGTAAATGATATTAACCAAGACAATATTCCGGATTTAGCTTTATCTTCATTTACGGCAAATACTGGCGGTAATTTATCGGTATTGGTTGAAAGCATAAATAACGCTGAAACTGCTTGGTTCATTAATAATGGACAAGATGAATTTGAATTAGCGACGACTGTATCTAACACCGCTGCAATAACCATAGATACTTACATAGATAGTCAAACTAACTTAGTCGAGTTAGTTGCAGCAGAAATAGAAACAGGCGATATAGCCTTATATGCCTATGATATAGACGCTGCGCAAGTGAAACGAAGCTTAGTCGGTAACGGAAGCTCAGTGTACGGTGCCGCCTTCGAAGATATTGACAATAATGGCACAATTGACGTGCTAACAAGTCACTACCAACCTAAAAATATTCAGTTAAGTTATCGAAAAGCGGATGGTAGCTTTGATGCACCAACGATCATTGGTGGTTTTGCACAAGGAACGACTGCAACAGCCTTTTTGGATATCGATAACAATGGTTACAAAGATTTGCTCACCGGAGAATTCAACAACAACAAGTTTCTTTATGTAAAGACACTTGGCTATCGAGACTGTCTAGTAAAGTCCGACAGTAAAATCGCCATAACAGCAAATTTTGAACAACAATCATCAAGTAGCACACCGAATAATTCGAATACTAGCCAAAGTAGTAAAAGCGAAAGCGGAGGCGGTGGTAGTACGAGTTTTATTTCGCTGCTTATTGCACTAACCATAGTAGTGATTCGCAAGGTCAAACTTAAATACCGCTAAACAATGGTGTTGAGTGCTTGGTTGCTTGAGGCAAATGAGCACTTTTTCTTTTCCACCAAAATGCCTCTGCCATTATCAACGCTGACGAATTATATTCACTAATAACGACCACATAATAAAGAACATTAAACTCATTAGGGAGAAGGGTTAAAAAGCGCTACAATAAGCCAATCGCCACTATTCTTTGCTGTTATGGATAACTGCAACAACATTACTCATGAAATTAAAAAGACTTAATAACTCCCCAGAACACTTATTGCTTGCGATGGCATTTATTATGCCGCTGGTATTTTCAATTTGGATGGTACTTTTAAATAACTTTGTTGTTGAAAAAGCTGCATTTACCGGTAAAGAAATTGGCATTTTACAAAGCCTTAGAGAAGTACCCGGTTTTCTCGCATTTACCGCCGTTTATGTGCTGTTATTTATCAAAGAACAACGAATGGCCTTGTTATCTTTAGGCTTAACAGCAATTGGGGTCGCGGGAACGGGGTATTTCCCTTCAGTTATCGGACTTTATATTACGACAATAATAATGAGCATCGGCTTTCACTATTTTGAAACAGTGAACCAATCGCTCACGTTACAGTGGATAAAGAAAGATCACACCGCGCACTTTATGGGGCGACTGTTATCAGCAAAGTCAGCAGCTTCACTACTTGCCTTTTCTAGTGTTTGGCTTTTAATGGAATATTTTACTTGGTCTTACCAAGCTACCTACACATTGTTTGGGTGCTTGGCGTTAATCCTGACCTTGTTACTAGCGTTCTACTTTGATGAATTCAAATCACCTACTGACCAACATAAAAAGTTAGTACTAAGAAAGAAGTACTGGTTGTTTTACCTACTCACTTTCTTTTCAGGTGCAAGAAGGCAGATTTTTGTCGTATTTGCTGGCTTCTTAATGGTAGAAAAATTTGGTTACTCGGTGGCCAATATTAGTGCACTTTTCTTAATCAACTATGTTTTCAATTGGCTGTTTGCTCCTGCCATTGGTAAGTTTATTGGCAAAATTGGTGAACGCAGAACGTTGCTCGTTGAATACGCTGGCTTATTTTTATTATTTATTACATACGGCCTAGTTGAAACGGGCTATATAGCGGCGATCCTTTATGTCATTGACCATTTGCTATTTGCATTGGCTATTGCAATAAAAACCTATTTTCAAAAAATTGCTGACCCAGAAGATATCGCGGCAAGTGCAGGGGTAAGCTTTTCAATCAATCACATCGCCGCCGTAGTGATTCCAGCAATGTTAGGGCTTGTTTGGCTTACAAATCCAAGCTGGGTGTTTTTTATAGGTGCTGGCTTTGCGTTATGCTCGCTCGTACTTTCAACCTTGATTCCTCATGCTCCGGCTCAAGGTGTGGAATGGCGTTTTAAACAGCCAATAAAAAACGCATCTTAAGATGCGTTTTTTATTTATATCTCTGTAAGTCACTAATTCTTTTTTAAGAATTCCAAAAATTCATTCGCCGGCATAGGTTTAGCGTAAAAGAAACCTTGCACTTCATCACAACCTTGGGAAATTAAGTGAGCTTCTTGCAACTCATCTTCAATCCCTTCAGCGATAACATTTAAGCCTAGTTGTTTACCCAAACCAATAATAGTATCAGCTAACAATGATTGACCATCTTCCGTTATATCGTTGATAAATGAACGATCCACTTTTAATCGGTCAATTGGTAATTTTTGTAAATAACTTAACGAAGAATAACCGGTACCAAAATCATCCAAAGCAATACTAATGCCCTGCTCTTTTAACTTTGCCAAGGCATCAATTACTAACTGAGGGTCATCCATTAAGATATTTTCAGTGATTTCTAATTCAAGTTTAGATGTTTCTACATGATACTTTTTAGTTGCATCAATTATCGTATCAACAAAATTATCTTGTCTAAATTGCGGAATAGAAACATTCACTGAAATACCAACATCGTTAAAGCCTTCCGCTTCAATTGCTTTGATATTCTTACAAGCCTGATTAACCACCCACTCACCGATATCAATAATTAAACCTGAATACTCAGCTAATGGAATAAAGACCGCTGGAGAGACAAAATTACCATCGGCTGTACGCCAACGTAATAACGCTTCTGCACCAATCACTTTTCCTGACTTTAATGCAAGTTGAGGTTGATACCAAAGCTCTAAGCGGTTGTCAGCGAAGTCAGTTCTAAGCTGACGGATCATACCTAAACGCCATAGCGTTTGATCTTCCATTTCCTGCTTATAATACTGTACATGTTTATCACGATTTTTCTTCGCTAAATTTAACGCAATATTAATTTGGTTTAATACTTTTACACCACCTTGCCCAGCATCTGTTTTTCTGCAGAAACCAAGACAAACGTTAATCGGTAACAACTGCTCGCCTGCTTCAAATGGCTGAGAGAAGACTTCTGCCAGCTTTTCTGGGCACAAAACACTATCAGGACCAATTAAACCAAAGACATCCGCACCAACACGAGCAACAGTGACCTTTCCACCAAGCCCCATTAATCTATGAGAAACAGACGTTAGCAAGTTATTGCCAACATCTTGTCCTAAGCCATCATTGATATCACTAAAGTGATTAATATCAACCAAAGACGCTACAAGGTCATCACTGCCGCTTGTGGAGAAATCATCAAGTAAGTTTAAAAACTGAAGGCGATTAGGTAAGTCTGTTAACCAATCTTTATAAGCGGCGTTACGTAACTTTTGGAATAAATGAACGTTTTCATAACCAATAGACACATTAGATAAAAACACTTCAATAAGCTGCTTATCCAATTCCGACATTGGTGCTTCTAACTCAATGAAGATCACTGCCCTGTAACCACCACGAGTTAAATACAGAGTTAAGTTTTCATCTGAGCGGATATGTTCTTTTTGCTGAAAACAAGCGTGAACATTTTCACTTATTATTTTTTGACCTATTTGCTCCAGCTTACGGTTTACATAAGTATTTTCCCAACCATCTTGGGCCAAAACATATAAACCTAAGTCGTCAGCACCATCAATTATGCCGTGCCCTCTAGCACAAAACACACCTTTGGAATAACCGTGTAATAAGGGCTTAATTTGAGATAAAACACCTTTACCAAACTCTTGAACTGAATGTAATTCCAGTAGGTTAGCAGCACCGTCGATAATCTTTTCTAGACCTTCGCTGCTTTGAGTAACAGTAGTAATTTGTTGATAAGAACGGATTGCAGCATAAACCGTTGTCACAAGCTTACGTCGCGTTAATTCTGTCTTCGTTTTATAATCGTTGATGTCATAATCTTTAATGACACTTTCTTCAGGGGCATAGCCAGGTTGGCCAGTACGCAGGACTATACGAATATCATCGCGGCCTAATGCTTCACGAATATGCTTGACAACTTTAAGGCCGGCATCATCAGTTTCCATCACCACATCGAGCAATACTAGAACAATATCCTGTTCTTGCTCAATCATAGTGTTAGCTTCTTCGCCCGAGTAAGCGTGAAGATATTCTAAACGACGACCTAATACGATAAGGTCAGATAATGCTAATTGGGTAACAGAATGAATTTCTGGATCGTCATCTACAATTAGTACTTTCCAAACCTCACCACTGCTCTCGTCTAAAATTTCATCTTCATCACTGTCATCAATAAACAAAAAATCATCATTGGTATTTTCTGAAGCCTGCATACTGCCCTCATCTAACCCTTTTAATTCAATGAGTTAGCTATTTATTTGGAAAAATTATTGTTGACAATAACTTGAATCTTATTGATTACATTCTAGTACATAATAAAAGTCACTTTCAGATTATTCAACAAATCATTGAAGAAAGTTCTATCTATCAATTAATTAGTTACACTTTTATAACTTTATAATCTGAATATTAGACAAAGATTCCCCAAATAACCATTTGAAACTTAGGTTAAATTTGCTACAAATAGATAAAGATTCCCAGGCAATTTTGCCTATAGCAAGTGTCAAAATGAAAATTGAAAAAACCTCAGCCCAAACGCCGGTCGTCATTGATGATGTTTCTGACAAAACCGATGTGGTGGAATCTAAGCCCGCACCTAGCAGCCAACAGACCAAGTCAAACCACCCAACGGCTCAGATTCAATTACTCAATTTAGCCAAAAACTTTGGCCTTGATGGCGGTTTACGACCTGCAGATAAGCAAATGCCTATTGAGGATAGAAGCGAACGACGAGAACGTTTCAATCATTTACGCCGTCAGCAGAATATGGAAAAAATAGTGGAAAAGTCTCTCCACTATTGTTCAAGCTCAGATGTTGGCGATCGCGCAGATCCTGACTGGTTTGACTCCTTTGTTGAACTTGCTGAACGAGTGAGTAACCCTACAATGCAAGAGCTTTGGGCAAAGATCTTAGCTGGTGAAATTACACGACCGGGTTCTTATTCGTTGAAGGCGCTACAGGCATTTAAAAACTTAAGTTTGCATGATGCTAAATTATTTGGCAAAGCTTGTAGTCTGGCAGTAAAAGACGTTAGCAAGAAAAACATACGTATTATTTCAGGTTGTTACCAACAGCCAGGCTTATTCAACATTTTAGATAAACAAAGAGAATTACATGTTGGTTTGAGCCAATTCGGATTTAGCTATGGCGAAGTATTAACACTTGCAGATCATCATTTACTTTTTGCACAAGAAACCGAGCTATATTCTCTAAATAAAGGCGAGGAAGTAGCATTAAAGTATAACGGCCAACCACTGGTATTAACTGCTAGGAAAAATAATTGTGTTGTGAAATTTTATAAATTCACGCCAATAGGTGCTGAGCTTGCGCAATTGATTAGTGATAAACCTGACGAACAATTTTTGCAGCACTTAAAAGCTCAGCTTTCTTATCATTTCACTTGTACAAGTTAATGCTATTTCGTATCGAAATGCTTGGCGATGGCCTTCATCGTTTTTTGAATATCTCGGTTTAACAAATACTGCACTAAGAAACTTGGCAAATAGCTCGGCGCAATACCCTCGATATAGTAACTCATCAAAGTACCTTGGCTATTCGGCGAAAAAGTAATATTGCCTCGGTGATGCTTTAAAGGCCGACTACCAACAATATGGTATTCAATACCTTCGACATCTGCCTTAGTAATTTCTTCAATAAAACACTGCCCCATTGTGGTTACGCGTCGTTGTGTGCCTTTACCACCTATTATTTCACCTTCTTGACTTGCTCTGACGATATTAAAACTCGCATTAAAAAATCTAGACAAGTTTTCATGATCTATCAGCAAGTTTAATAGCTGCTCAGGCTCAGCTTTTACTTGCTGAACCAAATTAACCACGACCACAATCAACGACCCTTTTGAATACAAAAAAACCAATATCAAACAGATATTGGTTTTTTGCAAGTGCTAAATCTGATCAAAGTAAATTACTTAATTCAAATCAAATACCAGCACCATCAGTATGTAGGCCACATTCTCTTTGCATGCCATTAAAGCGCGTATCCTGCTCATCCATTCCAGCAGATAGCGGTTGGGAACTATGGGTATCACCAACAGAAACGTACCCTTCATCCCACAACGGATGATAAGGCAAATTATGCTTAGTTAAATACTGATGAACATCTTTATTGCTCCAATCAATAATTGGGTGCACTTTAAATCGACCACGCAATATACTGACTACTGACAAACCAGCTCTATGTGCTGACTGCTGCCTGCGAATACCAGAAAACCAAGTACCTGCGTTTAGTTCTGACAAACCTCTTTCTAACGGCTCAACTTTGTTCATCGTATTATAACGCTTTAACGCTTCTTCCCCCTGACACCATTGCTCGCCATAGCGCGCTAATTGCCATGATGCACTCTGCTTGGCACTATAAACCTTAAGGTTAAGGTTTAGCCTTTGCGTCAACTCATCGATAAAACGATACGTTTCAGGAAATAAATGACCTGTATCAGTAATTAATACCGGTAAATTAGGATCAATTTGCGTCATCATATGAAGCATAACTGCCGATTGAATACCAAAGCTTGATGAAAGCACAAAGTTTCCAGGCAAGTTTTCCATTGCCCATTCAACTCGCTCAATTGGCTGTTGTTGCTCTAACAATTCATTCCACTGGTTCAACCAAGGCTCTGGCAACGACGCTGGAAATTTATTGACAATATTTGGCGATAAGTCGGCCGTTTGCGTATTAGTCATGAAAGTCTCGCACACTGATAATCACTTCTTCGACAATGCCAGCACGAATAACGAAGTCACCAAAACTTTCCTGTTGGTCATTTTCATCGCTATTACGTTCTGACGCCCATCGACCAATCAAACCATCGAGTTCACTAATTATGGTTTTTTCGTCAATATTTTCTTTATAGAGCTTAGGAATGCGAGTGCCGCCGGTATTGCCACCCAGATAAACATTATATTTACCCGGCCCTTTACCCACGAGACCAACTTCAGCTAGCATCGCTCTACCACAACCATTAGGACAACCAGTGACTCGAAGAATAATATGCTCGTCAGCCACATTATGTTTAGCTAATAAACCTTCAACGTCATCAACTAGCCCAGGTAAATATCGTTCTGCTTCTGCCATCGCTAATGGGCAAGTAGGAAACGCTACACATGCCATTGAGTTTTGACGCTGAGCACTGGTTGATGCTTCAAGCAAGCCATGCTCAACTGCCAACGCTTCAATTTGTGCTTTATCAGCAACTTCTACACCAGCAACAACAAGGTTTTGATTCGCGGTCATTCTAAAGTCACCTTTATGTACTTTAGCAATTTCACGAACACCTGTTTTTAGTGGTTTACCAGCAAAATCAAGTATACGACCGTTTTCAATGAACAAAGTTAAGTGGTGTTTACCATCTATACCTTTTACCCAACCAAAACGGTCACCGCGGCCGGTAAACTCATAAGGACGGCTATCTGAAAACTCAACGCCAGCCCGTTTTTCAACTTCAGCTTTGAATACATCAACACCGACACGATCAAGCGTATATTTGGTTTTGGCATTTTTACGATTAACGCGGTTACCCCAATCACGTTGTGTAGTAACAACGGCTGCAGCTACATCGAGCACTTTATCCAATGCTACAAAACCAAAATCGTCAGCTCTACGCGGATAAGTTGATTTGTCACCGTGGGTCATAGCCAAGCCACCACCAACAAGCACGTTGAACCCTACTAATTTTCCAGCTTCAGCTATCGCAACAAAGTTCAAGTCATTGGCGTGTACATCAACGTCATTTTGTGGCGGAATAACAACCGTAGTTTTGAATTTGCGAGGTAAATAATTACTACCTAAAATAGGCTCTTCAGTTGTTTCTTGTTTTTCGCCATTTAACCAAATTTCAGCATAAGCCTTCGTTTTTGGTAGCAAGTGCTCACTAATTTTCGTTGCCCACTCATACGCCTCTTGATGCAATTCAGACTCAACAGGGTTAGAAGTACACAGTACATTTCGGTTTACATCGCCCGCGGTAGCTATTGAGTCTATTCCAATGCTATTCAGGGTTTGATGCATAAGTTTTATATTCGGCTTCAATACACCATGAAATTGAAACGTTTGACGGGTCGTTAAACGAATGCTGCCATAGGTTGTACTTTCTTCTGCGAATTTATCAATCGCTAACCACTGTTCAGGTTTGATAATTCCACCAGGCATACGGGCACGTAGCATCACGTTATGCATAGGCTCTAGCTTTTGCTTTTGGCGTTCAGCTCGAATGTCTCGGTCATCTTGTTGGTACATACCATGGAAGCGGATTAATTGAAAATTATCGGCACTAAAGCCACCGGTCATACGATCACCAAGGTCTTGCTCAATCGTACCGCGTAAGAAATTACTCTCACGTTTTAAACGTTCGTTATCTGCTAATTTACCTTCGACATTTATTGGGCCTTCACCTTTTAGCGGGCCTTGTGCTGGTAAAGGTTGATATGTTTTTACTGCACTCATTAGTAAACATCCTTCTGGTAACGCTTAGCGTTTCGTAAATCTTTTAAATATTGCTCTGACTGTTCAAGTGATTTGCCACCTTGTTCAGCAATAATCTCTAGTAATGCTGTTTCAACATCTTTCGCCATTCGGCTCATATCGCCACAAATATATAGGTGAGCTCCACGTTCTAACCACGCAAAAACTTCGGCTGCGTTTTCTTGTAAGCGATGTTGCACATATACTTTTTCAGCTTGGTCGCGAGAAAAAGCAACATCCATTTTGGTTAACAGCCCTGACTTTAAATAGTTCTGCCATTCCACTTGATATAGGAAATCTTGAGTAAATGTTTGATCGCCAAAAAACATCCAGTTATCACCCGTTGCATCAAGCGCTTCGCGTTGCTGCATAAAAGCTCTAAACGGGGCGACACCAGTACCTGGACCAATCATAATCACTGGCGTATCAGGGTTTTCAGGTAAACGGAAATTATCATTGTGTTCAACAAACACACGTACTTTGCCACCTTCTTCAAGACGTTGCCCTAAGAAACCAGAAGCACCACCTAAGCGCACTTTTTCATTACTTTTATAATTCACCACACCCACAGTTAAATGCACTTCTTCTTCAACTTCCGCTTGGCTTGAAGCAATTGAGTACAAACGCGGAGTAATTTTACGTAGGTTGTCTGCAAGTAGCTGCGCGTCTATCGCAGAAGGCGCTGCATTAATCACATCTACTACTTGATGATTTGCTGCATATTCACGCAACGAATCCTTGTCTGTGATTTCAGAAGCAAGGGTTTCGCTACCACTGTGTTGTATCCAAAACTCAACAAAGCTTAACGGCGTTTGTGTAATTTCCAACTCTTCTGCTAACGCCTGCTTAATTGAAAAAGTTACTTCTTCACCTGACTTTTTCAAAGTTATCGTTTCATCGCCTGAAAGTGATACTGCAGCAAGTAACTCGCTAACTAAAGCGTCATCATTGTTAAAGTAAACCCCCAATGCATCGCCCGCTTGGTAAGTCAATCCAGACTCACCTAAATCGATTTCAACATGGCGTACGTCTTTGGCTGAATCACGGCCCGTTATTTTTTGGCTAACTAAAAGTTCAGCTTCATAAGGGTTTTGTTTATTAAACGCAGATATAGCACTTGCGGTACCAGGTAATTGCACCACTGGTGCTAAACCACCAGCATCGGCGGTTAATTCATCTTTCAATGACTCGACAATACTGGTATTCCAGCTCTGAGCTTCTTCATCATAATCAACGTCACAATCAACACGCTCCGCAACACGCGTGGCACCAAGCTCTGCTAAACGTAAATCAAAGTCTTTACCTGTTTGGCAGAAAAACTCGTAACTTGAATCACCAAGCGCTAACACACTGTATTTTAAGTTAGCTAATTTAGGCGCTTTTTTGCTGTTTAAAAACTCATGGAATTCAATGGCATCATCAGGCGGCTCACCCTCACCATTGGTACTGGCAACAATAAGTAAATGAGTTTCAGATTTAAGCGATTTTGCTTTGTAATCAGCAACATTTTTAAGATTTACACTAATACCAGCAGCTTTAGCTGATTCTGCGACTTGACTCGCGACACCTTTAGCATTGCCCGTTTGTGAGGCAAATAAAATAGTTAATGTTGCACTTGCCGCTACTTGTGTTGCAGTGGCGACGGCATTAGCTACCGGTGATAGCTCGCTCTTTGCTGCCAAATAACCACTAGCCCATGCTAGCTGTAGTGGCGAATAGCCTTGTGTTAACTGTTGCAGCTGTGCAAGTTGATTAGCATCAAGCGCACTGCTACCTTGAACTTGATTGACATTTTGCTGATTAGAAAGCATGAGATACTTCGCCCATTACAAATAATGGCCAAAGGATAGACAAGCTCAACTAAAAAGAAAAAGAATAGATAACGCTTTTTTATTCCAAAAATGAATAAACACTTCTTATTCTTTGTTTAATCAAAGGTTGGTGATCAAGTTGGGGATGAAAGTACTTTGTAAAATTAAAGTACCAACTGTTTCTATTATATAGTCAATGAACAATGTTTATGGCGAAGCATTTAGGACTACCCTGTGCGGAAAAGAAATTTTGAGAGTTTGCTCTCGTTACGCGACAAACCAACCTACACTCAGCATTGGTAGCTATTTGAATATACAAGAATTTGGATTGTCGTTTGCTCCATTAGCATTTTTTTACTTTCGCCCCTTGTAAATAGGGATAATTGACACTAGATAGATGCTATGTCTAAAACAAATTTGAAATATCTGTGGCTAGTCATTCTATCAGTCTTTTGGCTAACGGGTGCAATTCCTTCTATTGGTAGTTCATCACCTCCTTCCCATTCCGTTTCATACGTAGATATTTCGAAATCGACCGATTTCAGTCATTTTGAAATCATACAAAAAACAGTCCAGTATAATATTGCTAGCCACGTATTATGGCTTTCTTTGTTAGTAGACAACACCTTTGATGATACGGACTATCAAATTCTACCTTGGACAGAACAAAGCCAGATTAATACATTTTTTAAAATCATCTCCTATCAACACTATATAGCCTCGCTTCGCCCTATTTTCTCTATCAATTAATTGTTTACTCCAGCGCTTTAGCTGGCCACATTTATTGGAAGGAAAATAATGGAACTTTCATTTTACACTTTTACGCAAATACTAATTTGGTTAGGCTTTTTATGTCTAATTTGGTTTTTTCGAGTTTTATGTAGATTAGCAAAAAAACAGAAAGGCGTTGCATTAGCAGCAGGCTTGCTTTTTCAGATGTTTTTGCCTGATCCCAAAATACAACACACGATTGAATTTATCGCTGAGAAGAAAGAAAAATCAGGGAAGGCTCAGCCTAACAAAAAATCAAAAACCAGAAGAAGTTAATTAGGTAATGAGCATTTTCTAATTTCTCAAAAAAATTCGTCTAGTCAGTAAACAGTAGGCCGCTTAAAGCAATAAGTGGCGTTTAAAAACGACTATTGGATTATCATTAGCAGGTTTTTGAATTGGCTGATAAGTTCGTCATTGGTATTATTTTTTCTATAAACCATGAATATGGGCCTTTTTATTTGTAAAGGAGCTTCTATTTCGAATAATTCTTGCGACTCAAGGCTCTGAGTTATCAATTCTGTAGGCAGATAAGCAAAGCCTCCTTTTGATAAAATTACCTCTAGTGCAATCATTGCTGTAGAGGTCTTAAAGTTTGGTGTTACTTTATGATGAAGAGCATGCTCTTTTTGAAAGGTTATCCCCCAATCGACAAGGATGTAATCTTCAACATTTTTATCAAATGTTGACCGAGAACCGACTAGTGACAAATCAAAATGACCTATTAACTCATTAGTAAATTCATCATCTTTAATAGGATCCATTAGCAATCCAACATCAAGGGTTCGGTCATCTAGTTTTCGCTGAATAGCTTCTCTTACCGATATTTCAGTGCTTAAAGCAACATTGTCAAGTAGTTCAATTGCATCATGAATTCTATTGCTAAAAAAAGCGTCCCATACGTTTGGTGTTGCAGCGATATTGAACGATATTTTTTGCTGGTTAGCTATAGATAAAGCAATTTTAGATTGGTCCATTTGGCTTACCATTAGATGAGCATGAGACAGTAAAGCATCACCAGATGGGGTTAACCTTAAATTGTTCTTTTCTCGAATAATTAACTTAGTTGCATAGAACTCTTCGAGTTGCTTAATACGAGCGCTTACTGCTGCTTGTGTGATATACAGAGTTTCAGCCGCTCTGCCAAAGTGTTTATTCTCAGCGACAGCTATAAATGTTTTAAAAACTCTAATATCCACATCGGCACCTCAATCATTTCACTTCTGCTAATGTAAATAAAAGTTATCGGTTCGACAAATATTATTTGTTTTGCAATCAGTGACTTTTCTCTTAAATTCAGGGAAAAGAAAAACTTGGAATGTGTACGTGAGAAAAGTAGCACTGGTGTTATCCCTATTGGCAACTAATAGTGCCATGTCTAATGAAGTCATCACTGACGAGTTGTCTGCTCCGTCATTAGAACTTGTAACAACAATTCTTGAGTTTTGTATTGAACAGACCTCTGGACATGACGAAGTTAATAAAGACAGCGAAACCTTGCAATGTGTCAACTCAGATCTAGAAATATCCACGTATAAAACCTTTAAAACTTATAGCGAACTAACTTCATTTATTTCTCAAGAAAAAGGAGAGTAAACATGAAAACTTCTATTAGAATTGGTAACAATATGTTTTACGGTGATAACTCGTTTCCTCATGGCATTTCACGTAGTGGTCATTTCAATAAACGAGAATCCGACGAGTTAATGATATATGGAAAGACCTTTGAAGGGTTATGCAATGGTAGCCTAGCGCCTATTAATGATGAGGAAGTAAAGTTTATCAAGGCCGTAAATAGCAATGGCGAGAGTGACCTTTATCCGGTGAATCTGTGGAGAAAGTACCTTGCTGCTGTTGAGAAAAGTCGTATTCATCATGGGTTCTCTATGAGCAACGGTAAGACCAGAGACCCTAGTGGTAATGATCTTTCTTTTGCTTAATATGCATTAAATACTCGACTGCTTTAGAAAGAGCTATTTATAAATATTTTTTAACGTAACGACAATTATTTTTTAACAGTCAAAACAACAAGTTTTCTGTATGCTCCGCCAAAATTAACGATACTTAGATGATGTATCATTTACTTGGAATAGACCAATGAAAATTTGTTTTATCATGTACCCTTGGGATCGCATTGAGCCAGAGTCAGACTCGACTCTTCGTTTGATTCACGAATGTGTAAAGCGCGGTCATACTGTAGCACTTTCAACAGTCAATAATTTAACGATTCGCGATAGTGTTGCTAGTGCATTTTGTGATGTATTCACAAAGAAAACCAAATATTCAGATAATATTCCAAGCTTTTATAAAACCGCCGATTTCAAACGTGCTCAACTACCTTTAGCCGGGTTTGACGCCGTTATTATGCGAGCTAATCCGCCTCTTGATACTTTAGCACTTAACTTCTTGGATTCCGTGCGTGGTGATACATTCATCATGAACGACCTTGATGGGTTACGTATTGCGAATAACAAAATATACACAGCCTCATTTCAAGACACCGAAAGTGAATTTATTCCAGCGACGCATGTGTCGAAAAATCGCGATTATTTAGAGCGAATTTTTGACGAGTCTGATAGTGACAAAATGATTTTAAAGCCACTCGATGGCTATGGTGGTCGTGGGGTTATCGTATTAGAGAAAAGCGCTCGTCAAAGCTTTAGATCATTACTCGATTTTTACATAGGTGGTGATGAGCATGGCAAAGGTAGTAACTACGTAATTTTACAAGACTATGTGCATGGTGCTGAAGAAGGCGATGTGCGAATTTTGATGCTTAATGGCGAGCCAATTGGCGCAATGAAACGTATTCCTGCTTCGAACGATGTACGCTCTAACGTGCATGCGGGAGGTAATGTGGTAAAACACAAGCTGACTGCTCAAGAGAAGAAACTGTGTAAATATATTGGCCCTAAATTGGTACGGGATGGCCTCTACTTTACAGGAATAGATGTTATTGGCGGTAAGCTGATAGAAGTGAACGTGTTAAGTCCCGGCGGTATTGTCAGAATCAACAAATTAAATAGAGTTAAATTGCAGTCTCAAGTTGTTGATTTTGTTGAAAGCGTTGTACAAGCAAAAGAGTTTGTCATGAATCGTAAAACTGAGTTTAGAAAGGTCATCGAAGATGCTAACGCTGTCTGAGAAAGAGTGTATTCAACTCATTAAAAAGCGTGAGTGCTTCCACGCCGACGTCAATAACGGCTCATTCATTATTAAAATTGATGAATATACGCCATTAATTTGTGCAGCAATTCATAATGGCCATGGTTTACGTGCAGAGTTAGATAAATCGTTCTTACTAACAAAGCGAGAGCGATTTTATGAGGAAGACCCTTACACAGATGAGTTAATCTCTTCTTTTCCCATTCAGTTAATCGGCAATGACTCTCGTTTTGAGTACGACCTAAACCGTGCGAAAACGCTTTCTACTTATTTTAAAACAGCATGGGATAAACAAGTATGGCAAAAGCCTTTAACACAAAAACAGCGTGCTATAAGCCACGCGAAACATGAGTCGTTTTATAATGTGCTAGAGGCAATAGTCTCGGTAATTGAAAAGCAGTTTAGCAATGCTATTGTGTTTGATATTCATTCCTATAACTACAAGCGTATAGAAAAAGATACCCCTACGTTTAATATCGGTGCAGGGCAAATTGATGTTGAGCGCTGGGGAAAAGTGATAAATCAATTTGAACGTCACCTGAATAGAATAGAATTGCCGAATATTGATGTTAGAGCGGCAACAGATGAAGTATTTCATGGTCGAGGCTATTTAATTTCGCATATTAATGCGCATTTTGATAACACGCTTGTACTTCCCATTGAAGTCAAAAAAGTTTTTATGGATGAAACCTCAGGAGAGGTTTACCCTCTTGTACTTGAAGATCTCAAAGCAGGGTTTAAAGATGCCATTAGCGAGACTGCGGCGTTCTTTATGCGCCGTTACACTAAAAAAACACGTACCCAAAAAGCTGATATTTTGTCTTCAAATATTAGCCCAGAGGTTATTGAGTTAGACAAAAAGCTGTATTCACTGTGTAAGAGTGTTGAAACACTTAATTTTATTAACCCTGTAAATTTGCCCGCTCAAAAAAGTCGTTTTCTTAAAAGAAATAGCTACATTGCACCTAGTTTTAATTATAAACAATTAAACCTAAACCCCTATAAATTTAGAGAAAGCTTATACAAGTTACCTGTTGACGATATTTACGATGCTGGTATTGCACAGCTATATCGCCATGTTATCGACAACCTTGCCAGCAAGATTGATCTACTAACGTCTATAGGTACAGATGATTTTGTATACAACTCTCTTAAGTATTATGGTGAGCCAAATCATACTGATATTGCTAATGCTCGTTTTATCTTGCATTTAAATGATGACGAGTTGCATGAAAGTGATGTGTACCTCAATGCAGACGAAGCTATCGACTATTTTCGTTTTCAAGCTCAAGAGTGGGGGCTTAAATGTAAAATTGAAAAATCTACCAAAATAGTAGCTAAAGCTATGGTAAATAATGAGAAAGCATTATTACTCATTAACAAAGAAGCTAAGTTTACGGAAAAAGAGCTACATGCTTTTGCTTATCATGAACTAGGTATTCATATGCTGACAACTATTAATGCGAAAAAGCACCCATTAAAAGTATTTAGCCTAGGTTTAACTGGCAATACACATACTCAAGAGGGCATTGCGCTTTATAGTGAATATTGCTCTGGTAGCTTAACAATACAACGCCTGAAAATAATTGCTCTTAGGGTTATCGCTGTTCAATACATGCTAGAACATGGTGATTTTGTAAAAACTTATCACGCGCTAATGAACGAATTTTCTTTAGATAAAGAATTTGCGTTTACCCTGACAACTCGTGTCTATCGTGGCGGTGGTTTTACTAAAGACTACCTTTACCTGACAGGCTTTAGAGATGTACTTAATGTTGCTAAAGAACAATCAATAGATAACTTACTCGTCGGTAAAACTGGTTTATTAGATTTTAGTGTTGTGTCTGAAATGGTAGAGCGGGGAATGATTGAAAAACCCGTACCGTTATTCAACACATCATATACAACATCAGGAGATAAGGTTTTGGACTTCATTGTTAATTCGATCAAATAAGGTATATCACCGCCGCTATTAAAGAATATTGTTTGGCAATAACTATTCGCCTTATGAGCACTCTCTTAATAAAGAGTTCTACACCATACAATATTTCAGAGGTTTATAGGTGAGCAGTAACTTACGCTTTTAGCACCGAACAGCCATTGAGTTCAGAAGTTAACCCCTATCAAGGATATGTGAACAAGCAATAGTCGAATTATTTTGATAGCACTTTATTTAAAGAGTGCTCCAAAAAGTTTTGTTCATTCATCCAATCACTTTTTTTGGATATGCCAAGATAAAGCGGCATATCAACTATGTAATCAAACTCTTGTTTTTTTATTTTTTCATCAGGGTCAAAAGGTTCAATATGTTTAATATCGAAAGAAGGTGGCGCGATAAATACGTCAATACGATTGCTCATCATGAGATTTACCATGATCTCTAAATCTAAAACGGGAACTTTGGTAAAGTTAGTGGCTTGGTCGAACTTTTCAAAATGTTTATAACCTCTTAAGTGCGCAATAATCAAACCGTCGAGATCGGCAAAGGATTTAATCTTCTTGCTCAGCGAATAAAAGCGAAAGCCAGCCTTTTGAACGGTAAAATGTGGTGAGAGATATTGAATAAACTCTTCTCTGTCACGAGTTTTGAAAAGGTCGTCAATAATATCCGCCTGCCCTGTTTCAATAAGCTTTAAGCACCTCACCCAGGGACAAGGATATAGTTCAATAGGAACACCCAATTCTTTTGCTAATCGCACAACAATATTGTCTTCTAACTGACCAGACTCAAATCTATCTATGTATTGAGGGATTGCAGCAAAGATTAATTTCTTTGGCTTAGCTATTGCGGGAAGGGAAAGTACACTTATTGCTATAAGCAAACTGAATATTTTAAACAATTAGGAAGTCCATTTTTCAAAGCCATAAGGAACTCTTTTCACAGTATAGTGCCTTACTATTAAAGTACAAAGTGAATACGTAGCCAAGCACAAAGCAGTATACAATTAATGGTTTAACCTAGTTTTTGGTAAATGCACAAAGTAGTCAAACAATGAATGCCAATTACAATGATGAAAAACGATGTCATTAGTCTTGTAAAATATTCTAAGTAACACTTGTTTCTAGCTTTTATTTTAAGAACTCGGGATAATCACTTTAATCCAAATAGACACTCTAATTATATGCATTTTCTGATCACTGTTTTCCTTAGCGCCTTTCTTTTGTTTCAGGTGCAGCCGTTTATCGCTAAAGTAATTCTGCCTTATTATGGCGGTAGCGCGGCCGTTTGGACCAGCTGCATGCTGTTTTTCCAAGGTGTGTTATTAGCCGGATATGCTTACGCACACGGATTACAAAAACTACCGTTTAATCGTCAGTGGCAAGTGCATTTAGTTGTATTAATTATTGCAGCTATTACCTTACCGTTTACGACGCCAGCAATTGTCAGTACTGAACTTAATAACCCTACACTAAGTATATTATTAACCTTAACAATGGCTATTGGCCTTCCGTATTTTGCTCTTTCAAGTACGGGTCCACTTGCCCAACATTGGTTAAGTATTACTAACAAAGAAAAAGTCCCCTACAAGCTTTATTCCCTTTCCAATACAGGCTCACTTTTAGCTTTAATCAGTTACCCATTTATATTTGAGCCAGTTTTAAGTTTAAATAATCAAACCTTAAGTTGGTCGTTCGGCTTTATTATATTTGTACTGTCGATGGGCTTTCTTGTTCGCCATATTAAGCAACAAGGTATTCATGCGCTTGACCAAGCACAGCAAGAGACAACGTCAGTTAATCGCATTCAACTATCACTTTGGCTAATGCTGTCGGCTCTGGGCGTCATGTTATTAGTATCGACTACCAATGCCATGACACAAAACGTTGCACCTATGCCGTTTCTCTGGATATTGCCGTTAGCACTGTACTTAATTAGCTTTATTATTGTCTTTCACAGCCCACATTGGTACGTGCGCTGGTATTGGTTTGCCTTTTTTAGCTTGTGCGCATTTATCGCTATATTGTTGCCTGCTGTCGCTTCGCAATTTGACTTTGTTTCGCAAGTCCTTATGTATAGCTTTATACTTTTTGCCGGTTGTATGGTGTGTCACGGCGAGTTAATTAAGCTCGCGCCAGCGACAAATCGCTTAACATTGTTTTATCTCATTATTGCTTTGGGTGGCGTATTGGGAAGCGCCTTTGTATCACTTGTTGCGCCGCAAGTATTTAGTCAATTTACTGAATATCCATTGTCCATTTTATTAACGCTAGCGATATTTATTGTCAGCATAAACATACAGCTTCAAAGTAAATCGCACATCGGAATTATTCCCACTAAATTAGCCATGCCTGCTTTATACCTTTTATTACTGGGCATGGTTTTCCTACATGCATTGTTAGATAAACAACTTTATCAGCATCAAATCGCCAGTCACCGTAACTTTTACGGTTTACTGGCTGTTGTTGATACGAAAATAAATGGCACGCCCGAGCGCAGACTCATTGATGGCACAACGTCGCACGGCACACAATCGTTAGATGAGAACCTAAAACGCCAAGCAAAAAGTTATTATCGTAAAGATACTGGGGCTGCATTGGCACTTACGTATTATCAAGGAATCGAAAACGGCTTAGCACCAATGAAGGTGGGGTTAATTGGCTTAGGTGCTGGCACGCTAGCAACGTATGGAAAACCAAAAGATGACTTCCACTTTTTTGAAATAAATCCTGCAGTAATTAGTTTTGCCCAGCAACATTTTACTTACTTAAATGATAGCTTCGCCAATATTAGTATTTCTGAAGGCGACGGCCGACTATTACTTCAAGAGCAACTAAACCGTCAAGGTAGTGGTCAATATGACGTTATTGTATTAGACGCGTTTTCTGGTGATGCAATCCCTGCACATTTACTAACAAAAGAAGCGTTTGAGTTATACCACGCACACTTAACAAAAAATGGCATTTTAGCGGTACATATTTCGAATAGTCATTTAGATTTAACAACGTTAACCAAGAACTTAGCGGCAAGTATTGGATTAGAAGCACATTACTTTTTTAGTAAAGCCACTGACGATGAACCTAATGAAGCGCAGTGGATGTTAATGACTAACAACCAAGCGTTTATTGAGCGTTACCAAGTAAAACGTTTTATTAGCGACTGGCCAGCCAGCAAAAATAAAGACGTATTTTGGACCGATGATTACAGCAACTTATTATCAGTCTTAAAGTAATACCGATATTAGCATTATAAATTGGCTAGCAAATTGAACCAGCTAATTCTCAACTATACTAAGCTATTTAACGGCAATAAATAGACAAGATACTTATTCAAGAACAAGTAACTTCTTGATGGATGGAGTGAGTTATTGAAAACATATTTGAGAAAAAGTATTCAAACGCTGCATTTTCTTTTTGCGGTTTTGTTATTTCAAAGCCTGCCTACGTTGGCTAAGGAAAATTTATCAGATAATCACTCTTTTTCTACGAGCATCTCACCTTTTGTAATTAGTTACTTTGAGCATCCTCAAATCGAAAAATATAAATCACTTATTGAAAAAAGTTATCGCGATATCGGCATAAAAGTTACATTTGTACAAATAGAAGGAGAACGAGCATCGCTAAGTGTTCAAAATGGTTTGGTCGATGCAGACGTTATCAATGACCCTTATGTAGCAAAGTCGTTCGATAATATGACTGCGGTAGGGCCTTCTTTAACAACAGCCAATATATTCCTTATTTGCCGAAAGGAAATTGTTTGTGACAGCAGCGTATTAAAAGATTCTACTAAACTCGTTTTAACCTAGTCTTCGCTCACCTATTCTCTTCGTGAATTAGTTAAATTTGATATTCAATCAGAATTGAAAGTATTAAATAACACCGCTAACCTCTTGGAATTACTAAAGCTAGGCCGTATTGATTACATTATTTTTGGTTTAGAATCGGGTGAAATACCTGACGAAATTGCGCAATATACGCAGACAAGTTTTCTTTATTTACTAGGCACCTATCACTATGTAAACAGTAGACATGAAGGCATTTTCCCACAACTAGAAAAAGCAATCGTGCACAACTTAGCTCTAGAAAAAAAGAACAATTAACCCAAACAAGCCAAGCACATTTTGCTGTGCTTCGGTCTATCTCATCGCTCGTATCCACGCATGAATTAACGCGCTATCCATACAAGTATTTTCTGCCACCAGCTTGGTTCAGACAACGGGTAAATAATCACGCTATCCATGACCTTAAGTTTTGGCGTATCACCTAAATCCTCAAGATTGCTATCTAACTCAGTCAATAATGACACCTTCAGGGGTAATGCAAGCTCGTTAGGTTGATATTGGCTACCCATTTCATAGTCTTGCCCCGGCGTTTGAGACATTTCGATATGTGTTCCCATGAGCGCGGTAACCGGGTTGTTTTGGCTAAAATTTTTCAAACGTTTAATACTCGTTTTAAACGCTGCCCAGTCTCGAATATATAAGCGCCCAGGGTAGGCACTATCACCGGTCAACAACCAACCGGTGTAAGGGTCGTAAATTGCAACACTGTCAGTTTGGTGACCCGGTATATGAATAACGGTAAGTTTTCGATTACCTAGCTGGACATGACTCTTAAAAACCTCGCGGTTAAATTTGAAGAAATCATTAACCGCCTCAGAACTCGGCTCAATTAGTGTAACATCTGGTTGCCCTTTAAATTGCTTATCAGCAGCATAATGATCGCTATGAGAATGTGAGTGGCTAACAATTAACGGGTAACGAGTTATCTTATTTTTCTTCTTATAATCTTGAATAATATTATTAACTGTTTGATATAACGGAAACTGCGCTGCATTTTCTGTTGCTCCCGTATCTTGAAGAAAAGCTTTATTTTCACCTAATAACAAATAGATAAATGGCGCTTCATAGTGCTGACATTTACTTTGACGAAAAATATAAGTTTGCTCATTAACCTTGAGTATCTCTATTGCCGCTTGAGTACTTAAGTCACATTCGTTACTCCCAGCAAACCACTTATGTTGGCTGACACGTTCAAGCCATGCACTTTTTAAATTTGTATTGTCATTAATAGCCTTGTTAGTAAAAGCGCTAGCGGTGAAGGCAGCTAAACAAAATGTAACTGCCAGAAGTTGTGTTAATTTCACGTTGTTAAATATCCTTTGGCTTCAACTAGTGGCAGTTTACCACGAACGAAAATACCATTGCCTCGTGCAATTTCTCGGTTTTTCTCATCATAAGCAACAGACTCAACAATAAACTGCGATTTATTGTGATTGACCACTTTGCCAATAGCTCTCATGATGCCTGTCGATACCGGTCGTGTTAGATAAGTAGTAAAAGATGTGGTTAGTACAAAGTACTCTAGCTCTAATGAATTGGCTGCAAAAAATGCCGCATCATCTAGCATTTTAAAATAAACTGAACCATGAACGCCGCCTGCCGAATGAAAGTATTGTTCTGAAAGTGCTATGACTATTTCACTTTGACCTTCGCTAACAGAAATTTCGGGTTTATAAATTTCGTTTATAGGTGCGGCTAAATACATGCTTTCAAGCTGGGTATAGTGTTTCATTAGGTGGTTTCTTCTGACTGTTCAAAGATAACGACTTGCCCTTTGGTATTGAGAATTTTTGCTTCGACATGCTCAAAATCATCACTAAGATTCATCACTCCAATTCCGCTACCGTTATAAACCGTTTTATTAAAATCACTGCTAGGTTTACGCACTTTTATTTTCATGCGTCGCCGTTTCGTAAACCAATTCAACGGTGAATAAGTACCGTACAAGTAGTAGTTAAGTCGCTCTAAAATATGAATTAGCTTTTCAGGAAACTCATTTTTAATGCCGCTACACGTGATTTGCACAATACGAGAACTAGAACGAATAAAACGATGAGAGACGTCATATACAAATGAGTAATGAACATCACCTGACAATATAATAAATTGCGGCGGTGTTTTGCGGTTTCGAAAGATGTTTAAAATCACATTGGCTGTGCCTTTGTGAGCCATCCAGTTCTCTGCATCTACCGCCAGCGGGTTGCCAAAAAATGTAAATACTCGCTGTACCGCTTCGATTAATTTCACACCATATATTGGTGCAGCCGAGACCATAATCACGCAAGGCTCATTGATCAGTTGCGTTTGTAATTCAGTTAACGACTCCCAGTCCATCAAACCCGATGGTTTTCCCGGATTGCTTTCACTGCGCCAACGTTGCGTTCGCGTATCAAGTACTAGCATCTTAGGAGTAGTATTTAGTTGATAATGCCATTGGTCAAATGCCAATAATTCATCAACGAAGTCATCATGTGCGGCTATACCACATTCGGTAAATATTTGCTCATGTTTAGCCACTATGTCACTAAATTTTTCAGCTTGATTGCCCCAGCCTTGGCACAAATAATAGCCTGCCAATGCATTGCCAATAATTCGTTTAGAAAAAGGATGTGTATAGGCCGCTTCTTCCCAGCCCCGTGTTAAATTCCAATCATCAGTAATATCATGGTCATCAAATATCATATAGACCGGAATATGGGCCATCACGCGCTGAACTTGAGCCAAACCTTCAACAAATTGGTTAATTGCCGATAATTCCTGCTGGTAACGCGTCAGCCAATCTTCTGGCAGTAACAGTTGTTTTTCCGGTTCAAGTGCTACTTGCTGCCACAATATCGGCGACCAAGTTAGCAAGTACATTGCGATAACTTCAGAAAGCGTGACTAAATGATTTTTTGCATTAACTGAAGTAAATATGGGCCTTTTACTCGCGCCAAACACCTTGCTCCATATCGTAGGGTTAACACTGTCATGTGGTAACAGTTGCTCTCGATGATAATAGTTTTGCGGATGTTGGTAGAGCTGCTGGCTGGTAGTGAGACCACCAGGTACTTCATTTTTCCATTGCTCATCAAACAACCCTAAAAGTTTTATCACTTGGTGAATTGCCGATAGCGTGGGGCCCGCCACATCATCAACATAAACTTGATCGCCACTCATCATAAGCAATGACGCCCTTTGCGATGCTGAAAATTGCTCACCGGCAATTTGTTCATCTACCTGCACTAAGCCATCACCACCGGCAAAGTGCGGCTTGCGACACGATCCATGATAAAGCTGACTAATGTTCGGTTTAATGGCAAAACTTGGCGCGCTTTCCTGTTTGTAACAAAGCGTAGGCATATCCTTTGACAAGCTAAACTCAACGTCATTTTCTGCAGACAAAAAATCCAAGTCGTAATAAATCAGTGTATCGATAGGTAGCGGCTGCTCCATCGGTAACGTAATCAAATTAATAAATGCATGTCGCCCGACTTGCACTTGATGTAAATGTTCTGCCGTTAATATTTGTTCTAGCAGCACTTGCTTATGTTCTGATTCGTGCTGAAAAAGACACAGGTTCACCTGGTAAGCCTGCTTTGTAACGAACCACAAGGTAAACTGATTGGCGTGACAATCACGTAAAATTGGACCTGCCAGAAGCGACGGTAATGAGCATGCAGCGTTGATGAGCAATTCTCTAATATTTTGACTTTCCTAGCGTTAATGTAATGGCTTTTACAAATTATTGTCTAGCAGCAGATGAATTAATTTGTATAAAGTTATTTAAAACTCTTTGTTTTTAATTAATAGGTTCAAAGCCAGTCTAGCTAAATTAAGACAAAACTCTAGAATCAAATAATCACTTACATTAAAAACGCAATATGAAAGCTGTTTTAATCCTAATTTGGATCATAAGTTCGACAGTGGATGCGCAACGAGAATGGCATGAAGTGACTAACGCTGAGAATGTTTGCCTTTACAACAAAACATATAACCCACAACGAGCAGAAACAACAATATTTAGCCGCTACCCTGTGATGGCTTTCCCACCGAATAGGCTTATTACTCGCGAAAACGTTACTGTTCCCAAATAATTATCGCTAGTCGAAGCCATTAATCATTACCAGTTAAAAATTGGTATTGTTGGGAGCAGGAGTTATGGTCAATATGCAGATGAAGTTATTTCCGCTGGACACTCTAACTTTGTTCAAATAGAAGGAACTAATTCTTTAGAGCGAAGTAGAGAAATGCTCAGTAAGGGCCGTATTGATGGCATATTAGAGTATTGGCCAACTATGATATCGGCATATCAACCTGAGCAATTAAACAACTTTAAGCGACATGAGCTTAGTGAAGCCCAGAACTTCATTTTTGGACACCTAGTTTGTTCGAAATCACAAATAGGAGCAGCTGTTATCGCCTTATTTGATCAAACAATGAGACGCTCTGAATATTTTGAAGAGATAGTTGTTCAACATAAATTATCAATGCCTGTAGAAGAGTTTTCGGCAATAGAAAATGCTTTAACTGACATCTATAAAGAAAGCCCGAAATAATCGGGCTTTCTAATAAGTAAATTTACTTCTTAATCACTGCGATTAGCATTTATTTTTCAAAGTAGAACTTTTCACGTTTATTATCGTAATGGCCTATTTCATTCATAGTATCCGCATCATATAAACGTCCATTGACCATGGTATGAGTGACTTTGTCACTAATTCGGATATCTTTGGTGATATCGCCATCAACTACAATAATATCTGCTAATTTTCCAGCCTTAAGCGAACCTAGTTCTTTGTCGAGGCCTAGTGATTTAGCCGGAGAAATAGTTGCCGTACGTAGTGCTTGAAGTGGCGACATACCACCTTGGGCCATCATCCACATTTCCCAGTGCATCGCTAAACCTTCACGCTGACCATGGCCACCCGAATTCACCTCAACGCCTAAGTCTTGCATTTCTTTAGCAACACGAGCAACGTTCAAGTGATTATAGTGGTGGTGTGGTGCTTTTTGGCGACGCATAGACGCTGGGTCTAAAAACTCAGCGGGTACATATTTGCTTAAACGCGGGTGTTTCCACACATCAGTAGTGTCATACCAGAACAGTTCACCTTGGATACCGCCATAAGCCACACCCATTGTTGGCGTATAAGCCATTTCCGATGCAGACCATAGTTGTTTAATATCATCATATATATTTTCCGTAGGAATTGAGTGCTCAAGCGTAGTATGACCATCAACAACCATTGTAAGGTTATGTTGCAATAACGAACCACCTTCTGGCACTACCATCACCTCTAAGTCACGTGCAGCTTGTATAAACTGCTGACGTTGATTACGACGTGGCTGATTATAGCTTTTTACACTAATCGCACCCGCTTTTTTCAGGCGTTCAACGTGAAATTTTGCATCATCTAAACTATCGACATGCGAGGTGTAACCTGCAACCGTTGCACCGTATAAAATAGTCCCTGTTGAATATAAACGGGCAGCGACTATGTCACCAGCTTTTTGCATTTCACTGGCAGCAAAGAACTCAGTCGTATCATTTGAAGGGTCGTGAATTGTTGTTACACCTAACGCTAGGCCTGCGTAGTTTTTCCAGTTTTGCTGAGGAATGATTTCATTTGAGCCTTGCGGTCCATGCGCATGCGCATCAATCAAGCCAGGCATAATTGACTTACCGGTAATATCAATCACTTTAGCACTACTTGGCACTTCAACTTGAGATTTACTACCAACGCTCACGATTTGGTTACCTTGAACAACAACGACACCGTTTTCAATGACTTGATCGCCTTCCATTGTAACGACGGTGCCGCCGACAAAAGCAATCACACCTGATGGTTTATCTGCTTTCTTCTTAAAACCTAAGTAAGTTTGCTTTGGCTCTACATCTTTAGCTTCAGCATCTTTTTCAGTAATATCAAACAAGCCTTTTACTGAAGCTTGATATAAATCTGGACCTAAGCTCCAATAAAGTTCTTTTGAATTTGCGCTCCAACTAATGCCTTCGCCAGCACGTGTTGAAAGCTTTTTCACTGGTAAGTTGCTTGCTTTGGGACCAGTATCAATTGTATCGCCACGTTCAATATAGGGCGTAACGAATACTTTAAAGCGCTCTGCAAAAGCAACATGTTTACCGTCTGGTGAGACTTTATATTCAGTCGCAAATTTACCTTGGTAAATGGTCGTATCATTTTGGCCATCTAAGTCGATACGCGCTAACTGGGTTTTCTTGCCGTTACGCACAACATAAATGCGGTCATTACGATCACCAAAGTGTGGCTGTAAGCCACTCTCAGTTACTAATGTCGGCTCACCACCTTTTGCAGAAACTGAATATATTCCGGGGTTTAAACCCCAAACAGGATCGGTAATGTAGCCACCAGATATTTTACGATAAACAACCGTTTTACCATTTGGCGAAAAGCTCGGCTCAATATATTTGCCCGGCTCTTTGCTGATAACCTTACCTTTTCCACCACGACTAGACGCTACGCGAATTTGGCCTAAATCTTTGTCATCCCAAGTTACGTAAACGATTTTTTTACCGTCACGAGAAAAGCTAGGATTAAATTCAAAATGATCGTTTTGCTTAGTCAAACGTTTTAGCTTACCGTTTGGTAAATTACGTGTGTAAATATGGCCCATGGCTTCAAACACTACACGCTTGCCATCAGGTGAAATTTCTACATCGCGCAGCATTTTTACGTCAAATTCATCTTGGTGAACTTGTTGCTGAAAACGTACCGCGGTTTGCAATTTCTTTTCGGTTTCCACTTTAAAAGGAATAACCTTGGCCTTACCGCTTTTTACATCTAACTTATTAATTTTACCATTTGCCCAAAACACGATGCTTTTGTTGTCGGGTGTCCAAGCCATCGTTGGATAAACACCATGAATTGCCCATGTTTCTTGCATATCACGTTCAAGATCGTCATAAATTAACGTTTCTTTACCACTCTTTAAATCATACAGATACAGTTTCGACTGAAAGTCATCACGGCTAATGTAAGCCAGGAATCGACCATCTGGTGACGGAGTTGGGCGAATTGCACCACCTTTACCTGAAACGATCACATTCATTTCACCAGTTTCTAATTCAAGGCGCTTAATCTTATAAATGCCTTTTTCAGAGTCTTTACTGTAGTGGAATGTTTTACCTGGCGTTGCATCTTGGGAGAAATAAACGTATTTGCCGTCATGAGAAAATGCAGGTTCACCTAAATCTTTTTGCTGGTTAGGGCGTTTGGTTAGCATGACCCCTTGACCACCCGTTTTATGGTAAAGCCATACCTCGCCAGCACCTAATGAACGAGAGCCCGTAAAGTGCTTACGACCAACAATATAATTACCGTCTGGCGACCATGCAGGGCTATTTAATAAACGAAAAGTTTCTGAGGTAAGCGATTTAGCATTTGAACCGTCTGCATTCATTAGCCACAAATTATCGCCTCCCTCTTCATCAGACGTATAAGCGATATGCTTACCATCAGGGCTAAAGCGTGGCTGCATTTGCCATGCGATATCAGTCATTAACGGGGTCGCTTTACCACCAGTAATTGGCATGGTGTACAAATCACCTAGTAGATCGAATACGATAGTTTTGCCATCAGGGCTAACATCAATATTCATCCAAGTACCCTGCTCAACATTAATTTTGGCAGTAGTAAATTGACCTTGTGGATCGTTAACTGACCACTTTTCTTCTTTTTTTGTGTCGTCTGCAAACGTTGACGTAGAAAACGCTACACCTAGCGCTAACGCGATTGTTGATAATTTTGTAAGTCGTTTAGACATGTGCTTTATAACCTATTTTAGAAGCAGCCTTTGGCCTGATTATTAGTAAACTAATCAAATAAAGCACATTGCTAAACAAAAGGTAAGAGTTTTACGGTGAATTCACGTTTTTTATCGATAATTGTGAATTTAAATTCTCAAACGCACCCAATTTATCATCAGATTATTTTCTATAGCCCCAACGCGGCATAATCGACTGGTTGATTGCTAAATGATCCAACACTCGTCCTACCATAAAATCTACTAGGTCCTCAATCGATTGAGGGTTGTGATAAAAGCCCGGCGCAGCGGGCATAACCGTTGCACCGAGTTCAGATAGGCTAAGCATATTGCGTAAATGAATTGTCGAAAATGGTGTTTCGCGAGGCACTAAAATTAATTGCCCTTTTTCTTTGATGACAACATCAGCAGCTCGCTCAATTAAGTTATCGCTCATCCCTTGGCTAATGGCCGCTAACGTACCAGTAGAACATGGACAAACAATCATTTTTTTAGGTGCTGCAGAGCCAGAAGCCACTGGAGAAAACCATTGTTCTTTGCCAAAGGCGATAATTTGATTCGGTTTAGCGTTGTAACGCTCGATAAAAAACTGACTAATCGCGTCAGGATTACCTGGCACCCTAATGTTCACTTCGGTATCAAACACCACCCGAGCTGCACTGGACATTAATAAGTAAACTTGTTTGTTTGCAGCTACTAAACACTCGATTAAGCGCAAAGCATAAGGTGCTCCTGATGCGCCGGTAATCGCTACCGTGATAGCTTCTTCAAAACCCTGTTCATTAGCCTTTATTATTAACTCAGTCATTAATTAGCCTTCAAATTTTTCTTTTAACGCTGTCAACAGTTTAGTATGGAATCCACCAAAACCACCGTTACTCATTACTACGACGCTGTCATTAGGCTGTGCACGTTCAACCACCGATTGTACCAGTTGCTCAACGTCATCTTTAGCAATGAATGGCTGCCCACACTGCGCTTCTAAATCAGCAACTGACCACTTTACATTTTCCCCTTGGAAAATAAATACCTGATCAGCCTTAGCCAGCGATCCTGCTAGTGTATTTTTATGCACACCACTTTTCATGGTATTCGAACGAGGCTCTAATACAGCAAATACTCGCTGCTCACACGCCGTATCCTGTTCTACATGAGCACGCATAGCATCTAATGTTTTACTAATAGCTGTTGGGTGATGAGCAAAATCATCATACACCTTTATATTATTCACCGTACCGCGTAGCTCTAATCGTCTCTTGGTATTGACATATTCCGCCAGCGCTTCAATTGCCACTTTGCTAGGTACGCCAGCATGGCGTGCCGCGCCAATCGCCATGATGGCATTTTCTATATTAAAATCGCCAATGAGTGACCAATTCACAGTGCCTTGCAACGCCCCTGCGAAATAGACTTCAAACTCACTGCCATCAGCTTTTAATTTATTGGCTCGCCACGTTTGTGCGTTGTCACCTGATGGCGACCAATTTTCGGTAGGCGTCCAGCAGCCTTTAGCTAATGTTTGCTGGATATATTCGTCATTTTCTGGAGACAGCACTAAACCATTGCTTGGCACCATGCGAATCAAATGATGAAACTGTCGTTGGATATCACTGATATCATCAAAAATATCAGCGTGATCAAATTCCATATTGTTAATCACTAACGTGCGCGGGCGATAATGCACAAACTTTGAGCGCTTATCAAAAAAGGCAGTGTCATATTCGTCCGCTTCTATAACGAAAAATGGTGACTCACCTAGGCGAGCCGACACATCAAAATTTTGAGGAACACCACCGATTAGATAGCCTGGTTTCATATGGGCATATTCTAATATCCAAGTCAGCATACTGCTAGTAGTTGTTTTACCATGTGTACCGGAAACCGCTAGTACCCAACGGTCTTTAAGGACATGTTCTAATAACCATTGCGGGCCAGATGTATAAGGAATATTGCGATCAAGCACATACTCCACCATAGGGTTACCACGAGCCATCGCATTGCCGACAATGACAATATCAGGCTCATCAGCTAAGTGCTCGGTGTGATAACCTTGCATTAACTCTATTCCTAGCGCTTCAAGTTGAGTACTCATTGGTGGATAAACATTGGCATCGCAACCCGACACGCGATATCCCAATTGTTTGGCAATAGCAGCGATACCGCCCATGAAAGTGCCACAAATACCTAATATATGAACATGCATAAATACAATTAAAATACGACTTTTAGATTGCTCGACAATATACCCGACATTTATGTGCTTTCCTACTTATCTGCTGGGATTTATACTTGGTATATCAATTACGCTTTGCTCAATTAAAGGGAACAAATGAAAACAAGCGCACTTAATGCCGAATGGTGTTTACTACAAAATCAATATGATAGTTACGAGAAGCATTCGCTTTACATCAAACTTGTCAGCACCCTTATATTGGCTATGGCAATTTTCGCTGAGCAGAATAACATCCTTATAGGTGTCGTACTCATGACCCTATGGCTACAAGATGGCATCTGGAAAACCTTTCAATCTCGTATCGAAACAAGGCTGTTATACCTTGAAAGCGAGATGTTGAAATCAGAGTCCGATATCGCCTTTCAATTTAACACTGCTTATCAACGGTCTGCATTTACCGGCACGACATTAATAATGGAATATATTCGCCAAGCAATTAGGCCAACAGTTGCGTTCCCGTATATTGTGTTAATTGGTATGAATTTTTTTACGCATATATTGCTCAAGTAGCTAATAATTTCATCATTTTGTCATTGATAATTAGGCAGATATTGACCAAGCTTTATTAATGAAAAAGGCATATTTTACTTACAAGGAATAGGTTTTGAGTTCTGTTCAATTACGACAAATTAGTGTATACCCTATAAAATCTAGCGCTGGCATCGATATTTCTTCAAGCTGGGTTGATAATATTGGCCTTCCTTACGATCGCCGCTTCGTTGTTTGCGATAGCAATGGGCAATTTATTACGGCACGTACTTTACCTAAGCTATGTTTAATACAGGCCAACTTAACGCCTGACGGCTTGATGATCACTGCACCAGACATGCCACTGCTCAACGTGAAATATCACCAGTGTTTAGACCAATATCAGCATGTAAGTGTTTGGGGAGATAGTATTCTAGGGCAGCGATGTCATGAATCTGTAGATAACTGGATTAGCCAGTTTGTCGGTCATTCATGTCACTTATTATTCTTTGGTGAGCAATCTAGCCGACAAGTCAAAAACACAAGCACCCCTGTTGCATTTGCTGATGGTTACCCCTTGCTACTAATTT
This sequence comes from Thalassotalea algicola, assembly GCF_012932965.1. Taxonomy (GTDB): domain Bacteria; phylum Pseudomonadota; class Gammaproteobacteria; order Enterobacterales; family Alteromonadaceae; genus Thalassotalea_F; species Thalassotalea_F algicola. The sequence goes on along the minus strand of NZ_JABBXH010000003.1, from coordinate 49,747 downwards.
CACAAGCTTCCCTTGATGATTTAAATAGTAAACTAAAGCACGCTGTTTCGATGAAGCAATTCCGTCCCAACATGGTTGTTTCCGGTTGCGAGCCATTTGCCGAAGATAGTTGGCGACATATTCGCATTGGGGAAGTTGAATTTGAGCTAACAAAACCATGTTCTCGTTGTATTTTTACTACTGTCGACCCAATAACAGCGGAAAAGCACCATCAGCAAGAACCATTAGCCACATTGAAAAGTTATCGAAAAGTAGAAAAAGGCGATGTGATGTTCGGCCAGAATTTAATCCCATTAAATAAAGGCCAAATAAAAATTGGCGATAAAATAACGGTATTAGATCAACAAACACCGCCTACGTTTATTACAAGTAAAAAGAAATCGAGTACAACTTTAGACAGTTATCCGCTAGTTTGTCGACACATATATGACGAAACACATGATGTAAAAACTTTTATTTTTACTGCAAAAAATGGCGAGCTACCAGATTATCTAGCGGGTCAGCATTTGCCCTTCACATTAACTATTAATGGTAAGAAAGTTAACGCCGTATATACGTTAAGTTCTAGCCCTAGCCGCAACGCATCCTTCGCTATTACAGTTAAACGGGTTAAAGATGGCAAGGTGTCGAACTTTCTTCACGACCACTTCACTGTCGGCAACGAAATTACGGCTAAATTACCTGCAGGAAATTTTAACGCAAGAACTATAACGAAAGAAAAAGTATTACTACTAAGCGCTGGCTCAGGCATTACACCAATGCTTTCTCTCCTTAAAGCATTAACTGATACCACAGCTAAAAAAGCCATTACCTTTTTACATAGCGCTCGCAGTGAAAAAGACCTGATCGCTGCAGATGAAGTAAATGCCCTTGCGCGCCAGCACGGTAATTGTCAGGTCAATTATACGTTAACACAACAAGCTAGCCCGCAATGGCAAGATTACCAAGGGCACTTATCTACTAACATGCTAGGTAATATTCCAAACTTAATTGAGCACGACGTTATGGTGTGTGGCCCTGAAGCGTTCCGTGAACAAGCAAAACAACTACTATTTTCCCTTGGCCTACCTGAGTCACAATTTCATTTTGAAAGCTTCGGGAAAAGAAAAAACATTAAAGAAGTTCCTGTTAAACAATTATCCGAAAAGGTAAACATTTTGTTCGACTCTTGGGATAAACCTGTTCAAGGCAATTGTAAAGAAACCATATTGGAACAAGGAGAAGCTGCTGGTCTTATTCTCCCTTATTCTTGTCGAGGCGGCATGTGTGGAAGCTGTAAAGTGAAACTGGAAAGCGGTCAAGTTAATCAATTGGCTAGCGACGGGTTAATGCCGAGCGAAAAAGAGCAAGGTTATGTGCTCGCCTGCAGTTGTATTCCAGAGTCAGATATCGTGATCACTAAGGTTTAAAGCTGCGAAATATAATTTTTTTTAATTTTTTGCATCCAAAATAATAATTTACTGCATCTATAGAGATAACAAACAAAAAAACAGGAATTTATTATGGAAGGTTTATTCGTACCAATCGTTTTATTTATTTGTATTGCGGCGGTGGTTTGGAATTTTATTAACCGTGCTGCGAACATTAAAAAAGATCAGCAAGAAACATTGCAAAGAATGATCGCGAGCGAACAACCATTGACTGCAGAAATCATCAACAATATCACTCGCTCTCGGTATATAGATGCTAATGACGATAGAGATTTATCCCGCGGTATCATTGCGATATTTTTAAGTATTGCTGTCTTTTGCTATGGCCACTATGGCTTAGTTGATGAGGAAGCCTTTACCTGGCTGGCAGTTTTCCCATTTTTCTTGGGCATTGCATTTTTAACCCTTTATAAACTCAAGCCTAAAAGCGCTTAGGTATTAGTTTGCAACCGTTAGCTAACGAAAGTGCCATTATCGCTCAAGTGATTGTCAATCAAGACGGGCAAGCATTTGAGCAGTTGGTAAAATATTATCAACAATCAGTTAGGCAATATTGCCGACGTTTATCTGTGAATGATTTTTCACTGGCTGATGATTTAGCACAGGAAACATTTTGGCAAGCCTTTCGCAAAATTGCGAAATTTGAAGGTAGAGGAAAGTTTCAAAGTTGGTTGTTTAGCATCGCTTACTTTCAGTTTCTTCAACACCTTAGAGCAAAGAAAAACTATGACGAGTTAGATGAATCGCTCTCTGAAGAAGCACATGTCGACGCTGTGCTTATCAGGAAAGATCTAGAGGTTGCTATGACGAAGCTAAAAACCAATGAGCGAGCTTGCCTGACTTTGCAGTATAGTTTTGGCTATAGTCAGGAAGAGGTAAGTCAAATACTCCATTTACCACTTGGTACGGTTAAATCTCATTGCCGCCGAGGCAAAGAAAGACTTAGCATCATGTTAGCTGTAGCAACAGATACCAGTAACACTAAAGCAATAGATGGCGCCGCTTGAAGGATAAGACAAATGATGAAAGATGAATTAGACCAAATGCTGTCGAGCCCTTTGGCCGAAATACAAGACGATGGGTTTAGCAGGCAATTCACTCAGCAACTGGCATCTTATGAGAAAACGCGAAAAGTAATTTTAACCATAATATCTGTTGTATTAGGTCTTGTTTTTGTCAGTTTTTATCCGGTTGTTGAATGGCTTGAACAAATAAGTCTGTTGGTCAATTCGTTTGCCGAGTCTGTTACAACAACTCAAAAATCAACAGCCATTTCGAATTATATAAATTATGCGCTATCAATTCCGTTATTGCTTATTGCATACGCTTTTGTGCGAATGGAGCAGTAACTCATTTTTACAAGGATAACGCGTTAATTGGAATTGAAGGCTGAAGTGATAGCGCTTGCTTAACTTGTCGTCTTAGTCATATTATCAATGTATAAAAAATCACTGACCAATTTCGATTGTAGCCAGCATGACGCCAGCAGTAACTTTCGCCCAAAAACTTAATATCCCTTTTACTCTGCATGAATATCAACATGATGCCAATGCAGGTTCTTTTGGCATGGAAGCGGTAGAAAAACTTAATTTAAATCATACGCAAGTATTTAAAACCTTAGTTGCTAAACTCGACACCAATCAATTGGCAGTCGCAATTGTACCTGTTGCAATGAAATTAAATTTCAAGCAACTTGCCAAGGCGGCAAAAGTTAAAAAAGCACAAATGGCTGAGCCAAATGAAGTGATGCGTTCAACCGGCTATGTATTAGGAGGCGTCAGCCCTCTTGGTCAGAAAAAACGGCTAATTACTATTATCGATGAAAGTGCTGCTTCATTAGAGAAAATGTATGTCAGTGCAGGTCGTCGAGGCTTAGAAATTGAACTTAAGCCAAAAGATTTACTTACCGCGACTAATGGGTTGTTTGCCACTTTGACCTAAGCCCTAAAACTACGTTACTTTTAAGGCTCAAACTATGTTTACGGATAATCTATGAAGCTCAATTGTGATTTAGGTGAAAGCTACGGTGCATGGCAAATGGGTAATGACGCTCAAATCATGCCATTAATAGACCAAGCTAATATTGCTTGTGGATTTCACGCCGGCGACCCGCTTATTATTCAACACACTATTATACTGGCGGTTACGCATAACGTGTCAATTGGTGCACATCCGAGTTATCCCGATATCCAAGGTTTCGGCCGACGATCTATGGCCCTAAGCGAACAAGAGCTAATTGCCTGCTTTCATTTTCAACTCTCTGCATTAGCGGGTATGTGCCAGGTACAAGGTGCAACGCTAGATTATGTAAAACCTCATGGCGCTTTATATAACGACATGATGCGAGAAAAGGCGATATTCCAAACGCTCTGTAAGGCACTCAGCCAATTCAACGATCAATTACCGTTAGTTATTCAAGCAATTCCAAATAATGAGTTATTTATCGCAATTGCTCAGCAGTACGGAATAACCCTAAGGTTTGAAGCATTTGCTGATCGTAACTACCAAGACAATGGCTTATTAGTTCCTCGAACTGAGTCTAACGCTGTGCTGACCGATCCCGACCAAATCAGTCAGCGCGTTAAGCAATTAAGTTCAACCGGCAATCTTTTAAGTATCAATGGAAAACCATTAACTCTTCAAGTTGATACGTTATGTGTACATGGTGATACTAATAATGCGATTGAGATAGTAAAAAAGCTCGCTGAATCCTAATGAGCTGTCTTATTACTCCAACTCAAGTAACCATTGAATTTACCAGTGAAGATACTGTTTTACTGACTTGGCCTGAAATAATTGATAATCAACAACATCAGAAAATTCTTTGGCTAGATGCACAACTTAGCAAGGTTTTGGCGGAAATTGTGTTAGACAGTGTTATTGGTTTCAATAGCATAATGATTGTCTACCAACCTCAATTAATTTCATTGCTAAAATTAAAAACCGTAATCACACAGCTAATATCAAAAACTCCTGAACGCTTCGAGGCAACAATTGGCAATACGATCAAGATTCCCGTTTATTACAGCACCGAATCTGGCTGGGATTTGGCACAAGTAGCAAAGAGCACCAAGCTAACCAAAGAACAAGTAATTAACCTGCATAGCAATGATATTTACCGAGCATATGCCCAAGGGTTCACGCCTGGATTTTGCTACCTTGCAAAGCTAGCGAACCAATTAACACTGCCTCGCAAGAAAGTACCTCGAACAAAAGTACCTGCAGGTGCAGTAGCAATAGCAGGCCAACAATCTGCGGTATACCCAGAAGCAACGCCCGGCGGCTGGCATATTCTAGGGCAAACACCATTACCCATGTTTCAAAAAACAGGCTCTGGGCTTATAACGACGATTAAGGTGGGTGATCTTGTGCAATTTTATCCAATCACCAAACAAGAATTTGAAGATCAAGGTGGACAGCTAATAAGTGAGCAAGCTTAATATGCCAACAACTTCAACCGCCCTAATCGTAACTAAAGGCCAAGAGCGCATCTCTCTACAGGATTTAGGCCGTCAACAAAATCTATCGATAGGCGTACCTAGCTCTGGGGTTGCCGATGAACACGGTTACCTAAGAGCAAATCAATTGCTCGGCAATAAAGCCAATGCGCCTGCATTAGAGATAATGTTAGGTGGTATTCAATTTACCGCACAGGTCGACTGCTTCATTGCGATCTTTGGCATTGCTCCCGAAATTAATGTCAACGACAAAGCAGTACCGCATTGTCAAGCGCTTCAGCTAAAGTCAGGTGACCAAGTGTCGATTTCACCGCTCAAGCAAGGAATTTATTGCTACCTTGCAATAACAGGTGGCTTCTTTAGCTCTACATGGTTTGAAAGTGTCGCAGGGCAATGTGAACACCAAACGAGTTATCAAGTTGAAAATTCACAAATAAAAACAGGCTTAACAAAAAGTGATGAGTCATTCGCGACTAAGAAAAACAAGCAATTAATACAAGCTAGCCGAAACTTTTATTCTCAGGAAAAGCTTATTACTCGATTTATTCCTAACACACTATATGAGCACTTGGATGATGCGATAAAAAACGATATTCAATCACTCACTTTTGTTATTGATAACCAATCCAACAAGATGGGATATCGTTTAAACAGAGAAAGCGAGGAAATCGCACATGCAAATCGAATATTTGATCATATAACACAGTTAACGGGCGACTTATCGAAACCAGTAAACTTTGGCCAAATACAGTTACCCAGTGATAAGCAATGGATTGTATTAATGAAAGATCGCCAAACCATGGGTGGTTATCCAACGATAGGCACGATAATGAAAACAGATTTATTTCGCTTAAGTCAGATGCGCCCTGGTCAACAAATTTCATTTATCCCAATTAGTGTTGAACAGGCGCAAATGCAACTTTCAATGTTTTATCAAAAACTAAATTTGATTAAAACACCTTTAAAATGAACTCTATAGTTAATTGAGTGATTGTAAGTCGTAGCTTTTCATCATTGACCACTATAAAATACTGCGGCTTTAAATTTCTGAGGTTATTTCGTGCTTTTAATGATCGATAATTACGATTCATTTACTTTCAATCTTGTCCATTATTTCCAATCACTTGGCCAAGAAGTAAAAGTTATTCGTAACGATGAAATGACCGTAGAGGAGATAGCTCTGCTGGCGCCAGACTATTTAGTTGTTTCTCCTGGGCCATGTAACCCTGATAAAGCGGGAATTTCTTTAGCAGCTATTGGACACTTTGCTGGCAAAATACCTATTTTGGGCGTTTGTTTAGGGCATCAGGCTATCGCACAGCACTTTGGGGCGACCGTGGAAAAAGCAAAAAAAGTGATGCACGGTAAAACTAGCCACATTCAACACTGCCAAGCAGGGTTGTTTTCGTCCCTTAATCTGCCATTAGAGGTCACTCGCTACCATTCACTCATTGTCAATAAACAGTCCTTGCCCAAAGAATTAAAAATAACGGCATGGACGACAAATGAAACTGATGAATTTGAGGAAATCATGGCGTTAGAACACAGACATTTGCCCATTGCCAGCGTACAGTTTCATCCTGAATCGATTTTAACTGAACAAGGGCTTGCGCTTTTGAAAAACTTCTTGGCACAATACCCAAGTTAATCTCCGGTAAATTAATGTATTAATTTACTTTGTCGATATATATTTAGTTAGTTTTAAAATAATAATTCACATTCATGCAGCTTTTTGAACAACACGAAAAAACTTGGACCATTTATCAACGCTATATTAGCTTGATGATTAATAAAGACTTTGCACAGAAAAAAAATGGTGCCGTGGTTGTTTCCGCACAACAAGATAGCGAGCAAGCCAACCGTCGACGTGAGTTATTAGATGTAGAAGAAGAAGCTAATAAGAATAAAATCATCAAAGCGCACGGTGAACAGCACTTTCGTAATCAGGTGATGACCAAGTTTTTCACCAAAGTTGGCGTCGAAATAAATACTGAGTTTGAAAATAAAGAACACTTCTATCAAAAGTTTCTGTGTATTGAAGACGCAGCTCCAGCCATTTTAGAGTTACTTTCATTAAGGGCTGCTTCGATTAACCGAATCACTCCGTTAGTGAGCAGCTTAAATTGGTTATGTGATGACGTCATCAATTTAGTCAATAAGCCACAATATCGAAAGCGTGCTGATGTAAAAGTTACCGATGCAAATTTAGCAATTAGTTACGTTGGCTTAGAAAATTTAAAATTGATCATGCCAACCTTTATCCTAAAACATTGGTTGCCAATAAGTACCGCCCCCTATCCGCTAATGAAAAGAAAGCTATGGAATGATAGCTTATCTGTAGCATTGGCTTCCCGAGTACTAGCTGAAGCACAAGGTGTTGATTGGTACAGAGCGTTTTGCGCAGGCATGTTGTCTAATGTTGGCCCGCTAGCCGTAACCCGTTGTTTTCTAAATAAATATAACGAATTGTATAATATTGACATTAAAGAAGCATATGACAACCGTGATAAACGATTACACGACGCGTTAGTCAGTTTAGAAGACTCTCCAGAATTACTGCTAGAGCAGTTATGTACTCGCAGCTATAAAGTAGGGGCAGATTTGATTGAATTAATGAACTTCGATCGATTACCAATCACAGAGCCACTTTTCGATTTAGCGTTTTCACAAAACTTATCTCAAATGAGTGACATTGCTAAAATAGTTACTAAAGCAAAAGCTTACGTAGTTTTTCGAACGTTAGCTAAAGAAGATTTAATCGATAACGATGAAGCCAAAGCGTTTTTATCTGCCGCCAAAATAACCGCTGCTGACATCGCATTATTGAAGAAAAGTGATATCGATCACATCAAGTTGAGCTTCAAATAACACCAAATAAGCAGCCATTCCATAAAAATTCATCAGATTTTTTTTTGATTAGTTATGAAAACTAATCATAAGGTAGATATTTGCAATCCTACTTGCTAGCCCTACCTACAGCCTAATTACAGGATAAATTGACGTTATAATAGTTATGCAGCTTAGGTGCATAAATCTTTGAAGCTCCCGTATTTATTGGGCTACAGCACACCACAAACGAGACAAACGGTTAAAAATCTGCCATACTGTGCGTCTAAATTTTAAGATAAATCTAGTAAAAATTACTACAAGCCCATAAGTAGAGGAGATACAAATGTCGAACCATTTTCCTGTCGACCGCGCGTTATTTGATGATGTAATGGTGCCTAACTACGCACCTTCAGCTGTTATTCCAGTTCGCGGTGAAGGCTCTCGAGTTTGGGATCAACAAGACAAAGAGTTTATTGATTTCGCCGGCGGTATTGCAGTTAACTGTTTAGGTCACTGTCACCCTGCACTAGTAAGTGCATTAAAAGAGCAAGGTGAAAAAATTTGGCATTTATCAAATGTAATGACTAACGAACCAGCATTACGTTTAGCTAAAAAATTAGTCGACAATACTTTTGGCGAAAAAGTGTATTTCGCTAATTCTGGTGCAGAATCTAACGAAGCAGCATTAAAGCTAGCTCGTCGTTGGGCACTAGATAACTTTGGTGAGCAAAAGTCACAAATCATTTCTTTCAAACAAGGTTTCCACGGGCGTACTTTCTTTACCGTAACGGTTGGTGGTCAAGCGGCATACTCTGACGGTTTTGGTCCTAAGCCTGGCGATGTTGTTCACGCTGAATACAACGACCTAGATTCACTGAAAGAAATAATGTCTGACAATACTTGTGCAGTAATGATGGAACCATTACAAGGTGAAGGCGGTATCGTTTCACCAACAAAAGAGTTTGCTGAAGGTGTTCGCGAATTATGTGACCAACACAATGCATTACTTATTTTTGATGAAGTACAAACAGGTGTTGGCCGTTTAGGTACTTTATATGCATATGAAGGTTTAGGTGTTACCCCTGACATTCTAACGACTGCGAAAGCATTAGGCGGCGGCTTCCCTATTGGCGCAATGTTAACGACAACAGAAATAGCTAAGCACCTTAAAATTGGAACTCACGGTAGTACATACGGTGGTAACCCATTAGCATGTGCAGTTGCAGAAGCAGCATTTGATACAGTGAACACTCCTGAAGTTTTAGCTGGTGTAAATGCGAAAGAAGCGCTTTATCGTGATGGGTTAAATGCGATTAATGAAAAATACAATGTATTCTCAGAAATTCGTGGCAAAGGTTTGCTTATCGGTGCTGTATTAACCGAAGAATATAAAGGCCGCGCAAAAGACTTCTTAGTTGCCGCAATGGAAGAAGGTGTAATGACCTTAGTAGCTGGTGCAAACATCGTACGTTTCGCTCCATCTCTTGTGATTCCAGATGCAGACATTGCCGAAGGTTTAGCTCGCTTTGAAAAAGCCGTTGCTAAACTAGCTAAGTAATCGTTAGCGATATTACCTACTCTTGCTAGCTAGCGCTGGCAAGAGCCCTTTATTCACCGAGAAAATCTTATGATTATTATACGCCCTATTCAAGCTAGCGATTATGATGATTTACATCGAATTGCTGTCGAATCAGGACACGGTTTTACATCACTACCGGTCAACGAAGAACTACTGAAAAAGCGCATCGAGCATTCAGAAAAGTCTTTCAATGTAGAAGTTACGCAACCAGGTAACGAAGGTTATCTTTTTGTCATGGAAGACACTAAAACAGGTGCCGTTGTAGGTACTAGCGGTATTGAAGCTGCGGTTGGTTTAGAAGATGCTTTTTACCACTACCATTTAGGCAAAGTGGTTCACAATTCACGTGAACTAGGTATCTACAATACTGTTGAGACCTTATCCTTGTGTAATGATTACACAGGTGCATCTGAAATCTGTACGCTATTCTTAGGCGAAGGACACCGTAAGAATAATAACGGTCGTTTTTTATCACGTTTTAGGTTTTTGTTTATGGCTGAACACGCTGAACGCTTTGCTGATACCGTAATTGCCGAAATGCGTGGTGTTTCAGACGATGATGGCCGTTCACCTTTTTGGGCTTGGCTAGAAGAGCACTTCTTCTCAATTGATTTTCCAACAGCAGATTACTTAACTGGTATTGGTAAAAAAGTATTTATTGCTGAATTAATGCCTAAATATCCAATTTACGTCAATCTATTAAGTAAAGAAGCGCAACTAGTGATCAATAAGGTACATGAAAAAACGGTACCTGCACTAAGATTACTAGAAGCAGAAGGGTTTGCTCGTCGCGGTTATGTCGATATTTTCGATGGTGGCCCAACAGTAGAAGCAAATAGAAATAGTATTAGGGCTGCTGCTGACAGCCAGAAATGCCAAGTCATCATTGGCGAAGTGTCAGAGCAAAATAAATTTATTATTTGCAATAGCAAGGTTAAAGAATTCAGAGCAACTCAAGCCGCAGTTTCGCTTCGCGAAACAGCCAATCAAGTCGTTATCAGCCAAGAAGCGGCCGATGCAATACTTGTAAAAGAAGGCGATTGGGTTCGCATTGTTGCTAATTAACGGTTAAGAGGAAGTAAAATGACTCAACCTATTCAATATATTAATGGACAATGGCTAGCTGGCCTTGGACATGAAGTTTCATCATTAAACCCGGCAAAAAACGAAGTTATTTGGCAGGGTAATACAGCAACGCCGGCGCAAGTTGACGAAGCAATCAATGCAGCTCGTGCAGCTTTTCCAAGTTGGTCAATGCGAAGCTTAGAAGATCGCATTGCTGTGATCGAAGCATTTGGTAAGCAGTTAGAAGAAAATAAAGAAGCAATGGCTCGCACTATAGCCGAAGAAACGGGTAAGCCATTATGGGAAACCCGCACAGAAGCAGGTGCGATGATAGGTAAAATTGGCCTTTCATTAAAATCTTACCATGAGCGCACAGGCACAGTGGAAAACCCAATGCCTGGCGCAAAAGCATTTATTCGTCACAAGCCTCACGGTGTTGTAGCTGTTTTTGGCCCTTACAATTTCCCTGGCCACTTGCCAAACGGTCACATAGTACCTGCGCTAATTGCCGGTAATACTTTGGTCTTTAAACCGAGTGAATTAACGCCTAAAGTAGCTGACTTTACATTGAAGCTATGGGAAAAAGCTGGCTTGCCAGCAGGTGTAGTTAACTTAGTTCAAGGTGAATTAGAAACTGGTAAAGCATTAGCAAGTCATCCGCAAATTGACGGCTTATTTTTCACGGGTTCATCGACAACAGGTAAATTATTACACGAACAATTTGGTGGCCAACCGGGCAAAATTCTAGCGTTAGAAATGGGTGGTAATAATCCGCTTATCGTTAAGGACATTACCGATGTTGACGCTGCTGTTCACGAAATCATTCAATCAGCATTTATTACCACAGGTCAACGCTGTACTTGTGCGCGTCGCTTATTTATCAAAAATGACGCTCAAGGTGATGCTATTATTGCCAAGCTTATTGAAGTGACAAAGGCGATTAAAATTGGTCACTTCGATGATGAAACTCAGCCATTTATCGGTTCGATGATTTCAGAAAGAGCGGCGTTAGGCTTAGTAGCTGCACAAGCACAATTAGTAGAGCTTGGCGGAAACAGCCTTGTAGAACTAAAACATTTAGAAGCGAATACAGGATTTGTATCACCAGGTATTATTGATGTTACGTCAATTGATGCTATGCCAGACGAAGAGCACTTCGGCCCGCTACTAAAAGTTTTCCGTTATGATGATTTTGATGCAGCGATCAAAGAAGCGAACAACACCAGCTTTGGTTTATCTGCCGGTTTATTAGCTGATAGCAGAGAAGACTACGATTACTTTTTCACTCGTATCCGTGCCGGAATTGTTAACTGGAACAAGCAAATCACTGGTGCAAGCGGAGCTGCTCCATTTGGTGGTATTGGTGACAGTGGCAACCACAGAGCTAGTGCTTATTACGCCGCAGACTATTGTGCTTACCCAGTGGCTTCAGTAGAAACTGACAAAGTTGCTCTACCTGCAACACTTAGCCCAGGCTTGTCCATATAGTTTAATTAGCGCCTGTCTATCGATGGGCGTTTTTTTATTTAAAATTTATTTGAGTAATTGCTTTAAAATCGTTTAAAATATCGACTATGACGATTCAATATCAAATTCAAACAGCGGCAAGACGCCCCTCGTTTTTCAAAAGTATCGACCAAATCTAGATTTCTGACGTAAAGTTAGCGTTTGCTTTCGTCATCAAAAAACCGTTCAACGAATTGCTTACGCCGACTCTGTTCAATCCTTATTTTTAGTTTTATTAGGAAACGCTATGACTGCGCAAGTTACACAATTATTTAATAACATTTGGAAAAATTACCTAGAAGTTACCCCTTCTGCCAAGCAAGTACATCAATTACTAGGCTCTGGTAACGACGTGATTAATGATCATGTCGCTTATCGCACGTTCAACATTGATAAAGTGAGCTTAGACAAGCTAGCTGCACACTTAATTAAGCTAGGTTATGAAGAATGTGGTGAATATCACTTCGAAGCAAAAAAACTTTACGCTAAACATTTTGAGCATCCAGATACTACACAACCAAAAGTATTTATTAGTCAGTTGCTTGTAGAAGAGTTTTCAGAAGAAGCTCAAGCAATTATTCACAAGCTGGTTGAACAACTGCCAGAAGAAGCAGTTGCTGCAGAAGACTTTTTATATTCAGGTAAACAATGGAATGTAAGCTTTAGCGACTATCAAACGCTATTAGCAGAAAGTGAATATGCCGCATGGTTAGCTGCATGGGGTTATCGTGCAAACCACTTCACGGTAAGCATTAATCACTTAGAAGATTTTGAAACCATTGACGCGGTTAACAGTACATTAAAAGCAGGCGGCTTTAAGCTAAATGCCACCGGTGGTGAAATAAAAGGTGATGAAACTGTAAAGCTTGAACAATCTTCAACAATGGCAGATCACGCTGATGTACAATTTAGTGATACAAAAGTAGCAATTCCAAGCTGTTTCTATGAGTTTGCTAAACGTTATCCTTTAGCCAGCGGCGAACTATACACTGGCTTTGTCGCTGCATCTGCTGACAAAATATTTGAAAGTACTAACGCTGCGGCGTAATGAGAATCAAGTAATCAAAGAGCCCACTATAAAGTGGGCTTTTTTATTTGTACGTAATGAACTAACTTGCTATAACTTAGTTAAAAAGAGTAAAGTAAAACATTAACTAATAAGCAGTAAATCTAATCATGGTTACCGATACCGAAGGTTACGTTCATATAATTGAATATCTCACCGAGCATTTAAGCCTGTTTGAGAATGCAACTAATGCCAGTTCGGATGAAACGGTTATGGAAGTAATCGAGCAGGAATTAAGCGAACAGATAATTCTTGTTTGTAGCCAAAATGAAGATTTAACGTTTAATCAGCGTAATATGATTATTCGAGAAGTTGATTCCATGCTTTATGATCTTCAAGAAATTCTCTCCGCAGTAGTGAATAACCCAGTCTCAGCTAATCAACGCGAATTTATTAAAGAATTCGCGACACTAATTAAAAATTTATTCGATACAGAAATTCATAACCTTCCTCATTAATTACCATAAATAAAAAAAAGCAATTTATTCATTTTCATTAAGCCGATAGAATCCTTCTGGTAACCAAAAAATTGAATACAGAGGCAAAAATGAAAGCAACAGTGAAATGGATTGGTGAAGAACTTTTCCTAGGTCAGTCAGAAAGTGGTCACTCCATCGTATTAGATGCAAATGGTGGTGAAACAGCACCAAGCCCTATGGAAAATGTACTGATCTCATTAGGCGGGTGTTCCTCGGTAGACGTTGTAAGCATACTTGAGAAAGCGCGTCAGAATGTTTCAGCGGTGCGTGTAGAGTTAGATGGAACCCGCGCTGACGCTGTACCAGCACTATTCACTAAAATTCATCTACATTTTGTCGTCACAGGCAAAGGAGTAGCTGAAAAGCATGTAGCGCGCGCAGTCGATTTGTCGGCAGATAAATATTGTTCTGTTGCGTTAATGCTCAATAAAGCGGTTGAAATTACTCACGATTTCTCTATCGTCGAACAGTAATAATGTTGTAAAAGGGTTGGTAGATATTACTTGCCCTTTAAGTTAACGACGATTTGCCTTACTTTATCTTCATCAACTAGCTGTTTAGATACACGCTCAACGGACGACATATCTATTTTACTAGTAGCAAGCGATTCGTTAACCACTAAGCGCCAAAAACTATAGGGCATGTTTTCTTTGTCATTACTAGCTGCTGCCAACGAACTATAATAATAGAGTCCACAATCGTACAGCTCTTTATACTTTCCATTATTGGAAAATTCTTCTAACGCCAATGTTTCTAGTGATGTGACACACGACTTAGCTGCGCGGTTGATGCGTTCTTCAACATAAGACTTAGCTTCTGGATAAAAGTTTAACAGTAATACGCTCGCTAGATAATCGGCATGCCCTTCGTGAATCCAAGCATTTGCGTTGTCAATATTCATTTGTTCAATGCCCTGAAATATATGAACGGCTTCATGAGCATAAAACCAGAGCAAATCGAAGTAGTCTAACTTTCCGAGCTTACCGTACCAGTGCATAAAAATCTGATTAGGCAATACACCGCCCTGCCTTCCATATTTGTCATCTGAGTTTTCACCTAATGACGCAAACAACGTTGGTTTTTGTTCCAATGGCCTAATTTTATTTGATAATAGAGCGAAAGCTTTAGGTAGAAATTGGTTGAGCGTAGTTGTCACCTTATCCGGCAAAGAGGGGTCAACAACTGCTAATAAATTAGCGAACTCACTCGGCGCTAACCCGCCTACATAGACTTTTTTACCATCGTTGTAGTCATACCAACTTGCGCTACCATTTGTCACCATTCCATCAATGATAATTGTTTCATTTTTTGGTGCCGTCAGCCTGATATACCATAAGTTTTCAATGCCAGAACAGAGCTCTGGACATGCAAAGAACCTTGCACTATGAAATAACATTGAGCCGTCTGAAAAAGGTGAAAATGGCGCGTAATACTTTGGTAAATGAATATAAGTTGGCGTTAAACTAAAACTAACCTGTGTAAATTGACCGCCATCACGCCTAAATAACGTATCTAAACCGTTTGATTGCCTGAACTCAAAACCTTTATCGACGATCCGCCACCTTTCCAGTCTTGAATCATCTTTGGTTATTGCCAGTTGCAAGCTACTAATAGGTGCTTTACTTCGGTAGGTAACTTTCCAATTGTTTGCACTATCCTTTGAAATGTCAGTAATCAATATATTTTTGGCACAAGTGATAGTCGAAAATATTGTCGTTAAAGTAATAGCTATCCATGCGACAAAAGCTTTCATTTACAAATCTGACATCCAGTCGAGTTGCTTATTTGCTTCAGCTTTTTTATCCATTAAATCTCTAATTAGCGGAGTAAGGATCAACTCCATCGCTAAGCCCATTTTACCACCTGGCACCACTAAGGTATTTACACGGGACATAAAAGCACCATCAATCATCGACAGGTAAAATGGAAAATCTACATTTGTCGAATCTCTAAATCGAATAACCACAAAGCTTTCATCAAGTGTAGGTATTGCCTTTGCACTAAAGGGATTAGAGGTATCTACTGTCGGTACTCGCTGGAAATTTACGTGGGTACGAGAGAACTGTGGCGTAATGAAATTAATGTAATCATCCATAGAGCGCACAATGCTATGAGTAACTGCTTCTCGACTATGGCCACGCTGGTTGGTATCTCGAATGATTTTTTGAATCCACTCCAAGTTAACAATAGGTACCATTCCAATAAGTAAATCTACATGCTGAGCAACATCATTTTTTTCGGTTACAACGCCTCCGTGTAAACCTTCATAAAACAGCAAATCAGTTCCTTCGCCAAGTTCTTCCCAAGGAGTAAATGTTCCAGGCATTTGGTTATAAGGGACTGCCTCGTCAAACGTGTGCAAGTAGCGACGCATACTGCCTTTGCCGGTTTCTGAGTAGTCCTTGAATAATTTCTCTAAGGCATCAAAGTCATTGGCCTGATCGCCGAAATAACTAATGTTGCGTCCTTCATCTCTCGCTTTACGTTTCTCTAGGTCCATTTCTTGGCGAGAAAAACGATGAAAGCTATCCCCTTCCACTTTCGCAGAGGAAATCCCTAAGGTTCGAAATATATGTTCAAACGACTCTGTGGTCGTAGACGTACCAGCTCCAGAAGAGCCCGTTACTGCAATTATTGGATTTCTTGAAGACATCTATAGAGTATCAGTTAGAAATTAAGCTGAGATTGTTATACGGTGATTTAATTAGGATAGCAAGAAAACACATCTGATATTTGCTATCACGAGGTAAAATCCATTTTATTTTAGGCAAAAAAAACGGAGCCAAGGGCTCCGTTTTTACTTCTTCAATCTTTCGATTTAAGCTTCTGCGTTAGCTTCTTCAGCCGCTTCAACTGCTTCTTCAACAGCTGGGCGGTCAACTAGCTCAACATAAGCCATTGGTGCTTTATCACCAGTACGGTAACCACATTTTAAAATGCGAGTGTAACCACCTGGGCGTTCTTGGTAACGAGGACCAAGTTCGCTAAATAAAAGACCTACAACTTCTTGATCACGTGTACGAGCGAAAGCTAAACGACGGTTTGCTACGCTGTCAGTTTTTGCCAATGTAATTAATGGCTCAACCACGCGACGTAATTCTTTAGCTTTAGCAACAGTAGTTTTAATAACACCGTGCTTAACTAAAGAGCTTGCCATATTGCGGAACATCGCTTGACGATGACTGCTATTACGGTTTAACTGGCGACCGCTTTTACGATGGCGCATAAGTTAATCCTTCTCTACTATTAGTTTACGATATCGATTTAGTCGTTATCAGCGATGCTTTCTGGTGGCCAGTTCTCTAGGCGCATGCCTAAAGATAAACCACGAGATGCTAAGACATCTTTGATCTCAGTAAGTGACTTCTTACCTAAATTAGGCGTTTTAAGAAGTTCAACTTCTGCACGTTGTACTAAATCACCGATATACTGAATTGCTTCTGCTTTTAGACAGTTCGCTGAACGAACAGTAAGCTCAAGGTCATCAACAGGACGAAGTAAAATTGGATCAAATAGAGGTTTCTCTTCTTTTTGTTCCACTTCTGTCACATCACGTAACTCTACAAACGCATCTAGCTGTTCAGCTAAAATTGTTGAAGCGCGACGGATTGCTTCTTCAGGATCTAACGTACCGTTAGTTTCCATGTCGATAATTAGCTTATCTAAGTCTGTACGTTGTTCTACACGCGCAGAGTCAACGTCATAAGCAATTCTTGCTACAGGACTGAATGAAGCATCAACCAATAAACGGCCAATTGCTCTTTCTTCTTCTTCGGCTTCGCGACGAGCAGAAGCTGGAACGTAACCACGACCCATTTCTACCTTGATACGCATGCTGATAGAGCCGTCACCAGTTAGGTGACAAATTACGTGCTCTGGATTTGCAATTTCTACATCACCATCATGCTGAATATCAGCAGCCGTAACAGGGCCTTCACCAGACTTAGTAATCGTTAGAACAGCTTCATTTTTGCCTTCTAAACGAACAGCAAGTCCTTTAAGGTTAAGTAGTATTTCGATGATGTCTTCTTGAACACCTTCTTTACTACTGTACTCGTGTAATACGCCATCAATTTCAACTTCAGTTACAGCACAACCTGGCATTGAAGATAATAAAATGCGACGTAAGGCGTTACCTAAAGTGTGACCAAAACCACGCTCTAATGGCTCTAAAGTAACTTTAGAACGTGTAGGGCTGACAGTTTCAACATCTACTAAACGTGGTCTTAAGAATTCGGTTACAGAACCCTGCATTATGTCCTCTCTTAAAGTTCAGCTTTACTTAGAGTAAAGCTCGACAATCAACTGTTCATTAATTTCAGCAGACAAGTCTGAACGCTCTGGAATACGTTTGAAAACGCCTTCCATTTTCTTATTGTCTACTTCAACCCAGACTGGCTTCTCGCGTTGCTCGGCTAACTCTAAAGCAGCAACAATACGTGCTTGAGTCTTAGATTTTTCACGAATAGAAACCACATCTTCAGCTTTAACAGTGAAAGATGGAATATTTACAACAACACCGTTTACTACGATAGCTTTGTGGCTAACTAGTTGACGAGCTTCTGCACGAGTACTTGCGTAACCCATACGGTAAACTACATTGTCTAAACGAGTTTCTAAAAGAGCTAACAAGTTTTCACCTGTGTTACCTTTTAGACGTGCCGCTTCTTTATAGTAGTTACGGAATTGCTTCTCTAATACACCGTAAATACGACGTACTTTTTGTTTTTCACGAAGTTGTACACCATAGTCAGATAAACGACCGCGACGAGCGCCGTGCTGACCTGGAATAGTTTCGATTTTACATTTAGTATCGATCGCGCGAACACCAGACTTAAGGAATAAGTCGGTACCTTCACGACGGCTAAGTTTTAGCTTAGGACCTAAATATCTTGCCATTTTCTTTCTCCAACTATCCTATTAAACGCGACGTTTCTTAGGAGGACGACAACCATTATGAGGAATAGGTGTAACGTCAGTAATGTTGGTGATTTTAAAACCAGCAGCATTTAAGGCACGGATAGCAGATTCACGACCTGGACCTGGACCTTTAACGAACACTTCAATATTCTTCAAACCAAACTCTTGTGCAGCTTTACCGGCACGATCTGCAGCTACCTGAGCAGCAAAAGGGGTAGATTTACGTGAACCACGGAAACCTGAACCACCTGCAGTCGCCCAAGATAATGCATTACCTTGACGGTCTGTAAGAGTCACGATTGTGTTGTTGAAAGAAGCATGGATATGAGCCATGCCATCAGCAACTTGTTTTTTTACGCGTTTACGCGTACGAACTGGAGTTTTAGCCATGTCTAATTACCTCGTTACTTTTTAATAGGCTTACGAGGACCTTTACGGGTACGCGCATTTGTTTTAGTGCGTTGACCACGTAGAGGTAGACTGCGACGATGGCGAATACCACGGAAACAGCCAAGGTCCATCAGACGCTTGATGTTCATTGAAACTTCACGGCGTAAGTCACCTTCTACAGTGTACTTATCCACTTCTGCACGAAGCAAATCGATTTTAGCTTCGTCTAATTCGCTGATCTTTGTAGATTCTGCGATACCGGTTGCCGCCAAAATTGCTTTTGAGCGAGTTAAACCGATACCGTAAATCGCAGTAAGGGCAATTACTGCATGTTTACGATCAGGGATGTTAATGCCAGCGATACGGGCCACTAACACATCTCCTATATTAAATATTAATAACAACAGGTTGAAAAGCCCGTTAGGATACTCAACCTGACTCTTTTTTGCAAAGCGAAGCGGCATTATACAGAAATATCTACATAATGCCACTTCTAAAAGATTTAGCTTGCTAAAGGTTTAAATTAACCTTGGCGTTGCTTGTGCTTAGGGTCGGTTTTACAAATAACACGAACCACACCAGCACGTTTTACAACTTTACAGTTGCGACAAATCTTTTTTACGGATGCACGAACTTTCATCTTACTACTCCGTTAAACCTTATCGACCGTAGCCTTTAAGATTAGCTTTTTTAAGCACGCTGTCATATTGATGAGACATCAAATGAGTTTGTACTTGTGCCATAAAGTCCATGATTACTACCACGATGATCAGTAATGACGTACCGCCAAAATAGAACTGAACATCCCAAGCAATCATCATAAACTCAGGAACCAAACAAATAAAAGTAATATATAACGCACCTGCTAAGGTTAAACGCGTCATTACTTTATCGATATATTTCGAAGTCTGCTCACCCGGACGAATACCCGGAATAAACGCACCAGACTTTTTCAGGTTATCTGCTGTTTCACGCGGGTTGAAAACCAACGCCGTGTAGAAGAAGCAGAAAAAGATTATTGCAGCAGCTAATAGCATTACGTACAAAGGCTGACCCGGAGAAATTGCCATAGACATATTCTGGAAGAAATCAGCAACCGCACCATCACCTTGTCCAAACCAGTTCGCAAGCGTACCAGGGAACAAAATAATACTTGAAGCGAAGATTGGCGGTATAACACCGGCCATATTCACTTTGAGCGGTAAATGAGTACTTTGCGCAGCAAACACTTTACGACCTTGTTGACGCTTTGCATAGTTAACAACGATACGTCGTTGACCACGTTCAACAAAAACCACAAAGAATGTCACCGCAAATACAATTACTGCAATTAGCAATAATACTAATAAGTGCAATTCACCTTGACGCGCCATCTCTGCCGTTTGACCAACAGCTGATGGCATACCAGCAACAATACCAGCGAAAATCAAGATAGAGATACCATTACCGATACCTCTTTCTGTAATCTGTTCACCTAACCACATTAAGAACATGGTACCAGTTACTAACGACACTACTGCCGCAAAGTAGAAACCCATACCTTCGTTAATAACGAGGCCAGGCATCATTGCTGGTAATCCACGTGCAATCGCGATTGATTGTACAGTTGCTAGTACTAAAGTACCGTAGCGAGTGTATTGGCTGATCTTACGACGTCCAGCTTCACCTTCTTTCTTAAGTTCAGCCATAGTTGGATGAACTACAGTTAATAACTGCATAATAATCGAAGCTGAAATGTACGGCATAATACCAAGTGCCAATACAGAGGCACGCTCAAGTGCACCACCAGAGAACATGTTAAACATTTCTACAATGGTGCCCTTTTGTTGTTCAAACAACTGAGCTAATACAGCGGCGTCAATACCAGGAATTGGCACAAATGATCCTAATCTAAACACGATAAGTGCTAGAAACACGAACCATAATCTTTGTTTCAGCTCGGTTAAACCACCTTGAGCTTTATCCATACCTGGTGTAGCCATATTCTGTATTATTCCTCGATTTTACCGCCAGCAGCTTCAACGGCTGCACGTGCGCCTTTAGTAATACCAATACCACGAATTGTTAACGGTTTAGTGATCTCGCCAGATAGCATGATCTTAACTGTTTCAATGTTACGCGTGATAAGGTTAGCGTCTTTTAGCGTGTGAATGTCAACAACATCGCCTTCGATTTTATTTAACTCGTGTAAACGAACTTCAGCGTGAACTAAAGACTTACGAGAAGTAAAACCAAATTTAGGTAAACGTTGTTTTAAAGGCATTTGACCGCCTTCGAAACCTGGACGTACACTGCCGCCAGAACGAGACTTCTGACCTTTGTGACCACGACCACCAGTTTTACCTAAACCAGAACCGATACCACGACCTACACGTTTCTTGGCTGATTTAGCGCCTGGTGCAGGAGATAATGTATTTAAACGCATAATTAGTCCTCCACCTTTATCATGTAATGTACTTGATTAATCATACCACGTACAGAAGGAGTATCTTCTAACTCAACTGTATGATTGATACGACGTAAACCAAGGCCACGTAATGTAGCTCTGTGCTTCGGTATACGACCGATAGAGCTTTTAACTTGAGTTACTTTAACTGTTTTAGCCATGCTTAATTACCCCAAGATGTCTGCAACGTTTTTACCACGCTTAGCAGCAACGGCTTCTGGCGATTTCATGTTCGCTAGAGCACCGATTGTTGCGCGTACAACGTTGATTGGGTTAGTAGAACCGTATGCTTTTGACAATACGTTCTGTACGCCAGCTACTTCAAGTACTGCACGCATCGCGCCACCGGCGATGATACCTGTACCTTCAGAAGCAGGTTGCATGTAAACTTTAGAACCTGAATGACGACCCTTGATAGGGTGTTGAAGAGTAGTACCCTTCAAGTCAACAGTTACTAAGTTACGACGAGCCTTTTCCATTGCTTTTTGGATTGCAGCAGGTACTTCACGTGCCTTACCGTAACCAAAACCAACGCGGCCATTACCGTCACCAACTACAGTCAATGCTGTAAAGCTGAAAATACGACCACCTTTAACCACTTTTGAAACGCGGTTAACAGCGATTAGCTTTTCAGCCATATCTGTTTGTTGTTGTGTGTTTTCTACATTAGCCATGATCAACTCCTAGAACTGAAGGCCAGCTTCACGAGCTGCTTCTGCTAACGCTTTTACGCGACCGTGGTAACGGAAACCAGCACGGTCAAATGCAACAGACTCAACGCCTTTTGCTTTTGCACGTTCTGCAATTGCTTTACCTACAGCAGTAGCTGCAGCAATGTTACCAGTTTTTTCAACTTGTGCTTTTACTTCTTTATCTAAAGTAGATGCTGTAGCAATTACTTCAGAACCAGTTGGAGCGATAAGTTGAGCGTAAATGTGACGAGGAGTACGGAAAACGACTAAACGATTCGCACCCAACTCGCTGATTTTTGCACGTGCACGCTTTGCACGGCGTAAACGAGATGTTTTCTTATCCATCGTATTACCCTACTTCTTCTTAGCTTCTTTACGGCGAACGTGTTCGTCATCGTAACGGATACCTTTACCTTTATAAGGCTCTGGCTCACGGTATGAACGAATGTTTGCAGCAACTTGACCAACTAACTGCTTGTCAGCGCCTGTAAGCACAACTTCAGTTTGAGTTGGAGTCTCACACTTAACCCCTTCAGGGATAGCGTGATCAACTGGGTGAGAGAAACCTAGAGAAAGGTTTAAGCTCTTGCCAGCAGCTTTTGCACGGTAACCAACACCGTTAAGGATTAATTTCTTAGTGAAGCCTTTGCTTACGCCTTCCACCATGTTATTGATGTTTGCGCGAGCTGTACCAGCTTGCATCCACGCAGCTTTTGACTCTTCAGCAACAGTAGTAACAATTGCGTTTTCTTCTTGAGAAACGCTTACTAAACCGTTGATTGTACGAGTTAATTCGCCTTGAGGACCTTTAACAGTAATGTCTTGACCTGATAACGTAACAGTAACGCCAGCTGGAATTGACACAGGTGCTTTTGCAACACGAGACATATTCTTGCTCCTTACGCTACGAAACCAATGATCTCGCCACCAAGGCCCGCAGAGCGAGCAGCGCGATCAGTCATTAAACCTTTAGAAGTAGAAACAATAGCAATACCCATGCCTGCTAATACTTGAGGAATCTCTTGAGAACCCTTGTATACGCGAAGACCAGGACGTGAAACACGTTTGATTGTTTCGATAACTTCTTTACCTTCGAAGTATTTCAATTCTACGTTCAACTCAGGTTTAACACCTGCTTCAACGTTAAAATCAGAAATATAACCTTCTTCTTTAAGCAAGTTAGCAATAGCTACTTTAAGCTTTGAAGAAGGCATAGTTACTACAGTTTTAGCTGCAGATTGACCGTTACGGATGCGTGTAAACATGTCCGCGATAGGATCAGTCATCATAATTGCTTTCTCCTTATTACCAACTAGCTTTCTTAAGACCAGGTACTTCACCACGCATCATGTGCTCACGCAACTTGATACGACTTAAACCGAATTTACGTAGGTAGCCATGTGGACGACCTGTAACGTTACAACGGTTACGTTGACGTGAAGAACTTGAATCTCTAGGTAAAGATTGAAGTTTTAATACAGCATCCCAACGCTCTTCTTCAGAAGAATTTACGTTTGAGATGATTTCTTTAAGTGCACGGCGCTTTTCTGCGTACTGAGCCACTAATTTAGTGCGCTTAGCTTCGCGTGCTTTCATAGATGATTTAGCCATAACTCTACACCTTATTTCTTAAACGGGAAGTTAAAGGCAGTCAGCAAAGCACGACCTTCCTCGTCAGATGCCGCAGTAGTAGTGATAGTAATATCCATACCACGGATCTTGTCGACTTTATCATAGTCGATTTCAGGGAAAATAATTTGCTCACGTACGCCCATGCTGTAATTACCACGGCCATCGAACGATTTAGGGTTCAAGCCACGGAAGTCACGGATACGAGGAACCGAAATAGAGATTAAACGCTCTAAGAATTCCCACATACGCTCACCGCGTAGAGTTACTTTTGCGCCAATAGGGTAGCCATCACGAATCTTGAAGCCAGCAACTGATTTGCGTGCTTTCGTGATTAAAGGCTTTTGACCTGAGATTGCAGTAAGATCATTCGTGGCGTGTTCCAATACCTTCTTATCAGATATCGCTTCACCAACACCCATGTTAAGGGTGATCTTTTCAATCCGAGGGACTTGCATGACACTTTTGTATTCGAACTTCTTTTGAAGATCTGCAACAACTGTATCTTTGTAAAAATCATGCAGTTTCGCCATCGTTTACTCCAATAATTAAACTAATTCGTTATTAGATTTGAAGAAACGAACTTTTTTGCCGTCTTCAACTCTAAAACCTATACGATCTGCTTTACCCGTTGCTGGGTTAACAATCGCTACGTTTGAAACGTGGATAGGTGCTTCTTTTTCAATGATGCCGCCAGCTTGCTGTAACTGAGGTACAGGCTTCTGGTGCTTCTTAACTAAGTTAACGCCTTCCACAAATACTTTGCTGTCTTCAACAAGAACTTTAGTAACTTTACCAGTTTTGCCCTTGTCTTTACCTGCAAGTATGATTACTTCATCATCACGACGAATCTTAGATGCCATTATCGTGACTCCTTATAGTACTTCTGGTGCTAGTGACACGATTTTCATGAACTTTTCAGTTCTTAATTCACGTGTTACTGGACCGAAAATACGAGTACCAATTGGCTGTAAGTTAGCATTTAACATTACTGCCGAGTTGACGTCGAAACGAATGGTTGAACCATCTGAACGACGTACGCCCTTTTTAGTGCGCACCACTACCGCGTTTAAAACATCACCTTTTTTAACTTTGCCGCGAGGAATTGCTTCCTTAACTGCAACTTTGATGATATCGCCAATGCGTGCGTAGCGACGGTGCGAGCCACCAAGGACCTTTATACACTGTACACGCTTAGCGCCACTGTTATCAGCAACATCAAGCTGTGATTGCATTTGGATCATTTTTTATGTGCTCCGCTATTTATCTAATTTAGATAGAAATTCAAGGCCAGAAATTTGACCCGTCACTGCCTTTAAAACCCAACCGGAATTCGGCGGGCGCGAGATTATAACACCACCATTTTTAAAATGGTACTTTATTTGTACAATTTATTTAACAGGCGAAATAGGTGGTGCTTTAGTGACAATGTTTAATGCTTTTCACCACTAAAGCGTTACGTAAAAAATGATGTAAGGGCTAGCTTTGAATAATTCAAGGGGTGTAAATATTAGTGACCCTAATGATGGTCGTGACTCGCTGCTATATGGTCAAAGGTTATTTGCTCAAAACTTAGTACTTCTCCGCCGAATTGCTCCGCGAACGTTTGAGCTATACCTTTATCACCAAATGTAGCTAATGTTGAGCCCATTGCTCCTTTCTGACTCGAGCCAACGACATACCAAGCAGCTTCAGCATTAATCATCAGCTCGTCGTCTGGAGTTTCCCACGGTACAGTACCCATATCATGAACCAATAATGTTTTTACATTCCGTTTATTTTCAGGATCTAAGTAGTAACTAAATAAGTCACGAGTAGAGCAAAACTTTCGCACGTGCGTATCTGTTTTACTGGTGGCGGCACCTTTGGGTCCAGCAAAGCCTTCGATAATCATGCCGCATAAATGACACTCGTCCGCACTTTCAAATGCCACTGCTTTCAGCACAGTTTCTTCTTTACTTTCTCCACCACAACTTATCGATAAGCAGGTGATTAAGGTTATTAATACGGCTCTAAACATAGACATTAAATTTTACTCTTCTTAAATATGAAATTGGCGATCGTTAACGGCATAATTACCCATAATAATAGTGTGACAAATAACTGGGCAGGTGAGGCACTTGTTTGAATGGTCATCGCTAACACACCATTTACGTCTGTTGCATCAAGCGCAGCAAAATTAACCAATCTAAAAACATCTGCTGGATTAAGTAACATAATATAAGTTAACCCGTGTTGTGATATCACATCTTCCGTGCCGACAAGAACGGCTAACAGCGCCAAGTCAAACACTAATGCGAAGAAAAACCACAAAACTAAAGCTAAGCCTGCAGCTTTAGACTTCTCATTTACTAGCAAGCTAATTAAATAGGCCAATGCAGTGAAGCTTAAACCTAACAATATTGCAGAAGAAATAAACAACGTAAAAGCTGGTGCTACGTTTTCAATGCCTTGCTGGTAAGACAGCAATGCTGCTGACGTGCCAAAACCAAGTAACGTCGCTAACGCAATTATCCCGCCTTGTCCGACAAACTTTCCAATCAATAGCTGGGTTTTACTTATGGGATAAGTTAAGAGTAAAAGTAAAGTACCCGATTCTTGTTCGCCAACAAAACTGTCATAACTTACGAGCAAAGCAATTAATGGGATTAAGAAAACCGCTAGACTCGCTAAACTCGCTATCGTAGATGACAATGACGCCACACCTATGCTACCTGAAACTACCGTACCGTAATAACTTAGTCCAAGTGATAACACGGCAAAGATTAAGGTAATTGATACAAACCACCTATTTCTTAGGCCGTCATGAAACTCTTTATTAGCGACAATAAAGACCTTATTCATTTGAGCCCCCTGTTGATTTGCTTTCACGCAATATATGGTTTGGTTGCTCTTGTCCAATATAGTGTTGATAGAGCTGAGTAAGCGTGGCAGGAGAAATACTCACATCATTTAACGCTTCGTGCTCAAGAAGCTTTCTTAACACTGTGACTTTTGCCGATTCTGGCACTAGCAACATTTTCTGCTCTTCACTCCAGTATTTACTGAGTATGCTATCCTCAACTACTGCACCATTAACGCCTTGAGGTTTGATACTCACTTGCAGTTCCGCTTGTGCTCTCAGATCAGCTAATGAACCGATGGCTAGTTGCTTACCTTGAGAAAGTATCATTGCTCTATCGATATGCTGCTCGACTCCTGGTAATACGTGTGAACATAAAATAATACTCGCACCATGTGTTTTCAGTTGATCAACAGTTTGATAAAACTCATTAGTGGCTATAGGGTCAAGTCCAACTGTTGGCTCATCCAGTAGTAGCAATTTCGGATTACCAATAAATGCTTGCGCCAAACCTAAACGCTGACGCATCCCTTTCGAGTATGTTTTAACTTGTCGATTGTGGGCGTGAGATAACCCTACTTGCTCTAGTAAAGCTAAGGCATCTTGCTTGTTATACCCTTTTAGCCTTGTAAAGTAAGTAAGCACCTCCAAACCTGTAAGGTGTTCATAGAAGCTAACATTTTCTGGCAAATAACCTATTTGACTACGCATATGCCAAGCTTCTTGGCTCGTAGGTGTTACGCCAAATACTGAAACGTCCCCTTCGCTTGCCGAAATTACACCGAGAATAAGTTTCATCATAGTGGTTTTGCCAGCGCCGTTATGACCAAAGAGTCCCAAAACTTCGCCTTCAGGTAGTACAAGGTCGATGCTTTTTAAAGCATCAACATTGTCATAACTTTTACCTGCACCTTTTAAGGTAACTACATTTTCTTTCATAAATTATTACTTATTCATAACGATAACATTCAACTTATCATTACCCTCTAATTTACTCACTGTATTGTTGTTTGATTCGCCGTCTAAAATTTCGGGAGCTTGCATCAGTGGAAAACTGTCTTTTACACCTGGTGCTTTTAACACTGGAAATTGACGCTGAACCCATCGTAAGACAAGAATAGCTGGACTCGACATTAATATCTTCATTTCAGGGTATTGCCATAGCAACTGATCAATGCCATCGTTTGGCTCAAAAGGTACATCACCTTTTAAGTCATTATCCATATCCCAACCTAGATAATTACTCCAATAATTACCACTTCCTTCTCTACTCCATTCTTGCTTCTTATTTGAGACATACTTCACTTGAACAGGGTTATCAATAAAGCTATTTCCATAAACCTGAGTTTTTTCTGAACCGGCGGTTAAGTGAATACCAATTTCTGCCCGTTCGACAATATTATGACTGATAGTGTTGTATCCTGAGTTATAGACAAAGAAGCCTTTGCCGTCTCGTCCTAATACTTTATTCTCAGGTTTAGTCCAAACATCTTTGATAATGTTATTACTAATATTGCTTTGAATAATATAGTTCAGTAAAAAACCATAATCTTCGCTATTTTTTGTCGTATTTCCAGTGATTTCCAAATTACGAGAGTTCATCATCGCATAGCCAGCGCGAGTGCTGTAAGCGTGGTTATTAATAATTTGATTGTCATATGAATACATATAATGAATGCCGTATCGCAATTCATGTAAGGTATTATTTTCAAGAACATTATCTTGGCTATTAATCACATAAAGACCATCCCTTACTTTGCTTATGTCATTGTTAGCGACTAAATTATGTTTTACGTTGGTTAGTTGAATACCATTGCCTCTATCTGCGGAGCGCAATTGAGTATTACCTTCTACTGTGTTGGCTAGTATTTGGCTATGCTGAACATTTTGCAGCCACATACCAAAGCCATCACCTGCTAAAAACATATTTTTAAGGGTAAGGTGTGTTAACTGACCTTCGGTGTAGATACCAGCGTTTTGTTCAGTTAAGTCATCTCCCCAATTCACAACACGAAAACCATCAAGGGTGACATTGGATGCGGTAATTAAAATACCATTACCTTTACCTTGAGCGTCAAGTGTTACTTGCTTGCTACCAGAAAGGGTCAGGGGCTTATCAATGAGCAGGTTACCTGAGTATTGACCATCAGGGATAATTAGATGATCGCCAGCACTGGCCTGTGTGATTTGAACCTGCAGAGAAAGATTTTTATCAAGGACAATCTTTGCTGCATGGGCATCAAAAGCCAGCAATAACAGGCAAATAAAAAGAGATTGGATGTATAAATGCATGAATTACTCACCGCACGCAAGATAACGCACAATGCTAAGCAATGTACGTTATCTTTACTAGGGTATATTCGATATAAAAATTAAATTCTTATATCTATTACGCTGGTTTAACCAACATACGGCCACGCATTTCCATGTGTAGCGCATGACAGAACCAGTTACAGTAGTACCATTGTACGCCAGGTTTATCAGCGATAAAGGTAATCGATGCTGTTGCTTGAGGACCAACCTCCATTTGAGCACCATGGTTAGTCATACAGAAACCATGAGTTACATCTTCTACTTGGTCAAGGTTAGTAACGACAACAGTCACTTCATCACCTTGATTAACCGTAAACTCGTTCATACCAAAGTTTGGCGCGACAGAAGTCATATAAACGCGCACTTTTTTGCCGTCACGAATAACCTTGTTATCCATTTCAACATTAACGCCATCTTTTTTCGCCATCGCAATAGTTTCAGCGAAAATAGCGTCATCACGAGTCCAAAGTTTATTTGGCTTCATTTTACTGCGATGTACAATCATACAGTCATGTGGTTCAGCGTAAGTCGGACCATCATGAACTAATTTCATCTCGTCACCTGAAATATCGATTAACTGATCATTCTCAGGACGCAATGGACCTACCGGCAAGAAACGGTCTTTGGAGAACTTACAAAGTGAAATTAACCACTTGCCGTCAGCATCTCTTGTTTCACCAGCAGATGTATGGTTATGACCTGGTTGATAATGAACATCTAATTTTTGGCGAATATAGTTAACTTTTTCACCGTTATACGCCTTGATTGCGTCTTCAACATTCCATTTCGCAATTTGGCTATCTAAGAATAACGTAGTATATGCGTTACCTTTATTATCGAAAGCCGTGTGAAGTGGACCTAAGCCTAACTCAACTTCCGCGGCAATAGTGTCCCGTGGCTTAATTTTGTTATCAAATAATGCATCCAATTTAGCAATTTCAATTAATGAAACTGTCGGTGATAACTTACCATTAGCAGCAAAGTACTTACCATTAGGTGAAGTATTCATACCGTGAGGTGATTTAGGCACAGGGATGTAACGAGTAAGTTCAGAGCCTTTTTGACCGTCTAAAACTTTAACACCGTTCATCATTTTGTATTTACCAGCTTTAATTGCTGCTTCACAACGCGCCAAGCTAAATACAACAACGTGATCACGTTCTGCTGTGATCATTTCACCTAAGTTAACGCCGTTTTCAGAGTTATAACAAGTAGATGCGAAGTACTTACCATCGTAATCTGCATCTGTGTTATCTAAATTACCAGAAACAATAACTTGGAAAGCTACTTCCCATTTTTCAGCGTCGATTACGTTGAACATTGAACGGTAAGCTTTCGGGTTGTTCATGTCAGTGCCATCATTTACTAATGGCACTTCAAACTCACCATTACAAATAACGTATTTAGTGTAAGGGACTTTTTGAACACGCAAACCGTGAATTGCTTGAACGTTTGGTACCGTTAGCATTTTGTCACACTTCATTACGTCACAACGAATACGTGCTACACGAGTGTTTGCTTTA
This sequence comes from Thalassotalea algicola, assembly GCF_012932965.1. GTDB lineage: Bacteria > Pseudomonadota > Gammaproteobacteria > Enterobacterales > Alteromonadaceae > Thalassotalea_F > Thalassotalea_F algicola. The sequence goes on along the minus strand of NZ_JABBXH010000003.1, from coordinate 19,580 downwards.
TCATTGATAAATACATACTTACCGTTATAGCTACCGTCAGTCATTGACATATGAGGGTGGTGAGAATCACCTGCATGAATATGAGCGCTATCACCTTTGATACGCTTAGATTCGTTGGTTAAACCCCAACCTGTTGCGCTATCAGTATTAAATACTGGAATACGCATTAATTCACGCATTGAAGGAATACCTAAAATACGAACTTCGCCAGAGTGACCACCACTCCAAAAGCCGTAGTATTCGTCTAAATCGCCTGGACCTACGTGAGGGCTACCGGCCGCTTCAGTTGCTTTAGCTTTGGCTGTCGCTGCAAACATTGCCGCAGTCATTGGAGCCGCTACTGCGCCAGCGCCAATTAATGCCGATTTGCCAAAAAACTTACGACGCTCTTCACTTTCAAGGCCGACTTTTTCAATTTCTTGATTTTCTTTTTTCATGGATTTTCTCCAATTTTTCCGCAAAATTTAAGCATCTATTTATTGTTGTTGTTGATGCCTTATCGTTAGTTAACAACGTCGACAGGTATCGCCTGCTTTTTATATTGTTGTTTTTTTCGAGCCATTTTTTTCAATGGTGGACACTTCTCGTCATTGAAATAGGTCATTTGACAATCCAAACAATAATGACATTCGCGCATATTGATGGTGCCATCAGGCTCGATTGCCTGAATTTCACATTCCTTTGCACATGTTTTACACGGCGTACCGCACTCTGGACGACGCTTCAACCAGCTAAATAAACGCGCGCCATGAGGTACCGACAATGCAGCCCCTAGAGGGCATAAATAACGGCAAAAGAATTTTCGATTAAATATATTGATGAACAACAAGACAGCCACATAGGTTACAAATGGCCAGCTACGATCAAATTTTAGTAAGAAAGTTGTTTTAAATGGCTCTACTTCAGCAAATTGCTCAGCCATCGCTAGAGAGTCTAAAGAAAGACCAAATAAGCCAAGTAAAATTAAATACTTAATTGCCCATAACCTTTCGTGAATGGCAAATGGTGGTTCAAATTGCTTAATATTGATGTAGCGAGCAAACACATTCATCAATTCTTGCAACGCACCAAAAGGACATAACCAACCACAATAAACAGCTCGTCCCCAAATAATGATAGTAACCGCTGCCGCTATCCAAAGTACGAAGATAACTGGGTCAAGTAAGAATAGATCCCAACTAAAGTCATCCATAAATGCTTGTAAGAAGGTAAAGACATTAACCACAGATAACTGACCGCCCCAGCTCCAGCCAATAAAAACAACGGTGAAGATCAGGAAGATATGCCTAAAATTATGCATGAAACTCGGGTGGCGAACGAAGACGTCTTGGAAAAACAGCATAAAGACCAAAATACTCATCGCTATAATCAAGATAACAACTTCAGCCTGCTTTTCTTGCCAAACTTGTTGTGCCAAGGTTAATTCTGGCTCGACAACTGGGCGGTCTACATAACTATCGAGTGCTGAATATTCACCTTTAAATGTCGTGAAAATACTATCTAATGGGCCGGTTTGTCGGCGAACTAATAATTCGAACTGCCAATCCACACCAGGATTAAAGCCTTCATGTTCACGAATAATAAACAACGACATTTCTTTGAATGTCGGTACACCGTCAATTTGTAAATCTGTGATACGATGGTGGTCTAAATCGCGAAAAGCGATATTAATATCGTTTTGCACTACTTGTATGCGATCAAAAATTGCCCCGCGAACATAACCTGAACCTTTAAATGAATAGCCGTTACCCATGACAATAATGGCATGTTCACCAGGTTGTAAGGTTTCAGTTAACCACTGATACTCAACTTCGCCGAGCAGGTTTTTGCCGACATTAGGTAAATTAGCCTGTGCATAATAAATATCTGCAAACATATCCTGCTTTTGCTCAGGTGATGCTTTATCTATCTCTTCTGCTTCAGTACCTTTAAATGCTTCATCAATAGCACCACGTTTAAGCAACAAACGTCTAATCGAGCCGTCTCCGACTAATGTTTGCCAGTCTGTAGCTCTATAGACCTCTTGCTTAACGGTAGCCATAGGAACTGCGTTTAGCGCACTTTCTTCAATAATGCCATGCGATTTCGCTACTTCCTGCGCAGCACGGGTAATCGCGACATTCATCACTCGTACGGTAACTGTCGCACCAGAAAGGCCATCGATATTTACTGTGCCTTGCGTTGCATTGCCACCAACTTTAATTTTTTGTGCGACAGATAAGCCAGCATATTGAGTGGAAAAGTCATCAAGTTTACTTTCAGGTATGCCTGCCAAAATGATAGGTTCATGGTGCTCAAGCACTTTAGCTGATAAATAATTTCCTTGTGGGTCAATCGCTACTAACATATTGACCGGCTCACCAGAATAGGCCGGTATCCTAGCAATATCGTTGGTTTCAAAGGCGTAGCCAATAATTTTGTCGCCTTTTTTGATCGCCCAATAGGCAGGAGTACCTTGTTTATCGACAATTTCCGTCAGTTCCGGAAATATTTCTTTGATCAATGGAATAGGATCTTTTGGAGGACTAACAAATAATGCGTGGCTAGGCGAAATAAAGCCTAGTATAGCTATAACAAACGCAACAACAGCTAAACGCATTAGATTCCACTCCTACTGACACTATCTTTTTGGTGTGTACAAAATAGCAGTGTTGCAGCAAACTTGTTACGCATAATTGTTGATTTGAAGGTATAACAAGCCTAGAGTTGATCTGCATCAAATTTAACCTTCCTTGTCCAAAACCCTATATTAATTAAGGTTTTTATCCTTTGACGATTAGGCATTGTTAGTAGTCGAATACTGCTCTTTCATCAAAGTTCGCTACAACTGCTACAAAAATGAAAAAACCTCGGTTATCTTCTAATTTAAGTCATTGGCCACCAATCCACCAATATCGCCCAGCTAAATGTAATTTTCCCTTTCTTTCATTTTATTCAAGACTATTGCCAACAAAACACCGATAATTAAGCCAACATTTACAAATTTAATGTGCTCAACTAATTTTCTCACTACGCTGTATTAAGTTAGGGCTGATGTACAACACTGGAATCTTGTATGGAAATTAAAGTTAATTTTCTTGATAACTTAAGACTTGAAGCAAAATTTGATGATTTTACCGTAATTGCCGATCAACCCATTCGTTACAAGGGTGACGGTTCTGCGCCGAGTCCTTTTGATTATTTTTTAGCATCTTCAGCTTTATGTGCTGCTTATTTCGTTAAGGTTTATTGTAAATCACGAGATATATCCACCGACAATATTCGCATTTCTCAAAATAATATTGTCGACCCTGAAGATCGTTATAATCAGGTTTTTCAAATAAACGTTGAATTGCCAGATAGTATTTCCGACAAAGACCGCCAAGGGATTTTACGTTCGATAGAGCGCTGCACAGTAAAAAAAGTCGTACAAACAGGCCCAGAATTTAAAATTGAACCTGTAGAAAATATCGATGCTGACTCGCAAGCCATGATCATGGTTTCGCCTGAAGACGACGCTAACACCTTTATTTTAGGCAAGGATCTACCATTAGAAAAAACCATCGAAAATATGACTAGTATTTTGGAAGGTTTAGGCATGAAAATAGAAGTAACCTCATGGCGAAATATCGTACCCAATGTATGGTCGTTAAATATTCGCGACGCTGCTTCACCTATGTGTTTCACCAACGGTAAAGGCGCTAGTAAAGAAAGTGCCCTTTGCTCTGCTTTAGGTGAATTTATCGAGCGTTTGAACTGTAACTTTTTCTACAATGACCAATTCTTCGGTGAAGAAATTGCTAATGCTGACTTTGTTCACTACCCAAATGAAAAATGGTTCCCGTTAGAAGATGACGATTCCTTGCCTAGGGGCCTTTTAGACGAATACACTCTTGATATTTATAACCCAGATGACGAATTATGTGGTTCACACTTAATTGATACCAACTCAGGTAATATTGAGCGCGGTATTGTTTCTATTCCTTATAAACGAAATTCAGACGGTAAAACCGTTTATTTCCCTTCAAACCTAATTGAGAATTTATTCCTTAGCAACGGCATGAGTGCCGGCAATAACGTATTTGAAGCGCAAGTGCAGTGCCTATCGGAAATCTTCGAGCGTGCTGTTAAACGCCAAATTATCGAGCAAGAAATTGTACTGCCAGATGTGCCACAATCGGTTTTAGAAAAATACCCCAGTATCTTGGCAGGTATTCAAGGGCTCGAAGAGCAAGGTTTCCCAATCGTAGTTAAAGATGCATCGCTTGGCGGTCAATTCCCAGTAATGTGCGTCACTTTAATGAACCCAAGAAATGGCGGTGTATTTGCGTCGTTTGGTGCACATCCAAGTTTTGAAGTAGCACTAGAGCGCAGTTTAACAGAGCTTTTACAAGGTAGAAGCTTTGAAGGATTAAACGATGTACCAAAACCTACGTTTAATAGCATGGCAGTTTCTGAACCAGAAAATTTTGTTGAACATTTTATCGACTCGACCGGTGTAATCTCTTGGCGCTTTTTTAGCACAAAGCATGACTATGAGTTTGTTGAATGGGATTTTTCTGGCACGAATGAAGAAGAAAACAGCCAATTATTGGGGATTTTAGAAACGATGGGCAAAGAAGTATATATCGCCAGCTTTGATGGTTTAACACCAGATGGCAGTGCTGCCGCTTGTCGAATATTAGTACCAGATTATTCTGAAGTGTACCCGGTTGAAGATCTAATCTGGGATAACACCAATAAAGCGCTCGATTATCGAGAAGATATTCTAAACCTTCATCGCTTATCAGAAGATGAACTAATTGATTTAGTAGAGCGATTAGAAGACAGTCAACTAGACAACTATATCGATATTCGCACCCTAATCGGAATTGAATTTGATGAAAATACCGCTTGGGGGCAATTAACTATTATCGAACTTAAGGTACTTATTTATCTAGCGGTTGGCGGTTTAGAGCAAGCCTATGAATTAATCGGGGATTTTTTGCAATACAACGACAATACCGTTGAACGTACGATGTTCTTCCACGCTGTCCACAATACGTTAGAAATTGCGTTAAGTGATGAACTTGAATTTGAGGATTATCAAACCGCCCTGACCCGAATGTATGGCGAAGAGCGTATGAGCGAGGTGATTAGCCTAATTAATGGAGAAGCTAACTTCCATGGCCTTACTGAAACTAGCATGGCGTTGGAAGGCATTGAGCCCCATCTTCGCTTAATAGAAAGTTATAAAAAACTGCATTCAGCAAGAGCTAAGTTAGCTGAATAATGAAAAGATGCCTGAGCTGTAAAGGCTTAGGCATCTTTACCACATTACTTTCTATCAGCTATGTAATTTATTTAATGGGGTATACGTATTTAATCCAACTCATCATTCTAAGTAGTATTTGCCGAACCATACTAGTATGTAAAAAATCTCCTTCATGGTTGTAAGCTACAGCTTGTCCTTGTACTCCTTTAGGTAAATTATAATCATTTAAGTCTTCGTCTAATTCTATAATCGCTATTGCAAAGCCATGAACGGCTAATCGCTGAGCACCTATTAAGCTTCCGCTTCCTTGTATTTCGCCTTCTGCCATCGCAGGCAAAACATCAACAACTTTACCTTTAAAAATATGCCCTGGCACTGCATCCAATAAAACTTCTGCATCTAGCCCCTTTTTCAACCTGAGAAGTGAGTTTTGCCACATCCGTGCCGCAAACCTTCTTTTCTCTTTAGGCACAAAAGTAAGTACAGGGCGCATAGCCAAAATACCGGCTCTCATTCCAGGTCTCATAGAAACCTGAGTTGCAGTTCCTCTAACAGGAGCTCGGACAATGGTTCGCTCTAATTCTAATGCCGCTTTATCTCTTGCCGCTTTTAGTTGGGCTACATTAGTATTTTCCCCAAAGATGTTCGACTCTGTTGCAAGCCTTATTTTCCTTTCATTTGCTTGCGCTGTATCTACTTTAGCTTCAGCGGCTTCATAAAGTTTCTTCCGATTATCTAGCTCTTGTTGGGTAAATGGAGAGCTGTCTCCCCCCTTTTCGTGTCCTTTTTTATAACGTAAATAAGTTGTTCTCGTCCTATCCCTATCTGCTTCAGCTTGGGCAACTTGACCAATAGCCGTATTGAGTGATTCATCTTCTTGTAAAACCTGGTTCTTAGCCTGCTCTAACGCAGCCTCTGCTTTAGTTAGGTTTAATTTCTGTTCATCATTGTATAAGGTAAAGAGTACGTCGCCTTGAGCTACTTCTTGATTTGGTTCAACATCGATAGTTTGGATGTTACCCCCAATTAGTGGAGTTATAGGAATAGAAGCAAAAACTTCCTTGCCATATTTAGCATATGGATGAAGGTAGTTCATCATTATCATGATGGATGAAAGAAGCACCACCCCACCCAATACAGCTGTTGGTATTGACCACTTATTTAAAGGAATTTTAAATATTTTAAATATGGAGATACAAAATGCCGTGTAAGTTAGAATAATAAGCAAATCCATAGTTACTCCTCCATATTCGCTTGCATTTTTTCTAACTGAGTAATACGTGACTTCATGTCAGCCACAGCTATTTTCAAATTTGAAAGCTCTGTGTCGCTTACTTCTCCCTTTGAAATATGGCTTTGCATACCCCAACCAACTCCTGGTTTATATAGAGTTGCCCATATCCATAAAAATGGCCAAATAATTCCAAGAAAAAGTAGACTTATCCAACCTGCTACGTGAATTGCATCTTGATGTGGGTGATTTCTATGTACAGCTATTTCATAAGGAATGTCATGTATGACAATTACTCCATAAAAAATAACAATTGGGACAAAGAAGACTAAAAAAAGAGCTAAATAATCCAGCATTTATAAACCTCAACAAATTAAATTGTACCTACTTAATATAGTAAAGAACGACTAATTGTCAGTTTTATTAAGCTTATTTTAATTAGTATTATTGATTAGGTTTTATTTATTGCGTCAACAAATGGCACGAGATAAGGGTAAGGGTAAAGATAGAGAAACGATTAAAATAAACAGGCTTTGGTATTATATTACCCATAAAAAAAGCCCTGCTAACTTGTACCTAATTGGTAAAGCAGCAGAGCTTTCTGACAGTATCTATTGTGAGTTAGAAAATGCTAATTAAGCTTTCTCTAATACGTCTACCAATGTCCAAGCTTTAGACTTAGAAATTGGTGCACATTCACGAATAGTTACTAAGTCGCCCATGTTACATACGTTTTCTTCATCATGTGCTTTCAACTTAGTTGAACGCGTAATGAATTTACCGTAGATAGGGTGCTTAACACGACGCTCAATCATAACTGTGATCGACTTGTCCATTTTGTCGCTAACTACGCGACCTTGTAATGTACGGATTTTATCAGTCATTACGCACCTGCCTTCTCAGTGATGATTGTCTTAACGCGCGCAATGTTGCGACGCACTGTACGTAGCATGTGTGTTTGAGCTAACTGACCAGTACTTGCTTGCATACGTAAGTTAAATTGCTCACGTAATAAGTTAAGTAGTTCAGCATTTAACTCTTCAATGCTTTTTTCTTTAAGTTCGCTAGCTTTCATTACATCACCGTTCTAGTTACGAAGGTTGTTTTGAACGGAAGTTTAGCTGCTGCAAGCTCGAAAGCTTCGCGTGCTAATTCTTCAGATACACCTTCCATTTCATAAAGAACACGACCTGGCAGAATTTGACATACCCAATATTCTACAGAACCTTTACCTTTACCCATACGAACCTCAAGAGGTTTCTTGGTAATTGGCTTGTCTGGGAATACACGGATCCAAATTTTACCTTGACGCTTAACGTGACGTGTCATCGCACGACGAGCTGCTTCGATTTGACGAGCAGTCATACGACCACGCTCAACAGATTTCAAACCGTAAGTACCGAAGCTAACTGAGCTACCAGTGTGTGCAAGACCACGGTTACGCAGTTTCATTTGCTTACGGAATTTAGTACGTTTTGGTTGTAACATTACTTAACTCCTACTTGCTCTTGCGGTTGTTTCTTTTCTTAGGCTTAGGAGCTGGAGCTTCTACCTGTGCAGGCATGCCACCAATTACTTCACCTTTGAAAATCCACACTTTGATACCGATAGTACCGTACGTCGTTTCACCACGTGCAGTCGCGTAATCGATGTCAGCACGTAACGTATGTAAAGGTACACGACCTTCACGATACCATTCTGAACGAGCGATGTCCGCGCCGCCTAAACGACCGCTAACTTCAACTTTGATACCTTTAGCACCTAAACGCATAGCGTTTTGTACAGCACGCTTCATAGCACGACGGAACATTACACGACGCTCTAATTGGCTACCAATGCTATCAGCAACTAGCTGTGCATCCATTTCAGGCTTACGTACTTCAGCAATATTAATTTGCGCAGGTACACCAGCAAGTTTAGATACATGTAAACGTAATTTTTCTACATCTTCGCCTTTCTTACCGATAACAACACCTGGACGAGCCGTGTGAATTGTTACGCGGATTGATTTAGCTGGACGCTCAATTACGATTTTTGATAATGAAGCACGCTTCAATTTTTCAGATAAGTATTGACGAACTAAGTGATCGCCGTGAATGTTATCTGCAAACTCTTTTGTGCTTGCGAACCATGTAGACGCGAAAGGCTTTGTGATACCTAAGCGAATACCGGTAGGATGAACTTTTTGACCCATACTAATATCTCCTAGCTATCTGCCACAATCACAGTAATGTGACTTGTGCGCTTCAGGATACGATCCGCGCGACCTTTCGCACGAGGCTTAATACGTTTCATCGTTGGACCATCGTCAACCATAATAGTTTTAACGAATAATTCATCGATGTCTGCACCTTCGTTGTGCTCCGCATTAGCAATCGCTGAGTTTAGAACTTTCTTAACTAAGTCAGCAGCTGATTTGTTGCTGTACTCTAAGATTTCTAACGCTTTTTCAACGTGTAAACCACGAATCTGGTCTACAACTAAACGTGCTTTTTGAGCAGAACCACGGGCAAATTTATGTTTAGCAATAGCTTCCATTTAACTTCCCCTTATCTTTTCGCTTTCTTATCCGCAGCGTGACCACGGTAAGTGCGAGTTGGTGCAAATTCACCTAGTTTGTGTCCGATCATTTCATCAGTTACAAACACAGGTACGTGTTGACGGCCATTATGGACAGCGATGGTCAATCCGATCATGTTAGGGATGATCATTGAGCGACGAGACCAAGTCTTAATAGGTTTCTTGTTCCCGCTTTCCAAAGCTTTCTCTACCTTCGTCAACAAGTGTAGGTCAATAAAAGGACCTTTCTTGAGAGAACGTGGCATGGTATTTCCTCTTTAAATTAACTAGTACTATTATTTAGTACGACGACGTACGATAAACTTATCAGTACGCTTGTTCTTACGAGTCTTGTAACCCTTCGTAGGTACACCCCAAGGTGAAACAGGGTGACGACCACCAGATGTTTTACCTTCACCACCACCGTGTGGGTGATCAACCGGGTTCATCGCCACACCACGTACGGTAGGACGAACACCACGCCAGCGCGAAGCACCAGCTTTACCAAGAGAACGTAACATGTGTTCTGCGTTACCGATTTCACCTAAAGTTGCACGACAATCCGCTTCAACCTTACGCATTTCGCCTGAGCGAAGACGTAGAGTTACATAAGCGCCGTCTTTAGCAACTAATTGTGCATAAGTACCAGCAGCACGCGCGATTTGAGCACCTTTACCAGGCTTCAATTCGATTGCGTGAATTACACTACCAAGAGGCATGTTGCGAAGTGGCAACGTGTTACCTGCTTTGATTGGTGCATCAACACCAGACTGGATTGAATCGCCAGCACTAACACCTTTAGGTGCTAGGATGTAACGACGTTCACCGTCTGCATATAAAACTAAAGCGATGTTTGCGCTACGGTTTGGATCATATTCCAAACGCTCTACTTTCGCAGGGATACCGTCTTTAGTACGTTTAAAGTCAATTACGCGATAGTGATGCTTGTGACCACCACCAACGTGACGAACTGTAATACGACCAGTATTGTTACGACCACCAGACTTAGAGTTTTTCTCTAATAATGGTGCGTAAGGCTTACCTTTGTATAAGTCCGGGTTAACCACTTTAACTACGTGGCGACGACCCGGAGAAGTTGGTTTACATTTAACAACAGCCATTTGTACTTCTCCTATGCTTCTGCGCCAACGAAGTCGATGTCGCTACCTTCAGCAAGAGTAACGTACGCTTTTTTCCAGTCGCTACGACGACCAAAACGAGCACCTGTACGCTTTGTTTTACCCTTAACATTCAAAGTACGAACACCGTCAACTTTAACTTCGAAAAGTTGTTCAACAGCAGCTTTGATTTCAGCTTTTGTAGCAGTAGTAGCAACTTTGAAAACAACAGTGTTGTTTGCTTCAGCAGCTAACGTTGCTTTTTCAGAAATGTTTGGCGCTAAAAGCACCTTCAATAAACGTTCTTCGTTCATCATGCTAACATCTCCTCAATTTGCTTAACCGCTTCAGCAGTTACTAAAACTTTTTCGAAACCAACTAAAGAAACTGGGTCAATAGCTTGTACGTCAACAACGTCAACTTTGTATAAGTTACGAGCTGATAAGAATAAGTTCTCATCTACTTCTGGTGTAACGATTAATACATCTTTAAGCTCTAAACCTTTTAACTTAGAAACTAAGTCTTTAGTTTTAGGTGTATCTACTGCGAAGTCGTTTACAACCACTAAACGGTCTTGACGAACTAATTCAGATAAGATGCTTTTGATCGCACCACGATACATTTTACGGTTTACTTTTTGGCTGTGGTCTTGAGGACGTGCAGCGAATGTTACGCCACCAGTTCTCCAGATTGGACCACGAGTTGTACCAGCACGTGCACGGCCAGTACCTTTTTGACGCCATGGCTTCTTGCCACCGCCGCTAACTTCTGAACGGTTCTTTTGCTTCACTGTACCTTGGCGAGCACCTGCTGCGTATGCAACAACTACTTGGTGTACTAGTGCTTCGTTGAACTCAAGTCCGAACGTTGCTTCAGAAACTTCAACAGCGCCTGATGCGTCTTTTAATGCTAATTCCATCAAAATTCTCCTCAGACGTTAGGCTTTAACAGCTGGTTTGATGATTACGTCAGCGTTTACGTGACCCGGAACTGCACCTTTAATAAGAAGCAAGTTACGTTCAGCATCTACGCGAACTAATTCAAGGTTTTGTGTAGTAGTCTTCACAGCACCCATATGACCAGACATTTTTTTGCCTTTAAATACACGACCTGGTGTTTGACACTGGCCGATCGAACCGTTTGAACGGTGAGAAATAGAGTTACCGTGAGTAGCATCTTGCATACGGAAGTTCCAACGCTTAATACCACCTTGGAAACCTTTACCTTTCGATGTACCGGTTACGTCTACTAATTTTGTTTCGTTGAATAATTCAACAGTGATTTCGCTACCAGTTGCTAAATCAGCACCTTCACCGTTATTCAAACGGAATTCCCATAAACCACGACCTGCTTCGATACCTGCTTTCGCAAAGTGACCTGCTGTCGGCTTGTTTACGCGGTTAGCTTTCTTAGAGCCAGTAGTAACTTGAATCGCTGAGTAACCATCGTTGTCTACAGTTTTTACCTGAGCAACACGGTTCGCTTCAACTTCTAGGACTGTTACTGGAGTAGAAACGCCATCTTCAGAGAAGATACGAGTCATACCAACTTTACGTCCAACTAGACCTATAGTCATGTTAAAACCCCCTATTAACCCAAGCTAATTTGAACGTCGACGCCAGCTGCTAAGTCTAAACGCATTAATGCATCAACAGTCTTCTCAGTTGGTTCTACGATATCAATTAAACGCTTGTGTGTACGAATTTCGTACTGGTCACGCGCATCTTTGTTAACGTGTGGAGAAATCAAAATTGTAAAACGCTCTTTGCGAGTAGGAAGTGGAATTGGACCACGAACCTGTGCGCCAGTACGCTTTGCAGTGTCAACGATTTCTGCTGTAGATTGATCAATCAAACGATGATCAAACGCTTTCAAACGAATGCGAATTCTTTGATTTGACATGAATCAAATCCCCTTTAAAAAGAACGAACAAAGTACGACCCATCTCCTTTATTTTAGATAAAGGGGGGTGTACCGATTAAATCATTCAACTCCAAATCGGAGCTGCTGTAATTAAGCAAATTTATAGGTAAATAACCGTCCAAACCTGCTTTACTCACGAGAGCATAGCTCAACGTGGACGCGCATTATACTCAAACTGACCAAAAGTGCAACAGTTATTTGCGTTTCTGGGATTTTAAGCCAAAATAATTCTACCTATATATAAAGCAGAGCGAGTTGCACAATTAAAAAGCAAGCTTAGTTTTAAATAGAACAATAATTAGTCATTCGTATATGCGAATTATTTTACTTTTTGGTGTTTGTTTCTGTTTAGTTCTGGTATACTCGCGCGGTTTTTATTCACTAACCTAATTTTAGATTAATAGAGCAATACAATGGCAGATTTAAGCAAATACAGAAATATTGGTATTTTCGCTCACGTTGATGCTGGTAAAACCACCACAACTGAACGAATTTTGAAACTTACAGGTATGATCCATAAGATTGGTGAGGTTCACGATGGTGAATCAACAACTGACTTCATGGAACAGGAAGCTGAGCGTGGTATTACTATCCAGTCTGCTGCTGTAACTTGTGAGTGGAAAAAGCACCGTTTTAACGTAATCGATACTCCGGGTCACGTTGACTTCACTGTAGAAGTTTACCGTTCATTAAAAGTTCTTGATGGTGGTATCGGTGTATTCTGTGGTTCTGGTGGTGTTGAGCCACAATCAGAAACTAACTGGCGCTACGCTAACGAATCTAAAGTTGCACGTCTAATCTTCGTTAACAAGTTAGACCGTTTAGGTGCAAACTTCTACCGTGTTAAAGATCAAGTACAAAACGTACTTGGTGCACGTCCATTAGTTATGACTTTACCAATTGGTGAAGAAGATAACTTCGTTGGTGTTGTAGACGTTTTATCTCAAAAAGCATACATCTGGGATGATTCAGGTCAACCAGAAAACTACAAAGTTGAAGACATTCCAGCTGATATGGTTGATGATGCTGCAGCTTACCGTGAAGAAATGATCGAAACTGCTTTAGAAGCAGACGAAGACATGCTAATGGAATATTTAGAAGGTGAAATGACACCTACTGAAGAGCAAATCAAAGCATGTATCCGTAAAGGTACTAACGAATTAATGTTCTTCCCAACATACTGTGGTTCAGCATTCAAGAACAAAGGTATGCAGCTTCTTCTTGATGCTGTTGTTGACTATTTACCGTCTCCAACAGAAGTTCCACCTCAACCGTTAACTGACGAAGAAGGTGAACCAACTGGTGAATTCGCAATCGTTGATGCAGAAGAGCCGTTCCGTGCCCTAGCATTCAAAATTATGGATGACCGTTTCGGTGCACTTACTTTCGTACGTATCTACTCAGGTAAGATTAAGAAAGGTGACACCATCCTTAACTCGTTTACTGGTAAAACAGAACGCGTTGGCCGTATGGTAGAAATGCAAGCTGAAGACCGTACTGAGCTTACAGAAGCACAAGCTGGTGACATCTTAGCTATCGTAGGTATGAAGAATGTTCAAACTGGTCACACACTATGTGACGTTAAACAGCCTTGTACTCTTGAAGCGATGGTATTCCCAGAACCTGTAATCTCAATTGCTGTATCTCCTAAAGAGAAAGGCGGTGCTGAGAAGATGGGTATCGCGATCGGTAAAATGGTTGCTGAAGATCCAACTTTCCAAGTTGAAACTGACGAAGATTCAGGTGAAACCATCCTTAAAGGTATGGGTGAGCTTCACTTAGATATCAAAGTAGACATCCTTAAGCGTACTTACGGTGTTGAACTTCAAGTAGGTAAACCACAAGTTGCTTACCGTGAAACTATCACTCAAGAAATTGAAGATTCTTACACGCATAAGAAACAATCTGGTGGTTCTGGTCAATTCGGTAAGATCGATTACCGCATCAAGCCAGGTGAACCAAACTCTGGTTTCACATTTAAGTCTACAGTTGTTGGTGGTAACGTTCCTAAGGAATTCTTCCCAGCAATCGAGAAAGGCTTCAAAGGCATGATGGACGAAGGTGTTCTAGCTGGATTCCCTGTACTTGACGTTGAGATTGAATTATTCGATGGTGGCTTCCACGCAGTTGATTCATCTGCTGTTGCTTTCGAAATCGCTGCTAAAGGCGCATTCCGTCAATCAATTCCAAAAGCAGGTGCACAACTTCTTGAACCAATCATGAAAGTTGATGTATTCACTCCAGAAGATCACGTTGGTGATGTAATTGGTGACCTTAACCGTCGTCGTGGCATGATCAAAGACCAAGAAGCTGGTACTACGGGTGTTCGTATCAAAGCTGACGTACCTCTTTCAGAGATGTTTGGATACATCGGTCACTTACGTACTATCACTTCAGGTCGTGGACAATTCTCTATGGAATTCAGCCACTACGCTGCAGCACCTCAAAATGTTGCTGAAGAAGTTATCGCTGAAGTTAAAGAGCGTAACGAGAAGAAGTAATTTACTTTTTACGTAATTGATTTAAAAGGTCGCTTTTGCGGCCTTTTTTATTGCTTCTAATTTACATTGCTACAATGCCCTACGGTCAACGATGTCGGTTATCTAAAAATTTACTAGATGGTAATTGTTTCATTCTCGCAATCATTGACAGCCACACTCCACTAATTCCTAAAATTCAGGCTACACTTGTTTACTAGTAGGTAATTTTCAACTTACAGGTGTGCGCTATTGATCCTTTCGTCATTTCGGACTAAACTCATCAGACCAGTTGAGATGATTTCCCTCTACATCTCAATAATAGGAATTATAGAGAGCTAATCATGACAGACTTTAAAGCCCCAGTATCAGACATTAATTTTTTGGTTAATGATGTATTCAAATTCGAACAGCATTACAAAACTTTTCCAGCTTATGAAGAAGCTACCCCTGACTTAGTCGACGCGATTGTCGAAGAGTGTGCAAAATTTTGTGAAAATGAGCTTGCACCGCTTAATCATTCTGGCGACAAGGAAGGATGTAGTTTTGATAACGGTGAAGTAACGACACCTAGCGGCTTTAAAGATGCCTACCAACAATATATAGAGGCCGGATGGCAAGGGTTGGCACATCCTACAGAATACGGCGGACAAGGCCTTCCTGTTTCTCTAGGTTTAATTAAAAGTGAACTTGTTGGTACAGCAAACTGGTCGTTCGGCATGTACCCAGGTCTAAGCCTTGGCGCAATGAATACTATTTTAGAGCATGGTAGTGATGAACAGAAAAACATTTACATGCCTAAACTAACCGAGGGCACATGGAGTGGCACCATGTGTTTAACAGAAGCACAGTGTGGTACTGATTTAGGTCAAATACGAACCAAAGCTGAGCCAAACGATGATGGAAGCTACTCTATAACAGGAAGTAAAATCTTCATTTCAGCGGGTGAGCATGATTTAACAGAAAATATCATCCATATTGTACTTGCTAGATTACCTAATGCTCCAAAAGGTACACGTGGTATTTCACTTTTTATCGTACCAAAGTTTTTAATTAATGAAGATAACAGTATTGGTGAGCGTAACCCTGTTGTTTGTGGTTCGATAGAAGACAAAATGGGTATAAAAGCTTCTGCAACAGCAGTACTAAATTTTGATGGTGCTAAAGGTTACTTAATTGGCCCAGAAAACAAAGGGCTTGAGTGTATGTTCACTTTTATGAATACCGCACGTATAGGTACGGCTATTCAAGGTGTTGCTGCTTCAGAGCTTGGTTATCAAACAAGTTTAGCATATGCCAAAGACCGCATGTCGATGCGCTCACTTAGCGGTAAGAAGGCACCTGACCAAATAGCAGACCCTATTATCCATCACCCAGATGTTCGCCGCATGTTGCTAACGCAAAAAGCGATTGTCGAAGGTGGAAGAGCAATGACCTATTACGCTGCGAAAATAGCCGATGAAATGGATCAAGCATCCTGCCCTGAGCAAAAAGAAGCAGCAGATAACAAGTTAGGGTTTTTAACACCAATTCTTAAAGCCTTTTTAACAGAATTAGGTAATGAATCTGCAAGTCATGCAATTCAAGTATTTGGTGGTCACGGATACATTAAAGAGTGGGGCTTAGAGCAAAACGCTCGTGATGTGAGAATCTCTAGTCTTTACGAAGGCACAACAGGTATTCAAGCGTTAGATTTAGTTGGTCGTAAAATATTGTTAGACCGCGCTCAGCTATTCAAAGCATTCAGTATTGAAATACTCGCTTTTTGTAAAGATCACAGCATGATTTCAGGTAACCCACAGAAAAAACGCATGCATAAGTTTATTTGGCAACTAAGTAAAGAAGTTGCTAATTGGCAACGACACACAGTATCTCTGATGTTGAAAGCACGTAAAGACCGAGACTTTGTTGGATCGTGTTCGGTAGACTACTTGATGTATTCTGGCTATATATTTATGGCTTACATGTGGGCAATGATGGCTCAATCAGCGAATGAAAATTTGACGGCTGGCAAAGGTGACAAAAACTTTAATAAGGCTAAAGTAAGAACAGCAGAGTTTTATTTTGACCGTATTTTCCCTCGAGTTAAAACGTTAACAAATACTATGATGAGCGATGCTAATTCATTAATGAAGATTGAAATCGATCAGTTTTAACTAACTTTTATATGGATGCCCCAACTAATGCAACGTTATGGGGTGTCCATTTTTATCTATCATTATTTGGGTGAAAATTTATCATGAAATTGTTGAATTTCGTCACTTAAATAATGTATTCGTTGTGCCATACCTTCAATTACTGCATCTTTAAATTTATCTTTCAGTGTCGATGGCAGTCCATGTAATGTATCTTGATCCATACATAGGACAAGAGAATCAGAAACCGCCTTAGCGCTAGCGCTTTTTGGCCTCTTTTTAATGAAGCTGCCTTCACCTATAAATTGACCCGCAGATATTTTGCCAAGCGGTTGTTTGCCCCCTTGTCGTGTGATTTCAACCTCACCCGTAAGAACAATATAAAAATGACTATTGTGATCTAATTCTGACTGTACGTTTTGGTCTTTTATACATTTATAGACTTTGGTGCTGTTAAGCAACTTTTCTCGTTCATTTATCGTAAACGCTTTGAAGAAGGTAATGCGCCCGATTATTTCCAGCAACTTAAGTTTAGATATGTTGTTAAGTGGAAGCATAATTAATCACATAATAAAGAGAGAGCTTATTTTTATCACTATTTAACATTACAGAGAAGTCTTATAAATTGTCCTAAAGCAAATGTTGATTACCAGTTTCCGTTATCGAAACCCCCGAATCTGAATCACTTTTTATCAATAGTCGACAATTCTTCCATGTATCAGATAACATTAACTCCCGGGTATTTTTTAAGTAGGCTATGTGGTTAGCACAACGCAATTGCGTATCTAAAGCTGCCTGAGATGTTGTTGTAATCTCAATCTCTTGTCTAGCTAACTTATGATAAACATGATTTGCTGAATCTAATAAGTATTGTTTAGATAATATTGTAGATTCATCAAGTGCCTTTTTGATGGCAGTAATATAGCCTTCATAAGCTTTGTCTGTCAGTTTTTTACCTCTTAAACGTCTAAGTGAAGAAGCTACCTCTAGCGCTAAGCGAAAGTCCTTTAAATACATTGCACTTTCGAAGAGGTTCTCTGTCGCTATATGTGCTGAGTTATTATCTAAATGCTGCCTTAGTACCCATGCATTAAACACTTGCTTATTATATTCACCCCATTCACCAGTCTGCGCGAAATAAACTGAGCTAATCCAAGCGTAGTAAGCTTGTTCAGTTAAATTCTTTGTTTTGTTACGCAAAACAATTAATTTCTCCTTTGCTGCTGTCTTATCACTCGCCAATAATTTTTGAATTTGAGAGTAAATCTTCTGATAAGACGGAGAAATCCCATCGTTACTATTGCGATAAAAGCTTTTATCGTAACGCCAAAACAGTGTTTCTTCGACCTCTACAATGTTATTACCATTCTTCGCTGGTTGGTATCGTAATCCTTCAACATATTGCCTTGCTTTAACAGACATATTTGAGAATTCGCTATCATTTACAATAACAATATCCTTAGCTAAGCCCTGTTTGTCGATAATATAGCTCATGTATGCAAAAGACTCTGTTCGAGTTTTGGCAGGTGTTTGTTGGTATTTCTGGTTTAAATTCTCTATTACCGCAGGCTGAGTGAACTCGTTGGCAAACGTTAAAAAAGGCAATAATAAAAAAATGAGATAAATATTTTGCATAACTCTTCCTTGAAAATTAGCACACCAAGCATATGGTGGTTGATGATAACAAACTAAAAGGTAAGCACAAAAAAGGCCGCTTACGCGACCTTTTTCTGTGTATTCTAGTGTTTATCGATATTAGTCGATAACTTTAGATACAACACCAGCACCTACTGTGCGGCCACCTTCACGGATTGCGAAGCGTAAACCTTCGTCCATCGCGATTGGGTTGATTAGCTCAACAACAAACTTTAAGTTGTCGCCTGGCATTACCATTTCTACACCTTCAGGAAGCTCTACTGCACCTGTGATGTCAGTTGTACGGAAGTAGAACTGTGGACGGTAACCTTTGAAGAATGGTGTATGACGACCACCTTCATCTTTCGTTAGTACGTATACTTCTGACTCGAACTTAGTGTGTGGGTTGATTGAACCAGGCTTACATAATACTTGACCACGTTGAACTTCTTCACGCTTAGTACCACGTAATAATACACCACAGTTCTCACCTGCACGACCTTCGTCAAGAAGCTTACGGAACATCTCTACACCAGTACAAGTAGTTGTTGTAGTTTCTTTGATACCTACGATTTCTACTTCGTCACCTACTGTGATGATACCGCGCTCTACACGACCAGTTACAACCGTACCACGACCTTGGATTGAGAATACATCTTCGATTGGTAAGATGAAGTCACCATCGATTGCACGCTCTGGCTCTGGAATGTAAGTATCTAACTCTTTAGCAAGTTCTAATACTTTCTCTTCCCATTGTGCTTCACCGTTAAGTGCGCCTAATGCTGAACCTTGGATTACTGGTAAGTCATCACCTGGGAAATCGTATTCTGAAAGAAGTTCACGTACTTCCATCTCTACTAATTCTAATAACTCTTCGTCATCTACCATGTCACATTTGTTCATGAATACGATGATGTAAGGTACACCAACCTGACGTGATAATAAGATGTGCTCACGTGTTTGTGGCATTGGGCCATCTGTAGCAGCTACTACTAAGATCGCGCCGTCCATTTGTGCAGCACCTGTGATCATGTTTTTAACATAATCCGCGTGACCTGGACAGTCTACGTGTGCGTAGTGACGAGTCTCTGTATCGTATTCGATGTGAGATGTATTGATTGTAATACCACGCTCACGCTCTTCTGGAGCATTATCGATTTGTGCGAAGTCACGAACATCACCACCGAAAGCTTTCGTTAATACTGCAGAGATAGCAGCTGTTAAAGTAGTTTTACCGTGGTCAACGTGTCCGATAGTACCAACGTTAAC